>JAUOPI010000036.1 GCA_030546905.1 Granulosicoccaceae sp. 1_MG-2023 | reverse complement strand
GCGCTTCCCGGCCCGCGCCGCCGGCGCTGTTTCAGCGTCTATACTTGACGGTGAGTGACACGGAGCGCGCCGCCGCATGAAACAAGCCGAACCATCCACCTGCCCTTCGCTGCTGCACTTTTTACTGGTGCGCGGTGTTCTGATCTGGGGCGGCCTGACCACGCTGCTGGTCACCGTCTGGCAGGTTGTCTTCGAACACCAGTCCTTAGCGGACACCCTGCACACCTCACTGATCCTGTACCCGCCGGCCGGACTGCTGGTAGGCCTGCTGCAGTGGTGGCAGACGCGCAAATATGGCCGGCGCCGGTAACGCCATCGCCGCCGCTGGGGTAAACTCGCCCTTTTAAGCAGCCCGTTTGACTCCGTGAACTACGCCATTCTTGTCAGCGCCGCGCCTTTCAGTACTCAGGGCGCGCACAACGCGATTAACTTCTGTGAAGCCGCAATCGATGCCGGTCATCGCATTGCGCGTGTGTTTTTCTATCAGGACGGTGTGCACAACGCCTCGGCCCTGGCCTGCCCGCCGCAGGACGAACCGCCGCTCACGCCACGCTGGCAGGCGCTGCACACGACCCACGGCACCGACCTGGTGGTCTGTATTGCCGCCGCCCAACGGCGTGGTTTGCTGGACGAAGACGAAGCCCGCCGACACGACAAGCCGGCCGCCAACCTGGCCGGGCATTTCCGTCTCAGCGGCCTCGGTCAGCTGGCTGAGGCGGCCATAGAAGCCGACCGCGTGGTGGCATTCCATGCCTGAACGCCGCTTTCTGCTAAGCCTCAGCCGCGCACCCTACGGGCATCTGGACGGTCAGGAAGGGCTGGATCTGGCGCTGGTTCTGGCCGCCTTCGGACAAAACGTCACCGTGGCCCTGCTCGACGACGGCGTCTACCACCTGACCCGTGGTCAGGACAGCAGCGCGCTGGGCCTCAAGCCCTACACCCGGCAACTGCCGGCGCTGGGGGATTTCGACATACGGGAACTGATTGTGGACCGTGCCGCCCTGCAGGCACGCGGCCTGAGCGCGTCGCAGTTGCAAGCGGTCACGCACGAGGACGACGACTTTAACGAGCATGACTCGCTGCTGTTGCTCGAGGGTGCGGCTCTGGCTGAAAAACTGGCCACCTTCGACATACACTTCGGATTCTGACCATGCCGGCTTTACATATCCTCAACCGCTCTCCCCACGAGGGCGGCACCTTTGCCCGGACCCTGTCACTGCTGCAGACCGGGGACGCGCTGCTGCTGACCGGCGACGCGGTGATCGGCGCCGCCGAAGGTCACCCGCAGGCGCAAGAGCTGGGCAGTCTGTCCGGTGTTAAGGTCTATGCGTTGGAAGCCGATCTGCTCGCCCGTGGGCTGCAGGCCGGCGAGGCTATCGACACGGTGGATTACAGCGGCTTTGTCCGCCTGACAGAAGACTACGCCAGGCTGCGGCACTGGCATTGAGCATACGGAGTACAACCATGACCCTGATCGTTGACGGGCAGCCCGTCGAAGTCGATGAAGACGGCTATCTGAAAAACCGCAGCCAGTGGAACGAAGCGATCGCCGAAGCCATGGCCGCGGCCGACGGTATCGAACTGAGCGCCAATCACTGGGAAGTGCTGCGCTTGCTGCAAAACTATTACGAAGAGTATCAGATCGCACCGAATGTGCGCGTGCTGACCAAACAGATCGGTAAGCGCCTCGGCAAGGACAAGGGCAACAGTCTGTATCTGTACGAGCTGTTCCCGCGCGGCCCGGCCCTGCAGGCCTGTCGCTATGCCGGCCTGCCCCGCCCGACCGGCTGCAGCTAAGGCCTGTCAGACACAAAAAAGCCCGCATAATGCGGGCTTTTTTTGTTCGCCATTCTGCCGGCCTCAGCGCTCAGCCAGATAGCGGCTGATCTGAATATTATCAATCAGACGCGCCTTGCCCAATATGGCCGCACAGAGGATGACCAGCTCTTCAGGCTTATCCTGCGGCGAGGGAATCTGCAGGTCGACGGCGCGGCGCACCGACACGTAGTCGGGCACAAAACCGCCAGCCTCAAGCTGCGCTGCGCCTTCCTGCTCCAAAGCCGGATAGAAATGCCCGGCATCGATCAGCTTGTCAGCGGCATCGCGCAACATGCGGTAAAGGCCGGCAGCCTGCTCTTTTTCCGCGGCAGTGAGGTAGTTATTGCGCGAGCTCATGGCCAGGCCCGAGGCTTCGCGCCGGGTCGGCGCGCCGACAATCGTCACCGGCAGATTCAGGTCCTGCGCCATACGGCGGATCAGCAATAATTGCTGAAAGTCTTTTTCACCGAACACCGCCACATCGGGCGCCACCATATTAAACAGCTTGCACACCACCGTCGCGACGCCGACAAAGTGGCCGGGCCGGTGCGCGCCGCACAAAATGGTGGAAATCACCGGCACGTCCACCTTGGTGCTCATCTCGATGCCGTCCGGATAGATGGTTTTGTCATCCGGGGTAAACACCAGATCCACGCCGTCCGCTTCCAGGTGATCGAGATCGGCCTGCAGAGTGCGCGGGTAAGCGCTCAGGTCATCCGGGCGGTCAAACTGCAAAGGATTGACGTAGATGCTGGCAACGACCTTGTCGGCCTTTTCCTGCGCCAGCCGGATCAGCGACAGGTGCCCGTCATGTAAGTTGCCCATGGTCGGCACAAAAGCGACCCGGAGTCCCTGCTTTTTCCAGTCGCGCACAATCGCACGCATCTGATCGATGTCTTGCATTACCTGCATGGTTCTGTGGTTCCGCTTGGCTGTGAAGCTTATTCGAAGGAGTGTTCGGGGGCGGGAAAGGTGCGCGCGCGCACTTCCTCGTCATAGCGACGAATCGCCTCGAGGATCGAGCCGCTGCCTTCCATATAGTTTTTCGAAAAGCGCGTGCGTTTGCCCGGCGCAATATCCAGAATATCGTAAAGCACCAGAATCTGACCGTCCGTATCCGCGCCTGCGCCTATTCCGATCACCGGCACCGACACCGATTCGGTAATCATCCGCGCCAGTGCGCTGGGCACGCATTCGAGCAGGAGAATATCGGCACCGGCTTCTTCCAGCGCTTTGGCATCGGCCAGCATGTGTTCGGCCGTCACATCATCACGGCCCTGTACGCGGTAGCCGCCCATTTTAAAGTAGGCCTGCGGGGTCAGCCCCAGATGGGCGCACACGGGAATACCGCATTCGGTAAAGCGGCGCACCATATCCAGTTGCAGCTCGCCCCATTCGAGCTTGATCACCTCGGCGCCGCCTTCTTTCATCAGCCGCGCCGCATTGTGCAGCGCCTGCTCCGGCGTGGAGTAGCTCATAAACGGCAGGTCCACCATCAGCATCGCTCGCTGCAGGCCGCGGCGCACAATCCGGCTATGGTAGATCATGTCATCGACGGTCACAGGGATGGTGGTTTCCTCGCCCTGCACGACCATGCCGAGCGAATCGCCGACCAGGATCACGTCCACGCCCGCTTCTTCGACCACCGCGGCAAAAGAGGCGTCGTAGGCCGTCAGTGAGGAGAATTTTTCGCCGCCGGCTTTGTACTTGCGCAGGGTTTTGACCGTTACACGGCCTGTAGGCGTGGCTTGCGAGCTCATGCTGTCACCGATCGGTAGTTTCGATGTGCGGTACTTTAACGGCCACTCTGGTCTGCCGCAAGCCGAACCGGCAGAGCCGGCGCCGGCGCCGGCTCAGCGGGCCCGAAGGGACGGGCTCAGGCCGATTGCGCCGGCGCCATGTCGCTTTGTTGGAAACGGAACGTGCTCCAGCCGATGCGGAACTCATCACCATCGGCCAGAGGTGCGCGGGAAATGCGCTTACCGGCCACATAGGTGCCGTTTTTACTTTTCAGGTCGCGCAGATAGAAACGCTGCGCACGGTCGCGGCTGATTTCCGACTCCAGCACCGCGTGGCGGCCGCTGACCGTCGAATCTTCCAGCGCGATCGTCGCCACCGGACTGCGGCCGATCAGCATTTCCTGCCGGGCAAGAGGATATTCGCGGATTGCAACGTCTTCAAAGATCAAAATCAGTTTGGCCATGACTCCACCTGGCTAATAAATCGCGGTTTTCAGGCCACCTTCAAACAGGTGGCTTACCAGATTAGGTTATAGACCAGCTCCGCGTGATTGCATCCCCGAAATGCGAATTCAGCCCGTACAGCGGACGCCACGGCGGCACCCTGCCCGTTTCGGCAATTCGCAACAGCAGCCAGATGTGGTTTAATCGGCAACCGTGCGCTGAACAATCCGCCGACCGTATCGGCCGGACGCAGCGCCCCGACCCCACACGATAAGCACAGCTATACCCTTTCGGAGCAGGAAATGAGCGAGTCCCTCAGGGATCAGTTACTGAAAGCCGGGTTTACGGAAGCCACACCGGCAAGAAAGAAACCCAAACACCCCAAAAAAACCGGCCAGAAGAAAAAGAAAAAGCCCGCCGCCAAACACGCCGCACAGGCCGCCAAGGCTCCGGCCGTGCCAGATGCTGCGGAACTGGCCGCGCAGGCCGAGCGCAAACGCATCAAAGCCGAGATCAAAACCCTGATCGAAGCTGAGTGCGTAAACGATTATCAGGGCGAATTCGGCTACAACTATCAGTTCGGCGAGCGCGTGCGTCAGCTGTTTATCAAACCCGAACTGCAGCCGAAACTGGCCGCCCGCGAGCTGGCCATTACGCGCCTGAACGGCAACACCTATCTGATTCCGCCGGAAACAGCCGAAAAAGTCCTGGCACTGAATCCGGAATGGGCGGTGATTTTCGCCCCGGAAGACAAGCCCGAAGCCTTGCCCGAAGAGTACAAGGACCACCCGATCCCCGATGACCTGATCTGGTAAGAGCCGATGAAAAGCTTTTACTGGTTCGACTACGAGACCTTCGGCACCCATCCGGCGCTCGACCGCCCGGCTCAGTTCGCCGGCCTGCGAACCGACGAAAACTTCAATGAAATCGGCGAGCCGCTGGTGATCTACTGCCGTCAGGCTGAGGATTATCTGCCCGTGCCGGAAGCCTCGCTGGTCACCGGCATCACGCCGCAGTTATGCAACCGCGAAGGCCTCAGCGAAGCGGAATTTACCGCCCGTATCCACGCCGAGCTGGCCCTCCCCGGTACCTGTAATGTCGGCTTTAACAATATCCGCTTCGACGACGAGTTCACCCGCCATTTGCTGTTCCGCAACTTCTTCGATGCCTACCAGCATGAATGGAAGGACGGCAATTCGCGCTGGGATCTGATCGACGTGGTGCGCCTGACACGGGCGCTGCGTCCGGACGGCATTAACTGGCCGTTCAACGACGACGGCACGCCCAATAACAAGCTGGAAAACCTGACCCGCCTCAACGGCATCAGCCACGACGCCGCGCACGACGCCCTGTCGGATGTGCGCGCCACTGTGGCCCTGGCGCGACTGCTGAAAGAACGCAAAAGCCGCCTGTTTGAATTTGTCTTCAAGCACCGCGACAAACACAGCGCCGCCGACCTGCTGAACCTGCGCAACCCCGCGCCGGTGTTGCACACCTCCGGACGCATCCGCGGCGAATTCGGCAACACCACCGCGCTGCTGCCACTGGCACGGCATCCGGGCAATAACAACTGCGTATTGTGCTTCGACCTGCGCGAAGACCCGACGCCTTTTCTGGATCTGCCGGCCGAGGAAATCGCGCTGCGGTTGTTCTCCCCCAAAGACGAACTGCCGGAGGATATGCCACGGGTGCCGGTCAAGGGCGTGCATATCAACAAATGCCCGGTGCTGGTGCCGCTAACGGTACTGGACCCGGCCTCCGAAGAACGCATCAAACTCAGTCGCGCGCAGATCGATAAACACGCCGCCGCACTGAGCGGCTGCGATGACTTTATCGCCGCGCTTAAGGATGCCTACGAGGAAAACCATTTCGACACGCCGCCGGATCTGGACGCCTCGCTTTACAGCGGCGGCTTTTTTACCGACAGCGACAAGCGCGCCTTTGAACGCCTGCGCCGGACCGATCCGGCACAGCTATCTCTGGATGAAGTGTTTTTTGATGACCCGCGAATTCCGGAAATGCTGTTCCGCTACCGCGCGCGCAACTATCCGCAAACCCTGGATGAGACAACCCGGGCACAATGGCAGGAGTTCTGTACGGAACGGCTGTGCGGCTTGTACGGCGAGGGTTTGAACGCCTATTTCGCGCATCTGGATGCGCTCTGCGAGGCGCATCCGACGCGGGCGGCGCTGCTTGGCGAGCTGCGCGACTATGCCGACGGACTGAAACAGGCCCTGAACCTTCACTGAAGTTTCAGGGCCTCTGATACGGCAGACGCGTTAGGGTGCGCGGCGGTCCAACGCCGAGGTTGAGATCGAATCGACGATCACCGGGCGGACCGTGCTGACCATAAAAAACGAGAACATCAGCACAAAGCCGACAAAATGCAGCGTGAACAGTTCCGAGGTGGATACCAGCACGAAAATCAGCATGCCAGCCGCACCGATGCCGTAGCCCAGCGCCGTGCGTTTGTAGAGACGCACGATGGAGTGCGAAATATCGTCCCTGTAGACGCCGGTCACGATCATACTGATCATCATCACAGCCGCGAACAGCACCATGGGCAATATCAGGCTGGGCACCGTTCGGTGCAAGCCAATCACGCCGGTGGCGAGAAATGCGATACAGAAAATGCTGACTTCAAGTACGCCGGTGGACACCGACGGCATGGCGATTTGACGTTTGAATTTTTTGACCATAACTGACCTCTTCCCTGCTCTATGCCCGGTCCAGATGGACACAAGCGGCACGAATATATACTTTGTGTAAAGCAATGCAAGCGATTGGATCAAGCTCTGCGCGTGTTGTAACGTTGATTGACGTTTAACGCCGAAAAACCGTCACCTGCATATTTTTACAGCGGCCGTTGTGAAACTTTTTTAACACCGGGCAGGCTCCCGGTTGGCGCAACCGCTACTCTGCCAAGGCCTGATGACCGGAAAATGAATGACTCAGCACGAACGCCCTTTACGTTTTTTTAAAAGCGTTGACACGCCCTGCAGCTACCTGCCCGGGCGGCAGGCCTCGAGTGTCTACGCCAACCCCGACGAGCCGCTGGATGCGGATCTTTATGACCTGCTGTTGCATCAGGGCTTCCGCCGTTCCGGCGAGCTGATCTACCGGCCCGATTGCAAGGATTGTGACGCCTGTATACCGGTGCGCCTGAGGATTGCGGACTTTACTCCCGCACGGCGGCATAAACGCACCCTGGCACGCAATGCTGATATCTCCTTGTCGGTGGCACGGCCGCAACTCACAGAGGAATACTTCACGCTCTATTCGCGCTATCTGCAGGCACAGCACCCGGGCGGCGGCATGGATGAGCACGACGAGCAGGCATTCCGCGATTTTCTTGTCACCGACAGTCTTGAATCGCGCTTTGTGGAGCTGCGTGACGCCGGGCAACAACTGCTGGCGGTGGCGGTCACCGACGTGGTCAGTGACGGCCTGAGTTGTGTCTACACCTTCTACGATCCGGCGCAGAACAAGCGTTCACCGGGCGTGCTGGCCATCCTGCAACAGATCGAACTGGCCCGCGCCGCCGGCCTGCCTTATCTGTATCTGGGCTATTGGATCAGCGATTGCCGCAAAATGGCCTACAAAAAAGACTATCAGCCGTTGGAGTACTTTACCGGCGAACCGGGCTGGCTGGATGCCGCCGCGATTGCGGCCGGCGCACTGGATGATCAGTGATGATGGCGGCTGTGGCGGAATTCCTTAAGCCGCTGCAGATAGATGCTGTAGACCTTATCCCCGCCGCAGGCCTCGCTCAGCTCACGGAACAGACCGGTCGCGGTGGTCCAGTCCTTGTCCACCAGACAACGCATGGCGCGCCGGTGCAGGGCCACCGTCTCCAGTAGTTGCGGCGAGGCGTTGTGCTTTGGCCCGAGCGGCTGCAGCATCTGCACCCGCTCGCTGCGGCCTTTGATATGCACGGTGTCGAGCTCGCGGAACAACATATCCGGGGTTTGCGCGGCGGTCGCCGCCGAGACAATAATCGGCACCTGATAACGGCGCGTTTCGCGCTCCAGACGCTGCGCGGTATTGACCGTATCACCGACTACCGTATAGGCCATACGGTATTCCGACCCCAGATTCCCGACATTACAGACACCGGTGGACAAACCGATGCCGACGCTGATCGGCGGCAAGCCTTCTTTGACAAACTCGCGGCTCAGCGCGTCGACCTCATCGAGCATGGCAAAGGCCGCGGTCAGCGCATCGGCGGCGTGGGTGTTGCTCGGCACCGGCGCGCCCCAGAATGCCATCACGCTGTCGCCGATGTACTTGTCCAGAGTGCCGCGGTGTTCAGCATTGACCCGGCTGACAGCCGAGAAGTAGCGGTTCAGCCAGTCGGCCAACACCTGCGGATCGAGGTGTTCGGAGATTTCGGTGAAGTTGCAGATATCGCAAAACAGCACGGTGATTTCCCGCGCCTCGCCATCCAGGGTAATACTGCCCGGGTCGCGGTTGTACTGCTCGACCAGTTCCGGCGGCACGTACTGACTGAACAGGGCCGTGAGTTTCTGCCGGTCGCGGATCTCACCGATAAACGACAGCAGGATATACAGCGAAAACAGCGACAACACCATAATCAACTGAAACTGCAACGGCAGCCCCGGACTCTGCTCGACCGCCGGGAAGTTAATCGCCACGATCAGCGAGGCCGTCAGCATGGTCGTCAGCGACGCCCGCACCGGACGCAGGTAAGGCAGTATCAGCGCCATCAGCGCGATCAGCAGGCTGCTCAGCCAAAAGCCGGTGGTGAAAAAGGCCACCGGCGCCGGCGGCCCTGTCTCCTGCGCCGTACCGGCGATGACGATATCCGACAAACCATGCGTTGCGTAAGCCCGGCTATCGGGCCAGGCCGCGGGGTCAACCTCGAGATGAAACACCGAAATACCGGCGTATAACATCAGCGCGTACACGGCCAGCATAATGCCGGCGTACAGTGCACTTCGTTTGGTCGGATAGAAGATGGCGTTTTGACTACTCACAGTAGTGACGGAATCGGCAAATCCGCGCCGATCTTGATAGCCGTCACAGATTGCAAACAGGCCGGCAGTCCGCTCCGCCGGGCCCCGCCACAGCGCCCCGGCAGCCGCTGCACGGCATGCGGGACGTCTGTTGCAAAACCGCCATCAGCCGTGCTCAGCCGGCTGCGCGCATCCCCGGCGGCAGATCACCGGCATCTTCACACTGCGCCAGGCACCGCTGCAGGGCGGCCTGCATGGCCTCTTCCATCACCGGGTGATAAAACGTCTGTCCCAGACAGTCGCGCAAGGTCAGGCCCTGATCTATCGCCACGGACAACCAATGCCCCATATGCTCGGCATCGGCCATCAGCAAGGTCGCGCCCAGCAACCGCCCGCTGAAACGGTCCGCATAGATCCGCAGCAACCCTTCATTACTGCCTTTGATCATGGCCCGGCCCTGACGGATCGGCTGGTAGGTGCCGACCGCCAGCGTGGCCGGATCGAGCTGATCAAAACCGGCACCGACGGTGACGATCTGCGGCTCGGTAAATGCGATCGCCAGCGGCACACGCCGGCGGAATGCACGCCCGGCCGGCGCCACCGCATTAAGCGCTGCGATCCGGCCCTCATCATTGGCCTCGTGCAACAGCGGGCGATCACCGTTGACGTCACCGCAGAAATACACCGGCAAAGAGCCGATCTGCAGGGTTTGCCGGTCAAACTCCGGCATGCCACGCTCATCCAGCGCCACACCGAGGCTGTCCAGCCCGAGGTCCTGTGTATTGGGTCGGCGCCCGAGACTGGCCAGCAGTTTGTCGACCGTATAGGTCTTGCCGCCGGCATTGACCCGCACGCGGCCTTCGTCGGGCTCCGGGCTGACCTGCACGCCGGTGGTAATGCGCATATCGCGGCCGATCATCTGCGCCGCCACCCTGGCCACTTCCGGATCGCGGATACCGGCAATCTGCTCTGCCAGATCGAAGCCGTGCACACTCACACCGAGCCGGCCCAGGGCCTGCCCCACTTCACAGCCGATCGCCCCCAGCCCGACCACGGCCAGCGAACGCGGCAATGCGGTCTGCTCGAACAGCGTATCGGTGGTAATCAGGGCATCGCCGAGATCGCGGAAAGGCGCCGGCACCACGGGCGAGGAACCGGTCGCGATAATGATCGAGCCGGCCTGGATTTCTTCACCGTTCACCGTGACGCGGTCAGGCCCGAGCAAACGCGCCCGGCCACGGATAAACTGATCGTCCGTCAGGCCGTCGCGGTAACTGCCGATCACGCCCTTGACCAGTTTGTCGCGGATATCGCGCACCCGTGCCAGCACCGCGGAACCGTCAACACCGATCTGATCCGCGCCGCTCAGGCCAAGTCCGGCCATGCGCCGGCGGCTGTGATAGAGGTTGGCGGTTTCGATCAGCGCTTTGGAAGGCATACAACCCACCCGCGCGCAGGTCGTGCCTTCATAACCGTCGTTAATGATCACAAATGACTTATCCGTGCGGCGCACCTGTGCCAGCGCACTCAGTCCGGCACTGCCCGCACCGATAATCACCACGTCGACTTTACGGCTCATGCTGCGTATCCTTTTGCTGTTAACCTGATGCTCATCATCACGCGGAGACACAGCATGCGCAAGACAGACGGCCCTTACACCATCGATAGCCTGGAGCTGGGCCCGATGGATAACTTTATCCATATCATCGCCGACAACAGCACCGGCTCTGCGGCCGTGGTCGATCCGGCCTGGGATATTCCCGCCATCATCGCCCGCCTGGAGGCGCTGCAGCTGACGCTCAGCGATATCCTGCTGACCCATTCCCACGCTGACCATATCAACGGTCTGGAAGAATTGCTGGCCTACCGCAGCGTGCCCGTGCACATCTCGGCAGAAGAAGCCGGTTTCTGGCCGGACTGCCCGGCCGATGTCGTTCGCCATCAGGACGGAGAAGCCTTCAAGGTCGGCCAGTTGCAGGGCACCTGGCTGGTGACCCCGGGCCACACGCCCGGTTCATCGTGCTTTCTTTTCGACGGCGCACTGCTGACCGGCGACACCCTGTTTATCTTCGGCTGCGGCCGCTGCGACCTGCACGGCGGCGATCCCTTGCAGATGTATGCCTCGCTACAACGCCTGAAAGATATAGTGCCGCCGCAAACACGGGTCTACGCCGGCCATAACTACGGCGACCGGCCGAGCACCGACATGGCCCTGCAGACCGAGGCCAACCCCTTTCTCTACTGGCACGAGGTCGATGACTTTGTGCGCTACCGGATGGAGATTCACGACAAGGTGCGCGACACGCCCTATGGCCCGGAAACCGCCGAAGCGCTTGAGGCACTGATGGCGCAATACCGCTGATAGCACGGCCCGGGGCGCATAAAAAAAGCCGGTCTGAGACCGGCTTTTTTTGCGTTGAAGATCTGTTCAGCCCTGCATATGCGCCAGAGCCGCTGCGTGCAGCGGCGCCGAACCGGCCGCCAGCACCGTAGTGGTATCCAGATCCAGCGGCGCGCCCGAGAGGTCGGTAAAAACCCCGCCGGCCTCGCGCACAATCACGCTCAGAGCCGCGATATCGAGAATATTCACGTCCGATTCCAGCACCAGCTCGCACTGGCCGGCGGCCAGCATATGGTAGTGGCAGAAATCGCCGTAACCGCGCAGACGGTTGACCTGTGTGACCAGATCACCGTAGCGCCGCCAGCCCGCCTCATCGCCGGCCAGGGTTTTCAGATTGCCGACTGACAGGGAAACCTGCGGCCAGTCGGCCACAGTGCTGCACTGAATGGCCTCGCCGTTCAGGAACGCGCCTGTGCCCCTGGCCGCCCAGGCCTGCTGCCGGTAGGCCGGGGCGTTGGAGACACCGACCACCAGCTCGCCCTTGTGCATCAGCGCGATCTGGGTGGAGAAAAACGGCGTGTCACGGACAAAACTTTTGGTGCCGTCGATGGGATCGACCAGCCAAAGGAACTCGGCATCTTCCTGCGACTTGCCGGTTTCTTCGCCGAAAAAACCGTGCTCGGGAAACGCCTCTGAGAGAATCGCCCGGATCGTCTCTTCGGTTTCTATATCCGCCTGCGTCACCGGCGACAGATCGCCCTTGAGCTGCACATCGACGCCCTTGCCGAAGTATTTGAGAATCACGGCTTCTGCCGCATCGGCCGCTTCGCGGGCTTTGTCGAGGTAAATCTTATAGGTCATGATGGATTCCGCTTTTGCCCCTGCGGGGCGACAAATGTATTACTTAAAACCCTGCATCAGTGCCAGCACGCCGAACACGATCAGCAGCCCGATCAGCGCGCGACTGACCAGACGCCAGCCGTCAGCTACGGCCTGATCACCGAACTCCGCCCCGGCAATGCCCGCCGCACCGGTGCCGGCACGCTGCAGGCGCGACAGCAGGCCCTCACGCATGGCGCCGCCGTCGGGCGATGAACCGAAAAGCGGACGGATGCCGGCATTAAACTGCCCGGCCAGCGCATAGGCGATAATCAGCAAACGTGCCGGCAGCCATTCCAGAATACCGAGCACCTGCTGCACCCGCGCGCGCAGGAAAGCCTGCTTGCTGCCCTCGAGCACCGGCGTGCGCAACAGCTCCAGATTAAGCCGGTAAAACACCGCCGCGCCTATGCCGAGCAACAAAAACCAGAAAAACAGGCTGACCAGCTGCAAAGGCTGCACGGCAAACAATCCGCGCTGCGCCATGGCAGACACATCGCCCTGCAGGTTTTCCTGACCGGCCAGCGCAGCCGCCGCCACGGTGACCTCTTCCGGCTTGCCGGAAGCGACCGCCCCGCGCAAGGCGCCAACCGCTTTGGACAGCGACTCCTCAGGCAGGCAGAAATACAACACCAGCGCCCACAAGGGGATTTTCAACGGATCGAAAATACCGAAAACACCGATCACCATGACCACAATCAGGGCCGGCAACGCGGTCAGCAGCACATAGCCGATAATGCCGTTCTGGCGCCCCACGCCGAGACTGAGCATCAGCCGCGCGAACACACCGTAGAGCGTAAACCGGCGCAGATCGATATAGTCCGGGAACTGACGGTCAGCCCACAAAGTCAGGGCCATAGACAAGAGTTTATAGATCATGGGGTTCCGTGCCTGATCAGGCGCTGTAGCTGTCCAGCAGGCCGCGCAGACGGGCCCAGTTAAAGGCGGGACCGGGGTCGGTCTTACGCGCCGGTGCAATATGGCAGTGGCCGGTGACCCGTGACACATCTATGCCCGGATAAGCTTCGGCCAGTGCAGCCACCAGCGCGCCGACCACCTCGTACTGAATTTCTTCATAAGGCAGTTCGTCGGTGCCTTCCATTTCGATACCGATGGAAAAATCATTGCAGCGGCTACGGCCTTCGTATTGGCTTTCACCGGCATGCCAGGCGCGCTCGTGAAACGGGACAAACTGCACCACACTGCCGTCACGGCGCACCAGCAAATGACTGGACACCCGCAGGCCGGCAATCTCAGCAAAATAGGCGTCGGCGTTGATATCCAGACGATTGAGAAAGAAGTCCTCAATATAGGGACCACCGAAGCGGCCCGGCGGCAGACTGATATTGTGCAGCACCACCAGATCCGGCTCAGTACCCGCCGGGCGCGCGTCACGGTTGGGCGACAACGCCAGACGCGCCTCGCGCAACAACCCGCTGTCGCGGTCCACGTGCAATCGCAGTAATTCGGCCTCATTCATAGCGCGCTATTCTACCTCAGCGCGTGGCAATAACCACCGTCCTGAGTCCCTCCGTAAAACAACACAGAAAAGTCCCGCAAGTGCTGCGCTGCGGGGTTACAATGGCGCTTTTGCACAACACCCGCCCATGTCCAAGCTCAATCCGCAACAGGAAGCCGCCGTCCGTCATATCGACACCCCTTTGCTGGTGCTGGCCGGCGCCGGCAGCGGCAAGACCAGTGTGATTACGCGCAAAATTGCCTGGATGCTGACCGACGCCGGCTACCGGGGTCATAACGTGTTTGCGGTGACCTTTACCAACAAGGCCGCCCAGGAAATGCGCCAGCGTATCGGCACCCTGCTGCCTTCGGTGTTGTTGCGCGGCCTGTCGATCTCGACCTTCCACACCCTCGGTCTGCGCATGCTGCAAACCGACACCGAAGCCATGGGCTACAGGCCCGGCATCACCATTATGGACGACACCGACACCCGTTCGGCGCTCGGGGAAATTCTCCGCGAGCTCAACGCCAATGAGGAAGTCGATCCGATCCGTAACAAGATCTCCAACTGGAAAAACGACTTTCAGTGGCCCGAAGAGGCCATGAAAAACATCAGCGACGAGCGCGATATGCTCGCCGCCACGGTCTATGCCCGCTATGTGGAGCTGCTGCACGCCTGCAATGCGGTGGATTTTGACGACCTGATTTCAGTGCCGGTGCGGGCCCTGCAAAGCAATCCGGAACTGCGCGAGAAATGGCAGAACCGCGCCCGGCATATGCTGGTGGACGAATACCAGGACACCAATGCCGCGCAGTACGAGCTGGTCAAACTCATCGTCGGCAAATTCGGCGGCCTGACCTGCGTGGGCGACGACGACCAGTCGATTTATTCCTGGCGCGGCGCGCGGCCGGAAAACCTCGCCCTGCTCAAAGAAGACTTCCCGCGCCTGCGCGTCATCAAGCTCGAGCAGAACTACCGCTCAACACGGCGGATTCTGCGCAGCGCCAATACGGTGATTGCCAACAATCCGCATATTTTCGAGAAAAAACTCTGGTCCGATCACGGCGAAGGCGAACCGCTTCGGGTGATGGCTTGTAAAAACGCCGACGATGAAGCCAACTGGGTTGCCGCAGAAATTCTCTCGCTGAAACTGCGCAAAAACATCAAGTATGGCGACATGGCGATTCTCTACCGCAGCAACTTCCAGTCGCGCCTGTTCGAACGCGCCCTGCGCGAAAAACAGATCCCCTACAAACTCTCCGGCGGCAATTCGTTTTTCGACAAACCGGAAATCAAGGATGTGCTGGCCTATCTGCGCCTGCTGGTCAATCCGCTCGATGACTCGGCTTTTCTGCGCGTGGTTAACACGCCGCGCCGCGAGATCGGCCCCGGCACACTGGAAAAGCTCGGCCAGCATGCACGTAACCGCAAAAGCAGTCTGCTTAATGCAAGCCGGGATCTGGCTCTGAGTGAGCTGCTGCCGGAACGGGCGGTCAAGCGCCTGCATCATTTCGGCAACTGGATCGAGAATCTGTCATTTATGGCACGCACCGGTGAGCCGGTCGAGCTGGTGCAGCAACTGCTGCGCGAGGCCAATTATCAGGACTGGCTTAAGGATCAGTTCGAAACCCAGGCCGACAAGCGCTGGAATAATGTGCAGGAACTGGTGGCCTGGATCAGCCGCCTGGCCGATCCGGACAAAGGCAAACACGACAATCTGCTGGACATTATCAGCCACCTGTCGCTGATGGACATGATCTCGCAGAACGATTCGGATGAAGAAACCGACGAAGTCACCATGATGACCCTGCACGCGGCCAAAGGTCTGGAATTCCCGCACACCTTTATCGTCGGCATGGAAGAAGAAATCCTGCCCCACCACAGCAGTCTGGAAGACGACTTTATCGACGAAGAGCGCCGTCTCGCCTATGTGGGCATTACCCGCGCGCGCGAGACCCTGACCTTTACCTGGGCCCAGCAGCGCCAGCGCTACGGCGAACGGGTCTACTGTGAGCCGAGCCGCTTTCTGTATGAAATCCCCGACGAGGATCTGGTCTGGATGGGCGATGAGCACGGCTCGGCCTCTCCGGAAGAACTCAAGCAACAGGGCCTGGATGCGCTGGCCGGCCTGAAGAATCTGCTCAGCGACTGAACCACACAGCACAAGGAACCACCACACATGAACCTCAAAGCCGAACTGCTGGCTGAACTCCAGCAAAAGATCGACAACGACATCAAACCCGCCGCGGCGATGAAATTCAGTATCGCCGGCTATGACGGTGAACGTTTCGCCCTGGGGGCGCCCAAGCAATTCAATACCAATCACCACGGCACCGTGTTCGGCGGCAGCCTTTACGCGATCGCCGCCGTGGCCGGCTGGGGCGTACTGCGTTGCAAGCTTGACGACTACCAGCTCGAAGGCACCATCGTGGTCAAAGAAGCCGGCATGCGCTATCTGCGTCCGGTCACCGAAGATTTTGTGATCCACACGCAGATCCACCCCGAGGATGATCTGGCGCAGGTCATGCAGACTTACCGTGACACCGGCTCCTGTAACCTGCGGATACACGGTGAAATTCAGAATAAGGGCAAAGACGCCGCCATCTATGATGGCGTTTATTCGGTCAAAGACCTGAGCCGGCTTGGCAAACGCTGACTTGAAAAGCGGCGTTTCTGTCATACATTCTGGTATCGCCCGACCGATTCCCGCAGCAAACGGCGGCGGGCTCCACCGACCTCTATAAAGGAACAGGATGACTGATCAAGAACAAAACACAGAAAGCCGCAACGGACTGGTCATTCCCGCACATACGCTGCCGGACCGCCTGCTGGTTCTTCCTGTCTACGAGCGCCCTTTTTTCCCCTCACAGGTGCAACCCCTGGTGGTGGACGCCGAACCCTGGGGCGCCACCTTTGAGCGTCTGCAGGCCGACGGCCAGCAGGTACTGGGCTTGTGTTATGCCGGTGACGGCGACGAGAATCTGGACGAGACCGAGCAGTTCAACCGCACCGGCTGCGTGGTGCGCCTGCATAATGTCAGCGTAAGCGAAGGCAAGATTCAGTTTATCGCGCAGGGACTGCAGCGTTTTCATATCAAACGCTGGCTGCACAGCGAACCGCCGTTTATGGTCGAAGCGGTTTATCCGAAGGAACCGGCGGCGGATAAAAAAGACGTCAAAGCCTACGCCATGGCGCTCATTCAGGCGATCAAAGAGCTGATCCCGCTGAATCCGCTGTACAGTGAAGAGCTGAAGAACTTTCTCAATCATTTCAACCTGAATGACCCCTCGCCGCTGGCCGACTTTGCCGCCGCCATCACCACCGCCGAGGGGCGTGACCTGCAAAAAGTGCTGGACACCGTGCCGCTGCTCAAACGCATGGAGCTGGTGCTGATTCTGCTGCAGAAAGAACTCGAAGTGGCCAAGTTGCAGAGTGAAATCCGCAACGAAGTCGAGCAGAAAATGAGCAAGCATCAGCGCGAGTTTTTCCTCCGTGAAGAGCTCAAGGTGATTCAGCGTGAACTAGGCATTGCCAAAGACGACCGCACCGCCGATGTGGACGAATTCCGTGAGCGGATGGAAGAGCTCAATCCCCCCGAACACGTGCAACAACGATTCGAGGACGAGATCCGCAAGCTGTCCATTCTGGAAACCGGTTCGCCCGAATACGGCGTCACACGCAACTACCTGGACTGGGTCAGCAGCGTGCCCTGGGGCGTGCACTCCTTCGACCATCTGGAGCTCGACGATGCGCGCGAGATTCTCGACCGCGACCACGCCGGCCTGGATGATGTCAAAGACCGGATTCTGGAATTCCTGGCCATGGGCGCCTTCCGCGGTGAGATCCACGGTTCGATTCTGCTGCTGGTCGGCCCGCCCGGGGTGGGCAAAACCTCCATCGGTAAATCCATCGCTGAAACCCTCGGCCGCGAGTTTTACCGTTTCAGTGTCGGTGGTATGCGTGATGAGGCCGAAATCAAAGGCCACCGCCGCACCTATATCGGCGCCATGCCCGGCAAGCTCGTACAGGCCCTGAAAGACGTCAAGGTCTCCAATCCGGTGATCATGCTCGATGAGATCGACAAGATCGGCTCAAGCTATCAGGGCGATCCGGCGTCGGCCTTGCTGGAAGTGCTGGACCCGGCGCAGAACGGCGAGTTCCTCGATCACTATCTTGATCTGCGCGTGGATCTGTCCAATGTGCTGTTTGTCTGCACAGCCAATCAGCTCGACACCATCCCGCGCCCGCTGCTCGACCGCATGGACACCATCCGTCTGGCCGGCTATCTGGCCGAAGAGAAACTGACCATCGCCAAAACGCATCTGTGGCCCCGTCTGCTGAAAGACAACAAGGTCAAAAAGTCACAGGTCAAAATCAGCGATTCGGCCTTGAAAGCCCTGATCGAAGGCTATGCCCGCCAGGCCGGCGTGCGCAATCTGGAAAAGCTTTTACAGAAGATTCTGCGCAAAGCCGTGGTGCGCCTGTTACAGGGCGAGAAGAGTATTTCGGTCACCAACAAAAACCTCGACGAATTTGTCGGGCAACCGGTGTTCCGCAATGAGTCACTACTGCAAGGCGTGGGCATAGTCACAGGCCTGGCCTGGACGTCCATGGGCGGCGCGACCCTGCCGATCGAGGCGGCCCGCGTGCACAGCAAAACCCGCGGCATCCGCCTGACCGGTCAGCTCGGCGATGTGATGAAAGAATCGGCCAATATCGCCTTCAGCTATGCCACGGCCAATGCCGCCGACTACGGTGTCGAGCCGACCTGGTTCGATGAGGCGTTTGTGCACCTGCACGTGCCCGAAGGTGCCACGCCCAAAGACGGCCCCAGTGCCGGCGTGACCATGACCACAGCGATTCTGTCGCTGGCCATGAATAAGGCACCGCGCAAAGGCATTGCCATGACCGGTGAAATCACCCTCACCGGCCGGGTGCTGGCGGTCGGCGGCATCAAGGAAAAAATCATCGCCGCCAAACGTCTGGGCATCCGCGAAATCATTCTGCCGGAAGCCTGTCGCGGCGATTTTGACGAACTGCCAGAGCATATTGTCAGCGGCCTGACCGTGCATTTTGCCAGCGAGTACCGCGACGTTTACGACGTGGTCTTCTCCGGCAAACGCGGCAAATAAGCCGCGCCTGCCATGCGGGTGCGCCTCAGGGCGCGCCCGTATCCACCGGCTGCGCCGCGGCGGCGCGGGCCTCGCCTTTCAGAAAACGCACCAACCACTGCCCGACGAGCATGCGATCCGGCTCTTCATCCAATGACGCCATCGCCTCATCGACCACCTCGCCGGGAATCACGCCACGGCGCAGATTCATCAAATCCCGTGCATAGGCCGGGGTGAACTCCGGATGGCCCTGAAACGCCAGTACCTGATTGCCGATCCGGAAGGCCGCATTCTCGCAAAACGCACTGCCGGCAATCCGCGTCCCATCGGCCGGCAGACGCCGGACCTGATCCTGATGACTGACCAGCAGCTTGAGTCCGGCCGGCACCAGCTCATCGCTGAGCACCGCGGCAAACGGTTCCCAGTGATGCAGGCCCACGCCCCAGCCTTTGGGTGACTTGCCCGACTCACCGCCCAGCGTATCGGCCAGCAGCTGATGACCGAAACAAATGCCCGCAATACGACCACCGTCGGCCACCACCTGGCGGATAAATTCGCGCAAGCGGGCAATCCAGTCCAGCTTGTCATAGGTGCCGCAACGGCTGCCGGTTATCAGCCAGGCGTCACAGTCGTCGGTGCGCTCAGGGAACACACCGTCGACCACCGGATAAACAGTGAAGTGCAAGGATGCATCAACAGCAAGCAACAGCTTGCGGAACATCTCGTCATAATCACCGTGAATACTGCGCAGCGGATCACTGACGTGATCGGCCAGCAAAATGCCGATATTCATGTTTCGCGTTTCCGTTGAATCCGCTGCGGATTCTGCACCGACGGCCGGCAAATTAAAACCCTGTCAGCGCGTGTCAGCGGCGTGCCGGCTCAGGCAGCCGAACAGATCAGGGCGCGTCAGCCCGGCTGGTCTGTGAGACCTGCGCTTGTCAGACCGGCGATCAGCCCGTCGCTGATCAGGCGGCGCAAAATCGCCACCGCCCGCGGCGGCACCTCCGACGCCGGCATCAGCTCCGCCAGCTGCTCACAAACGCCGGCAAACGACGCACCGTCCTGCAGCGCCCTGACCGCCACCGCCTCATCGGCAGCCAAGGCCCGCCAGTGCGGCTCGAGCTGTTTGCGCCAGACCAGCCAGTCTGTCGCCTGCGCCGGCTCCTGCGACCTGAGCGGCGCCTCGTCCTTGTCCTGCAAAAGTCGCCAGAGTTGCGGTATGGCGTATTGCAGGCGCAACAGGCGGCAAGCCGGAATAAGGCGCAGACACAAACCGCCCCATGCCTCTGCCGGCACCGCGGCAAGCTGCGCGCCACTGATGGGCTCCGCGTCCGCCTCATCGAAAACATCGTTCTGCAACTTCTCGAACAGGGCCAGCTCATACAGCAGCGCGGCATCCTCGCGCCGGGACGCGTTGTCGCGGATAAACTCCGGCAAGCGCACGCCGAAGTGACGTACCGAACGGCTGCACGGGGGACAGGCTTTCAGATAGGCCAGCACCAGCGCGGCAAAGGCCTTGTCCCCCAGATAGAGATACAAGCCCGGATAGTCGGTCTGCAGCACCCCGATCAGGCGCAGGCGGTAGGCATCGTAGTAAATCCCCATGCGCACGCCGGCATCGGCTTTTTCATCGCCGACAATATCATCCAGAATCGCGCTCTCGCGGCGATCATTCAGGTAAGCCGCGAAACGCAGTTGCAAGGTGCGTAGATCAGTCAAAATACACCCCCGCCCCCGCTGCCGTATCACGCGCGGTTTGTAACTCATCAAGCAGCGCCGCCAGAGGCGGGATATTGTCATCACGCTCGATCATGGTGGAGACCGGCCCGAAGCGGCGCAGGGCTTCGGCGTACAGCGCCCAGACCTCCTCACGTACCGGCATATCATGGGTGTCGATCAGCATCCGCCCGGCGGCGCTTTGGCTATGCCCGGCGATATGAATCTGCCAGACACGTGTGCCGTCGAGGCCGTCCAGATAATCCAGCGGGTCAAAATCGTGGTTGATTGCCGAGACGTAGATATTGTTGACGTCCAGCAGCATCAGACAGCCCGCACGCCGGCAGATTTCGTTGAAGAACTCCCATTCGGGCATGGCCGAAGCGGTATAGGTGATGTAGCTGGAGAGATTTTCCAGCAGCAGCGGACGGCCGAGAAACTCCTGCACCTGCTGCACCCGCGCAACCACATGGGCGATGGCCTCTTCCGTATAGGGCAAGGGCAGAAGATCATGCATATTCTGTCCGTTCACACCGGTCCAGCACAGGTGATCGGAGATCCAGCGCGGCTCGATGCGCCCGGCCAGGGCTTTCAGAGCTGCCAGGTAATCCCGGTCCAGCGGGTCGGTGCTGCCGATGGACAGGGACACGCCATGCATCACCAGCGGATAATCCGCCCGCACACGGTCAAGGTGATACAGCGGTTTGCCACCCGGCACCATGTAGTTCTCGGAAATAATCTCGAACCAGTCCACCGGCGGCTTGTCGGCCATAATCGCCGCATAATGATCGGTGCGCAGCCCCAGACCGAAGCCCAGAAACGGCTTGTCTTTGTGCGCGCTGTGTGAAGTCATACTCGCTTACCTGTGTTCGGACTGACTGCCCATTGCTGCATTCGTGCAAAAGCCATGCAATGCGTGTTATCAATTGCAAGCCGGAGCTGCCCGGCTTCGCCTGCGCGGGCTACACTTAGCGGCACAATGACACCGTAACAACGACAAGCAAACGAGGAGAGGAGACCCATGAGCAAGCTTATCGACTACCGCAAAGAAGGTAACACAGGCCTGATCCGGCTCGACCGGCCGGAGGTCTATAACGCCCTGAACACCGCCATGATCAGCCGTTTCGGTGAAGCTCTGGAAGCACTGAAGCAGGACGATGAGGTGGCCCTGATACTGGTCGAAAGCGATCACCCGAAAGCCTTCTGCGCCGGCGGCGATATGCGTACCATCCGCGATCTGGCGCTGGCCGGACGCGACCGCGACTGCGAAACCTTTTTTGCCACCGAGTATGCGGTCAATCTGGCCATAGGACACCTGGAAAAACCCTATGTGGCGCTGATCGACGGCATCTGCATGGGCGGCGGCATCGGCCTCTCGGTACACGGCCGCTTCCGCGTGGCAACCGAAAAAGCCCGCTTTGCCATGCCCGAATGCAAGCTGGGCTTCTTCCCCGATATCGGCGGCAGCTTCTTTTTGCCGCGCGTGCCGGATCAGGTCGGTCCCTATCTGGCCCTGAGCGGCGAAACCATCAGTGGCGAGGATGCGCTGGCAGCCGGTCTGGCCACGCATTTTGTGCGCTCGGAAAAACTCCCTGACTTGCGCCGTGCTCTGATCGACGCACCGGGCAAGGTCGGCGCAACCCTGGCCGACTTTGCCGAAACTCCGCCGGTCGGCCCGCTGCAGGAACGCCTCGGTGATATCAAACGGGTTTTCAGCGCCGAAAGCGTTGCCGGCGTCAAAGCCGCATTAGCGGACCACGGGGATGACTGGTCGCACAAAACACTGGAGCAGATCAATGCCGGCAGCCCGTTGTCAGTGGACCTGACCTGGGCCATGCTCGAACGCGGCCGGCAACTTGATCTGGCCGCCTGCCTGGAAGCCGACCTGGCCACCACCCGGCTGATGATCCGGCATCCGGATTTTATCGAAGGCACCCGGGCGATTCTGGTGGATAAGGACCGTAAGCCGAGCTGGACCACCACACCGGCCGAGTGACGGCAGCTTCTGTAGGAGCCTGTACACAGGCGACCTGCCCAAGCTGCGGGCGGCCTCCGCTGTCGCGGCTATAGCCGCTCCTACAATCGGCACCTGTAGGAGCCTGTACACAGGCGACCCGCCCAAGCTGCGGGCGGTCTCCGCGGTCGCGGCCAAGGCCGCTCCTACAAAAAACACCTGTAGGAGCCTGTACACAGGCGACCAGCCCAAGCTTCGG
>JAUOPI010000035.1 GCA_030546905.1 Granulosicoccaceae sp. 1_MG-2023 | reverse complement strand
GCAACCGATCAACGCAAGCACCCACACAAGTTACTTATGTCCAAATTTTCAAAGAGCGGGTCGGAAATCTCACCGACAGGAGCCGGCCATTTTAGCCGATTCCGTTTTTGCCTGTCAAGCATTTGTTTTCAAAAGCTTTCGAAGCGTGGCTCACTTCGTGAACCGAGGCGCGCATTTTACAGCGCTTTTTATCAGATGCAAGCCCTAAATTTCAGCGTTTGATCTGACCGGGTTGACCACCCGTCCCGACGTCTCTGACGTCAAGGAAGGCGCGCATTCTACAGCGCTGATTCCGTGAAGCAAGTGTTTTTTTCAACGCTTGCCGCGAAACCGTTCAGCCCGCTTCGCTACACCGAACCGGCTGCAGCGAAGGCGCGTATTTTAGAGCGACGACCGATGAATGCAAGCGGAATTTTGACATTTTTGCGCCGGATTTCCGACGCCCTGAGAAAGGGCGCCGGCCGGTACGTGTTTTTCAGGTTAACGTGACTTTGGCAAAGCGGCGCTTGCCAACCTGGTAGACGGCAGCGCTGCCGGCCGCAAGCTTCAGTTGCGGATCATCGACTTTTTCGCCATCGATCTTCACCGCCCCCTGCTTGACCATACGTATCGCCTCGGAGGTGCTCGCTACCAAACCGGCTTCTTTGAGCAGATTCGCGATCGGCAGTTCTCCGTCCGCAGCAGTCAGTGTGTGCTCAGGTATATCGTCAGGCAGAGCGCCTTTGCGGAAACGCTCGATGAAATTGTGCTGCGCCTGCTCGGCCGCCGATCGGCTATGGAACCGGGCAACAATCTCCTGACCCAGCAGGAATTTAATGTCACGGGGATTTTCGCCGCCGGCGATACGTTCGCGGAAGGTGGCAATTTCATCCATGGGCCGGAAGCTCAACAGCTCGAAGTAACGCCACATCAGCTCATCCGAGATCGACATGATTTTGCCGAAGATTTCATCAGGCGCTTCGTCTATACCAATATAGTTACCCAGCGACTTGGACATTTTGTTCACGCCGTCCAGGCCCTCAAGCAGCGGCATGGTCAACACCACCTGCGACTCCTGACCGTAAGCCTGCTGCAACTGTCGTCCCATCAACAGATTAAACTTCTGGTCCGTACCACCGAGTTCCACGTCCGCCTTCATCGCGACCGAGTCGTAGCCCTGCACCAGCGGATAAAGGAATTCGTGGATGGCAATCGGTTGCCCGCCCTTATACCGCTTGTCGAAATCATCCCGCTCCAGCATACGCGCCACGGTTTGCTTGCCGGCCAGACTGATCATCCCGGCCGCGCCGAGCGACTCCATCCAGTGCGAGTTGAACATGATCTGCGTTTTGTCCGGATCGAGGATTTTGAAGATCTGCTGCTGGTAGGTTTTGGCGTTCTCTTCAACCTGCTCACGACTCAAAGGCGGCCGGGTGGTGTTCTTGCCCGACGGGTCGCCGATCATGCCGGTGAAATCACCTATAAGGAACATCACCTCATGGCCCAGATCCTGAAACTGGCGCATCTTGTTGATAAGCACAGTGTGACCGAGATGAAGGTCGGGCGCCGTCGGGTCAAAGCCGGTTTTGATACGCAGGGGCTTACCGCGTTGGAGTTTCTTCTTCAGCTCATCGACCAGCAGGATTTCATCGGCACCGCGCGAGATGAGTTCGATCTGTTCATCAACAGTTTTTGTCATGTTTTATCCGGTTACTAATTACGTCAGGCAGACTATACTTTCGCATACAACCGCCCTGCCTCAAGCGCTGCCCGATAGCGACGAGTTGCTGTATAGTTCACGGTTTTTGCTAGTAAATTACAATCTTCACAGCTGACAGCGATAAGTAGTGATTAAGAACACACGAAAAAACACAGAAAGTTCGCGCGCCCATATGACTATTGATTACAAACACCTCTATGAAGACAGCGCGCGATCTGACAACCGCCGCTTGTTCGGCCACCGTCAACCGCCTGTCAGAGGTGCTGTGAGGGTGCCGCCCGCTTCGCCTCAGCGAAGCAAACGCACTGACTATCCTTTCCGCCGCACAGCAATGGTCGCGGCATTTTTCGTCTTTAGCGCGCTGATTGCAACCGTCAGCAACGGTAACGCCGACGGCAAGGCCGACGAAGGGGCGACGGGGACGAATCTGCTGCAAAACGCGCTGACCGAGCGCAGCAGCCTGTCGGATCCTGATTTCTACTTTATCGATTCCAATCAGTTTGTCCCCGGCAGCGGTCATATGCAGATGGCGGCCATTTCCGGCGACATCCGTGATCCGAATATCATCCCCTCACCTTCCTCGGCTGATAAACCGCTCACTGAAGGCCTTAAAGGCGCGGCCCCTCTGGATGTAAAGCCGCCTTTCAGCCAGGGTGATCAGACTGCGGCCAAGCCTGCAGCACCGGAGTTCACCGACGAAACAGTCACGGTCAAAAGCGGCGACACACTCTCGCACATCCTGCTGCGTAACGGTGTCGATGAAAGCGAGCTGTTCTCGCTGACCAACAACAAGACCATCAAGGACTACTTTCTGAATCTGCGCGTCGGTCAGAAACTCTATTTCCGCCGCGCCGCTGACGGCAGTTTTGCCAGCATCAGCCGCCGCCTGGGCCTTGACCGCAAAGTTGTCGTGTCACGCGGCGATGACGGCTTCGTCGGCAGCGAGATCGAAATGCCGGTCACGCGCAAACTGCGCACCGCCGCAGCCACCATTGAATCCTCGCTGTTCCTTGCCGGCCAGGGCGTAAACCTGAGCCAGAAGACCATTATGAATCTGGTCGACATCTTCCAGTGGGATGTGGATTTCAGCCAGGACGTGCGCAAGGGCGACAGCTTCAAGGTGATCTACGAAGAACTCTACCGTGACGGCGAGGCACTCGGCGCCGGCGATATCGTGGCCGCCGAATTCACCAACTCCGGTCGCACGATCCGCGCCCTGCGCTACACCGATTTCAACGGCCGGACCAGCTATTACACGCCCGAAGGCCGCGCCATGCGTAAGGCTTTCCTGCGCAATCCGGTTGATGTTGTACGCATCACCTCACACTTCAACCCCAACCGGAAACACCCGGTATTGCATACGATCCGCGCGCACAAAGGCACCGATTACGGCGCGCCTATCGGTACACCGATCCGCAGCTCCGGCGACGGTAAAATCATCTTCGCCGGCGTTAAGGGCGGCTACGGCAACACGATTGTGATCAAGCACGGTGAGAAATACACCACGCTTTATGCACACATGAACAAATTCGCCAAAGGTATGCGCAGCGGCAAACGCGTCACCCAGGGCCAGATTATCGGCTACGTGGGCAAAACCGGCCGGGTAACCGGACCGCATTTGCACTACGAATTCCGTATCAACGGCGTGCACAAGAATCCACTGAAAGTAAAACTGCCCGGCGCCAAGCCGCTGGCCGAGGAATACAAAGCGGACTTTCTCAACAAAGCGCGCCCGTATCTGGCCACGCTATCCAATCTGAACCCGACCACAGTCGCGTCTACCCAGTGACGCGGCGACTACCGTGTTAATCGCGGGCCTGATGACCGGAACCAGTGCCGATGGAATCGATGCGGCACTGGTCCGGTTCGAACAGGATCAACCACAGACTGTCGCCAGCTGCTTCTCCCCTTACCCTGCCCGGCTGAGGGAACAAATCATCTCCCTGTCACGCCGCACGCAAGTTGGCATAGACGCGCTGTTTGCCCTCGACAACGCCATCGCCGATCAGCACAGCGAAGCGGTCAGTCAGTTACTTATGAAAGCCGGCGTTAGCACCACACAGGTCACGGCCATCGGCTTTCACGGCCAGACCCTGCATCACCACCCCGACGGCGACAGCCCGTTTACGGTACAAAGCGGCAACCCCGCACGGCTCGCCGCACTGACGGGCATAGACGTGATCGCCGATTTTCGTCGCGCGGATATGGCGCAAGGCGGACAGGGCGCACCCTTTGCACCGGCTCTGCACGACACCTTGCTGCGCACGCCGGGCAAGACCACCGTGGTACTGAATCTCGGCGGAATCGCCAATATCACCGTGCTGCGCGACGGCGACGATGTGATCGGCTTTGATACGGGCCCCGCCAACGCGCTGATGGATGACTGGATCGGCGCCCAACTGGGCCGCTCTCACGACCACAACGGCCAGTGGGCCGCCGGCGGCCGCGTCAACAGCGCGCTCTTGAATCGCATGCTGGCCGATCCCTATTTCAGCCGTGGCTGGCCGAAAAGCACCGGGCGCGAGACCTTCAACCTGCATTGGCTGGAAACGCAGCTTGCGGGACTGACTGAAAAGCCGCCGGCGCAGGATATTCAGGCAAGCCTGCTGGAACTGACCGCAGTCACCGTGGCTGACGCCATTAGCGCCGCGGCGCCCGATTGCCGGCAGATCATCACCTGCGGCGGCGGCGTCCACAATCTGCAACTGATCAAGCGACTCGGCGCACATCTGCCCGGCGCGACGATCCGGCGCAGTGATGAACTCGGTGTGGACAGTGATTATCTGGAAGCGGTGCTGATGGCATGGCTGGCGCAACGCTTTCTGCAACGCCTGCCCGGCAACCTGCCAAGCGTTACCGGTGCGCGCCGGGCGGTTATTTGCGGCGCACTCTACCCGGCCTGACGGACAAAAACGACGGGCAAAAAAAACCGCGCCGTAGCGCGGTTTTTTCGGTATAGCTCAGGTGCCGTCTCAGACTGAGAAGGACGACCCGCAACCACAGGTTGTCACCGCATTCGGATTGCGGATCACAAACTGCGAGCCTTCAAGCCCTTCGGTGTAATCGATTTCCGCACCGGTCAGGTACTGAAAGCTCATCGGATCGATCAGCAGCTTCACGCCCTCTTTTACCACCTCGGTATCACCGTCATTGACTGTTTCGTCGAATGTGAAACCGTACTGGAAGCCGGAACAGCCTCCGCCGGAAACAAACACCCGCAACATCAGATCCGGATTACCTTCTTCGTCGATGAGGGTTTTTACCTTTTTGGCCGCCGCTTCGGTAAAGACCAAAGGATCGGGCATTTCAAAATCGTCAGCGTCTACGCTCATATTCTTACCAACTCCGCCTTTCGGCTCTATTTCGTCGGAAATTAGCTTACCCGACTAAATAAGTCAACTATTCAAAAGAATCGCTGAAAATCATTATCAGTTAGGTTCAGCCGGATTTCCACTACCGTTTTGCCTCAGTGTGCACTGAGACCGGTCACCGGCTGCAAATCGGTACCGACCACCTGCTTGATATGTGGGCAAAAAGACAAAAATCAAACTGTCCGGCGCTTACTTCAGATTCTGGGCGATCGCCGCCAGGGTGCTGATCAACTCACTTTCACGGTAAGGCTTGCCCAGAAATCCCTGAATACCGGCCTGCGCCAGCCGCGCACGGTGTTTTTCGCCGGTCCGCGAACTGATCACGACCACCGGCACATCATGCAACTGCGCATCATCGCGGATCAGGCCGACCAGCTCAAAACCGTCCATATGCGGCATTTCCAGATCGGTGATTACGATATCCGGCCGCCGCTGACGCATCAGGCTCATCGCCTCAACCCCGTCGCGGGCCATCAGCGGGCGGTAGTTCTCGCGCATCAGGGCACGCTCGGCAAACTTGCGCATGGTCACCGAATCATCGACCACCAAGACACTCAAGCGGCGCGCCGGCGTAACCGGCATGGGTCCGGCGACCGGCTCTTCCCTGCCACGGCGCAGCCGCGCTGCCAGCACCGCCAGATCCAGCACCGGCACCACTTCGCCGTCCGACTGCACACAGGCACCCGAGAAACCACCCAATGCCGCGACCTGGCGACCAACGGGTTTGATAATCGCTTCGGTGTGCCCGGGAATGGCCTGCACATCCAGAGCAAGCCGTTCCTCTCCGGCCTGTACGAAGACAATATCGAGCGCGGGCTCCCGTGTATCAGGCGCTGCCGGCGGCTCGCCGAGCAGCGTTTCAAGCGACGTCAGGCGATATGCCTGGCCGTTGTAATCGAGACTCAGAGCACCGGCCCCGGCCGGCAGCTGAGTGCGGCTGATGCGCGTCACACCGTGCACACGCCCGGCCGGGATCGCCACCGTGCCGGCAACGCCGCTCACCATCAGCACCTGATTGACAAACTGCGACTGCGGCACACGAATCCGGAACACAACCCCGCGGCCGCGCTCGGAATGCATGGACAAGGTGCCACCGATCTGTTGCAACTCACGGCGCACCGCATCAAGCCCGACGCCACGACCGGCGATCTGATCCAACTGCCCCGAGGTGGAAAAGCCCGGCCGCATCATCAGCTCCAGCGCACGCTGCGCCGACAGCGTTTCATCTTCCTCAAGCAGCCCGGCGTCGACAGCCTTGCGGCGGATTGACTCAAAATCCACACCCGCGCCGTCATCACTGACCGCAACCATAATGTCACCGTCATCGATCTGCACCTGCAGCCCGACCTTGCCCTGACTGTCCTTACCGGCTTCGCTGCGCACCTCAGGCGCTTCGATACCGTGCGCCACGGCGTTGCGCAGCAAATGTTCCAGCGGCGCAGTCAGGTGCCGCAACACCTGCCGGTCGATGATATTGTCACCGCCGCTCAGCACCAGCTGCGCCTGCTTATGACAACTCTGCGCGGCATGCAGCAGCGTTTCACGCAGGCGCGTCTGCAGGCTGGAGAAACGCACCATCCGGATCTGACTGAGCGTCTCCTGAACCATATTCGAGATGCGCGCCTGCTCATTGAGTTCCACTTCCGAGCGGCGCAGCTGAACACCCAGGCTGTAGCGCAGATCATCCAGATCCGAAAAGGACTCCAGCACCGCCCGCGATATTTCCTGCACGCGCCCGTAGCGGTCCATTTCCAGCGCATCAAATTCGCCGCTGTCAGCGCCCGGCGCGGCCGAACTGACCTTGGCATCGGATTCAATTTCCATTTCGCGCAGCTGATGGCGCAAACGGTTGATGGTCTGATCCAGCTCGCCGGCAATCTCCTGCAAGGCCTGCTGACCGCTCATCAGACGCGACTGGTGCACACCGCCCTCATTGCTGAGATCGGTAAGCCTGTCCAGCACTGCCACATCCAGTCGCAGGCGTCCGCCCGGCACTGCGCCACCGGTCTGCGAGGCGTCCTGAGAACTGTCGTAAGCACCGGCCTCAACCAGCGTCAGGGCCTGCGTCAGCGCAGCATCTTCAGCGGTCTCATCCGCATCCGGCTGCGAGTCGTCCTGTTGCGGCGCCTCGGCCTCAACGGTGAAGTCCGAACGCACGCTGCGCAGCTCGCTGATCAGCCAGTCAAAATAGCCCGGATTGCCACCGTTGCGCGCCTGATCCAGATTCAGTACCACCGCTTCAATCGCGTCGCCGAGCACGTCAAACGCATCTTCGGGGATGGCGCCGGGTTCGTCCGACCAGCGCTGAACCGCATCTTCCATGGCATGGGCGAGATCGGCGATGCCGGCGTAAGACGCAACCCTGGCACTTCCCTTGAGCGTATGCAGTGACGACTGCAGACTCATGGCAATATCGCGATCGCTGACGTGCGCCTTCCAGCGAGCCAGCTGCCGCTGCAGATCTTCGGTCAGATCCTGTGCTTCTTCGAGGAAAACAGACTGCAATTCACCGAGTTTGGGCGCCTTGGTAAAGGCCTCGGCGTCAGCCATCACCTGCTCGGAAAAAGCCCCCAGCCGCGACACCACCGCCTGCACCGAGGCCGGCTCTTCCGACTCGCCGGCCAGCGCTTCCAGACGCTGCTCCAGCGCACTGACGAATTCATTCAGATAACGGGTTTCACCGACACTGAAACGCTCACCGGTACGCTGCTTGGATTTCACCGCCGCTTCCACCGGTGCCAACATATCCGCCACGCTCTCGACGCGCGCAGTTTGCGCACTACCGGTCAGCGTATGCAGCGCCCGCACCATGCGATCCGACGCCGCTGCGCGCGAGTCCGCCTCCATGGCCCGCGAAAGAATATCGCGCAGCGTACTGATGTGCTGACGGCATTCATTGCGGAAAATATCGAACAAGACGGGGTCAAAAGCCGCACTGGCGGAAGTCTGCTGCTCAAGCGCGCCTTCACCAGCGACCACCGAGCTGTCGCGCAGACGCACCACCGGCGGTGGATTGCTGACCAGCGTGCTTGCCATGGCGATGGCATCGGCATCGCTGTCCATCGGCATGGTATCGGCCTGATCCATCGGCGGCAGCTGCAGCGTATCCGAATCGTCGGCGAAGTTGTCCAGATCCAGGGTCCGTGTCGGATCCAGCTGATCGGACTCGTCGCCCTCATCCGCCTCGGCAATCGTGGCGTCCAGCTCCGGCTCTTCGTCCGGCTCTGTTGTTTCCTCCAACGCATCATGCGCGCTGGCCAGATCGGACAATGTCGGCGCTGTCGTTTCAGACTCTACAGGCCCGCCGCTTTCGGCCAGACGGAAGGCCTCGGCTTGTAATTCATCAATGCCGTCAACCGTCTCGGATGAGCCGTGCAGCTGATCGACCAGCTGCGGCAAGGCGGCCAGCGCCTGCTCCAGATGCGCGCTCACCTCCGCGCTGAACCCGACGCTGCCGGAAAGCACGCGGTTGAGGAGGTTTTCATTGGCCCAGGCAAACTCGGCGATAGCCCCGGCATGCACCATGCGACCGCTGCCCTTCAGCGTGTGATAGGCACGACGGACCTGCTCCAGCGCGGCACGATCCTCGCGGTCCGTGCGCAGCGCGCGCATACCGGTACCGATCGCCTGAAACTGCTGCATGGCTTCTTCGATGAAAATATCGAGCATATCCGTGCTCGGCGGCGGCGCCTGCGGTACGGCAAGCGTGGCCTGCGTCTGCTGCGTGTCGTCGTAGCCACTTTCGTCGGCGCCGGCGTCGCGCGCCTGCAGCCAGTTTTCCAGCAAATCCAGCGCATCGGCAGCCTGATCGAGCAAATCCGCCATAATCGGCTGATGCTGGATATGCAGCTCAAGATAGACCTCAAGCAGACTGACCACATCGGCGAAGGCATCCTGCGCCTGACGCGGTACCGCACCGGCCTCAGGCAGTTGCGTAACATGTGCGGCCAACGCATTAAGCAGCACTGCCACTTCCGGCATGGGCAATATCTGCAGCGCGCCGGCAGTCTCGTGCAGACTCTGCACCATGGCCTGCGCCTGCTCCTGCGGCTGCTGACCGGCCAATAGCTTCTGGTACGCCTCCTTGACCCGCTCGAAGGAGCGCAAGGACTCCTGCAACACCTTGTCGAGCAACTCGTCGGCCTGATGATCAGCCAGAAAAGCACCTGCCGGGCCCGGCTCATCGTCTTGCCGCGTGGCATGCAGCTGCTGGCGCGAATGGATGTATTCGTCCACCGCGGTTTCGATACGCAAGGTGTCGGTGGCCAGTTCGGCAAGCACAGCCTCATCCGGATCGGGCTGCTCACAAAAAGCCTCGATGCGTGATGCCAGTGACAGCCCTTCGGCCAGAATGCGCTGCATGCCGAGCATTTCCATGCTGCCGCCAAGCGTGCGCAGCCGCGCGGGCAGATCGCGTAACACCTGCAAATCCGGCTCATCGGCGTGGGCGTAGACTTCGATCGCGGTTTTGACCTGATCGAGCTCACCGGCCAACGCATCGCGTGCCGCGTTAAGCAGTTTTACGCCCGGTCCGTCGAGCAAATGCAAAGCCTGATCCCGCTGCGCCGCCGGCGGCAGCAATTCGTCAAGCTGATAGGTCGCGCGCAGCTGTTGCGTGCGTTTGCCACGCGACTCACTCAAGGCCACGTAGTAGAGAAAATTCTTGAACAACTCCGGCGGCGTAATCTCGTAAACCGCCTGCGAACGCAATGACATCAGATGCTGCAAAAAGCGCTCGAGATGGCCGAACAAGGATTTGATGCCGGCGTTGGAGCTCAGGCCACCGTCAAAGACCGACTCCAGCACTGCAAGTGCGGCACGCCACAGACGGGACAGATCGGTGCCTCTTGAGGCCGCGTAAAGCGATTCGACCACATCAGCGATATCCGCCACGCTGCCGGCTTCGTCACGCCCGCGATACCAGTTCAGCAAGGCTTTCATCAGCGGCGCACGGGCATGCTTGATGGCCCGGCGGAATTGCCGCTCGGTATCTTTATCAAGACTGCCCGGCTTGAGATGACGGACACGGTTGAAATCCGGCAACAGCATCACCGCTTCGGACAACAAGCCGGCACCGCGCACAGCACGCATATCATTGAGCAAGGGCAGGAGCGCGAGGGGGATATCGTTACTGCCGTGGCGGATGTAACGCAGATAATCGGGCAACTGCTCGCCGGCGCGCACCAGAATCACCAGCGCGTCATCCTGATCGCGGATCCGGTCGTCGGCCAGACCGCTGAGCAGCGCTTCGGTCTCGCGCGCCAGCAAGGCCGCCCCCTGTAAATCGAGCAACACCAGCGTCTGCGCGACAGCGTGAACACGCGAGATCAGCGACGGCAGACTCTCGCTATCACGACCGTCGGACACATAGCGCTCGATACCCTGGCGCACATCGGCCAGGCTCAGCAGCAATTCATCGAGCACCCGGCTGCGATAGGTCAGACCACGTGTTGCGCCTTCACCACTCATTCTGCACCGGACTCCGAGGGTGCCGGGGATGGCTTATCAGTCGCAGACCGGTGCGCATCGCCCGGCAATTGAAAGCCATCCACTGTTTGGACCAGGGCGCGCGACATTTCCTGCAACTCGTCGATGGAGTCGGCAGTGGTTTTCATTCCGTCGTTGGTTTGCTGCGCGATCTCGCTAATCACCTGCATATTGCCCGACAGCTTGGCGGTCACTTCGGCCTGACGGGCTGATTTTTCCGAGATCACCTTGATGCGCTTGGCCAGATTGACCGACACGCGCTGAATTTCTGCAAGCTCGACACCGGCCTCTTCGGCCATTTTAGCGCCCTTGACCACCCCGGCCGTGCTGTCTTCCATGGAGCTGATAGCAGCACGGGTATCGGCCTGAATCGTCACGATCAGCCCTTCGATATCACGGGTCGCCTCGTTCACGCGCTCGGCCAGACGCTGCACCTCATCAGCAACCGCCGAATAACGGTTCTGCCCGCCCCCGCCGCCGGCTTGTATTGCCGCATTCAGGGCCAGCAGATTGGTGCGCTCGGCAATGTCGTTGACCAGACTGATAATGTCGCCGATTTGCTGGGAGCTTTCGCCGAGACGCTTGAGGCGTTTGGCGGTGTCCTGGATCTGGCCGCGCACGCCGGTCATGCCCTCGATGGTCTGACTGACGGCCTGATAACCGCTCATGGCACGCAGCTCCGACTGATTCGCCACTTCACGCGCTTCGAGTGCGTCGGCCGACATCTGCCGCATGGTCGAGGCCATGGCGGTGATGTAGTTGCTGGAACGGCGTACTTCACGCTCCTGCAGCGCACTGGCACGGGTCAGGCGGGTCGCGGTTTCACTGGTTTCCTGCGCGGTACGGGCCACTTTCTCGGCAGTATCATCCAGCGTCACCACCAGCTCGCGGATGGTGTCGATGGCATAGTTGACCGAATCGGCAATCGCACCGGTAATATCTTCGGTGACCGTGGCGCGGGTGGTCAGATCGCCCTCGGCCAGATCGGTAATTTCATCGAGCAGACGCAGAATCGCCCGCTGATTGGCCGCATTACGCTGCTGCGAAGCGGCCAGTTTGTTTTGTGCATCGCGCCAGAAAACAATCGCCAGCACAAACAGAAACAACAGCGAAACCAGCGCCGCTATCACCCCCAGACGGAATAACAAAGCCTGTTCATGGCGCAACAAAGCGACCGCATCGTCGAGTTTGCGCAACACCAGTTGCAGTTCAGCGTGACGGGCAAACTGATCGCTCAGCTGCGGTGCGACGCTTTGACCGGCACTGGCAGGGCCGCTCACCGCCGGCGTCAGGCGCGTCATTTCATTGCTGATTTCCAACACCAGCACACGTGCATCCGCATCCTCAGCGGTCAGCTCCCGCAAACGCTCAAGCTCGCCGCCCAGCTCCTGCCAGGCGTCGCCAAGCTGCGTTTGCACAGACGGCTCCGGCCCGCCTTGCAGCGCGCTTTCGCTGAGTGAACGCACCTGGTCGAGCAGCTTAACGAAACGATCAAACGCGCTGTGGGCAGCTTCGCTGGCATTGGATTCGGTCAGCCAGCGGCCCAGCGAACTGCCAAGCCCGGCAATGGTTTCCAGCTGAGCAGGGTCAAGCTTGCCCAATCCGGCCGGCGCCTCAGCCTGCCCCGGCAACAATGCGCTGCCAAGCTCAGCCCAGGCTTTCCGGGCCGCGGCCAGTTCCGGCGCCAGCATATCCGGCACCCGCGGTATACCGGCGGCACGGTCGCCGGAGCCCAGCCCATCCAGCAGACTCTGACCGGCAGCCAACTCATCGGGCACGTGGTCACGCCCTTCAGGGGCGCGCGCATCCAGCGCCAGACGCGATGCCAGAATCCGCAACTGCGCCACAGTTCCGGACAGAGCGGCATTGCGCGCGCCCTTGTAATTGGCATCAACAAAGCAATAGACGGCCGCCGCCATCGCCACCAGCAGCAGTACAAACAGCACCATCGGCGCCCGCGTAAAGCCGCGCCGGAAGCGTTTGCCGAGATACCGTGTTTTAGTTCGCCCGTACATTAAGGAATTTCTCGCTACCGATCAGCAGATCCGGATCAAGCACAGGCAAAGTCGCCCCGTTATCATGAATGACCTCTATGACATACATGGCCAGCCCGTCGGGCACTGACGCCACGTCGGCCGACAAGGCCGCAGCCGGGAACTTGCGCAGCCCCAGCACCTCGTCGACCAGCAGGCCGAAGTTTTCTTCATCACGGCGGATCACCAGCACCCGGGCATGTTCGCCGGGCCCTTCTTCGCGCACACCGAGAAAGGCCGCCAGATCGGTGACCGGCAACACATTGCCGCGCAGGCCGGCCAGCCCGGCAAACCAGCCCACCGTGCCGCAGACCGGCGTAACCGGACCGGGATCGGCAATTTCAGCGACCCGCGAGACACCACAGAGCAACTGCGCCGTGCCGACCCGAAGCGCCAGCCCCTGCCACGTCCGTTCAGCCATGATCGAGCGCCGAACGCACGCTGCGGAGCAGGTCTTTCTCCGAAACGGGCTTGACGATATAACCACGCGCGCCCTGCCGCAGGCCCCAGATACGGTCGGTTTCCTGGTCTTTGGTCGTCACAATCACAATGGGGATGCCGGCGGTGTTTTCGTCCCGGTGCAGTTTGCGCGTGGCCTGAAAGCCGTTGATACCGGGCATGACTATATCCATCAGGATCAGATCCGGCAGGGTTTCGCGGGCGCGCCTTATGCCGCTCTCGCCGTCAGCGGCGGTGTCCACATCAAAGCCGTTGTTCTGCAGAATATTCTGGAACACATGCACTTCGGTGGGCGAATCGTCGACGATCAGAATCCGCGTCATGGTCAGGACGGCTCTCCGGCAGCCTGCGCATCGGTCTGCAGATGTTCGGCGATAGCGCCGAGCAGATCTTCACGCGAGAAAGGCTTGGTCAGATAGGACTGCGAACCGACAATGCGGCCGCGGGCCTTGTCGAAGATGCTGTCTTTACTCGACAGCAGCACCACCGGGATGTGGCTGTAGCGGGCGTTGTTTTTGATCAACGCGCAGGTTTGGTAGCCGTCCAGGCGCGGCATCATGATGTCGGCGAAGATGATGTCGGGCCGGTGTTCGACCACGCTGGCCAGCGCTTCGTAACCGTCATTAGCCGTGTAAACCTCAAAGCCTTCGCCGCTGAGCAGATTTTCTGCGGAGCGACGGATGGTCTTGCTGTCGTCGATGACCAAAACCCGGGTTGCGCCGGCCGGGGTATGCGTCTCTGTCACCGCCAGATTCCTCTTCAAGAAAAGCCGATTTTCGTGCCGTCGTATCGTGCCCGGCACCGCTCCAAAGCCGATGCTAACAGGCTTTGTTCAGCCTGCGCACTGTATAACAGGCCACGCGGTTTATCAAACCAGCAGGGCTTGTGAATCAAGCGCTTAAGCGACCCGGCTGAAGAAATTTTCAAAAACATCAACGGCAGTTTTTTGGCGCCGCGCTTTATGACAATTTGGACGCCGGGGGAATTTTTTGCCGCCTGCACAAACGAAACTGCCCGAGCAGTGCCTCTATCGCGAGGGCCTGCCTTGCCGGCCTGATGACCGGCTTTTTTAATTCCGGCGAAGCGCGCCGCGGCAACACCGCTAACCGCTTCGTCACCGGCCCGAACGTTAAGTGCGGCTGCGATTTTACCCGCGCTGTCTCTATAATGAGGGCTTAATCTGTCCGGAGTTTAGTGCAATGACAATCCGCGTCGGCGTGGTCATGGACCCGATCGAATCCATCAAGCCCTATAAAGACACCAGTTTTGCCATGATGCTGGCAGCGCAGAAACGTGGCTGGGCGCTCGAGTACATCCTGCCCGGCGATTGCTATCTGCGCGACGGCGTGGCCAGTGCGCGCATGACGCCGGTCACCGTCACCGATAACAACGACGACTGGTTTGAATTGGGCGAGGCGCGCGACGACGCGCTGTCAGCGCTGGATGTCATCCTGATGCGGGTCGATCCGCCGTTTAATATGGATTACATCTACACGACCTACCTGCTGGAGTACGCCGAGAAAGCCGGCACGCTGGTGGTCAACCGCCCGGCCAGCCTGCGCGATGTTAACGAGAAACTCTTTGCCGGCTATTTTCCCGATTGCTGCACACCGACACTGGTCTCTGCCAGTGCGCAACGCCACCGCGACTTTCTGGCCGAACACGGCGACATTATCGTCAAACCACTGGACGGCATGGGCGGCGCATCGATCTTCCGCCTGCGCAAGGACGATCCGAATATCAGTGTGGTACTGGAAACCATGACGCAGTTCGATACTGTGCAGATTATGTCGCAGACCTATATCCCTGAGATCAGCGAAGGCGACAAGCGGGTGCTGGTGATTGACGGTGAGCCGGTGCCCTTTGCCCTGGCGCGTATTCCGGCTGAGGGTGAGTCGCGCGGCAATCTGGCCGCCGGCGGACGCGGTGTGCCGGTACCGCTGAACGAGCGCGACCGCGAAATCGTCGCCCGTGTGGCACCGGTGCTGCGCGAGAAAGGCCTGCTGTTTGTCGGTCTGGACATTATCGGTGACTACCTCACCGAGATTAATGTCACCAGCCCGACCTGCACCCGCGAACTGGACGCCGGCTGCAATCTGGACATCTCCGGCGATCTGATGAACGTGATCGCCCGCAAAATCGGCGCATAAGGGTCTACACTTTGCGCATGGGTTTGCCGTGAGCACAGTGCCACGGCAGACAGCGACGGGCGAGAGATCAGAACAACCCAATGAATCCAGCGATTTACCAGAACCAAGCCACGCAAACCGACCGCCTCGGCATCATGCTGTTCCTGGCCGCGGCCCTGCACGGCATTATTATCCTTGGCGTCGGCTTTGCGCCGTTTCTGCAGGAAACCCGCCTGCCACCGACGCTGGAGGTGATTCTTGCGGACAAACGCTCGGAACTGACGCCCGAAGAGGCTGAGTATCTGGCCGCGGTCGCGCAGGACGGCGGCGGTGAGACCGATGACTACGTCAAGCCCTCCTCCCCGTTTGTCTCCTCGCAGGACTTCGACACCGACGGCGCTGCGCCCATGCCGCTGGAGCCGGGCGCGCCCACGCCGACGCAGGAGAGCGACACCAGCGTGCTGACCACGCTGTTTTCCGAGCGCCGCGAGCAGGTCACCGAAGAGCGCGAAAGCGAAAACACCATCGACAAGCCCGAAGCGGAAATCGAGATCGACCAGCGCATGGAGATCGCGCGTCTGAGCGCCGAGCTCGATGCCCGCCTGGAAGAACGCGCCAAGCGCCCGCGCAAGATGTTCGCCACGGCCCGCACCCGCGAAGCGGTCTCGGCCGCTTATATGTACAACTGGGTCAAAACCGTCGAGCAAATGGGTAATCTCAACTACCCCGACGAGGCGCGCCGGCGTAAACTGCACGGCACGCTGATGCTGACGGTCGGCATCCGCAAAAACGGCACGATAGAGGAAATCCGCATCAACCGCTCATCCGGCCAGCAGGTGCTCGACGACGCGGCCAAACGGATTGTCGCGCTGGGCGCGCCCTATCCGGCGTTTTCCGGCAAACTCGCAGAAGAAACCGATATCCTTTACATTACCCGTACGTGGGAATTCAAAAGCAATAATTCGATCGTCAGCCGCGACGACTGATCCGCTCGCAGGAGGTAAAGAAGTTGAATCTGACGCATCACTTCCTGATCTCCATGCCACAGATGCAGGACCCGAGCTTTGAGTACACCCTCACCTACATCTGCGATCACGATGAACAGGGCGCCCTCGGCCTGGTCATCAACCGCCCGCTACCGGTCAGTTTTCAGGAAGTTATCGAACAAACCGGCCTCGACAGCCATGGCGGCCTGACCGGCATTCCGGTCTTCGAGGGCGGCCCGGTCGATCCCGGCCACGGCCTGGTGCTGCACACCGACAGCGGCCGCGACTGGAGCGCAACCCACCACTTCACGCCGCCGGTCTGCATCAGCAGCTCACGCGATGTGCTGGCCGATATCGCCGCCGGACACGGCCCTGACGCCTATCTGATCGCACTCGGTCACGCCGGCTGGGCGCCCGGTCAGCTCGAAGACGAGGTGGCCGCCAATGCCTGGCTGACCTGCCCCGCTGATCTGACCATCCTGTTTGCCACACCGGCACAGGACAAACTCGACGCGGCCATGAAAACACTCGGTATCAGCTTTGCTGACCTCTCCACGGATAGCGGACACGCCTGACCTCACGACACACAGTTTATGCAATCCCGACCTGACGGACTCTATCTGGCCTTCGACTACGGCCTGCGCTATATCGGCGTGGCCAGCGGCCACACCCAATCGGGCACCAGCTCGCCGCTTTGTGTGATCCGTAATCACAATGGTACTCCGGACTGGGACGCGCTTGATGAGTGCGTCCGGCAATGGCAGCCGGCCGGTATGGTGGTGGGCGTGCCGCTGCGCATGGACGGCAGCGAGCAACCCCTGAGCGGTCAGGCACGCGGCTTTGCCAAACGCCTCAGAAAACGCTACGCGCTTAGCGTTTTTACCGCCGACGAACGCCTCACCACGCAGCAAGCGGGTACAATCATCCGCGAAAACCGCCAGCGCGGTCAGCGTCGCAAGACGTCCAAAGCGGATCTGGATAAAATAGCCGCCGCCCTTATTCTCAGAAACTGGTTTACTGCCCATGACGACGATTGAACCCGACATTGTCCGCACCTGGCTGACAAAAATGGCCACGCGGCTGAAAACCGTGCTCGCCGACGATCTGGATGACTGCATGATGGTCGGCATCCATTCGGGCGGTGTTGTGGTTGCCCGCGAGCTGCACCAAATGCTCGGCCTGAAGGACCCGCTCGGCGAGCTGAACATCTCCTTTTACCGCGATGATTTCAGCCGCATCGGTCTGCATCCGACGGTCGGCGCGTCGAACCTGCCCGGGCCGGTCGACGGCCGCACGGTTGTGCTGGTCGATGACGTGATCTACAGCGGGCGCACAATCCGCGCGGCCATGAACGAAATATTCGATTACGGCCGTCCGGCGCGGATTATTCTGGCGGTGCTGGTCGAACGTGACGGCCACGAGCTGCCGATCCGGGCCGATGTGATCGGCGATGCGATGGACCTGCACACCGGTCAGGTCGTCAAACTGCAAGCCGGGGACTTGTCTCTGCAGATCAGCGAACATCCCGATCAAAGCGGAGAGCCGGCATGAACTCTCCTGCTCACGACATACAGCTGGATTCCCAGGGCAAACTGCGCCATTTTCTGAGCGTCGAGACACTCAACCGCGAAATCCTCACGCAGATTCTCGACACGGCGGAAAACTTTGCCGGCATCAACGACAAAGCCATCAAAAAAGTCCCCCTGCTACGCGGCAAGACCGTCGCCAATCTGTTCTTCGAAAACAGCACACGCACACGCACCACATTCGAACTGGCAGCCAAACGCCTGTCAGCCGACGTGCTGAACGTCAGCATGAGCACGTCCTCGACCAAAAAAGGCGAGACCCTGCTCGACACCCTGCGCAATCTCGAAGCCATGCAGTGCGATATGTTCGTGGTGCGCCATCAGGACTCCGGTGCCGCACACTTTATCGCGCAACACGTAGCGCCTCATATCAACGTGATCAATGCCGGTGACGGACGCCACGCGCATCCGACCCAGGCCATGCTTGATATGTTCACCATCCGCCATTACAAGGGTGACTTCAGCAAACTGCGGGTCGCGGTGGTCGGTGATATCGCCCATTCGCGGGTGGCCCGTTCGCAGCTGCACGCGCTGCGCACGCTCGGCACCAAAGAGATCCGCGTGGCCGGGCCCAAAACGCTGATTCCCAGCGAACTCGATCATCTGGGTGTGAAGGTCTACACCGATTTTGACAGTGCGCTGGACGGCGTTGATGTGGTGATCATGCTGCGTCTGCAGACCGAACGGATGAAAGGCGCGCTGCTGCCGAGTGCCGATGAGTACTACGCCCGCTACGGCCTCACCACCGAACGCCTGAAACTGGCCGCACCCGACGCCATCGTCATGCACCCGGGTCCGACCAACCGCGGCATCGAAATCGAAGGCCTGGTCGCCGACGGTCCCCAATCGGTGATCCTGCAACAAGTCACCTTCGGCATTGCCGTGCGCATGGCGGTCATGTCGCTGGCCATCAGTTCAACCGAAATTTCACAAGCACAGGGCAAATTCGCATGAGCAGCGTCCGCATCGATAACATCCGCCTGCTGGATCCGTCGACCGATACCGAAGCCCCGGTCAGCCTGGGCATACGCGACGCCTTGATTGTCGACAGCGACACGCTGACGCAGCCCGACACCGTCATCGACGGCAGCGGCCTGACTGCCTGCCCGGGCCTGATCGACCTCTATGCGCGCCTGCGCGAACCGGGCCATGAGAAAAAAGGCACGATAGCCTCAGAGACCCGCGCCGCCCTGCACGGCGGTGTGACCAGCGTGGTGTGTTCGCCCGACACCGACCCGGTTATTGACGAGTCCGCTACCGTCGAGCTGATCAACCGCCGCGCTGCTGACGCCGGTGCCGCACGTGTATTACCGCTGGCCGCCCTGACACAGAAACTCGACGGGCAGCAGATCAGCGAACTGGCCACTCTGCGCGACGCCGGTTGCGTGGCCGCCAGCAATGCCGACAAACCGATCGCCAATGCCGCGGTGCTGCGCTCTATTATGGAATATGCCGCCACCTTCGATATCCGTCTGCATCTGGTGGCACAGGAAGCCTCGCTGTCGAACAATGGGGTGATGCATGAGGGATTCAACAGCACGCGGATGGGACTGATCGGGATTCCGGTGGCAGCCGAATCCGTGGCGCTGGGCATGATTATGGAACTGGCCGGCCAGACCGGCGCCAGCGTACACTTTTCGCGTATTACCTCGGCCCGCGGCATTGACCTGATCCGCGACGCCAAACACCGCGGCCTGCCGGTCACGGCCGACACCAGCATCAACCACCTGCTGCTGACCGATAACGACACCCTCGGTTTTAACAGCCTCTGCCATGTGGTGCCGCCCTTGCGTTCTCCGCGGGATCAGCAGGCACTGCGCGATGCCATCGCCGACGGTACGCTGGACGCGATCTGCACCGACCACGCACCGCTTGATCCGGACAGCAAGCTGGCGCCCTTTCCGGCCACCTCGCCGGGTATATCGGGGTTGGATATTTTCCTGCCGCTGCTGATCAAGCTGGCCGATGAAACGGCACTGCCGCTGCGCAAACTGATTCGTCTGGCCTCGAGGAACCCGGCACAGATCATCGGCCGTGAGCCGGTCAGACTGCAAGCCGGTTCAGTTGCCGATATTGTGTTGTTTGATGCAGAGGAGAGTTTTATCTGCAACAGCGCAGAGTTTGTCAGCAAAGGCCATAACAGCCCTTACCACGGCCTGAGCCTGAGAGGAAGGGTCAAGCATTGCATTATAGACGGGAAACACCTGCCGCTCGGCGTCTAGACGCCGGCGGCACAAAGCCACTACGCCGCCGGATCAGCGGCGTAGTGAAGCCGCATCGTCTTCCTGATCGTCCTGCCCGTCGAAGGTCATGCTTTCTGACAGCATATCGTCGACTTCAGTGGAACGGCCGCCATGCAGTTTGATACGCAGGCGCAGGTCGTTGACGGAATCGGCATTGCGCATACCTTCTTCGATGGTAATCGCATGTTCTTCAATCAGATTGAACAGCGCCTGGTCAAAAGTCTGCATCCCCTGATCGACTGATTTGGCAATCAGTTCCTTCATCTCATGAACCTCACCCTTCTGGATCAGGTCGGACATCAGCGGCGTATTGATCAGAATTTCCACCGCAGCGCGACGGCCTTTACCGCTCGGCGTCGGCAGCAGACGCTGCGAGATGACCGCCTTCAGGTTCAGGGACAGATCCAGCAGCAGCTGTTTATGCCGCTCTTCAGGGAAGAAGTTGATAATCCGGTCCATCGCCTGGTTGGTGTTATTGGCGTGCAGTGTAGCCAGACACAAGTGCCCTGTTTCAGCGAAGGCGATTGCGTGCTCCATGGTCTCACGGTCACGGATCTCACCAATCAGAATCACATCCGGGGCCTGACGCAGGGTGTTCTTCAGCGCGATCTCGAAGTTCTCCGTATCGGTACCGACTTCGCGCTGGGTAACAATACAACCCTTGTGCTGATGCACGTACTCAACCGGGTCTTCGATGGTGATGATATGGCCGCGGCTGTTTTCGTTACGATAGTCGATCAGGGCCGCCAGACTGGTTGATTTACCGGAACCCGTACCACCGACAAAGATCACCAGCCCGCGTTTGGTCATGGCCACCTGCTGCAATACCGGCGGCAAACGCAGATCCTCAAATGAAGGGATCTCGTTATTGATAATACGGATAACCATGCCGCAGCTGCCGCGCTGGACAAAGGCATTGACCCGGTAACGCGCGACCTTATCCAGCGCGATCGCAAAGTTACACTCTTTGGTTGCTTCAAACTCCGCCAGCTCTTTCTCATTCATGATCGAATGGACCAGCGTGCGGGTGTTTTCTGCGGTCATCTTTTTATCAACAACCGGTACCACTTTGCCGTGAATGCGCATGGAAGGCGCCGCGCCGGCCACAACAAACAAGTCAGAACCACCCTTGTTCTTCAGGCCCACCAGCAACTCTTCCATAAACCGACGGCTTGCAGATTCAGAGCTCATATGTGATTTCTTCCTCGGTTACAGACAACGTCAGATCAGAGCGAGTCCGGTTTTGCCGCTTTCTTGCGTGCATCTTCCAGAGTAATAACGCCACGGTTAAGCAGTTCTTTAAGATTCTGATCAAGCGTCTGCATACCGTGTGCCTGACCGGTCTGAATGGCTGAGTACATTTGCGCGACCTTGTCTTCGCGGATCAGGTTCCGGATCGCATCCGTACCGATCATGATCTCGTGCGCGGCAACACGGCCGCCGCCCTGCTTTTTCAGCAGTGTCTGGGAAATAACCGCACGCAGCGATTCGGACAACATGGAGCGCACCATCGGCTTCTCACCGGCCGGGAATACGTCGATGATACGGTCGATGGTTTTAGCCGCAGAACTGGTGTGCAGGGTACCGAACACAAGGTGACCGGTTTCTGCCGCGGTCAGTGCAAGTGAGATGGTTTCCTGGTCACGCATCTCACCGACCAGAATCACGTCAGGGTCTTCCCGCAAGGCCGAACGCAGTGCTTCGGAGAAGCCGAGCGTATCACGGTGCACCTCACGCTGGTTGATCAGACACTTCTTGGACTCGTGGACAAATTCGATCGGGTCTTCGATGGTCAGGATATGGCCCAGCTCGGTTTCGTTTTTGTGATTGATCATACCGGCCAGCGTGGTCGACTTACCCGAACCGGTCGGCCCGGTGACCAGCACCAGCCCACGCGGATAAGAAGAAATGTTCTCGAAGATCTTCGGTGCATTGAGATCTTCCAGCGTCAGGATCTTGGTCGGGATGGTACGGAACACCGCACCGGTACCCCGGTTCTGGTTGAATGCGTTAACACGAAAACGCGCCACATCCGGGATCTCAAACGAAAAGTCAGTCTCGAGGCGTTCTTCAAACTCCTTGCGCTGCTTGTCGTTCATGATGTCGTAGACCATCCCCTGCACCTGGGACTGGTCCAGCGCGGGAATGTTGATACGGCGGACATCACCGTCAACGCGGATCATCGGCGGTAAACCGGCCGAGAGGTGCAAATCCGAAGCACCGTTTTTAACACCAAAAGTCAGAAGCTGAGCGATATCCATAATGAGAAACCTGGTCGACAAATCACTGTGTTGGAAACAGGCGTGCACATACTGCCGCAACACCGATACTCTGTGATATGTCGGCCGGCACCGGACCTGCTTTAGCGCACTGCACATTGCGGGCGCTGAGGGCGGCGGACTAAGATAGCGCCTGAGTGCACACATTTACGGGTAAAACTGACTGACCATGACAGATATTGCCGCCAACCTCCGGCACATCCGGCAGGACATACAGACCTTCGCAGAACGCTACGGGCGCGCGCCCGGCGACATCACCCTGCTCGCGGTCAGCAAGACCAAGCCCGTTGCCGCGCTGAGACAGGCAGTAGCGGCCGGGCAAAGCGATTTCGGCGAAAATTATCTTGATGAAGCGTTGGAAAAAATAGACGCTTTGCGCGATTGCGCGCTGCGCTGGCACTTTATCGGCAGTATTCAGTCACGCAAGGCACGCGATATCGCCCGGCACTTTGACTGGGTCCACACCATCGACCGCCTCAAGGTGGCAGAGAAACTCAGCGCCAACCGCCCAGCCGGGCTGCCGCCGTTGCAATGTTGCCTGCAGGTCAATATCGACCGCGAAGACAGCAAATCCGGCGTCATGCCTGAAGAACTGCCGGCCCTGCTGCGCCAGGTGGAAGCCCTGCCCGCCCTGCAGGTGCGCGGCCTGATGGTCATCCCGGCCCCTGCTGCTGATTTTGCCGCCCAACGCGACAGTTTCCGCCGCACCCGGGAACTGATGGACTCACTGCACAGCACGGTCTCAACGCTGGACACCTTATCCATGGGCATGTCCGGCGATATGGAAGCGGCCATCGCCGAGGGTGCAAGCATGGTTCGTATCGGCACGGCGATTTTCGGCGCACGCACAACACATCAATAAACGGAGCGGGCAACAGCAGCACGCTGTTAGCGGCTCAACTAACTTCACCTCACGCCGCGCAGACTCAGATCGCGGCAACTCAAGCGGAGCAATTCATTGAAAGACAGCAAACTCGTCTTTATCGGTGCGGGCAATATGGCACGCAGTCTTATCAGCGGCTTAATCAACAACGGCCGCTCACCGGCAAGCATCACCGCCACCGACATTAATCAGTCGCAGCTCGACAAACTCCAGGACACCCTTGCAATCTCCACCAGCGTGGACAACGCCGCCGCCATCCGGCAGGCAGATATAGTCGTGTTGGCGATCAAACCACAGCATATCCGTGCGCTGATCGACGACACACGCGAAGCACTGCAGGAACGCAAGCCGATGATCATCTCCATCGCCGCCGGTCTGCGTGAGTCCGACCTGACACGCTGGATCGGCGCTGAACTGCCGGTGGTTCGCTGCATGCCCAATACCCCCTCGATGCTCGGCGCCGGCGTTACCGCGCTTTACGCCAATGCCAAGGTATCCGGGGAGCAACGCGCTATGGCCGGCGGCATTCTTGCTACTGCCGGCATTACCGAATGGGTCGCCGAAGAAGGACTGCTCGATACAGTCACCGCAATCTCCGGCAGCGGACCGGCATATTTCTTTTTATTCAGCGAATGCATCGCTGCCAAAGCCGCCGAGCTGGGGCTCGATAAAGACACGGCTGTACGGTTTGCCGCCCACACCTGCTTCGGTGCGGCACGTATGTTGATAGAGTCCGGCGATTCACCGGAACAACTGCGTCTGAATGTATGTTCCAAGGGCGGCACCACCGAAGCGGCCATCGCCAGCTTTGAAGCCTCCGGCATACGCGCCATGGTCAATGACGCAATGGACGCTTGTTATAATCGCTCAATTGAAATGGGCAAAGAATTAGGAGAGGAAAAATGACAAGCCCGGGTATGGAAGCCTTGAGCTTTCTTATCAACACCCTGTTCGATCTGTACATCATGGTCGTGGCACTGCGCTTTCTGATGCAGATGACCCGCGCTGACTACCACAACCCGCTGGCCGCGTTTGTCGTCAAAGTGACCAACCCGCTGCTGATCCCGCTGCGCCGGGTGGTTCCGGGTATCGGCGGACACGATATGGCCGCTCTGGTGCTGTGCTTTTTGCTGATCGTGATCAAGCTCTTCCTGTTTAAAGGACTGGGGCTGGCCGAATACATCGGCGGACTGCGTATCAATATGGCCTATGCCGCCGTCGGCCAGGTCTTCGGCATCGCGCTGGTCTCACTGGTCAATCTGTTCTTTAATGTATTTCTCTACTCGATTGTGGTGCTGGCCATCCTCAGCTGGTTCAACAACGGTTACAACCCGGTACAGAACATTCTCTACAGCATCACCTCACCGGTGCTGACACCCTTGCGCCGGATTATCCCGCCCATCGGTGGCCTCGACCTGTCCGCACTGGCGGCGATTATTCTTATACAACTGGCGAAAATACTCGTTATTAACAGCATGATCGGCCTGATCGTCTGAACGCTTTCCGGCCTGCCCCGTGTTCGGCGGCGCAGGCCGGAACTATTCCACACCGATAAACTCACACCACTACAACCATCGCGGAAACACCCATGTTTGACCTGAACCGACCGATCCGAGTCCTGAGTCTGCTGCTGGCATTGTCAGTGTCTCTGTCAGCCAACGCCGAATCGTCATCACGTATCGCCGACTACACCGTGCACTACAATGCGATACAGACAGACATGCTGACCCCGCAAATTGCCGACGCGTACGGCATTACCCGTAGTAACAAACGTGGTTTGCTGAATGTGGCAATACGCAAGGATGCCCCCAACAAAGCGGCCGGCGAAGCAGCCGAAGCGCTCTCGGTCACCGCAACCTGGACCAATAGCCTGGGCCAGATGGGGCAAATAAAGATGCAGGAAATACGCGAACAGGACGCCGTTTACTACATCGGCGAATTCCCGCTACGCAGCACTGACACCCTGAATTTTCATATCAGCGTCACCATGCCCGGCATGAACAAGCAGACCTTCACCCTGCGCCGCGAATTCTTTATCGACTGATTTAGCCTGCTATAGCAGTACAAAACCTATCCCTGCCGCACCGGCAGGCGCCCGCCGAATCCTCTCCCACAGCCGCATCAGTACACAATTACCCTACATATACAGTCTTTTCTGCCGTTATGAAGCGCAAATGCCGTAAAAACGGGCGCGATGGCTTGAAAAATGCTTTTACGCCCCTGTCGACTATGCTAACTTTTGCCGCGCCTTGCTCGTGTTCAGTTAGCCTTAGTCTATATAAATATGTGTCATCGGATCGACCTGAACTGACACAGGCAGACATATAGATCACTTAACTTACTGAGGATTTTATCCATGGTCGCGAAGAAGAAGCCGGCTGCCAAAAAGACAACCGCCAAGAAAACCGTAGCGAAGAAGACCGCTGCGAAAAAAACGGTGGCAAAGAAAACAGCCGCTAAGAAAACCGCTGCGAAAAAGACTGTTGCAAAGAAAACAGCTGCGAAAAAAGCACCTGTTGCGAAGAAAACCGTAGCCAAGAAAGCAGTCGCTAAGAAAGCCGTAGCGAAAAAAACGGTTGCCAAAAAAGCACCTGTAGCGAAGAAAACCGCTGCCAAGAAAGTCGCGACTAAAAAAGTAGCTGCGAGCAAAACGGCACCGAAGAAGATTTCCATCAAAGAGAAGCCGCCGACCAAATCCGAGCTGCTGACTCTGCTGGCCGAGCAAACCGAACTCTCGCGCAAAGACGTCACTGCCGTACTCGACGCACTGAACGCCGTTATGCAAGCCAGTCTCTCCGGCCGTGGTGCACCGGGTTACTTCAATATGCCGGGCATCATGAAAGTCAAAGTCGTCAAGAAACCGGCAACCCGCGCGCGTAAAGGCATCAACCCCTTCACCGGCGAAGAGACTGTATTCAAAGCCAAACCGGCCCGCAAAGTGGTCAAGGTAACACCGCTGAAAGGCCTGAAAGATATGGTCTGATTGCCCCGGCAATCCAAACGAAAAAGGGCGCGTCAAAGACG
>JAUOPI010000034.1 GCA_030546905.1 Granulosicoccaceae sp. 1_MG-2023 | reverse complement strand
CTGCGGGGCCCGATCCGGCCACCGCAGGTCGCCTGTATACAGGCTCCTACATACCGCGGATTTGTGGCAGAAGCACCTGCGCCATATTGTCGGCGAGCAAGGCGCTGCCGTCCGGGGTCAGGTGGGTGTAATCGAAATAGAGGTCGAGCCCCTTATCGTTATCGGGCGCCAATTGCGTGAAGTCGGTGACCGCCAGCCCGCTGTCGGCGAACACGCCCTGCAGCTGCGGATGGATCGATGTTTTACTTTCGCGGTCTCCGTATTCGTCTGAAATCCGGTAAATCATCCGGTCGTGCTCGCTTAACAAGGCCGGGTCCTCAAGCAGGATCTCAGGTTGGATAAACAGATGCATGGAGAAGCCATAGATTTCCGCGAGCGCACGGAACTGCTGGTAAAAGCGCAGGTAGTTGTCACGTGCATAAAGCCGATAGTCGGCCGGGGAGACATCGGCCACAGCCGGGGCCTGATAGGGATTGACCCGCGGCAACAGGTCCTGCAGTCCCTTTTCCAGCAGCTTGAAGAAATAGCTGTACTGCCCGAGCCAACGCGCTCCGGAATAAAACGCAAACAAGGCCCCGCGGCCGTTAAACTGCCAGACCAGGTCCTTGGCGTAGACGTTGGTCAGCATCGGATTGCTGTTGGGCTCGCCCGGGTAAAAATCATTATGCCCGTCGAGGAACACCAACAAATCCGCGTCGTACTGATAAAGCCGCTCATTGAAATACAACAGGTGCTGATAGACCTTGTAGGCAATCGCGGCCGCGTTAATGACTTCGACCCGCAGGTCCACACCGGCCGCACTCAGTCCGCGGTTAAGCGTCTGCTCAAGGAAATAGCTGACCGTCTCGTTGTTTTGCAAGGACGGCTCCGGCGGATAGACACCGCCATGCTGCGATCCGACACCGTAGGCCTGCGAGCCGCCGAACAGAATAATCCGGTAAACGCCCTCGGGCTTTTTCACACTCACCGGCTGATCACGCCGGAAACCATCCGCAGAATGAATCCTGCGCCCGCCGGTATCAAACTCACGCTGGTACTGAGGATTCAGTTCGTGGCCACGGAAATAGGCGTACTCATTGCGCTCTGAAGCCGCGCCCAAGGCGTTGTCTTTGAGCTTGTAGACATACACATACGACAAGCCCTCCACCAGCAGCGCCAGCAGTAACAATACAATAAGGGAGAACAAAACCTGTTTTTTACGGCTGAGCAACTGTTTTATCCTGTGGTTTATCAGGCTGCCGGGCGCCTGCTAATTGCCAACAGCCGGCGTCGGTTAAAGCACCGTCCGCACGGCCTCTTCAAAACGGCCAAGTATAACCTCAGGATCAAAGTGATCGGCAATCCGGCGACGTGGCGATATTGTAAACACCACATCGTCCAAGGCGATACGCACCAAGGCGCGTGCGGCAGCCGCGTCGTCACCGGCAGGGAAAACACAACCCGCCTCACCGACAATCTGCGCTGAGTCGCCCACATCACTGACCACACAACGCACATCACAGGCCATGGCCTCGGCGATCACATTGGAAAAGCCTTCCGTATCCGAGCTGTTGAGCAGCACATCCAGCGTCGCATAAACCGGCAACAAATCCGCCCGATGCCCCTGCCAGTGCACGTTCTCGCTGATTCCCAGCGACTCACACAAGGCCAGCAATTCTTCCTGATAGCCTTTGTCACTGACCGGCCCGGTAATGGTCAGCGGTGCCAGATCGGCCTGCACGCAAGCCTGTGCATAGGCGCGCAGCGCACAGGCAAGGTTTTTAGTCCGGTCGATGCGTCCGACCAGCCCGATCCTGAGCGGCGCCCCCGGCGAGCGCGGCGCTCGCGGCGGCATCTCAGGCTGGTCGATCAGATTCGGCATCAGCGCATGGCGACGGGGACGAAAACCATCCTGCAGATGGAACTGCAAGCCCGGTGTAGAGTTGGCCAGCAGCAGGTCCACACGCGGCGAGACACGCCGGCAGAGCGTGTACCAAAAACGGATCAGGGCTTTTTGCTTGGGCGCGGTGGTGCGGATGGACCAGATCAGGGCCGGCTTGTTGCGTAACAAGCGGGTCGCGCAATACAACACCGCGTTGCTGGCATAGAGCGCACTGAGCACGCATTCGGGGCGGCCTCGCCTCAAGCGGCGGGCCAGCAAAAACACAGCCCAGCCCTGAAACAGAAAACGCCATAAGCCGGATTGGCGGAAGCCGGGCTTGAACACATCAAGCCTGACGCCGGCACCCGTATCGACTTTGGCCTCCAGCGGCCCGCCGAAACAGCTGATCAGGCTGACCTCATGCCCGCGCCGCGCCAGGCTGTTGGCCAGGCGCACCATTTGCTGCTCAGCACCGCCGGTCTCCAGCGACGCGATGTAAAGCGCCAGCTTCACGTCTGTCAGCGCCGGATCAGCGGATAGCCGTAGCGCTGTGCCAGCCAGTAGGCAAACACGCTGAAACTGAGATTATCGATCGCGCGTAGTTTGGGCACCGACGGTTTACGGCGGCTGAAGGCGACCGTGTCTTTCATCCGCAGGCGATTGCCCGCCACGGTATGCCCGACCTGCAGCGGCGTCTCATTTTCGGCCGCATGGATAATACCGGCGGTATCGATCCCGGCCAGCTCGCCGATACTGCGCAAAACACCGGCCGGATGTTCAAGCATGTCCTCATAGCGGACCTGGCAATGATGGGCGCTGCCGTAGTGACGGATCAGGTGCTCGGCTTGCAGATTGGTCAGCACCCAGCTCATGGATGTGCGCCAGCCCGGCAAGGCGCGCAGTGCATGCTGCACACCCGCTTCCGGATTGGCCTCATGGCCTTTGCGCAAGGACTTGATGATGTCGCGGGTGTCGCGGATAAGATGCACATAGCGCACATCCAGCGCATCGATCTGTGACAACAAAAAACCCCGTGTGCGGCTTTTGGACGAGTCCACAATAATGCTTTTGCCGCTGACCTCACTGATGGCACGGAAAAGCTCACCGGTCAGTTGCAGAAAACGTGCGTAGCTGTCCGGTGATTTGCGCGCCTCTTTGAGGATCTGCGACGGCTTGTACAAACGGAATTCAAACTGAGTCTGCAGGTCCATATACTCCTGCACCTGCGCGCCACCGGTACGTACCTGCCAGTTGCTCAGCACCGCCTGCCAGAACGGGCAGTCCAGAGCCCGCTGATGACAGGCGCAGTATTCGTTTTTCAGCCAACCCGAACGGTTTACGTTGATCAGCTCGCCAACGCTTTCCACTTCCGGGTGATTCCCCAGCAGTATGTCCAGAATGGTGGAGCCGCTGCGGCCCACACCCGTGACGTAAATCACTTTCAATCGGTTTTGAACAGTGTCGGTCATAATCGTTTCTTTGTCAGCCTCCGTTCCGGCTTGTCGTCAGACTGCTCTCAATGACCTGCATAAAGGCGTCTTTCTGTTGTTCCAGTGACAGGTACTTGCGGATGCGCTCACGGCAACGTGTGCCTGATTGCGCTTTCTGCAAGCCCGGCTCATTCATCATTTTCCACCACGCAGCGGCCAGCGCAGCCGCATCGCCCGGCGGTACCACCAGGCCGGTATCGCCGACCACAAAGGCCGAGTCCCCGACATCGGTGACCACGCACGGCACGCCGCTCAACATAGCCTCACACAGGGTGTTGGACAGCCCTTCCGAGCGCGACGCCGAGGTCAGCACATCCAGGCCGGGCAGGATCGCATCAACATCGCTGCGCTCGCCCAGCGCCAACAGGCGCAGTTGCGGCAGCGTGCGGCGCACAGCGGCAATAGCGGGATTCGAATCATCAAAGCCGCGCCCTACCAGCACAAATACAGGCGTGGCCTGCGGGTGGGCCCGGCAAAGCGTTTGCACGGCTTGCAAAAACACATCACAGCCTTTGACACGGTGATTGCGTGCGACCATGCCGATACAGAACGCCCCGTCCAGCGCGGCCATATCCGCGGCCAGCGTGTTGTCCGGACGAAAGCGCGTCGCGTCAAAGCCGTTGCGCATTAACGCGCCCTTGCTGCGGGCATAGCCGATTGCCTCGTGTTGATCACGCGAGGCCTGGCTGTTGTAGACAATACGCCGCAACAGCGATGCTTTTGACAAGCGCGCCCCCAGATCAATCAGCGTCCGGGTAAGCCGCCCGTCCATGCTGCGGTCATGCAGGCACTGGCGGATATGCCAGACCACCGGTCGGCCGCCACTGAGCAGGCCCGCAAGCAAGACCACCAGATTGCCGTGATACATCCAGCCACAAAACAAGCCGGCCCGGCGCATGGCGCGCAGCGAGAACAAACGCCCCGGCCCGTATACCGCAATACCGGCCGCTTCAAGCGTGGCCGCCACCGGCCCGCGCCCCTTGAGCGAAATCACCTCATGCGTGCCGCAGGCGGCGCCAAGCGAGACAAGCAAGCGCGCCATGGCCCGCTCGGCCCCGCCTGCGCCGAGATTGCTGATAATGTGCACGGTGTGCAGCGTGTTCACGGTGCTGTTTTCTCCTGCGCCGCGTCGCTGCGCGCGAAATGAAAATCCGCACGCTGTAAAACACACTCCAGCAAATCCGCCGTGCCTTCACTCAGGGTGCGGCCTGCACAGACCGGCGCACCACCCCGGCTGAGCAGCAGGCCGACCGGCGGCGCCTCGGCGCTGAGCTCGTCCAGACGCGGGCTAAACAAGGCCACATCCCAATCGGCATCACGCTGCGGCCAGGCGCAACCGTAGTCCATCAGCACCGCAGCGCCGGCCCGGCGCGCTGACTTAATCAGCTCCGCGCTGCCCTGCACGCCGTCCGGCTGCACCAAGACCACAAGCCGTGCGTGCATATCAGTGCCCTGCCCGCTCCCGGCCGCCGGAGCGCGCAGCACATAGCCTGCGTTCTCCAGCGCCTTGCGGCGCTCAGCCGGACAAGTCCCACACAGCAGTACATCCGTTCCCTCGCTGGCACCAAGCGAGCGCAGCGCGGCCAACAAGGCCGCTTGCGTATCCGTGTAAATCGCCGCGCTATTCACGCCGCAGCGTTCGCGCAGCAGCGCGCCGGCCCGTTTGCTAAACGGACGCCGGTCAGCAAAACGCCGTGATACGGTAGCAAGAATCAGCTTCAGGTCGGTGCGCAGAGACATACTGTGCAGGTATTGCAGATTCAGACGCACCTTGTCCGGGTATATGTAATCGCGGTTAAAGCCTTCCGGATCGCGCAGCATGCCGAGCAGGCGCTCTTCATCGCGGTAACGCAGGGTCGCCGGACCTGTAATTCCCGGACGCAGGCTCAGCACGGCACGCTCAGGTCCGCGCAACTGATCGGCAAAACCCGGCACATCCGGGCGCGGGCCGACCAGACTCATCTGCCCCAGCAGCACATTGACCAACTGCGGTAGCTCATCGAGTTTGGATTTACGCAGAAAAGCCCCCACCCGCGTGATCCGCGGATCGCCGTCGGCCGTGACCGTCGTGGTGACATCCTTGCGGTCACGCATGGAGCGCAGTTTGTATACGCGGAACAACTTGCCGCCACGCCCGACCCGTGGCTGGATAAACAAGCCGTTCGAGCGGGTGCTGACAGCAGCGGCCAGCATGGCCGGCACGATCACCCACCAAGCCGCCGCCAGCGCGACCACGGAAACCGACAAATCCAGCCCACGCTTGGCCAGCAAGGTGCGCCAGCCCGGTCCGGCTGCCACCGACTCACGCATTCTTGTAGCCCAGCCGCGTCAGGGTCTCGCTGATAAGGGCCCGGCACTTACCGAGATCCTCCGGGCTGAGTTCCGCCCTTGCCTTACCGACACTGCGCCCGCTGACACGCCGGGTAATCGTCGCCGCCTGCTCCGGCGTAAGCGACTTGCCCATAAACGCGGCCAGTTCCTGCACATGCGTGGCCGGGTCGCTGACAAAGTCCTCGTAGCGCACTTTGCTGACCCGCCCTTTCGGCAAGCCGTCCAGATAGCCCAGCGACTTCTGCACGCAACGCTGCCATTGCAGAGCGCAGATTTCCGTCAGCGAATAGTTCGCCGACAGGGTATTCATATCGTCCAGCGCCGGCCCCCAGTAGGCCAGACGTTTCTGCCGGGAGAAAAGCAGATACAGGCGGTTGAAAAGGTACCGCGAGCCGTAATACGGCAAGTCCGACACCGGCACATAGCGGAGTTTTTTCAGCAGATACGGGATATCCAGTTCGGCAGTCCAGCGGTGGCGGGCCGAAGCGACCGCATCGAATCCGTCCCGGCAGATCACAATGTATTTGGCATCCGGCACCACGGCGTCAACAAAATCACAGCGCAGTGCATTGGCGCAGGTTTTCTCCAACACCACATCACCGCCGAAGTTCTTTGCCGCCTTATCAAACTGAGCACGGATATAGCGCCGTACCGATTCGGTAGCCCGCTCAGCGGGGATTTCATCAGACGGATAGCGCACGTTGCCGTGACGCCAGATGTAGTTGATTTCGTCGCAGGGCCAACTGCAAACGCCGTCAATCTCCAGCAACACATCACGCAACATATTGGTGCCAGAACGCGGCGCACCGATAATAATCACGGGCTGATAGGGTTTTGTCATGGGGTCTGCTCCGCCTTCAGGCCCAGGCGCGCGTAAAGCGCCAGGTGTTGATCGGTAATTTTCTGAATATCAAACTCGCGGGCGACACGCGCCTGCGCGGCACGGCCCAGCGCCAGCCGCCGTCCGCTGTCCTCGAGCAAACCGGCCAGCGCCTGCGCCAGCGCGCTCGCGTCCTTAACCGCCACGAGCAGGCCGGTCTCGCCGTCGACGACCGCTTCACGCGTACCGGGCACGTCAGCGGCCACGGTCGGCACGGCCGCAGCAGCGGCCTCGAGGATCACACGCGGCACGCCTTCGCGGTACGACGGCAATACAAACACGGCACTGCGCGCAAATTCGTTTTCTATAGCCTCACGGTAGCCGAGAAACTCAATCACGCCGTCGGCCACCGCCGTGTCTATTGCCGTTTGCGGCACCGCATCCGGGTGTACCGGATCGCTTTCGCCGGCCAGCGCAAACACCACCTCAGGAAAACGCGGTTTTAGCTGCCGGGCCGCCTCAATAAACTCGCCGACGCCTTTTTGCCAGAGTAAACGCCCGACCATAAGCACCCGCAGGCCGGGCAGTTCGGCACGCGTTTCGGGCGGCTGATAAAAACGCGCCACATCCACCCCGGAACTGACAATCAATTCGGTTTGCGCCGGATCGACCCTGCCCTGCTCAACAAACAAAGCGCGGTCATCGCGGTTCTGGAAGACGGTGCAATCAGCGCGGTGCAAGGCCCTGGCGTAACCGGCCCCGGCAAGTTTGCGTATCCAGCCGCCGTTGATAAAGGCATGCCCCAAGCCGGTTATGGTGTTAACCACAATACAGGCACGGCCCGATACCTTATGCGCTGCTATAGAGCCGAGAATCACCGGTTTGGCGTGGAAGTGATGGACCAGTCGCGGGCGGTACTGCCGGTGCAGCGCCAATAAACGCCGGTACGCCTTAAAATCCGCGGCCACATTCAGTCCGCCACGATTGAAGTTCAGCACCTCATGCACGCAGCCGAGCGCCTTCAGTGCATGGGCATGGTCGTCATCGGCGGTGGCGATCACCACCCGGTGCCCGGCTTGCAACAAGGCCCGGATCAGACCTTCGCGCGAACTTTTTAAAGCGTAGCCACGGTTGGCAACCAGCATCACCGTACTCATTGCGCTGCCCCGCCGCGTAGCACTGCTTCCCACAACGGCACCACCGCTGCCGGACTGAATTGCGCACTTTTTGCCAGCGCCGCGGGGCCGAGCCGTTCAGTCAAAGCCGTATCCTCACAAAGCCGAAGTAAAACCGCGCCAAGGCCGGCCGGGTCCATGCCTTTTGCCGTCAGGCCGTCCTCGCCGTCACTGATCAGTTCGGCAACGCCGCTGACGCCGTCGAAGGCGCACACCGCACAACCGGCGGTCATGGCTTCGAGCAGCACATTGGGAAAACCTTCATAGCGAGAGCTCAACACAAACACGCGGCTTTGTTGCATCTCAGTAGCCAGTTGTGTGGTCTTGCCCGCCAGCTTGACCCACTCGCCCAAGCCGCTGCTGTCGAGCTGCTGTTGCAAGACGTCGCGCTCCGGCCCTTCGCCGAAAATGCAAACCTGCCACCCGCCTTCACGCAGCGGCGCTTGTTGCGCAGCCAATGCAGCGAGCAGCAGATCAAAGCCTTTCTGCCGGTGCAGACGGCCTGCGGCAATAATGCGTTTGGGGCGCGCGGCGAGCAGCGGCACATCGGCGGCGGCTTCGGCGTCGGAGAAATTCGGCACCACCGCGACCCTGCGGGCGGCGGTGTTGTCTTTCAGCCAGGCGGCGATTTGTCCGGTCTGCGCCACCACCGTATCGGCGCGACCGTAAAGCCGCGCACGCAGCGCGCGCCAGACCGCACCGACCTTGTGGTACTGCGGGTGGATACGTTCGCTGATCACAACCCGCACCGGCAGACCGCTTGCGGCCAGCAGGGTCTGCACATTGGTGCTGTCCATAAAACTCACCACCACATCAAAGCCGCCGTTCTGTATGGCCTTGCGCAGCACCCGTAAACGGCGCAGATTATTTTGCAGGGCCGACACCGGCCCGGATGAGCGGCGCATCAGATCCAGCGGAACACGCGCCACCGAATCGGGCAGCTGATAAAAATCGGTTTCCGGACGGCTGTAAGTCAGGACGGTGACCCGCATGCCACGCGCCTGCAGCTGTCCGGCCAGACGCACCACCGTGCGCTCGGCACCACCGCTACCCAGCGAGGAGATAATCAAACCCACCGACAAAGGCTGTGTGCTCATACGGCGGCGCGCCCTTGCCACAGCGACATCACGCCGGGGCGGATGCCCAGACGGCGCCGTACATAGAAAACCGAGTAGATTTTCCAAAGCGTGGCACTGATCAGCGTGGCCAGTGCCGCGCCCTCGATGCCCATCGCCGGAATCAGCACGACATTCAGCAGCACATTGACCAGAGCCGCTGCGCCCAGTAACAAGGCATAGGCTTTATGGTGGCCGGTCATGTTCATCAAGGCGCCGGTCGGCCCCACCAGCGCACTGACCACATGGGATGCGGCCAGCAGGTAGAACACGCTGCGTGCCTGCAAAAAGGTCTCTCCGAACAGCCCCAGCGCAAAATCACCGGCAATCCACATGGCCAGCACCAACACCAGACTGACCGCCAGCGAAATCAGCGTGCCTTTTTGCATCAGACGGCCGAGCTGTCCGTGATCGCCGCTGGCATGGGCACGGGACAGGAGCGGCGCGATCGACATATTCACCGCCGCCAGACCAAAGGTAAACAGGGTGGCGATTTTGGTCGCCGCCGCATACAGGCCCACCGATTCGGCCGGCACAAATACGCCCAGCATCAGGATATCGGTGCGGTTAAGGATCAGGATTGACGAGGAAAGCAGCGCCATCCAGGCAGAGGTGCGCAGCCATTCGCGGCGCGTGCCGGCGTCAACGGCAAGCGGCTCGGCGGCAGGCAAAGCCCGTTTTAACCACACACCGCCGAGCACAAAGGCAAAAATCAGCGCCGCCAGGCTGATCCACATCAGGGCCTCAAGGCTCAGCGGCTGCTGCAGGCCGCGGCTCGCCAGCAACACCAGCACGATCACCAGCAAGGGCCGGATGGCCGAGTCACCGAGCTGCGAATGAAGAAAACGGCGCAAACCGCGCAGACTGCCCTGGCGGATATTGTTCAGCGCCATCAGAGGCAACATGGCCAAACCCAGCAACCAGGCGGTTGTGTGGCTTTCCTGCGGACGCCACCACCACAGCAGCAACATGCCAAGCAAGGCCAAGGCAAGGCCGGCGACCAGTGCATAACGCACGGCATAGCGTAAAAACGCATGCATGACCCCGGCGTTCCCGTCCTGCGAGGCGCGTGAGACAAACTTGACCGATGACTCGTCAAACCCCAGCCGCGCAAACAAACACAACACCGCAAGCCAGGCGAGAATCAGCGAGTACTGCCCGTAGGCATCCACGCCGACGGCGCGGGCGATGATAATCTGCCCGGCAAAGCCGATCACCGCCCAGCTGACGCGCAGGATCAGCACCTGCAGCGAGCCTTTGTAGAGTTCCTTCGACATCGCGTCTCAGACCGCTCGCGGTGATGTCATAAACTGACCCGCTTGCCGTATTGGTCAAACCAGGCCTGAAACATCAGCACATCCCAGAGATAGTACTGGTAGTTGGACTTGCCGCTCAGGTGCGCCTGCCAGTATTGCTGCACCAAGGCGCTGTCGAACACGCCCTGCTCCGAGAGCCGCGCCGGATCGAGCAGATTGTCAGCCCAGTCGCGCAGCTCATTGCGCAGCCAGTTACCGAGCGGAATACCAAACCCCATTTTCGGCCGGTCGATCAGTTGCCGGGGGACATGTTTGTAAAGGATTTCCTTAAGCGGCAGCTTGCCGTTACCGCCTTGCAGTTTGTTACCCAGCGGCATACGCCAGGCATAGCCGAGCACGCGGTGATTGAGAAACGGGACGCGGGTTTCGAGGCTGTTGAACATGGCGGCGCGGTCGACCTTGACGAGAATATCGCCCGGCAGATAGCTGACCGTATCCAGCGCCATCATCAGCTCGATAAAGTTATCCAGCTCATGGAATCGCGTATCCAGCGCGGTGGGCGGCTCTTCAGCGCCCGGTACCAGCAACCCCGGCTGCTTCCAGTGCGAAACCAGCCGACGGTAAAGGTCGCGGTCATTGGAGACCTGAATAACCTCAGCTGCTTTATGCAGTTTGTCGCCGATATTCTTATAACCGGTCTTACGTCCGGTGAGTCTGGCGGCCAACGCGTACAGGCTGTTCCAGCGATCGATGCTGAGCAGCGTCAGCCCCTTGCCGGCCAGGGTGCGCGCAAACGGGGGCAAAGGCTTCAGGCGGCGGCGCAACTGCGAACCGAACAGATAGCGGTTATAACCGCAGAACAACTCATCGCCGCCGTCGCCGGACAAGGCCACGGTGACGTGTTCACGGGCCATTTTGGAAACCAGGAAGGTCGGTATCTGCGAGGAATCGCTGAAGGGCTCGTCGTAAATCAGCGGCAGTTGCGGGATCACATCCAGCGCGTCCTGCCCGCTCAGATACAGCTCGGTATGATGCGTGCCCAGATGTGCGGCGACCTGCTTGGCGTATTCCGCTTCGCTGAACTCGTCTTCGGTAAAGCCGATGGAAAAGGTATTCACCGGGCTTGCGGAATTGGCCTGCATCAGCGCCGTCACCAGCGAGGAATCCACCCCGCCGGAAAGAAACGCCCCGACCGGCACATCCGAGACCATGCTTTGGCTGATGACCTCATTCAACAAGGACTCAAGCCCGTCGACCGTGGCCTCCCCGCCCGCATCGCGCGCGCCCAGCACATCATCTTCGACTGACCAGTAAGGCGCGATGGCCGGTGCGTCTATCGCATCCCGCTCACCCAGCGTAAAGGTCGCTGTGCAGCCGGGCTCCAGCTTGGCCACATCACGGTAAATCGAATAGGGTGACGGTATGTAGTTATGCCGCATCATCAGGGCCAGCGAATCGCGGTCCAGCTGCAGCGGGATATCAGCATTTTCGGCAAAAGAGGCCAGCGAGGAACCGAACACCAGCTTCGCGCCCCACTGCCCGTAGTAAAGCGGTTTCTCACCAAGACGGTCCCGGCCCAGCGTCAGCGTCTGCTCTGCGCGATCATAGAGCGCAAACGCAAACATGCCTTCCATACGCTGCAACGCACCGTGCACGCCCCAGCGTACAATCGCCGCCAACAACACTTCCGTATCCGAGTGCCCGCGCCAGGCGATCATGCCCGACTGTTCAAGCTCCGCGCGCAGCTTGGGGAAGTTGTAGATCTCACCGTTAAAGACGATGACATAGCGCTCGTCCGCCGAATGCATCGGCTGCGCACCGGCCGGCGACAAATCAATAATCGACAAACGCCGATGCCCCAGGGCAACGCCGCGCGCCGCATCCACCCACTCACCGCCCGCATCCGGCCCGCGATGAAGCATCGCCGCATTCATCGCACGGATACGTCCGGTCAGCGCCTCCGCCGACTGCGAGCGCGAAAGATCAACATAGCCGCTTATGCCGCACATAGCGCCCCGCCTTTGTAGGAGCGGCTATAGCCGCGACCAGCCCAAGCATCACCAACCACCGCAAAGTCGCCTGTGTACAGGCTCCTACAACCACCAAAGCCTTTGTAGGAGCGGCTATAGCCGCGACCAGCCCAAGCATCATCAACCACCGCAAAGTCGCCTGTGTACAGGCTCCTACAATCCACCACCCCCATTAATCCACCACTTCACTCTGGCTAACCGCACCGGCACATGCCTGCGCCGAAACGCTGCCAAGCGCCCGGCAGGCAGCATCTATGGCCTGATCAGACAAGGTCGGGTGGACAAGGAACATCAGGCTGGTTTCACCAAGCTCACGGGCGACGGGCAGACGGGGTTCGGGGATCAGGGCGTTGTCGTTGTTGAAGGCATCTTCCAGATACATCTCCGGGCAGGAGCCGTGAAAACACGGCACACCCAGCTCGTTGATCGCGCTGACGACACGGTTGCGGGTCCAACCTTCGGCGAGCTGAGCCGGTTCGATAAAGACGTAGCACTTATACGCGCCATGTTCGCAATCCTGCGGCACCTCAGGCACGCGGTAGAGCGGCGAAGCGGCAGCGGCGTTCCAGATCCGCCGGGCGTTGTGCAGACGACGCTGGTGCCAGTCTTTCATTTTGCGCAACTGACAACGGCCAACCGCAGACTGGATTTCGGTCATGCGGTAGTTACTGCCGACATTGTCGTGCACCCAGCGAAAACCGGTGCCGCTGGCGGGCTGGCTGATCTTGCGACGGCTTTTGCCGTGATCGCGGAAAGACCACATGCGCTCGTAAAGCACCGGATCTGAGATGGTGACCATACCGCCCTCGCCCGCCGTGGTCATGATCTTGTCCTGACAAAACGACCAGGCACCAATATCACCGAGTGTACCGACCGAACGTCCTTTGTAACGCGCGCCGTGCGCCTGGGCGCAGTCTTCGATCACACGCAGCCCGTGTTCTTCGGCCAATGCGAGAATCGGCTCCATATCACAAGGCCAGCCCGCCAGATGCACACACACAATGGCTTTTGTGGCCGGGGTCAGTGCTGCGGCGAGCGTTTCGGCAGTGACATTCTGGCTGTCGCGGTCGATATCAACAAACACAGGCCTGGCACCGGCCAGCACAATACTCGAGGCCGAGGCCATAAAGCTACGCGCCGTCACCAGCACATCATCACCCGGCCCGATCTCCAGCGCATGCAGCGCCAACTGCAGAGCCAACGTGCCGTTGCCAACGGTCAGCGCAAACGCTGCGCCGCTCCATTCGGCAAACTCTGTTTCAAAGGCCTTGCCCTGCGACCCCGTCCAGTAATTGACCTTACCCGAAGCGAGAACCGCCGCAGCGGCCTCCTGTTCATCTTCGGCATAGGCCGGCCAATCAGAGAACAAGGTCGACATGTGTTTCTTTCACTCGCTTAGTTGTGGATTTCCGACGCGCCGGCGCAGGTGTGCTGTCGGCTTTACGGTGCCGGTCGAGATTACGGATAAACGCAATCGCGCGTTCTTTTTCGGAGCGCGCCAAATGATGTGTGGCTTTGCTTGACACGATATACGCCGTGAAAGCGGCCATCAGCAAGATCACCGGCCGCTGGTCGTAGATGTTGTGGTTAAGAAACCCTTCCACGATCAACAGGCAGACAAAGACCAGCCCCTTGACGTCTCGGTAACGCCAAAAGTGCCGGACCATCGCAAACAGCAGCCCGATCACCATCAGCACACCGAGCAGGCCTTGGTTGCACCAGATCTGCAGGTATACGTTATGCGGCCCGCCGCCTTCGAGACCGGTATAGGTGTAGCCGGTTCCGTGTCCGAGCACGGGGCTTTCCAGCGCCAGCGCCAGGTGCTTATCGAACAGGTCTTTGCGGTCTTCGGTACTCTCGCCTTCGACGATCTCCTCGAAGTCACCGCTGAGCATCAGCTCCAGGCGCTGATAGGCCCCGCCTTTTTCGAGATAGTGCAACTCTGTAACCGCCAGATAGAAAAAGGCATACAGCATCACCACCCCGGCGGCCAGCGTGAGCATGGGTTTGGTCTTGCCGGAAAGGATAATCTTGGTCGCCATCAACACGCCGACGATAATGGTCAGCAGATACCCGCCACGCGAGAAGGTCGCAAACACCCCGATGGCACCAACGCCGTAGATAATCATGTCGGTGATCTTCGGCCGTTTGAAGTCCAGCAACATCAGCATAAAGATCACGATAAAGAATGCCGCCGCGTTGGGCTGGCTGGCAAAGCCGGACTTACGCCCGAATTCCTCGTCGGTAAACAAAAGCGGCCATTTAATCTCCACCCAGATGCTCACCACCATCACCAGAAAAGGCACAAACAACAGCAATTTTCTGTGCTTGAGGATGGCCTCATCACTGAATGCCAGAAACGCCAGGCCGAAGAACATCAGGTTATACAGCGACAGATACACATAGGCCGCGCCGCCCTGCAGATTGGCCGTGGGGTGAAGCCCCCAGGCCACAAAGGTCGTGCAGAACAGGATATACATCACCACCGGTCCGGCGGCGTGGTTAATATTGGTCAAGGCGCGGTTGAGTGCGTGATGGCCGGGCTCGATCAGCAGCAGGAACGCATAGGCACCGGCGGCAGCCATCAGGATTTTGGTCGGCGGAATCCCGACATAGCCCTTGGACAACATAAACAGGTCCATGGCCGTGCCGAAATACACAAACACAAACAACACCAGCGCAAAGCGGGCAAGCTCCATCATCCAGCGCATCAGCCACACACCTCTGTCGGCCGCTGTGTGGTGGACACAGGCCCTGACACGGACCGCTTAACTAAGTACATCTTTAACATCATCAGGTGATTTCGGTACCGACGGGGCTGAGAGTCTGCGGCTTATCTGCGGACGCGGCAACTGCCAGGGTTTCGTCGTGTGTAAAGCCGGGCACGAGACGCTTCAACGACTGCAGCAACAGCTTTTTATCTTCGGAAAAGACCGAACGCAGGACGCCCTCTTCCAACAACACGTAGAACTGGCGGCTGTCGTAGTCTTTTTCCGACGACTTGAATATGCGGGTATGCTCCGTGGCGCGCGCGCTGGCTTTGTCCACCAGCAACTCTTCGTAGAGTTTTTCTCCCTTGCGCATACCAGTAAAAGCAATCGGGATGGCCATTTCTGCCGCACCGACCTGCTCAATCTGCCTGTTCAGCACCGGCACATATCCGTGGAGCCGGATCAGCGCCTTGGCCATATCCAGAATACGCACGGGCTCACCCATATCGAGCAGAAACACTTCCACATCGCCCGGCTGTGCCATCGCGCCCGCCTGCATAACCAGACTGGCCGCCTCGGGAATTGTCATAAAGTACCGGGTCATATCCGGATGTGTGACCGTAACCGGGCCGCCGTTCTGGATCTGGCGCGTAAACAGCGGCACAACGGAACCGGAGGAGCCCAGCACATTGCCGAAGCGCACAATCGCATAACGCCCCGGATCACCGGCGTTAGCCGCCAGTGTTTGTACCAGCATCTCTGCGAGCCGCTTGGACGCGCCCATCACATTAGTTGGTCTGACCGCCTTATCGGTGGAGATCAGGGTAAAGGATTCCACAGCGTTGCGCTGACAGGCCTGGAGAATGCGGCGCGTGCCGAGCACATTGGTTTTAATCGCTTCAAAGGGATTGTCCTCAACCATGGGGACATGCTTGTACGCCGCCGCATGGTAGACCGTCTGAGGTCGCTGCCGTTCGAAGACCAGCTTGATGCGGTTAAAGTCCAGCACGGAACCGAGCACCGGCGTGACGCGCACACCGGCCGGAGACGACGCGCTGAGTTCCTGATGAATCTGATAGAGCGCGGGCTCGGACTGTTCAAACAACAACAGATGCCGGGGACGATGGAGCACGATCTGACGACAAAGCTCACTGCCAATGGAGCCGCCGGCACCGGTCACCAGCACGACCTTGCCGGTAATATTGCGTTCGAGCAGCGCTATATCGGGCATCACCGGCTCGCGGCCCAGCAGGTCTTCGAGATTGACTTCGCGGATCTCATCCAGCGCCGAATGCCCGGACACAATTTCCGAGATCGACGGCATGGTCCGCACCTGGGCACCGAGGCTTTCAACGCGGGCGATTATGTCAGCGTATGGCTGCCCCTTAACCGACGGCATGGCGAGAATCACTTCCTCAACAGCGTATTTCTTCAGCAGCGCGCGCAGCGTGGCATTGTCCGGGCGATAAACCCGCACACCGGAAATCCGCGTACCCCATAAAGCCGGGTTATCGTCGATAAAGAATTCCGGGTGATAATCGCGGCCAAGATTGAAAAGATTAAGCAACTGACGCCCGGCCGACCCGGCGCCGTAGATGGCAACCGGCTTACCGGCGGCCTGCACCTTACCGTTGTGCCAGCGCGCCCAGAGTGAGCGGTAACTGATCGTACTGATCAGCAGCAGCGCGGCGTAGATAACAAAGACCGAGCGCGGCGCAAAACGGACCGGTAACAGCATAAACAGGACCGGCAACATCAGCGAAGAGACCAACACCCCTTTGAACAGCTGTTCAAACATCCGCGCCGATGAGGTCCGCACCACCCAGCGGTACACACCGAGCCCGGCGAACACAAACACCGTCAGCGGCGGCAACAGCAGCATCAACCAGGCGATATCAGCGAGATCATCATAAGGACGGCTGAGTCGCAGCGAATACGCGCCCCACAAGCACAGCGCGACGAGCGCGCCGTCGAGCGCAAAACTCAGCAACTGCTTCTTGGTCCGTCCGGTATTCGAGAGGTTATTCAGCAGATAAGCGAGACTGAATTGAAACGGGATTCTAATCGACGGTTTGTGCATACGTGTCCGGGTTCCATCCGTTGCCGCCCCATTGTGGGGCGCATATTAACCAACCCATCAGCAACATAAAAGTGAATATCGCAATAAGAGAACTATCTTAAGAGAGCTTCTCTTAATATTCAGCCAGTTACATGATCCGGGAAAATGAACGCTTCAACAGGACGCATCGCGAAAGCGATCAGGAAACGCAGAAAGGAAAAAGCACCGCACCTTTCAGAGGCGTGAATGTATCATCATGCGACACATCCGACCATCACCCAAAAGCGCAAATAGTTACAATCCTCAGCAGGTAAAGCGTAAATCAACGAAAAGCCAAGAAACAGCACACAAAAACCCCGTCAACCGACGGGGTTTTGTATCACCTGACTCAGGCCACCCTGTAGGAGCGGCCATGGCCGCGACCCCGCAACCAAAGCCCCCAAAAAACCTTACAACTCCAACTCAACCCCAAACGCCAACCAATCACGCTCAAAATCAAGCAACTCATTGGGCGAATCACTCCACTCCTTAGCCACCTCCCCGGTCAAAGACAACCAGCGCGTCAGGCCGACGCCAAGCCGCAAACGGGCGGTATCCAGCGTACGCTCATCGGATTCATCATCAGAGGAATAATCCGCCCGTTTAAGCGTAGTGAAGCTACGCAAGCGCGGCGTCCAATCGTGCCGCCAGTTAAGCGCAGCGACGGTTGCCACCGTGGTACTGACCGTATCCACCGCAAAGTTACGGTAAAGACTCAGATCCAGGCGCGAATAACTCAAGGGCAACCAGTACGCCGTCGCAGCGATAGTCATAGTCGTCTCATCATCGCGGCTGTCGCTATCGAAGTTACGACTACCGACACCGACCTTGGCGCTGCCACCGGTCTTGCCTGTGGCGTCCCATTCCGCGCCGGTAAAAACCGACGAGGTGCCACTGTCAGCGGTGCTGTCGCCATCGTAATCAAGCATCTGGTAGCTCACCCCAACCAGCGCGCGGGTATCGGACGATACCGAGTACAGCAAGGTGACCGCCGGTGTTACAGACGAATAACTCAACCCATCCGTCAGCGCCGGATAATTATCATAATCCCGCGAGTCCCAAACAACCTCAGTACGCAGGTTTCCCCTCGCCTGCGCCGCGCCATAAGTGTGGGCAATCTCAATACCGGCTTGCTGGTAGGTAATCGGCTCATCATCGCTCAATAACTCATCACTTAGCGGCTCGCCATAAAGCACGTGCGAATCGTGCACGAAACCGCTCAATGACAGGCGCGACCGGGAGCTAAAGATCACATCGCCATTAGCATAGAAACGGTGATCGTCGTAATCCGCTTCTTCAGCGTCGTCGAACTCCGCATAATTGCCCTCATAACCTAAAGCGAACTCTGTATCTCCAGTTCCGCCCTCAAGAGAAACGTTAGGACTGACAAGAAAACCAGTTGAGTCTGTGTGCTGTGGCTCCGCCGGAAATACGTTAGAAGAATCAAACCATTCGACACTGAGAGACGGGACTAAGCGCGAATTGCCTACGGCAATACCGTCTGCAGCCGCCCTTACTACAAAGCCGGCCAAAAAAACAACAGAAAACACCCTAACAACCGCGAAGAACATACCCCCTCCCGTGAACGCGACACGAAGTAGTCGCCGAATCCTCTCAGAAATTAAAACAAAAATATAACTGACCGGTGAATTGCATCGCCCCAACTCACCAGAGGCGAGACTAACTAAGCCATACCGACTGACTAAACTCACGCACAATGACAGTCTTGCCCGCGACGGCTTCACCGAGCCTCGCCGATTGAGCCGACGTATTCCCACCGACCCAAGCATGCACCACACCATTCCTTCCGGACAAGTCGCCACCTTGGAGAAAACGCCCGATTTACCAAGCGTTCTATCCTATAAACGAGTTCGATTTCCCGTAAAAAATACCCGATGCCGCTATACACTCAACGTCAGGAACAACGGCCTGCGACCAATGACCTATAAACGGATAACCCATCCGAACCCAGCCGTCGCGATAAACCACATCGATCAGACACCTTCGCCCCCTGCACAGCGCAAGTCACACAGAAGCAGAGCATCTCAGACACACCCGATAGAACAGACACACCCGATAGAACAGACAACCTGCCGCCCCACAATCAAAACGGTGAGCGTAGTCAACCGCGCAACAGCGAGCAGTACGTACCGTGATCATAATGATGACCTACTGGGTTCTAATTCATCGGCGAATCTTTAACATACCTCGCAGCGGCGAATATAAGCTATAAAAACCAGACAAAGTCGCTACACTTACAGACACCACATGAATAACAACTTGCGAAAGCCGCCTGAAGTCCAAGACCTTCAAACACTAGGGCATACGAGCCACAAATCGCCAAAACACCCTTACCAAAATCCCTTTGAACATAGGCGAAACGTGAAGACAAACGTTTCGCAAGTGACCTAATATTTACAATCTTAGTATTAAACATCAGCATGCCCAAAAACCCAAGCGCCTTTTTACCAGAACAAAAGCTCCGACATTCTGGAGTGCAAGGCCTAACGCAGTCGCACAAGCGGCACCGCTAGCCCCCCAGTTGGACGCTAGCACAAACGATAACACTACAGTAAAAGGGCCAACATACAAGGTCAGTGTCCTAAACTCTCTTTCGTGCCCGGTCATGTTCAGGATCACTCCTACCGAGCCGGTCGCTGCGTTTATAAACTGCCCTAACGCTAACACCGACAACCAACCCACCGCAGAAACGTATTCCGGCCCGAAAATCAACATAATTTTATCGGAAAACAACAGAATAAAAACCAGCATGCAAAAAGCGACTGACGACACCAACCGACACGAACGCTTTGCCAATCGCTTCAATCTATATAATTCGCCTTCATTCGAATATAGAGCAAACTTTGGCGCCACCAACATATTAATTACAATAAGAATAAAGGAAACCAAAGACGCCACGCGCTGCGCCGCTGATAAATACGCCACATCTCGCGAGCTAATAAAAATCGCGGCAACCACCAACCCAGACCACTGCACAAGCATATTCATTAGCGTGGCGACCCAATAGTTCCATGCTGAACGAAACATCTCGAGATCAACAAAGCGATTAGGCAAAGAAAACCCACACCGCCGAGCACAAACGAAAAGCGACAAAATTAATACAAAAATTGCAGACCCAAGATACAGGCCAATTAATACTCTATCATCAAACGGCGCAACTTCTAAAAACGCGAAGAAAAAAATCAAAAGAATAAAAACCGCCGAAACCCCAACGCCCTCAAAAAAACTACTTTGAACTGGCAACCCCTTTGCAAGAAGCGCTCTAGAAACCAAGAACGCCACCGAGAAAAAAGGAACCGCCAGCAACCCCATTCGAAGAGTTGGAAGTAACTCTGGCTTACCAAACACTGATGTAACTAAACCGCCCGACACGCTATAGAGCACAGCAATAATCGGGCAAGCCAAAAGCAACGACCAAACTATAGCCAATGTAATCAACCCTGGCCTAGCCGGCGCTTTAGATCCAACACTCAAAAAGCGTAAAACCGGGACATCTAGCCCGAACTTAAAAATATTAGAGAGCACTGTAACTATAGTAATAACCAGCAGTACACGACCGGCGCCGTCAGGATTCAGCAACCTAACTATCAGGAGAGTTAAAATAAATGCGCTAACAGCCGAAAAACCTTTTACTAACATCAAAGGAACAAGCTGGTACAATATCCTCCTAAACATTCACCCACCCACCGACTAACAGGAGGGCTGAAGCAACCATTCCAACTCCGTCCAAATATCGTCAAAATTCTTTTCGGAAAATCTGCCTGCTGTGAATACTCTTGCGTTATTAGAATAACTTACGAGTTCTCGGCGCCCATCCACTGTAACAAACTGTGATACAAGCTTAGATACCGACTCAACATCGCCCGGCGGTACAACAAAACCGGTCTCCCGATCAACCACGGTTTCGTTTAGGCTTGGTAAATCGTAAATTATACTCGGCGTCCCGACAGATGCAGCCTCTATGACCGATCGTGAAAAATGAGGCTTCAAAAAAAGAACCAAGAGCAAATCTAATCGAGCTAACACTTCACCGACATTATCCACCATCTTGTGCACTACGACATTTACTTGCTCACGCCGCCGCAACTCTGCTACAACACGAGGATCCTCATTACCTGCAAGTCCGTATACGTGAAACTCAACACCATCTACGCCCGCGAAAAAGTCTGAAACTGCTAGAAAATCGCTAATACCATTTGCGACATCAACACGAGCGAAATATCCCACTCTTAACACTCGCTTGGCAGCGTACTTTTCAGCTGCGGGCACTAATTCAGCCGACTGAGGCAACGCTTCCTGCGAAAAGTAGTTATAAACGACCTTTCCGCGTATATCATTTGCATTAAGGTTGTTAAGCTCGTGTTTTGTAATAGCAATGACCGAGTCCGCCGATTTTTTTACGAAATATCTAATCAACCGACCGGACCACCCAGCCCGAAGCGGCTCCCGCAAGTGGTACACTATACGAACATCTCTATCGAAAAATCGAAGCACCCAACCGTAAACAGCTAGTGCAGAAGAATTAAAATAGACGAGTTTTCGCCTCCTTAGATAGCGAAAACAAACGTAAGGTGAAAGCAAAATACTCACGATATTTCGCACCGCCAACCACGCACTCATGCCACTCACTTCTGAGCCGTGAAATGCCAGCAGAAAAACACCGTTTGAGACATTCGAATTTATATTCTGAGAAAAAAAACGGCACATCGGCCCGCCACGCAAAAATAGGACGTCGAAACCGATACCCTTTTGCTCGAGACTAGAGACCAGCTGGAACAGACTTCGTGGCGCGCCACCTCTATTTGCGGAGTGTTGAACGAACAACAGATCCTGACGCTTTCGGGTTTCATTCATCATCTAAACTATTTCCAAAGACCCTACGCTTTACAAAAACCGCAGGCGTTCCTGCGTAAACACCGTCCGCGGCCAAGTCCCGCAACACAACCGAGCACGCACCTACCACCACATTGTCACCAACCGTAACCCCCGGAGCCACAAATACAGATGTGCATAGCCAGCACCCGCTACCGATACGGATTGGCTCACAGCAATAATCGAATGACTCCGACGCATAGTCATGGGAGCCCGTACAAAGATAAACGCGCTGCGATACACACGTGTTATCTCCGATTACAATATCGACCAAGCTATATATAACCGCATCGTCACCGACCCACGCGTCATCCCCGATTACAACCTTCCAAGGATATGTAATTTCAGCCGAGCTTCGCACCTTAACACCTTTGCCAACCTTTGCACCGAAACACCGAAGTAAAAAACGTCGCCACCCATACATAAACTGCGGTGACGGTCTAAATAGAAGCGCGTCCACCAACCACCAAAACTGAACAAAAAAAGCCGAACGACCTCTAAAGTTTGCAGGCACGTGAAAATCAGCCAGTCGTTGACGTCGCATACTTAACCTCGGATTTGGCAAATCTGTCAATACGAAAACCTTGAGCTAATAAAAAATTATGCACTTCCGCTAGGCTGTCACACAAACAATTGAATACGCAAGACTCAAAACTCAGACGTCCATCTAATGGCGAAACGCCACGCACCCCTCTAATAAGTTTATTCGGCTTTTTACCAGGTGCGAAAAACGTGCAGTTCAAAAATTTAATATCGCACTTTGAAAGCAATGCAATAACCCGTCTTCCGGCGACCTTTCGACGCGTAGGTGAAAATCGAACTTGGTCAAATACAACCCCTCTCGACGGAATGCCAGGGTGGGTAGTCTCGAGACTCCCGCTACCAAATACGTTAAAGGACTGGAGACAGGTGTCCTCAGTATCAAAAACCTCTGTACTGCTGACCAATACGTTGCGGCACATACCTATAGAGATACCAACCAAAGATTTAGTAATCGTGCAACCTGTTACGAACACATCAGCACACCATTCGAAATGAACCGCTCCCGCTGGCGTAGACGTTCCGCCAAAATAACACCTTTGTACCTTTACGCCTGTGCATGACGAAACACCGAGCCCCATACCGACGCCCTTCGAAGTGTACGCCCGATGCACCACCGTGTCTTCTACGAGTAAATCGCGAAATCCATGCACTGGTGCATTTATCTCGATTGCATCGCCACCGAAACCATTCCCTGAACTGTCTCCGAAAAAATCGCACGCAGAAATTATCAGCCCGTGCCCCATTCCATTACAGCCGTAATCCCGCCGCTCGACGTATCTATTATGCATATCGTCAAACAACACACCCCACGCACAATAAAACCGAGTACTCATAATCTTAGTGTTTACAGCGGAAGAAATGCACAGAACCCCGGCACGTCGACTCCCCGCCCAAATGACCCCAGACCGTATCATCGCCCCTGTTGATTGATGTAAAAGAATGCACCCCCCCCGCTCTGTGTAAGGACCATGATTCGCACCAAGCTCCTTGATAACAAAGTCGTCTAGGCCGGGCCGACTCCCTTTAAGAACAACACGCGCATCTACGCTTGCGAGAATGAAACTTACGTTTCGCAATCGCACACCGTCTAACACCAACGGCCCGTGCAATTCGAATTCCATACCATGCAGGTTCAAAACGGATTGAGCACCGGATTCCCGATGACCGTCAACGATCTTTTGAAGCGAGCTCCCGAGCCGCCTATCTATGCGCCCACCTGACAACACACTTACGAACTGACCACTTTCGTATAACTTAAAATAGTGACGACGGCCTAGATACTCTTTAGAAAACAGACTATCTGCCAGCGAACATCGTACAAAGGCGGATTTGAGCTCATCGATGTAGAAAAATTGCGAACTATTAATAAGAACGGTATTTCGAAATTTCTCAAACGTGGAAAAGGTACTACCGCCCGCACCCCCTTCCGCTAAACCAGGCATTACAGCCAATCCAGAAATAAGTTTTAGAAAAGAGCGACGCTGCACTGTAGCACTCCAATTGACATTGCTTACTCGGCACGCCCCACCCGATTTGAACTCAAGACGGAAGCACCCATAAGCGCTATAGCGACCATAACCACTTTATCAAACGATAGAAAAGAACCATTTTGAAAACCAAGAACCATAAGCAACCAAAAGTACTCCCCCCCCCTAAAAAAATACAATAACGCTACTAAACACGCTATCCCAAGCACGCCATAGGTAATTACGATATTCAACAAACCATTCTGCACCAGCACTGTGTCACTAATACTGAAGTTAGCCAACCCTCCAAATTCATGAAACAGCCTGGGAGGTATCCCAAAGGGGTCGTATGCCAAAATCGCTGGGACCGCATGTAACGGTGCCAATATTCGAATATTAAAAGATGGGTCATTACCAGACAAAATGCTCATTGCACGCCCCCAGACCTCGGGAACAAACAACACCGACGCGAAAGTACCAACCAACGCTAAACCACCAATCCAAATCAAAGCCTTGTAAGCTCTAATCCTAAACAAATACAAGCAGCTTCCGAGAGCCAGCCAAAAAATTCCAGAAAACGATCGAGAAAGCAAAACACAAAACGTCAAACAGAGCGCAATTACCGCCCAACGTCTATCGCTAAAAATTCTTTCACGGATCGCAAATAATAAAATTAGAGAAAATGCGCTAAGGTAAGATGGCTCGCCAAATGTTCCCATAGGCCGAATCCTCGAATACATTAAATCAAGGTAGCTCGGAAGTGTTGCTGTATTTATAACAAACCAATCTTGACTAAGCCCGACATAAACCCCTCGGGAAAGAAAGACAGTCTGGATTAACGAAAGGAAAAACATCAGTGTTGACACCAGCAGCAGCACTTGCCTCACTAACGTTACGCTTACGCGTTCAAGGCTAACCACTTGCGTACGAACAGCTACACACCAAAGAACAATAACTATTAACGAAAGAAGCTCTCGACCGCCACGCAGTAAGTCTTCAGTGCGTACTCCATCGACAAAAAGTATGCTTGAAAACATAAAACCAACCAGCAGCAGAAACCAACCAAAGCCAATACCTACCCCACCCGTCCTCGTAAAGCACCTAACCAGGTATCCGGTCGATAAAACCATTAATAACGCATGCACTGACAGATAATAGGTCAGTCCGATTTGCATAAAAGGTGACAACACGATAAGAAGCGGAAGCACTGCGTTAACCTCTCCGTTTTATAAAACGACCTAATGACATTTTAGCCACATAAAAATATGATAGAAGCAATGACAACCCGCGATTATATCCGTGTTCACATCTGGCCGCATGATACGCCATAAACGTACCTTTATAATTACTAATACTTACCCCCCCAGGTTTCATATACGAAACCACGACAGGAACAAAACTGATGTCCGGCCATATCGACTTGATTCGCAAACTCCACTCATAGTCCATACCCAACCTATAGCGGGGTTGATACAATCCATATCTGTCAAAGAGCGAGCGATTTATAAACATTGCCTGATGAGGTAAATGATTACGCATAATCTGTTGCTTAAAACTGACGGCACGACCATGCATCTGACCATCTATAGATATACGACCTACAACCAGAGGCGGTACGGAATCAGAAAATAGATGGGGCCGCATATCCAGCAGTAGACCATCGGCGAGAACATCCCCTGCATTCAGAAAGAGGACATATTCACCTGACGAGTGATTCACGCCTTTATTGAACGCGTCAGCAATGCCATCATCCGGCTCCGAGACGACAACGTCGATATCACCCTGGAAGCTTTCCAGCACAGATTCAGTGCCGTCGGTCGACCCCCCATCAATGACGACCCACTCAACCCAAGGAACCGCATTACGCCTAACACTATTCCCAGTATCCCTCAGATCTTCACAAGCATTTTTGCATATTGTAATTATTGACAACTTCTTCATTTAACTCGCCACACTATTTGGCCATCCTCACCGGTTTCCCAGTCAAAAAACGAACCAACCGTTTCCTCAACATCCAAATACCGAACACTAAATCTAGTTTTCCATAAACAAACCGAATAATATCACTACCAAGCATACTTACCCCAGCCTTCTGAGCTTTCAATTTAGCGTCGATTTCATTGTAGTTGTAGCCCATATCGGTTAACACATTTGGGCCTAGAGATTTTAGATACCACCTACCCCAACGTTTTCTAAACGGATTGCAGTAAAATTCAGCCCAAGCGTCCACACTTTTAACGCTTACGCCCGTGTACTTTTTGACCCCGGACTTATCACCCATCTCGCCTTTAAACGACACTTCGGAGGGATTTGACAGCTTCTCAATATCCGGCTGCAAACCTAATTGCCGAATTACGCGCCCGCACTCGACCGCTGGGTTTGATACGAGCTCCTCATACCGAACGACAATAAAACGATCCGAATGTTTTTTTACTGTCGAAGTTAAATTAGAAAGGCCTTCGAACAGATCTATATAATAGTGATCCATCCTCCAGACATTCTGAGAGAAACTCTTAATAATAGATGCGGCAACAGCAAGTGGATTTCGGTACAATACGATAAACTTAGCATCTGGGAAATAATTAACCAATTCCTCCGCGACCAAGGTGTACCTCGGCGTTTTATCGATAAATATCTCACACCCCTTTTCATCGGCGATTTCGGCGTAGATCCGGGAAATAACCTGGCACAAATCTCGCTTTACCCTCGATTCACCACCATTTACTTCACAATAAAAGTCTTTAACCGCAATATCACACGTTTCTACGTCATAATCCGAAAAGGCGACGCCGTTTTCTGGCTTGTAAAGAATCGGCAACAAAACCCACGGCTCGGCTATACTTCCTATTCGTTCCTGCGTGCACAGCATTCTCTGCAGCAGCGTAGATCCTGAACGTGGCAATGACAATATAAAAACTAAAGACATTCTACAGCCCTGCAGATTGGCTCCCAGCCCTCAGCATAAATAGAAAAGGACCCACTCAAAGGGTTAAACCAAACTTGAACGATTCATAGGCATCTTGAATTCCCTTCTGCAAGTTTATTGAAGGAAACCAACCCATTTCGTTTATCACTTTAGAATCCATCAGCTTAACTGGTGTGCCATCAGGCTTAGATAAATCATGCTTAATTTCACCTTTAAAGCCGACAACCTCGCAGACAATAGACACCAATTCTCTGATCGATATATCACTCCCAGCCCCCACGTTTACATGCTGAGCACCGCTATAACGACTTAGCAAGAACACGCATGCATCCGCGAGATCATCTACATGCATGAATTCTCTACGGGGTTTGCCTGTACCCCACAGTACAATCTCCGATTTGCCAGCGGATTTCGCTTCATGGGCTTTTCGAATCAACGCCGGCAACACATGACTAGACTTCAAATCATAATTGTCGCCTGGCCCGTACAGGTTTGTCGGCATGGCTGATATATAATCGCATCCATATTGCTTACGATATGCCTGAACCAGTTTTATACCCGCTATTTTTGCTATCGCATACCATTCGTTCGTAGGCTCCAATGCTCCGGTAAGAAGCGAGCTTTCCTTAATCGGCTGGTCGGCTAGTTTTGGGTAGATGCACGAAGATCCCAAAAAAAGAAGCTTTTCTACACCAACTTTATAAGCGTTATGAATAATATTCGACTCAATCATCAGGTTGTTGTAGAGAAACTCTGCCGGATAGGTATCATTGGCCAGAATACCGCCAACTTTTGCTGCCGCAACGACCACCGCATCCGGCTTAGCACTGGCCATGAAGTCTTCGACTTCTGACTGGCGCATCAGGTCCGCCTCACTACGGTCAACAGTGAGGATCTCGCAGTTTTCGCTAGCAAGTCGTCGTACTACCGCAGAGCCGACCATCCCCTTATGCCCGGCAACCCAAACCTTTTTACCTTCTAATTGATACGTCACTTTTAGCTCTCCGTACTGACCGGCAGTTCAAGGCCGTGCTCACGCAACAAAGTCAAACGCTGCGCGGATTTATAGTCTTCCACAACCATCTCAGCGCACATCTCTTGCGCGGTGATTTCAGGCACCCAACCTAGCTTTTCTTTAGCTTTCGCCGGGTCACCAAGCAAAGTGTCCACTTCCGCGGGACGGAAATAGCGCGGATCGATACGTACAATCACATCCCCAACTGAGAGCGCAGGGGCTTTGTCACCGTCAATCGCGGTTATCGTGCCGATCTCATCTACACCCGAGCCGCTAAACTCCAGCGTGATTCCCAGCTCTGCTGCAGTCCAGGAGATAAATTCACGAACCGAATATTGCTTGCCGGTGGCAATTACAAAGTCTTCTGCCTGATCCTGCTGGAGCATCAACCATTGCATCCGGATATAGTCATTTGCATGTCCCCAATCCCGTAAGGAATCAATATTCCCCATAAAAAGACATTTCTCGAGACCCAACGCAATATTGCACATACCTCGAGTGATTTTTCGGGTAACAAATGTCTCACCACGCCGGGGCGACTCGTGATTAAACAGAATCCCGTTACACGCGTATATCCCATAAGATTCGCGGTAATTTACGGTAATCCAGTAGGCATAAAGCTTCGCAGCCGCATACGGCGATCGCGGGTAGAAAGGTGTTGTTTCTTTTTGGGGAATTTCCTGAACAAGTCCGTAAAGTTCAGATGTAGATGCCTGATAGAACCGCGTCTTTTTTTCCAACCCCAGAAACCGGATAGCTTCTAATAAGCGAAGCGTTCCCAAGCCATCTACATCAGCGGTGTATTCCGGCGATTCGAAAGACACGGCCACGTGAGATTGCGCTGCCAGATTGTAAATCTCGTCCGGCTGCGTCTCTTGTACGATACGGATCAAATTGGACGAATCCGACAAATCCCCGTAGTGCAAATACAGGTTTCGGTGACTTGCGTGCGGATCTTGGTATATATGATCGATCCGGTCTGTATTAAACAACGACGCCCGACGTTTGATACCGTGAACCTCATACCCTTTGGCGAGCAGAAACTCCGCAAGATAAGACCCGTCTTGCCCAGTGATACCCGTTATCAGTGCTACTTTTTTCGTCATCAGTCTTTATCCGGTAATTTTCTCTACTAAATCTTTTACATCGAACTTCGTAATGAGGTCCGGTTCATAAGTGTCAGCCACGCCACCTTCCAATAGAAAGCGGCGCACTTCTTCCTTAATTTTTTCCACACCCCAGTGCCCGCACAGCAGCGCCCTTCCCGAGCTGCTGAGCAGCTTATGCAGCTCGCCATGCTCAGGCGTGATACAAAGCAACGGCGTGTTAAGTGATACGATATTCGGGATTTTCGAAGGAAATGCGCCGTCAGATGTATCCAATACCTGCGGCACCACCTGCAGCGCGCTGGAACTCAATAAGCTAATCAGATCCTCTTGCGGGACCAACGGATGAAACTCCACCCCGCTCCCGTTGGATTTCGCCTTTAATTGCTCGAACACACGCCCGGCTGAAAAAATATGACAACGAAACCGTTCATCCTGGGCAAGCGCTACAAACAGCGCCAGCAGACCTTCCGGGTTCTGCTTCTCGCCCAGCGCCCCTGAGTAGACGATATTGAGCTTGCCGTTGTTGAAGTAGTCGCGCGGCGCGCCTGCCTGCTCGTCAACAGACACAAACGGATACGCCACCTCCGAAGCCGGTTTAAGCCCCGGATACGCAGCATTGGCATTTGCGCGCATATTTTCAGACAGGTAGATCAGGCTATCCACGCTATTAAACGCAGCCCTCTCGAGCATTTTTACGCCGCGAAACACAAGACGCCGGAACAGGCCGTTTTCCGCCTTGATAAGCACGCCTTGCAGATCATGCACTATCCCTACAAGTTGGGTTTCCGACTCCCGGAAAAGACGGGCAGTCAGCACACCGGCCAGGTTCGGCGGGTAGATGAGCACCACTTTTGAGTATTCTTTTTGTTTTTGCCGTACCGCTTTGCGAGCAAACATGGCAAACCAGGCTTCAAGGCAAAGACGCCGCAGCACAGCAGAGGCCGGATAGCGCACTCGCAAGCCGCCACGGGTGATACGCACCCCATCCAACTGCTTATCAGTAGGGGCCGGACGCCAAGCGGGGTACAACGGATACGAGCAAATGACATCTACATCATGACCGGCATCGCGCAATGCCTCGACCATATGGGTGTTGTATTTACCCGTTGAAATCGCCTCCGGATAAAAGAAAGGCGAAATAACCAGAATGGTATGTTTCAAGCTTATTCCTTTAGTAAGCACCGTTGGAATGAAGTACTACACGTACCGTTTTAAAAAGAATCGTAATGTCATACCAGAGCGACCAATTGCGCACGTACCATGCATCAAGGCTCACACGGGTATGGTACTCGACGTCATTGCGGCCGCTAATCTGCCATAACCCTGTTATCCCAGGCCGTGTTTGCAGGTAATAACGCGATTGCGCACCGTAGAGGGACAACTCATCCGGACGCACAGGACGCGGGCCCACAAGACTCATATCGCCGGTAAATACGTTCCAGAGTTGCGGTAATTCGTCGATGCTAGTGGCACGGATAAAATGCCCTAGCTTGGTGATGCGGGGGTCGTCTTTGAGTTTTTGCGTTCTCTCGTACTCTGCACGCGCCTCGGGGTTGTCGCGCAGCAGCTCCTGGAGTTTTTTCTCCGCATTGACGTGCATAGAGCGGAACTTCCAGCACTTAAAAATGCGTCCGTTACGCCCTATCCGTCGCTGGCTATAGAACGCCGGGCCGCCGTCCTGCCCTACTTTGATAATCAGGTACACAAACAAGGGCGAAAGCGCCAACAAGCCCAAACCGGACAGCACAATATCAAAGCCACGCTTGATAAAACGCGGGATGCGGTTTGCGAGGTTGTTGCGGATACGCAGATGCATGACTTCGTGACGGAAGATCGGGGAGATTTCCGTCCCCATCAGCGGCAGCCCGCGCAGCGGCGGGATGATACTCATATTGTTCTGCGAGGCGGCCAGTTCTTCGAGCAGTGCGCTGTGTACGGTGTAGTCGTCGGCGTCCAGCGCCAACACCACATAAGGCCTGCCCAAGGCGCGCAGGCGGGCTTTGAGGTCGCCGCCAAGGCGCATCAGCTTGAATTTACGGTCTATGCAATGGATTTCGTCACGCACGGAGACGGTTTCTTCTTCGGTCACCATGCGTTCGAGTTCGCTGATTTCCACCAGCGCCACCACTTCAAACCCCATCAGGATATTGCTTTCGATGGCCAGCGCGCTTTCGCGGGC
>JAUOPI010000033.1 GCA_030546905.1 Granulosicoccaceae sp. 1_MG-2023 | reverse complement strand
CCCGCATAAGACGCGGGCCGGCCGGTTTGACCGAAGCGGCTCTACAGATCAGAGCGACTTCTTACAGAAGTACCAATCCTGGCACTCATAACCTTCTTCCATACGGGTAGTCACTGCATCCATATCCGACGGCGGCGGCACGATGACCTTATCGCCCGGCTGCCAGCCTTCGGGGGTTGCCACACCGTTCTCGGTGGATGTCTGCAGCGCTTTCACCAGGCGGACAAACTCATCGATGGAGCGACCGTTAGACATCGGGTAGTACACCATCGCCCGCAAAATGCCTTCCGGATCAATAATAAAGGTGGCGCGTACCGCTGAGGTATCACCCTCGCCCGGATGGATCATGCCGTAAGCATTAGCCACCTTCATGCTCAGATCTTCGATGATCGGAAACGGAATCTCGACACCGAAGTTTTCTTTGATATTGCGCATCCACGCGATATGGCTGAAGTAGCTATCGATTGACAGGCCCAGCAACTCGGTATTCATGGCCTGAAAATCCGCATGGCGCTTGGCAAAGGCCATAAATTCCGTGGTGCAAACCGGAGTAAAGTCAGCCGGGTGGGAAAACAGCACCAGCCATTTACCGCGATAGTCTTCAAGCTTCTTCACGCCGTGGGTGGTTTTGGCTTCAAACGCCGGTGCCGGCTCATTGATCCGCGGCATGGGCTGGATTTGGTTTTGTACAGTTTCCATAGTGTCCATTTGTGTTCTCCGGGTTAATTGGATTGAGCTGCTTATCAGCTTGATAAGAATATTATGATTTACTTATATAGTAGTCCAATCGTATTTGTCTATCTCGATGATAGGCAGCCTGAATAAGCTGATTTGCGATAAGCTGGGTTTATGGCTGAATCGGCCGCCGGTGGCTCACTTCAGGCACCGCTCCCTGCCCTCAGCGGCCGCCGTAATAGCCAGTTCGATAATCCGCATCACATCCGCCGCCTCCGTGGCCGGCACCGGATCGGGGCCTTCGCCGCGCAGCGCCAGCCGAGCCAGCGGGAAGTGCGCTGATCTCGATGCTGAACACCCATACACGCTATCTGCAGGATAGGTATTTTGATTACACCGAAGCGCTGCTGGACCATGTGCCCGATGCAATCAGCAAAGCGATGTGGATGTACTTGTGTACCGGTGCTGAAGCCAACGATCTCGCGATCCGTGTGACAGCGGTGGCACCGGCATCATCGTCACCTGCGAGGCCTATCACGGCACCAGCGAGCTGACCTCCGGCGCGTCTTCGGCTCTGGGCAGTGGTAGACCTGACCGGTATGTATCCCCAGTGCCTTCGCCACTGATGAAGCGGTATATCCGGGTTGGTCAGCACACCTTAACGCCTCAGGGCGAAACGCATCGGTATAGTGCTGGTAGTTTTTCCTGGCCATCTTGCACCTCCGCGTCAGGAGTAAGCCTGACTATGGAGGGAGTCTACTGTTCGTGGGTAACTCGACTGCCTAACGCTCTGAATAAGCCGCCAATTTGTAGCGGCAGCGGAAAATTCGTCGGCTTAATTCACTGGTTAACCTTTCGCTTCCACGTCGAGAACTGCCGCTTCACTTTATTTATGATATCCGGATCTCGACGCACCTCGGCTCGAATAAGATCAATCACGGCCTTAGAGTATTTATTTATCTTGGATTTTTGTCCGGTCGTGACTTCTGTATGATACTGCTGGTTTCCTTTTATCTTGTACTTCCACGCAACAGCTTGAAACTCGTACTGATTTATACCAGTTTCTGATAAAACGTGGGCCGTCGTGTAAGGATATGCGCTCTCGGCATAGATGATGCGATCGGCATCCAAGACTCCAGAGATATCACCAGCAAGTTTTAGGGCTGGAGCCCCTTTCTTTTCAACAAAGTGGCCTTCCCTAATGAACTTGATTTTGTCGATAACACCGCTGTCGATGAGCACCGTTTTGTCGCCAACTGAAAGCTCACCACGGGCAGTATCGAGAATGTGAACCTGGCTCGGTCCCACCGCACCTATTTTTTGTATGTGAGACATCCACAGTTTTTTTTCCTTTTCTCGTTCAGCATCGAGTATTGCTGCGAGCTCAGCGTAACGGATTTCCTTAGTTTCACCCCTATACCGATAATAGATCGCACCCTCTCTCAACTGCTTACCTTGGCTCTTTCTGCAAACGATGGGTTTTACCCGTGCTTCTTGCACTGACAAGATTCCGAAAGTTCGCCCCCGCCATTTAAAGCTATCAATCGAGTAACTTAGGTCAGCAGAGAAGTATTCCAGGATAATAGCGTTAAGCCTTGTCGGGTCGAGATTGTCAAACTTGTCATTCTGCAACCCCACTGGCTCCCTAGGCCTATCCTTTATGCCGAATACGATCTGACCACCTCTGTTGTTTGCCATACCTACCAGGGACCGAACGTAAAAGTGCAAAGAATCCCCGTAATGAAACGATTGCTTGAACTCGAGATCAAATGACTCTCGCTTAGTGAGATGGCCCTTTTTGTTTACCTCGATCTCAAACCGTTCCATGAATTCTCACTTTAGGCTAACATTATAATACTGCACATGCGCATTATCGCTCTCAACCAAAAATTGGGAGAGCTGTTATACGTTCCTGAAGAGAAAGGATAAACCGAGATATCACAGCCATTCCCTTCCGATGAAAACGAGCATGCGCGTTTTGCAGCTTTGCCGTGCGTCTTAATCCTGCAACGGCCAGTCCAGGACTTTGATGACGAAGGGATTTTCCGTCTGTTTCCAGTCAGAAGTGAGCACAGCCAAGTGATAAAACAAGCACCCTCGGCATCTGTCATTCAGTATGCTGTATAAAAATACAGAAAATCAGATCACCTTGTCCACAGAGAGCGTTGCCAGGATGGCATTTGAAGGCAAAGGGGGCTGGAGAACAGGCAGTCAAAGCTGCCACAGCTTGACGCCGGGATGTCTTTGGCGATGCGGCTGCTGATACCGACCTCGGCGAGGCCGGACTGTCGTCGCGAGAGGTTGACCCGGGCATGGCCATTACCGATGATGGGCGACCGATAATTCCTGCCATCTGCCTTGGGACTCTGGACCATGAGCATTGCCCCTGTTGTTCGCCGATCACTGATCCCCCTGATGCTCCTGGCCGGCATCTCCTCAGCCAGCGCAAGCGGCCCGCGCTTGCCGGACACAGGACAGACGCAGCAGTACGACACTCAGGGCAAGCTGTTGCCTCCTTCCGGGTCCAGCCTTTACACCGGGCAGGATGCTTCCATCAAGGGGGCGGAGTTGAACTATGTGGACAACGGCGATGGCACCGTCACCGACCGCTCCACCGGCCTGATGTGGACACAGGATGACAGCGGCAAGCGGATGAACTGGGTGGAGGCGCTGGAATATGCCGACAAGGCTACTATCGCCGGCCATGATGACTGGCGCCTGCCCAACGCCAAGGAGCTGCAGAGTCTGGTGGATTATGAGAAGAAAACCTTCCCGGCGATTAATACCGACTTCTTCAACACCAGCCTGACAACCTTCGACAGCGTCGAAAACGCCTACTACTTCTGGACCAGCACCACTCAGGGCGACTTCAAATGGACCGCCGACTACGTCGCCTTTGGCCCGGCCTGGAGTAAGAAAAACGCCAGCGCCACGGCGTACTTTGACTGGCACGGCGCCGGTGCCCAGCGCAGCGATCCCAAGACCGGCGAACCGGCTGACTACGAGCTGGCCTCGGAGATGGCCTCAGACTTCATCTCCATCCGCAACTGGGTGCGCCTGGTGCGGGATGTGGCGCAGTGATGTAAAACGCTATGGCTGCGTCCCCATCAGTACAACGGTGGATTCCCGCCCGCAAAGGCGGAAGAAAAACTTAATTCACCGGACGGAAATGGTTGACCACTACATACCCGGATGGTCGATCTTCGGTCTTGACCATTGATAAAACACAACAAATCCCCCATGGATCGATTTGCAGATCCAAAGATCACTGATAAAGTCATAAAATTTTGTAAAGCAACCAGCTACAACAATTCAATCTTTTAGTTTGCACCTGAGCGGTTCATCGTTTTTAGCGCGCCGGGTAGTGATCCAGGGTATAGGGAGTTAACTGTGCGGGATGGCATTAACCCATCGGAAAATTTTGCCTTTCTGGCTGAACACGACCGTCTTTTCGTTGAGCTTTCCAGTGCTGCCGAACGCGCGTTCTCAAGCGACCCCAACACAACACTCATTAAGCTTCGACAACTCGGCGAAGCGCTTGCACAGCATCTCGCAGCGCTGTCCGGTATCGACTTCGACGAAAAAACAAGCCAGTCGGACCTTCTCTATCGCCTCAACAAAGAACTGCAGCTTGAACCCCAGGTAAGAGAGCTTTTCCATACCTTGCGCATCGAAGGGAACCGGGCAACACACCAGTTTCGCACCCGGCACAAGGAAGCGATGGACGGCCTTAAACTGGCCAGAGAACTGGCGATCTGGTTCCACCGATCTTTTGGCAAAGCCGGCACCTCCTTCAAGCCGGGCCCCTTTGTACCGCCGGCCGACCCCAGCGCACAGTTACGCCAGTTGCATACCGATATTGAAAAACTCCGCCACGACCTCCGGCAGGCGAACATGGAGCTCGATAGCAGCCAGCAACTCAAGCAGCTGATCGAGAAAGAAAAAGCTGAATATGAAGCGCTGGCCCTCGCCATGGATGATGAGTCCCGGGAGCTGGCGGAGCAGGCCCGCAAACACGAGCAAGCTCTGGAAGAGCAGCAGCGGGCCTATGAACAAAAGATCCGGGAACTGCAGCAGAAAATCGCCGAACAGGGCGAGCAAACAGCCAGCCAGCAACGCCGGCAGGTGGCCAAACAGACCCGGGCCGCTTCCGACACCCTGGTCCTGAACGAAGAGCTCACCCGCGTTCTGATCGACCAGCAACTTGTTGAAGCAGGCTGGGAAGCAGACAGCCAGGCGCTCACATACCAGAAAGGCGCCCGTCCGGAAAAAGGCCACTACCGTGCCATAGCCGAATGGCCCACCAACCATAACGGCGAGAGAGGCCAGGCCGATTACGTTCTGTTTGCAGACCTGATCCCCATCGCGGTCGTTGAAGCCAAGAAGGAAAACATCAACGTCGCCGGAAAAATCAGCCAGGCTGAACGTTACAGCAAAGGGTTTAAAGTGGAGGCGCCGTTAGTGGGGGCCTGGGAACAGATACGCCGCACCATTGCCTGGCCCGCTGATGAAAGCGGTCACTACCATGTGCCCTTTGTCTATTCCTGCAACGGCCGTCCCTATGTACCCCAACTGGCGGAACAATCCGGTACCTGGTTCCGGGATGTACGGGAGCCCAGCAATCTGCGCCGGCCACTGCCACAGTTTCACACGCCCGCTGGTCTGTTGGATTTGCTGGAACGGGACAAGGAAAATGCCGAAAAACTGTTAAAAGAGGAACCCTTCGGCTACCTGAAACTGCGGGACTATCAGCAAAAAGCCATAGTCGCCACCGAACAGGCTCTGGCCCGGGACGTACGCACGGCGCTTCTGGCCATGGCCACAGGCACAGGTAAAACCCGAACCATCATCGGGCTGATGTACCGCTTCCTGAAAACCGAACGTTTCCATCGCATTCTGTTTCTGGTGGACCGTACCGAGCTGGGCCAGCAGGCTATAGATGCCTTCAACGAAGCGCCACTGGACCAGAACCTCACCCTCAGCAAGATCTACAACGTGGCAGAACTGGGTGATATGGCCGCCGAAGCGGAAACCCGCATTCAGGTCGCCACTGTGCAGGCCATGGTCAAACGCATTTTTATGAGCGACACCCCGCCACCGATTGACCGGTTCGACTGCATCATCGTGGACGAAGCCCACCGGGGCTACACCCTGGATCAGGAAATGACCGAAGGTGAATTGGCCACCCGTGACACCGGCCAGTACCTGTCCAGCTACCGCCGGGTTCTGGACTACTTCGATGCGATAAAAGTCGGGCTCACTGCCACCCCGGCCAAACACACCAGCGAGATTTTCGGCAAGCCCGTTTACACCTACTCCTACCGTGAAGCGGTGGCAGATGACTGGCTGATCGACCACGAACCGCCCATCCGTTACGAAACCCTGCTCACCCGGAACGGCATCACCTTTGAAAAAGGTAAACCGGTTGAAGTCATCAATACCCGGACCGGTGAAGTAGACACCACCGAGCTGGAAGACGAACTCAACTTTGAAGTCGATGCCTTCAACCGCCGGGTCATCAACGAAAACTTCAACCGGGTAATCTGCGAACAGCTGGTGCAGGAGCTCGACCCCTTCGGCGACGAAAAGACCATGATCTTCTGCGCCACCGATCTGCACGCCGACATGGTCAAGCGCCTGCTGGACGACGCCTTCAAAGACCTCTACAACGGCCGCTACAACGAAGCCGCCGTGGCCAAGATCACCGGCCAGAGCGACAAGGTGGAGCAGCTTATCCGCCGCTACAAGAACGAACGCTACCCCAATATCGCCATCACTGTGGACCTGCTGACCACCGGCATCGACGTACCGCGCATCTGCAATCTGGTGTTCATGCGCCGGGTTCGCTCACGCATCCTCTACGAACAGATGATCGGCCGTGCCACCCGCCGTTGCGATGAAATCGGCAAGACCGTGTTCCGCATCTATGATCCTGTGGATATCTACGCCGCCCTGCAGGATGTGAACACCATGAAGCCGCTGGTGAAAGACCCCAACATCACGCTGGCGCAACTGGTCGACGAGCTCACTGACGACGAGCAACTGGAAAAAGCCCTCAACAGCCCCGGTGAAGAACAGGGCGAAAGCCAGGCTGATGTGGTGCTCAGCCAGCTCAGCCAGAAGCTCATGCGGGTACTGCGCAAGGCTGACAACAAAGCGCAGAGCCGCCCGGCACTGAAACAGAAACTGGACGAACTGCAGCAGAGCTGGGGCGTGGAACCCAAGTCCCTGCACCAGCACCTGCAACAGCTTGGCCCGCGCCGGGCCTCCGGGTTCATAAAGCAGCACAGCGGACTGCTGAACCAGTTGGCGGACGTGAAGAGCGTCATGGGCAGTGAACACATGCCTCTTATTTCAACCCACGAAGACGAACTCCTCGAACGCGCCCAGAGTTACGGCACGCACGAACGCCCGGAAGACTATCTCGACGAATTCAACCGCTTCATCAAAGAACAGCTCAACCAGTCAGCTGCTCTGGCCGTGGTCGTCAACAAACCCCGGAATCTCACCCGGGAGCAGCTGAAAGAAATCCGGCTTCTGCTCGACAATCACGGTTTCTCGGAGGCCAAGCTGCAGAGCGCCGTGCGCAACCAGACCAACAAGGACATTGCCGCCAGCATCATCGGCTACATCCGCCGCGCAGCCCTGGGCGAAGCGCTGATTCCTTTTGAAGAGCGCGTAGCCAAAGCCATGGACCGCATTTACACCCAACACAACTGGACACCGAACCAACGCAAGTGGTTGGAGCGACTGTCAAAACAGCTGGTGCACGAAGTCATCATCGACCGGGAATTTGTCAACAACCGCTTTGCCGATGATGGCGGCGCAAAGCAGATGGACAAGATACTGGGGGAACAGCTGGATACAGTGCTGGACGAGCTGAACGAGGCCATGTGGCCGGAGCGTCGTGCCTGAATAACTGCTTCGGGGCGGGCTATATTCACAGCATCGACACAGACTCCCTGCATGTCGATTTTTTGCCGTTTTTTCGACATTGGCCATTGCTATGTTTACCACATAAACATAGACTGCCCAAAACACACATCTGTGTCGAAATTTTAAAGGAATTTAAACATGGCCTGGCGAGCAGATCAGCCTTATAACCACTTACCTCCGCTGCCGCCAGCCAAAGAAGCGACGGAAAATCTCCGTATTCTCAAGGCCTGCATTCCCGCCCGGGCCGCTCTGGCAGAACTGAAACAGGCCGGGCAACTGATTCCAAATCAATCCTTGCTAATAAACCTGCTACCACTGCTGGAGGCCAAAGACAGTTCCGGGATCGAGAACATCGTCACCACGACCGACAAGCTATTTCAATATTCGCAGGAAGATCACGGAGCTGACCCGGCCACAAAAGAAGCACTGCGATACCGGACAGCCCTTTACGAAGGCTTCATACACCTTCAGCACAAACCATTGTGTTCAGGTACGGCTATTGAAATATGCAGCACCCTGAAAGGCAAAGAGATGCCTTTCCGTAAAGTTCCCGGAACCACTATCGGCAATCAGGCAAGCGGTGAAACCATCTACACCCCTCCCGTTGGAGAGGAGCTTATTCGCAATCTTCTCACCAACTGGGAAAACTATCTGCATTCGGACGATGACACGGATCCACTGATCAAAATGGCCGTCAGCCATTACCAATTCGAGGCTATTCACCCGTTCCACGACGGCAATGGCCGGACCGGGCGTATCGTCAATGTCCTGTACCTGATTGAGCAACAACTGCTCACACTGCCCATTCTCTATCTGAGTCGCTACATTGTTCAGCACAAAAACGATTACTACCGACTGCTGACCCGGGTTACCCGCACCGGAGACTGGCAGGAGTGGATTATCTTTATGCTTAATGGTGTGGAACAGGTGTCCTCCTGGACCTGCGCGAAAATCTCCGCCATGCGAAAGCTGATTGCCGAAACAGAAAACCATGTCCGGCATGAACTACCCAAGATCTACAGCCACGAGCTGGTTCAAACCATTTTTGAACAGCCCTATTGCCGCATCAGTAACCTGGTAGAAAAAGACATTGCCAAGCGTCAGACAGCCTCCAGTTACCTGAAACAGCTGGTTGAGATAGGCGTACTCCAGGAGAGAACTGCAGGCAACGAAAAACTATTCCTCAACCCGCGCCTGCTTCACCTGATGACCAGCGACAGCAACGAGTTGCAGCCTTACCACTGAATTCAGTCACACTGCGAGAACCCATGACCAACAACGACATTGTCCAGAAACTCTGGAACCTCTGCGACGTCCTGCGCGACGACGGCATCAACTACTCGGACTATGTCACCGAACTGGTGCTGCTGCTGTTTATCAAAATGGTGCACGAGAACACCGAAGCCGGCACCCTGAAAAAGCACCCGCTGCCGGAAGGCTGCCGCTGGACCGACCTGAACGGCAAATCCGGGATCAACCTGCTGAACGACTACAAACGCATTCTGCTGAGCCTGTCCACCGGCAAGAATGCCGATGGCACCCTGGTACACGATGATCCCCTGATCAGCGCCATCTATGCCGATGCCCAGACCCGCCTGCGGGAACCGCGCCATCTGGAGCAGCTGATCAAAACCCTGGACCAGATCGACTGGTTCAGTGCCCAGAAAGACGGCCTGGGTGATCTCTACGAAGGCCTGCTGGAAAAAAACGCCAACGAAACCAAATCCGGCGCCGGCCAGTACTTCACCCCCCGGGCCCTGATCAACACCATGGTGCGCTGCCTGAAACCCCAACCCGGCGAGCGCATCCAGGACCCGGCCGCAGGTACGGCGGGCTTTCTGATTGCCGCCCACGAGTACATCAAAAGCCAGACCGACGACCTGTACGACCTGACCAGCGAACAGAAAGCCTTCCAGAGCACCCGCGCCTATGTGGGTATAGAACTGGTACCCGGCACCCGTCGCCTGGCCCTGATGAACTGCCTGCTGCACGGCATGGAAGGGGGAGCCGATGGCGTAGTGCAGCTGGGCAACGCCCTGGGCCAGGCCGGCGCCGGGCTGGAAAAGGCCGATGTCATCCTCGCCAATCCCCCTTTCGGCACCAGCAAAGGCGGTGACGCCAGCATCACCCGGGACGACCTCACCTACAAAACCAGCAACAAACAGCTGGCCTTTTTGCAGCACATCTACCGCAACCTGAAACCCGGTGGCCGCGCCGCCGTGGTACTGCCGGATAACGTGCTGTTTGAGGCCGGTGTCGGCACCGACGTGCGCCGGGACCTGATGAACAAGTGCAACCTGCACACCATCCTGCGCCTGCCCACCGGCATCTTTTACGCCCAGGGGGTGAAGACCAACGTCCTCTTCTTCACCAAGGGCAGCGCAACGGACCGGTATCAGGAAGAAAACTGCACGGAAAATGTCTGGGTCTATGACCTGCGCACCAACATGCCCAGCTTTGGCAAACGCACCCCCTTTGGCGAAAAGCACCTGAAGCCGTTTGAAAGCGTGTATGGCGAAAGCCCCAACGGCGACAGTGAACGCACCGAAGGTGAATACAGCTTCCACTCCAAAGACGTGGAACTGCCCGAAAACACCGGTGAGAACGAAGGTGTTGACCCCCGGCTGGCCCACAGTCGCTGGCGCTGCTTCAGCCGCCAGTGGATTGCCGAACACAAGGGCGACTCCCTGGATATTTCCTGGCTGAAAGACAGTGACAGTGTGGATGCCGCCAATCTGCCGGAGCCGGGTGTGCTGGCGGCTGAAGCCATGAGCGAACTGGTGCAGGCGCTGGGGGACCTGGATGCATTGATGCGGGAGTTGGGAGCTGAGGAGGAGGCTGATGGGGCGAAAGTGCTTTTGCAGGAAGTGATGGGTGAGGTCGGGAAATGAGCCTTGGATATATTGGCGAACCTTTACCAAAAGTGTGGTGTGCTCCGCTGTTGACCGAATTAACCACACCAAAGCAATGGAAGACCATATCGACCAAGTCTTTATTGGACGAGGGTTACACTGTTTACGGTGCCAACGGGAAAATCGGATACTTTGACCAGTATACCCATGAGCACCCCACAATCATGATTACCTGTCGGGGAGCAACTTGCGGCAATTTGCATATCTCCGAACCGTTCTCTTACATAAACGGTAATGCTATGGCTCTCGACGGGCAGCCGACTGCGCTAGTTGGTCTGAGATTTTTGTACTTTGCGCTGAAAGCACGAGGTTTGGATGACACCATTTCTGGTTCTGCTCAACCGCAGATTACTGGTAAAGGCTTATCAGAGGTGCGGCTACCTTTACCCCCCCTAGCCGAACAAAAAGTCATCGCCGACAAACTCGACACCCTGCTGGCCCAGGTGGAAAACACCAAAGCCCGCCTCGAATGCATCCCGCAAATCCTTAAACGCTTCCGCCAGTCCGTGCTGGCTGCTGCGGTGAGTGGAAAGTTGACGGAGGAGTGGAGAGAGCAGGCAGTTTGTCGAGAAGCCACTGACTTTTCTTTAATAGCTAAAGAAGAACGAAAGAGACTTGGAATTCGTGAGACTAGGCACACCTCTCCAGCGGAAAGCGAAGAACCTTTCAGGATACCTCGCTCTTGGGTTTGGCGTCGTTTGGGCAATGTAGCCCTGAAGATCACCGATGGCGCTCATAACACACCGAAGCTCATGGCTTCAGGCTATCCCTATGTAATGGCTAAGGATCTTACGGGTGGCCAACTGGACTTTTCTGAAAATCGATACATCTCCGAAAAAGATCATCGAGAGCTATACCTTAAGTGCTTTCCAGAAGCAGGGGACTTATTAGTAGTAAATATAGGCGCAGGAACAGGCAATAATGTTTTGGTTGATGTCGATTTCGAGTTTAGCTTTAAGAATATCGCAATAATAAAAAGGCCGAGCTTTATCGTTTCGAATTATTTGAAGTTCTTTTTCGACTCTCAAAAGCAGCGAATATTCGATGAGCAAACCAGAGGCGGAGCACAGCCATTTTTGAGTTTGACTACGCTGAACGATATAGCGTTTGCGCTACCACCTGTCGACGAACAAACCGAAATCGTCCGCCGGGTAGACCAGCTCTTCGCCCATGCCGACCGTATCGAACAGCAGGTCAACAAGGCCCTGGCCCGGGTTAACAACCTCACCCAGTCGATCTTGGCCAAGGCGTTCCGCGGTGAACTCACCGAACAGTGGCGCAAAGATAACCCGGAGCTGATCAGTGGTGAGAACAGTGCCGAAGCCCTGCTGGAGAAGATCAAGGCCGAAAGGGCAGCGATAAAGCCGGTGAAGAAAACCCGTAAACGGGCAGCATCTTAAAGACTGCTATCTGACGATCGCCGTTGGAACGGTTTGTTCGTCCACCAACAAAACATAATCCGCCCGGCCAGAGTCGGGCGGCTATGCACATATGGCCACACCCACGGCGGACTCAAGCAGAATTAAGCGGGCTGCGCGCAAAAAAGCCGGAAACAGACCATAAGCGGCTCAGACGCAGCTCAGGCACCGCTCCCTGCCCTCAGCGGCCGCCGCAATAGCCAGTTCGATAATCCGCATCACATCCGCCGCCTGCGAGGCCGGTACCGGATCGGGGCCTTCGCCGCGCAGCGCGTCGCGTACGCCTGCGTAATACTGACGGTAGTCGCCGGCCCGGCCGGGCACGGCTTGCGCCTGCGGGCCTGTGTCCTGCGGCAGGATCAGTTCGCCGGGCGCATCGTCCACGCCCCAGTTTTCGCAGCCGGGCTGTTCGCCGCGTTTGAGGGCGGCTTCCTGGGTGTCCAGACCCGCTTTGCGGAAACTGGCTTTGGTGCCGTGAACCAGAAACCGGGCACTGCCGCCCGGCACCAGCGTACTGCCGTGTAGCACGACGCGCAGGCGCGCGTAACGCAGCAGGACATGAAAGTAGTCGATCTGTTTCGCGCCTTCGCGCTGGCGGGCCAGATCGGCACTGACGGCGTCGGGCATGCCGAACAATTGCAAGGCCTGATCGACCAGATGCGGGCCGAGGTCGTACCAGAGACCGCCGTGTTCGGCGGTTTCGCGCCAGCGCTCGACGACCTGCGGACGGTAGCGGTCAAAGTGGGATTCGAAATACACCACCTCACCGAGGCGGCCGCTGTGGATGAGTTCTTTGAGGGTAAGAAAGTCCGCGTCCCAGCGGCGGTTGTGAAAGGCCGACAGCAACAAGGAACGCGATTCTGCCAGTGCGATCAGTTCCTCTGCCTCGGCCACGGTGGTGGTGAACGGCTTGTCGATCACCACATGCTTGTCCGCTTGCAGCGCCAGCCGGGCCAGCGGGAAGTGCGAGTCGTTCGGCGTGGCAATCACCACCAGATCAACGTCGTCACGCGCCACGGCGGCAGCATGATCGCGCTCCACACTGACCCCGGGCAGATCGGCCAGCACCTTGTCCTTATCACCCGACACCACGGTGCTCAGCTTCAGGCCGTCGACGCTGTTGATCAGCGGCGCGTGAAAGGTCTTGCCCACGTATCCGTAGCCGAACAGGGCCACATTGATTTGCTGCATAGGGAAATCCGTCCATCCTCAAACGCGCTCACTATAGACCAAGCCCGGCGCCGGTGAAATTGCCTGCCGCTGCCGCGCTTTTAACAAAAGCCCGCCGGGGAGCGGCGTTTCCGTTACAATCGCGGCCTTCTGCTTCAGCTGTTCGGTGTTGTATTTATGTCTGATTCCGGCAAAGCCACCGCCCCGGCACGCGCGGGCTCCGCCATGCACGCCTGGCCGGGCACGCTGCTGTTGGTGCTGGTTGCGGTTTGTTTCAGCGCCAACCATATTGCCGCGCGTTTTGCCTTTGACTACGGCGCCACGGTCAATCTGGCACTGGTGCTGCGCAGCGGCGTCACCGCCCTGATGATGGCGGTCATGCTGGCGGCGGCCGGACGCCTGCAACTGCCGCCCGCGCCCGTGACCCGGCGCGCGCTGCTGGTCGGGCTGTTGATCGCCCTGCAAAGCTATTGTCTGTATGCCGCTGTGGCGCGGCTGCCGGTCGCCATTGCCCTGTTGATTTTCAATACCTTCCCGCTGTTGCTGGCGATTTTGTCGGCACTGACACGCACCGAAATAGCCAAGCGCCGGACCTGGCAGGTCATGCCGGTGGTGCTGTTCGGCCTGGCCCTGAGTCTCGGTGTGATCGGCAGCGGCAGCGATGCCGCGGATACGCCGCTGTCGCTGAGCGGCATCGTGCTGGCCTTTGCCGCAGCGCTGTTGTTTGCGCTCGCGCTGATGTTAACCACACGCTGGCTCGGCAGTCTCGACGGACGTGTCCGCACCGGTCTGTTGATGCTGACCACCGCCTGTGTGGTCGGCCTGGTGTCCCTGCTGCAGGGTTCGCTGACGCTGCCGGCGCAGCCGCAGGCCTGGTGGGGGCTGTTGTTACTGACCCTGCTGTACGGCAGCGGGATTACCGTGGTCTTTACCGTCCTGCCGCGCATCGGCATGGCCAATAATGCGGCGATCCTGAATATGGAGCCGGCCTCGGCGCTGGTGCTGGGCTGGCTGTTGCTGGACCAGAGCATGCGTCTGAGTCAGGCCTTGGGGATTGTGCTGGTGGTCGCTGCGGTGATCTACCTCGCCAGCGGTCGCAATCGCCCCTGAGCCGTGCCGCCGCGCCTGTGCTGAGAGGCGAAAACCGGCATAATAACGCCCTTTTGCAGCCTGACCGACGGACGCGCCATGGAAATCACAGTCAACTTCCTCGAAAACCAACGCATCGAGGCTAAATTCGACGACTTCACCGTTATCAGCGACCAGCCGATCCGCTACAAGGGTGACGGCTCCGCGCCCGGCCCGTTTGATTATTTCCTCGCCTCCTCGGCGCTGTGTGCGGCTTACTTTATCCGCATGTACTGCGATGCGCGCGACATCCCGACCGAACAGATCCGCCTCGCACAGAACAATATTGTCGATCCGGAAAACCGCTACCGGCAGACCTTTCGCATTCAGGTGGAGGTCCCGGCGGATCTGTCCGACAAAGACCGTCAGGGCATTATCCGCTCGGCCGAGCGCTGCGCGGTTAAACGGGTGATTCAGAACGGGCCGGAGTTTGTTATCGAAACCGTCGATAACCTGGACGCCGACAGTCAGGCCATGCTGATGTCGGTGACGACAGACGCGCAAACCCGGATCCCGGGCAAAGACCTGCCGCTGGAACAAACCATCGCCAATATGACCGGCATCCTGGCAGATCTGGGCATGAAGATCGAAGTGGCGTCCTGGCGCAATATTGTACCGAACGTCTGGTCGCTGAATATCCGCGACGCCGCCTCGCCCATGTGTTTTACCAACGGCAAGGGGGCGACCAAGGAAAGCGCACTGTGCTCGGCGCTGGGCGAGTTTATCGAGCGCCTGAACTGCAACTTTTTCTACAACGATCAGTTCTTCGGCGAAGAGCTGGCCGATGCGCCCTTTGTGCACTATCCGCAGGAGAAATGGTTTGCCCTGCCGGCGGATGACAGTCTGCCCGACGGGCTGCTCGACGACTACACCCGCGCGATTTACAACCCTGACGGCGAACTGCAAGCCTCGCACCTGATCGACACCAACTCCGGCCGTGCCGACCGCGGTATCTGCGCGATTCCGTTTACCCGCTATGCCGACGGCGAAACGGTGTATTTCCCTTCCAACCTGCTGGAGAACCTGTTTCTGTCCAACGGTATGAGTGCCGGCAACACCCGCCATGAAGCCGAGGTGCAATGCCTGTCCGAGATCTTCGAACGGGCCGTCAAACGGCAGATTATCGAGCAGGAGCTTGCCCTGCCCGATGTGCCGCAGTCGGTACTCAAGCGCTATCCGTCCATCCTTGAAGGTATAGCCGCGCTGGAAGAGCAGGGTTTTCCGGTACTGGTCAAGGACGCATCACTGGGCGGGCGATTCCCCGTCATGTGTGTGACCCTGATGAATCCCCGCACCGGCGGTGTGTTCGCCTCCTTCGGCGCGCATCCGAGTATGCAGGTTGCACTGGAGCGCAGTCTCACGGAATTACTGCAAGGGCGGAGCTTTGAAGGGCTGAACGATATCCGCCTGCCAAGCTTTAACAGTCTGGCGGTGCGCGAACCGGAAAACTTTGTCGAACACTTTATCGATTCCAGCGGCGTGGTGTCCTGGCGCTTTTTCAGTGCCCGCGCCGATTATGAATTCAGTGACTGGGATTTTTCCGGCAGCACCGCCGACGAGTCGGCTTACCTGTTCGGCCTGCTGCAGGACATGGGCAAGCAGGCCTACGTTGCCCACTTTGACGAACTCGGCGCCAACGCCTGCCGGATTCTGGTACCGGACTATTCCGAGATCTATCCGGTCGAGGATCTGGTCTGGGACAACACCAACAAAGCCCTGCTGTTCCGCGAAGATATCCTCAATATCCATCAACTCAACGACACGCAGCTCGAAGCCCTGCTGGCACGGCTGGAAGACAGCGAACTGGACGACTACACCGATATCCGCACCCTGATCGGGATCGAGTTTGACGAAAACACCGTCTGGGGTCAGTTGACCATTCTGGAGCTGAAACTGCTGATTAATCTGGCCATAGGCGAGCTGGCCGATGCGCACGAGCAGGTCGGGGCATTCCTGCAATACAACGACAACACGGTCGAGCGCCGTTTGTTTTATCAGGCAATGCAAGCCGTGTTACAGATTGCGCTGGACGATGAGCTGGACATTGCCGACTACTACGACAACCTGGTGCGCATGTTCGGCGAAGAGGTGATGAAAAACGTGATCGGCTCGGTCAACAGCGAAGTGACCTTCTATGGTCTGACGCCGACCAGCATGAAGCTCGAAGGCCTCGACCGCCACCTGAAGCTGATCGAGAGCTACAAAAAACTCCATGCCGCACGGGCAAAACGGGCGGGCCTCAGCTGAGGCCCGTCAAACCACGTCAGCGGGCCGATTTACGGTAAGTCGCCGGCGGCACCCCGTAGGCGCGTCTGAACAACCGTGTCAGGTGCGGTTGATCAGAAAATCCGCAGCTACAGGAAATCGCTTTAATGGGCAGTTTGCTGTGCGCCAACAGACGCCGGGCTTTGGCCAGACGCCGCTCAATCACATAGGCATAAGGCGGTCTGCCGAAACTGGCACGGAAAGCCCGCGAGAAGCGGCAGGCCCCCATCCCCAGCTGCGCGCCCAGACTGTTGAGGTCCATGGGCTCAGACAAATGCGCTTCGATATACTCGCGTACCAGAGCTTGCTGGGCCACCGACAGGCTGTCTTTGCAGCTCGTGCGCTTGACCCGTATCTGCGCATAGTGGCGCAACAGGTGCACGGCCAGCGCCTGCGACAGCGAATCCACATACAAGGGCCCGCCCATGCCCTGACTGCGCGCTTCGCGGATGATATTGCCCATCATCATATTGATCAGCGGGTCCTCGACCCGCAGTACATCGTGTAAATCCACATGATCGACTTCACAGTCGGTCATTTCAGTGGCCACGGCACTGACCAGCCGGCCCGATAAATACAAGTGTGTCACGTCTATGGGTTCGCGCCAGTTCCAGTAAGCCTGCTGCGCGCGGGTCAGCAGTGAGCAGGCACCGGGACTGAGGGTTTCTTTACGCCAGCGCCCCTCAAAGCGGCGCTGCATCGGCGTTACACCGGACTTGTAATTAACCAGCATAAAATCGCGCATGGGCGGCACAACCACATCCTGCCCTTCGTAGTGATAGGCCCGCAGTGCGACGTTTTTCCAGCCAAGCTCATCGCTGGCGAGGAGAATTTTACCGGGAACCCACTTGGGCAGGCTCCCGAAGGGGATCAGTTCGCTCATAGTAGCAATCCTCTGCAACCGCAAACACATACAGGCGGAGCGGCATTGCCGCCCCGTCTGTATCCGGTCGGGATTGAAAGCGTCCGGGCATGGATTATTGCCCGTTCAGTGAGTCATAAACCGCCGTTTCGAAATCCAGATAGCCGGTAAAGGACTGCGGATCGCCGAAAGGCAGAATCTGCGTTGCCCAGTAACCGCCGACGCCGTTTTCACGGTCTATCCAGTAGAAACTGTTGGCCAGCCCGGCCCAGCCGATGGCCCCGGCCGGTCGCCCTGTCGGGGCTTTTTCGGTGTTGACCATAAAGGTGTGGGACCAGTCCTTGCCGAGTCCGGGAAAGAACTCCGCATCATTGGACAGGGACGGGATCACGCCGGGCAGCATGGTGACTTTCTGCGGCGGCACCAGCGCGCCTTTGACCGCCCAGTCGACCGTGTCCGCGCGCAGCACCTCACCGTTGGGTCCGGCGCCGTCGTTCAGCCACATGCGGATGAACTTCATATACTCACCCACGGTGCCGTAAAGACCGTGACCGCCCATATCCACCTCGGGATTGTCCGGCAAAGCAAAATCGTCCATCGGCGTCAGACTGCCGTCATCACCGCGGGCGTGGATGGTCGCGGTACGCGCTTTCATGGCCGGCGTGCGGGTAAAGGCAATGTCCTTCATGCCCAGCGGGTCAAAGACACGCTCACGCATGACCTCGCCGAGCCGTTTGCCGCGGATACCTTCGACCACCTGACCGACCCAGTCGATATTGGTGCCGTACTGCCAACGCTCACCCGGATCAAACACCATCGGTGTTTCGATGGCCGCACGCAGGCCTGTGACCACCGAGGGCTGACCGTGTTCCGTGGCCAGGCGCAGATAGGTCTCATCGAAAAAATCATAGGCAAAGCCGCCGGTATGCAACATCAGCTGGCGGGTGGTGACATCGCTTTTGGGTGCCCGCAGCAGCGGCTTGCCGGCACTGTCAAAGCCTTCGATGACTTTAATTGCGCCGATGGCGGGGGCGTATTCTTTGGCCGGCGCGTCCAGATCCAGCAGGCCCTCCTCGACACATTGCAAGGCGGTGGTGCCGGTAATGGCTTTGGTGGTGGACATAATCGCAAAGACTGTGTCGTCGCTCATGGGCTCGCCGTCCAGACGACGTTCACCGGCCGCACCGGAGTAGATGTTGCGCTCACGGTCGGTGACCATCGCCACCACGCCCGGCACCCGCGATTCGCCGCGGGTCAGACGCGCTAACAAGTCATCACAAGTCTTGTTCAGGTCGCTCATCGTTTCCTCCTGCCTCTCTTGAGAGAGGTCATGTATTGTTATTTTTACTACCATGTACCCGGTTCCGACGCGGAACAATCCTTCCTTAGGCTGAATGCACTGCGTCGAAACAGCGGGCGGGATGCGCCCGCTGCGGGCTCAGGCCATATCAAAACCGGCGTAGCGGTTGGCCGCAATTTCGTCGCATTTCTGCCGGTACGTGCCGACACCACCGGTGTAGGACAGCACGCGACGCGGCTTGCCTTCGACGTTGGCGCCGTTGTACCAGGAGTTGGTTTTGGAGATCAGCGTGGCGTTAGCGGCTTCGTCGTGATGGGCCACCCAGGCATCTTCCATTTCCGCGCTGGCCTCGATCACGCGTTTACCGTTTTCGTCAGCAAAGCGGATCAGATTGCTGATCCATTCGGTTTGCTGCTGCAGACAGGTGGTCATATTGCAAAGCGCGGCAGACGGGGCCAGCGGTGCACCGGTCATAAAGAGATTGGGGAAGCCGTGTTTCTGCATACCCAGCGTGGTGCGGATATCTTTCTCCCATTCCTCCCGCAGGGACAGGCCGTTGCGGCCGCGGATATCGATACGCGACAGCGCACCGGAACCGGCATCAAAACCCACCGCCAGAATAATCACATCCAGCTCATAGACCGTACCGTCGGCCAGCTTGATACCTTCCGGAACGATTTCACTGATCGGGTTGTCGCGCACACTGACCGCCTCCACGTTGTCACGCAGATAGGTCTCCAGATAATTCATTTCCAGCGGCACGCGGTGGGTACCGAAACCGTACTCGCCGGGCTTGGGTACCAGAATATCGATGAGTTTGGGGTCTTTGAGACGTTCACTCATTTTTTCGCGGACAAATTGCGAGACTTCCTCACTGACCTGCGGATCGGAAAACATCTCGGCAAACGAGGCCAGCCAGAGTTTCAGGGAGCCGTCGTTGTAACAGTCTTCCAGCACACTGCGGCGTTGCTCCGGCGTCAGCTCCGCCCAGCTGTGTTCAAAGTCGTATTCAAAACCGGAAAACGAGTGCGGCAGATTCTCGCGCAGCTCGTTAAAACGGCCTTTGTACCATTTAGCTTCTTCGGGGCCATACTTGGGGTTTTTCATCGGCAGCACAAACTGCGGTGTGCGTACAAACACCTTCAGCTCGCCGACCTCCGGGGCGATGGTCTGAATCACCTGAATACCGGTCGCGCCTATACCGACAACCCCGACACGTTTGCCTTCGAGCTCAACACCATTACGCGGCCAGCGCGCGGTGTGGAAGATCGTGCCGCCAAAACTGGCCTGGCCCGGGAAGCGGTCTTCCAGCGGCGCGGACAACATGCCGGTGCAGCCGATCAGGTATTGGCAGTCGATCAGCCGCCCGTCGCTGGTGTGCACTTCCCAGCGTCCGTCACCTTCGTGAAAAGTCGCTGCCGTGACGCGGCTGTTAAAGGCGATATCCTTGCGCAGATCAAGGCGGTCAGTCACATAGTGCATCCAGCGCTCAATCTCCGGCTGGGCGGGAAAGCGCTCGCTCCAGGTCCAGTCTTTGTAGAGATCCTCGTCGAACAGATATTGGTAGATATAGGCTTCGGAATCGAACTTGGCACCGGGATAGCGGTTCCAGTACCAGGTGCCGCCCACATCTGAGCCGGCCTCGATACCGAGCACCGTTTTGCCCTGTTGACGCAGTTGATGCAGCTGATACAGCCCGGCCACGCCGGCACCGATCACAACAGCATCGACGCGGGTCGCGGGCGCATTGGTGGTGTCTTTACTCATGAATTGCTCCTCCGTCGGTCTCTTATCAGGCATATGTTTGCCTTTCGATTGCAGCGCCCGGCGCAGCGGAAAATCACGCTGGCGGCGGGGCTGGAATCAAGACTACGCAGGGCTGTTACGGAAAATCTTGCATATTCCGCAGCGAATTTTTGAACGATCCTGACGATGCCGTATGCACTGCGCCTGAGCGGCGCAGCAAACCCGGCGCGGCTCAGACGTATTTAAGCGGCACTTCGGCGGAGTCGGTGACCTTGCGCATAAGAAACGCGGATTTAACACCGGTGATGCGGCTAATCTTGCCGGGCAGGATTAACTCAGCACCGAGGCCAATCCTGACGCCCTCACTACCCGCTGGTCCACACTCTGGCGCAACACACCGGCGTCACCGGTGATCAGACTGAACCAGTTTCTGGCGCGGGTGATGCCGGTATAAACCAGCTCCCGTGTAAGAACCGGGCTGAGGCGGTCGGGCAGCACCAGACAGGTGTGATTGAACTCGGAGCCCTGGGATTTATGCACGGTCATGGCATACACGGTTTCCAGTTGCTGCAAGCGGCTGGGTGATATCCAGCGAATGCTTCCGCTGCCATCGCTGGCGGGAAAGGCAACGCGCAATGCGCTCTGCCCGCCCTCCTGTACCGGCCGGCTGAAGGTAATGCCAATATCACCATTCATCAGCCCCAGGTTGTAATCGTTGCCGGTAATCAGCACCGGGCGCCCGGCGTACCAGCCTTCGGCCCTTGGAATCAGCTTTTGCCCCAGCAGGTGCCGGGCAATCAGCTCGTTCAGGCCTTCCACACCCCAGGCCCCGCGGCGCAGCGCACAGAGCACCTGGAAATCACTGAACGCCTGCAAGACGGATTTCGCCAGCTGGTCCCATTGTTCCGTCGTACTGTTGCTGTCGAGCTTGTGATCCTGCATCAGCTTTAAATAGTGGCGGTAACCCACCGGCGCCGGCAGTGGCTGAGCATGACCGCTGATGCGCCCTTCGCCCTGATGACGGAAGGCCTGCGGGCTGCCGCTGACCGCATGCTCGCATATCAGCGCCTGAGTCGTTTCCAGTGAAGGCTTTTGGCTATCGCCGTTAAGCCAGATCACATCGTCGAAGCCGGCCTTGCGGGCCTTTTCAAGGGTGCTGCTGCTCAAGGTATTGGTATTGACGGCCTCGGCAAGCTGGCGGATACCGCTGCCTTCGGCAAAGCGGTAGCTTTTGCGCAGCATGGCCACAGCCTGATCCAGTGGCCGGCCTTGCCCGTCCTGTAAATCCGGCGGTATGTCCGTGCCGGTGATGGCCTGCAACCATTGCACCGTTGGCGGCTGATAATGTCCGCCTGCTGCGCGTTGGCAAAGTTCGCCCAGCACCGCGCCGGCATCGACCGAGGCCAGCTGGTCTTTGTCACCCAACAAAATTAACTGGGCGTTGTCAGGCAGCGCATCAAATACCGACGCCATCAGGTCCAGGTCCACCATGGACGCTTCATCAATCACCAGTATGTCCACCAGCAGAGGGTTGTCGCAGTTATGGCGGAATTTGCGGGTATCCGGGCGGCTGCCCAGCAGCCGGTGCAGCGTGCTTACCCGGGTGGGAATATCCGCCTGCAAGACCTTCCCCGGCAGCGTGTCCAGCGGTAAACGGCTGACGGCGCCGCCGATGGATTCGTTCAATCGCGCTGCCGCTTTGCCGGTGGGTGCAGCAAGGCGGATACGGTATTTGCGGCCGTTTCGTTCCGGCGATTCACCGGCGACGGACTGCAGGGCCGCCAGCAGCTTCACCACCGTCGTGGTTTTACCGGTCCCCGGCCCGCCGGTAATAACAGCAAACCGGTTGCGGGCTGCCAGAGCGCAGGCCAGCTTTTGGTAATCCGGATCGGCGTCCGCAGAATCCTGAGGTTTAAAGAGTATATCCAGCGCCTGCCTCAGGGTGGCAGCGGCGCTTGAAGCCGGCTCAGCCAGAGTCGGAGGTTGTTCCAGGCGATTACGAATACCGTCCGCAATCTGTTGTTCGTAACGCCAGAAACGGCGCAGATAAAGGCGGGTGCCATTTAACACCAGCGGTGTGACCAGTGAACCATCGCTTACGGCCAGAGCCTCATCCAGTGCAGCCAGGCATTCCTGCGTGGAGACCCCGGCGAGGAGATTTCCCGGCTTCACGGGTGAGCCTTCCGGCGACGCCCCGCGCGCAACAGCGGGCAGGCCGTTTGGCTCCTCCGGTGGCAGCGATAGCGTGTTGTCCGCATCGGCCAGCAGCATTGCGATATCCACGCACACGTGCCCCCGGCCGACCTGATGGGAGGTCAGTGCGGCAAGGAGTAACACCAGCGCTTGCGGGACGGCGTCCTGCTCCTTCGACAGATCGTGTATCAGCCGGGCAAAGCGCACATCCAACGGGCGGATCCATCCGGCCTCTTGCCATTGATCCAGCAGTTCCAGCAGTTTTTCGGTGCAGCTCAGTGCCTGGCGCGGATCACAGGCCGGCTCCAGATCCAGGGAAAACTGCTTGTCACCGGGCGGGGTTTTACTCATGCTGCCACCTCCCCGGGAGCTGTCTTGCCGTCAAACATCGCATCCAGTTGCTCGATCAGGACTCTGGGCGGCTTGTCGGTAAACGCCCCGCCCCCCGGCGCTTTGATGCCACGTAAAAACACGTAGATGGCGCCGCCGATGTGTTGGTCGTAGTCATAATCCGGCAGGCGTGCTTTCAATAGCCGGTGCAGGGCCAGCAGATAAAGCACGTATTGCAGGTCGTAGCGCTTATTCAGAATCGCTTCTCCCATGGCCTGATCGGTGTAGGCGCTGTCATTGTCGCCGAGATAATTGGATTTGTAGTCCAGCACGTAGTACCGGCCCTTGTGTTCAAACACCAGGTCGATAAACCCTTTCAGCATGCCATTGAAACGCACCTCTTCCACACGCGGGCGGTCAGCGCCGTTAAGGGTGTGTTCGGTTACCAAGCTGTCCATGGTCAGGGTGCTGACGTTACAGCTTTCAAACCAGAACTCCATCTCCGGGCGCAATGTAGCGAGGTCGGCGAGACTGATGCTTTCGCCGCTGCTGCGGCTCAACGACAGCGGCTGGCGTATCACTGCCAGTATCCACGCCTCCAGCGTTTCCACCCAGTCACTCCAGCCCCGTGTATTGCAGCGGCGGGTGAGCTGTTCGCGCAGTTGCAAAGGGTTGTCCACAATGCTTTGCAGGCCTTGCTGTACACACCACTCCAGCTGGTCGTGCAAAAAGGTTCCGGGGCCGGCGCCCTTTGGAAAGTGATGCGGGCTGAGGCTGAACGGTCTGTTGGCGTCTTCGTCCTCCGGATTGTCGGTACCTTCTTCGAGCAGGTTCTGGGCTTCTGCGTCTTCCACTTCAGCGGTGAAGACAATGCCAGTGCCTGAAAGCCCGCGGTATTCCAGTGAGGAGTAACTGGCAATCCACCAGTCTTCCCTTGCCTCGCGGGCCGGAACCCGCGCCGGCCCCAGGGCTGCCGGTACTGCCGCTGTATAGCGCTGGTCAGAGGCCGCCGGCAGAGCTCCGGCATACAGCTCCGGATAGCCCTTAACCAACCGGCTCAGCGGCTCACTTATCCGTTGCTTTGAGACAGGCTCCCCGCCCAGCAGATAACCCAGTCCGCTAAGGTGCCAATCGCCAATCTCGGCAACGCCTACCCATGTCGCGTAGCGGGCACGGGTCAGGGCCACGTAGAGTTTGCGAATATCCTCACCGAGGCGTTCGCGGTCAGCACGGGCCAGATCTTCGGGCGTGGGATCGAACACAGTGATCAGCTGTGAGTTGTCGTCGTGATAACGCACGAATGACTGCTTTTCGTCCTCTGCGCGAAAGGCCGTGCCGAAGGGCAAAAACACCAGAGGATATTCCAGGCCTTTGGATTTGTGCACGGTGATGACTTTCACCAGACCGGCATCGCTTTCAAGGCGCAGCGTGCGATATTCATCCTCCTGGTCTGCCGCCCGCAATAGCCGGGTGTAATGCTGTACCAGTGCGTTTTCGCCATCGAGTTGCTGGCTGTCCTGCTGCAGCAATTCCGCAATGTGCAGAATATCGGTTAGCCGGCGTTCGCCGTCGGCGCGCTGCAACAAGCGTCCGGGCACTTCAAAGTCCATCAGAAAGCTGCGCAGCATGGGCAGAACGCCCCGCTTCTGCCACTGCTGTTGATAACCCATAAAGCGCTCGATTTCCTTCTCCAGCGCCATTTCGTCGGTCAGCAAGCGGTCCAAATAAGACCAGGGCAAACCGAGGGTAGGTGTGGCCAGAGCAGCGCGGGCATAAGCCAGCTGCCGGGGTTCGGCAACGGCTCTGAGCCAGCACAGGACTTCCTTCGCCTCCTGCGAGGTCAGTACGGAATCCCGGTCAGACAGGTACACGCTTTTGATGCGCCTTTGGCCCAGCGCATCGCGCACCGCAGCCGCTTCGTTCCGGTTATTCACCAGAACGGCAATATCTTTGGGCTCCAGCGGCTCCAGATCATCGGCAGCGCCTTCCAGAGCAAATCCCGCCAGCCCTTGCTGGCCAAGCGTCAGCAGGCGTGCGATTTCACTGGCGCAGGTTTCGGCCACGTCCTTGGTCGCTGCGGTTTTTGTCAGGCTTTTAGGCTTGCCGTTACTGTATTGCTCATCACTTTCCAGTGACCACAGGGTCAGGCTGGGCTGTATCTCGCCCTCCACTGTCCACTGCCGCTTGGTGCCATTGGCCTCCACGGCCTGAAATGGCAAGGGCGTGGCATCCCCCTTGCCGAACAAAAAAGCACCTTCGGGGCTGTTCAGATCACCGTATTCGAACACACGATTGACCGCAGACACCATGGATTCGGACGAGCGGAAGTTGCGCCCCAGAGTCCAGGTGCGATCGCGGGCGCCGGTACGGGCGTCCAGATAGGTGTAAATGTCGGCACCGCGGAAGCCGTAAATCGCCTGTTTGGGGTCACCGATCATCAGCAGGCAGGTATCCGGATGGTTTTCTGCGACCCGGTAAATACGGTTGAAGATACGGTACTGCACTGGGTCCGTATCCTGGAATTCATCGATCAGCGCTACCGGAAATTGCCGGCGTATGGTCGCCGCCAGTTGATCGCCACGGGGACCATGGAGAGCATCGTCCAGACGGGTAAGCAGATCGTCAAAACCCATTTCCGAGCGTTTCTGTTTTTCCGATTCCAGACGCTTGGCAATCCAGCAGGTGGCGTGGCGGAGAATGTCCGCTTCGGCGCTGAACGGGTTCTCTGCAGAGGCGATCAGCTCTTCGATGACATCAAAAGCCGGGTGATGAGGCGCCTTGTCCTCGCCTGTCAGTTTGCTGGGCAGTATGTCCGGTGTCTGATTCCGGAAGCCTGCTTTACGCAGCAGTCCTTCCGGGTAGAGCTCATCGGAGGCGGCCCAGTCCGACAATGCGTCCCAGGCGCTGATCATCGAGCTCATGGTTCTCGGATGCAGACGTTTACTCTCTTTAAGCGAGACCAGCATATCGCTTACTTCGGGTTTCCAGTCCGCCCAGGGGTGGGCTTTCAGTTCCCGCGCCTGCTTGTTGCGCCTTTGTATCGTGGCTGCAATAGCCTGCGCAACCTCGTCAAGGGCCACATCCAGCGCAGCGACATCGCCGATCAGGTTCTGCACGGCAGCACGCAGCTGATCCGGCGTTTTCCAGTGGCTAAGCACTTCATCCATCAGCTCCGGCGGCAGCGGATAGATAAACGTGCGCCAGTAATCCCTGACCACTTCATCCAGCAAATCACTCTGGTCGGTTTCCAGCGTCAGCCGGAACAGGCTGCCGCTGTCAAAAGCATGCTCGGTGAGCATGCGGTTACACCAGGCATGGATGGTGGATACGGCGGCTTCGTCCATCCACTCGGCGGCCAGAAGCAGTTTTTTGCGGCAGTCCGGCCAGCTGGCCGGGTCCGGGTAGCTTTGGTCGCGGAGCTGGTGAATCAGCGCTGTTTCCGGCGTGGGCTGAAGACTTTCCGCATTGCTGGAAAAGACCTCGGCAGCCTGGGTCAGCCGGATGCGGATGCGATCTCGAAGCTCCTTGGTCGCGGCGTCGGTAAAGGTGACCACCAACAGGTTTGGCGGCAACAGGCCACCCGCCAGAGCACTGCCTTCGGCCTGGCCGTGGCCAAGCACCAAACGCACATACAGAATCGCGATGGTGAAGGTTTTGCCGGTACCGGCACTGGCCTCTATCAGGCTGCTGCCGTTCAGGGGCAGCACCAGCGGATCAAGATTCGGGTTCAGATGTTTTTCAGTGGTCATGACTTGCCCTCAATCCGGCCGGCAGCTGATATGCCCTGTTCGACCTCCCACAAAGGCACGTAAAGCGCATGCAGCAGTGCTTCGAATTCATCGCTTTGCATCAGCGCTTCCGCACTGTCGAAAGCGCCACGCAGGTAGCCGGTGTCCCGTTCCAAAGCGGTGGTGTAGGCCTTTGTCGCGTCGCTGACGGCGTGCTCACGGTCATGAAAATACTTCTTGCTTTGGTAGAAGCTGTAAATCCAGGCAAAACCGGCTTCCACTTGCAGCGGCAAGGCCCGCGTGCCGGCTTCTATCCAATGGCTCAGTATGGCATCCAGATGCCCGGCTGCGATGTCCTTTGGCAGAGGCGCCAAGCGCACGTTGCGCTCTTTTTCCCGGCCCAGAATCAGGGTTTCGAAAGGCTGATCCGTCAGCTGTCCGGCCAGATGAATCACCCAGTCCCGCATCAGGTTCGCGTAGCGCAGTTTCGCGCTACTCCCACTGCCTCTGAGCAGGCTGGAACCGGCGACCACCAACCGGCAGGTTTTGCCATCGTGGTTGCGGCGCAGCTGACCGATCAGGTCCAGCACTTCCACGGAGCCTGTTGTGTTAGCAAAGCGGTATTCAAACTGTAACGGCTCGCTGAGCGCTTCAGGCCATGCGGCCAGCCCGGCCTGATGACGTTCGAACAGATCCGGCAGGCGCTCGGATAGCTCTTTGCGCAATCTGTGTTCCGTCAGTCCCATACCCAGATCGCCACGCCGTGCCATGCGATCGAGCGTTCTATCCAGACGTTCGTGCAGCTCTGCTTTATTACCGGCTTTCAGCACGCCCTGTTCAATCAGTTCGGTATCCAGCCGCCAGCGATCGAGACCGTTCAGGTCAAAGTTTTCGTTATCCGTATCCTCGTCTTCGACATCCTCGAAGCGCACCTGCAGGCGTCGCTGGTAGAACGTATCCACAGGCTTTTTCAGGAAGCCCGCAAGGTCGCTCAGGGTGATGGGCTCTTCGGGCTGCTGGTACGGCAGCGGTGTTTGTTGACCGCCCTGCGTTGCCTCCTGCTCTCCATCCCGCTCTGCCGCCTCATCGCTGTGGGCGCTGCGCCATTCGTGTTCGTAGGTGAAAAGGCGGCCGGCCTGCGGATCCTGCGGAAAATAATCACGGCTGAATGGCTGCAGCGGATGGCTGGTGGTCAGCGCTTCAGTCACCTTCGTGCCCGGCGGTACGTCGGCCTGCCCGCTGACCTGCCACAGCTTATCCAGATGATCCTGCAACTGACCAACCAGCACGGACGGCGGTCGTGGCGAATCATCACGGATGCTGCGCCCCACCCAGCTGATGTAAAGCTGTTCCCGCGCAGAGAGCATGGCTTCCAGAAACAGATAGCGGTCGTCTTCCCGGCGCGAGCGGTCGCCCGGGCGGTAGTCCTGCGCCATCAGGTCAAAATCCACCGGCGCCCGTGAGCGCGGGTAATCGCCGTCGTTCATGCCCAGCAGACAGACCTTGCGAAAGGGAATCGCACGCATGGGCATCAGGGTCGCGAAGTTGACCTTACCGGCGAGGAAGCGCTGGCTCAGGCCGCTTTCGTCGAGGCCTTCCAACAACACGTCTTTCACAATGTTCAAAGGCAGCGTTTGGTGCTCCAGCCCTGCAGCAAGTGTGTCATCCAGCCACAGCTCCAACTGCCGGCGGAAACGGTTCAGCAGTAACAGGTCGTGCCCCTCCACCTTGTGGAAAAACTGCTCCAGCATGGTGGAAAACAAAGCTTCCCATTGCTGCGGTGAGCGACTCGTCTGCAGCGCCTGCCAAAGGCTTTCCAATCGGTACACAAACTCACCGAGACGCCCCGCCAGACTCGCTTGCAGGCCACCGATTTCACCAAAGGGCTGAACGCCCGCCCAGGGCTCGTCGTCTCCCATGCCGTAGCCGAGCAGCATGGAACGCAGGCCCGATTGCCAGGTATTGCGGTCAAGGCCGTCCGGTAATCCCAGGCTTTTCCTGTGGTCGCTGTGCAGTCCCCAACGGATGTTGGCTCCTTCAACCCAGCGCCGGACCAGAGGGATTTCTTCCCCGGCAATATCAAAGCGGTCACGAATGCCGGGCACTTCCAGCAAGCTGATGATTTCACTCACGCCGAACCGGCTGCGGGGCAAGGACATGAGTGTTTCCAGACCGATCAGCACCGGCTCGTGGTTGCGCTGGCCCTGATCGGAAATAGTAAAGGGAATATGGCGTTTTTCCCCGGCAGGGTAGCGCCCGAACACCGCCTGAATATGGGGTGCGTAGACATTGATATCCGGCACCATCACCATCACATCGCGGGGGCGAAGAGTCTCGTCTGCGTTAAATGCTGCCAGCAGCTGATCGTGCAGAATCTCCACCTCCCGCTGAGGGCTGTGGGCATCGTGAAAGACGATGGAATGATCCCCGTGAAGATCCAGCTCACGCTGTTCCTCGCGGATTTCCTGCAGCGGGGTCAGGTTGTAAATGTCATTCTGCAGCTGGTGCAGTAAACAGTTCGTCTGCCCAGCGCCATGCTCCGAGAAAATATCGATTCGCTGATCCGGTGTCTGGAAGCTGCTGCGGTACTCTTCCGGATTGTCGAATTCGTCCAGCAGCCGAATGTAATCCCGGCCCTGCTTGCCCCAGGCTGCCAGCAGCGGATTCGCATGCTGGTGCAGCTGATCGGCATCTTCAATCTGCGACAGCGTGGGATGACTGGCACCGCGCTTGCGCTCGGCTTTGAGCAGCTCGCGGTCACTGACAATATCCGCCCAGTAAAACTGCGAAGGGTTGTGAACACAAAGCACCACCTGGCTGAAGCGGCTGAGCACGTAGAGGGCTTCGAGCGCCTGCTTTGGCAGCGAGGACACCCCGAACACCACAATCCGTCCGGGCAGCTGGTCCGGATGCGCGGGCGCGGACAGAGACTGGCCCAGCGCCATAAAACGGGTATGAATCCGTGAGCGGCTGGTGCCACACTCCACGCCGGTGTCTTCCACCAGTTCGCGCCAAAGCCTTGGCTGCCAGCGGGTGTCTTCATCAATGTTTTTTTCTTCACCGCGGGCGCTGATCACCACATCCCGCCCCAGCTCCCAGGCAGCCAGCCAGTCGGCGCGGAACACCTGATACTGGTCAAACAGATCGGCTATTTTCTCAGCCAGCTGAAATGCCCGTAAATCCGGATCGCTGCCTTCCAGGAAACGCTCCAGCGGCTTGAACACCTCGTCGGTATGAACCAGTGCCGGCAGCAGCCGGTAAAGCCGCCACACCAGACGGCGCTTATCAAAGGGGGACTGTTCCGGCACCTCGCCATCGGGCAACACGGCCCGGTAGGCCTGCCAGATAAACCGCGCCGGAAACAGAAAATCCATACCGGCAGCAATGCCCAGCCCGCCTTCAGTGCCATCGTCTGACGGCTTTTCCGCCAGGGCCAGCTTCAGCCATTGGGCGATACCGTTGCTCTGTACCAGAAAAGTCTCGCTCTGCAGCGGCGGCAAGGGATTCTGCTGACAAATAAACACCACTGCCCGGCGCAGGTCTTCCAAATGGTTGGCGTGAATGGCGTGAAAGCCGGGAGAGATGGCGGTGGTTTCGGTCATGGGAGTCCTTAACGGGTACCTGCGCTTGTTTCGTGACGTAATAGGGTACCTTATGCAACTGCCAATTCGCAGCCGTATTAATGTCGGTGGCGGTGAGGCGCCAAAGGCACAAAGCCCCGTCCGACATGTGCGACATGAAGAGCCCCGCCGACCGGCTGCACGGCAAAATCCGCCGCCGGTGCATGTTATCCGCGCAGGACAGCCGGACAACGCCGATCGGGTTGCGCCCCGCCCGGGATGGCTCAGACGTATTTGAGCGGCACTTCGGTGGAGTCGATGACTTTTCGCATAATAAACGAGGATTTCACGCCGGACACACCGGTGATGCGGGTGATCTTGCCAAGCAGGATTTCCTGATAGGCATCCATATCCGGAACCACCACCTTAAGCTGATAGTCAGCCTCGTGGCCGGTGATCAGATAGCACTCCATCACCTCCGGAATCGCCCCGATGGCTTCCTCAAACGCACGGAAGCGCTCGGGGATATGTTTGTCCATGGCGATATGCAGAATCGCGATCAGCTTCAGTCCGACCTTGCGCGCGTCCACCCGCGCGACCTGCTTGTCGATCACCCCGGAATCGATCAACTGCCGTACGCGCCGCGAGCACGGTGCCGGCGTCAGGCCGATGCGCTCGCCGAGTTCCTGATTGGACACAGACGCATCGCGCTGCAGCTCCTGCAATATTCTCTTATCAAAGCGGTCCAACACGACATCCATAAGCTATCTCCGGCGACATACAAAAATAAAATTGCGCAACATTCTCTATGAAGCAATATTAATTGCCGAATCTTACGTTTCCTGCGCAAATACGCAAGCCGCTTGCGGGGCCTTTTTTCTAAACTGTCTGCATCTGATCAGCGGGCCCCCGGCCCGATGCAAACCGACACCAGCAGGACGACACAGAAGATGTTTGACCACAACAAATACAAAGCCTTCACCCCCATCCGTCTGCCTGACCGCAGCTGGCCGGACCGGCAAATCACCGCCGCGCCGCAATGGTGCAGCGTGGATCTGCGCGACGGCAATCAGGCATTGATAAACCCCATGAACGTGGCGCAAAAGACGCGCATGTTCAAACTGCTGGTCAAACTCGGCTTCAAGGAAATCGAGGTGGGTTTTCCCAGCGCGTCGCAGCCGGATTTCGACTTTGTGCGGACCCTGATCGAAGAAGACATGATCCCCGATGACGTGACCATTCAGGTGCTGACACAGGCCCGGGAATCCTTGATCGCGCGCACCTATGAGGCGCTGGAAGGCGTCAAAAAAGCCATCGTGCACGTGTACAACTCCACCTCCACCGTACAGCGTGAACAGGTCTTCGGTCTGGACCGCGACGGCATCCGCGCAATTGCCGTGGACGGCGCCACCCTGGTTCGCGACTACGCCGCACGCTATCCGCAGACACAATGGTGTTTCCAGTATTCGCCGGAGAGCTTTACCGGCACCGAGCTGGACTACGCCGTCGAGGTCGTCGATGCAGTGCTCGACGTCTGGCAACCGCAGAATGGCCAGCCGGTGATCATCAACCTGCCGGCCACCGTGGAAATGGCCACGCCGAATGTGTTTGCCGATCAGGTCGAGTACTTCTGCCGCCACGTCAAACAGCGCGAGCACATCACCATCAGCCTGCATACCCATAACGACCGCGGCTGCGGCGTGGCTGCCGCCGAACTGGGCACCATGGCCGGCGCAGACCGTATCGAAGGCACCCTGCTCGGCAACGGCGAACGCACCGGCAATATGGACATAGTCACCATGGCCATGAACCTCTATTCGCAGGGCGTGGACCCGGAACTGGATTTATCCGATATCCACGAGATTATCGAGGTGGTGGAATACTGCACCGGCCTGCCCGTGGCCGCGCGTCATCCCTGGGCCGGTGAGCTGGTCTACACCGCCTTCTCCGGCAGCCATCAGGATGCGATCCGTAAATCCATCGCTTATCACGAAAAACACAAGCTGCCGCACTGGGAAGTGGCCTATCTGCCCATTGATCCGCGTGATATCGGCCGTGAATACGAAGCCGTGGTACGGATCAACAGCCAGAGCGGCAAAGGCGGCGTGGCATTGGTGCTGGAACGCGACTACGGCATACAGCTGCCCAAATGGATGCACGGTGAAGTCAGCCGCGTCGTGCAACAGGCCTCCGAGGCCAGCGGGACGGAAATCACCTCGCTGGAAATCCGCCGGCTCTACGAAGAACACTTCACCCGCGTTAAACCCGACTGGCAGTTACGCGACTATGAGCTGCAAACCGAAGGCAGCGAAGTGCTGGGTCGCTTCGACGTCCCGGCCATCGTGCCGCCCTTGCAAGGTCGTGGCAGCGGCCCGGTCAGGGCGCTGACCGAAGCACTGTCCGCCGCGTTCAAGGTGCCGGTGAATGTATTGAACTTTGACGAAAGCGCACTCACCGAAGGCAGCGACGCCAAGGCCCAGGCTTGCGTTATGCTCGAAATCGACGGCCAAAGCCACGGTGCGGTGATCAACGACAGCGACACCTCGCGCGCCACATTACAAGCCGTGTTCGCCGCCTTCTCGCGCAGCGAACATGCCGACAAAATGCGCGCCGTAGCCTGAGCACTGTAGGAGCGGCCATGGCCGCGACTAATGGCACCGACCGATACCGCGCCGGTCGCCTGTATACAGGCTCCTACAGCACACACCTGTGGGAGCGGCCATGGCCGCGACTGACGGCGCCAACCGATACCGCGCCGGTCGCCTGTATACAGGCTCCTACAGCACACACCTGTGGGA
>JAUOPI010000032.1 GCA_030546905.1 Granulosicoccaceae sp. 1_MG-2023 | reverse complement strand
GGCACCGACAGGTGCCGGGCTTTTTATTGCCCCGCCGCAAAATAAGCAAAACCCCTGACGACAAAGCAAACCCGCTTAAGCTGCGCGGCGTAATTTTTCTGTCATATCGCCATGGCAGGATGGCGCCCACTGAACACCACATCCGCTTACCGTGCCCTGGCGGGCCAAACACACACCGGATTCACTCTATGACAACGACTACCCTGGACAGACCCCAAATCATCCGCACCGGCAGCTATCCGCCGGCCCTGCGCTGGATGCTGATCGCCCTGCTCGTTTACCTGCTGCTGGTGGCCGTAGCGCTGGTCAGCGGCGGCTTCAAAATGTCCGCCGGCGACAGCGCCAAAGAGCTGTTCGCCTTTGCCAGCAACCCGGTCACGGCCGTCATCGTCGGGGTTCTGGCCACGGCCCTGATTCAGTCATCCAGCACCGTTACCTCGATTATCGTCGGTCTGGTCGCCGGCGGCCTGCCGGTCAGTATTGCGATCCCGATGGTCATGGGCGCCAATATGGGCACCACGCTGACCAACACCATCGTCAGTCTGGGCATGATCCGCAGCGGCGAAGATTTCAAGCGCGGTTTCGCCGCCGCCACCATCCATGATTTTTTCAATCTGCTGTCGATCCTGATCTTCCTGCCACTGGAAATCATGTTCGGCTTTCTGGATAAGATCGGCCATCATCTGGCCACGCTTTTTATCGGCGGCGAATCCATGGCCACCAGCGACCTGAACTTCATTAAACCGCTGGTCAGCCCGCCGGTGAAATTTGCCAAAAGCGCCGTGCACGACGCCGGTATGAGCGATATCGCCGGCGGCATTCTGCTGATTGTGCTGGGCGTGGTGGGGATTTTTCTGGTTATCAGCTACATTGGCAAAAACCTCAAAGTCCTGATGGTCGGTCGAGCCAAGGAAATCCTGCATACGGCGGTCGGCCGCGGCCCGATGTCGGGCATTTTCACCGGCACCCTGCTGACCGTACTGGTGCAGTCGTCCTCGACCACCACCAGTCTGGTGGTTCCGCTGGCCGGCAGCGGCACCTTTTCCTTGCGCCAGGTTTACCCCTTCACCCTGGGCGCCAATATCGGCACTTGTATTACTGCCCTGCTGGCCGCAACAGCCGTCTCCGGCCCCAATGCGATCTTCGCGCTGGAAATCGCCTTTGTGCATCTGGTCTACAACATCTCCGGTGTGGCACTGATCTATTCCCTGCCGTTTCTGCGCGAAATTCCGATCAAACTGGCAAGCGGCCTGGCCGGTCTCGCCGTACAGAACAAGCTGTACGTGGTGGCCTATATCGGTTTCGTCTTTTTCCTTCTGCCGCTGGTGATGATCGGTGGCAGCAAATTGCTCGGATTCTGACGCCCTCCCACTCCTTTTGAGTTGTATAAAACAATGATTGATACACAGCGCAAAGAAGTAAACGACCGTAAGCACGCCTTACAGGTCAAAATCGAAGAAATGGAAGCTTCCCTGCGGGGCCTGCGGGAACAGCTCCGTGAGGAAGAAGAAGGCGAACAGCACGAAGCGATCGAAGATCTGGAGAAATACCTTGGCGATATCGACAACAAGTACTCCAATCTGCGTGACTTCTGGCTGGTGATCCGTGAGGAATTCAAAGCCCTTCTGCAAGAGCGCTCCGACAAGCGCGATGGGGACGGAGACCGCTGATATGAAACGTCTGATTGCAATCGCCCTGAGCGGCGCCGCCTGTATCACCACGGCGCAGGCCGGAGAGGAAGTCCCGCTGGCGCTTGGCGACGTACCTGACACGGTGTTACAAGCCGTCAAAACGCGCTTCGACACTATTGCGCTGATCAGCGCCAATACGGAAACCGAAACCGACGGCTTTATGGTTTACGAGATTCAGGGAACCATCCCCGGCGGCGAATTTCTGGCCGGAGAATACAAGCCCTTGACCGACGAGGACGGGGAGCTCATGTCCCCGGCAGTGAACGCACCGGCGCAGAGCCGCAAGGTGGAATTCGATGTTACAGCCGATGCCGAATTCGACGAAATCGAGATCGAGTTCGCCGCGGATATGGTGCCCGGTGCAGTGATGAAAGCGGTCAATCGCGCCTACCCGGCCTTTTCCCCGCAGTTTATCGAAGCCTCCTACAGCGCCTCGATGGATGTGGTCGGTTACGAGTTCTCGGGCATGCAAAACGGCCAAAAACTCGATCTTGAGGTCTCGCCGTCGGGCCGGCATATTCAGGAAGCTGACGACTGAGCCGGCGCAAAAGCCACAAAAAATACAAGCCTGACGGAAACTCCGTCAGGCTTGTATATCCGCTTTGCCTGTTACGCAGTCACGTCCCCTGCCGGGAAAGTGTCAGCGTGTCGTAGTCACGCAGTAAAAACAGCGCGGCACAAGCGGCCAGCATCGGCCAGGCCGCAAAAAACAACATATTATCAAACGGCTGCAGATACTTGCCGAAAGAAGCCAGCGTCGAGACCGCGTGCAATGCGAGGATAATGCCGTAGGTCCAGGTTTTCAGCAGCCCCGCCACAAAAGCCAGCACCAGAACCAGTTGAACCGAGCCGATCACATAGAACACGCCGGCCCCGAGACCGGGCATACCAAAGAAGTTTTCAAAAACCTTCGCAGCATGTCCCGGGTTAATCAGCTTATCCAACGTCCAGACAATAAAAACGATAAAAATGCCCACTCTGAGCAGTAACAGGGCAAGAGGTAGGTGTTTCGGCACGTGCTTCTCCATTGCGTTCATCAAGCGAACCCTCCAGAGACACCGGCTGCGGACAGGAGTTCATCAGCACCGCTGTAAACTTACCCAAGGCGCTAAAGGCAGGTCTCGCAGACACGTTCCGCACCGCATCCGGTGCGGAACGCTTCAAGTCGTACCTTGCCGTGTTTTTTGCGGTCTTTTACCGGCTATTGGCGTTCCCCCGGCAGTACACCTATATCGGTCAGATGCTGTATCTGCGCTTCGCTAAAGCCGGCTTCCAGCAGCACCTCTGCATTGTGCTCGGCAAAGGCCGGCGGTGAACGGCGGTAACTTGCCGGGTTCAGCGAAACCTTGACCGGCGCACCGACACCCTCATAATCGCCGAGTTTGACAAGCATTTCGCGGTGCTGCGTGTGTTCGTGTGCCAGCGCCTCGGCAACATCCATCACCGGCCCGGCGGGTACCCCGGAATGAATCAGACGCTCTGACAACGCCATACCATCCTGATCGGCCATAACCGCCTCCAGCGCCTCGCGCAGTTGTGCACGATTGCGTACCCGGTCGCCGTTGCTGAGAAAACGTTCGTCCTCAGCCAGTGCCGGCGCGCCGATCACTTCGCAGAGTTTTGCGAATTGCCGGTTGTTGCCGACGGCCAGATAGACCGGCCGGGTACCGGTCTTGTACGTGGAATACGGCGAGATATTCGGGTGGTCGTTGCCGCTGCGTCCGGGCACTTTGCCGTTCAGCGCATAGTTGGCCGAATGCGGATGCAGGAACGACAGCGCCGAATCAAACAGCGAGGCTTCGATAAACTGCCCTTGCCCGGTTTTCTCCCGCGCATACAGTGCCAGCAGAATACCGATCACCGCATTCAGGCCGGTTGTCATATCGACCACCGGCACACCGACTCTGGTCGGCTCGCCGTCGCTGCTGCCGTTAACACTCATAATCCCGCTCATGGCTTGTAGTATGGCGTCATAGCCGGGCAAACCGCCCAGCGGACCGTCCGCCCCGAAACCGCTGACGCGTGCATGTATCAAACGCGGGAAGCGTTGTTTGAGCGTCGATTCATATCCGAGATCCCACTTTTCCAGCGTGCCGGTCTTGAAGTTTTCCAGCAGGATATCGGCATCCTCCAGCAGACGCAGCAACACCTCGCGCCCTTGAGGCTGACGCAAATCCAACGCAATCGCACGCTTGTTGCGGTTCAGACCGAGAAAATACGAGGCTGTGCCGTCCAGAAACGGCGGTCCCCATTCGCGGGTCTCATCACCGCCCGGCGGCTCGACCTTGATTACATCCGCGCCGTGGTCAGCCAGAACCTGGCCGGCAAACGGGCCGCCTAACACGCGGGATAAATCAACAACGCGGATCCCCGCCAGGGCGCCTGAAACTGCCTCGCTCATAAGCTCAGCCCCTCTACCGAACGGCTCAGGAGATCGGCCTCTTCGGCGGTTGCAGCGGCCCGGCCGACGCAGGGGTCCTGTGCGCTCAGGCGATGGCGGATGACTGCACGCGCCAGTGCCGCACGGTCACCCGCACTGCGGTGTCCGGCTTGTCGTAGCTGTGCGCTTTCCCAGCACATAATGGCCGCGGAGGTGGCGGAATACACCGCACTGGCCGCTTGCCGGGTATCGGCTTCCAGTTCGCGGGTGTTGGCCACGCGGTCAAGAAAACCGGCGGCCTTGTCAAAACTGACCGAGACTTCCTCCAGCAATGCCGGCGCCGGTTCGGCTTCTTTGAGCAGTTCACCAACATAGGCACTGAGTGCGCTGAGGGCATCTTCGCGGCGTGTGGCTCTGGCCACATCCAGCGCGACGATATTGCTGGTACCTTCCCAGATCGAGCCCAGATGCGAATCACGCAAAACCCGGGCATCGGACCATTCTTCGATATAGCCGCTGCCGCCTCTGACTTCCATGGCATCGCCACTGACTTTGCGCGCATCACGGCAGGTACGGAATTTGATCAGCGGGGTCATGATCCGCAACACCTTGGCCATAGCCGCATCGCCCTTATCGGCGGCCTCCAGCACCCGCGCGGTATGAAAGACCATGGAGCGCCCCTGCTCTGCGACGGTCAGCATTTTCGCCAATTGCCGTTGCATCAGCGGCAGATCCACCAGACGCTTGCCGAAGGCAGTGCGGTTCTGCGCGATAAACATCGCTTCGTTGACCGAGCGACGCATCATTCCGGCAGAGCGCACCCCATTGGACAGGCGCGACATATTGATCATGTCGGTCATCTGTTTGAAACCCTGGCTGGGCTCACCGACCAGATAGGCTTCGGCCCCCTCGAAGGTGATTTCGCCGGAGGCCATGGAGCGGGTGCCAAGCTTGTCTTTCAGGCGCAGAATCCGATAGGCGTTCTTGCTGCCATCATCCAGGAAGCGCGGCAACAGAAACAGAGACAGCCCGCGCGTGCCCTCGCCGCCCCCTTCGGGCCGCGCCAACACCATGCCCAGCGCCGCATCCGGATTGGAACAAAACCATTTATCGCCGTACAGCCGCCATTTGCCGTCCTCCAGACGTGCCGTGGTGGTAATTGCACCCACGTCGGAACCGGCCACCTGCTCGGTCATAAACATGGAGCCCTGAAACAGCGCGTCCATATCCTGTGAGGTGAGTTGTTGGAAATACTTGTCCACCAGTTCCGGCGAACCGAATTTGACCAGGGTGCGGGTCAGCGCATCGGTCATGGACAGCGGACAGCACAGACCGAACTCGGCCTGCACAAACAGATAAACCAATGCGTACTTGACCAGCGGCGGCAATTTCTCCTGCGCACCGAAGACGCCGCCACGGTGCGACATGGCAGCCAGGCCGAATTCGCTGAAGGCATAGCGTTCCAGCTCTTCGAAGGCCGGATGTTTCACAATCCGTTCTTCTTCGGCGCTGTTGCGGGAACGTAAATGCAAGACAGGCGGATTCTTGTCCGCGGTCAGAGCCAGTTGCTCAAGATGGTCACCGACCAGTGCGCCCAGCTCCTGCAGCTTCGGCGTCACCAGTTCCAGCGACTCAGGTGAAAGATAGACCGATAGCAGCTGCGCCATGGCCGGGTCGGCCGCATAGGCGTTCATACCCACGCTGTCCGGAATATTCTTATAGATTTTCAAAGCCAGATTCCCCCTTCCGTATGCCGGCAGATCAGTGCCGGTGGAGGCAGCGTAGCAAAGGCTTTGATTCCCTCTCCAATATTAGTTTCGTATGTTTTGATACATAATACGTATCAAAATACGGTCATTTCCCGGCTATTGCGCGGCACTGCCGCGTCCCCGTACAAAGGCCACAAAGTTCTCCACCGCCGGGTTGGTGCTGCGTTTGTTCCAGACCATGGAAACCGGGTACTGCGCTGTTGCATCGGCCAGCTCCACATAGGCCACACCGGAGAAGCCGCCCTGCGCCAGCGACTGCGGCACCAGGGAGACGCCCAGACCGTTGGCCACCAGCGCGACCACGGTCAGCCAGTGCTGCACATGAAAGTCGTCGCACAAGGCGATCCCGTGGCTGTTCAGCAAGGCTTCCATGCGGTCAAAATAGTGCTCGGCAAATTGCCGGGAAAACAGAATCACCCGCTCACCGACCAACTCTTCAAGCGAAATCCGCGACTTACGCGCCAGACGGTGATGGGTCGGCACGCAGCAAACCATGCGTTCGATCTCCAGTTCATACACTTCCAGCTCCGGCGGCACCGAAACAGCATGAATAAACCCCACATCAATGCGGTGTTGCAGCACACCTTCAAGCTGCGCATTGGTGTTTTGCTCAAACAGATGCAGCGCAATACCGGGACATTGCTGTTCAAAGCGGCGCAGCGTATCCGGTAACCTGCGGAACAGCATTGAGGGCACAAAGCCAACCGAAATCGTCCCCAGCCCGCCGTGTGCGGCCTGCCAGGCCATATTTCTGGCCGTCTCCAGCTCTTCGAGCACGCGCCTGGCCTGCACCGCATAAATCGCCCCGGCCTCGGTCAGCCGCACCGAGCGCCGGCTGCGCTCCATAAGCTGAAAGCCGAGCTGCTGCTCCAGTTGCTTGAGGCTGTTACTCAGAGGCGGTTGGGAGATATTCAGACGCTGTGCGGCCCTGCCAAAGTGCAACTCCTCAGCAAGGACTATGAAATGCTGTAACTGCTTTAATGTGGGCGACATGGTGTTATCCGGCACGCGTTAACAACGCAGCGCAAAGAAGGCAAATTATGACACAGGATCTTACCTCAAAACCCTGACGCCGAATCACCGCCAGACGCCCTGCCGCTGTCTGACAGTGTGGTGCTGCCGGCCGCCGGCTGTCATAATCTGCCGCGGCAGGCCGCGTTGCCACAACGCAAGCATGCTTACCGATCAGAACAACCCGGAGAATCCGCAGCATGAATCCAGCAACGCCCGGCCCGCACCAGCGGCCCGATAATCTCTGGTCGTCCCGTACGGCGTTTATTCTGGCCGCCATAGGCTCGGCTGTCGGTCTGGGCAATATCTGGAAATTTCCCTATATCACCGGCGAAAACGGCGGCGGTGCATTTGTGCTGGTTTATCTGGCCTGTATCGCGGTTGTCGGCGTACCGGTGCTGATTGCCGAGGTGACCATCGGCCGGCGCGGCGCCCGCAGTCCGGTTGCCAGCATGCGCAGTCTGACCGACGCCGACGGCACCCGGCGTGGCTGGCGGATCATCGGCTGGAACGGCATAGTCGGGGCCTTTTTCCTGCTCTCGTTTTATTCCGTGATCGGCGGCTGGTCGATTCTGTATATCTTCAAGACCGCAGCCGGCCTGTTCAGCGGCGCCGACGCCGATGCGGTGGCCGGCATTTTCGGCGCCATGCTGGCCAGCCCCTGGTCACTGCTGATCTGGCACAGCGTCTTCATGGCGCTGGTGATCCTGATCGTCGGTCGCGGTATCCGCGCCGGCATGGAAAAAGCCATCAATATGCTGATGCCGCTGCTGTTCCTGCTGCTCGTTGTGATGGTCGCCTATGCCGCCACCACCGGCCATTTCGGCCGGGCGGTCAGCTTTATGTTCTCGCCCGACTTCAGCAAACTCTCCACCGAGTCCATGCTGATCGCACTCGGCCACGCCGCCTTTACCCTGAGTATCGGTATCGGTGTGATGATGTCCTACGGCTCCTACCTGCCGCAGCACGTCAACATCGCCCGCACGGCCATCACCATTGCTCTGATGGACACCCTTGTCGCACTGCTTGCCGGTCTTGCCATATTCCCGCTGGTCTTCGCCAACGGCCTGGAGCCCGGCTCCGGTCCGGGACTGATCTTCGTCACCCTGCCGCTGGCCTTCGGCCATATGACCGGCGGCACGGTCTTCGGCACAGTCTTCTTCGCCCTGCTGCTGATCGCCGCCCTGACCTCGGCCATCTCGCTGCTGGAACCGGTCACCGAATGGCTGGAAGAACACAAAGGAATCAGCCGTGGCAAAAGCGCCCTCACAGGCGGCCTTGGCATCTGGGCCGCCGGCATCGGCACAGTGCTCTCTTTCAACGCCTGGAAGGATTTTTTCCCGCTGGGATTTATTCCCATCTTTGAAGGCAAGACCGTCTTCGACCTGCTCGATTTTCTGGTCTCCAACGTGATGCTGCCGGTCGGCGGGCTGGCCATAGCGCTGTTTGCCGGCTGGGCCATCAAACGCGACGGGCTCGATCAGGCCATCGGCCTCAAAGGGCCGCTCTACACCGCGTTTATGTTTGTCCTGCGTTTCCTGACCCCGGCGGGTATTGCGGTGGTGTTTTTGTATAACCTGGTTTGACAAACGAAGCCGTGAGCGCGGCACCGTTCACGGCTTCGCCAGACCGGCCATATCAAACACCACCGCAGAATGCCTGCGCCAAAACGTCGGGGAACTGTTAAACAGGCGACGTCATTCGGAACAGTGTCTTTTTGCAACCCACCTATGCGGCCACACTACCCGGGCGCATCCGACAAACGGCAAGCCCGGCGCAATGCCGCCCTGCCAGACGGCAACCCGTGGCACAGCAGCATGGGCCATGCCTGCAGAAAGAAAATCAAGACACAAAAAAAGCCCGCCGGTCCCCCGGCGGGCTTTTCCTTACCCGGACTAACTCATATCCGGTTCGAACAGGCCTTTTTTCATATAGAACTTGACCCACAAGGCGCCGATGATGCTGATCACCAGCAGGATGCCACCGGTAATGCCGTAGACCATCTTGGTCATCTCCGGTGAAGGTGAGTTATTCGCCGCGATGTACAGCATGGCCACGACACCGAGAATCTGCGGCAGCGGGTAAAACGGTGTGCGATAGGGACGTTCGTGATCAGGCATCCGCTTGCGCAGCACCATGACGTCGATATGTGCAACACAGTAGGCCAGCAACCAGCTTGTGCACGAGGCAATGATGAGCGTGATCAGCGAGTCTATACCCAGCAGCGTAAAAGGAATCACAGCCAGACCGGAGATCATGAGAATTGCAACCCAGGGAGCGTCAAAGCGGTTACCGGCTTTGAGCTGCGGAAATGCCTGCCCGTTATTGGCCATACCCTGCAGCATCTTGGGCACCGCGGCGAGCACAGTGTTCACGCTACTGCACGTGGCCACCAACGCCATCACTGTTGCGATAATCAAACCGCCGCGGCCGAACACCGCATTGGCAAAGTCCAGAAAAGGCAACGGCGACCCGACCAGTGTCTCAACATCCATATGGAAGCTGGCACCGAAGACAAAGACCACAAAGATCGCGAAGATCAGTACCAGTGACCATTGCATGGCACGCGGTACCGTCTTGTGCGGCTGATTGACGTCCTGAATCATCGGGCAGATATACTCAACCCCGACCATGGTCCACAAAGCCAGCCCGATCAGACCGACAAAGCTGCCGTCAACAATACCACTCAGGCCCCAATCGACCGGCTGCCCGCTCAGCACGGTGTGACCGCCGGCTTCGCCAATGGCTGTCAGGCCGGTCAGGATCAGCGCAAAGATCAACACAAAGGCAAGCAGATTCTGTACGCGTGAGAACACGTCGGTACCGACCAGGTTGGTCAGCGTGAATAGCAGCAAGAGAAACAAAGGTACGGATTTCTCCGGAAACATGCCCGGCAGCAACTCGCCGATCATGGCGTCAACCAGAAACATTTCCACCGGCAAGGCCAGGATCGCCACCACCACATAGCCGGCGAATACCGCAATAATAGCCGGAAAATGCCCTATCGCTTTTTGTGTGTAAGTGGCCAGCGTACCCTTGGCCGGAAACATCAACGACAACTCAGCGAAGCTCATCGCGTTGAACAGCGACAGAATCAAAGCAAGTACCATCGCAAAGATAAAGCTGCTGCCGCCGAGGCCGATGCCCTGTAACGCAGAAATGATAACCCCCTGCGAAACCACCAGGCCGACGCATACTGCCATCGCGCCGAGAAATTTGATTTTGCCTTGCGACTTGAGCGCTGAAAAATCAGCGGATCCTATGGTGCCTGATATTGCATTCATTTTTGCTACCTCATCTGAAAGTACAGTCAAAAATTGATTTAAAGCCGATCAAAGCGATACGGGGTGGGATCGATAATGGGAGAGTCGCCGGAGACAAGATCAGCCGCCAGATGGCCGGCTGCCGGCCCGGTTCCGAATCCGTGACCGGAAAAGCCGGTCGCCAGAGTCAGTCCCGGCAGTGCTTGCACACGGTCGATGACCGGGTTGGAATCGGGCGTGACATCAATAAGCCCGGCCCAGCATTCTTCGGCCACGGCCTGCCCGAAAACAGGCCAGGCCGCACGCAGATTATTCATGGCTTCATCAATCAGCTTCCTGTTGGCCTGCGGATCCATGACACGCACTTTTTCGAAGGGCGAAATACTGTCCGCCTTCCAGCGACGCGCCAGTTTCAGGTCTTCGAAAAACGCCCGGCCTATGGAGGTGCGCAGGAAGCGCCCCTGGCTTTTCAGCTGACTGAGATAGCGCCAGCCGATCAGCAGATGATCCAGCGTAATCGGTGCGTCCAAGGCACCTCGCTGAGTGATGATGAAGCCACCGTTATGGTGTTTTCTGAAGGAAAAGTCCGGAGCACCGACGGAAATATCCGTCGGCCCTTCCATCGGTTTGGTACGCATCACCGAACACACCAGCGGCAGTGTTGGCAGTGAAATACCCAGATTCCCGAGAAACCGCCGCGACCAGACGCCACCGGCGAGCAGAACCTGATCACAGCGGATCTCACCCTTTTCGGTGATAACACCACTGACTTTGCCGCCGGCTGTGGAGAGTGTCCTGACCGCGCAGTTCTGAATCAGCACAGCGCCTTTATCAACAGCGGCAGCGGCCATGGCAGTGGTGGCGATCGCAGGCTCAGCGCGACCGTCAGATGGTGTATAGACACCGCCCAGCCAGGCGCCCTGTCCGCCCGGCACCCGCTGGCCGATCTCTGCGGCACTGAGAAGGACTGACTCAGGCGACATCGCTTGCGCCGCTTGATGCCAGGCCTCATACATCGCCATCTGCTCGTCGGAGCGGGCCAGAAACATAATGCCGCACTGCCTATAGCCGACCGGGCGCCCCAGCCGTTCCGGCATGTTTTGCCAGAGCCGGTCCGCCGCTTGCGCGAGCGGAATATCAAGGGGGTCACGGCTGGTTTTTCTGACCCAACCCAGATTGCGCGATGACTGCTCGCCCGCGATATGGCCTTTTTCGAGCAAAACCACAGGGATGTTGCGTTCGGCCAATGTCAGCGCCGCCGACACACCGACAATACCGCCGCCGATAATCACCACGCTGGTCGATGCCGGCAATTCACTTGCGGTATTGATTCTTTCAAGTGTTTTGGTCATATGCCGCATCCAGTCTTGTATTGGTAGCTAAGTCTTGCGTTCACGCTCTACCCCTATGCAATCGATATTTGTTGCGTCGGCAGTGTTGAAGCGTTGCGGTAGGCCGTCACTTCCACTTCCACCTTATAAACAGTCGAAGCCAGTGGCGGGCAGGTCACCGTCGTAACAGGATCAATACCTTTGAACTTTTGTCCGATGAACTCCATCACGGCAGGAACATCTTCCGGGTTCTGGATAAAAACACGCGAACACACTACATCAGCGAGGCTCGCATCTACGGCGCGCAAGGCCGTTTCGATATTGATAAAGACCTGGCCGGTCTGTTCGATAAGATCATCCGCCAGCTCTTTGGTGTCAGGGTTGCGTCCTGCCGTATTGGACATGTAGATCCAGTCGCCTACCGACACCAAACGGGAGTAACTGCCGGACTCTTCGAATTTCGAGCCGGTTTTAAGCTTTACGATCGTGGTCATTTTCTGTCTTGCCCTAATGAATCAGAGAAAATCAATCCGCTGTAAAACAGCCTGACTTCGCGTTTTACAACTATGGCTATCAGCACAGTCTCAGGGACTAGCTTAGCTCCGGGGTCTCCCACAGATTGAGCTTCACGCCTATGCCTTTTTCGATCGCGTTGCGATAAACAACCGTCGCCCAGGCCACGTCTTCCACCGGCATCCCGCCTATAGACAGAATGATGATCTCATCGTCGGTGCGGCGTCCGGGAAGCGCACCCGCCGTAATGGCGCCGAGATCTTCCAACTGATCTTTGCTCATCAAGCCTTCGGCAATCATGTCCATAAAGCGGGCACCGATAATCGGGATGTATTTGTGCGCCGGTTTCGGCACTTCTTCGAACCAGGCTTCATACAATCCGGTGTTGTCCACCACCTTGCGCACATCCCCCTTCTCCATCTCTTCATCGAGACGGCAAAATGCAGGCATGGAGAGAAAGCAGCCGGGCTTGACCCACTCACGTTTGACTTCCGGATATGTCGAAACATCGCCGACTTCACTGGAATTACAGTAAGTCACGATATCCGAGTCGCGAACCACGTCTTCGATGGTGTCGACGACTTTCACCGTGGTGATCTGCGGATAGTTCTCCTTCACCCAGGCAATAAAGCTGTCGAGGCTTTTCTTACCCCGCCCCTTGACCTTAAGGGTGTCTATTTCGGGACAGGTCGCCATAAACGCCGCGACGGAGGTTTTGCCCATCACTCCCGGCCCCATCAGGCCGATTACCTTCGAGTCTTTGCGTGCCAGATGCCGCGCCCCCACGCCTGGCACAGCGCCGGTACGGTAAGCCGACAAGAGGTTGGCTGACATATAAGCCAAGGGCGCACCTGTATCTATGTCATTGAGGATGAACATCAGAATGGATCGCGGCAGGCCTTTCTCGCGATTGGCGATGTTGGAGCCATACCATTTCACACCACAGGTCTGGAAATCACCGCCGAGGTAAGCCGGCATCGCCATCAGGCGGCGGTCAGCGGTCGGTTTGGGCATGGTGGCGAACGGCGACTCTTCCGGGAAAGTAATCATGGCGCCGTGTGAATCGCTGTTCGAACCGGCCATCCGGTAGTCGCCCTGATGCAGCAAGGTAAACATCTGTTCCATGGTGTCTATACAGACAGGCATATCCATCACGCCCGCTTTGATCATGTCCGGCTCGGACAGGTAAATAAAATCGATTCGGGTATCTGCGGACATATCGGGACCTCATTTTTATCGAAAGAAACACGTTCTGAATTTCTTTTCCGGACTTGCATTATCAGATCCGGTAAAAATCAGTTGACGGTTAAAATCCTAGATCGCGGAAAAGCGCAGGGATTGAACATTTTCGACACGGGACAAGAAAATTCGCTGACTCGACGCTGGCATCCCGATTGCACTTAGCAAGGGATAAATGTTGTTTTGGTACTCAGGATTTCGCTATGTCTCAGCACGCCTCACCTGTTAACAGCCTGACCGGTATCCGCTCTAAACAACCCTGGCTGGTGATGCGATCGGCCGACAAATTTTCACTCAGGCAATCGCCCAATCCCGACATTTCGCACTTCTACGTATTTGAAGCAGGACAGGCCACGGAAACGACTTTCGGCATCCCCGACGGATGCATAGACATCATGTTTGACTGCGATCCGGACCACCCCAAGGCGGAGGTTTTCGGCACGCCGCTGTCGGCGTCAGTGGTGGATTTGCACAGCGGTCACCGCTATTTCGGCGTACGCTTCAAGGCGGGTGTGATACCGGACTGCATGAAGGCTTCGGCTGCGGAAATGGTCGCCAGCCACTATCACTTTCAGGATCTTTTTTCCAATGCAGATCAAGCATTTGAGGAGATTGTCAGCAGCAAGCGCTTTGCCAGACAGGTGGCCCTGCTGGAGGCCTTTCTGGCCCCGAAAAAAAGGCGTGAATTCTCTCCCCTGACGTCGATCGTGGCACAACGGATTGCCGCCAGTCAGGGGCGGATCCGCATCTGCGAACTGGAGGAATCAACCGGCTATACCAGCCGTACCATCGAGCGTCAGTTCCGTGCGGATGTGGGCATGTCACCCAAGGCGTTTTGCCGGATCATTCGTTGCCAATCGTCGGTTTACGCGATTCATCACAACGACGATGTGTGCTTTTCAGGGCTTGCTACCGACCTCGGCTTCAGCGACCAGTCGCACTTTCTGAGAGAGTTTAAAAAGCAGGTCAGCACCACGCCGAAGAACTATCTCAAGCGTGTAAAAGACAAAAGCTACCTTGATCGGCTCGACCATATTTGCCCCACAAACGCGCACTAAAAAGACAGAGTGCACCAGAATAAAGCAATAAAACCGCCCGGTCCGACAGAAAATATTTTTTCCGTCAACGCGATTAATACGATTAGCACACAGAATAAAGCGATAAAAAACGATTTTACGGGCCGGCATTACACACTTAATTAGTGCACGCCTGATTATCTTCGGACAGAATTTTATTGCCTTGCGCTTAAAGCAACACCGGAACCGGCATCTGCAAAGCAAAACACTGCGGCGTCAGCGTCGCTTTCCAGGCTTGTATTGATACGCCCTGCTCCGCCGCTTCACGCAGGAGTTCACCGTAACGCGGATCGATCTCATCGGCCGGCCGCAGCTGACGGGCGCCGCTGTGCTGAACACAGAAGAACAACACGGCGCGACGGCCTGAGGCGGCGATTTCGATAAGATTCTTCAGGTGTTTCTGCCCCCGTTCGGTGACCGCATCCGGGAAAGCGACCAAACCGTTGTCATGCTCATCCGGGGCGGGCCCGAGGGTGACATTTTTCACTTCAATCAAGGTATGCGGCTTGTCGCGCGGGCCCAGCGCCAGATCCAGACGGCTGTCGCCGAATTTCAACTCCCGCTCCACACCGCTGTCCGGCGACAGATCCGGGATAAGCCCGGCGCGGATCGCTTCTTCGACCAGGGCATTACTGCGCGCGGTATTCACACCGGCCCAATGACCGTGGGCAAGCTGCACCGCTTCCAGTGTATGGCGGTACTTACGTGCGGTGTTGCCGCTATCGGAGATCAGCGCTGCCTGCGCCGGTAGCAGGCAGTTTTTCATAGAGCCGGTGTTGGCACAGTGGACGGTGATTTCGCTGCCGTCCGCACGCCGCACATCGGCCAGAAATCGCTTATACCGACGCAGCAATATGACGTGTTCGAGCGAGGGACTGAAATCCATAATGCGCGCTTTCGCCCTCCGTCATCAGTGCCGCGCGGCCAGATACAGACCGGCCAGCATCATGATGGAACCGGAAGTGCGGTGCATGCCTGTGACCGCCTGCGGTGTGCGCAGCAGACGCCGCGCCTGCGCCGCCATCCGTGCGATCAGCATCAGCCCGGCCAACAGGCCGATCAGGGTCAATAACGCGGCAAGTGCGATTCCCTTCCCATCCAGCGCAGTAACATCCATAAACGTCGGCAGAAAAGCGATGTAGAACAGGATAACCTTGGGATTGGATGCGGAAATCAGAAAGCCCTGAATAAAAGCCTGGCCCCAATCACGCCGGTCGCCAGCGGCCCCTTCCGGGACGATGGCCGGTGCCGTCCACATTTTCCAGCCCAGATAGCAAAGATAGCCCGCCCCCAACCAGCGGATCACGGTAAACAGTTCTCCCCAATGCGTGGCCAAGGCTGCCAGCCCGAGACAGGCCAGCACCAGATAAGCCACGTCGCTGAGAATCATGCCCAACGCAAGCGGTAGACAACGGCGGCTGCCCCGGTGCAAGGCCCGTGCAATAATCGCAAAGACGCCCGGTCCGGGGGTAATGCCGAAAATAAAAATCGCAAGCAAAAAACTAATGGCGCTTTGGGTGCTCATAAACTGTCCATCAACAGGAATTGCCGTGCCGGCTCTCAATCAGCGACAACGCACGCATGGGTCTGTAGCCTCAGCCCAGGCCGGCCAAACTACACCAGCCGGCCATACTCTGGCCAGTGCCGGTTTCCGTCTCGCCCGTGTTCAGCGCAGCGGCCGACGTTTACGCTTTACGCCGGTGGCCCGAAAAGCAAGCCATACGGCCTCTCCACAGCCTCGCGGATACTCCCCAGAGAAAACACCTTCACAAAGCTGTCAAAGCGCTTGCCCTCAAACCACAACTGCAACACAGGCAAAGAGAAAACCGCCTGTGCGGCACACAGCGCCTGCGCCTCCTGACAGTCAATATAAACCGCTTCCATCTGCGGAAACTCGTCACGGACCAGCGCCGCGAGTTTGGGTTTTACCACCTGGCAAACCCCGCAATCCTTGCCACCGAAGAGCAACATCACGGCAGGCTTGTCCTTTAATAGCTGCGCCAGTTCAGGCTCTGATGAAACACGCTTCATAGGCTCCTCACTCCCGACCTCACCACCGGGCTTGTGTCTATCGATCGGAATTATCACGAAAACCGCTTGAGTATAGCGCCCGCCCTCCGGACAGTACCGCATGCGACAGGGATCACCCCGGCTTGCCGGCAGCAGCCGCCGCGACAACAAGCGCCGGGCATGCTAATTTTGATAAACACCGTCTATCTATCTAAGTGCTTTATGGATATCCGCCAGCTGCAGTTTCTTTGCGCCCTCGACCAACACCGGCATTTCGGCCGCGCCGCCGAGGCCTGCCATGTGACCCAGCCCACGCTCTCCATGCGGCTGAAGAATCTCGAAGAAGAGCTGGGCGTCGCACTGATCAACCGCCGCCAACGATTTGAGGGATTTACTCAGGAAGGCGAACGTCTGCTCAACTGGGCGCATCAATCGGTCGCCGCGTTTGAAGGCATGAAAACCGAGGCCCGGCGCCTGCAGGGCGAACTGGTCGGCACACTACGGATCGGCATGGTGCCGCTCAGCCATGTGGAACTCATGCCGGCTCTGCAACAACTGCGCAAACACTCCCCGCACGTACGCCTGCAGCTGCATGCCCTGAGTTCACAGCAAATCATCGCCGGCCTCGAAGCCAATCAGCTGGATGTGGGTCTGACCTATCTGGCCCAGGCCGAAATGGCCGGGCACCGGATCTGGCCGCTGGGCACGCCAAAGGTGGGACTGCTCTATCACCCGGATTTTTTCGCACCGGAGCTTTCGCCCTCCGCCGGCACTGAGCAACTGAGCTGGACGGCGCTGAGCTCACTGCCTCTCGGACTGCTCAGTGAATCCATGCGCTTTCGCCAGGGCCTCGAACGCTGCGCGAAACTGCAAGGCATCGACCTCGCACCGGTACTGGAATCCGATTCCGTCGAACACCTGCTGGAAGGCACCAGTCACGGACTGTGCTGCACTCTCATCCCCCTGCCCGCGCCGCATTCCTCCGGCACCAACGGCTTACGCACCATCGCAATGGAAGAAAGCCTCCCCCAATCACCATTGGCACTGGTTTGTCAGGACAGTCAGTACAGCCATAACCCGCTGGTTCAGGCCTTGATACAGCGACTGGTCGCCGAACACTGACGGCCCCGGCCAACAAACGCCTTACCGGGGCATAGTCACGCCTTAGCAAGAGGGAGTGACTGTCTTTGTAAAACAGAGCAGAGAATGGTTTGTCGGGACAGTCTGGATCCGTAGTAATGACTGTCTTTGTAGAGCAACTTCACCTTCACGGTTTCGGGTGGTGACTGTCTCTGCAGAGCAGAGAGCGCAAAGGTGACTGTCCTCCTAGCTTGGAATGACTGTCTTCGTAACTTGTCTTCGTAACTTACTTACCGCGCATATTGCATACGTCGACCCGGCCTGAGTGTCCCTGCGGCGTTTTCTCTCTTCAACATATCCGGCGCAGTTGCAAATCCCGCAACACACCGTACCACCCCGCGCACCGGAGCTTATGCTAAAGTCCGTCGCCTTTAATGCGAGTGATTCGCGTTACTACTATCACCGTTATTTGTATTTTGAGGATTTGCTTCTATGCGCCGTCTCTCTCTGTTTGCTTCAGCTGCTGTTCCGGCAAGCCGCAAGCTACGGCATTTTCGATATCGGCCTGAACGTCCGGCTGAACAAACAGGCGCACATCAAAGCGGCGATCTACAACGTCGGTGATAAACAGGTCACCACCGAATCCTATGGCGTGGTACTCGATGGCCGGCGCCTGAATCTGGGACTGCATGTTGACTTCTGATCGGAGAAAAAAATGAAACTAAGCAACTATCTCAAAGCGGCCGCCCTGGCGACGGCCACCTGTCTGGCCAGTACCAGTGCCCTGGCAGACGGCCCCGCTGTGGTCAGCTTCGACTACGGCGCACTTGACACCCTGATCGCGCTGGGTCAGCAACAACATGTGCTGGCTGTGCCCAAATCCGGCCTGCCCGCCTACCTTGAGGAAGCCACTGCGGCGCTGCCGGATGCCGGCACGCTGAAGGTGCCCGATATGGCAGCGCTGAAATCGCTGCAGCCGGAACTGGTGCTGGTCACCGGCCGTCAGGGTGAGGCCGTGGAAGAACTCGAAACCTTTACCAAAACCAACGACGTCAGCCTGAGCGACGGTGCTTACCGGGACAGTCTTGAAGACAAGGTCATGGATCTGGCCGCACTCTACGGGGTTGAAGAGGCCGCACACGAGCAGCTTGATGCACTCTGGCAGCATGCCCGGCAACAACGCAGCCGCCTGCCGGCCGACGCCCGGGTCGTGGTTCTGACCCACAACGCCGGCAGGTTCTCCCTGCGTAACGCAGCGGTGGTCTCGGATGTGCTCGGACTGCAGCGGCCGGCGATTCCCGACAACGTCGAAGCCGTCAAGAGAGGCTCCCGCGTGTTCTACCCGATGACAGCTGAAACCCTGGTGGAAATGGCACCGGACCTGGTGCTGGTGGTCGATCGCAGCGCCGCCATCGGTAAGGAACCGATGCCTGAAGGGGCTCTGAGCAACGCTCTGGCCGAAGCCGGCGGCGAAGACATTCCGGTCGTGCTGCTCGACCCGGCACTGTGGTATCTGTCCGGTGCCGGTCTCCAGAGCACGCAACTGCAGATCGATGAAGTGACCGCGGCGGTTACGGCCAACGCCGGCCTCTGAACGCGCCCCGGCTAACACAGCGCCCGCCGACCGGGCGGGGCTGTCCTCCCCTGCACTCATCAGGCCCGCGCATCACCAGCGCCACACCACAGCGCATCAGTTCACAAGAATAACGCGCAAATTCATAGACCACATCTATCACTAAATCACTACTGGCAATTGGACGCCCGTCGCCGGCGACCTTACCCTGAGCGCTGCCCCTGTATCCGCCGATTTTTTGCGCACAGCGCCGACGGAACCATGCCCCCGGGCCTCGCCGATACACCCAAACACACCCTATAAATAACAAACTGACTATGAGCAAAGAGAAACCCGTTTACACGCCTTATGACGGTCCCGCCGGTGGCTGGGGTGCGCTGAAAAGCACCGCCCGCTTCTGGATGAAAAGCGAAAACCGCATCCACAACATCAAAAGCCTGCTGAAGACCAACCAGCAGGACGGCTTTGACTGTCCCGGCTGTGCCTGGGGTGACAAGCAGGACCCGGCCAAATTCAAGTTCTGTGAAAACGGTGCCAAGGCAGTTAACTGGGAAGCCACCAGTAAACAGGTCACGGCGGACTTCTTTGCCCGCTATCCGGTCAGCTGGCTCAAGCAACAAAGCGACTACTACCTGGAATATCAGGGCCGCCTGACGCAGCCCATGCGCTATAACCGCGAGACCGATCACTACGAACCGGTCAGCTGGGACGATGCCTTTGCGCTGATCGGCAACACCCTGAAAGGGCTTTCGTCGCCGGACGAACTGGAGCTGTACACCTCCGGGCGCACCAGCAATGAAGCGGCGTTTCTGTATCAACTGTTTGGCCGCGCCTTCGGCACCAATAACTTCCCCGACTGCTCGAATATGTGCCATGAGGCCAGCGGCTACGGTCTGATCAGCAGTATCGGCATCGGTAAAGGTACGGTGCTGATGGAGGACTTTAACGAGGCCGACGCGATTTTTGTCTTCGGCCAGAACCCCGGCACCAATCACCCGCGCATGCTCGCCACCCTGCGCGAAGCGCGCGAAAACGGCGCCCGTGTGCTCAGCTTCAATACGCTTAAGGAGCGCGGTCTGGAACGTTTTCAGGACCCGCAGGAAGCGCTGGAAATGCTCACCAACGGCTCGGAAAAAATCAGCGACAGCTATTTCCGGCCCAATATCGGCGGCGATATGGCCCTGGTGCGCGGCGTGGTCAAGGTGCTGATCGATCTGGAAGAAGAAGCCCGGAAATCAGGCCGGCAGGTCTTCGATCACGACTTTATTGCGCAGCACACCAGCGGCATGGATGCATATCTGGAACAAGTCAAAAACACCGGCTGGGAACAGATCATTCAACAATCGGGCATCAGTCGGGAAGAGATCGAAAACATTGCCCGCATCTACGCCGAATCCGAGCGGGTTATCTGCACCTGGGCCATGGGGATTACCCAGCACAAACACTCGGTCGACACCATTCACGAGATCGTCAACCTGCTGGCCCTGCGCGGCAATATCGGCAAGCCCGGCGCCGGCGCCTGCCCGGTACGCGGCCACAGCAATGTGCAGGGCGACCGCACCATGGGCATCAACGAGCAGCCCTCCGCGGCGTTTCTGGACACGATGCAAGCGCACTTCGGATTCGAACCGCCGCGCCAACCGGGCCATGCGGTGGTGGACGCGATCCGGGCCATGCGCGATGGCACGGCAAAGGTGTTTATCGGGATGGGCGGCAACTTTGCCACCGCCACACCGGACACCGCCGCCACCGAGGCCGCGCTGGCCAATTGTGAATTGACCGTACAGGTCAGCACCAAGCTCAACCGGTCACATCTGGTGGTGGGCAAAGACGCGCTGATTCTGCCCTGCCTGGGCCGTACTGATATCGATATGCAGGCCGCCGGCCCGCAGCGGGTGACGGTGGAAGACTCCTTCAGCATGGTACACGCTTCCGGCGGCGTCGTTCCGCCCCTCTCGGAGCAGATGAAATCCGAACCTGCCATCATTGCCGGCATAGCCTCGGCCACGCTGGGCAACTTCCCGCTGGACTGGCATGCGCTGGTGGCCGACTACGATCGCATCCGCAGGCATATTGAAGCCGTGATCCCGGGCTTTGCCGGCTTCAATGATAAAATTGCCCACCCAGGCGGTTTTTATCTCGGTAACTCCGCCCGCGAACGCAACTGGAATACCGATGCCCAGCGCGCGGTAATCCATGCCCACGCCTTGCCCGACAGCATCCTGCCGGACCGGGCGGCTTCGCAGTTGAGCGAGCGCACCCTGATCATGCAAACCCTGCGTTCCCATGATCAATACAACACCAGCATCTACAGCCTCAACGACCGCTACCGCGGTATCCGCGGCGAACGCAAGGTGGTGTTTATCAATGCTGCCGATATTCAGCGACTGGGTCTGGACGAAAACCGGCCGGTGGCGATCCGCTCACTCTGGGATGACGAGCAAGTGCGTGAGATCAGTGGCTTCCGTCTGGTCCCGTACGAAATCCCTGCCGGCAATGTCGCGGCCTATTACCCGGAAACCAATCCACTGGTCCCCTTGGATTCTCTGGGTGACTTCAGCAACACCCCTACCTCCAAAAGCATTGCGGTAGAGCTGCGCAACGAAGAGCCGGCGGCGGCCGGCGAAACAAACAACGACTGATTACAGCAGCGGGCGCTTCAGGCACTAATACAAGCCTGAAGCGCCTTCCCTGTTACCAGTAGCCCAGCACTTTCCACCACACTCCGCCGACGGCAACCCAGATAATCAGGTTGACCAGACTCATCACAAAACCGGCTTTCCACCATTCACCAAGGCTGACATAGCCGGAACCGAAGATCACCGGTGATGTGCCTGTGGCGTAGTGAGTCAGGGTCATCATAATGGACGAGACTGCGGCCATCATCAGCACGAACGCCATAGGCGGTGCACCTAAGCCAAGCCCGACCACCAGAAACGCACCCATCATCGCGGTGATATGGGCTGTGGTGCTGGCAAAAAAGTAGTGGGAATAAAGAAATACCAGAATCAGCAGCGCTGTGGCGGCCGGCCAGGGCAAGCCGGTGCTGACAATCCCGCTTTGAATAGCACCGGAGAACCATTCGATCACGCCCAGCGTATTGAGCTGTGACGCCATCATCACCAGCGCGCCGAACCAGACCAGCGTATCCCAGGCACTTTTTTCCGACAGTATGTCCTGCCAGGTCAGCACGCCGGTCACGAGCAGGATAGACAAGCCGATAAACGCGGTGGTGGTCGCGTTGAGCTTGAAACCGTCGCCGAACAGCCAGGCCGGTATGTCGGCCCAGAGCAGCAACAGAACCACAAACACCCCCAGCATCACGCCTTCATCACGGGTCAGTTTGCCTAAGCGTTGCAGATTCTCACGGGCGAAACTGACCGCATCCGGCGTCGCTTTGATTTCCGGCGGATACATCAGGTAAATCACCAGCGGCATCACGGCAATCGCAACCAAACCGGGCAGCAGCATGGCCAGCGCCCAGGTGGTCCAGCTCAGGCTGATCTCAGCGCCTGTTGCATCGGCAATCAGTTTGACTGTCAGCGGGTTCGGGGCCGTCGCGGTAATGAACATCGCAGAGGTGACGGGGTTGGCGTGATAGTTCACCAGCGCCAGGTACTTACCGATTTTATTGGTATTCCCATTGTCCGGACTGCAGCCGAAACTCTTCGCGATGGACAGCATAATCGGATGAATAATGCCGCCGCCGCGGGCCGTATTGCTGGGCGTAACCGGTGCAATGACGAGCTCAGACAAGGCCAGACCATATCCGATCCCCAGAGTCCGCTTGCCGAACATAGCGATAAAATAGTAGCCGATCCGCTCGCCCAGCCCGGTTTTGATCAGACCCCGGGAGATCATAATGGCGATAGCAATCAACCAGATCAGCGAGTTGTTAAAGCTGCCGAGCGCATCGCGGATGGCCGTGCCCGGATTATCGCTGGTCACGCCGCTCACGGCGACCACGGTAATCGCCACTATCGAGAGCGCGCCAATGGGCATTGCCTTGCCGATAATGGCCGCAATCGTCGCCACGAATATGGACAACATAAGCCAACCCTGCGCGGACACGCCGGTCGGCGTGGGGATCAACCAGATCCCAACGCCTATGGCCACGGCCACCAGTGCCGGCAAGGGGTGAAAATCGCTTTTTTCAGATTGTGTCACGATCATTCCTTCATGAGGTTAAGAACACCTGATAAAGATTTTAAATGAGCAACAAGCGGCAACGGACTAACCGCGATCAATCCTCAGTAAAAAAACACCCCCTGTATGGACAGTCATCATACGATCGCCACACTGCAAGCACACTGCAAGGACAGTCATCCCAGGATCGTCACCATGCGATCGCTACAAGGCACTACGGACTCCTCTCCCTGCAGAGACAGTCACCCTCACAAATACCCGCAATATGCACCGTAACATGGACAGTCACGACAAGAATGCAGCCGCCACCACTTGCACTCAGCATGCTTCACTATTACGCTGGATCGTGGATCATCACTGCAGGAAGCAACGATGCCAAAGCCACGAAAGGAACTCGTCTCTCTCGACGCCACACCCTATTACCACTGCACATCCCGCTGCGTTCGCCGGAGCTTTCTATGCGGAGTAGATCGTGATGGACGCAGCTATGAACACCGCCGCGCCTGGATTGAGTCCCTGCTGCTGAAGCAGGCTCAGGCTTTCTCTATCGAGATTGCTGCCTATGCCATCATGTCTAACCACTTTCATGTGGTGCTTTACGTCGATCAGGCAGCCGCCAAATCACTGACCGATGCTGACGTAGTCAGGCGCTGGCATAGTCTTTATCAGGGATCGCCGCTCTCCCGGCGTTTTGCCAACGGCGAGGCGCTATCCGCCGGCGAACGATTTTATCTGGACAAAAGTATCCGGGACTGGCGTTCACGACTGATCTCCATCAGCTGGTTTATGCGGCGACTAAATGAAACCGTGGCGAGACTGGCCAACGACGAAGACGGCTGTACCGGGCATTTCTGGGAAGGCCGCTTCAAATCCCAGGCACTCCTCGATGAGAAAGCCCTTGCTGCGTGCATGGCCTATGTCGACTTAAACCCGATCCGCGCCGGTCTGGCAAGAACGCCTGAGACCTCGGACTACACTTCGGTGAAGAAGCGCGCAGCACAGGCCCGCCGTGCCCGCTTGCCCAACCACCCACAACAACAAGTCCGGCACCTACTCCCCTTCGCCGGCAATCCGCAAGAACCCATGCCCCACGGTATACCCATGCCGCTTACCGACTACCTTGATCTACTGGACTGGACGGGCAGACAACTACGACAAGACAAGCGTGGCTCGATCAACTGTGACGAGCCGCCTATCCTGGATCGCATCGGTATAGCCCCGGGCGACTGGCTCCATCTCACCCAACACTTTGAAACCGAGTTCACGGGCCTTGTCGGTGCCGTGACTTCACTAAGAAGCAAAATCAAACATTTCTGGCGTGAGCGGCACGAAAATCGACGAATATCAGGCCTTCGTGCCTGTAGCTTAAGATTCACCTGACCACCCGACCGCTTGAGCAGGCATGCCGCCAGACTACAACGAGCAGCTGTCGTAGATCAGGCTTGCCGGGATTCCGTGTATGCGAAAAACACCCGATTCACCCCACCTTCTTGTATCAACGCCACGAGAGTGCGACAACAAGGGTCAAACATAATCGAATGATATGACAGACCAGCGTCATCACAGCGGCGCAACACATCCCAACCAAGACAGTCATCGCAAGATATTTGTCATAATGACTGTCTGTTTAAGTGGATTAGCTAACTGCAATGACTGTCCATTTAACTCTTTTAACTATGGTCCATTTAACTCTGCTTTTTACCTCTTGGCCTTGAGCGCCTGTTCCATTAAACAGTTGACCAACCTCCCCCGTTTCTTTGCTCTTCATTCTTTCTGTCCACGGCAAAGTTCCCGCGTTCGAAGAAGGGTCTTGCTATACCTGAAGCTTCGACGTATAGACGGGTGAGGTTTCTGCCCCCACTCAGCACCAAGCGGCCACTCAGTAGACATCTAACCGAAATGCGCCTTCCTGTGGCAATTCGGGCACAGCGCTTTGGTGTTACTGAGCAGATCCAGACCGCCTTCTGACAAGGGCGTGACATGATGGACCTCCAGATACGGCGAATTATCCGACTTGCGTCGGAAAGGCGCTTCGCTGAAACAAGCCTCACAAACGCCGCCTGCCCTGAGCAGGGTCTCCGCCACCACCTCGGGATTCCGGGAGTAAACTCTGGCCTCAACCGTCGTGGCACTTACCACACCGTCGTAGTCATCCAGCCTTTCACGCCGGGCACGTGCATCGCTTCTGAGCGCCTGTTCCACCGAACGCGCGAACTCAGCCAGTTCCTGTCGGAATTCGTCCTCTTTAAAACAGACTTTGCATATTTTCGAGAAGCACGCCGACGTCGCGCCGTGATCAAAGGACCAGCGCTTAAGCGCTTCGACGGAAGATGCACATATTTTGATGTATGCACGCTCCGTAAAACCTCCCTCACTGGCAGCAGAACTCAAGTGCCTGACGCTACTGCAGCTACTGTTATGCAGAACACGATACCCCTGCCCTTTGGACGCCAAAGCGTTAACGACATAGCCTTGCGGATTGTCAGCAACCCAGTTCAAATATGCCTGATCGTCACCGATAAATTCGATATATGATTCTTTACCCATCCCCCACACCCCTTAATTCAAATGTGATCTGCCCTGACGCGTGCAGAACAACTGACTCTAGCACGCGTTCCAAGCAAAGGCGCCATTCCCGCCTTCACTTCACCATTTTGGCTAATCCGGCTCGCCTGACAAACCAGAAGCATAACCCCCTGCACTTTCTTACTTCGAATTTAGCTGCGGTACAAGCTGCCCATCCTCAGTCTCAAGCAGCACCGTAACGACGGTGTAAGGCGCCTCAGGAAACCGTGGAATCACATTAACCACCCGTGGTTGCCCTTGAGTGAGATCAATGCCTTGCACCTTGACATAATCCTGCTCCAGCGCCGCGAACCCTTCCTTCAGGATTTCTTGCTGATATCTGTGAAACTCACCGATTAAAACCGCACTTTCCTCTGTGCCGTACGGCGAGCAAACCTTAAACCGCTCCGGAATAACGAACTCGCGCGCGATACGAAAATCAGTGGGGGCAAGCGAATTAAGCACTGTACTGATTACGCTATCTTCCGCATCCATAGCGTAAGCACGCATAAGGTACCGCCCGACAATTCCAGTTCCGGCATCAGCAACCGGCCATATATTTGCGACTAGTTCCATAGCTATCCTACCCGGTTTCGACAGTTATAAAGCTCAAACAACGCCATCAAACCCTGAGCTCATTGGCCCTCCGATAACTCCCCTGATAATCAAAAATCCGCTCCTGCACCTGCCAATAGCGGCGTTTGTGTTTTCGGGCGATAACAAAATCCGGTCTTGGCAGCCGGTCGCTGGCTTGCATTACGTCTTCAGCCTTGCGGAATGTTTGCGGCGCAAGGCCGTTGTCGAGACGGCGTCCGAACAGGCTGTTGAAGATTTTTCGCGGTCCCGTTTGTGTGAAGTCAAATGATTCGCTGAGCTCTTCGCCATCTTCACCGTGGTAGGTGATTTTGAGCTTTTCGCCTGTGACGCTGGTGCTGATTCCGGCACAACGAATCACCATGGCGTCTTTGAGTTTTAGTGCATCGCGCAGTTGGTCGTCGGGGTCAATAATGGCTTTCTGACACTGCCGGCAATTGCGCGCGGCGATATCGTTCTCGGCGTTGCAGTGCGGACATTCCTTGAAGCGGAACCGGTAGTCGCATTGCTGCGGCGGCGCTTTGCGCGCCGGCGGCTGCTCGTCTTCGTCCGGCTCTAACAGTCCCTGGCAGCGGCGGCCATAGTGCTCAATCACCTGCCCATCGTCGTCCGTTTTGCCCCAGAAAATATTGGCAAAACCGCAAGCCGGACAGAACACCTGCACGGGCTTGCAGTCCGGATTCGGTTTCTTCTCCCCCACTTCCGGGTGAAACAGATTGATGTGATTGCCTGCGTAATCGATGACCAGACAATCCTTTTTGCCTTTATCGAGCCGCAGACCGCGGCCGACGATCTGCTGATACAGGCTGACCGACTGGGTCGGACGCAGTATGGCGATAAAATCCACGTGAGGCGCATCAAAGCCGGTGGTCAGTACCGACACATTCACCAGATACTTCAATTGCCGTTGTTTGAAGCTGCGGATCAAGCGGTCGCGTTCAGCCATGTCGGTCGCGCCGGTGATAAGCGCGGTTTGTGCCGGCGGCAGATAGCCGGTGATTTCGCGGGCATGATTGACCGTAGCGGCGAAAATCATCACCGCCTGCCGCGTGTCGGCCAGTTCCATCACCTGTTCAATAATGGCGCGGGTGACACGTTTGTGTTTGCCGAGCAGTTCGTTGACGTCTTTTTCGGCATATTCCCCGAGGCGGTTTTGCGGCAAGACGGAGAAGTCATATTGCGCTACCGCGGCGTTCACCAGCTCGGGCCGGGTCAGATAGCCGCGATGAATCATATAGTTCAGCGGCAACTCATAAATGCAATGCACGAAAGGCTTGTCCTGCTCGCTGCGGACAAAACCGCGGTAGTGATAGCGGTAAACCCAGCCCATACCCAGACGATACGGCGTGGCGGTCAGGCCCAGCACTTTCAGGGAGGCGTTCTGCGCCTGCAACAAGCTGATGATCTGCTGATACTGGCTGGTCTGCTCACCGCTGACGCGATGGCATTCATCGATAATCAACAGTGAGTACTGCTCGCGGAACTGCGTCGGATTGGCGGCCACGGACTGCACACTGGCAAAGGTGACCTGATACTGGCTTTCTTTGCGTTTGAGTCCGGCGGCGAAGATCCCCGCTCGCAGCCCGTAGCTCTCGTATTTGGCGTGATTTTGCTCGACCAGCTCTTTGACGTGGGTGAGCACCAGAATCCTGCGCCGCGCCAGACGGGCCAGCTCGGCGATCACCAGGCTTTTACCGGCGCCGGTCGGCAAGACGATAACCGCCGATTCATCGGATTGGCGGAAGTGGTTTAAGGTGGCGTCAACGGCTTCCTGCTGGTAAGGCCGCAGTGTAAAAGGCGCATTCATGTTGCCGGGACAAATCGCTTCAGAGAGACTCAAGCGGGCATAGTAGCAAATCCCGCCTGAGTTACCTGCGAGCGGCTAACTCAGACGGGGTCCTGTCCCTGCAAAAAACGCTTATTCCGGCAGGAGCTCTCCGGAGCCGCCCATTTCCGCGGGCAGATCACGCATCTTCGGCAAACCGTCGCGGACCGGCAGCACCGTCTCCTGATAGTGCACATGCAAGGCAGGTTCAAACGTCAGGTCCGGCAGATTGGCCACGTAGACGTCCACCAGCCCCCAGGCCGGATGGTCGCTAAACACATGCCCGCCGCACCGCTTGCACCACTTGCGGTAGCTCTTTTCCGTCAGATTGAACTCGCCGATCTGATCGGCGCCGGCGAGAATTTCAAGACGGTCTTTCGGCCACAGCGAAAAGGCGTTAACCGGCCCGGCAGACCAACGGCGACAGGAATCGCAGTGGCAATAGCCCATCGCCTCGGGTGTACCGGATACCTGAAACCGGACCGTACCGCAAAAACAGCTGCCCTGATATTGACTCATACTGATCTCCGTGTTGATGAAACAGTCATCACTGTTTCAGATGCAGCGCGCCGCTGTACATCCTCCTGAATACGGAAATCCACCAAACTTTCGGCGCAGTCCATCAGCGACACGCCCTGCCGCAAGTGCCTAGCTGCGCTTGTGGGCCTGATCTTTCAGCTGCCCCGTATCCACGCGGACGAACACCGAGTCGGCCGTGACGGTCAGCACATCCCCGGCCCAGACCTCGCAGATCACCCGGGTTTTACGTCCGACCTCGCCCTCGACCCGCGCCTTGAGCATCAACTCCACGCCCATCGGTGTCGGTTTGATGTAGGTGAGATTCAGCTTACCGGTCACGCAATCAATACGTGGCAGACTATCCGGTTCACGCTCTTCGGCACGGTAGTGATAGGCCATCGCCGCCCAGTTCGAATGGCAATCTACAAGCATGGCGATAAAGCCGCCGTACACCAGACCCGGCCAGCCGTGATACGTCGGGTCAGGCGTGTGTCTGGCAACCACATGAACCCCGTCATCATCCCAGTAACTCTTCAGGTGCAGGCCCTCAGGATGCGAACTGCCGCAGCCGAAACAAACCCCGTCCGGAGCCGCCAGATCCTGTAAAGCCGTGGAAACACTCGTCACAATCAAATCCTCCTTCGCAATCAAAACCAGCCCGCCGTCACCGCATCGGCGGATCAACAGCGAAGAATGATACACAGCAGCACGACATAACCAAACCCTTTGTGTCGCTTATTGTATTGATGCGATAGAAAGCGGATTTATGGCGTACCTGAGCAGGCGTATCGCAAGCGGAAACGCCCGGCTGTTGCGATGTTTACCGGATCCGCAGCCGGGTAAAGTCGCTTGTAAAGCAAACTGAACCCTCCCCCACACGCCCGGTCAGACCCCATACACTCTCGCCCGGAACACACCATGCCCGCTGCCAAGCACGCCCTTTTGCACACCCTTGCCGCCCTGGTCGTGCCGGGACTTTCAGCACTGTTAATACCGACAACTGCCACGGCCGCAGACTGCACAGCCCGGATCACTGCCGCACACTATGATGCGCCCACCACGCGTTACCCCCACGGCGTGCTCGGCGATGAGATCGAACACGGGCAATTGACCGTGACGACGACGGTCAGCGGCGACTGCGCAGAGAAAACACCCAAGCTCACGGCCGTATTACCCGCTGAGCTGGTCTTCGAGGACACAGCCCCGAGGCTCTGGGATATAGACGGCGATGCCCTGCCCGAGGTGGTGACAGTGGAATCCTCACAAACACAGGGTGCACGGCTGACAGTCTGGTCGCTGCAAAACGGCGAGCTGGCGCGCCTGACCTCGACGCCATTTATCGGCCAGCCCTTCCGCTGGCTGGCACCGGTGGGCGCAGCGGATCTCGATGGCGACGGACACATCGAAATCGCCTATATCGACAGACCGCATTTGCTCAAAACACTACGGGTATGGCGCTTCCGGGACGGGCAATTGCATCCGGTTGACGCACTGCCCGGGCTTGCCAATCACCGTATCGGTGAGCGCACCATCAGCAGCAGCCTGCAATACTGCGAAGGCCGGCCGACCCTGCTGACACCCAACGGCAACCGCAGCCGGGTGATGGCCACCACACTGCAGGACAACAAACTCCGCAGCCGCGACCTCGGCCCATGGACAAGCGCCGCCGATGTGCTCTCGCCACGCTTGTGTGAGGGTATCGACAAGCAATAGCCGGGGACAACGCAACCCGGCCTGCACGAGCTTCTTACCCGGTCTGTTCAAGTCCGCCACCACGCAATCCGACATCCGCCCCCGGCTGTAAACAGTTCCACCGGGTTCGCATCTACCACATCAACACCGGAACTAAGCCTGCTCTCCACACACGTTTCCGGCCGCGCCAGAAGCCGATTGATCAGGCTGCACAAGTCATGCTCCACCCCGCCTGAGCTATTGGTAAAAAAAAATTACGCGTTACAAGATTCAATTCAATTGTGCCAAACCTTGTGTTGCTTTTAGCCTTGATCCCGTCAATAGAAAATTCTGTAGACGCACACCCGTAAGAACCAAACGCATTACATACAAACCAAAACAAACAAGGTGAATTATGAAAGTGGGATTTATTGGCCTCGGTAATGTAGGCGGAAAACTGGCCGGATGCCTGTTGCGCAACGGCGTCGATCTGACAGTCCGCGACCTGAACGAGGAGTTCGTTGCCGATTTCGTCTCACGCGGGGCACAGCGGGCGGATTCGCCTAAAGAGATTGCCGAAAAGTGCGATGTGATCGTAACCTGCCTGCCCTCGCCGACGGTCTGCGCAGAAGTGATGGAGGCGGAAGACGGCATTCTGGCCGGCTTGTCAGAAGGCAAAATCTGGCTGGAAATGAGCACCACCGACGAAGCCGAAGTCCGTCGCATCGGTGAGAAGGTAAAACAGCTCGGCGCAATGCCGGTGGACTGCCCCGTCTCGGGTGGATGTCACCGCGCCGCGACCGGCAATATCTCGATCTTTGCCGGCTGCGACCGCGAAACCTTCGACAAGGCCTTGCCCATTCTGACGATTATGGGACGACGCGTGCTGCATACCGGCCCGCTCGGCAGCGCGTCTGTCCTCAAGGTTGTAACCAACTACCTGTGCACCGTGCATCTGGCAGCACTGGCCGAAGCTCTGACAGCGTGCAAGGTTCTGGGTATGGATATGAACGTCGCTTACGAGGCCATCAAAGCCTCTTCCGGTAACTCCTTTGTCCATGAAACCGAGTCTCAGGTGATCCTCAATGGCAGCCGTGATATCAGTTTTACAATGGATCTGGTCCTCAAAGACGTCGGCCTCTTCAACGAGCTGACCAAACGCAAAGGAATGCCGTTGGAGATCGCGCCCTTGCTGGTCAATATCTTCAAAGATGGCCAGGAACGTTACGGACCGCGCGAGTTCTCACCGAACATCATCCGTCGTCTGGAAGAGGCCTGCGACGTTCAGGTTCTCGGCAATGGCTTCCCCGCAGAGTTGTTCGACGACGAGCCGGAAGAGCCGGGCTACGAAGTAGTCGTAGAGGGCCGTATGGACTACTGATTACAGCAGCGCTCTGCAGGCCGGCCGCAACGCCGGGCTGCAGAGCCGGACGAGTCTAACTACCACCGGATTGATGGTTGGCAAGTGCTGCAAGTTTTAACCTGAATAACTAAAAAAAAGGCACTGATATCGATGAACAAAATCAGAAAAATACCGACTGTTTTACCATTCGGCATCCTGTTTATCGGGATAATTGCAAACCTATGGGACGAGGAAAAATACCAATCAGTTATACTTTCAATAAATAACTGGGTTATAGACACATTCGGCTGGCTATTGAGTATTAGTTCGGTTCTGTTTGTATTTACATGCGCAGTTGCTTATTTCTCCTCTATCGGCCATGTACGCATCGGCGGCGAAAATGCAAAACCGCTACTCTCAAGATTAAACTGGTTCTCCATCACGCTGTGTACCACGGTCGCGGTGGGCTTGCTGTTCTGGTCGACCGCGGAACCCATCTACCATGTGTACGAACCGCCGGTCTCTCTGGGTATAGAGCCCAACACCGACGCGGCGAGAAAATTCGCCTTCTCCACGCTGTATCTGCACTGGTCCATTACCCCTTACGCCATTTACTGCATCCCGGCCCTGGTCTTTGCCCTGGCGTTCTATAACATGCGCAAAGAAAAATCGATCGGTGGCCTGCTGTCGCCGCTGTTCGGACGCTTTACGCAAGGCGTCTGGGGTCAGCTGATCGATGCTATCGCGCTGTTCTCACTGATCGCCGGCGTATCGTCCGGTTTGGGTCAGGGCTTGCTGACGCTGGCCGGCGGCATCAATAAGTTCGTTGGCGTTGGTTCCTCACCGCTTGTGTTGGCTTTTATCGCGGCCCTGATCGTAGCCACGGTAGTCGCGTCAGCAGTCAGCGGACTAATGAAGGGAATTCGAATCCTGTCAGATCTCAACCTGAAGTTCTTTATCGGGCTATTGGTGTTTGTGCTTGTATTCGGACCTACGGGCTACTCATTATCGGCGGGCGTCGACGGTTTCGGCGACTACACCGCCAACTTCTTCAGCAAAAGCTTCTTCACCGGCGAACTGGGCAATGATGACTGGCCCAAGTGGTGGACTAACTTTTACTGGGCGCAATGGCTTACCTGGGCACCGGTCACAGCTCTGTTCCTAGGACATATTTCACGCGGCTACACCGTGCGTGAATTCATCCTCACCGTGATGGTTTTTCCGGCCCTGTTCTCGATTCTGTGGATGACCGTATTCGGTGGCATGTCGATCTATCTGGATGAAGTCTCAGGCGGGGCGATCAAACAAACGATGGACCAAAACGGCATCGAAAGCATCATCTACTACATCTTCGACCAGTTGCCGATCAGCAGCCTGATTACCATCGCCTTTATCGTTATTGCGTTCGTCTCGTTCGTGACAGCGGCAGATTCGAGCATCGAAGCGATCGCCACCGTTTGTCTCGAAGGCGAAGAGTCCGAAGGGATGGACTCACGCAGCAAAACCACCTTCTGGCTGAAGGTCGTAATCGCCAGTGCGATCGGTTTCGTGGCCTGGTCCATGACCTCCTTCGCCGGCATTAAAGGGGTCAAGATTCTGGCCAATCTGGGCATGTTGCCAAGCTTGATTATTGTGCTCGGTGCGATGTTTACCCTGTGGTCGATGATCGCCAAATACACCCGGCTGTATCGCCCCGAAACCCCTGAACTGACCGAAACGCTGGCAGAAGAAAAAGAGCCGGCCGCAGCGCCTGTGCCCGCTCAGATCGTCATTCAGGAGTCATAACAAACCGGCTATCCACAAACGCTGAGGGACGAAGCAAGCGACTTCGTCACAGCAAGGCAGGCAAAGGCGGCACCACGCCTTTGCCGCGCCTGTTCCGACAGGATCAAACAAGGGCCGGGCATCTCCGGCCTGAACCATGAAACCCGTTGCGATCCGCCCGCCCCCGCTCAGGGCC
>JAUOPI010000031.1 GCA_030546905.1 Granulosicoccaceae sp. 1_MG-2023 | reverse complement strand
CATCGACCATACCGTCTCCGTCAGCATCACTGCCGCCGGCTTCGAGCAGATCGACCAGACCGTCGTTGTCCGAATCCAGATCACGGTAGTCCGGTACACCATCGCCGTCACGGTCAGACAGGATGTAGTCGACCAGACCGGAATCGGCAACCACTTCCACTACATCTGCCAGGCCGTTGTGCCCGACCGGATAGTTGCTGTCGATCACACCGTCGTTGTCCGCATCCAGCGCCGCGGCTGCAGCCAGGCTGCGTTGTGCCTCAAGCAGGTCATGGATACCGTCATTGTCGGAATCCAGATCCAGATAGTCCGGTACACCGTCACCATCGGTATCACGGTCGCCTTCGACCTCATCCGGGATACCGTCATTGTCGGAGTCGATATCCAGACTGTCCGGAATACCATCACCGTCAGTGTCATGGTTGGCTTGCTCGTCAGCATCCGGCACGCCATCACCGTCCGAATCAAGATCCAGATAATCCGGGATGCCATTGCCGTCGGTGTCAACCGTGCCTTCGACATAGTCGATCACACCGTCGTTGTCGGAGTCCGCATCAAGGTAATCCGCAACTCCGTCACCGTCGCTGTCCACAACACCTTCCACGCTGTCATCGATACCGTCGTTGTCGGAATCAGTATCACGGAAGTCCGGCATACCGTCAGCATCGCTGTCGACATTACCTTCTACGCTGTCACTGATGCCGTCATTATCGGAATCGATGTCCAGGTAATCCGGCGTGCCGTCACCGTCGGTGTCGACTGTACCTTCAACGCTGTCGGCAATACCGTCGTTGTCGGAGTCAGTGTCACGGAAATCCGCAACCCCGTCACCATCACTGTCGACTGAGCCTTCAACACTGTCGGCAATACCGTCATTGTCGGAGTCGGTGTCACGGAAATCCGCAACGCCATCACCATCGGTGTCAACCGTGCCTTCAACGCTATCGGCAATACCGTCGTTGTCAGAGTCGGTATCCAGATAGTCCGGCGTACCGTCACCGTCAGTATCGACTGTGCCTTCAACACGGTCGGCGATGCCGTCACCGTCAGAGTCGGTATCCAGGTAATCCGGTGTACCGTCAGCGTCGGTGTCGGTTGTGCCTTCGACGCTATCGGCAATGCCGTCGCCGTCGGCGTCAGTGTCACGGAAATCCGCAACCCCGTCACCGTCGCTGTCCAGCGCTGCGGCCTCATCATCAACACCATCGGCGTCCGCGTCAGTACCGCCGGTCATATCGACATCAAAGGCGTCATCAATACCGTCGCTATCGCTGTCAGTGCCGGTCGCACCGGACTCTACGGCATCGGCAATACCATCATCGTCAGAATCGGTATCCAGATAGTCCGCAACACCATCGGCGTCAGTATCAACAATGCCTTCCAGCGCATCGGCAATGCCATCAGCATCGGAATCGCGGTCCAGGTAATCAGCCACGCTGTCACCGTCCGTATCCGGCAGCGGCAGCGGTGATGCACTCAGCGCATCATCAAGGCCGTCACCATCGACGTCGGCAAAACCATCGACCACACCATCGGCATCGCTGTCAGTGCCGCCGGCTTCAACAAGGTCAGTAATACCGTCGTTATCGCTGTCCTGGTCGAGGCGATTGACCACGCCGTCGCCATCGCTATCAGCATCGCTGATACCGTTGTCAATCACCGCATCGGCCAGACCGTCATTGTCACTGTCAACCGGGGCATCAACACGGCCGTCGCCATCGGCATCGGCCACGCCTTCAGTACCGGCTTCAACAAGATCGGTCACACCATCGTTGTCACTGTCCAGATCCAGGTAATCAGCAACGCCGTCACCATCACTGTCCAGAGCCACATCGGCAACACCGTCAGCGTCGCTGTCGATCAGGCCGGATTCCGGCGCAGTCTCCAGCGCATCGGCCAGACCATTATCGCCGTAGGGACCATCGACACGGCCATCAGCATCGGCATCCTGCTCACCGAAGCCCGCCTCAACCGAATCCGGCACACCATCGGTGTCTGAATCCAGATCCAGATAATCGGCTACACCATCGGCATCAGTGTCGACATCGCCTTCCAGCTCATCAGTCAGACCGTCATTGTCGGAATCGAGATCCAGATAATCCGCAACCCCGTCACCGTCACCGTCCAGCGCTGCGGCATTATCATCAACACCGTCTTCGTTGGCATCAGTGCCGCCGGTCGCATCAACATCAAAGGCGTCATCAATACCGTCGCCATCGCTGTCTTGACCGGTTGCACCGGACTCTACGGCATCGGCAATACCATCGTTGTCAGAATCGGTATCCAGGTAATCCGCAACACCATCGGCGTCAGTATCAACAGTGCCTTCCAGCGCATCAGGGATGCCGTCATTGTCTGAATCACGGTCCAGATAATCGGCAATACCGTCTTCATCGCTGTCAACATTGCCTTCGACAAGATCGTCGATACCGTCGTTGTCGGAATCAGTATCCAGATAATCCGGCGTACCGTCACTGTCGGTGTCGACTGTACCTTCGACGCTATCGGCAATACCGTCGCCATCGGAATCGGTGTCCAGATAATCCGGGACCTCGTCACCGTCGGTGTCAACATCGCCTTCCAGCGCATCGCTTACACCATCGTTGTCGGAATCGGTATCCAGATAATCCGCAACACCATCTTCGTCAGAGTCGACGTTACCTTCCAGCGCATCCGGGATGCTGTCATCGTCGGCGTCAGTGTCACGGAAATCCGCAACCCCGTCACCGTCGCTGTCCAAGGCAGCGTCATCGATGCCATCACCGTCAGCATCAGTACCGCCGGTCGCATCAACATCAAAGGCGTCATCTATGCCGTCGCCGTCGCTGTCAGTGCCAATGGCACCCGACTCTACAGCATCGGCAATACCATCGTTATCGCTGTCGGTATCCAGGTAGTCCGCAACACCATCGGCGTCAGTATCAATAGTGCCTTCCAGCTCATCGCTCAGACCGTCATTGTCGGAATCCGGGTCACGGAAATCCGCAACACCGTCACCGTCGCTGTCCAGCGCTGCGGCATCGTCAACGACACCATCGTTGTTGCTATCAACACCACCTGTCTGATCAACATCAAAGGCGTCATCAATACCATCGCCATCGCTGTCAGTGCCGGTCGCACCGGACTCTACGGCATCGGTAATACCATCATCGTCAGAATCGGTATCGAGGTAATCCGCAACACCATCGGCGTCAGTATCAACAGTGCCTTCCAGCGCATCGGCAATGCCATCAGCATCGGAATCGCGGTCCAGGTAATCAGCCGTACTATCACCGTCCGTATCCGGCAGCGGCAGCGGTGATGCACTCAGCACATCATCAAGGCCGTCACCATCGACGTCGGCAAAACCATCGACCACACCATCAGCATCGCTGTCAGTACCACCGGCTTCAACAAGGTCAGTAATACCGTCGTTATCGCTGTCCTGGTCGAGGCGATTGACCACACCGTCGTTGTCGCTATCAGCATCGCTGATACCGTTGTCGATCACCGCATCGGCCAGACCGTCGTTGTCATCGTCAACCGGGGCATCAACACGGCCGTCGCCATCGGTATCGGCCACGCCTTCAGTACCGGCTTCAACAAGATCGGTCACGCCATCGTTGTCACTGTCCAGATCCAGGTAATCAGCAACGCCGTCACCATCACTGTCCAGAGCCACATCGGCAATACCGTCAGCGTCGCTGTCGATCAGGCCGGACTCCGCTTCGCTTTCAAGCGCATCGACCAGACCATTGTCACCATAGGGACCATCGACACGGCCATCAGCGTCGGCATCCTGCGCACCGAAGCCAGCCTCAACCGAATCCGGCACACCATCGTTATCGGAATCCAGATCCAGATAGTCCGCGATGCCGTCACCGTCACTGTCGCCGGTGCCTTCCTGCGTATCAGTCAGACCGTCATTGTCGGAATCGAGATCCAGATAATCCGCAACCCCGTCACCGTCACTGTCCAACGCAGCGGCGTCATCGTCGACACCATCGTTATTGGTATCAGCACCACCGGTCTGGTCGACATCAAAGGCGTCATCAATACCGTCGTCATCGCTGTCTTGACCGGTTGCACCGGACTCTACGGCATCCTCAATACCGTCATCGTCAGAATCGGTATCGAGATAATCCGCAACATCGTCACCATCAGTGTCGACAGTACCTTCCAGGGCATCCGGGATACCATCATTGTCGGCGTCAGTGTCACGGAAATCCGCAAGCCCGTCACCGTCGCTGTCCAGCACAGCGGCATCATCGTCAACGCCGTCTTTATCAGCATCAACACCATCGGTCGCATCGACATCAAAGGCGTCATCAATACCGTCGCCATCGCTGTCTTGACCGGTTGCACCGGACTCTACGGCATCGGCGATACCATCGTTATCGCTGTCGGTATCCAGGTAATCCGGCGTACCATCGGCGTCACTGTCTACAGTGCCTTCCAGCGCATCAGGGATGCCGTCATTGTCGGAATCGCGGTCCAGATAATCGGCAATACCGTCTTCATCGCTGTCAACATTGCCTTCGACAAGATCGTCGATACCGTCATTGTCGGAATCAGTATCCAGATAGTCCGGCTTACCGTCTCCATCGCTGTCGAGACCACCTTCCAGCGCATCGCTTACACCATCGTTATCGGAATCAAGGTCCAGATAGTCCGGCTTACCGTCCCCATCCTGGTCCCCTGCACCTTCCGCAGCGTCAGCAATACCATCGTCGTCGGAGTCCGTGTCCAGATAATCCGCAACACCATCTTCGTCAGAATCAACGGTACCTTCCACTGAATCCGGGATACCGTCTTCGTCGGCATCGGTGTCTCGGAAATCCGCAACCCCGTCATCATCGCTGTCCGGCGCCGCAGCATTATCATCAACACCATCAGCGTCCGCATCCGTACCGCCGGTCACATCGACATCAAAGGCGTCATCAATACCGTCGCCATCGCTGTCTGTGCCGGTGACACCGGACTCTGTAGTATCGTCAATGCCATCATCGTCAGAATCGGTATCCAGATAATCCGCAACACCATCTTCGTCAGAGTCGACGTTACCTTCCAGCGCATCAGGGATGCCGTCATCGTCGGCGTCAGTGTCACGGAAATCCGCAACCCCGTCACCGTCGCTGTCCAATGCAGCGGCATCATCGTCAACGCCGTCTTCATCAGCATCAACACCGCCGGTCTCATCGACATCAAAGGCGTCATCAATACCGTCGCCATCGCTGTCTTGACCGGTTGCACCGGACTCTACGGCATCGGCGATACCATCATTATCGCTGTCGGTATCCAGGTAGTCCGCAACACCATCGTCGTCAGTATCAATAGTGCCTTCCAGCTCATCGCTCAGGCCGTCATTGTCGGAATCCGGGTCACGGAAATCCGCAACACCGTCACCGTCGCTGTCCAGCGCTGCGGCATCGTCAACGACACCATCGTTGTTGCTATCAACACCACCTGTCTGATCAACATCAAAAGCGTCATCAATACCATCGCCATCGCTGTCAGTGCCGGTGGCACCGGACTCCACGGCATCGGTAATACCATCGTTATCGCTGTCGGTATCCAGATAATCCGCAACACCATCGCCGTCAGTATCAACAGTGCCTTCCAGCGCATCGGCAATGCCATCAGCATCGGAATCGCGGTCCAGGTAATCAGCCGTACTGTCACCGTCCGTATCCGGCAGCGGCAACGGTGATGCACTCAGCGCATCATCAAGCCCGTCACCATCGACGTCGGTGAAACCATCGACCACACCATCGGCATCGCTGTCAGTGCCGCCGGCTTCAACAAGGTCAGTAATACCGTCGTTATCGCTGTCCTGGTCGAGGCGATTGACCACACCGTCGTTGTCGCTGTCAGCATCGCTGATACCGTTCTCGATCACCGCATCGGCCAGACCGTCGTTGTTGCTGTCAACCGGGGCATCCACACGGCCGTCGCCATCGGCATCGGCCACGCCTTCAGTACCGGCTTCAACAAGATCGGTCACACCATCGTTATCGCTGTCCAGATCCAGGTAATCAGCAACGCCGTCACCATCACTGTCCAGAGCCTCATCGGCAACACCATCAGCGTCGCTATCGATCAGGCCGGATTCCGGCGCAGTCTCCAGCGCATCGGCCAGACCATTGTCACCATAGGGACCATCGACACGACCGTCAGCATCGGCATCCTGATCACCGAAGCCTGCCTCCACAGAATCCGGCACGGCATCGTTATCTGAATCCAGATCCAGATAATCCGCAACACCGTCACCGTCACTGTCCAGCGCAGCCGCGTCGTCAACGACACCATCGTTATTGCTATCAACACCACCTGTCTGGTCAACATCAAAGGCGTCATCAATACCATCGCCATCGCTGTCAGTACCGGTCGGACCGGACTCCAGGGCATCGGTAATACCATCGTTATCACTGTCGGTATCCAGGTAATCCGGCGTACCATCGGCGTCACTGTCTACAGTGCCTTCCAGCGCATCAGGGATGCCGTCATTGTCGGAATCGCGGTCCAGATAATCGGCAATACCGTCTTCATCGCTGTCAACATTGCCTTCAACAAGATCGTCGATACCGTCATTGTCGGAATCAGTATCCAGATAATCCGGCTTACCGTCGCCGTCGCTGTCGAGACCACCTTCCAGCTCATCGCTTACACCATCGTTATCGGAATCAAGGTCCAGATAGTCCGGCTTACCGTCCCCATCCTGATCCCCTGCACCTTCCGCGGCGTCCGCAATACCATCGTCGTCGGCGTCAGTGTCCAGATAATCCGCAACACCGTCACCGTCGCTGTCCAGCGCTGCGGCATCGTCAACGACACCATCGTTGTTGCTATCAACACCACCTGTCTGGTCAACATCAAAGGCGTCATCAATACCATCGCCATCGCTGTCAGTACCGGTCGCACCGGACTCTACGGCATCGACAATACCATCATCGTCAGAATCGGTATCCAGGTAATCCGCAACACCATCGGCGTCAGTATCAACAGTGCCTTCCAGCGCATCGGCAATACCGTCACCATCGGAATCGCGGTCCAGGTAATCAGCCGTACTGTCACCGTCCGTATCCGGCAGCGGCAACGGAGACGCGCTCAGCGCATCATCAAGGCCGTCACCATCGGCATCGGTAAAACCATCGACCACGCCATCGGCATCGCTATCAGTGCCGCCGGCTTCAACAAGGTCAGTAATACCGTCGTTATCGCTGTCCTGGTCGAGGCGATTGACCACGCCGTCGTTGTCGCTATCAGCATCGCTAATACCGTTGTCGATCACCGCATCGGCCAGACCGTCGTTGTTGCTGTCAACCGGGGCATCCACACGGCCATCGCCATCGGTATCTGCCACGCCTTCAGTACCGGCTTCAACAAGATCGGTCACACCATCGTTGTCACTGTCCAGATCCAGGTAATCGGCAACGCCGTCACCGTCACTGTCGATCAGGCCGGTTTCCGGTGTGCTTTCCAGCGCATCGGCCAGACCATTGTCGCCGTAGGGACCATCGACACGGCCATCAGCATCGGCATCCTGATCACCGAAGCCTGCCTCAACCGAATCCGGCACACCATCGTTATCGGAATCCAGATCCAGATAATCCGCGATACCGTCACCGTCACTGTCGCCGGTACCTTCCTGCGTATCAGTCAGACCGTCATTGTCGGAATCGAAATCCAGATAATCTGCAACCCCGTCACCGTCACTGTCCAACGCAGCCGCATCATCGACGACACCATCGTTGTTGCTATCAACACCACCTATCTGGTCAACATCAAAGGCGTCATCAATACCATCGCCATCGCTGTCTGTGCCTGTCGCACCGGCCTCTACGGCATCGGTAATACCATCTTCGTCAGAATCGGTATCGAGGTAATCCGCAACACCATCTTCGTCAGAATCAACAGTGCCTTCCAGCGCATCGGCAATACCATCGGCATCGGAATCGCGGTCCAGGTAATCAGCCGTACTGTCACCGTCAGTGTCCGGCAGCGGCAACGGCGATGCACTCAGCGCATCATCAAGCCCGTCACCATCGACGTCGGTGAAACCATCGACCACGCCATCAGCATCGCTGTCAGTGCCGCCGGCTTCAACAAGGTCAGTAATACCGTCGTTATCGCTGTCCGTGTCGAGGCGATTAACCACACCGTCGTTGTCGCTATCAGCATCGCTGATACCTTCGTCGATCACCGCGTCGGCAAGACCGTCGTTGTTGCTGTCAACCGGGGCATCCACTCGGCCATCGCCATCGGTATCGGCCACGCCTTCAGTACCGGCTTCAACAAGATCGGTCACGCCATCGTTGTCACTGTCCAGATCCAGGTAATCGGCAACGCCGTCACCATCGCTGTCCAGAGCCTCATCGGCAATACCGTCAGCGTCGCTGTCGATCAGGCCGGATTCCGGCGCAGTCTCCAGCGCATCGGCCAGACCGTTATCACCGTAGACACCATCGACACGACCGTCAGCATCGGCATCCTGATCACCGAAGCCCGCCTCAACAGCATCCGGCACACCATCGTTATCTGAATCCAGATCCAGATAATCGGCTACACCATCGGCATCAGTGTCGACATTGCCTTCCTGCGTATCAGTCAGACCGTCATTGTCGGAATCGAGATCCAGGTAATCCGCAACACTGTCACCGTCGCTGTCAACAACACCTTCCACGCTGTCAGCAATGCCATCATCGTCGGAGTCGGTATCCAGGTAATCCGGCGTACCGTCACCATCAGTATCACCAGTGCCTTCCACGCTGTCGGCAATACCGTCATTGTCAGAATCGGTATCCAGAAAATCCGGGATCGTATCGTTATCGCTGTCTGTATCAACACCACCTTCCAGCGAGTCAGCAATACCGTCACCATCGGAGTCCGTATCACGGAAATCCGGCGTATTGTCACCATCTGTATCAACAGTGCCTTCGACGCTGTCGGCTATACCATCGTCGTCGGAATCGGTATCACGGAAATCCGGCGTATCGTCACCATCAGTATCAACAGTGCCTTCGACGCTGTCGGCAATGCCGTCGTCGTCGGAATCGGTATCACGGAAATCCGGCGTACCGTCACCATCTGTATCCACAGTGCCTTCGACGCTGTCGGCAATGCCGTCGCCGTCGGAATCGGGGTCCAGATAATCCGGGGTACCGTCTCCGTCAGTATCCACAGTGCCTTCGACGCTGTCGGCAATACCATCGCCGTCGGAATCGAGATCACGGAAATCCGGCGTATCGTCACCATCTGTATCAACAGTGCCTTCGACGCTGTCGGCTATACCATCGTCGTCGGAATCGGTATCACGGAAATCCGGCGTACCGTCACCATCTGTATCAACATTGCCTTCAACACTGTCGGCAATGCCGTCGCCATCAGAGTCGGTATCCAGGTAATCCGGCGTATCGTCACCATCTGTATCAACAGTGCCTTCGACGCTGTCGGCAATACCGTCACCATCGGAGTCGGTATCCAGGTAATCTGCAGCCTCGTCACTGTCAGTATCCGGCAGCGGCAGCGGAGACGCGCTCAGCGCATCATCAAGGCCGTCACCATCGGCATCGGTGAAACCATCGACCACGCCATCGGCATCGCTATCAGTGCCGCCGGCTTCAACCAGATCAGTAATACCGTCGTTATCACTGTCCTGATCAAGGCGATTAACCACACCGTCGCCATCGCTATCAGCATCGCTGATACCTTCGTCGATCACCGCGTCGGCAAGACCATCGTTGTCGCTGTCAACCGGGGTATCCACTCGGCCATCGCCATCAGTATCGGCCACGCCTTCAGTACCGGCTTCAACAAGATCGGTCACGCCGTCATTGTCACTGTCCAGATCCAGGTAATCAGCAACGCCGTCACCGTCGCTGTCCAGAGCCTCATCGGCAAGACCGTCAGCGTCGCTGTCGATCAGACCGGATTCCGGCGTGCTTTCCAGCGCATCGGCCAGACCGTTATCACCGTAGACACCATCGACACGACCGTCAGCATCGGCATCCTGCGCACCGAAGCCCGCCTCAACAGAGTCCGGCACACCATCGTTATCTGAATCCAGATCCAGATAATCGGCGATACCGTCACCGTCACTGTCGCCGGTACCTTCCTGCGCATCAGTCAGACCATCATTGTCGGAATCGAGATCCAGATAATCCGCAACCCCGTCACCGTCCGTATCAGATACCGGCAAGGGTGTTGTGCTCAGAGAGTCATCGCGGCCGTCACCATCGCTGTCGACGAAGCCATCGACCTTACCGTCACCATCTGTGTCACTACCGCCGGCTTCGACAAGATCCGCAATGCCGTCGTCATCCGAGTCGGAATCCAGGTAATCCGCAAGCCCGTCACCATCGGTATCCAACACAGCGACGTCATCGTCGATCCCATCGCCGTCAGCATCTGTACCGTTGGTCGTATCAACATCAAACGTGTCATCAATACCGTCGCCATCACTGTCGTTACCAGAGGCGCCGGACTCTACGGCATCATCGATACCGTCATTGTCGCTGTCACGATCCAGATAGTCGGCAACACCATCGCCGTCGCTGTCGGCAGTGCCTTCCAAGGCGTCCGGAATGCCGTCGTTATCGCTGTCAAAATCCAGATAGTCGACGATACCATCGCCATCACTATCCTCAGTCGAGGCCTCCTCAGCATCGGGAATACCGTCATTGTCAGAATCATCATCCAGATAATCCGGGGTACCGTCACCATCGGTGTCAGTCAGTGCGGAAAGGTCATCAATCCCGTTCCCGTCAAAGTCAGGACCATTCGTGTTATCCACATCGTACTGATCGGGAATACCATCACCATCGCTGTCACTGTCGCTGGACGCGCCGGCTTCCAGGCTATCGTCAACGCCATCGCCATCGCTGTCGTTATCGAGGTAATCGGGACTACCGTCCAAATCGCTGTCGGAATCGCCTTCCAGCGCATCCGGAATACCGTCACTGTCTGAATCGCGGTCGATATAATCTGCAACCCCGTCACCATCGCTGTCGACAGGCGACTCCGGATCGGATCCGGCTTCATCCGTGTCATGGATGCCGTCATTATCCGAATCTGTGTCCAGATAATCAGGTCGACTGTCACCATCGCTGTTATCCGGCGACGTCAGGCCACCGGTACCGAATTCGATCACATCGGGAATGCCGTCGCCATCCGCATCACCGGTGATCAGACCGATATCGATGGTCAGATTGGAGAAGTCATCGTTGGTATTGGAATCGCTCAGACCCAGCACGTTGTCGCCGACAGGTTCATCACCCACCGGTGCGTCCGTGGACTCTGCCGGCGCTGTACCGGACAGGGTAAAGCTGTCGGTAACAACACCGTCCGCCGTCAGCTGGCCGGAGTGATCCACATCCTGGTTGGCGTCATCTTCCGCGGGCTTCCAATCGGGTGCGACGTTCCACCCTTCGAGTTTTCCGTCAGCCGCGAAATACGAGCCCGGAATTTTCAGGTAGTACTCACCGTCGGATAAGCTGTCGAACAGGAACAGACCATTGCTGGTTGTGGTGCTGCTCACCAGCGTGTCATCAGAGGCGTCATACAGCTGCACCTCCAGACCATCCGGCGCACGCCAGTCACCACTGTCGTAGACACCGTTCTCATTCATATCGACGAAGACAAGATCACCGACAGAATAAGAAGCAATCACAATCGTGCCGCTTTTGGCCGCAATATACTGGCCGTCCGGCAAGGAGGCGGAATCAACCCCGAAGACGTTGGTATAGCTGTCGCCGTTGGCATTGCCACTGGCCTGCAGCGTGTACGTCATCTTCAGGCCCTGACGCGGGTCACCATCGGATTCCAACTCATAATTGGAGACGTGCTTGATCGCTGTTACGTCGCTCCACGAAGTCGGGCAGGACGTGCCGACAAATGCCGAACCATCATATGTACACCAGTTGCTGGTGTTTACGTTGGGGTCATAGTTGATTGTTGAAGGCTCATCCGCAGAGTAATACAGCGTGCCGATTTCATCCTCGTCGGTGCCCGGCTGAGTGGCGTCCGAGAAGGTCACCTGCGGCTCACCGACCAGGCTCAGCGTACCGTCGAATTCAGACTCCGGCTCACGGGGCGACAGGCCGAAGCCGTCATTGTTGTGCGGAAAGACGTTAATAATCGTCGGCGGTTTTACCGTACCCGTGGTCGCGAAGTTGTACCAACTCAGAGTGTAGATCTGGGTATCGTTTGGCTCATCAAGTGGGACATCAACGTAGACGCTGGCCTGAATACTACCAGTCTGGCTCAGGGAAACACTCTGATAAACCGGTTCTGTAATAACCGCGTTATCAGCATCAAGCGTCGCCTCATTAATCAACACGCTGCCGGCCGGCAACAAGGCGTCAGTAGAGGTACAGAAAATAATCGGATCGACGGAACCGTTACTCGACACATCACCAAGCGTCCAGGTGAGCGTCGTCTCACCGGTCTCCGGCGTGTTGTATTCAACAAAAGTCGGTGCCGTGCTTCCCGGGTAGGCGGAAGTACAGGTTTCGTTGTAGCTCAGACCATCGGGCAGCACGTCAGTCAGCGTCACATTCTCCGCCGTAGACCCTGTTTCCAGAGCCGAGCTCACCGAGCTGGCAAGCTGCCAGACCACATTATTACCCGCCAGAGTCGTGGTCGGTGTGCCCGCCGGAGACGCCGGCTCAAGCGTGGATTTCGACACACTCAGGGTCGCACGCGTAAATGTGACCCGATCACCATGCGCAGAGTTGTTCTCAGGCGATGGGTTGTAACCGATCGTGCGCCAACCAGGTTTGTACTCATCGTGTCTGAAGGTACCCATGCCGGCCGTGACCGTGCCCGCCGGAATCGACTCACCGTCATAAGGCCCGCCGTAGAAGCTATCGCGCAGTTCCACGGGCACCGCGCCCCAGATGTCCTGGCCGGGCTCCAACTGGGTTACAGACGGATCTTTCGGCACAAAACGCACGACGTTGATATCGTCGAGACCGATGTCGAGCGGATCATCGCTCCAGTTGGTAATAGTCGGGTCATCACAGCGGACGGCGTTCATGGCACTCCAGTCGCCTTCATAACGCCCGCTCTGCGCATTAAAGTCCGCAACCCCGTCACCATTACCATCCAAGGGATCGACGTCGTCAAGCGACACCGTACCGTACTGGACCTTCCAGTCCGTATAATCAAAGCCTCCGGCGGTCTTGTTCGCAATAAAGGCGTACTCGCCGGCCGTCGCCCCGGTATTGCCACGATCAGTGAGTCTGGTCACTGTGTTGTCAAAAACCAAACACAGCTGTGTATTACTCAGGTTAAGGCTACCTGAGTTAATGAAACGGGTCGCATAGGCGAAGCTCATACCCGGTTCGGTCGTAGCCGTGCCGACGTGGTATGCGCTAAGCAAAGGCGGATAGGAGATCTTGCCGGCATCACTAATGGTGGAGACAACACGGGTTTCCGAGCTGCCTCCTACCGTGACTTCTGCCGTAACCGGGCCGGTACAGTTATTACTGGCAGACCCGTCGGACATGGCAGTACCGTTGTAACCCGGTTCAGTCGCATCAGCATAGTTGGAGACACCTGACTGGCTGACAGGGTCAAAGTCGGACAGGCAGCTGGTTATGAACACCCCTCCGGAGTTGTCATCAGGAACACCGTCCTCGGCATCGATCTCGGAAAACGGAATCCACAAGCGCAAGCGGTAAGCGGCGACAAAATACGGCCCCGCCGACAAGTCCGAGCCACCCGCCGTCTCCGTCGGGTAGCGTGAGCCGGTTGTGTCAGCACCGGTCACCGTCATCGTATAGCCGGTGCTGTAATCCCCCGAGTAACTACAGCTACCGGAATCAACCACCTTTGTTTCGATGTCGTAGTCGGTGTTCCCCGTTTCCTTGCCGAGCACCACAGTGCCCCAGGCCGACGTGTTGGGTATGCATTCGAGGATTTTATATTTGGGGTAGTAGGGCGTTGTACCATCGGACTTGGTAAAGCTCAGGCCCGGTGTAAAGGTAAAGGTATCTGACAGTGCTTCCACGCCCTTTCCGCCACGATCTGCGTCCGCGGCAATATGCGCAGTCCAGTAGTAAACATAACCCGGTTCCAATCCGTTGCCGACATCCTGGTCGGTGACGTAACTGCGGTAGATGGGCTTACGGTCGCCGATCAGATCGAAAGCAGGCGCTGCGGAGATTTCATATACGGTAGAGTCCGTATAGACCACCTCATCAGCAACCTGATTGCCGTCTGCATCCAGCGCATATACACGCTGGCTGGTTGTGAAAGTGGCCGCATTAACGGAATTGGCCAGCGCGCGCACCGGGATACTGAACGACAGCTGCTCGCCGTTACCAAGCGAGCCGATATTACACAGCAAGGTCAGCGAGCCGTCGTCATTTTCCGTGATCGACGATTCCGGATCCGTGCCACCGGAACCCTGAGGCGGTGCCAGACAGACCGCCGGAATTTCTTCGAACTCGATTTCCGCGCCAACGCCCGGCGTGATCGTCTGCTCCAGAATCACCGATTCGAAATCATCTTCACCCGTTGCGATATCCGCCGCGGCCACAGACCAGCTGTACTGGATCAGATCCAATGTACGGATGCGATTGTCATCATCACCGCAGTCATCACCGGGATCGGTACAGGTGCCGGTGACATTGAACGGCCCGGTGCCACTGTACACACCCTGATCGTAAGGCCCGAAAGTCAGGTATCCCGCGTGAGCGTAGCTACTAAAGAGCAATACAAACAGCACAGCAATACAAAGCTGCGCTCTGGAAATACAACCCGTCCCCGCTCTTCTCCATCGTTTTTCAGTTGCTCTGGAGCGTTCGCGACTACAAGCAATACTCGGGAAACCCATACAGTCCGGCCTTTATTCAATCGTTTTAAGGTCCACATCCGTGGATAAGATGCACCGGCCATCCCGCCGATACAGTTGACGCAACACATCAGCAAGACCTGTGCAAACAGGCCGGCTTGTCGTCACTTGATTTATCGACAGGCGAAACAGAGAAATGAGATACGGATCAGCTAAAAGTGTTAAATATCTGTAAAATTTCGCTTCTTATATGGGTTTTAGGTATAAAGAAATTGACAAAAGGTCAGACGCAAATGCGCCTGTACAGCATTACGACCGTCAACCAATCAATAAAATGACGCCGTATTTGACAGAAATCCGGCGCTTATATAACCGTTATACCGGACAGGACTAACCACAGCTCCCTCTTCCGGCCACCTCCACGCCCCCGCCCGGCAGTCCCGACAAGCCGCGTCTCTAAAACCGATCACAGGCTTTAACAGGTCCAACGAAAAAAGGGGAACCCGCAAGACCTGCAGACTCCCCTTTCTCAGTGCTGAACTTCAGTCTCAGCGATTGCCGCGTTTGAACGCGGCTGTGACCTTGCGGCTGAGCCGGCGCCGCCAGCCCAGCCAAGCCGCGGCCAGTGCGACTGTCAGCGGCAGGGTCGGATCCGGCGCACCCGGCACGCTGCTCAGCGTACAGCCACCACCTTCCAGGCCGGTCCGGATCGGCTCAACAGTAGATTGCTGGTAGTCCGGAATACCGTTGCCGTCGGTGTCCGGTAAGGCCGGTGCCAGCTCCGGTGCATCATTGAGCTCGGCAAAGCCGTCGCCGTCCGCATCCGGATCCAGGGCATCCACGATACCGTCAGCATCGCTGTCCGCGCCTTGTACAAAGTCGACATCAGCCGAGTCATCGATACCGTCAGCATCGGCATCCGCACCACCGCTCCGGTCAACATCAACCGAGTCCGGAATGCCGTCAGCATCGGCATCGGCCATGCTGTCGACCCGGCCATCACCGTTAAGGTCCACACCGCCGGCCTCTTCCAGATCGCTGACACCGTCATTGTCGCTGTCATGATCCAGATGATCGGCCAGACCGTCAGCATCGGTATCGACCGGCGCCAGTGGTGCCACGGCGTAGGCATCATCACGCCCGTCACCATCGGCATCCGCAAAGCCGTCGATCATGCCGTCGCCGTCACGGTCGGCTTCTTCACCGGCCGATTCGACCAGGTCCGGAATACCGTCGTTGTCAGCATCCGCATCACGGAAGTCGGCAACCAGATCGCCGTCGCTGTCCGGCACGGCCAGCGGCAATACCGCAAGTCCGTCATCCAGACCGTCGCCGTTGCTGTCGGCGAAGTCATCGACCATACCGTCTCCGTCAGCATCACTGCCGCCGGCTTCGAGCAGATCGACCAGACCGTCGTTGTCCGAATCCCGGTCAAGGTAATCCGGCACACCATCGCCGTCGCGGTCGGACAGAACATAGGCGATCGAACCCGATTCCGCGCCTTGCTCGAGCACATCGGCCAGGCCGTTTGCGCCCACCGGATAGCCGGCATCGATAACCCCATCATTGTCACTATCGAGCGCCGCGGCGGCTGCCAGACTGCGTTGTGCCTCAATCAGGTCATAGATACCGTCATTGTCGGAATCCAGATCCAGATAGTCCGGCACGCCGTCACCGTCAGTGTCGCCCGCGCCTTCGATTGCATCCGGAATACCGTCGTTATCGGCATCTATATCCAGATTGTCCGGCACACCGTCAGCGTCGCTGTCGTAGTTGGCCTGTTCCTGCTGATCCGGCACACCATCGCCATCGGCATCGGTGTCCAGATAGTCCGGAATACCGTCACTATCTGTGTCGACAGTGCCTTCAACACTGTCGTCGATGCCGTCATTGTCAGAGTCCGGGTCCAGATAATCCGGCGTCGTATCGGCGTCGGTGTCGCCGAGGCCTTCAAGGCTATCGGCGATACCATCACCATCGGCATCCGTATCTCTGTAATCAGCAAGGCCGTCCCCGTCTGTATCAACAACACCTTCGACACTGTCAGGGATACCATCGTTATCGGAATCACGGTCCAGATAGTCCGCAAGCCCGTCACCATCAGTATCCACATTGCCTTCAAGACTGTCGGCAATACCGTCAGCGTCGGAATCGGTATCCCGATAATCCGGCGTGCCGTCAGCATCAGTGTCGACAGTACCTTCGACGCTGTCGTCGATACCATCATTGTCGGAATCCGGGTCCCGATAGTCCGGCGTGCCGTCATTGTCGGTATCCACATCACCTTCAACACTGTCAGCAATGCCGTCATCATCAGAATCACGATCCAGATAGTCAGGCGTGCCATCAGCATCAGTGTCGGTCCCGCCTTCTACGCTGTCGGCAATACCATCAGCGTCGGAATCGGTATCCCGATAATCCGGCGTGCCGTCAGCATCAGTGTCGACAGTACCTTCAACACTGTCGTCGATACCATCATTGTCGGAATCCGGGTCCCGATAGTCCGGCGTGCCGTCATTGTCGGTATCCACATCACCTTCAACACTGTCAGCAATGCCGTCATCATCGGAATCACGATCCAGATAGTCCGGCGTGCCATCAGCGTCAGTGTCGGTCCCGCCTTCTACGCTGTCGGTAATACCGTCAGCGTCGGAATCGGTATCCCGGTAATCCGGCGTGCCGTCAGCATCAGTGTCGACAGTACCTTCGACGCTGTCGTCGATACCGTCATTGTCGGAATCCGGGTCCCGATAATCCGGCGTGCCGTCATTGTCGGTATCCACATCACCTTCAACACTGTCAGCAATGCCGTCATCATCGGAATCGCTATCCAGATAATCTGCAAGCTCGTCCCCGTCAGTATCCGGCAGCGGCAACGGTGTCACGCTCAACGTGTCGTCCAGGCCGTCATTGTCAGTATCGACAAAACCATCGACCAAGCCATCGTTGTCGCTGTCAGTACCACCGGCTTCGACAAGATCATTCAGACCATCGTTGTCGCTATCCGGGTCAAGGCGGTTGACCGTACCGTCGCCATCAGTGTCCGCATCGCGAATACCATTGTCGATCACCACATCGGCCAGGCCGTCGTTATTGCTGTCTGCCACCGCATCGGCACGACCGTCGCCATCGGCGTCAGTCAGACTGGTGCCCGCTTCAACGAGGTCAGTGACGCCATCATTATCTGAATCAAGATCCAGATAATCGGCCACACCGTCCCCGTCACTGTCGGGAGCCTCATCGGCAACACCGTCACCATCCCGGTCAATCAGGCCGGCATCAGGCGCTGTTTCCAGCACATCGGCCAGACCGTTATCGCCATAGGGACCGTCTACACGGCCATCGCCATCGACGTCCTGCTCAGCGAAACCGGCTTCAACAGAGTCAGGCACACCATCATTATCTGAATCGGAATCCAGATAATCGGCAACACCATTCCCATCGCTGTCACCGGCACCTTCCTGAAGATCGGTCAGACCGTCGTTGTCGGAATCGAGATCAATGTAATCCGCAACCCCGTCACCATCGGTATCCACATTAGCTTCAAGACTGTCGGCAATACCGTCATTATCGGAATCGGAGTCCAGATAGTCCGGCACACCGTCTGCGTCACTATCGACAGTGCCTTCCACGCCGTCAGCAATACCGTCACCATCGGAATCGCTATCCAGATAGTCTGCAAGACCGTCACCGTCAGTATCCGTCGTGCCTTCAACGCTATCATCGATACCATCACCATCGGAATCACTGTCCAGATAGTCCGGAATCGTGTCACCGTCGCTGTCGGCATTGCCTTCCAGCGCGTCGTCGACACCGTCATTATCAGCGTCGCTGTCCAGATAATCCGGCGTACCGTCATTGTCCCGATCGGAGCTGCCTTCATCGGCGTCGGCGATACCATCAGCGTCGGAATCCCGGTCCAGATAATCGGCGCTACCGTCTCCGTCGCTATCGACCGTACCTTCAACGCTGTCGGCGATACCGTCATCGTCAGAGTCCGTATCGCGGAAATCGGGCTTACCGTCACGATCGGTGTCCGGCGCCCCGGCCTCATCCGCGACGCCGTCGCCGTTCAGGTCAGCGCCACCGCTGGTATCCGCGTCAAAGGCATCGTCAATACCATCGCCATCGCTGTCAGCGCCGCTGGCACCGCCTTCTACCGCGTCAGCAATACCGTCATTATCACTGTCGGCATCCAGATAATCCGGCAGACCGTCAGCATCGGTGTCCTGCGTTCCTTCCAGCGCATCCGGGATACCGTCAGCGTCGGAATCCGGGTCCAGATAATCTGCATCCCCGTCACCATCGGAATCCAGCGCGGCGGCATCATCATCCACACCGTCGCCGTCGCTATCAGCGCCACCGGTCGCGTCCGCATCAAAGGCATCGTCAATACCATCGCCGTCAATGTCGTCGCCACTGGCCCCGCCTTCTACCGCGTCGGCGATACCGTCATTATCACTGTCGCTATCACGGTAGTCCGGCAGACCATCCGCATCGCTATCAACAGTCCCTTCCAGCGCATCCGGGATGCCGTCAGCGTCAGAGTCCACGTCCCGATAATCGGGCGTGCCGTCATTGTCGGTATCAACCGCACCTTCAACACTGTCTTCAATACCGTCGTTGTCGGAATCGCTATCCAGATAATCCGCAAGCGCGTCCCCGTCAGTATCCGGCAACGGCAGCGGCGTGCCGCTCAGCGAATCGTCCAGCCCGTCTTTGTCCTCGTCGACAAAACCATCGACCAGGCCATCGTTGTCGCTGTCAGTAGCGCCGGCTTCAACAAGATCATTCAGACCATCATTGTCGCTATCCGGGTCAAGGCGATTGACCGTACCGTCGCCATCAGTGTCCGCATCGCGAATACCGTTGTCGACCACCGCATCGGCCAGGCCGTCGTTATCGCCGTCAACAACCGCATCGGCACGACCGTCGCCATCGGCGTCAGTCAGACTGCTGCCCGCTTCAACAAGGTCAGTGACGCCGTCGTTATCTGAATCCAGATCCAGATAATCGGCCACACCGTCCCCATCGCTGTCCAGCGCCTCGTCGGCAACGCCGGCATCAGGCGCTGTCTCCAGCACATCGGCCAGACCGTTGTCGCCATAGGGACCGTCTACACGTCCGTCAGCATCGGCATCCTCAGATCCGAAACCGGCTTCCACTGAATCCGGCACACCATCGTTGTCCGAATCCAGATCCAGATAATCGGCAACACCGTCAGCATCGCTGTCAGCCGTGCCTTCCTGCTCATCAGTCAGGCCGTCATTGTCAGAATCGAGATCGATGTAATCGGCAAGCCCGTCACCATCGGTGTCGACCTCACCTTCCACAACATCGGCAATGCCGTCGCCATCGGAATCCGTGTCGATATAATCCGGCACACCATCACCATCGGTGTCGCCCTGACCTTCGGTCAGATCATCGATACCATCGCCGTCAGAATCCGGGTCCAGATAATCAGCAACACCATCACCGTCGCTATCGACTGCGCCTTCCAGACTATCGGCAATACCATCACCATCGGCGTCGGTATCCAGATAATCCGCCATGCCATCGCCGTCCAAATCATCCTCACCTTCAATAGCGTCGGCAATACCGTCGCCATCGGCGTCAGGGTCCAGATAGTTCAGTGTGCCGTCATTGTCGGAATCGACGGTACCTTCAACACTGTCGGCAATACCGTCATCGTCGGAATCCGTGTCCCGATAATCCGGCGTGCCGTCATTGTCAGTATCGACCGTACCTTCAACACTGTCGGCTATACCGTCACCATCGGAATCCGTATCCAGATAATCCGGGGTGCCGTTATTGTCAGTATCAACCGTGCCTTCAACACTGTCGGCAATACCGTCACCATCGGAATCCGTGTCCCGGTAATCCGGCGTGCCGTCATTGTCAGTATCGACCGTGCCTTCAACACTGTCGGCAATACCGTCACCATCGGAATCCGTATCCCGGTAATCCGGCGTGCCGTTATTGTCAGTATCGACCGTGCCTTCAACACTGTCGGCAATACCGTCATCGTCGGAATCCGTGTCCCGGTAATCCGGCGTGCCGTCATTGTCAGTATCGACCGTGCCTTCAACACTGTCGGCAATACCGTCATCGTCGGAATCCGTGTCCCGATAATCCGGCGTGCCGTCATTGTCAGTATCGACCGTGCCTTCTTCGCTGTCGTTGATGCCGTCATTGTCGGAATCCGAATCCAGATAATCCGGCGTACCGTCATTGTCGGTATCAACCGCACCTTCAACACTGTCAGCAATACCGTCGTTGTCGGAATCGCTATCCAGATAATCCGCAAGCGCGTCCCCGTCAGTATCCGGCAACGGCAGCGGCGTGCCGCTCAGCGAATCCTCCAGCCCGTCTTTGTCCTCGTCGACAAAACCATCGACCAGGCCATCGTTGTCGCTGTCAGTAGCGCCGGCTTCGACAAGATCATTCAGGCCATCATTGTCGCTATCCGGGTCAAGGCGGTTGACCGTACCGTCGCCGTCGCTATCCGCATCGCGAATACCGTTGTCGACCACCACATCGGCCAGGCCGTCGTTATTGCTGTCGGCTATCGCATCAGCACGACCGTCGCCATCGGCGTCAGTCAGGCTGGTACCTGCTTCAACAAGGTCAGTGACGCCGTCGTTATCTGAATCCAGATCCAGATAATCGGCCACACCGTCGCCGTCGCTGTCCAGCGCCTCGTCGGCAACACCGGCATCAGGCGCTGTTTCCAGCACATCGGCCAGACCGTTATCGCCATAGGGACCGTCTACACGGCCATCGCCATCGACGTCCTGCTCAGCGAAACCGGCTTCAACAGAGTCAGGCACACCATCGTTATCCGAATCCAGATCCAGATAATCGGCTACACCGTCAGCATCGCTGTCAGCCGTGCCTTCCTGCTCGTCAGTCAGGCCGTCATTGTCGGAATCGAGATCGATGTAATCGGCAAGCCCGTCACCATCGGTGTCGACCTCACCTTCCACAACATCGGCAATGCCGTCGCCATCGGAATCCGGGTCGAGATAATCAGCAACACCGTCACCGTCGCTATCGACCGCACCTTCCAGATTATCGGCAATACCATCACCGTCGGCGTCAGTATCCAGATAATCCGCCGTGCCATCGCCGTCCAGATCATCCTCACCTTCAATAGCGTCGGCGATGCCGTCGCCATCGGCGTCAGGGTCCAGATAATTCAGTGTGCCGTCATTGTCAGTATCAACCGTACCTTCTTCGCTGTCGGCAATACCGTCACCGTCGGAATCCGAATCCAGATAATCCGGCGTGCCGTCATTGTCGGTATCAACCGCACCTTCAACACTGTCTTCAATTCCGTCATTGTCGGAATCACCATCCAGATAATCCGCAAGCGCGTCCCCGTCAGTATCCGGCAGCGGCAGCGGCGTGCCGCTCAGCGAATCCTCCAGCCCGTCTTTGTCCTCGTCGACAAAACCATCGACCAGGCCATCGTTGTCGCTGTCAGTAGCGCCGGCTTCGACAAGATCATTCAGGCCATCATTGTCGCTATCCGGGTCCAGGCGGTTAACAATGCCGTCGCCATCGCTGTCCGCATCGCGAATACCGTTGTCGATCACCGCATCGGCCAGGCCGTCGTTATCGCCGTCAACAACCGCATCAGCACGACCGTCGCCATCGGCGTCAGTCAGGCTGGTACCTGCTTCAACAAGGTCAGTGACGCCGTCGTTATCTGAATCCAGATCCAGATAATCGGCAACACCGTCACCGTCGCTGTCCAGCACCTCGTCGGCAACGCCGGCATCAGGCGCTGTTTCCAGCACATCGGCCAGACCATTGTCGCCATAGGGACCGTCTACACGACCGTCAGCATCGGCATCTTCAGATCCGAAACCGGCTTCCACTGAATCCGGCACACCATCGTTGTCCGAATCCAGATCCAGATAATCGGCAACACCGTCAGCATCGCTGTCAGCCGTGCCTTCCTGCTCATCAGTCAGGCCGTCATTGTCGGAATCAAGATCCACATAATCCGCAAGCCCGTCACCATCGGTGTCGACCTCGCCTTCCACAACATCGGCAATGCCGTCGCCGTCGGAATCCGTATCCAGATAATCCGGCACACCATCACCATCGGTGTCGCCCTGACCTTCGGTCAGATCATCGATACCATCGCCGTCAGAATCCGGGTCCAGATAATCAGCAACACCGTCACCGTCACTGTCCGTAACGCCTTCGTCGCTATCGGCAATGCCGTCGCCATCAGAGTCACCCGACAGGTAATCGGCAAGCCCGTCACCATCGCTGTCCGTGGGCGAAGACGGATCCGCACCCGCCTCAGCGCTATCGGGAATGCCATCAGCGTCGGCGTCTGTATCCAGATAATCAGGCGTACCATCCATATCGGTGTCAGCCGGCTCTGTCAGCCCGCCGTCACCGTACTCGATCACATCGGGAATGCCGTCTGAATCCGCATCGCCGGTGATCAGACCGATATCGATGGTCAGGTTGGAGAAATCGTCGTTGGTATCCGGGTCGGATACGCCAAGCACATTGTCGCCGACAGGCTCATCACCTTGTGGCGCCGAATAGGCGTTCTCCGGCTCAGTTGCGGACAAGCTAATAAGGTCCGTCAGCACACCACTGACCGCAGCCGAACCATTGACATAGGCCGAATGGTCCTGATCCTGGTTCGCATCCGCATTGGCCGACTGTGCATCAGGCGCCACATCCCAGCCTTGTAGTTTTCCGCCACTGCCGAAAAACGATGCCGGAATTTTCAGGTAGTAATCACCATCGCTCAGCCCGTCGAACAAGAACAAGCCATCAAGGGTTTCGGTCGTGCCGAGCAGCGAGTCATCGGCGGCGTCATACAACTGTACTTCCAGTCCGTCCGGCGCACGCAGATCCCCGCTGTCATAAACGCCGTTCTCATTCATATCGACAAAAACAAGATCACCGATGGAATAAGAGGCAATCAGCACAGTGCCGCTTTTAGCACCGATATACTGCCCGTCCGGTAAGGAGGCCGAGTCCACACCAAACATATTGGTGTAGGTATCGCCATTGGCATTATCGCTGGCCTGCAACTCGTAGCTCATCACCAGGCCCTGACGCGGGTCCCCATCGACCTCCAGAGCATAGTTCGAGACATGTTTGATGGCTGTCACATCATCCCAGGACGTCGGGCAGGCAGTACCGACAAAGCCTGAGCCGTCGTACTCACACCAGTTGCTGGTATTGACATTGGGATCATGGCTGATCGTCGCCGGCGCATCGGCGGAATAGTACAAAGTCCCCAGAGAGACCTCGTCTTCACCGGGCAGGCTGCCATCCGAGAAGGTCACTTCCGGCTCGCCGATCAGGCTCAGCGTGCCGGAAAAAGACGAGGCCGGATCACGCGGTGACAAGCCTGTATCATCGCCGTTATAGGGAAATACATTGATGATCGTCGGTGCCTTGACCTCACCTGCCGAGGAGAAGTTGTACCAGCTCAGGGTATAACGCTGACCATCGTCCGGCCCGTCAAGCGGGACATCGACAGAGACACCGGCCTGCATATTACCGGTCTGGCTCAGGGCGACACTTTGATATGAGGGCTCGGGTTCCACGGCATTATCTGCACTGACCGTAGCCTCATTGATCACCACGGTACCGCCCGGCAACAGGGAATCTGTCGCCGTGCAGAAAATAATCGGATCAGTGCCTTCAGCGCTGCTCACATCACCCAGCGACCAGCTCAGCGTGGTCTCGCCCTCGTCCGGCGTATTGTATTCAATACGCGTCGGTGCAGTCGCGCCTTCATATTCAGCGGTGCAGCTTGCGTTATAGCTCAGACCGGCCGGCAGAATATCGGTCACGACCATGTTTTGCGCCACCGAGCCCGAGTCCAGTTGCGAACTGACGGTCGCGTCCAACTGCCAGACGACATTATTCCCCGCCAGCGTTGTGGTCGGTGTGCCGGCCGGCGATGCCGGCTCAAGCGTGGACTTGGCAACACTGACGGTCGCGCGTGTCAGGGTGACCCGGTCACCGGAGATGGCTGTATTCTCCGGCGACGGCTCATAGGAAAGGCCGCGCCAGTTCGGATAGTACTCATCACTGCGGAAGGTACTCATGGCCGCAGCCACGGTACCGACCGGAATCGATTCCCCGTCATGCGGACCACCATAGAAGGTGTCACGCATCTCCAGCGGGACAAAACCCCAGAGATACTGACTGGGCTCCAGGACTGTGGTATCCGGGTCAATCGGCACAAGCCGTACGACGTTTACATTGTCCAGCCCGATCTCTTCGGGGTCTTCTGTCCAGTTGGTGACAGTCGTATCATCGCAACGCGTGGCTTGCTGCGCCGACCAGGTCCCTTCGTAGCGACCGCTGCTTGCATTAAAATCCGCAATCCCGTCAGCGTCTTTATCAAGCGGATCATCACCGTCCAGCGAAGCCGTACCGTATTCAACCTTCCATTGCGTATAGTCAAACCCATTTTTTGAGAAGTTCGTGACATAGGCATATTCACCCGCCGGCGCGCCGGTATTGCCACGGTCGGTCAGCCTGGCAACCGTATTGTCGAAAATCACGCACTGAGTCGGGTTGGTGAAATTCGTGCTGCCCTTGTTATAGATACGCGACCAATGCAGAAAACTCATGCCGGGCTCGGCAATCGCCGTACCGTTATGGTAGGTATCGAGTAAGGGCTGGTAGCTCCACTTCGAGCCGGTCTCGTCGGCCGTGGCCAGCACCCGGTGATCGAAATAACCGGCAGCCGCAATCCTGACATCAACCGGCCCCACGCAGTTGTTACTGGCTGTGCCGTCAGCCATCGCCGCGCCGTTATAACCGGGCTCAACGCCGCTGGCGTAATTGGACGTACCGGAGATACTTTGCGGATCAAAGTCCGCAACACAGCTACTCATCTTCAAGGCGCCGGAATCATTGCCATCAATCCCGTCTTCCGCGTCGATAGCTGAGAACGGCACCCAAACGCGCAGACGGTAGGCTGCGACAAAATACGGACCGGCTGACAAATCCGTGCCATTCAGAGTCTCGGTCGGGTAGCGCGAACCTGTGGTGTCGGCACCACTGACCGTCATCGTGTAGCCGGAGTTGTAATCTCCGCTATAGGCACAGCTGCCCGAATCGACGACCTTTTTCTCATTCGGGGTAGCCGGATAGATCGATTCCTTACCGTATACCGTATTGCCCCACCAACTGGCATTAGGCACACACTCAATGATTTTGTATGCAGGATAAAACGGCGTCACGCCGTCGGATTTGGTGAAGATCAGGCCCGGATCAAAGGTGAACTCATCGGCCAAGGGCTCCATCCCCTTGCCGGCACGGTCCTGATCGGCTGCGATATGAATCGTCCAGTAGTAGACAAAACCGTCCTCGGGACCATTGCCTATATCAAAATCATCGACATATGCCTGATAGATCGCGCGACGGTCAGCGATGATATCGAAAGCCGGTGCGGCAGAGATTTCGTAAGCCTGATTGTCGGTATAGGCAACATCCTGCACCACCTTGTTACCGTCGGCATCCAGGGCGTAGACATACTGGCTTGTAGTAAAGGTCGCGCCGTTCGAGGAAGTCGATTGCGGGCGCACCGGCACACTGAAGGAGATCTGCTCACCGTTACCCATGCTGCCCAGATTGCACAGCAGGGTCTGCGAGCCGTCATCATGCACAGTGATGGCAGAGGCAGGATCGGTCCCGCCGGTACCCTGCGGCGGCGCGAGGCAAATGGTCGGAATTTCGTCAAATGCGATATCCGCGTCCGCACCCGGGGTAATTGTCTGTTCGAGAATAACAGACGCAAATTCAGGTTCACCGGCGGCAATATCCGCCGCCGCAACCGACCAGCGGTACTGGATCAGATCGCCGGTACGGATCCGCGTATCGTCATCACCGCAGTCATCGCCGGCATCAGTACAGGTGCCGGTAACGTTAAACGGGCCGGTACCACTGTAGACGCCCTGATCAAACGGGCCGAAACTCAGCGCCCCCGCATGCGCGGCACTGCTGCACAACAAAACCACCGTCGCGAGGGCAAGCTGTGCCCCGCTAAAGCGGTTCAGCCCCGCTCTTTGACGTCCTCCATTGGCTTCTCTGGCATGCTTGGGTGTACAAGCGGTGTTCGGCAATTCCATGTATTCCGGCCTTTTTCGATCATATGCTTACCCTTTCCATGGAATGAGAACACCGGCAATCCGGCCGGCGAGGTTTATGTCAGACAGCACAAAGCGCAACCGCGGCTATGGCTGTCATCGACTTCGGTATCGACAGGCCGGTCAGAAAAATGAGAACTAAATCAGCTAAAATTGTAAAATAATTGTCAACAATCGCTTTGTTACCTAAAAATCAGACACAGATACTTGAATATGCAATAGAACAATGATCGGGCCCCACTGACTTACTGAACCCGCGAAAACGGCCCCGCGACGCCCCCGGCGGTCAGCACAGAGGCCGTTATGACAAGCGAGCGGAGCCGCCACCGGGGGGCCTGTTTGGCATGTTTTCCTGTCGGACATACAACCCGCAGGTTTCCGAAACTTCAATCGACGAACACCCCGGGCCGGTATAGCCTTTGCCGGTTACGCACACAGATAAAGGACGAAATAACCATGTCGAAACGGACTCTCCGCTACCCACTGGCCTGCGCGGCCTGCCTCTTAAGCTGCACCCTAAACGCACAAACCCTCGTCACGCTGGAAGGCGGCATGGTCGACAGCAGCAAAAACGATGTCGCCATTCCCGGCAACAGCGGCACACGCTTTGATCTTGACGAAGCGGCCGATGCCGATCCCGCCGCTTATGTCCGTCTGGAGCTGGAGAAACGCTGGGGAGATGACTTGCGCCACAGTGTGCGGCTCGTTTATGCGCCGCTGCGGATCGAAAGCGACGGCCAACTCGACGCGGCCACTGACTTCAATGGCGACAGTTTCGCCGCCGGCCCTGTGGAAACCACCTATCAGTTCGACGCCCACCGCATCACCTACCGCTACCGTGTCTACGCCACGGACACCTCGCGCCTGCAGCTCGGGGTCACGGGGCTGGTGCGCGACGCGGAAATCCGTCTGCAACAAGACGCCACCGACAGCAGCAAGAGCAATGTGGGCTTTGTGCCGCTCTTGCACCTCAAAGGCGACCTGATCCTGACCCGCAACTGGAATCTGGCACTGGAAATCGACGGTCTGGCCGCCCCCCAGGGACGGGCTTTTGATATCAGTCTGCGCGGTGAATACGCCTTTACCGAACGTGTCTCGGGCTACCTCGGCTATCGCCTGCTCGACGGCGGCGCAGACAATGACGAGGTCTATAACTTCGCCCGCTTCCACTTTGCCGCCGCCGGCCTCAGATTCGACTTCCAGTAACACACGCGCGGCAAAAACGACAAAAGCCCCCGCCGCGGCTATACTTTTGCCGCTCTGCGAAGGACACCTTATGTCACACCTCTTACACCCGCTGACTGCGGGTTCGCGCTGACGATGGAACTGATTCTCGTCCCGCTGCTGCTGGCGGCGTATTTTCTGCCCACGATGATTGCCGTACGCGTTAAGCACGGCAATTGCGATGCGGTTTTCCTCACGAATCTGTTTCTGGCCTGGACCGGTCTGGGCTGGATCGCACTGCTTATCTGGGCCTTTTACGGTGCCCGCGAGGTCCCGGCTGACGGGCCCGCTGACGGGGATGCGCCGAACTGATCCGACAGCCGATCGCCCCGGTCTGTCGTCCGGCACAGCAATTTCAGCGCCGCCACACTTACGTACACGCCGTTGTAATACTCCGCTGCCAACACCGCAGCCGGCCCTTAGCAAGCGCTCTTAACACCCTGCCCTGACGCCAAAACAAGCCCCTCAGGGGCCGCTTAGCAGCGCACGCGCTTTGCCCGATCAAGCGGCTACAACCCGCAAGCGGGCAGGCTTTGCGCCCGACTCGCCGGCGAGTCCGGTGCGCCGACAGTCCGCCCCGGCCGGTAAAAAAAACAGCACCGGCATCCGCTGCGCGGACGGGCCTTGCAACGAACTGCGGCATCGCCCGCAACAGGCACCGTGGGACCGGGGAGTTACTTCTGTGTCGCGCTACGCGTGCTGCTGTCGCTAAGGGTATAGGAGCACGCCGATCTGACGTCGAAGAACAAGCCCCGGCCCCCCGGCCGATGCGTCGTTACAGGTCTGATAACGAGTCCGGACAAGCCCCGCTTGTGCGGAGATTGCAGACCCGAACGGAAGCGGGTCTGAGGCATAAAGGGAATTACCGTGGCTGGATCAAAGACTGGATCGCAAATTCGTGCCCGCTTGACGAAAGCAGCGCTGACACTGGGGCTATGCTGGCAAACCGCGCTGGCGGAACCGGCGGGACAAGCACTGCCCGACCTGACTGATATGAACCTCGAGGATCTGATGAACGTCGAGGTCACCACCGTCTCACGCAAATCCCAATCCCTGTCGAGCGCACCGGCGGCGATTTACGTCATCAGCAATGACGATATACGCCGCAGCGGCGTGACCAACATCCCCGATGCACTCAGACTGGCACCGGGCGTGATGGTGGCCCGCGTCGATTCGGGGATCTGGGCCGTCACCAGCCGCGGCTTTAACGGTGTTTACGCCAATAAACTGCTGGTGATGATTGACGGACGCAGCGTCTACAGCCCGACCTACTCCGGCGTTTACTGGGAAGATCAGGACACCCTGCTCAGCGACGTCGAACGGATTGAGGTGGTGCGCGGCCCCGGCGCGACACTGTGGGGCGCAAACGCGGTTAACGGTGTCATCAACATCATCACCAAACACGCTGCCGACACCGAAGGCTGGTATGCCGGCGCGCTCGCGGGCAACTACGAAAAAGGCAGTGCCGAGCTGCGCTACGGCGCCCCGCTCGGCGAACGCGGCTTTGCCCGTGCCTACGCCAAGATGTTCGAGCGCGGTGATTTCAAAACCCCGGAGGACGACGACACAGGCAACGCCTGGGAAATGCAAAGCGGCGGCTTCCGCGTTGATGCCAACCTGAACAACAAGACATCGCTGCGCCTGAGCGGCGATCTCAACCACAGCGAAACCGATCAAAACCTGATCGTGCCGCTGATAAGCGCACCCTACTACGGCGCCTCGCAGGAGCCGGTACACGTCAATGCCGGCAACCTCAACGCCCTGCTGACCCACACCCTGTCACCGGTATCCGAGATTGCCCTGCAGACCTACGTCTTTGACTACCGCCGTGAGAGCTACGTCATGGACGACGACGAAACCACCTTCGACGCCTCATTCCAGCACAGTTACACCGGCTGGCAATCGCAGGATATTGTTTGGGGACTGGGATACCGGCATACAGACAAGGCATTGGCCGAGTCCGGCAACTCGCTCTCCGGCGTGAAAACCAAAACCACACTGCGCAGCGCTTTTGTGCAGGACCAGATAACCTTGCGCGAAGACACGCTCTGGCTGACGCTGGGCGCCAAATTCGAAGACGCCGAAAGCGAATTGCAACCCTCGGCACGCCTGATGTGGTCGCTGAATGAGCGTCAGAAACTCTGGGCCAGCGTCGCTCGCGCGGCACGCACGCCCTCGGCCGTGGAGCGTTACAGCCGCATCCTGACCTCGACCCTGCCGCCGGGCTCAATCTACAACCCCAGCGACTACGCATTGCTGCTGGTCGCCGAAGGCACTGACGACTTCAGCTCCGAGATCACGACCGCCTACGAGCTCGGCTACCGCCTGATCGCCCGTGACAATCTGACCTTTGACCTCGCCGTTTACGAAAACCACAACAAAAACCTGCGCAACTACGCCATACAGGAAAGCGGCTTCGACAACGGCATGCTGGTACAACCGATTTACTTTGTTAACCGCGGCAGTATTACAACCCGTGGCTTCGAGAGTTCAGTGCAATGGCGTCAGAGCCAGACCCTTGATTTCAAACTCAGTTACTCCTGGTTTGAGCAGGACGACTTCAGCGGCGGCCAACAGGCTTTTACCACCGGCCCCAACCCGAAACATATGCTGTCCCTGCGCAGCGCCTGGGACCTGAGTGACTCGCTGGAACTGGACTTGTGGTATCGCTATATGGACGAAACCGTGACCATTGATCCGGTCACCTCCTCTCCGGCGCAAATCGACGCATACGCAAGTCTGGATGCCCGCCTGGCCTGGCAATACAACAAGGATCTGGAACTGGCTCTGGTCGGCCAGAACCTGCTTGAAGACCAGCATCAGGAATACGTCCCCGAACAATTCTCCTATCCGGCCGAAATCCCCAGAAGCTTTTACCTCTCATTAAAGGCCATGTTTCCGTGACAAGCCCCGCCCCCCGGGACCTGGCTGCCGGCAGCACACTTGCGGCGGCCGGGTCACTGAACGCGCAGCGCGCCGGACGCCGGTGGCGCCTGGCCCGTACGCTGTGCGTTGCGCTGCTATTGCTATCGGCCAGCAGCGTCCAGGGTGCAAGCCGTGATGAATACACCGTCAAAGCGGTCATGGTGCTCAATATTGCCAAATTCACCAGCTGGCCGGAGCCGGCCGGCAACGACGGCTTGCAAATCTGCGTGTTCGGCGATGATGAGGTGCAACGCGGCTTTCAGCAAATCGCCGGGCAGGAAGCCGGTGCCGGACGCGAAGTGCATATCAGCAAACTCAACAACCCCGGCGAGACAAGCGCCTGCCATATCGTGTTCTACGGTGGCAAAGACCGCCGGGATCTCTCACGGGTCATGACAGCCACCGTCGATGAAGCGATTCTGACCATCGGTGAAATGAAAGGCTTCACCCGGTACGGCGGCATTTTCAATATGGTCAGAAAAGACAGCAAGGTGCAATTGGACCTGAATGTGCGCAACGCGCGCCGCTCCGGACTGACCATCAGCTCACGCCTGCAGAAGCTCTGCAATATCGTCGGCGACCGGGACTAAAGCGATGAATACACATTTCAACGAACTGAATATCGGCAGAAAACTGCTGTTGATCATTGCCGGACCGGCGGTACTTTCCACCCTGCTATTTGCGGCGGCGACCACGTTTAATGAGAAGCGCTCAGGGCAGGAAAAAACCGTACATGAGCTGGCCAATCTGGCCGACCTGATCGGCGTCACCTCCTCTGCAGCCATTGTGTTTGAAGACCAGACAGCTGCGCTGGAGAACCTGCAGTCGCTCTCGGCTCTGCCCAATATCACGGCCGCGGCCATCTGCTACCCGGACGGCAGACTGTTTGTCCAATATCACAAGCACGGCCCGCAACCGGCCGGCGGCGTGTTAAACAGCTGCCGGCCGCTGCACAGCATGGCCGTGTTTGACCGGCACGCCAGTTACAGCATGGGCGACGGGGTTATTGAGCTGAGCAGCAGCGTCACCATGGACAAGGAAACCATCGGCTATATCCGGATAAGCAGCAACCTTGATCTGCTCAACAGCAAGCTGCAGCAATACTACGTGCTGACAGCCATGGTCGCACTTGCCTCATTATTGCTGGTGTTCTGGCTGGGGACACGCTTGCGTCGTATGTTCACCCAACCTATCGACATCCTCACCAAAGCCATGTGCCGGGTACGCGAATCCAAGGATTTCAACACCCGCGTGCCGGTCGCTCACAGCGACGAGTTCGGTGAACTGGCAAGAGGCTTCAACACCATGCTGGACGAGGTACAGCGGCGCGACAACGAACTCGATGAATACCGCCGCCGGCTCGAAGAAAAAGTCGCCACCCGCACCCGCGAACTGCAGAAAACCACCAGTGAAGCGCTGGAAGCCAAGGTCGCTGCCGAAGCGGCCAGCCGCGCCAAAAGCGAATTTCTGGCCACCATGAGCCACGAGATACGCACCCCCATGAACGGCGTACTCGGGATGAGCGAATTGTTACTCGACACCGGGCTTGAAGAACGACAGCGCCGCTTTGCCAACACCATTCACCGCTCCGGCGTATCGCTGTTGTCGATTATTAACGATATTCTCGACTTCTCGAAAATCGAGGCCGGCAAACTGCAACTCAGCAGCCACAGCTTCAATCTGCGCAATATGGTTGAAGACACGGTGGAACTGCTGGCCGAACGGGCCCACAGCAAAAACCTCGAACTCAGCTGTGATATTCCGGCCACTATGCAACTGAATGTGCTCGGTGATGAGGTGCGGCTGCGCCAGGTATTGATCAATCTGCTCGGCAATGCAATTAAATTCACCGAAACCGGCGAAGTGCTACTGCGCCTGCGCGCCGATGAGACCGGCGCCGGCACGGCACGGCTGAGCTTTGAAGTACGCGACTCCGGCATCGGCGTGGCGGAAGACAAGCTGCAGAGTATTTTCGATGTTTTCTCCCAGGCCGACAGCTCCACCACGCGCGAATACGGCGGTACAGGGCTTGGCCTTTCAATCAGCCGGCAGATTATCCAGCTGATGCACGGCGACCTGAGCGTCGCCAGCACCCCCGGTGAGGGATCGGTCTTCAGCTTTTGCATTGAGATGCCATGCCAGCCCGCCGACACCGTCAGCGCGCCGGCGGAACTGGCAATACTGGCCGACCAGACGGTGCTGATTGTCGACGACAACGCAACCAACCGCGATATTCTTCAGGAGCAGCTCGGCAACTGGTCGATGCAGGTGGTCAGCACGGTTTGCGCACAGGACGCGCTGGATACCCTTGAACAAACCTACAGCGCCGGCGGGCACTTCGATATTGTGCTGCTCGACTGGCATATGCCGCAGATGGATGGCATCGAGCTGGCGCAGCGGATCAAGCAACGCCTGCCGGAGACAACGCCGCGAATGATCATGCTCAGCTCGGCCGCCTTTGATCACACCGCAGATCTGGCCGCTCAGGCCGGCATCGAACACTACATCACCAAACCGGTCCGCCAGCGCGATCTGCAACACTGCCTGCTGCGCGCCAGCCCGCCGGAGGTGTCAGGCAATACAACAAGCGCCCCTGCCAGCGACGGCAACAGCAGCCCGGACTTCGCTGGTCTGCAGGTCCTGATCGCGGACGACAATCTGGTCAATCAGGAAGTCTCAAGGCTGATGCTCGAAAGCCTTGGCGCCAGGGTTGCGATTGCAAACAACGGCCGCGAAGCGGTCGACAAACTCAGCGCGCAGGCCTTCGATCTGGTTTTAATGGATTGCCATATGCCGCAGCTGGATGGTTTTGAAGCCACGCGCATTATCCGCGGGCAAGCCATCACCAACCCGCAACAACAGCACTTGCCGGTCATTGCCCTCACCGCTGACGTGCAAAAAGGCATCACCGCAAAGTGTCACGCCGCCGGGATGGACGATTACCTCAGCAAACCGTATAGCCGTCAGGAACTGAGCACGGTCCTGTCCCGCTGGGTCAGTACAAGAGCGCACAGCGGCAGCGCAGCAGCGGGGGGGGCCGGATCGCAAAAGTCCGGCGTGCTTGATCAGAGCGTACTTAATGCGATCCGCGATCTGGCCCCGCCCGGCATGCCTTCGGTGCTGAACAAAGTCATCGCCATTTACTGTGACAGTTCACCGGATCAGCTGATCAAACTGCAGGACGCCGCCACTGCCAAAGACGCGGACAGCTACCGCAGTATTGCCCACAGTCTCAAATCCGGCAGCGCCAATCTCGGTGCTGCGGATCTGGCCAAGCTATGTAAACAAGCCGAGGATGCCGGCAGAAACGGCGCTCTTGAAACCATGGACGAGCTGGTTGGCAAAATCCGCTCAGAGCATAAGCGCGTTGTATCCGCGCTGACTAAGGAAGCAGAGGGAAGTGATTATGCCAGGTCCGCATAAGAGAACATCAGCGCTGGTGCTGATCGCCGACGATGATCCGTCACAACGGATTCTGTTGCGCGCGGCACTGGAGGGCGGCGGCTTCAGCGTCGCCGAAGCCTGCGACGGCCGGCAGGCCCTGCAGCTGTTCAGCGAGCAGAAACCCGATCTCTTGCTGCTCGATGTGAGCATGCCCGATATGGACGGTTACAGCGTCTGCGAAGAGATCCGCAGTAAACGCGGAATCCGCGATGTGCCTATCGTCATGGTCACAGGCCTGGACGATATCGACTCGATAGACCGCGCCTACCGGATCGGTGCGACAGATTTTATGACCAAGCCGGTCACGCTGGCCACCTTGTGCCACCGCGTGCGCTACCTGCTCAAATCCTCGCGCGCCATGAGTGAGCTGTCTGAAAGTCAAGCCAGTCTTGCATTTGCCCAGCAAGTGGCCCGCATGGGCAGTTTCAGCCTGCGCCTGCCCGACTATCAGTTCAGTGTCTCGGACGAGATGGCACGCCTGTTCGGGGTCAGCGACACCCGTGAGCTCAGCGATCTGGATACCTTTCTGACGCTGCTCGGCGAAGCCAACCGCCAGCATATGCAACACTCCCTGGCGAAGATCAAAGCCGAACACAGTGGTTTCCGCACCGAGCTGTCGATCACCACGGCCGCCGGGGTGGTCAAGGACGTGGAAGTACAAGCCGCCTGTGTGGCCGATGAGGAAGGCAAACTGGTTCAGCTGCACGGCATTATTCACGACATCACGGAACGCAGAAATGCCGAACAACGTATCAGGCAACTGGCCTACTTCGACCCGCTGACCGGCCTGCCTAACCGCCAGCAGTTCCGGCAAAACACACTGGAACTGATCGAAAGCGCGCAAGCCGGCGGGCATCAGTTTGCCCTGCTGTTCGTGGATCTGGATAACTTCAAGGATATCAACGACACCCTCGGCCACAGCGCCGGCGATATTCTCCTGCAACGGGTCGCCGAATCCATCGCCCGGGTGTTGCGCAGCAGCGACAGCACGCCGAATAACACAACCCAGGCACCCAGTCTGTCACGCCTGGGCGGTGATGAGTTCACCATCCTGATACCGCTGGAAAAAGACGCTTCGGTGGTCGATGGCATCACCGAAAGAATCATGTCGCAACTGTGCCGCAGCGTCGACGTCAACGGCAACTCCATCATGGTCAGCGGCAGTATCGGCATCGCCGTCTATCCCTACGACGGCGAAGAGGTGGACGTATTACTGAAAAATGCCGATATCGCCATGTACCACGCCAAACACATGGGCAAGAATAATTTCCGCTATTTTGACTGGGACATGAACCACCGCATTCTGGCCCGCGTACGCATGGAGTCCGATCTGCGCACGGCCATCACCAAACAACAGTTCTGCCTGCATTATCAGCCGAAAATCGACCTCAGCGACGGCCGCATCAGCGGCGTGGAAGCCCTGTTACGCTGGAACAAACCCGGCTACGGGCCGATTTCGCCCATGGACTTTATCCCGGTCGCCGAAGAAAGCGGGCTGATCGTGGAGATCGGCAACTGGGTGATGCGTGAAGCCTGCCGGCAACTGCATGAATGGAATCAGCAGGGCCTGCGCGATATCGCCATCAGTATCAATCTGTCGCCGGCGCAGTTCCGCGATAAACAACTCCTGCTGCGCGTCGGTGAAGCACTGAATCAATTCGATCTGGACTACGCCATGATCGAGTTCGAGATCACCGAAAGCGCCGTGGTGGAAAACGTCAGCGAAGCCATCGGCATTATGCTGGCGATAAAAAAGCTCGGCATCACCTTGTCGATCGACGATTTCGGCACCGGTTATTCTTCCATGGAACACCTGAAGAAATTCCCGGTGGACGTGCTCAAGATCGACCGCAGCTTTGTCCAGGATATCGTCGACGTGAAAAGCGACGGCGCGATTATCGAAGCGATTATTGCCTTGAGCACGGCGCTGCAGCTGACGTCCATCGCCGAAGGCGTGGAAACCCCGGAACAGGTTGAGTTCCTCAGAACCGCCGGCTGCAAGCAGGTGCAGGGCTATTACTACAGCCGCCCCCTGCCGGCGGCGCAAATGTCCGTGTTACTCAGCGAGTGGGAGGACGGCAAACACACCGCGCCAAACCACCGTCAGGGACGGATCGGTGAGCTCAAGGCCGCGGCGCTGAAACGTTTTGAGCGCTAGCGCGCCAACGGCGATTGTGTACGTTCTGCACGGTTTCAGGTTTTTTCTGCATAACCGTCTCAGCGGCAAAGCGCCTATGCTTTAGCCGTTAGCCAATGCGCTTTAAGCGCCGGAGTTCCACCATGAATGTATTAAAACCTCGCGAGCCTATGCCGCATCTGACCCTGGACACCCTGGATGGTCCCTGGACGCTGCAGGAACAAACCCCTGACAACTTCACCATGATGGTGTTCTATCGCGGTCTGCACTGCCCGATCTGTAAAACTTACCTGAAAGAACTGCACCGCCTGTCCGCTGATTTTGCCGAACGTGGCGTGAACCTGCTGGCCGGCAGCAGCGACACACAGGAACGCGCGCAGCGCGCCCGTGACGAATGGGAACTGGAAGGCCTGCCGCTGGCTTACGGACTCAGCATTGACAACGCCCGGGCCCTTGGACTGCACCGCTCTGCCGGTCGCGGTCTGACCTCCATCGGCATCGAAGAACCGGCCGAGTTCAGCGAACCCGGGCTGTTTATCTGCAAGCCTGACCACACGCTGTATTTCGCCGCCATCAGCACCATGCCGTTTGCGCGCCCGCACTTTCGCGAGATCCTCGCGTCCATGGACTTTGCCCTGAAAAACAACTATCCGGCCCGCGGCGAACTGAGCTGAAGCACGCTTCAGCCGGACACAAAAAAGCCGCCACCGGGGACCGGT
>JAUOPI010000030.1 GCA_030546905.1 Granulosicoccaceae sp. 1_MG-2023 | reverse complement strand
CCACCCGCACAAAAAAACGCCCCCCGCGGGGCGCTTTTTTTTTTGCTTTGGTGTGCCCGCGGCAAACTAAACCGCGCCCGGCCGGGCGCGTTTTCCTGTGCCGGGCCCTTAGCGTAACAGGCGGCGGAAGACCCAGGGCAGGGCCTGACGATCGCTGTTACGCCGGCTCATCTCAGTCGATCTCTTCGGGTTTGGGTGAACCCCATCCACCGGTCGGTTTCGGCGTTTCGATGATCCGGGCTGCGGGTTTGCTCGCAGCTGCAGGGACGACCGGAGCGGGTGAAGCCGTTTGCGCGACGGGTTCAGGCGCCGGACGGGGGGCTTGCTGAGTTGAGTCCGGGCTTGCAGCGCGGGACGCACCCGTGTTGTCTGCCGGCGTATCAGCCGGCCCGGACTTCTTTTCAGGGGCGCTCTCCGTGGTTGCGTTGGTGGCCGGCTGAACGCGCACGCGGGGTTTCTTCTGTCGCGGGCGGCGCTCTTTGGCTTGCGGTTTCTCCGCGGCGCTGCTGTCGATTGCTTCAGCGACCGGCGTTTTTGGCGCATCAAGCTGTGTGGCAGATGTGTCGGCGACCGGTGCTTTCGGTGCCTCAGCCGGTTTGGCCGGTGTTTCAGTAGCCGCAGCTTTCGGTGCCTCTGCCGGTTTGGCCGGTTTTTCAGCTGCTGTGGCTTTAGGCGCTTCAGCTGGTTTGGCCGGTGTTTCGGCTGCTGTAGCTTTAGGCGCTTCTGCCGGTTTGGCCGGTGTTTCGGCTGCTGTGGCTTTGGGCGCTTCTGCCGGTTTGGCCGGTGTTTCAGCTGCCGTGGCTTTCGGTGCTTCTGCCGGTTTAGCCGGTGTTTCGGCTGCCGTGGCTTTCGGTGCCTCAGCCGGTTTGGCCGGTGTTTCAGCTACCGGTGCTTTGGCCGCATCTGAGGTTTTAGCCGGCGTTGCAGCCTCTGCAGCCTTGGAGCCGGCCGCTTTGTCGCCGCTCGCTGCCGCGGGCTCTGACTTGCCGCTTTCGCCTGCTTTTTCCTCGTCCTTACGGTTAGCCAGTGAGCGTACGGAGCTTTTCAGCTGGCTCGGCTGACGGCTGGATACCCGGCGGTTTGCAGCGGCTTCGGCGCTTTCAGCGTTGCCGGAGACGTCGCCTTCGGCCTGATCGCTTTTGCCGGACTCGCTGCGTTCGGCATTGCTGTTGTCGCCGTTATCGCGCGGGCTCTGACGGCGTGAGCGGGTGTTATTGCTCTGGCGCTGGCCGTCGTTGCGTTCGTCAGTGGCGGCTTTGTCGTTGGCAGCGGGGTTCTCGCCCTCAGCCTGATTGCCGTCTTTATCCTGATTCTCGCGGTTGCCGTTTTCGTTTCGGTTGCGGCGGCTGCGTGAGGAGCGCCGGTTACGCGACTTCTTGCGCGGCCGGTTCTCTTCGGACTCGCCGTTTTCGTCTTTGCTGTTGCCGCGGGCCTCTGGTGAGCTGTTGTCCTTGGCCGTCTGTGCATTGCCGTTGTCTTTCTCGGACGGCTTTTTGCGCTTACGGCTGTTGCGGCTTTTGCTTTCCTGGGCGTCGCTGTCGTTGTCCTGACTGTCGCGCTCGCTTTTCTTGCGCCGGCTGTTTTTGCTGCGCTCTTTGGGCTGCTCGTCGCGTTTTTTCTCATTGCGTGAGCGATCGTTGCGCTTGTCGCGGGACTGGCGTTGTTCTTTGGCTTGTTCCTGCTCCTGTTCGCTTTGCGCGCTACGCGGCTCGGCGTGGAACAGGGTGCTGAAGGCGCCGACGATTTTGCTTACCACGCTGACCGGTTGGGCCGGGCGGGCAGGGGCTTGCGCCGGTGTTGGTGCCGGTTTGTCGGGCACCACGCGCAGGACGGCCGGCTTCTCGGCGCCGGACTGGGTTTCGCTCGGCGCGGACGGCACATAGGGCTCGTCAACGTTAATCGAAAGCTCGTAGCTGGCGCGGCCGTGACTGTCGTGTTCGGTATCGTTGTTGCGGATACGCTCGAGGTGAAAATGCGGGGTTTCCAGGCCGATGCTCGGTACGATCAGCAGCTGAACACCGGTGCGCGATTCGATTTCGGCGATATTGTCGCGTTTCTCGTTGACCAGATAAGAGGCCACATCCACCGGGGTTTGCGCCAGGACGCGACCGGTGTTGTCTTTCATGGCTTCTTCTTCGATCAGGCGCAGGATCGACAAGGCCAGGGATTCGATGCCGCGGATGGTGCCGTGACCGGAGCAGCGCGGACAGACGATTTGCGATGACTCGCCCAGTGAGGGACGCAGACGCTGACGCGACAGTTCCAGCAGGCCGAACCGTGAAATACGGCCGATCTGCACGCGCGCACGGTCGATTTTCATGACCTCTTTCAGGCGTTGCTCGACCTTGCGCTGGTTTTTGCTGGCCATCATATCGATGAAGTCGATAACAATCAGGCCGCCGTTATCACGCAGGCGCAGCTGGCGGGCGATTTCGTCGCAGGCCTCGAGATTGGTGTTGGTCGCAGTCTCTTCGATATCGTGACCTTTGGTGGCACGGGCCGAGTTGATATCAATGGAGATCAGCGCTTCGGTATGGTCGATAACGATCGCGCCGCCGGAGGGCAGCTGAACTTCGCGCTGGAAGGCTGACTCGATCTGGCTTTCGATCTGAAAGCGGCTGAACAGCGGAATCGCGTCTTCGTATTTTTTCACGCGCCGGGCGTGGTGCGGCATGTACTGCTGGACGAAGTCTGTGGCCTGTTGGAAGACGTCGTCTTCGTCGATCAGAATCTCGCCGATGTCATTGCGGAAGTTGTCACGCAGGGCGCGCACAATGACGTTGCTTTCCTGATAGATCAGAAAGGGCGCGGATTTGCCCTGGGCCGCTTCCTGAATCGCTTTCCAGATGCCGACCTGATAGTCCAGATCCCATTGCAGCTCTTCGGGCGTGCGGCCGATGCCGGCGGTGCGCACGATGGTGCCCATGTTTTCGGGTACTTCGATTTCGTTCATGGCCGCACGCAACTGGGCGCGGTCCTCACCTTCGATCCGGCGACTGACGCCGCCGGCGCGCGGGTTATTGGGCATCAGCACCAGAAAGCGTCCGGCGAGGCTGATAAAGGTGGTCAGCGCCGCGCCTTTGTTGCCGCGCTCTTCTTTTTCGACCTGAACGATAATCTCTTTGCCTTCGCGGATACCGGCTTTGACATTGGGCCGTCCGCCTTCGGCAAAGGCCGCTTCGTCAAGATACTCGCGGGCGATTTCTTTAAAGGGGAGAAAGCCGTGACGTTCGGCGCCGTAGTCGACAAAGGCCGCTTCAAGGCTGGGTTCGATCCGGGTGATCCGGGCTTTGTAGATATTGGATTTCTTTTGTTGGCGTGACTTGTTTTCGATGTCGAGGTCATGCAGTCGCTGGCCGTCGACGATCGCTACCCGCACTTCTTCAGGGTGCGTGGCGTTGATCAACATTCGTTTCATTGTCGTTGTATTTCCGTGATTAGAGCACGCGGCGGTGTCGGAGCCGGTTTAGTGCCTCTGCGGGCGACGGCTTGGGTACTGGACACCGGGCCTGCGGGCCTGGTTACGTTTCGATTAACGACGGGTCAACGAGGGGACAGCCCAGCGCTCGCGGAGGCGCTTAATGCGCACCAGCTAGGCAGGCCGGAGAAAGACCGGGCTCTGGCAGGGTACAAGCCGTCTCAGCGCCGCGCCGGGGTAGTGGCCGCGGGGCGGGCGAACGTGCAATGACTCTGATGGTATCGATCACCGCGCTCTTTAGTAGCGCGGGCGGCGCGCTTGACGCGCAGGGCCCGGTGGCTCCGGTTGCAACCCGGCATGCCGGATTGCTGAAATCTCTGTCTCTCCGCGTGTTGACGATCGCGGTTAATCGGTTCATTGCTACAGCAGCTCCTGCTGCGACCTGGTACAAGTTGCCTTGTGCCGCTTTCTTCTGTCCCTGGAGCTGTGAACTGCCGGCATTATTTGCCCCCGTTGCCTCTTGCTTTACGTCTTAGGGTGGGGAGTCTGGCCACTGTCTTTTGCCGGCGGGCCGGTGCGGATACTACCGCATCAGGTGGAAAACCATGCGAGAATCCGGCCATCAGTGGCCTGCTACATCTGCCGTGCTGCGGTATCCGCCTTGGCAGGGCTGGCCGCCCGGAAGCGTCTGAGGCTCGCAAAGTGTGAACCACCGCCGGAATATAGCAGCACAATCAAGTGTCGGCAATTAAAAAAAGCATACCTGATGTCTTGTCAAGCGCTGTTGTAAAGCGCCCGTGGCGCATAAACTAGACGGTTGTTGAATGACGGAGTGAATTATCGTGTCCGGAAACAGCGGGCGCTCCGGCGCAACGCAGATCGAGGTGGCGGCCGAATATGACGGCCAGCGGCTGGATAATTTCCTTCTGCGCGAGCTGGGCAAGGTGCCGAGAAGTCTGGTCTACCGGCTGCTGCGCAAAGGTGAGGTGCGGGTCAACAAGGGCCGTAAAAAACCCGACTACCGTTTGGCGGCCGGCGATATCGTGCGGCTGCCGCCGCAACAGGCGCTGGACGCGCGCCGGCCGGCTGCGGATGCGGTCAGCGACAGCCTGCGTGCCTGTCTCGACAATGCGGTGATGTTTGAAGATGAGCGCCTGATCGCCCTGAACAAACCGGCCGGGGTGCCGGTGCATGCCGGTAGCGGTATAGCGACCGGACTGATCGAGGCGCTGCGGGTGATGCGCGGCTCGGCGTCGCTGGAGCTGGTGCACCGGCTCGATCGAGGCACCAGCGGCTGTCTGTTGGTGGCGCGCAACCGCAAACGTTTGCTGCCTTTGCAGGATGCCTTCCGTCAGCGCCTGACCAGCAAGGTCTATCTGGCCTTGGTGCAGGGGCAGTTCCCGGCCACCACGGTCACGGTGACAGAGCCTTTGCGGCGTTTTACCCTGCCCAACGGCGAGCGCCGCGTTGAGGTGCACCCCGAGGGCCGCGAGGCGTGCAGTCATTTCCGCCGTTTGCAACAGTTCGGCGCCTGTGCGCTGGTGGAGGTGACCATCGAAACCGGCCGTACCCATCAGATCCGTGTGCATGCCGCGCATCTGGGGCATGCCCTGATCGGCGATGACAAATACGGTGACCGGACAGCGCTGCGGCGGCTGAACCTGAGTGGTCCGGCGCGTTTGTATCTGCACGCCGCTTCGCTACGTCTCGATTGTGATCCGCCGGTGCAGTTGCAGGCGCCGCCGGACTCGCGCTGGCAGCAGGCGATGGCCACATTGGCTGCCCGTACTGGCAATAAACCTGCTTAAAGCAGCGCATCCGGCAAGGTCCGGTTTTTAACTTTCAGGATTTGTAAAACGACTATGAGTGAAACACCCAACGATGGCTGGCAGCCCGCGCCTGCGGCGGCCGGTAAGAAATACAAAGACGATCCGCAGTGGGATAAAAAACTCATCACTGAGTTGGCGACGGCGTCACTGAAAGAACAACGGAAGGCGCGGCGCTGGAGCATTTTTTTCCGTTCGCTGGGGTTTATTTACCTCGGCGTGGTCCTGTTCGGCGGTATGAGTGCCGGCTGGTTCAAAGGTGACGGCGTCGCTGATGCGGATGGTTTTACTGCGGTGGTGGATCTGGACGGGGTGATTGCCGCTGACCAGAACGCCAGTGCGGAAGCGATTATCGACGGGCTGAACGCCGCGTTTGACAGCGAAGGCGCGCGTGCGGTGATGTTGCGGATTAACAGCCCGGGCGGCAGTCCGGTCGAGTCAGGCCGTATCTATGACGAAATGCGTCGCCTGCGCGAGGCGCATCCGGAGATTCCCCTGTATGCGGTAATCGGTGATACCTGTGCCTCGGGCGGTTATTACGTGGCCTCGGCGGCGGACAGGATTTTCGCCGATAAGGCCAGTCTGGTCGGCTCCATCGGCGTGCGTATGGACAGCTTCGGTTTTACCGGCGCGATGGACAAGCTCGGTGTGGAGCGGCGTCTGATTACCGCCGGCGAGAACAAAGGCCTGCTGGATCCGTTTTCGCCGGTCAATGAAAAGCAGGTTGAACATCTGCGCGGGATGCTGGCGACCGTGCATCAGCAGTTTATCCATGCGGTCAAAGAAGGCCGTGGCGAGCGGCTCAGTGATGACCCGGCGATTTACAGCGGTCTGGTCTGGAGCGGCGAAAATGCCGTTGAGCTGGGGCTGATTGATGAGCTGGCCAGTGACCGGCAGGTCGCGCGTGATGTGGTCGGCGCCGAGAAAATGGTCAACTTCACCCCGCAGGGCGATCTGCTGACGCGGCTGAGTGAAAATCTCGGTGCCTCGATTGCCTCGCATCTGCGTTTGTCTGAATCGTTTAGCGGGATGTTGCGCTGATCATGTCGCATTCGGCTCTCTACAGTGCTGAGGATTGCCGGGAGCTCGACCGCATTGCCATTGAGGTGTTCGGTATCGGCTCTTACGATCTGATGTGCCGTGCCGGCCGGCGGCTTTGTGATGCGGTGCTGCTGCGCTGGCCGCAGGCTGCGCAGATTACGGTTTTCTGCGGTGGCGGCAATAATGGTGGCGACGGCTATGTGCTCGGGCGTCTGTTGCTGGGCCTGCCCGGCAAGCAGGTGCGCCTGGTGGCCATGGTGCCGGTGGCGAAGTTGCACGGTGATGCAGCGCGGGCGGCGCAGGACTATCTGGCCGCCGGCGGAGAAGTGTCGCCGGCAAGTGATTGGCCGGCACTGTTGTCCGGCAGTGATCTGCTGGTCGATGCGCTTTTCGGCAGCGGGCTGTCGCGGCCCGTCGAAGGTGTTATGGCAGAGCTGATCGAAGCCATGAATGCGTCGGCACTGCCGGTGCTGGCCGTGGACGTGCCTTCCGGGCTGGCTGCCGATACCGGCGCGGCCCTCGGGGTGGCGGTCCGGGCGGCACTGACTGTCACTTTTATTGGCGACAAGCGCGGTTTGTATACCGGCGACGGGCCTGACTGTGCGGGCCAGGTGCATCTGGCCGGGCTGGATGTGCCGGCACCGGTTTATGCGCGCCGTCCGGCGGCGGTGCACCGCTTTTCGCCGTCGGTCCTGTTGCCGCGTTTGATCCACCGCCCGCAGGCTTCGCATAAGGGCAGTGCCGGGCGCTTGCTGGTGCTTGGCGGTGATGCGCGTATGCAGGGCGCGGCGGTGCTGGCCGGTACGGCCGCGTTACGCGCCGGCGCCGGTCTGGTCAGGGTGGCGCTGGGTCAGCCCTTGCGTGGTCTTGCCGCACCGCCGGATCTGATGTTTGAAACCGTCAGTGACACGGCCGGGGCGGCAGGCTGGCTGCCGGGCGCGGACGCACTTGTTATAGGCCCCGGGCTTGGCGGCGGTGAACACGCCGCAAACATGCTGGAGGTGCTCAAAGACTACCGCGGCCGGTTGCTGCTTGATGCCGATGCGCTCAATGCCCTGGCTGAAAAACGCTATGCCTGTCCGGCCGGGGCGGTATTGACGCCGCATCCGGCCGAAGCGGCACGCCTGCTGGGCTGCAGTACGGCGCAGGTGCAGGCCGATCGTTTCGCGGCGGTCACGGAGCTGGCGCGTGTCTATCAGTCGGTGGTTTTGCTCAAAGGTGTCGGCACTCTGGTCAGTGACGGACAGCAGATCCGCCTGATCGATCGTGGTAGTCCGGCGATGGCGGTGGCCGGCATGGGCGACGTGCTGTCGGGTGTGATCGGCGCGTTGCTGGCGCAGGGCTTTGGGGCCTTTGATGCGGCCTGTCTCGGCGCCTGGTGGCATGCCTCGGCTGCCACCTGGGCGGCAGCGGCGCAGGGTTTTGGCTTGATGGCGCGGGATCTGCCCGATGCCTTGTGGCCGGCGCTTGCCGGGGAGGGCGTCAATGCAGGAATTTGACGTCGTCTTGCCCGATGAAGCGGCCACGCTGGCGTTGGGTGCGGCGCTGGCGGCGGCCTTGCAGGCGGACGCTGAGGGCGGGGTGATCTTCCTGAATGGCGATCTCGGTGCCGGGAAAACCACACTGACCCGTGGTCTGCTGCACGCGCTGGGCCATAGCGGCGCGGTTAAAAGCCCGACCTACACGCTGATCGAATCCTACGAGGCCGGTGGTCTGAGCCTGCACCACCTGGATCTGTACCGGCTGGGCAGTCCCGATGAGCTGGACTTTCTCGGTTTGCGGGAATTGATGGTGCCGGGGGCGGTGTTTCTGATCGAATGGCCGCAACAAGGCGGTGACTGGCTGCCGCTGCCGCGTCTGCAAATCGACTTGAGTTATGACGGCGAAGGTCGTCGGGCGCATCTGTATAGCAATTCGGCAACAGAGCTTTTAAAACGCCTGAAATCGACTATAACTACTTGCGATTAGTGCCGCGTAAAATTCACGCGGCTGGGGTTGTTTGCTTTTTGATCGGGGGCTAGTGCGGCGTGTCGCGCAAGGTATCAGAAAAACGCAGGGCTTTTATCCGCTTGCTGTCTCAGGCGGCCGGTGCAGGCGTGGCCGGTACTTTACCGGTGACGGCATTGGCCTCGGGCAGGGCCAGTCTGAACGGCTTTCATCTGGCCGCACAGGACACACTGCAACTGTATTTTGATCTCGACCATGAGCCGGCTGATTACCGGATCTTTGCCCTGCAAAACCCTGACCGGCTGGTGATCGATTTTTACAACACGCGCCTCAAGGCGGAGATGGCCCCCTCCGGCCTGCATGCCGATGTGGTCAAATCCATTCGCTATGCCACGCACGATGATCGCAATACCCGTGTGGTGATCGATCTGCTGCGACCGGTCAAGCACAGTCAGCGCATGATCAGCCGCAGCGCCGGGGCGAAGCGTCTGATCGTGGATCTGGGGGTTGGCGTCAGCAATGACGGTGGACGCCGGGTCGTGAAAAGCGCCGAACAGATGCGTTCGCAGGAAAAATTGCGCGATATCGTGGTGGCCATCGATGCCGGCCACGGCGGACGTGATCCGGGTGCGGTCGGGCCGAACAAAACCCGCGAGAAAGACGTTACCCTGGCGGTGGCGAAGCATCTTCACCGCAAGCTGGGCAAGATCGATGGGATTCGTCCGGTGATGACGCGCAGTAAGGACGTTTACGTCGGCTTGCGTGAGCGGACCAAAATCGCCCGTGATCATAAGGCCGAGCTGTTTATCTCGATTCATGCCGATGCCTTCCCGAAGAAAAACGTCAAGGGCTCGTCGGTTTACGCGCTGTCCCTGGAAGGGGCCAGTTCCGAGGCCGCCCAGTGGTTGGCGGATAAGGAAAATGCCGTGGCGCTGTTCGGGGATATTCCGCTCTCGGACAACGAAGACCTCAATTCCATCCTGCTGGATCTGGCGCAGAACGCAACGCTGGAGAGCAGCCTCGGGCTCGGTGATCTGATGCTCGATGAGCTTCGCCGGGTCAGCAGTCTGCACAAGAAATCCGTCGAGCAGGCCAATTTCGCGGTGCTCAAGTCCCCTGATATTCCCTCGGTGCTGGTGGAGACGGCTTTTATCTCCAATCCGGCCGAGGAGAAAAAACTCCGTTCCGATGCGTTTCAGCAGCGCCTGGCCAATGCTCTGCAAACGGCGGTGATGAATTATTTCGAGCGTAAAGCGCCGCCCGGAACCGTGCTTGCCAGTCGCTTCGCCACCCAGCGCGGCTGAGTGCTGATCGCGGCTGGAGCCTTGCCGCGAAAATCTTCATAATGGTGCGTTAACGTCGCAACCGAAGCGCTCTTCATGTCCATTTTGCAACTGCCCGATAAGCTGGTTAACCAGATCGCCGCCGGCGAGGTGATCGAGCGCCCGAGCTCGATTGTCAAAGAGCTGGTCGAGAACAGTCTTGATGCCGGCGCCACTGATGTGCGGGTTGATCTGGAGCAGGGCGGTGTGCGTCTGATCCGGGTCCGCGATAATGGTCATGGTATCGATCGTGACGACCTGCCGCTGGCGGTGCAACGCCACGCCACCAGTAAAATCCGTTCCCTCGAAGATCTCGAATCCGTCGCCAGTATGGGCTTTCGCGGTGAGGCGCTGCCGAGTATCGCCTCGGTCTCGCTGATGCGCCTGCGTTCCATGTCGCAGAATGAAGAGCAGGGCTGGGAGCTGGAGCCGGACGGTTCGCACCGCGAGGTAGAACTCAAGCCTGTCCCGCATCCGGTGGGGACCACGATTGAAGTGCGGGATCTGTTCTTTAATGTGCCGGCGCGGCGCAAGTTTCTGCGCGCCGAACGGACCGAGTTGCAGCATATCGAGTTGATGCTGAAAAAACTCGCCCTGGCGCATTTCAATGCGTCGTTTTCCCTGACCCATAACGGCAAGCGGGTTTTCGCCTGGCAGGCAGTGCGCGATATGGCGCACAAAGAACGCCGCGTACGTGAGGTGCTGGGCAGTGCGTTTTTCGATCAGGCTTATTACATCGAAACCGATAATGCAGACCTGTCACTGTGGGGCTGGGTGGCACGGCCGACCTTTTCGCGCAGTCAGGCCGATATGCAGTATTTTTACGTCAATCGCCGTGCGGTACGCGACAAGGTGATTGCTCACGCAGTCAAGCAGGCTTACAGCGACGTGCTCTACCATCAGCGCCATCCGGCTTTTGTATTGTTTCTGGATGTGCCGCCTAAATCCGTGGACGTTAATGTGCATCCGGCCAAAAGTGAGGTCCGCTTCCGCGATAGCCGCCAGGTGCACGGCTTTGTGCGCCGCAGCCTGCAGGAAGCGATCGCCGGTATGCGGCCCGACGGCTCACCGGCCGGTGACGGCTCGGCAGAGGCGGAGGGCCTTGAGTCCGGCGCGGCATTCAGTGCCCCGGCAGGCATGTCCGCCGGCGCTGCCGGTACGCCTGCCGGCGCCGGCTTGTCCATGTCGCCGGGCTCGGTCGGGGGCCAGAGCTTCTCGTCATCGGGCGGCTATCAGGCGCGGCCCGATCAGGGCGCGCTGAAACTCTCGATTGCCGAAAATAATGCAGGCCTGCAACGGCTTTATTCGCAGGACGCGCCAGCCGCCGCGCCCATGGCCGCCACCGCTGAAGACGAGGAGATCCCGCCGCTGGGCTTTGCTCTGGCGCAGCTGCACGGGGTGTTTATCCTCTCGCAAAGCCGCGATGGTCTGATTGTGGTCGATGCGCATGCCGCGCATGAACGCATCACTTACGAGCGCCTCAAGCAGGCTTATCACGAGGACGGACAGATCCGTTCGCAGCCGGTACTGATTCCGCTGAGTATGTCCGTCAGTCAGCGCGAGGCGGACCTTGCCGAGGCGCATGCCGGTTTGTTTGAGCGGCTGGGCTTTAGTTTGCAGCGGCTCGGTGAAGAAAAGCTCGCCATACGCGAGGTGCCGGTCTTGTTGTCTGACAGTGATCTGCCGACGCTGGTGCAGGATGTGCTCGCCGAACTGGCCGAACACGGCAGCAGCACGCAGATCGAACAGGCGATTAACGAGGTGTTGTCGGGCATGGCCTGCCACGGTTCTGTGCGCGCCAACCGGCGTCTGACCGTGCCCGAGATGAACGCCCTGTTGCGGCAGATGGAAGCTACCGAGCGTAGCGGACAATGCAACCATGGGCGTCCGACCTGGACCGCACTCAGTATGAAAGAGCTGGACAAGCTCTTTATGCGCGGGCAGTAAGTCACGTGCGTGGTGCGGAGCTCAAGCCGGTGTTTTTGCTGGGCGCAACGGCGGCCGGCAAAACCGCGATTTCACTGGCGCTGGCGGAGAAACTGCCGGTGCAGATTATCAGTGTGGATTCGGCGCTGATCTACCGGAGTATGGATATAGGCACGGCCAAGCCTGATGCCCGCGAGCAGGCGCTGGCGCCACACAGCCTGATCGACATTATCGAGCCCTGGGAAAGCTACTCGGTGTCGCGTTTTGTGGAGGACGCTCATGCGGCGATCCGTGAGGCGCAGGCGGCCGGCCGGCTGCCTTTGCTGACCGGTGGCACGATGATGTATTACAAGGCCCTGAGCGAGGGCCTGAATACCTTGCCGGCGGCCGATGCTGAGGTGCGTGCGGAACTGGCGCGGATTCGTCAGGAGCAGGGGAGTCAGGCCTTGCACGGCCTGCTCGCGCAGGTCGATCCGGTCACGGCAGCGCGGCTGCATCCGAATGACCCGCAGCGCGTGCAGCGCGCCCTGGAAGTCTACCGGGTCAGTGGCAAACCGCTCAGCCAATGGCATCAGGAAGCGGCCCGGACGCCGACGCTGGATGCGCTGAAATTTGCCCTGTTCCCGCAGGACCGCAGTGCGCTGCATGCGCGTATCGGAGAGCGCTTCGAGGCGATGCTGAAGGCCGGTTTTGTCGATGAGGTCGAGGCCTTGCGTGCCGACCCGCGTATGCGCCCTGAGTTTCCCTCCATGCGCTGTGTGGGCTATCGTCAGGTCTGGGATTATCTCGACGGCGCGATTGATTACCCGACCATGGCTGAAAAAGCCAAGGCTGCCACGCGGCAGCTGGCCAAGCGTCAGATTACCTGGATGCGTAGTATGGACGGTCTGAGTTGCTTTGATACCTTTGCTGAAAGCCCTGCCAGCGTCTGCGGGAAGATTTACCGTCAGGTCGCCGATGCGGCGTCCTGAGTCAAACCGATGGAAACCCTTCTTATGTCAAATACGATCCCTCCCATGCAGGATCAGATCGGTCATACCCGGCTGGTTGCCTTGCAGCGTCTCGGACAACGCCGGGGCAGTAATCAAATCCTGCTGAAGCTTGAAGGCGATAATCCCGCCGGTTCAGTAAAAGACCGGCCGGCCCTGTATATGATCCGGCGGGCGGCCGAGCGCGGTGATATCGAGCCCGGCGATTGCCTGGTAGAGGCCACCAGCGGCAATACCGGTATCGCGCTGGCCATGGCGGCGGCGGTGATGGGCTATCGCCTGAAGCTGATCATGCCGGAGAATATGAGTCAGGAACGTATGCAGCTGATGCGTGCTTACGGTGCTGAGCTGATCCTGGTCAGCAAGCAGCAGGGTATGGAAGGCGCGCGCGATCTGGCTGTGAAAATGGCCATCACCGGTGAGGCCTATTTGCTGAATCAGTTTGATAATCCGGACAATCCGCTGGCGCATTATGAAACCACCGGTCCGGAAATCTGGCAGGCCAGCGGCGGGCGGATTACGCATTTTGTCAGTTCCATGGGCACCACCGGTACCATCATGGGCGTGGCGCGCTATCTCAAAGAGCAGAATCCGGATATTCAGATTATCGGCGTACAGCCGGACGGCGAGTCGTCAATCCCGGGCATCCGTCGCTGGCCTGCTGACTATATGCCGGCGGTTTATGACCCTGCGCTGGTTGATGCGGTATACGATATCAGCGAAGCGCAGGCGGTGGAGGCGACCCGCGAGATGGCGCGTCGGGAAGGGATCTGTGCCGGTGTGTCTTCCGGTGGTGCTTTAAGCGTGGCGCTGGAGCTGGAAAAGTCGCTGGAGAATGCGGTGATTGTCAGTATCGTCTGTGACCGCGGCGACCGCTATCTGTCGACCGGTTTGTTTGACGAAGACGACGGCTAAGCCCCGGCCCGTTTGCGGCTGTTTTGGTCGCCGATAAAAAAAGCCGTCTGTTGACGGCTTTTTTTATGTTGCTGCGGCAGCTGCTCAGGAGAGCATAAACTCCACGCTGATGCCGGCGACGGTGAGGTTGTCGCCGCTGCTCAGCAGTACCGGCTCTTCGCCGATTTCCGCTTGATTATGGCGCGGACGGCTGTCTTCGTCTTCGCTCTCGATATGCATGAAGAAATAGCCTTCAGGCTTTTTCATGATCGCGGCGATCTGAATGCCCGGCCGGCCAAGGGTGGTAACCGGTTTCTGCAGAGGCAGAATCTGGCCCGCTTTGGCGCCGTTTTTCACTTCAATAATGGCGCTGTTGGGGTTTTCGGCTGCTTTGGCCTGGCCGTCGCCATCGGTCTCGTCCGTGTTGGTGTGCAGCATGGACGAGAGCGCCGGCTCTGCGGTGGCGGGAGTGGCGTAATACACCAGCTTGTATTTGCCGATGATGATTTCATCGCCGTCGTTAAGCGCTTGCTTCTTGATCAGGCGACCGTTGACGTAAGTGCCGTTGGTGCTGCCCAGATCTTCGAGGAAAGCGTCATCGAGCGCGACCTTGATGCGTGCATGGCGTCCGCTGACGGCAAGGTTCTGAATCTGGATATCGTTGGTGGAGCGTCGCCCGATCGTGGTCTCTTCCTTGTCAAGGTCGAACTCCCTGATCATGTTTTCTTCTAGCGACAACACAATTTTTGGCATAGCTAAGTTCCGGAAATGCGTCCGGGTCCGACGTGAACCCGGGGAGCTGAATCAGACAGCAATAATGGCAACTGGCGCGCGTAAGGTCAATCAGTGTTGCGCCCCTCAGATCGTTTCTAGCGGACCTGAGGGACGCTGACTTTTTGACCGGGAATGATTTTATGCCCGTCTGCCAAAGGCGGATTGAGCTGGCGTAAGCGGTTGACCGAGACGCTGAATTTGTGCGCGATCTCTGACAGGGTGTCGCCCGGTTTGACCGTGTATTGCTGCGCTTCGGTGTCCGGGCGTGTGTATTTGGCCGGGATCACCAACACCTTGCCGGCCCGCAGGGCATCGCTGTTGCTGATGTTGTTTTGCCGCGCGATCAGGGTGTGGTCCACACCGTAACGGCTGGCGATTTCGGACAGGGTGTCACCCTTGCGTACCCGGTATTCGGCCACTTCGCCTGTGTCGCCGTGGCTGCTGTCATAGACCTTCAGTTTCTGACCGATGCGGATACGGCTGCCGCGCAGGTTGTTTAGCTGGCGCAGTTCGGCCGTGCTCAGATGGAAGTTGGCTGCGATTTCACTGATCGTGTCGCCGCGGCGGACCACGTAATTGACGACCGGCCGGTACAGCGGCTCGTTGTCGGCCAGTGCGTGGGCCAGATTGGTCTCGAAGGTGTCGGCCACGTCGACCGGCAGCGCCACCTCGTGGGGGCCGTCGGGCGCGGTGCTGCGGTAGAGCAGATCGCGGTTCAGGTGCTCGACCGTGGCCACATCGGTGTCGGCCAGTTCGGCCACGCGGTTGAGGCTGATCCGTCCCGGTACGGCGACGCGCACAAAGCCGGCCTGCTCGGGAAGCGGGCGCAGCTGTATGTCGTGTGATGCCGGGTCTTCGATAAGCTCGCGCAGGGCAAAGAACTTCGCTACATAGCGGCGTGTCTCGGAGGGTAAGTCCAGATCCCAGATGCTGTCCGGCGGTGTTTCGCCGTAGCGCCGCAGACGTGCGCGTACGCGCGCCGGGCCGGCGTTGTAGGCGGCGATGGCCAGCGGCCAGTCATCAAACTGATCGTGCAGATAGCGCAGGTATTCCAGCGCCGCTTCAGTGCTTTTTTCGATATGCCGCCGCTCATCGGTGAAGTGGGTGATTTGCAGGCCCAGTGCACGGCCGGTGTTGGGCAGCAGTTGCCAGAGCCCGGCGGCATTGTGCTGGCTGTGAGCGGCGGGGTTGTAATTGCTTTCTATGACCGGCAGCAGAGCCAGCTCGACCGGCATGTTATGCAGCTTCAGGGCATTGACCACGTAGTACAGAAAGGGGCCGGCCTGATTGAGTTCGCGGGCGGTCCAGAAGCTGTTTTTCTGGTAACGCCGCAGTTCCTGTTCGATGGCCTTGTGCTGCGGGGCTTCGATGCTGACCCCGCCGGCCAGTACGGCCCAAAGGTTGCCGGCGTTGTCCGGGCCGCCGCTCAGCGGCGGCAACAGGGCGCGGTTATTGGACAGACCTTCGAACCAGCGGCGTGTGTTGTCGGCCGGCATGGCAGCGCTGTAACGTGCGTGCGTCAACGGGAACTCGTTGCTGCCGGAGGGGGAATTGGCGTAGAGCACCGTGGAAATCATGGCCATCAGCGCACCGCCGGTCCAGATTGCTATGCGCCAGCGCCGGCCGGGCATCAGGGCCGCCAGCGGGCCGAAGCGGGCCGCATTGCCGTCCTGCAGCTGACAGGAGTTTTGCAGCAGTGTCATTGATGATAGATTAGCGGGCATCGTCAATTCGCGTTCAGGGGCCGGGCATGCCGATTTTTGGGGCACGACCAGACTGGTTTATGGCTCAAAATGAGCTACAGGATTGGTATTCTACCAATCTTGGCGAATCTGTCCTTAACGAAATGCTAAGTGCATTGGATCGCCTGTTGCCGGATATCTTTGGTTACCAGGGACTTCAGGTAGGCCAAATATCCCAGAAAATTAACCTCCTGCAAAGTGCCGGCTTGCACCGGCGGGTGGTTATGGCCCACGGAAGCGGTGACGCGCCTGACTTATTTCACGGCGATGCGCTGAACCTGCCGATCGCCGGCGACACCATGAATCTGGTGCTGTTGCCGCATACGCTGGACTTTTGCGAAAACCCGCACCAGGCCCTGCGCGAGGCCGACCGCGTCCTGCGTGCCGACGGACATCTGGTCATTGTGGGCTTTAATCCGCACAGTCTCTGGGGGCTGCGTCACTTACTCGGCGGTTGGCGCGGCCAGATTCCCTGGAATGGCGAGTTCTACAGCCGTTGGCGGGTCAGCGAATGGCTGTCGGTGCTGAGTTTCCGGGTGGTGCGCAGCGAAACTTTCTATCTGCGGCCGCCGTTGGCGGCAGGGCGCTTGATCCGGGGTATGCGTTTCATGGAGAATGCCCGCCCTTTGCTGGGTGGTCTCGGTGCGTGTTATGTGATTCATGCCCGTAAGCAGACTATCCCCATGACGCTGGTGCGCGACAGCTGGCGCCGCCCGTCGGCGGGGCTGGCCGCCGGCAGTCTGGTACACCGGTCACGCGCGCAGGCGGTCAGCAAAACGGTCACGGATATCCGTCCGATGCTGGGTAAACCGCGCGATTGATTTCTTCCGCAGGCTGTTTGTCCGGGCCTGAACCACACAAAAAAACCTTATGATTGAACTTTTTACAGACGGCGCCTGCCGTGGCAATCCCGGCCCGGGCGGCTGGGGGGCGTTGCTGCGCAAGGGCGATCGTGTCCGCGAACTGCACGGCGGCGAAGCCGAAACCACCAACAACCGCATGGAAATGACAGCGGTCATCGAAGGCCTGTCAGCGCTTAAAAAGCCCAGCCGGGTCCATATCACCACCGATTCGCAATATGTGATGAAAGGTGTGACCGAATGGATGCCGAACTGGAAAAAACGCCGCTGGCGTACGGCCGCCGGACAGCCGGTCAAAAACACCGATCTGTGGCAAAAGCTCGATGCGCTGCTGAGCGGTCATGAGGTGACCTGGGAATGGGTCAAAGGCCATAGCGGGCACCCCGAGAACGAACGGGTCGATGCGCTTGCGAATCTGGGTATAGACGAACTGGAGTCCTGAGATGCGTCAGATTGTACTGGATACGGAAACCACCGGTCTTGAGCACAGCGACGGCCACCGTATTATCGAGATCGGTTGCGTTGAGGTGCTGGACCGGCAGATTACCGGCAATAACTACCATAAGTATCTGCAGCCTGACCGGGTTATCGATCAGGGTGCGGTGGAAGTGCACGGTATCACCAATGAGTTTCTCGCCGACAAGCCGCGTTTCGGGGACGTGGTCGATGAGTTCCTCAGCTATATCGAAGGCGCGCAACTGGTGATTCACAACGCCGCGTTTGACGTCGGCTTTCTGAATGCGGAGCTGCGCTGGGCCGGTATCGACAAGCGGATCGAAGACTACTGCACGGTGCTCGATACCCTGGCCATGGCGCGGGAGATGTATCCGGGCCAGCGCAATACGCTGGATGCGCTGTGTAAACGTCTTGATATCAATAATGCGCACCGTACCCTGCACGGCGCCTTGCTTGACTCGGAGATTCTGGCTGACGTCTACCTGCTGATGAGCGGCGGGCAGACTGCGCTGGTGCTGGATGCGGCGGGCGGGTCGGATGACGGTGATGAGGAAGCGGTCGATGAGGTGGTCAAGCCCGCCTCCCTGCGCGTGGTGCGGGCGCAGGGCGAAGAGCTGGAGGCGCATGCGGCCTGGCTCGAGACGCTGGCCAAAACCGGAGCCAACGGCTGCCTCTGGGATGATGCCTGAGGCAGCGCCTGGCTTAGCCGCGGCGCATAATGCGCTGCTTGTCGCGTGACCAGTCGCGCGCTTTTTCGGTGGCGCGCTTGTCGTATTCTTTCTTGCCCTTGCCGAGCCCTACATCAAGCTTGACCCTGCCGTTTTTCCAGTACATGGCAAGCGGCACGAGCGTATAGCCTTTGCGTTCGACCATGCCGATCAGCTTGTTCAGTTCGCGGCGGTGGAGCAAAAGCTTGCGGGCGCGGGTCGGGTTTGTGTCCACGTGGGTGGAGGCCGACAGCAGCGGGGTGATCTGGCAGGCAACCAGCCAGGCCTCACCGTTGCGGATCATTACGTAGGTGTCGTTAAGCTGGACCCGGCCGTCACGAAGGCTTTTGACTTCCCAGCCCATCAGTGACAGGCCTGCCTCGAAATTCTCTTCGATCTGGTAGTCGTAACGCGCACGGCGGTTCTCGGTGATGCGAGAGCCTCCGCTGCCTTTCTTGTTGGATTTCTTTTGTTTTGACATCATTGCATTATACGCGCAACAGACAAATTTAAGAACGAGGTAGCTATGAGTTTTTCTTCGCGGCGGGTGCGACTATGACACGCATCTGTAAGTCCGCACTGGTCATGCACACGCCGCACGAGATGTACCGTCTGGTCAATGAGGTTGAGCATTACCCGGGCTTTTTGCCCTGGTGCCGGCGTGCCGAAGTGCTCGAACGCGACGAAACCACTCAGCGGGCAACGCTGGAAATGGCCCGCGGGCCGCTTAACAAGTCTTTTACCACGCGCAATAGCATGATCCCCGATGCCGAGATTCATCTGCATCTGGAGGACGGCCCCTTCGATAAGCTCGAAGGCATCTGGCGTTTTGTGCCGCTGGGTGAGAAGGGCTGCAAGGTGACGCTGGATATGGAGTTCTCTTTTTCCAGCCGGATGTTGGGGGCGGTGCTCAATCCGGTCTTTTCGGAAATCTGTTCCACTCTGGTCGATGCCTTTGTCAAACGTGCCAATCAGGTTTATAAGCGAGGATAAGATGCGTATCGAAGTGGCATTTGCCTTACCGTCCCGACAAAAGATCTACACGCTGGAGGTGGAAGAAGGTATCACCGCACGCGAGGCGGTCGCGCTGGCGCCGCTGGCGCAGGATTTTCCGGACGAGGACTTCAGCGAGCGCAAGCTGGGCATTTTCGGCAAGGCGGTGCCGGACAAGCAGGTCCTGCGTGAGGGTGACCGTGTGGAAATCTACCGCGAGCTGATCGCAGATCCCAAAGCTGTACGTAAAAAACGCGCTGCCGAAGGCAAGCGGATGAAGAAGGGCGGCGGCGAGCTGCCGGATAAGGCCGCCGGCGCGGACTAGTTGCCCGCGGTGTTCAGGGGCGCGTAGTCGTCTTCGATGCGGCTGACACGCTCCTGTTCAAAAAACACCGTCAGGCGCCGGGCTTTGACGTGTTCGCCGGAGCGGCCTTTGGTGTAGACATAGTCCCAGCGGTCCGCGTCCACCGTCGGTTTCAGTACCGGTTCGCCGAGCAGTTGCCGGACCTCGTCGCGGGACATGCCTTCGCGTAGTTGTACAACCTGTTCCTGGTCCACCAGATTGCCTTGCTGAATGTCAATCTTATGTGCCGGTGGCAGCCAGATCGGGTTTCCGCAAGCGCCGGTCAGGGAAATAAGGCAGGCCAGCAGGATGATACGAAGATTCATTGCATATTTTGCTTTGCGAAATCGGGCACTAATTGTCGTATACTACAGCGACTTCTACAAGACTGCTGATGTCCGGCACGGCTGCTTGGCCGACGCGCCGGACTATCACGACCAACCGGAGTTTCAATAGTCGGGATGGATAAGAACTCAAGTTCACTGGATTTAAAAAAGGCCGGGCTAAAGGTAACTTTGCCGCGGGTGAAAATTCTGGAGCTCCTCGAGAACTCAAAAGACAGACATATGAGCGCGGAGGATGTTTACCGGGCGCTGTTGGATGCGGATGCGGATGTGGGTCTGGCCACGGTTTACCGGGTGCTGACCCAGTTCGAGGCGGCCGGTCTGGTGACGCGGCATGACTTCGACGGCGGCAAAAAAATCTACGAGCTCGATACCGGCGAAAGTCATGATCATATCGTTTGTGTAAAAACCGGCGAGGTTGCCGAGTTCCGCGATGAGATTATCGAAAAACGTTTGCTGGAGATTGCCGAGGAGCTCGGTTACGAGCTGACCGATCATAAGCTGGTGTTGTACGGCGTGGCCAAGGCCAAGAGCTGATCGCGGCGCTTGTCGCCACACTGGATTTACAAAAACGCCGGCATCAGCCGGCGTTTTTCTTGGCGCGGTTTTTTTTTCGTGTGGGTTTGGGCGCCGCTGGTGCCTGACCGGCACGGGCCAGCATCTCGCGGGCGTGTTCGCGGGTCTGTTCGGTGATGTCGTGACCGCCGAGCATGCGGGAAATTTCTTCCAGGGTCTCCGTGTCGTCCAGCGGCGTAAGGCGTGTTTCGGTGCGCTTGCCGTCGGTCTCTTTGCTTACACGCAGGTGGTGATGGGCCTGTGAGGCGACCTGCGGCAGGTGGGTGACGCAGAGGATTTGCGCGTTCTCGCCGAGCATGCGCAGAAAGCGCCCGACGGTCTCGGCCACGGCGCCACCCACACCGGTGTCGACCTCGTCGAAAATCATGGTCGGCACGCTTTGATGGCCGGCCGCGATCAGCTGTACGGCCAGGCTGATACGGGACAATTCGCCGCCTGAGGCGACCTTGCCCAGCGGGCGGGGCTTTTGCCCGGGGTTGGCCGACACCAGAAAACGGATGTCGTCGCAGCCCAGCGGATTGGGTCGTTCGGCCGGGCGCGGCTCCACCTCAATCGCGAACACCCCGCCTTTCATGGCCAGATCCTGCATGGCCGCGGAGATCTGCGTGCTCATGCTCTCGGCGGCTTGTTTGCGGGTTTCGCTGAGGCGTGCGGCCACAGCGGCGTAAACCGCGGCTTTTTCCGCGCATTCCTTTTCCAGATTCTCCAGCGTGATATCGGAGTTTTCCAGTTCCCCGACCTCGGCCCGCAGGGCTTCGGCGCGCTCGACCAGTTCCACCAGCGGGATCTGGTGTTTGCGGGCCAGCGCATGGTAGGCCGACAGGCGTTCGTCGAGCCATTGCAGGCGCGCCGGGTCGGCATCGATCAAGCCCAGGTAGCCGCGCAGGCCGTCAGCCGCTTCGCTGCACTGAATGGCCGCAGAGCTGATCATGCCGGCAAACTCGGCGGCACGTTCGTCGAGCGCGGCAAGTTGGATCAGGCGCTGCTCAATGGCTGTGAGCTGCGAGTGAATCGCGTTGTCGTCTTCGTAAAGCGCGTTGGCGGCCTGGCTGGCCAGATCGTAGATGGTGCCGGAGTTGGCGGCACGCTTGTGTTCGGCCTCGATGGTGGCGATTTCTTCCGGATCGGGATTGAGCGCGTCGAATTCCTGCAGCTGGAACTGCAGCAGTTCCAGTCGCTGCTCGCGTTGTTCGCGCTGGCCGGCGATTTCCTCAAGGCGTTTAAGGGCGCGTTCCCATTCCAGTGACGCGCTGCGCAGTTCGTCGAGCAGGGCCTGGTTGCCGGCGTGGGCATCGAGCAGGCGGCGCTGATAGTCGCTGCGCGTCAGTGACTGGTGCTCGTGCTGGCCGTGAATATTGACCAGCATCTCGCCCAGGGTGCGCAGCATCTGCAGGGCCACGGGGCTGCCGTTGATATAGGCGCGCGAGCGGTTGTCGCGCGAGATCACGCGGCGCATGATGCATTCGCCGTCGGCATCCAGATCGTGTTCGGTCAGCCAGTCGCGCACGCGCGTGTTGTCGTGAGTCTGGAATACGGCGGTAATTTCCGCTTTATCGGTGCCATCGCGGATGCTGTCGGTGTCGGCGCGGTCGCCGAGGACCAGACCGAGGGCGTCAAGCAGGATGGATTTACCGGCGCCGGTCTCGCCCGTGAGGGCGGTCATGCCACCGCTCAGGTCGAGTTCGGACTGGTCAATAATGGCGAAATTGCGGATCAGCAATTGGGCAAGCATGGGGCTCGTCTCGGTCGCGCAGGCGGGCTTCAGCGCCAGTTGAGTTTTTCGCGCAGGATATGGTGGTAGTCGTAGCTTTCCGGATGCAGCAGGCGGATCTGTTCGCTTTTGCGACGCACGATAATCCGGTCATGCGGCTGGGCATCCATATAGACCTGACCGTCGCAGACGGCCTGTACATTCGGCACGCCCTGGTCGCAGAGGTTGATGCTGACTTCGCTGGAGGAGCTGACCACCAGCGAGCGGCTGCTCAGGGTGTGCGCGCAGATCGGCTGCAGCACCATGGCGTCCAGTGTCGGGTTCAGGATCGGACCGCCGTTGGACAGGCTGTAGGCGGTGGAGCCGGACGGGGTGGAAATCACAATGCCGTCGGCACGCTGGCGGTTGACGAAACTGCCGTCCACGGTCACTTCAAATTCCATAATCTGCAGCACATCGCGGATGCGCAGCACGATGTCATTGAAGGCGTAGGAGCGGTGTACGATTTCGCCGTCGCGGAGGATTTCGGTCTCCAGCATATAGCGTTGTTCGGACTGGAAGCGTCCTTCGAGAATCTCGTCCAGCTGAGCCAGCCCGTGATCGGGGCAGACATCGACCAGAAAGCCCAGCCGTCCGCGGTTAACGCCGACCAGCGGCACATCGTAATCGACCAGTTCGCGGGCCGCATGCAGCAGGGTGCCGTCGCCGCCGATGACGATCGCCAGATCGCATTCGCGGCCGATGGTTTCGATATCGACCGTCGTCGGTCCGCCGAGCAGACCGCGTGTGGTGTGGTCGAGCAGAACCCCGACGCCACGCGTCTTGAGCTTCTCGTACACATCGTTAAGCGTGTCCGAAATCGACGGATCGTTAAATCTGACGATCAGTCCTACCTTATTAAATGCGTTCTTAAGCACGTATTTGGGTTCTCTAAGGCTGAGCCGGCGACATCCTCGCCTGTGATGGCCCTGTGCGTCAATGACTCTTGCCGGATATTTCCGCCTCAAACAGGGCTTTAAGTTCGTACAGGGTTTCCAGGGCGCGGCGCGGCGTCATCCCGTCGGGGTCCAGCCCGGACAGGGTTTCCAGGGTTTTATCCGGCGCAATCCGGAACAGGTCCAGTTGGTCAGATGGTTCGGCCGCGGGCGGCGCGGCAACGTTGCCGCCGTCCCGGCGTCGTCCCGACTCCAGTGTGGCAAGCATCTCCTGAGCGCGGTTGATCACGCCGGCGGGTATTCCTGCAAGTTTGGCAACCTGCAGTCCGTAGCTGCGACTGGCCGGTCCGGACTTCACATTATGCATGAAAACGATCTCGCCGTGATGCTCTATTGCATCAAGATGCACGTTATGAATGCAGTCGAGGCTGTCGGGCAGGGCGGTGAGTTCAAAATAATGCGTGGCAAACAGGGTCAGTGCCGCGTTTTGCGCGGCCAGGTGTTCGGCGCAGGCCCAGGCCAGCGAGAGCCCGTCGAAAGTGCTGGTGCCGCGGCCGATTTCATCCATCAGAACCAGACTGCGACTGCTGGCGTTGTGCAGAATATTGGCCGCTTCGGTCATCTCCACCATAAAGGTCGACTGCCCGGAGCTGAGGTCGTCGGATGCGCCGATCCGTGTGAAGATCCGGTCAATCGGGCCGATTTGCGCGCTGGCGGCCGGCACGTAGCTGCCCATATAGGCCAGCAGTACGATCAGTGCGGTCTGGCGCATAAAGGTTGATTTACCGCCCATATTGGGGCCGGTGATGAGCAGCATGCGGCGCTTTTCGTCGAGCAGTACATCGTTCGGCACAAAGGGCTCGTCGATCAGTGATTCGACCACCGGATGACGGCCGCCTTCAATGCAAATGCCGGTTTCGCTGCGCAATTGCGGCGCGCACCACTGCTGTTCGTCAGCCACCTGAGCCAGGCTCAGCAGCACATCCAGCGTGGCGATGGCGCCGGCGCACCGGCGCAGGGTCTCGAGTTCGCCGGCGATCTCACGCAGCAGGGTTTCGTAGAGGTGTTTTTCGCGGCTCAGGGCGCGTTCGCGGGCGCTCAATACCTTGTCTTCAAAGGCTTTGAGCTCCGGGATGATGTAGCGCTCGACGCCTTTCAGGGTTTGCCGGCGCACATAGTGGTCGGGTACCGCGTCGCTGCTGTTGCGGCTGATCTCGATGTAATAGCCGTGCACACGGTTGTAACCGACCTTCAGGCTGCCGATGCCGGTGCTTTCGCGTTCGCGGGCTTCCATTTGCAGGAGAAAGTCTTCCGCGTTATTGCCCAGGTTGCGCAGCTCGTCCAGCTCCGGATCATAGCCTTCGGCGAGCACACCGCCGTCGCGGATCTGCACCGGCGGGGTCTCCACAATGGCCTTGTTCAGCAGCGCGCTCAGCTGGGGGAACTCGCCGATATCCGTGCCGATGCGGTGCAGCGCCTCGCATTGGGTGCCGCTCAGGCAGGTTTGCAGCTCCGGCAGCAGGGCCAGACTGTTGCGCAGGGTCGACAGATCGCGCGGGCGCGCCGACAGCAGGGCCACGCGGGTCAGAATCCGCTCAATATCGCCCATGCCGCGCAGGTGCCCCTGAAGTTCTTCGCGCAGCGCGATATCCAGCAGGGCGCCTATACCGGACTGGCGTTCCATCAGTACGCCGGTGTCACGCAGCGGGCGGTTCAGCCAGCGCCGCAGCTCGCGGCTGCCCATGCTGGTGCTGGTTTCGTCGATCAGATCAAACAGACTGTTTTCAGTCTGCCCGCTCATGGTCATTTCCAGTTCCAGATTGCGCCGTGTGGCCGGGTCCATAATGATGCTGTCGCTGATCGACTCGGTGATCAGGCCGGTAATATGCGGCAACGAGGCGCGCTGGGTGTCGCGCACATAATGCAACACGCAACCGGCCGCGGCGACCGCATTGCCGAGTTCTTCGCAGCCGAAGCCGCTAAGGTCGCGGGTGCCGAAGTGTTCGCTCAGGTGTGTGCGGGCGGTGGTTTCATCGAAATGCCAGGGCGGGCGGCCACGCGTATTGAAGCGTGTCAGTTCGGGCGCGGCCGGCGCTTCTTCATTCAGCAAGAGTTCGGCCGGTTGTAAGCGTGCCAGCTCTTCAAGCAGGGTGCGCCGGTCCGGCGGCTGCGTGACGGTAAAGCGGCCGCTGGCCAGGTCCAGAGTGGCAAGCCCCGGTTGTGACTCGTGGTCGGTGATGGCGACCAGCAGATTCTCGCGGCGTTCGCGCAGTAGTGCCTCATCGGTGACCGTGCCGGGGGTAATGACCCGCGTGACGGCGCGCTCGACCGGGCCTTTGCTGGTGGCCGGATCGCCGATCTGCTCACAGATGGCGATGGATTCGCCCTGATTGACCAGTCGCGCCAGATAGGACTCGGCGGCGTGAAACGGGATGCCGGCCATGGGAATCGGGTTGCCGCCGGACTTGCCGCGTGCGGTCAGAGTGATATCGAGCAGGCGCGCCGCTTTACGTGCATCGTCATAGAACAGCTCATAAAAATCGCCCATGCGGTAAAACACCAGCATGTCCTGAAATTCTGCCTTGATTTTCAGGTACTGCTGCATCATGGGTGTGTGTTTGGTCTGCTTGGCTGCGTCGCTGGTGCTCATAAATCTCGTTGGTCAGTGTGTTGCGGGTGAAAGCGGCGGGCGATGCCGGTCGCGCAGGATAGCAAATCCGCGCACGGAATTTCAGGCCGCGACATGTCCCGGCAATGTAATGACGGGATTCCGTCAGGGGTGGAAACAGGCCGGACAAGGTACTGTAAAGACTGCTGTCATTGACGCCTCGGTGCAGTTCTGGAATTATTGACGTTTTGCGAAAATCCGGTGGAGCTGGATGGCTGAATCGGGCTTTACAGCGCTTGAGCGCCAGGCCGGGCTGCTGGGGCAGGTGCTGACTGAGCGCGGACTTGTCTGCGCGACGGCGGAATCGTGCACCGGTGGCATGATCAGCATGGCGATTACCTCGGTGGCGGGCAGTTCGGCGTGGTTTGACCGCGGCTTTGTGACCTACACTAACGAGGCCAAGATGGCCATGCTGGGCGTCGATGCGGCCTTGCTTGCGCAGCACGGTGCTGTCAGCGAGGCGGTGGCCGGCGCCATGGCGCGTGGTGCGGTGGCGGCCAGTCAGGCGGCGCTTGCGGTGTCGGTCAGCGGTATCGCCGGGCCGGGCGGCGCGGTGCCGGGCAAGCCGGTCGGTACGGTCTGCTTCGGTGTGGCCGGAGGCGATGCGCCGGCGGCTGTCCATACGCAACATTTTTCCGGTGACCGGCAGTCAGTCAGGCTGCAGGCGTCGGTCTTTGCGTTGAAGTGCCTGATTGAGCGGGCACAGACGCTCAGAAACTAAACAAACGGAACCCACACATCATGATGAAAAAAGTTTTGCTTATTGTTGCCGCTGCGGCGTTGTTTCAGGGCGTGGCGCAGGCGCAGGACGGCGATACATCAGCGCTGGCCGCGCAAATCGCGCAACAACAGCAGGAATTGCGCGATCTGAAAGCCAAGATCGACTCCTCACGGGTCGAGCTCGAGCAGGTGCAGGACCGGATCGAAAGCGCGGACTACCGTATTTCCACGCTGAACGAGAAGATCGGTGATCTGTGCGGCAAGCTCAAAGAAGCATCCGGCGGTAGTGCGTCGAATCCGGCCTGCCAGTAAGCGCGGGCCGACAACAGGGATTCCGGCAGCGGGTGTTCTGCCGGTACACGGAGGTAAGCACCGATAAATGTGGCATTGGCCGCGTTATCGGTTTTTTGCATTCAAGGGGATAAGACGTGGACGAAAATCGAAAGAAAGCGCTTGCGGCGGCATTGGGCCAGATCGAGAAGCAATTTGGTAAAGGCGCGGTCATGCGCATGGGTGACGCCAGTGCGGTGCGCGATATCGAGGTGATCTCGACCGGCTCGCTGTCGGTGGATATCGCGCTGGGTATAGGCGGGCTGCCCAAAGGCCGGGTGGTGGAGATTTACGGACCGGAATCATCCGGTAAAACCACCATGACGCTGCAGGCGATTGCTGAATGCCAGAAGGCCGGCGGCACCGCGGCCTTTGTCGACGCAGAGCACGCGCTGGACCCGCAATACGCGGAAAAACTCGGCGTTAATGTCGAAGATCTGCTGGTTTCACAACCGGACACAGGTGACCAGGCGCTGGAAATCACCGATATGCTGGTGCGTTCCGGTGCGGTTGATGTGGTGGTGGTCGACTCCGTGGCCGCACTGACACCCAAAGCCGAAATCGAAGGTGATATGGGTGATTCACACGTGGGCCTGCATGCGCGTCTGATGTCGCAGGCACTGCGGAAACTGACCGGTAATATCAAACGCTCCAATACGCTGGTTATCTTTATCAACCAGATCCGTATGAAGATCGGTGTGATGTTCGGCAGCCCCGAAACCACCACCGGTGGTAATGCGCTGAAGTTCTATTCCTCTGTGCGTCTGGATATCCGTCGTATCGGTTCGGTCAAAAAAGGCGACGAGGTGGTCGGTAACGAAACCCGCGTCAAAGTGGTCAAAAACAAAATGGCCCCGCCGTTCAAACAGGTTGAGTTCGAAATCCTCTACGGTGAAGGTTCTTCCCGTGAGGGCGAGCTGATCGATCTCGGCGTGAAAAACGGCCTGATCGACAAGGCCGGCGCCTGGTACAGCTATAACGGTGATCGTATCGGGCAGGGCAAGGAAAATGTCCGTACCTATATGAAGGAGCATCCGGAAATGGCCGACGAAATTGACCGCAAACTGCGCGAGATGTTGCTGGCCAAGCCGGGTAAGGGCGATGCTGCTGATCAACAGCAGCCGGCAGAAGAGACAGAAGCCTGAACACAAAGGACGAGGAGTCGGATCAGGTAAAACAAAAAGCACTTGATCTGTTATCCCGGCGGGAACACACCCGCCGGGAACTCTACGACAAGCTTTTCCGTCGTGGCTTCGATGGCGATGTCATCGAGGGCGTGATTGCCGCGCTCGAAGAAAGCCAACTCCAGAGTGACTACCGCTTTGCCGAGCTGTATGCCGAACAGCGTGCGGCCAAGGGCTACGGCGCCCAGCGTATCCGCGCCGAGCTGCGTGACCGCGGCGTCAGTGGTGAGGTTTGCGATGAGGCCATGGCTGTGTTGGAAACCGATTGGGTTGCCAATGCGGCACGCATGATTGCTCGTAAATTCGGCGCCGAAACCGCGCTCAGCGGTCAGGAACTGCTCAAGTGCAAGCGCTATCTGCACGGGCGTGGCTTCAGTTCCGGACAGATACGCGCCGCCCTTTCTGCCCACGCGGGCGCACATGAAGATCTCTGAACCGGCCGTGACACGGCCTGTATTTTCGCAAGGTGAACATGATTACTACATCTGAAATCCGATCCCGCTTTCTGGCTTTTTTCCGCGAGCGCGGTCACCAGCCGGTGCCGTCCAGCTCACTGGTGCCGGGCAATGACAACACCTTGTTGTTTACCAATGCAGGGATGGTGCAGTTCAAGGATGTCTTTCTGGGGCAGGACAAGCGCGACTACACCCGCGCGGTCAGCAGCCAGCGCTGTGTGCGGGCCGGCGGAAAACACAACGACCTGGAAAATGTCGGTTATACCGCACGTCACCACACGTTTTTCGAGATGCTGGGTAACTTCAGCTTCGGCGATTACTTCAAAGAAGACGCGATCCGTTTTGCCTGGACGTTTCTGACCGAAGAGATCGGGCTGCCCAAGGATAAGCTCTGGGTCACGGTCTTCGAAGAAGACGACGAGGCCTATGATATCTGGGCGCAGAAAATCGGCGTGCCGCAGGACCGCATTGCGCGTATCGGCGCCAAGGATAACTTCTGGCAAATGGGCGACACCGGTCCCTGTGGGCCCTGCTCGGAAATATTCTACGATCACGGCCCCGATGTGGCCGGTGGCCCGCCGGGTACACCTGAAGAGGACGGCGATCGCTACATCGAAATCTGGAACCTGGTCTTTATGCAATACGACCGGGCTGCGGATGGCACCCTGACGCCGCTGCCCAAGCCAAGCGTGGATACCGGCATGGGGCTCGAGCGTATTGCGGCGGTTCTGCAAGGCGTGCACTCAAACTACGAAATCGATCTGTTCCGCAATCTGATCGACGATGCCGCTGCGGTGACCGGTGCTGCCGATAAAACCAGCAGTTCCCTGAAAGTCATTGCCGACCACATCCGTTCCTGCGCATTCCTGATCGCCGACGGTGTGCTGCCTTCCAATGAAGGGCGCGGCTATGTGCTGCGACGCATTATCCGCCGCGCGGCCCGTCACGGCAGCAAACTCGGCGCAACGGAGCCTTTTTTCTACAAGCTGGTCGCTCCGCTGGCGCGTGAGATGGGCGAAGTCTATCCCGAGCTGAATGACAAACGCGAGCAGATTGAGCAGGCCCTGCTCGCCGAAGAGCAGCGCTTTAACGCAACCCTGGCGTCCGGTATGAAAATACTCGAAGAGGCCATTGCCGGGCTGACCGACAAGGTGATCCCCGGTGACGTGTTGTTCAAGCTCTACGACACCTACGGTTTCCCGGTGGATCTGACCGCCGATATCGCACGCGAGCATGAGCTGGCTGTCGATATGGACGGCTTTGAAGCGGAAATGGAACAGCAGCGTGAGCGCGCACGCTCGGCCAATCAGTTCGCCGCTGATATGAGCGCGCGTATTACCACCGATGCGGCGACCGAGTTTGTCGGCTACGAGCGGCTTGAACAAGGCAGCCGTGTGACGGGGATTTACCTGGACGGCAAGCCGGTCGGGTCGCTGGAAGCGGGTAAAAAGGCAACAATATTGCTAGATAGCACGCCATTCTATGGTGAATCAGGTGGTCAGGTCGGCGATACCGGCGTGCTGATGGCCGATGGCGTGCAGTTTGTCGTCGAAGATACGCAAAAATCCGGTCAGGCGGTCACGCACAGTGGTCATCTGCGCGAGGGCTCGCTGTCAGTCGGCGACGAGGTGCGTGCAATTGTCGATCAGGCACGCCGTCAGGCCGTGGTGCGTAACCATTCGGCTACGCATTTGCTGCATGCCGCCTTGCGCGCCGTGCTCGGTGAGCGTGTGACGCAGAAAGGCTCGCTGGTGAATGCGGAGTACCTGCGTTTTGACTTCTCTCATGGTGAGCCGGTATCGCGCGACACCCTGGCAGAAATTGAGCTGCGTGTGAACGCTGAAATCCTCGCCAACGCATCGGCCAACGTCCGTGAAATGGCTATGGATGACGCCGTTGCCGCCGGTGCCATGGCGCTGTTCGGCGAGAAGTACGGCGACGTGGTGCGGGTGGTTAGCCTGGGCGAAACCTCCACCGAACTGTGTGGCGGCACGCACGTGGCTGCCACCGGTGAGATCGGTTTGTTCCGTATCACCGGTGAAGGCGGTGTTGCCTCGGGAATCCGCCGTATTGAGGCGGTCACCGGTATGGTGGCATTGCAAGCCGGGCTTGATGATCGCCGTGTGCTGGGTAATTTGTCGGCGCTGCTGCGTTCGGATGTGGCGCGTCTTGAAGAACGGGCCGCGCAATTGCTTGAGACCAACAAAAAGCTCGGTCGTGATCTTGAGCAGCTGCAAAAGCGTCTGGCGCAGGCGGCCGGTGATGAAAGTCTCAGTTCGGCTGTGGATCTCGGCGCTGGCAAGCTGTTGGTGCTGCGTCTGGACGGTGTTGAGCCCAAGGCTATGCGCGAAATGGTCGATCATTACCGCGACAAGCTCGGTGAGGCGATTGTCGTGCTGGCCACAGTCTCCGGTGAGAAGGTGCAGATTGCCGTCGGTGTCAGCAAATCCCTGACCGGCAGCGTCAAGGCCGGTGAGCTGGTCAACCATGTCGCCGCGCAGGTTGGTGGCAAAGGTGGCGGCCGGCCCGATATGGCCATGGCCGGGGGCGATCAGCCGCAGAATCTGGATGCCGCTCTTGCCTCGGTGGAAGCGTGGTTGCGTACAAAATTAGCGTGACGGAATTGTATTAAATGGCGTTGATAGTACAAAAATACGGCGGCACCTCCGTCGGCAGTGTGGAGCGGATAGAGAAGGTTGCCGAACGTGTGGCGACGCTCAAAGAGGCCGGCAACGATGTGGTGGTTGTGGTTTCTGCGATGTCCGGTGAGACCAATCGCCTGATGGAGCTGGCCACGTCGATTATGCCGCAGCCCAATCCGCGTGAGCTGGATGTGGTGTTGTCCACTGGTGAGCAGGTCACTATCGGCCTGCTCTGCATGGCGCTGATCAAGCGCGGCTGCGCGGCCAAGTCCTATACCGGCTCGCAGGTGCGTTTCCGTACCGACAGTACGCACACAAAGGCACGGATCGAGCATATCGAGGATGAGCGTATCCGTGCTGACCTGGCCGATGGCCGGGTCGTGGTGGTGGCCGGTTTTCAGGGGGTTGATAAAGACGGCAATATTACAACCCTGGGTCGGGGTGGTTCCGATACATCCGCTGTGGCGCTGGCGGCCGCCTTGAAGGCCGATGAATGCCAGATTCTGACCGACGTGGACGGCGTTTACACGAGTGATCCGCGTATCGTGCCCAAAGCGCGTCGGCTGGATAAGATCACCTTTGAAGAAATGCTGGAGATGGCAAGCCTGGGTTCCAAGGTCTTGCAGATCCGCTCAGTTGAATTTGCGGGTAAATACAATGTCCCGCTGCGCGTGCTGTCGAGCTTTGAAGACGGCGAGGGCACGCTGATTACCTATGATGAGGATACAAACGTGGAACAGGCGCTGATTTCGGGTATTGCAGCAAAACGTGACGAAGCACAGATTACCCTGAGTGGCGTGCCGGACAGTCCCGGGGTTGCATATCAGATTCTCGGCCCGGTGTCAGACATGAATATCGAAGTCGATATGATTGTCCAGAACGTCGGCGCGGACGGCCTGACCGATTTTACCTTTACAGTCGGGCGTTCGGACCTGGATAAGGCCATGAGCTGTCTTCAGGAGCGCATCGAGACCTGTGGTAATTGTGAAATTACAAGTAACGATTCCATCGCAAAAGTCTCGCTGGTCGGGGTCGGTATGCGTTCCCATGCGGGTATAGCCAGCAAGATGTTCAAAACCCTGTCTGATGAGGGAATAAATATACAATTAATCTCTACCTCGGAGATTAAAATCTCGGTTGTCATAGACGAGAAATATGTGGAGCTTGCCAACCGCGCACTGCACGATGCGTTCGGTCTGGATCAGGTTCCCGATTGAGGCTTCATACACTATATACACTACAAGGGAGCGACCCGACTCCCTTCAATAAAAAGAGAAATGCACGATATAAGCATTCAAGACTGAGTCCGCCCGGTAACACAGGCGGCATTTTTTGTTTCCGGCAGCCGGAGCCCGGGTCGCCCGGCCGGAATGTGATCGCTGGAATGTTTTTTGAACACGGAGTAAAATTGCATGCTTATTCTGACTCGTCGCGTCGGTGAATCACTGATGATTGGTGATGAAGTGACCGTCACCGTACTTGGCGTAAAAGGTAATCAGGTTCGTATCGGTGTAAACGCGCCGAAAGAGGTGGCAGTCCACCGGGAAGAGATCTACGAACGGATTCGCCGCGAGCAGGACGGTGAAGAAATCGTCGAGCTCGACGACGACAACCGCGGTAACCAGTAAAACAAACAGACGGGGCGGGCAGAACAGGCAGCCTTGCGGCACCACAAGACCTGTGCCTCAGTCTGAAATCAAAAATGCATTTTGGGGGTTTACCTCTGAATGCGAAGGCGTTATCCTAGCGCCGCCGCTGGGGAGATCAGCGGCTTTTTTTATTTCAGCGATTGTCCTGCAGCGGACAGTGGCAGAGAAGATCGAATTTTTTCTGCACAAATAGCTGCCATTCGCTGAAATTGCGTTATAATACGCGGATACGGAGAGATGGCCGAGTGGCTGAAGGCGCTCCCCTGCTAAGGGAGTATGGGGTTTATAGCTCCATCGAGGGTTCGAATCCCTCTCTCTCCGCCATAGGTTTACCCGGTACGATTTACCGGAACAAGTTAAGAAAATATCGCTGTATTATTCTTGACTTAAAAGGGTGGCATCAGCATAATACGCCCCCTCAGCGCACCTGTAGCTCAGCTGGATAGAGTACCTGGCTACGAACCAGGCGGTCGGAGGTTCGAATCCTTCCAGGTGCGCCATCTTATTCAAAGCGCCGGCTCGCAGCCGGCGTTTTTCGTTATACCCAATCAGTGCACCTGTAGCTCAGCTGGATAGAGTACCTGGCTACGAACCAGGCGGTCGGAGGTTCGAATCCTTCCAGGTGCGCCATCTCATTCAAAACGCCGGCTCTCAGCCGGCGTTTTTTATGCCTGCCGGAAAGTCCCGTCCGGCCCACCTGCGCATACCGGCGTGTCCATGGCCGGCGGCAAAAACAAATTTCCTCTCTTCTTACAGGGCTAAGCTGCGCTCCGGTGACGGACTCTCTTTCAACCTGTCTTCAGCGATAGCTCCGGCTCAGTGCCATAGTGATGCCGGCGTTGGTTTGCGTATGGGGTGATGGGTACCAACTGTAGTGGGAGCACGGTCCCGGAAGATGCGCTCGGCTTGTCGGGATTTAGGTGCCAGACGGGAAAAGGGCGTTGCAGCGAGCCGCTAGAAGTCGGCGAGGGAATGGTGCAAGTGCGGCTTGCGGCAAGCGGGCCGGCTATCGCTCGGCAACTGTCCGTGCGGGACTACTTAAGCAGGTAGTGCTGTATGGCGTAGCCGGAGACGATAATAGCGGCAGCCATGGCAATGCGGCTGGCTTGCGTTTTCAGAGGGAGCAGCTCGTCGGCCACCCAGGCCAGCGCAATTGGCAGAACGCCCAGTAGTGCGGAAAACAGCAGGATGGGGATCAGTGGCATGTGGTTTGTCGGGCGCATGGCGGCTTTCAACTCCAAACCGGAATGGGCAGTTCGATCGGTGTCTTGAGGTCGATTGGCTTTCAATCGGGAACCGGAAAAGTGTATCCCTTTGAATGCCACCATGTTTATCCCATATAGAAAGTCGGGCTTCAAGCCGCCGGGCACTGATTGGAATCTCTACGGTGAGGCCGCGTCATTGAAAGTCGGGCCCCGGTCGTGGCTTGTTCTGTCCGGCAGCGCGGCTTTTTTTGGTCGGGTGTTCAGGGCGTTTGCGTGGTAAACACAAACAGGCTTTCTTCTTTCAGTGACACGCTGCGCTCCTGTGCCGGTCCCAGATTCAGTTTGCGGAAAGCGTGTGTATTCAGTGAGATCTCCAGCTCACAGTCGCTGTTGTGTGGGCGGAAGTGTACGTTGCTGAAAGAGCCGCTGTGAAGAATCCCGCCGATCCGGCCGTCGATCAGATTACGCCGTTCGGGCAGCGGCGTATCCCGGCGCAGTAACATCACCTCGGTGCTGCGTATGCCGAAGTAAATCTCATCACGGTCGCCAACAGTATCGGGCAGGTGCTCGCTCCAGACGTACAGGTCCTGACCGAAGGGGGTGTCGTAAAGCACGCTCTCGCGGGCGTCGATACGCCGCAGGCGGGCGCGGAACAGATTCCGGATGCCGAACAGACGGGCCACGCTGATATTCGCCGGACGCTCGTAGACAAGCTGCTTCGGACCGCTTTGAATCAGTCTCCCGTCTTGCATTACGCTGATCATATCGCCGAGGTACATGGCCTCATCAAGATCGTGGGTGACCAGCAGAATATGCAGTTGGTACTCGGCTTGTAGTGATTTGAGCAGCTCCCAGATCTCCTGACGCAGGGATTGATTGAGGGCTGAAAACGGCTCATCCAGCAAGACCACGCGCGCACCGCCGGCCAGGGCGCGGACCAGTGCCACGCGTTGCTTTTCGCCACCGCTGAGGCGGGCCGGATAGCGGTCAAGCAGATGTTCGATGCGCGTGGTCCGGCACAGGCGGGCGATATGTGCCCGGGCTTCGTCCTGGCTGCCATGGCCGCATTTGATGGCGTAATAGATGTTCTCGCTTACCGTAAGATGCGGAAACAAGGCCAGATCCTGTGGCACATAGCCGAATCCGCGCCGTTCGGCCGGTTCGGCGCTGATCTCCTGTTGATCCAGGCGGATCAGTCCGCGTGCCGGGTTCAGCCCGAGCAAGGCTTCGAGAAACAGGGTTTTGCCGCAGCCGGTGGGGCCGGTAATGACGTGGCAGCTGTTGGGGCTGACGGAAAACGATGGCACAGACAGCGTGGTGTTACCGGCGACGCAGTGCAGGTTCTCAACGGTCAGCATGGTTTTTTCTCCGGCCGATCGTGCGGACCATTGCCAGCACGCCGAGACCCAGTGTTAACAGCACCAGAATCAGCGTGACGGTTTCTTCGATACGGGCGTTGCTCAGCTGCATAAAGATCGCCACCGGCAGGGTTTCCGTGCGCATGGCCATGGTGCCGGCGAGGGTGATCGTGGCGCCGAATTCGCCCAGCGCTTTGGCCCAGGTCAGTGCGGTGCCGGCGAGCAGACCACGCGCCGCCAGCGGCAGTGTCACGGTGCGGAAAACCCGCCACTGCCCGGCGCCCATGGTGCGGGCTACGTTTTCATAGCGGGGCGGCACATCGTCAAAAGCGCTTTTGAAAAAGCGCGTGGCAATACCGGCGGTGGCGACAAATTGCGCAAGGATGACCCCGTAAAAGGTAAACACAAAGCGCACGGCGTTTTCCTGAATCCATTCGCCCAGCGGGCTGGTAAAAAAAATCAACAGCATGGCGCCCAGCGCCGCCGGTGAGACGATCACCGGCAGTTCAAGCAGGGTGTCGCACAAGCCCGCGCCGGGAAAGCGGTAACGCGACAGCGCGTAGGCAGCGGGGATTGCGATCAGGGTGGCAAAGATGGTGGCGATGGTGGCCGAGATCAGACTGAGCCGGATTGCATGATACAAGCGTGGCTCGGTCAGGGCGGCGCTGAACTGGCGCCACTCAAAAAAATAAAACAAGGACAGAATCAGGCCGCCGTAAAACGCCAACAAAAGCAGCGCGGCGCTGATCGCCGCCGGGCGTAATCTCATTGCGGCGTAAGCCAGTCGCGCGGTACGACATACTCACCACCGACGGGTTTTTCCGCGCCGATCCAGTCGGCCGCCGCCGAGGCATTGGGGAAGTACTCGTAGCGTTGGAAGATGGCCTGGCCTTCATCGCTGAGCAAAAAGTCAATAAAGCGCTGTGCGGTATCGGGCTGTTTTGAGTAGCGCGACACGGCAATCGGGATATAGCCGATGCGTTGCACCTGTTCGGATTTAAGCGGCACGGTCTCAATGCGCTCGGGGTCCCAGTTTTCAAATACCCGCCAGCCGATCACCGCATCCACCGCGCCGAGGGAAATGGCCGAGGCGGTTTTGGCGCAACTGCCCACGTAGTTGACCAGATTGTCGCGGAAGGCCCCGCGCTCATCCTCCGAGAAACTTTGCTCGAGAATTTCGATGGCGTAAGCGCCCACGCAGACCCCGTCGGGGTTGGCGATCGCCACACGCAGCCCCGGTTTAAGCAGGTCGCGCAGGGTTTGGATTTGTTTGGGATTGCCGGCCGGCACGTTAATGGCGTTAACCAGATAGACCACACGCTGCTCGGTGTCGGCGATGACGTCGCCGTCACGCTTGGCTTTTTCCATATAGTCGGATGAGCCGGGAAAATACAAGTCGCCCTGTTTGGCCAGCTTCATTTGCGACAACACGAAGCCGGAGCCGCCGAAGATAAGATCCACATGGATACCGGTTTTTTCTTCGAATGCGAGCGCTGCATCCTCGGTAGGGGGTTGGCTTGCCGCGCCGGCGTAAACCAGTAAATCAGCCTGGGACAGGCAGGAAAACAGTGACAGGAATACGCCGCTCAGAAGCGAGGTCGTGCGCATGGAAGGCCCCGTGTTGTGTTTGATAAGCCCTCAGTATAACGCCGTCCGGCGTCAGGTGGGACGCACGCTGCTGTGCGCGGCCGTATGGGCCGGATCGTCGGGCCAGTGATGCTTGGGGTAGCGGCCCTTCATTTCCTTTTTCACGTCCTGATAACTGCCTTGCCAGAAGCCGGGCAGGTCGGCGGTCACCTGTACCGGGCGTCGCGCCGGTGACAGCAGGCTGATTTGCAGCGGCACGCGCCCGCCGGCCAGCGACGGATGTGTCGTCAGGGAAAACAGCTCCTGTATGCGCGCGCTGATGGCCGGTTGTGCCGGGCGGCTGTAGTCAATCGCCACGCGCCTGCCGGTCGGCAGGGTGTAGTCGGGCGGTGCCAGTGTATTGAGTCGCTGAACGCAATCCCAGCCGAGATAGGCTTCCAGTGCGCTTTGTATATTGACCCCGGCCAGGGCGCGCAGCGATCTGACGCCGGCCAGAAAAGGCGCAAGCCAGGCTTGCGGTTCGGCAAGCAGTTGCGTGCTGTCCAGTGCCGCTACTGGCCCGTCAGGCTCCAGGGCGGCGACAAAGCGGCTGCGTGCACAGAGCGCATCGCAGGCGTCGGTCCAGTTCAGCACGGATTTGCCTTTGTCCTGCACGGCAGCGAGCAGCAGCGGGGTCAGGTCGTAGTCCGGCGGGGGGGCGCTGCGTTGTTCACTGAGTGTCAGCTCGCCAAGACAAAGACGCCGGTGCAGGAGGATCTGTCCGCTGTCCGCGTCGCTCTCCAGCGCCTCCTGCTCGTGCATCAGGGCGGGAAAGTGATCGGGAAGTTCGTTCGGGTTCAGGGGCGCGGCGTGACGGATCAGGGCGCCGTCCTGGCGCAGGCTCAGATCGGCTATGGCCAGACAGGGTTGGTTGAGCAGGGCGCTGTCATTGCCGAGACGCGCGCCCTTGCCGTTGCTGAGCAAATATTCCTGACCACCGGGCCGGCGTTGCAGGGCGATGCGGTCGGGGAAAGCCGTGGCAATCAGCAGGCCGGTGTTGCCGGCCTTGCCGCCGGTGGCCGGCAGGCGCTTGCGCAGCTGCGCGGCGTTGCGCCGGATGGTGGCGGCCGGGCCTTTACCTTGGCGTTGTAGTGCACGCAGGCTTGCTTCGAGATCGTCGCCGCCGTCACGCAGGGCGCTTTCGCCGAGTGCCGCTGCCAGCAGACAGGCGGTTTCCCGCATGTCGTCAGCGGCGTTCAGCAGCATGGCCGCCAGGCGCGGGTCGGTGCCGAGCCGGCCGGCGGCGCGTCCGGTCGGGGTAATGCGGCCCTGTTCGTCGAGCAAGCCCAGTTGTTGCAGCAGGGTCCGCGCCTGACCGAAGGCCGCCGCCGGCGGTGGGGTGATCCAGTTCAGCGTTTGCGGATCGCTGACGCCCCACAGGGCCAGCTCCAGACACAGTGAGGTCAGGCCGGATTCGCTGATCTGCGGCGCGGGATGGGCTTCGCGGCGTTCGTGGGCGGACCACAGGCGCACGCAAAAGCCCGCCGCTGTGCGGCCTGCGCGGCCACGGCGCTGGGTGGCGGCGGCGTCACTGGCGCGGGTGGTGATCAGACGGTTCATGCCGCTGGCCACATCAAACACCTCGCGGCGCGCCAGGCCGCTGTCGACCACGCCGGTGACACCGTCGATGGTCAGGCTGGTTTCGGCGATGGCGGTGCTGAGGATAATGCGCCGCGCGTGTTGCGCGGGCGGGTGTGCGATGGCGTCCTGTTCGGCGACCGGCAGGCTGCCGTGCAATTCAAAGACACCGGCGCGTTCCTTCAGCGGGCTGTTTTGCAAGGCCTCGTGCAGGCGCCTGATCTCGCCACGGCCGGGCAGAAAACACAGGATATCGCCGTCACTGTGATCCAGCGCCGTGCCGATCGCGCGCAGCAGCTCGCCGGTCTCCGGACGCCAGCCGGCGGCGGCCTGATAGACGGTTTCGACCGGATAGACAGGAGCTTCGCAGCTCAGGCAAAGCGCCTGCGGCACCAGCCGGCGGAAGGCGTCGGTCTCAAGTGTGGCGGACATCAGCACCAGCGGCAGGTCATCACGCAGCGCCGCGCGCATATCGTCGAGCAGGCTCAGGCCCAGATCCATATTGATGCTGCGCTCGTGGCATTCGTCGAGCAGCACGGCGGAAAACCCGCCGAGCTCCGGATCCGATTGCAGCATCCGCAGAAAAATACCCTCGGTGACAACTTCCAGCCGCGTTTGCCCGCTGATCCGGGTTTCCGGCCGCGTGCGGTAGCCCACCGTGGCCGGGCAGGGCTCACCGAGCAGGTGGGCGATGCGTCGCGCCACACCGACCGCCGCCACCCGCCGCGGCTGCACCAGCAGCAGCTTGCCGGGCAGCGCTTTAAGCAACGCCTGCGGGATCATGGTGCTCTTGCCTGCGCCGGGCGTGGCGCTGATAATGAGGTCGCGACCTTTGAGAATCGCGTCACAAATATCTGACAGCAGTGGAATTATCGGAAGGTCCGGTTTCATTGGGCCGGACGCCGAATGTGTACTTTCGTAATGTTTTGGCAATGTTTTTTGCGGCGCGACAACGGCATACTCGGGCGGGCTCGCAGTATCGGCCGGTCACAAAAATCCTTGAGCGCAGAATAGTTAAACAAGATAATTTATGTGCTTTTGTTCAGGTTTTTAGTCAACACTGGTGATACGCTAGTCACCATCTCGTCTCTGACTCGTACGGGTTGCTCCGGAGCAACCATCGCGCGTTCGGACATAACAAGGGATTCTGCCGCCTGGTGTTTCGGGGTATCCGGCAGATCTTAAACACTAAAATACAGACGACTCATGAAACCAGCCCATTCCGTATTTTTCGCACTCATCTTTACCCTTTGTAGTTTCGGTTCTGCGTTTGCGCAAGAGCCGGCGCCGGAAGGTTACCGTTTTGGCACCGGGGACAAGATTTTCATCAAAGTGTTTGATGAATCTGACCTGACGATGGAAACGATCGTCGGTTCCAGCGGTACGATCAACTATTCATTCCTGGGCCAGATTCAGGTCGCAGGCCGTACCAGCGCGGAGCTCGAACAGGAGCTGACCACCTTGCTGGCCGACGGTTATCTGCTGAACCCCAGCGTAAACGTCTCGGTCATCGAGTACCGTCCGTTCTTTATCAACGGCGAAGTCAAAAAGCCCGGCGGCTATCCGTATCAGCCGGGGCTGACCCTGGAAAAAGCCGTGGCACTGGCCGGCGGGCTGACCGACCGCGCTTCCAAGCGCAAAATCTACTTGCAACCGGCCAGCAGTGGCGACAGCAAGAAACAAAAAGTCTCTATGGGTAGTCGTATCGCGCCGGGAGACATTATTACAGTCGAAGAAGGATTTTTCTGAGTTTCCGGAGCACAGAACCTAAATGAATACACCACAGAATGAAGCCCGCCCGCACGGGTTGTTCGGTGATGAGCTGAATATCGATATCCAGCACTACATCCGGACCTTGCGTAAATACAAATGGCAGATTCTCGGCCTGACCGCGTTGATTACCGGCCTGGCCGTTTTCTATGCCATCAGCGCCACGCCGATCTACCGTGCCACCGCCACGCTGTTGATCGAATCGCAGAAAGCCAATGTGGTCTCGATCGAAGAGATCTACGGTTTTGACGGCGCCAATGAAGAGTACTATCAGACTCAGTTCGAGCTGCTCAAGTCCCGTGCGCTGGCCGAAAAAGTCATCGATCGTCTGGATCTGGCCAACAACCCGGATTTTGCCGGTGACAAGTCCGAAGGCGGCGGCCTGTCGGGTCTGTTGTCCAAACTCGGCCTGTCCGGTGCGGCTGAAACCGCCGGCAGTCTGGCCGAAGGCGTGATTTCCGCTGATATCAGCACCACCACGCTGCCGGAATCGCCGACGCAGGCCAGTGCCGCATTCGAGATGACCGAGCTCAGCGAAGAAGAAAAAGAGCTGCAGCAGCTGGTCGACAAATTCATGCGGGCCATGTCCATCGAACCGGTACGGCGCACACAGCTGGTCAAGATCAGCTTTGAAAGCCCGAACCCGCTGCTGGCCGCGACCGTGGCCAATACCATCGGCGACACCTATATCGAAAGCTATCTCGACGCCAAGATGGAAATGACGCAGAAAGCCGCCGAATGGCTGTCTGACCGTCTCGGTGGTCTGCAGATGAAGCTCGATGAGTCCGAGCAGAAGCTCATCGCTTTCCGCGAAGAACACCAACTGATCGACGTGAACGGCACGGTCGGTAAGCTCAACGAGCAACAGGTCACCATCGCCACGACTGAACTGTCCGCGGCGCAGCGTGAACTGGCTGAAACCGAGAGCCTCTACCGTGAAGTGACACGCCTGCGTGAAACCTCACCGGAATTGCTCGACACCATCCCGGCCGTGCAGCGCGACCCGCTGGTTCAGTCCTTCAAGCTGGAGCTGGACAAACAGCAGCGTGAGCTCGATGAGCTGTCCAACCGCTATGGTGCGCGACACCCGAAAATCGTTGATGCGCAGTCACGTCTGAACGTGATCAACCAGAGCCTGAACCGGCAGATGGACCGCGTGATCTCGGCTATCCGCAGCGACTACGAAGTGGCCAGTCAGAAAGTGGCCTCGCTGAACCGCACCCTGGCCACAGGTAAGGCGGAAATTCAGGACATCAACAAGAAGAAATTTGAGCTGGCCGCGCTGGAGCGTGAAGTCGAAGCCAACCGCAAGCTCTATGACACTTTCTTCAACCGTATCCGCGAAACCAGCGAAACCGATGGTCTGGAAGCGGCCAATGCACGGGTTTCCGACCGTGCGGTACCGCCGTCTTCAGCGGCCAAGCCGAAAAAATCCCTGATTGTGGCACTGGCCATGATCACCGGTCTGATCGGTTCTGTACTGCTGGCCTTCCTGCGCGAGCATATGGACGACACCATCAAGGGTACGGACGAAATCGAGTCGCGTCTGAACACGCCGCTGCTCGGTATTATCCCGCTGGTCAAGGCCGGTATTCTGGCCCGCAAGCGCAAGATCCCCTTGTCGCCGCTTACGCTGGAAGACAAAAAAGGCACGTTCTCGGAGTCCATCCGGACCATCCGTACCAGTGTCTGCCTGGACAGCATGGATCATCCGCACAAGCGCATCGTAGTTACCTCGTCCATTCCGGGTGAAGGTAAGTCCACGCTGTCGGCTAACCTGGCGCACTCGCTGGCGCAGCTGGAAAGTGTGGTGATTATCGATGCTGATATGCGCCGTCCGACGGTCGGTAAAACATTCGAGATCGATCCCAAGCACAAAGGCTTGTCTGACTACCTGTCCTCGGGTTCCGGTTCGTCTGCGCTCAAAGTGCAGGACTGCATCGTGCGTAAAGTCGGCGATACCAATCTCGACGTAATGCCTTGCGGTAGTCTGCCGGAGAACCCGCTTGAGCTGCTGGCCAGCGCCCGTTTCAGCGCGCTGCTCGATGAGCTTGAGCAGACCTATGACCGGGTTGTGATCGACTGTGCGCCGACTCAGGCTGTCAGTGACGCGCTGGTGGTCGGCAAGCAGGCCGACGCGGTGATCTTCTGCGTGAAATCACACGACACCTCGCTCAACCTGGTACGCCGCAGCCTGCAGCGTCTGGCACAGGTCAAGGCGCACGTGCTCGGTGTTGCCGTCACCCAGGTGGATGTGGACAAAATCTCCTCCTACGGCGGGGACTACTACTACCAGGGTTACTATGACTACTACGGTTATAGCGACAACAAAAAGGCCAAAGACGCCTCCAAGTCCAAGGGTGGTAAAAAAGCATCGGCCCAGGCCTGATTCTCTTACCCACCTGGAAAAGGGC
>JAUOPI010000003.1 GCA_030546905.1 Granulosicoccaceae sp. 1_MG-2023 | reverse complement strand
GGCCGCGACAGCGGAGATTGCCGAAGCTTGGGCAGGTCGCCTGTTTACAGGCTCCTACAGGTGTTGTTGTAGGACCGGCTATAGCCGCGACAGCGGAGGTTGTGGAAGCTTGGGGCAGGTCGCCTGTGTACAGGCTCCTACAGGTGGTGTTTGTCGCCCCGCCGGTGAAAGCGGGGCGATTATCCGCTGGCCTTATTGGCTGTTCAGATAGTTGCTGACCGCGGTTGCACGGCTGGCAGCATGGGTTTTAAGGGTGTCTACGGCCTGGTAGAAATCGTTGCTGCTCTCAAGGAATGAGTAGCCGCTGCGTTCAGTGGTGGCGTAGGGTTCGATCAGGGCCTCGTAGTAGTCGTACTTGGCCTGCATGCTGCTGGTTTCGAAGGCGTCGGCAATGACCTCTGACAAATACAGATCGTATTGTGCTTTGTATTCGTCATCATCATAGATCCTGGCGATCAGCGGCCAGTCAGCTGTGCTCAGATCGGAGAAATCCAGCGCCAGTGCACCGCCCATATTGCCTTCCTGCAGGGATTCGTTCTGGTCCCAGGGAATCCAGGTCAGCTGGCCGCTGTCCGGATCGTTGTACAGGTAGTAGTTGTGCGCCATGCGCCCGTAGGTATCCCAGTTCTGGATAATGCCGTTTACCGCCAGGTATTTGAGAAAACCGTCTACGTCAAATACCGCTTCGAGATTGCTCCGCCAGGTGGCCGGGTCCGTGCTTGCGGTATCATCGTGAAGCGCGTCGAACATGGCGATAATATCGGACCAGTCTTCTTCGTCTTCATTGGTTTTCTTTTCAAAATCGTCTTCGTCAAAGGTACCTTCGACAAAGTCCGCACTGCCGTCTTCGGGCTTGTATAAATTGCCTTCGTCACTGCTGAACTGGGTGTCGATAACTTCACCGTCGACTTCCTCGACCAGGGTGTACAGACCGAAATACTCAGGTCCGTCCCCGTGGTCCACATAGAGTGCGTAAAACGCGGTGTGGGAGATCGGAACGCCGGCGCTGCTGAAGACATCCGAGGCGACTTTTTCGCGCATCTGCGATTCGTCGTTGTAGTTGTTTTTCAGGCTGAATTTTTTAAAGCCATAGAAACGTTGGTTTTTGATCTGCGGGTAGTCGTCTTCAAACTCATCAAAGTCCAGTTTAAACGACAGCTTGAGAATGCCGGACTGCCAGCTGCTCTGTAAGGATGAGTTGCCTTTGAAGCGGATACCCACGCGATACCACTCGATGCCGTTGTAATAGACTTCCGCCGGTACAAAGATCGGGTCCTCGTCCGAATCGCTCAGGCTGTTGCCGGAGGAACGGCGGCCGAAGGTGCCGTACAATTCGGTCATGTCGTCGAGCATGCTTTGCCAGCGTTCTTCGGTAATCACAAAGTCCAGGCGTTTGACCTGGGTGTCATCAAATACTTCGTCGTAGTCGGGATCGACATCGTTGCTGTGGGTTTCGGTGGTCCAGTCTTCGGCGACGAAATCCGCGTCCGACACCGAGTCGCTGCTGTCACTGCTTTCGGTACTGTCGCTGCTATCTGTGTCGCTGTCGCTGACTTCCGTACTGCTGTCAGTGCTTTCCGTGCTGTCCGAATCATCATCGGAATCGCTGCTGCAGGCGCCTGCCAGTAGCAGAAGGCTGAGCGCGCCTGCCGTTAGCAGCTTGCGTAAAAGTCCGGCCTGTGTGCCGGTCAGATAAGGTGTTTTCATTGTTGGTTCCTTGTTGCTGGGCAAGGCGGGTGATTCACCTATGCCGGAGACGGAGAGTCCCTGCAGCCTAAGGTAGCCAGGTAATGTGCAGATAATGAGGAGGGACGCAGGACTTGCGGCGCAGAACCGCTTTGTTGCGTAGCGGCGCCGGGCTAACCGGCCGGCAGGTGATCTTTGAGAATCCCGTAAATGGCCGGGCGGTGTTGGCGGATCTCCTCTACGCTCAGGCCTTCCAGCGAATGCGGGTATTTCAGCCAGGCATCGGTTTCGTGCAGGAAGTAATCGGGTTCAAAGTCCACCTGACGGCGTGAGGGCTTGTAGTAGGGCACGGCGATACGGATGTCTGCGGGCGTGTTGAGGCGGGCTTTTTCGCGCAGGCTGTCGATCACCGCTTTGACGCTGCGGCCGGTGTCGAAAACATCGTCGATAATCAGCAGGCGGTCGTGGTGTTCGACGTTTTTGATGATGTAGTTGAGGCCGTGCACGCGCACTTGCCGGGCCTGGTTGTCGATCCCGCTGTAGGAGGAGGTGCGGATGGCGATATTATTGGTTTCGACGCCGTGGTAGTGCAGCAATTCCTGTATCGCGATCCCCATGGGTACCCCACCGCGCCAGATGGCGAGTATGATGGTGGGCCTGAAGCCGCTGTCGAGGATCTGCCGGCCAAGCCGGAAGGCATCTTCGAGCAGCTCTTGGGCGTCAAGATAGGTTTTTTCGCTCATGGCGCGGTTCCGTTAACAGGCAGGACACTGCCTGACAGTGTAACCTTGTTCTACCGGTGCAGGAAAACAGCATGCAAAAAGAGTTCGTCGCGGAGCAGTCGCTGATCCTCGATTCCTTCCGCCTGGGCGTGAAGATCTTCGAAGACGGGTTCCGCCCGACGTTTATCGTCGGGGTCTGGCGCGGCGGCAGTACGGTGGGCATCTATGTGCAGGAATGCCTGCAGACGCTAGGCGTGCAGAGTAATCATATCGCGCTGCGCACGTCTTACCGCGGCCTGCCGCACTACAAGTCCATGCTGGAGGCGCCGGACCACGAGATCCGCGTGCATGGCACGCAATACCTGCTGGAAAGTCTGAATGCGGATGATCAGTTGCTGCTGGTCGATGATGTGTTCAGCAGCGGCCGCAATCTCGCCGCCGTGCTGAACAAACTGCGCCGCCACCTGAAGCGTAATTTTCCGCGCGAAGTGCGCATCGCGACCCTGTACCAGCGCCCGGCTTTCCGCAAGGTGGATTTCAGCCCCGACTACAGCCTGCACAGCACCGATAAGTGGCTGGTGCTGCCCTATGAAATGTGCGGTTTGACCGAAGAGGAAATCAGACAGCACAAGCCGTTTCTGGTCCCTTATCTGTGACACCGGCGGCTCTTACTACGACAACTATTGAGGTGTACACGTGACTTTGTCCGCTTCCGCTCCCTATGTTCTTTCGGTTCAATCGCATGTGGCCTACGGTCATGCCGGCAATGCCGCGGCGGTCTTCCCGCTGCAGCGGCTTGGCGTGGAAGTGCTGCCGGTGCATACCGTGCAGTTTTCCAACCACACCGGCTACGGCGCGTTCCGCGGCCAGGTGTTTGAAGCGGCGCATCTGGAGGAGGTGTTTCTCGGCTTGGAAGAACGCGGCATTCTGGGCGGGATCTCGGCGGTTTTGTCCGGTTATATGGGTGACGCCAGCATCGGCAATGCAATTATCACGATCGCGGACAAGATCCGTGCGCTGAATCCGGATGCGATTTATGTCTGTGACCCGGTTTTCGGCGATGTGGGCCGCGGCGTGTTTGTGCGCCCCGATATCCCCGATTACTACAGAGCGCACTCACTGGCGGCGGCGGACATTATCACGCCCAATCAGTTTGAGTTTGAATGCCTGATGAACACCACGCTGGACTCGGTGGCCGACGCCATTGCCAAGGCCCGCGCGCTGATCGGCGACAGCGGCAAGACGGTGATTATCACCAGTCTGATGACGCCGGATATCGAGCCCGGCCAGCTGGCCACGCTGGCTGTGACCGCGCAGCATGCCTGGATGGTACGCACCCCGGTGATCGAGCGTGAGCCCCTCCCCAATGGCATGGGCGATGCCTTTACGGCGATTCTGCTGGGCCGGCGGCTTATGGGCAAAGCCTTGCCGCATGCGCTGCAGCTGGCCACAGCCAGTCTTTACAAGCTGGTCGATGCGACCCCGTCGGGCAGTCGCGATCTGCCGCTGATCGACGCGCAGGACAGCATCGTCGATCCGGCTGAGACATTCGAGCTGCAGGAAATCGGCTAGGGTAGCGACCGCGCCGGCGGCTCAGGATGAGGTGACATTGAGCTGGTATTCCAGTGTGGCACTGACGCCGGCACCGCTGTAGAAGCCGGAGATCGGCATGGTCATGGCCGGGGTGGCTGAGCTGGCAACCGTTACATGGGTGCCGGCGATAAACTCGCCGTGTCCCGGATCAAAGCCACGCCAACCGGCGCCGGGCAGGTAGACTTCGGGCCAGGCATGCAGATCGTGTTGTTCCTGCGGCATTTGCGCATGCCGGTAACCGCTGGCAAAGCGTGCGGCGATGCCTTGGGCGCGGCAACAATCCATAAACAGCAACGCCATATCGCGGCACGGCCCGTGACGCCGGCGCAGGGTCTCGCCCGGTGGCAGCGGCGCGCCGGTCTCGCGGCGTTGATGCTGAAAGCCGGTGTAGAGAAAGTCATTCAGCAGGTGCAGAAAACGCAGCGGTTCGTCACCGGCCTCTGCGGCCAGGCGCGCCGCCACTGCGTCCACATCCGGATCCGCGCCGACGCGGGCCAGATACGGGCTCAGCAGGGCAGCTTCGCTGCCGTAGTCGAGCGGCAGGCTCAGCGCCTGTGGTTCCAGAATAAACTCGTAGGGGTTGGGGCGGTGGGTCTCAACCACCATCTCCACAGTGACGGCCAGTTCATCAGCCGGCTGATCAAACCAGACCCGCAGCACGCGGTTGCCTTCGGCATCAATCAATTCGGTCTGCCCGACCGGTGTGGGGCTGACGGTCAGGCTGTGCTGCAGCAGTCGCTGACAGCCGTCGTCACGCGGGTAAAAGCGCAGATCATGGGGCGACAGAATCGCAGGGACGTTGTAGGCGTAGCGGGTGTGGTGCTTGATCGTAAAACGCATGCTCGGCTCCCAGTGATACAGATGGTTCTGAGCTTATCCGCTCTTGCCGCTGCAGGCGAGTGCTGCTGAGCAGAAAAAACATGTCTTTGTTCCTGACGTGACGGTCATGCCGGTCATGAAACCCGCGTCAGGTATAATGGTCGGAATAAGAATACTGACAGAGGAGAACTCGATGAAATCACTTTTTCCCGCACTCATGGTGGCGCTGTTCAGCGTGGCTTTGTTTGCATCCGGTCCGGTCGAGGCCAAGCGTCTCGGTGGCGGCGGCAGCTTTGGCAAAAGCTACAGCTACTCACGCACCCCGGCCAAACCGGCGCCGGCACAGAACACGACCCAGCAGGCCAATAAGTCCGGTGCGGCAGCGGCGGCGGGTAGTCGCGGCATGATGGGCGGCATGCTCGGTGGATTGCTGGCCGGTAGTCTGCTCGGCGCGCTGTTTTTCGGCGGCGCCTTCGACGGGCTGCAGTTTATGGATATTCTGGTCTTCGGCCTGCTGGCTTTTCTGGCCTTTAAACTCTTTCAGATGTTCCGCGGGCAGAACGCGCGACAGCAACCGGCGATGGCCGGCGCCGCGTCGGGCCCTCAATTCGGTGGCGCAGCGCCGGCATCAGGACCGGCCGCACCGGCATCCGGTCACCGTTTTGCCGTGCCGGAGATCGGTTCGGGCCTGAAAGGCCAGCCACTGAGTGCGATGCCGGCGTGGTTCGACGAAGCGCGTTTTATGTCGAATGTGGAGACGCACTTCCGCGATCTGCAACGGATCTGGGACAGCGGTGATTTCTCTGAGCTGAAGGACTATGTGACGCCGGCGATGTACGTGCATCTGCGCGAGCAGCATGATGCGCTGACGGAAAAGCCGGTCACAGAAGTCATCAGTCTGCAGTCGCAGTTGCTTGATCTGCTGGAAGACGGCGATGATGTGGTTGCGGCCATCCACTTTACCGGGATTCTGCGCGAGAACGGTATCGAGGAAAGCATCTCGGAAGTCTGGCATGTGCGTCATCCCAAAGACGATGCCACGGCAGACTGGAAGCTTGACGGGATTGCGCAGCTGGATCAGTAAGTCACGGCCCGTACCGGGCAGAGCAAAAAGGCGGTCATCTGGCCGCCTTTTTTGTGGCCTGTGCAGGCTGAAGATGGATGTTCTGTCATTAAGATGGCGCGAATCCTGCTGGGAAGCACCTGAGTTTTTTGAGTTCAGGATGGACCCATGCAGTATCTCGCACGCCCTTATCCCGCCGTTGGTCTGATTGCGCTGTTGCTCAGTGCCTGCTCCCTGGAGCCCGATGACCCCGATTTGCCGGTCAATATGTGTTATGACATCAGCGGTGACACTCTGTCCGTGAGGTGTGTCGATAGCGATATCGGCACCTGTTACGACTACAACGCCAGCACCCTGGCCAGCTACGATGACTATGATAGCTGTGCAGCTGACACCGATCAGGTACTCGATAACTGGGCGGAAAACGGGACTCTGCAAGCGGGCTCCAACGCCAATGGCAGTTCCTCGTCCGGCACCGGCAGTAGCGGTGACAGCGACACGGGCACCTATTCGTACAGCTTTACCTGCAGCGGGACCGGCGAGCGTTACACGGTCGATGTGCCGGACGACAGCTGCAGCGCGCATTCGGAATACTTTGCTGAAGTGTACGGCTGTAATCTGGTCGACGAGATGGGCCAGGCTTGCCGCGGTTATTACGGCTGTCTGGGTCAGGACACCAGCGCCTGCCCCTGAGCTCCGGCGTAAGATTGTCCGCCGCAAAGTCGGCGCGCGTCAGGTAAACTGATGGCCCCGTCGCCGTTGGCGGGGCGTATTGCGTATGACGAGGCTGTCCTTTGCTGCATTATCTGCGAATTTTCAGTTGGTTTTTGTTCACCTTCGGCGTGGCCGGTTTTTTTATGACCGGTTTGGGGCTGTTCGGTGATGTGGGGCCGAAGGACGCGGCCATGGGGATTATGGCTTTGCAGGCTGCTGCCGCAGGCCTGGTTCTGTACGGCTTTAAGCGCCATAAGGCAGGGCAGTTGCACGAATCGGTGTTGCTGTTTTTCGGCTGGCTGCTGATTATCGCCATGGTGATTACCGGCCAGGTCTGGATGAGCGCCAGCGGCGTGCGGATCGGGTTTGTTTCCTCAGGCGGCTGAGCCTGGCGCGCCGCTCACAGTGAGAGGCGCTTGAAGATGACTTCCGGGATGTTGCGGATAATCAGCATAATCGCCCACCAAAAGCCCGGCAGATAGACAATGTTGCGTTTTTTCGCGACGGCTTTTTCAATGCCGGCGGCAATCTGTTCCGGTTTTGCCCACAGCGCGCCTTTGCTGAAGTCTGCCGTCATCGGCGTGTCGACAAAGCCCGGCCGTATATCAATCACGCTGACACCGCATTTGCTGAGGCGGTTTCTTAATCCGCTCAGGTAGGTCGAGACGGCGGCCTTGGCGGCGCCGTAGACGTAATTGGACTGGCGTCCGCGGTCACCGGCCACCGAGGTGATCACCACGATGCTGCCGCTGCCTTTCGCCTCAAATACCCGCGCATATTCATTAAGCAAAGCCAGGCTTGAACTGCCGTTGGTGGCGAATTCCTGCATCATCAGCGCCGTGTCCTGCTCACAGGCTTGTTGATCGGGCAGGGTGCCGTGCGCCATCAGCAGCAGGTCCGGAGCTGCGGCGGCGATACTGGCGCTGACACAGCCGGCATGGGCGTCCAGATCGTTGATGTCCAGGGTCAGGGTCTCACATTCGGCACCGCGGGCGCGCAGATCATCGGCCACTGCAGTGAGTTTCTGTGCATTGCGGGCAATCAGTACAAAACGGTTTCCGGCTTTGGCGTAACGGCGGGCGGTATGTTGGGCCATAGCCGAGGTGGCGCCGACGATAATTATATTCATGTGTCTCCGGTGACCCGCTGCCAGAAGCCCGAGCCGATGGCCGGGTCACGCAGCGCGTCGAGTTGTTGCCAGTCAGGGTAGTAAAAACGGAAATCCTCACCGCGCATGCGGGCGTCTTTGGCCGGGTAGACCGCGCCGTGCGCCGCGCGCGTGATCGCGTCGAGCCGGGCCAGCAGGTCCAGGGTGGGCTTTCCTTCAAAGGGGAAATCCAGCGCCAGCGTGATGCCGTCGCGCGGGAAGCTCAGTATGCCCTCGGGGGCGATATCGCCGAAGGCTTTAAGCACCACAAGAAACGAGCCGCCGCCGTTGTCGCTGATATGGCCGAGCATCTCTTCGCAGGCGCTTTCCGCAACCAGCGAGGGCAGTACGCATTGGTATTGCAAAAAGCCTTTGGGGCCGTACAGGCGGTTCCAGTGGCGCAGGCCGTCAAGCGGATAGAAAAAGCTGTCACGCTGTTGTACGGAGGTGACAGACTTGCGCCATTGTTTGTGGCTGTAGAGGGTGTTGAAGGCTTGCACCGAGAGCCGGTTGATCAATGACAAGGGTGGCGTCAGCGGAACGCTTTTGCGCTTCAGCGGCGGTGTCGGCGGGCTTTCGGTATGGTCGCCGCGGATAAAAAAGCCGCGCCCCATTTGTTTACCGCGCGCGGTGCAGTCAATCCAGGAAACGGTGTATTCGAAATCGCTGCTGGCCCGGTTGAGTTCGAAAAACTCGTGCAGATTGGCCATACGCAGGGTTTCGGTTTTGATGGCCGGGCCGGGTACGCGCATCAGCTGCACTGTGACGTCGGTGATAATGCCGGTCAGACCCAGACCGCCGATGCTGGCGCGGAAGTACTCTGCGTTCGACTCGCGGGAACACGCCAGGGTGCGGCCGTCACTGCGCAACAGATTAAACGATTGCACATGATGGCCGAAGCTGCCGCGCAGGTGGTGATTTTTTCCGTGCACGTCGTTGGCTACCGCGCCGCCGAGGGTGACGAACTGTGTCCCCGGCGTGACCGGCAGAAACCAGCCGGCCGGCTCGGTCACGGCCAGCAGCTCACCGAGCGTGACACCGGCCTCGGCGCAGATCAGGCCTTTTTCGCGGTCGAAAAACCGTAGCCGCGAGAGCCCGCGCATCAGCGTCAGATTACCGCCCGGATTCTGGCAGACGTCGCCATAGGAGCGGCCGTTGCCGTAGGCCAGCGTGCGGCTGCCGGCCGGCCAGTTCAGCTCAGCCTGCCAGTGCGGCGCGCTGACGCTGTGATGAGTCGGTTCGGGGAAGCCGCTCCATGAGCCGTGTTGCTCCGACATAGGTCGTGATTCAGATTGCCAGCAAGGTGATGAGCACCATGATAGCGCCGATGCCCAGACTAATACGATCGGTAATCGCAAAGATTAGCGGATCGTCGTGTAGCTTGCCGCGGTGCGCGTAGATCCACACACGGCCGATCCAATAGAGCACCGCCGGGCAGAGCAGCCACAGCCACATCGGGTCCTGATAGAACTTGCCGATCTCGGCCGAGTTGACGTAAAGGGCCAGAATCAGCACCGAAATATAGCCGGAGGCAACCCCCAGCGATTGCAATAAGGGCATATCGTCCAGGGTGTAACCGCGCCGTGAGGCCGGTTTCTGGCCGGCGCGTTTGCGCACCAGCAAGCCGGTGTAACGTTTGGCCAGCGCCAGGCTCAGAAACAGGGACATGCTGAAGGCCAGCAGCCAGAAGGACGGCACCACTTCGATAACGGCGGCACCGGCGATCAGGCGCAGGGTGTAGAAGCTGGCCAGGATCTGCACGTCGAGTACCGCGATGGACTTCAGCGAGATGGAGTACAGCAGGGTCAGGCCATAGTAGGCCAGCAGAGTCAGGCCCAACAGGGGCGGCAGCATCAGGGCCAGTATGGCGGCGCCGAGCAGGAGCAGGGGGATCAGCACCAATGCGTGGCCGATCGGTATGTCGCCGTGCGCGATCGGGCGAAGTTTCTTGCTCGGGTGCAGACGGTCGTCGGGCAGATCAAACAGATCATTGAGTACATAAACACTGGAGGCGCACAGGCAGAAGGCGAAAAACGCCATCAGCGATTGCACGGCCAGCAGGGGCTCGTGGAATTTGTGTGCGACCAGCAGGGGAACGAAAATCAGTAAGTTCTTCACCCACTGATAGATCCGCATGGCTTTCAGGTAGTGCAGGCGGCTTTTCGCCGTGCGGTCGAGGACGGTGTCAAAACTGACCGCGCGGGCCAGACGCCGTTCATGGCGTGGTTCGGCGTTGACCAGAATGGCTTTGCGGGCGGCTTTCCAGACAGGTATGTCGACACTGGCGTCGCCGGCGTAATCGAAGCCGCCTTCACCGTAGCGCGCAACCAGCGCATCGCGTTTGGTGGTGCCGGACATATTGGTGGTCGCGTCACTGGCGATCACCTCGTCGAAGCCGAAGTGGCTGGCGACCTGGCGGGCAAACTTTTCGTTGCTGGCCGTTGCCAGTACTTTCTTCCGCCCGGCCGGCTGCTTGGCGAGAAACGCCTCAAGCTCGGGGCTGACCGGCAGCCGTCGCGGGCTCAGCGAGGTGTGCCGGGCGATCATGGCTTTGACATAGGCCTTGCCCCGGTAGAGCCAGAAAGGCACCAGCAATGCCAGCAAGGGCTTGGTCTTTAGCAGAACGCAAAGGCTTTCAACGAGAAGGTCTGAACGGATAAGCGTGCCATCGAGATCAACGGCAATAGGGACTGCGCGGTCGCGGTCAGCGGATGAATGCATTGCTAAAATCGAGCCTTAGTCGTGGTCAGGGTGTCGGCGGACGCCAGTTACTGTGTGACCAAAGCCCGTGCGTTGAGGATGATGGATTTCATATCCTGCACTGCGGCAGCAATACCGCTGTAGGTCGCGCGGGCGATGATGGCGTGACCGATGTTCAGTTCATGAATATCGGCAATTGCGGCAATTGCCTGAACATTATGATAGTGCAGGCCGTGTCCGGCGTTGACGATCAGGCCGGCCTGACGGGCCAGACCGGTTGCCTCGCGGATTCGCGCCAGTTCCGCGGCTTGTGTTGCGGCGTCGGCAGCATCGGCGTAGTTGCCGGTATGCAGCTCGATCACCGGTGCGCCGGCCGTGGCTGCGGCTTCGATCTGGGCCGCATCGGGGTCAATAAACAGCGAGGTGCGGATGCCGGCGGTGCTGAAGGTGCCGGTCAGTTCGCGGATATGGCTGAGATTGCCGGCCACATCAAGTCCGCCTTCGGTGGTCAGCTCCTGGCGCTTTTCCGGTACCAGGCAGACGTCGGCCGGTTTGATGCGCAGGGCGATCTCGCGCATCTCGTCGGTGGCGGCCATCTCCAGATTGAGTTTGCTCTGCAGGGACGCTGCATAGCGCTCGATATCGTGATCCTGAATATGCCGCCGGTCTTCGCGCAGGTGCATGGTGATGCCGTCAGCGCCGGCCTGTTCGGCCAGCAGTGCGGCGTGTACCGGGTCGGGATAGCGGGTGCCTCTGGCCTGACGCACGGTGGCGATATGGTCGACATTAACACCAAGGTAAATCGGCGCGGGCACGTGCATTTCTCCGTTAGTTCTGAACCTGAGTGTTCACTTTAACCGGAAATGGCGTTTTTCGCTTCGATTTTCATGCGTGCACGCAGACGTGTGAATTCATCCGGTGAGATCGCGTCCTTGGGAATGAGGATCAGGTCTTTGCGGGTGCTGCCCGTACGCAGGTTCAGTACCACCAGCCAGGAGTTGAAGTAGGTGCCGGGCAGCATCTTGCCGGTGCGCTTGTCGCCACAGGGATAGCGCACTTCCCAGCGCTGATCTTTACGCCATTGCAGGCGGTAGCTGCGGTTACTGAGCTTGAAGCTCTGATAGGCGCTGAACAGCACCAGCGCGGCGATCAGTGCCTGCCATTCCAGTCCCAGCGAGGTGCGTGTCACGGCAAACAAAGCGGCCCCGTGTAATAACAGGGCCAATGCTTGAAAACTCGGTGAGGGACGAACCTCAAGAAACAACGGAATGACGGATTTTTTGTACGATTGGTCCGAATCGTTCATCGTCTTGCGATCGACAGACAAGTTCATAGAGAGTCGGGTCCTGTAGGTCGAGCAGCTCAAGGAATAGCTGCTGTTCCTCGGCGTCGGCTCCGTCATAAGACTTTTCCAGATAGGCTGTCAGCGCGACATCAAGTTCTTTCATGCCGCGCCGGCAGCGCCATCTGAGTCGGGATGTTTCGCTCATGAATGTAGTCGAAAACCGTGGAAACGTCAGGGATTATCCCTGACGTTTTACCATCAGCTTCTTGGTTTCGGCAATTGCCTTGGCCGGATTCAGGCCTTTCGGGCATACCGAAGTACAGTTCATGATGGTGTGGCAGCGATACAGTTTGAAGGGGTCTTCAAGTGCATCGAGGCGCTCACCGGTCGCTTCATCACGCGAGTCGACAATCCAGCGGTAGGCGTTCAGCAGGGCGGCCGGGCCGAGGTAGCGGTCGCTGTTCCACCAGTAGCTCGGGCAGCTGGTAGAGCAGCAGGCGCACAGAATGCACTCGTACAGGCCGTCGAGCTTTTCGCGCTCTTCGATCGATTGCAGACGCTCGCGGTCCGGCGCAGTGGCCGTGGTGGTTTTCATCCACGGTTCAACCGAGGCGTATTGCGCGTAGAAGTTCGACAGGTCGGAGACCAGATCGCGCACGATCGGCTGGTGCGGCAGCGGATAGATTTTGATATCGCCGTCGATGTCAGCGATCGCCTTGGTGCAGGCGAGGGTGTTGGCACCGTCGATATTCATCGCGCAGGAACCGCAGATGCCTTCACGGCAGGAACGGCGGAAAGCCAGCGTGGAATCGAGTTCGCTTTTGATCTTGATCAGCGCGTCCAGCACCATCGGTCCGCAGTCATCGAGATCGATCTCGTAGGTGTCCGTGCGCGGGTTTTCACCGGTCGACGGATCGTAGCGATAGACGATGACCTTGCGGATATTGCCGCCGGATTTCGCCGCCGGGTAGCTTTTACCCGGCTTGACGATGGAGTTTGCAGGTAGATTAAATTCAGCCATTTTTGTTCACCGTTATCCTGTTTTAGTACACGCGCTTTTTGGGCGGGATGACTTCAGCTTCGTCCGACAGCGTGTACATGTGTACCGGCCGGTAGTCGATGCTGACTTTGCCTTTCTCGTCAGCCCAGGCCAACGTGTGCTTCATCCAGTTCGCGTCGTCGCGATCCGCATAGTCTTCGCGGGCGTGACCGCCACGGCTTTCTTTGCGGTTCAGGGCGCCGTTGATGATGACCTGTGCCTGGCCGAGCAGGTTGTCCAGTTCCAGGGTTTCGATCAGGTCGGTGTTCCAGACCAGCGTGCGGTCGGTGATGCCGACATCGCTGAAACCGTCGAAGACCGACTGCATTTTCTCGACACCTTCCTGCATGGACTCTTCGGTACGGAATACCGCAGCGTGTGATTGCATGGTGCGCTGCATATCGTCACGCAGCTTGGCTGTCGGGGTGCCGCCTTTGGCGTTGCGCACTTTGTCGAAGCGATCGAGGATCGGATCGATGGAGGATTCCGGCAGCGGTTTGTGCGGCGTGTGCGGCTTGATGATTTCAGCGGCACGCAGTGCAGCGGCACGGCCGAAGACCACGATATCGAGCAGTGAGTTGGAACCGAGGCGGTTGGCGCCGTGTACGGAGACACAGGCCGCTTCACCTATGGCCATCAGACCCGGTACAACCGCATCCGGATCGCCGTCTTTCAGGGTTACTACTTCGCCGTGATAGTTGGTCGGAATACCGCCCATGTTGTAGTGCACGGTCGGCAGTACCGGAATCGGCGCTTCGGCCACGTCAACACCGGCGAAGACGCGGGCTGACTCGGCGATACCCGGCAGACGTTTGTTGATGACGTCCGGGCCGAGGTGCATCAGGTTCAGGTGGATGTGGTCGCCGTTGGCGCCGACACCGCGACCGGCGTTGATTTCCATGGTCATGGAACGCGATACCACGTCGCGCGAGGCCAGGTCTTTGGCGTTCGGTGCGTAACGCTCCATAAAGCGCTCGCCTTCGGAGTTGGTCAGGTAACCACCTTCACCACGAACACCCTCGGTGATCAGTACCCCGGCGCCGTAGATGCCGGTCGGGTGGAACTGAACGAATTCCATATCCTGCAGCGGCAGGCCGGCACGCAGAACCATGGCATTACCGTCACCGGTGCAGGTGTGGGCGGAGGTCGCGGAGAAGTAAGCGCGGCCGCAACCACCGGTGGCCAGAACCACGGTGTGGGCGCGGAAGCGGTGCATTTCACCGGTGGCCAGATCGATGGCAACAACGCCGCGGCAGGCGCCTTCCTCGTCCATGATCAGGTCGATGGCGAAGTATTCGATGTAGAACTCAGCGCCGTGTTTGAGCGACTGCTGATACAGCGTGTGCAGAATCGCGTGACCGGTACGGTCGGCTGCCGCGCAAGTACGCTGGGCGATGCCTTCACCGAAGTTGGTGGTCATGCCGCCGAACGGGCGCTGGTAGATTTTGCCGTCTTCGGTACGTGAGAAAGGCACGCCGAAGTGCTCGAGTTCGATGACGGCCGGAACCGCTTCACGGCACATGTATTCGATTGCGTCCTGGTCGCCGAGCCAGTCGGAACCTTTGACGGTGTCGTACATGTGCCATTTCCAGTGGTCAGGGCCCATGTTACCCAGTGACGCACTCATACCACCCTGGGCGGCAACCGTGTGCGAACGGGTCGGGAAAACTTTGGTGATACACGCCGTGGAAAGGCCGGCTGCGGCCATGCCGAGGGTCGCTCGCAGGCCGGCACCGCCGGCACCCACGATCACAACATCATAGGCGTGGTCGGTAATTTTGTAGGCTTCTGACATCAGGCTGCGCCTCCGATAAGAATTTTAATGACTGAAACGGTGCCGACGACTGCGAGCAGAGCGCAGACAAACTGAACGGCGATAATGCTGGCCAGACGCAGACCGTGGCCGGAGACATAGTCTTCGATTACGACCTGCACGCCGAGGGAAGCGTGGTAGAAAGTGACCAGCACGGTCAGGATCATCAGTGAGGCGCTGACCGGTGACTGCAACCAGGCTGTGAAGCTGGCGTAGTCCATGGCCGGCATGGATGCGAGTGAAAAACAGAACCACAGTGTCAGCGGGATCAGCGCGAGGGCAGTCAGACGCTGAACCAGAAAATGGTGAGTTCCGGATTTGGCTGAACCAAGGCCTTTGACCTTGCCCAGCGGAGTACGAAGGCTATTGCTGCTCATTTTTATTATCCTGCGGCGAAGGCGACCAGCCAGGTCAGCACAGTGAGAACGAGGGCGACAATCAGAACGGCGGGGCCGGTTTTCTTGGTGGATTCGAGATCCAGACCTTTACCGATATCCCACAGCATGTGGCGGATGCCGTTGCAGAAGTGGAAGTACAGTGCCAGCGTAAAGCAGATCAGGATCAGGTAGCCGATCCAGGAGCTCATTACTGCCTGTACGGTTGCGAATGACTCGGGCCCGCTGGCGGCTGCAACCAGTGCCCAGACCAGAAAGAGCGTACCAGCGCTCAGTCCCACCCCGGTGATGCGGTGCGTGATCGACAGCAAGGCTGTCAGCGGGAGCTTGTAGATTTGCAAATGCGGCGACATAGGTCGCTTGTCATTCCACGCCATATTTCTCTAGCCTCAGAGTGTGTGATTGTTGAAGAGTGAAGTTACCGTCATGCCCTTGCCCGGAACCCGGGAAAAGGTGCCGGTAGCGGGGGATTCAGAAGTCGATGCAGCGGCCTGCTTTTTCCCAGTCGCCGTAGCGCGTGGGCTCAAGCCCTTTCGGCCCACCGACTTCACGTGATCCGTCGCGGCCTTTATCTTCGGCTGTGTTTGTCACGGCCGTGTCGTGTTCCTTGTGCTGCCCGCCTTGTGGGCTGTCAGCGTCGGTTTTGTTGTCCTGCGGATCACTCATAAGAAAAGCCTTGGCTTATAAATCAATAATGCCTGTATTTGTTGCGAAGCAAAACGGCGCGCTGATTATACAGTATTTGTAGGGTTTTTGCTGCTAAATGTCACCGACTGACAGCCCGCGGCCTTTCACCTACAATGGCGCCTTTGTTTTGCCGGTCCGGAAATATCCTATGCATACCGAGAATGAACCTGGTTCACTTTCTTTTGTCCCCGCCGGGGCCTGTGTCTGTGATGCGGGTCTGGCGCTGATCCGCGTGCAGGGCGCGGATGCCACGGCGTTCCTGCACGGGCAGTTTTCCAATGATCTCAAGGCGCTTGCACCCGGCCAGAGCCAGATCAGCAGCTACTCAACGGCCAAGGGCCGGGTCCTTGCGGTGTTTGATATCGCGCGTACCGACGACGCTTATCTGATCGCCCTGCCGGCGGATATTCTTGAGTCTTTTATCAAGCGCCTGAGCATGTTTGTGATGCGCGCGGATGTCAAACTAAGCCCGCTTGAGGGCGTGCCGGCGGGGCTGGTCGGTGCGGACGCGGCGGCCGCGCTGGCCCGTGCGGGCCTACCGGCGCCGGAGGCAGACAGCCTCGAAGCCGGTGTCTGGCGCTTGAGCGGACAGGCGCCTGCTTTTCTTTTATGCGATGCGCAATCACAGGCGGCGCTGGCGCAAGCGGGTGTGGCAGAGGCCGGCACTTCGGCATGGACCCTGAGCCGGATTGCCGCCGGGGTGGCGGCGGTGACGGCCGCCACGCAGGATGCCTTTGTCGCGCAACAACTCAATCTCGACCGGATCGGCGGCATTAACTTCAAGAAGGGCTGTTATCCGGGGCAGGAGGTGATCGCGCGCATGCATTACCTCGGTAAGCCCAGCCGGCGTATGCTCGCCTATGCGTTGGACGGGGCCGCACCGGCGGTCGGCAGCGAGCTGCTCAACGGCGCCGGTGATGCGGTCGGCACGGTCGTTTCGGCGGCCGCTGACGGGCAGGGCGGCGCGGTCTTGCTGGCGGTCATGAAGCTTAAAAGTCTCGCCGCCGATGTGTCGCTGAGCACGGCCGACGGGGTGGTGTTACGTCCGCTGAGTCTGCCGTATACGCTCGAGGACCCGGACGAGGCCTGACTGTTCCGCGTCTGCCTGTTGGCAGGCGTTTTTCGCACTTAACCATGTAGGAGAAACCGGCGTATGTCATTGAAGACCTGTGATCTTTCCGATGCCAATGAAGACAAGGTGGCGATCTGTGAACCGATGTTTCAGGACTTCGGCGGGAACATCATGTTTCACGGCGAAATCCGTACGTTGAAGATTTTTGAAGATAACACGCTGGTGCGTCAGCTGGTCAGTGAGCCCGGCGAGGGTAAGGTGCTGGTGGTTGACGGCGGTGGCTCCAAACGTTGTGCGCTGCTCGGCGGCAATCTGGCGGTGCTGGCGGCAAAAAACGGCTGGGCGGGCATTCTGATCTACGGCTGCATCCGCGACAGCGAGGAAATCGCAGCCGAGAAACTCGGCGTCAAAGCGCTCGGCAAACACCCGAAGAAAACCCCGAAAAACGGCGTTGGCGAAATCGATGTGCCGGTCAGTTTTGCCGGTGTGCGCTTTGTGCCCGGGCAGTTTCTCTATGCCGATGAAGACGGTGTGCTGGTCAGCGAAACAGCGCTGCACTGATTCGCTGCGCTGAGGTGTTACGCAGACGCATCAGCGCGGGCCTTCTGGTCTGGCTGTCGGCCCTGTGGCCGCTGCAGGGCGCAGCTGAACCCACGCAGCTGACCATCGGCGCGCTGGCTTTTGCCGGCGATGAACAGGTGCGCCGGCACTGGCAGCCGACGCTGAGTCTGTTGCAGGCGCGTTTTCCGGCCTACCGTTTCGCTTTGCGCCCGCTCAGTCTGGCGGCGCTGGATGCGGCGGTGGCTGCCGGTGAGCTGGATTTTCTGGTCACCAATCCGGTGCAGTACGCCGAGCTGGAATACCGCTACCACGTGGCGCGTATCGCCATGGTCGATGAAGACCAGCCGGTCGCCTCGACGCTGGTCACCAATAACGATGAGTTGCGTTCGTTTGCGGATCTGGCCGGTAAGCGTCTGGCGGTGGTCTCCACCGAAGCCTTGGGCGGTTTCCGCGCCCTGTGGCGCGAGATCGCGTTGTCCGATGCCGCGCTGCCTGACAGGATCGAACTGCTTGTTGCCGGCTATCCCATGCAGGCGGCGGCTGCCGCGGTGCTGGACGGGCGCGCCGATGCGGCGGTGCTGCGCACTTGTTTGCTGGAACGTTGGCAGCAGCAGGAGCCGCAGCGTTATGGCGCGCTGCGGGCTTTTGCGCTTTATCCGGGCGCGGCCGGCGATTGCGCCAGCTCCAGTCGCAGCTATCCGGGCTGGCCGATGGCGAAAACCCGCGACACCGATCCGGTGCTGGCCAAGCAGGTGGCGATCGCGCTGTTTCAGATGACGAGCGGCAATCGCTGGACCGTGCCGGTCGATTATCACGCGGTGCATGAGTTGCTGCGCGAGTTGCAGCTCGGCCCCTATGCGCGTAGCGGACGCGTCAGTCTGCAGGAAGTAATCGAGGATTACCGCGAGTGGTTTTTTGTGTTTGCCGCGTTGATCCTGAGCTGGGGGATTTATTCTGTGCGCATCGAATCACTGGTGCGCCAACGGACCCGCGAGCTGCGTGTGGCCAATGCCGGTCTGACCCGTGAGATTGCCGAACGCCAGCGCGCTGAGGAGGCCGACCGTCTGCACCGGCGCGAGCTCGAGCATGTGGCGCGCTTGTCGATTCTCGGTGAAATGGCCTCCAGTATCGCCCACGAACTCAATCAACCGCTGAATGCGATCACGCTGTATGCCCAGGGCTGTCTGATGCGCCTCGAGAGCGGGCGCTTCGAGGCGCAGGATATGCGCGCCGCTTCCCGGGAAATCGTCGCTCAGGCCGAGCGCGCGGCGCTGGTGACCAAACGCATCCGTGCTTTTGTGCGCAAGCGCGAACGTCAGTTGACGGCGCTGGCACCGGCCGAACTGGTGCAGGAGTGTGCCGGCCTGTTCGAAGCGGCGACGCGCCGTGCCGGGGTTGCCGTGACGCTGGATCTGGCCCCGGACCTGCCGACGATTCTGGCGGACCGGATTCAGTTGCAGCAGGTGCTGCTGAACCTGATTCAGAATGCCATTGATGCCATGAACGGCGCGCAGGTGGGGCAGCGCGCAATCGCCTTGTGCGGGCGGCCCTATACGGACCCGCAGCGCGGTGCCGGTGTCTGCCTGTCGGTGCGCGATTTCGGCTGTGGTCTGGATGCCGCTGGTCTGGCCCGCTTCGCCGAACCCTTTCTGACCACCAAGCCGGACGGGATCGGCCTGGGGCTGGCGCTGAGCCGCTCCATTATCGAAGCCCACGACGGCTGGCTGCGGGCGAAAAGCCCGCAGGACGGGCCCGGGCTTGAGGTTTTTTTCTGGTTGCCTGCAGAGGATTCCTGATGAGTGAAGAGGCCATAATTCACCTGGTCGATGACGACCGTGCTGCCAGCGAGGGGCTGGCGTTTATGCTCGGGTCGCTGGGGCTGGAAGTGCGCCAGTATCAGTCCGCCGAGGCGCTGCTGGCCGGTCTCGACGATTCGCTGACGGCCTGTATTGTGTCCGATGTGCGTATGCCGGGCATGACCGGGCTCGAACTGCTCGATGAGCTGCAGCGACGGGCTTGCCCCTTGCCGGTGATTTTGATTACCGGTCACGGTGATGTCCCTATGGCCGTGCGTGCTATGCGTGCCGGGGCGATGGATTTCTTTGAAAAACCGGTCAACGGCATGGCCTTGCTTGAGCGCATTAACGAAGCTTTGCGGCAGTGCCGCAGCCGTCAGGCGCTGGAGCGGGATAACCGCGCGCTGCTGGCGCGGGTGGCCAGTCTCACGCCGCGCGAACAGGAGGTCGCGCGCGGGGTGCTGGCCGGTAAAGCCAGCAAGCTGATTGCCCACGAGCTGGGAATCAGTCTGAAAACCGTCGAAAATCACCGTCACAACGGCATGGAAAAACTCGGTGTCTCCAATGTGGCCGGTATGGTCAGGTTGTTGTTGGCGGCCGGCTGGGATGCCGGACACTGAGCGGCCGGACGACCTCTCCCGGCGCTGAAATCCCGTCTGCACACGGCGCCGGCCGCGGCCGTGGCCTCAATCTGGGTAGAAACCCCTACTAAGTACGGGGTTATTGCCAATACCCTTACTTCCTTTGTGCCTTTACAGTCTGCTTATCGCCCAACAATCTCAGGGGAAGTTAAGCAATGGATAAGAATCGCCGCGGATTTCTCGGTTCGGTGGGGAGGGTCACGATCGGGGCCACCGCCTCGGTTGCCGGCCTGAGCGCCAGCGAAGACGCCCAGGCTGCAAGACAGCCGGTCAAGGGTGCCGAAGGTAAGCACTGGGGCATGGTTGTCGACCTGCGTAAATGCATCGGCTGTCAGGCCTGTACCGTCGCCTGCGTGATGGAAAACGATGTGCCTGAAGACGCGTTCCGCACCCATGTGTCGGTTTACGAAGTGGTCAAGGATCGCCGTGATCCGGCCATGGTCATGTTGCCGCGTTTGTGCAATCACTGCGACAACCCGCCGTGTGTGCCGGTGTGTCCGGTGGAAGCGACCTTTAAGGTCGAGGGCAGCGGCGAGGTGCTGGTCGATGCTGATCGCTGTGTCGGCTGTGCCTACTGTGTGCAGGCCTGTCCCTATGATGCGCGCTTTATCAACCACGAAACCCAGACGGCCGACAAATGCACCTTTTGCTTTCACCGTACTCAGGCCGGACTTTTGCCCGCCTGTGTCGAAACCTGTGTCGGCGGTGCGCGTAACTTCGGTGATCTGGACGATCCGGAAAGCGAAGTCTCACAGATGCTGGCCAAGCATGAGGTGTCGGTGTTGCGCCCGGAAATGCACACCAATCCCAATGTCTACTACATCGGTCTCGATGATGTGCTGAACGGCCGTGTGGCCGGCGAGGCCGCTTATCGACCGCCCCTGACCACCGAAGCGCAGGGGCATGCCGGGGAGGACGCATAATGCAAGTCCAAGTTCATGAACTCGTCGGTGCGGTACACGATGTGGCCTGGCTGCCGTGGGCCGTGCAGTATTTCTTTCTGATCGCCATTTCCACCACCGCTTTGTTGCTCTGCCTGCCGGCCTTTGTGCTGGGGCGTGAGGCGAAGCTGCCCGAGGCGCGTCTGGCGCTGATGACGGCGGTTACCACCGGCGTGGCGGCACCGATCGCCTTGCTGGCCGACCTGCACCAGCCGGCACGTTTCTGGGAATTCTATGTGTACACCAATCCGACGTCCTGGATGGCCTGGGGTGCCTGGATTGTGCCGGCCTATGTGGGCCTGTTGCTGGCTTTTGCCTGGGCGCTGCATCGCCCGGCTTTCTATGCCTGGGGGCAGGAAGACTGGCGTTTCGCCAAACTCTTTCAATGGCTGAGTCTGGGCGGGCAGGCCAATGGTTTTGCCAAATTGCTCGGTCTGGGCGCGGCGCTGGCGGCTTTGGGTGTGCTGCTTTATACCGGTACTGAAGTCTATATCGTCAAATCCCGTCCTCTGTGGAATACCCCGTTACTGCCCTTGCAGTTTGCTGTGACCGGTGTGGCCGGTGCACTTGGGGTCATGCTTGTGTTAGGACGGATATTGCGCAGTGGCTGGCAGGCCGAGGAGCGGATGAACCGGCAGTTGCTCTGGTCGTTAGCTGTGGTGGCTGTGCTGGGTGCGCTCTGGTTTGCCATCGCCTTGTCCGGTCTGAGTGCGCAGCATGCCGAAGCCTTGGCTTCGGTGGCCGGTTTCCCGGTCTGGCAATCGCTTGCCTGGTGGGGCGCACTGGCCATAGGTGTGGCTTTTGTGCTGGCCTGGATCGCCCCGGCCCGCAGCGGCTGGCTGACCGGCCTGATTGCCATTCACGCGGCCTGGATGTTCCGTTGGACCGTGTTTATGGGCGGACAGGCGGTGCCGAAAGTTGGCAGTGGCATGTACGACGCGCTGTTGCCCACCGGTATGCACGGCATGATGGGGGTGATCGGGACCTTCGGTCTGTGGCTCTTTCTGCTGATCGTCTACACCACGTTTATGCCCTGGAGCGAAGCGGGTGTACCCAAGGCCAATAACCCCTCCGTACCGGCACAGCCGGCGGCTCAACACTGAGGATACAGACATGACAAAACGTCGCGACATACTCAAAGGCGCTGCGGCAGCGGGCGGATTAGCAAGCTTTGCTGTGGGCTATGCGCCGACCCTGGGCAAGATCGCCAAGGGCCACTGGTCCGGTGACAAGCCGGAGCGCAATATCACCGGTAATGCGCCGGAACCGGAATACAGCATTGACCCTGAAACCGGCGAGCTCAAACTCAATCCCGATCAGGCGCTGAGCTACACCATGTGTATCGGTTGTACCACCATGTGCGGTGTGCGGGTCAAGGTCGATAAAAAAAACAACCAGGTTCTGCGTGTGGCGGGCAACCCCTATAGTCCGCTCAGCACGGACCCGTTTCTGCCTTACGACACGCCCTTGCGTGAAAGCTATCGCGCAATGGCTCAGGCCGGAGCCAAAGACGGCTTGCAGTTCCGCTCCACCGCCTGCGGTCGCGGAAATGCGGTATTGCAACAACTGACCAACCCGCGCCGGGTGTTGCAACCGCTCAAGCGGGTCGGGCCGCGTGGCTCAGGCAAGTGGCAAACCATCAGTTTTGAACAGCTGGTCGAGGAAGTGGTCGAAGGCGGTGATCTGTTCGGTGAAGGCCGGGTGGCTGGGCTGCGCGAAATCCGCGATCTGCAAACGCCGATCGATCCGGAAGCCCCGGAGCTCGGTCCGCGGGCCAACCGGCTGGCCATGCTCAGTTCGGTCAATGACGGACGCGATGTACTGCCGATTCGCTGGCTTAAACAGGCTTTCGGTTCGACCAACTATGCGCGGCACGGTTCTTATTGCGGCGGTTCTTACCGTTCAGGATCGGGCGCCATGTTCGGCGATCACAAAGCCATGCCGCATGCCAAGCCGGATTTTCATGAGGCCGAGTTTATTCTGTTTGTCGGTACTGCGCCCGGTAATGCGGGCAATCCCTTTAAACGCATCGGCACGCTGATCGCCCATGCGCGCAGTGACGGCAATCAGAAATATGTGGTGGTCGATCCGGTGCTGAATAATGCGCAAAGCGGGCCGTCAGGTGACAGTTCGCGTTGGGTGCCGATCAAGCCCGGCACCGACGGCGCGCTGGCCATGGCGATGATGAATTGGATGTTCAGCCACGACCGGATCAATTTTCATTACCTGACCAACCCTTCGGCTACAGCCGCGCAAGCCGCCGGTGAAAGCAGCTGGAGTAATGCCACGCATCTGGTGATTGTGGATGAGGATCATCCGCGCTCCGGACGTTTCCTGCGTGCCTCGGATATGGGCCTGGCGATCGACGGTGAGGCCTATGGGGACGGGGACCCGTATATGGTGGCCGGTAAAGGGGGGCCTGCGCCGGTCGGGGATATCGCCGCACCGCTGTTCTACGAGGGGCAGGTTGAAACGCTCAATGGAACAGTGCAGGTCAAGACAGCGCTGACCCTGTTGCGCGAAGAGGCCTTGTCGAAAACTCTGGAAGAGTATTCCACAGACTGCGGTATCCCAGTCAGCAAGCTGGTCTGGTTGGCGGATGAGTTCACCAGTCATGGACGTAAAGCGGCGGTCAGTTCGCACGGCGGCATGATGAGTGGCTCGGGTTTTTACAATGCGTATTCACTGATGATGCTCAATACGCTGATCGGCAACCTGAACTGCAAGGGTGGTACGCTGTACGCCGGTGGTTGGTTCCCGGACAACAAAGGGCCGGCCTACAACCTGGCCAGCTTCCCCGGTGCGGTGAAACCGAAAGGTTTTCCGCTGGGGCGTAATGTGCCTTACGAGAAAAGCTCGGAATTTAAAGCGAAAAAGGCCGCCGGTAAGCCCTATCCGGCAGACGGCCCCTGGTATCCGAATGCGCCGGGTCTGGCAACAGAATGGTTCTCGTCCATCGTGAACGGCTATCCCTATGGTCTTGAAGCGTTGATTCTGCGTAATGCAAATCCGGTTTACGGCATCCCGGGCATGGCGCATCTGGTCGACAAGCTGAAAGATCCGTCCGTATTGCCGCTGATCATATCAATCGACCCCTTTATCAACGAAAGCTCTGCGATCGCCGACTATATCGTGCCCGATTCGGTGATGTACGAGAGCTGGGGTTTTGCCAAGCCGTGGAACGGCGTGCCGACCAAAGTCACCACAGCACGCTGGCCGGTGGTGGAGCCGCGCATGGCCCGTAATGCCGAGGGTGTGCCGATTGATGTGGATATGTTCCTGATCGCCACCGCCAAACGCATGGGACTGCCCGGTTTCGGTGATGAGGCCATTGCCGATGCTGACGGCGCGATGCATCCGCTTAACCGGCCCGAGGATTGGTATCTGCGCGGCGCGGTCAATGTGGCCACGCAGGGCACGCCGGTCAGTGATGCCTCTGATGATGATCTGGCAGTGTCCGGGGTGGCGCGTATCCGGCCGCAACTTGAAGCGGTGCTCAAGCCGGATGAATGGCGCAAAGCCGCTACGGTGTTTGCCAAGGGTGGGCGCTATGAAGATATGGACCAGAGTTACAAAGGCGACAGCGCACGGCATACCTTTGATAAACCCATGCTGGTCTATAACGAAAATATCGGCAGTTTCCGCCGCGCCACCAATGGTAAACGCATGCCCGGCACCCCGGCCTGGTTGCCGGCGGAGTTTGCCGACGGCACGCCGGTCAGCGAGGTGTATCCCGAGTCTGAATGGCCGCTGCGGGTGATCAGCTTCAAGTCACCCTTGCAGAACTCCTATTCCGTCGGGGCCAAAGCCTTGCTGCGGATTATGGCAACCAATCCGGTGATTCTCGGCAAGGATGTGGCCGAAGCCGAAGGGCTGGCAACCGGTGATCGTGTGCGTCTGAGCACGCCCGGTGGCAGTCTGGAAAGCGTGGTGGTGGTGCGCGAAGGTGTGGCACCGGGCACGGTGGCGATCGAACACGGCTTTGGCCATCGCAGCTTCGGTGCCGCCGATATCACTATCGATGAGGAAACCTGGGTAGCCGACGAACGTCTTGGCAGTGGAGTCTGTCAGAACGATCTGGGCATGCTGGACCCGACCCGCGACAAAGCCGGCGTCTGGGTTGATCCGGTCTCCGGTGCGGCTGTGCGGCAGGGACTGCCGGCCAGACTGGAGAAAATTGCCTGAGCCGTATCGGCTGCTGTTATAGCCCGGAGGGACTGCAGCTTGTGAGCGGCAGTCCCTTTTTTATTAATGCAAGGCCATGACTTCTTCGAGCTTACTCAGGTTGTAAGGGCTTTGGGGACGGGCTTGCAATCGTTCGTTCAGCAAGGCACGTGACAGAGAGCGCTTGCCACTGCGGATAGCCGACTCAAGCAGGGTGCGGGCCAGCACATCGCGTTGTGCATGGCTGCCGCCAAAGCGTGCGTTGGTGTTTTTTATCGGCCAGAGTTTTTCGATGGCGGTGTTGTAATCGCCGCGGCCGAAGGCGTTGAGCGCTTCGCAGACCGGCAGGCCGGTACTGACCACCATGGCGTGGTTCGACTGGCGCGGATCGCCCTCGCGGGCGTAGTGGCGAAGATCATTGACCAGCGCATCGGCAGCGTCGGTCTCGCCGTTCATCACATAAGCCATGATTGCGTGTGCGTCGTTAAACGCATAGAACATCTGGCCGTCTTTCTCGTGCCAGGCTTCGCTTAAGGCGGCCGCGCGCGCTCCGCTGTCGGTGCCCTCGAGATAGAGCCGCCATAATACCGATGAGCCGTCGAGCAGAGGCATGGGCGCGGCAGGCATGCCCGGATGATGTACATAGCTGTCGTAGTAACGCAGTGCTTCATCGAGTTCGCCGGTTTCCAGTAGAAACAGGTCCAGATGGATTGCGTTATGGGTGATCATTTCATTGTCCTGACTCCAGTGCGGCTCGTAGTCACGCAGAAAAGTCGCTCCGTCCCGGTAGTGGTTGCGCATTTCACAGGCGTGCGCGACAGCGTGAATCCCCCAGATATCGTCGGGATTGCGTGCCACGGCACGCAGGCCGGTTTCTTCAGCCTGCTCATAGTGGCCGGCTTCTTCCTGACCGAAGCTGAGCATTCCCAGCACGTAGCCGTAGAGCGGATGCTGTTCGTCCCATGCCGGTAGTACGCGGGCCACCCGGTCACGCAAGTTGGCCGCATCACCGAGAAAAAAGTCCAGCTGATGGCCGCTTAGCAGGGCCAGAATGTCGGTGGGGTAGTCGATTAAGAGCTGGTCGAGAATCGCCGAGGCACGGTGTAAATCGCCGGCGGCCCAGGCTTGCAGTGCGGCCAGATGCCGGCGTTCGCGATTGTTCAGTTGGGCGCTTGCCTGGTTTTCCGGCACGGCCAGGCTCTGCAATGCGCCGGGCAGGTCGTCGCGGTCGGTGCTCCAGAGGTGGATAGTGGCGTTGAGGATATGGCCCATGGGGAAGCCGGGCTCGAGTTCAAGCATGGTGTCGATCGACGGCAAGGGATTCTTGAAGCGGCACAAGCCGGCGACGGCCGTGTTGTAGTGGCTGAGCGCGTCGGGCTGGTGGACGGTGATATCCAGTCGGGTCAGGTCTTTCATGGTCTTCGGCTCCGCAGTGTGGGGAAAGAACCGGTGGCGTTGCAGGGAGGATTGTATACAGCGCTGTGGGCAATGCTTGCTAACTTAGCACCAAGGAGTGGTGGCGTGAAGTGCTGTCGGGCCGGAGAGGGGGGGAGGCGCCGGCGGGTGCGGCGAAAAAGCCCGCGGGCCCTGCAGCCGCGCAGGGCGCTGGCTGGAGGGCGTTGGCCGGGCTAGCGGCGATAGAGCTTGTGGCAGCTCTTGCAGGTTTCGCCGACCTTGTCGTAGGCCGTATGAATGGTCTCGGGGTTTTCTGTTTTGGCTGCCTCAAACAGCGCGTCGGTGCTGTCCATAAAGGCCAGGCGGTGGGCGTCGAAGTCGGCGCGGTTTGCCCACAGGGCGTCTTTGGCTTTACTCGGCGGCTGATTGCTGTCATCGGTAAAGTAGGCCCAGGGCGTGTCGCGGATTTCCATCAGCGCCGCGGCCAGTTGATTGAATTCGTCGGACGAATAGGTGTTCTCGCGCAGCATCACACCCATGGGCTCGAAGGTGCGGAGGATTTCCTTAAAGGCCTCGCGGCGGTGTTTGATCGGCTGGCCGGGCAGGGTGTCTTCAACTTCGCCGCCGCAGCCGCTCAGTAACATGAGCGCGGCACAGGCGGGCAGCAGGTAATGGCGTAAGGTCATCGGTAGGTCGCGTTGTCGGTGTGGTGTTCGATGCCGGCCGGGCGGACCCGGCCGGGCTGCGGGTTCAGTTCAGCAGGCTGAACATGCGGCGCCGGTAAGTACGCACCAGCGGGTCGGCAGTGCCGAGCATGTCAAAAATGGTGATCAGGCATTTGCGCGCGGCGTCGTCGCCGAATTCGCGGTCGGCTGTCATCAGCTGCAGGAGCGTTTCCAGCGCCGCTTCGGTGTCGCCCTGCATGGCCTGTTTGATGGCGAAATGATAACGCGACTCGCTGTTGCCGGCGGCCGCCTCGCTGGCCAGGGTGTCGATGTCTTTGTCGCTGGTGTCCGCTTCGGACAGGGTCAGCATGGCTTTCAGGCGGCGGCCGTCTTCGGTATTGGCGGTGTCTTCGTCAAAGTTACCGATCACCAGTTTGGCCGATTCGTAATCACCGAGTGACAGGCAAACCTGACCCAGCGTCAACGCCACCTGTGTGTTCTTCTGGTCTTCGTTATAGAGCGCTACCAGCATCTCTTTGGCCGCTTCGGCATTGCCTTGCTCAAAGGTGGCCAGCGCTTGTTCGAGGCGGTTGTCCGCCACCGGCTGTTCGCCGCCGGGCAGGGCCTGCACGTGTTTATCGAGGAACTGACGGACTTCGGACTCTGGCAGGGCGCCCATAAACTCGTCGAGCAGCTGGCCCTGATGGACCAGCTTGATCGTCGGCAGGCTGCGCACGCCCATCTGGGCGGCGATGTTCTGGTTGGCGTCACTGTTGACCTTGGCCAGGATAAACGCGCCGTTATATTCGACGGCCAGTTTTTCCAGAATCGGCATCAGCATCTGGCAGGGATTGCACCAGTCGGCCCAGAAGTCGATCAGGACCGGTGTCTGCATGGAGCCTTCAAGGACGACCTGGACGAAATTGCTCTCGTCGACCTCGACGATATAGGGGGATTCACTCATGAAACTGTCGCTCGGATTCGATGTATGTGTGCACTATAGGTACTGCGGCCTGAAATTCAAGCCGCAGTGTGTGCCGGCAGGGCCCGCTCAGAAGCGGTAAGTGCGGCCTTGTTCGGCGACTTCGGCAGGGGCGTTAAAGCGGCTTTTCAGCTCGGCCAGCAAGGGCGTCATGCCGCGTTCCTCGCCGTGCACCAGCAGTACACGGGGGCGGTTTTCGAAGCCGTCATACCAGTGCAGCAGGTCGCTTTGCCCGGCGTGCGCGGACAGACCGCCGATGGTGTGGATGGTGGCGCCGACCTTGATGGCTTCGCCCCACAGGCGGATATGGGATTTGCCTTCGACCAGATCACGGCCGATGGTGCCGTAGGCCTGATAACCGGTGATCACCACATGGCAGTCGTTGCGCCAGACATTGTGTTTGAGGTGGTGGCGGATACGCCCGCCGGTGCACATGCCGCTGCCGGCGATAATAATCGCGCCGCTGCTGATGCGGTTGATCTGCATGGATTGCTCTGAGCGCTGCGAGTAAATCAGGTTCGGCAGGCGCATCAGACCGTCGTTTTCCATCTCAAAGGCCCGCGCATCGTCGTCGTAGAGGTTTTTGTGCCGGGCGTAGATGCGGGTCGCCTCTATGGCCATTGGGCTGTCGAGGAAAATCTGCCAGCGGCCCAGATCCCATTCGTCAAAGTATTTGGCGAACATATACAGAATCAGCTGGCTGCGGCCGACCGAAAAGGCCGGAATCAGCACGTTGCCGGGCTTGCTGTTGATGGCTTCGACAATCTCGCTGACTTCGGCAAAGGTGTGCGCCGGGTCGCGGTGATCGCGGTCGCCGTAGGTCGATTCCATCAACACCAGATCAGCGTGTTTGAGGCGGGTGTAATCGCGCAGGATGGGCGAGTTGCGCTGGCCCAGGTCGCCGCTGAAGACCAGTGTGCGGTTAACGCCGTTTTCCGACAGGGTCAGCTCGACAATCGCTGAACCGAGGATATGCCCGGCGTCATGCAGGGTGACGGTGACGCCGTCGGCCAGCTTCAGCGGTGTGTTGTATTGCAGGGGCTCGAACTGCTCCAGGGTGTTCTCTACATCCTGCTGGCTATACAAGGGTGATACAGGCTCCATGCCTTTACGTTCACGCTTGCGGTTTTGCCATTCGGCTTCTTTTTCGTGGATATAGGCCGAATCCTTCAGCAACACCTTACACAAATCAAAACTGGCTTCGTGTGTGTAGATCGGGCCCTGATAACCGGCCGTGTGCAGGACCGGCAGGCGGCCGCTGTGGTCGATATGCGCGTGGCTGAGAATCACCGCATCGATTTTTTTTACATCGAAGGCAAAGCGGTCGCGGTTGTGCGCTTCGGCCCGTGAACTGCCCTGAATCATGCCGCAGTCGAGCAAAATCTGTTTGCCGGCCACCTCCAGCAGGTGGCAAGAGCCCGTGACTTGGCCGGCCGCGCCGTAACTGGTGATTTGCATACGGATTCCTGTGTTGTGTGGAGAGGCTTTGATCATAACAGCCGCTTAAGCGGCTGCGCCCTGACACAGGACAAGGCGGTGTGATCAGTCTGCCGCTTCCACCACCAGACAGGTGCCGTCAACGGCGACCACGCTGACGCGGGCACCGGCGGGCAGATCCGGCCCTTCGGCACGCCAGCGGGTGTCGTCCACATTGACATAGCCGCGGCCGTTTACGATGGCTTCGTCCAGCGTCAGGACCCGGCCGATGTACTGCTGGCCGCGGCGGTTCAGCTGTGGGTGGTCGGTGGTGATGGGGTGGCGCGCGATCAGCCAGCGCCCGAGCACGGTACTCAGGACGCTGGCCAGCGCGAAGATCACCAGCTGGGCCTGCCAGCTCAGGGCGGGGCTGAGCCAGGCCAGAGCGCCGGCCACTGCAGCACCGAAGGCCAGCCACATCATATAGGTGGTCGGCAGCAGGATCTCCAGCCCCAGAAAGATCACCGCCAGGATAAACCAGTGCCAGAACACCAGGTGTCCGGCCAGCGTGCTCAGGGCCTCCATCAGCTTGAGCTGCTCTTATCGCCGAAGGCTTCTTTGGCCAGCTCGGAAATCCCGCCGATGGCACCGATCACATTGGAGGCTTCCAGCGGCATAAAGAAGGTTTTCTGGTTGGGCGAGGTGGCGATGTCTTTAAGCGCTTCCACGTAGGACTGGGCGACAAAGTAGTTAATCGCCTGCGGGCTGCCTTTGTTGATGGCCTGGGACATAAAATGTGTGGCGCGCGCTTCGGCTTCGGCTTCCCGCTCGCGGGCTTCGGCTTCGCGGAAGGCGGCTTCTTTTTTCCCTTCCGCCTCAAGGATGGCGGCCTGTTTGCGCCCTTCGGCGCGGAGGATTTCCGACTCTTTATAACCGCCGGCTTCCAGTACTGCGGCACGCTTGTCACGCTCGGCTTTCATCTGCCGGGCCATGGATTCGACCAGGTCGCGCGGCGGGTTGATGTCTTTGATTTCAATGCGGGTCACCTTCACACCCCAGGGCGAGGTGGCGTCGTCCACCACCATCAGCAGCTTGGCGTTGATCTTGTCGCGGTGTGAGAGCAGTTCATCGAGATCCATCGAGCCCATTACCGTACGCACATTGGTCATGACCAGATTGAGAATCGCCGTATCCAGCCGGCGTACCTCGTAGGCCGCCTTGGCCGCATCGAGCACCTGATAAAAGACCACGCCGTCGACCTGCACCATGGCGTTGTCCTTGGTGATGATCTCCTGCGAGGGCACATCCTTGACCTGCTCCATCATATTGATCTTCTGACCGATGCGGTCGACCACCGGCATGATCACCGCCAGACCGGGGGTGAGGGTACGGGTGTAACGGCCGAAACGTTCGACCGTGTACTCGTCGCCCTGGGGCACCATCACCACGGATTTGACCACCAGTATCAGGCCCAGCACGACGATCGCGAGGGCGAACAGTTCAAACATTGTCATAGGAAAAATCTCCGCAATAGATGAGCAGGAGTATAGACGCTGGCGGGTCTGATGCGGGCGTCGGGCGGGGCTGCGCAGTGGGGTACAGAGTGGCAGCGCGTCATAAGCAAAAAGGGCTTTAAATTGTGTACAAAAATGGTATTGTGCCAATACAACGTGTGTCCGCGACATTCCCGTAGCCGTTTTCCGCGTCAGGCGGGCGTGCTCTTCGGAACTTGTCTGCGGCGTGAGTCCCACCTCGGATTAAGGCAGTCGTTAATAGATGAAACAAGGCCTTGTAGAGCTTTCCGGTGTCAGCAAACATTTCGCCTCCGGCGCGATTGCGGTTGACGACATTAACCTCAAGATCGACAGCGGTACTTACTGCTGTTTTCTCGGCCCTTCCGGTTGCGGTAAGAGCACCACGCTGCGTTTGATCGCCGGCCACGAAACGCTAAGTGACGGGCAGATCTATATCGACCGCACGGATGTGTCGCGCCTGGCGCCGGCGCGGCGCGGCACCTCGATGATGTTTCAGAACTACGCACTGTTTCCGCATCTGGACTGCAGTGACAACGTGTCCTTTTCCCTAAAACTGAAAAACACCCCGCGCGCGCAGCGCGAGCGTGCCGCGGCCGAATCGCTTTCCATGGTGCATATGGATGCCTATGCGCGGCGCATGCCGGCCCAGCTTTCCGGCGGTCAGCAACAACGTGTGGCGCTGGCCCGTGCGCTGCAGAGCGAGCCTTCGGTGTTGCTGCTCGATGAGCCCTTGTCGGCGCTTGATCCGTTTCTGCGTATCGCCATGCGCAGCGAGTTACGGCGCTTGCAGAAGGAGCTAGGCATTTCTTTTATCCACGTTACGCACTCTCAGGAAGAGGCGCTGGCTTTGGCCGATCAGGTGGTGGTGATGCTGGACGGACATGTGGTTCAGAGCGGCAGCGCACGCGAAATATACCAACGCCCCGGCAATGCCTTTGTGGCGCGTTTTATCGGCGGACATAACGTCTTGTCCGGGCAATTGAGCGCGCAGGAAGGGCAAGTGGGCCGGGTGGACACCGCCGGTGGCCACCAGCTAAGCGTGCTGGCTGCCGAGAACGGACATCCTTTTGCCGCCTGTGAGCTGAGTGTGCGCAAAGACCGTGTGCGTATCGCGTCAGAAGCGCAGGGGCTCGATACCGACAACCGGATCCCCGCCGAGGTGATCGACAGCGAATACCACGGCCGCGAAACCCAGGTGACCTTCAGTGTCGAGGCCGGCGATGAGCCTTTTACCGTGGTGGTCGCCGACACGGATTGTCCTGCCGCCGGCTACACGCCGGGCGAGCGGCTCTGGCTGGGTTGGCAAACCGTTGACAGCCGTTTGCTCGATCCCGTACCCAATTCCTGAACCTGTGATATTCCACGGAGATAGTTATGACGTCGAAAGAAACCGGACAAGACCCGACCAGCGGTGTGAGTGAAACTGAGACGGCAGTCGAAACCGGCCGCCGCAAGTTTATCAAACGCGGCGTTGCCGGCGCCGTCGGCGCGGCCGCCTACAGTGGCGGCTTTCCGATGATCTGGTCGCAGAACATCAAAAACATCACCCTGCGACAGTTCGGTACCGGTGTTTCCAATATCAACGAGATCGGTCAGAAGGTCAAAGAGGATCTGGGCTTTAACCTGGAAATGACCGCGCTGGATACGGATACGACTGCCCAGCGTGTAGTCACCCAGCCCAAGTCATTTGATATTGCCGATATTGAGTATTTCACGGTCAAAAAGGTCTGGGGCTCGGGTAATTTGCAGCCCTTTGATGTCAGCCGGCTCAAGTATTACGACAAAATCGTGGGCATTTTCAAAGACGGCAAACTGACGCCGGATGCCACGTTGGCACAGGGCACGGCTCCGCACACGGTCGGTTATACGGACAGCTTCGACAGCAAAAGCTTCGCCGACAGCGAAACCAACTGGTACACCCTGGTTCCGACGATTTACAACGCTGACACCCTTGGTATCCGTCCGGACCTGATCGGGCGTCCTATTGAGTCCTGGGCCGAACTGCTTAATCCCGAGTTCAAAGGCAAATCATCGATTCTGAATATTTCCTCTATCGGGATTATGGATGCGGCCATGGTCTGTGAGGCCATGGGCGAGATCCGCTACGGCGATAAGGGCAATATGACCAAAGAGGAGATCGATAAAACCATCGCGATCTTCACCGAAGCCAAACGTAACGGTCAGTTCCGGGCCTTCTGGAAGAGCTTCGATGAGTCGGTCAATCTGATGTCCTCTGGTGAGGTGGTCATCCAGTCCATGTGGTCACCGGCGGTCGCCAAGGTCAGATCCATGGGGATTCCCTGTGTTTACCAGCCGCTTAAAGAAGGCTACCGCTCATGGGGTGGCGGGCTTGGATTATCGCGCAATCTGAGCGGGCTGGAACTGGATGCGGCCTATGAATACATCAACTGGTATCTGTCCGGCTGGGTCGGTGGCCTGTTGATGCGCCAGGGCTATTATTCGGCCGCGCCCGAGACCTCCAAAGCCTTTATGAGTGAAGACGAATGGGGCTATTGGTTCGAAGGTAAAGCCGCTAAAAGCGACATCATCGATCCGTTCGGTAACAAGCTGGAATCGGCCGGTGCGGTGCGTGACGGCGGGTCTTTCTACGACCGTATGGGCAAGGTCGCCTGCTGGAACTCCGTGATGGACGAGAACCGCTACATGATCCGCAAGTGGAACGAATTCGTCGCTTCCTGATGGCTTTGTTTTGTACTGCTCTGACGCCTCCGGCCATGATGTGCCGGAGGCAGACGGAAAACCCTTATGCGATCCTTGGCTGATAAATTCCTCACCTCGCTGCAAGTCACGCCTTTGCTGGGGGTGTTGGCGGTGTTTTTTCTGCTGCCGATTGTCGTGATTCTGGCGGTCAGTTTCTGGGACTACAACGAGTTCAGCTTGTTGCCGGATTTCGTCTGGACTAACTACCAGGAACTGTTCAGTTCGCCGGTGACCTACAAAATCTATCTCAGCACTTTTATGTTTGCCGGCCTGTCGTGGCTGTTTACGCTGCTGATCGGTTTTACCGTGGCCTACTATCTGGCCTTTCATGTTCATTCCAAACTCTGGCAGACACTGCTGTTTCTGCTTTGTACGATTCCTTTCCTGACCTCCAATCTGATCCGCATGATCGCCTGGATTCCGGTGCTCGGCCGGCATGGACTGGTCAACAGCGGATTGCAGAATATCGGTCTGATCGACGCGCCGCTGGAATGGCTGCTGTACTCGGATTTTGCCGTGGTGCTGGCCTTTGTGCATTTGTACACGCTGTTTATGGTGGTGCCGATTTTCAATTCGATGATGAAAATCGACCGCTCCCTGATTGAAGCGGCAGTCGACGCCGGGGCCGGTGGTTGGCAGGTCTTACGCCAGATTATTATCCCATTATGCAAGCCTGGCATTGTGATCGGCAGTATTTTCGTGATCACTCTGGTGATGGGGGATTTTGTCACCGTGCAGACCATGTCCGGCGGACAAAACGCCTCGGTCGGTGTGGCCATGAATAACAAACGGGCCTTGCTGCAGTATCCGGCCGCGGCCGCCGATGCGGTGGTGCTATTGGTCGTGGTGTTGCTGATTGTGGCGGTGCTGATGCGGGTGGTGAATGTGCGCAAGGAGTTGTAATGGACAGTGCAATAATGCAAGCCGGTGAGAATGTGATAACAAGGCGCAGGAATCACGCTGCAGGGTTTGTCTGTTTGTCCGGCCGGAGACGCTGTTATGAGTAATGCACGCCGCTCGCCTGCGCGCTTCCTGCTGATGGCGTTTTTTATCGTTTTCGTGATCTTTCTGTACGGGCCGATGTTCGCCATTATTACGCTGTCATTTCAGGGGCCCGACGGCGGGCTGACCTTTCCCATGCAGGGCTTTTCACTGCATTGGTTTGCCGAACTGTTTAAAGAACAGCGGGTCGGCGACTTCAAAGCCTCGTTCTCGCGTTCGCTGCTGCTGGCGACCATCGTGATGCTGCTGACCGTGGCGATCTCGCTGATGGCCGGGCTGGCGTTCCGCAAGAACTTCAAAGGCTCGGCGGCGCTGTTTTATCTGGTGGTGGCGAGTCTGATTGTGCCGTCGATACTGCTGACCCTGGGTATCGGCTTGCTGTTTGACCGGTTGGGGCTGGAAACGCACTGGTGGTCGTCCGGGCTCGGTGCGCACCTGAGTTGGACACTACCTTTTGGCCTGCTGATTATGTTCGCCATTTTCAACCGCTTCGATAAAGCCTATGAGGAGGCGGCCCGTGATATGGGGGCCAGCGCCTGGCAGGTGGTGCGGTTTGTCATCGTGCCGATTATCGCGCCCAGCCTGATCGGCGTCGGTTTGTTTGGCTTTACCCTGAGTTTTGATGAGTTTGCCCGTTCGCTGCTGGTGATGGGCGTGCGCAATACCTTACCGCTGGAGATCTTCGGTATGACGACCACGGTGACGACGCCGACGCTCTATGCGCTCGGTACGCTGACCACGTTGGTGTCGTTTCTGATGATTGGCCTGAGCCTGTTGGTCATCCGCCATCTCAGTGCCCGTCGCGTGCGTTTGCAGAACGCCCGGGAGGCGGGGGATGCCTGATATTCTCCTGATTAATCCCAATACGACGGAAACCATGACCGCGGCCATGGCGGCTGCGGCAGAAAGCCGGCTGGCAGCGGACAGCCGTATTCTGGCGCGGACCGCAGCGGACGGACCGGCCAGTATCGAAGGCTATGTCGACGAGGTGTACTCGGTGCCGCCGATGCTGGAGATTATCCGCCGCGAAACGGCTTATGACGCGGTGGTAATAGCCTGTTTTGATGATACCGGTGTGGAGGCCGCGCGTTGCGTCAGCGCAGCGCCGGTGACCGGCATCTGTCAGGCGGCCTGTCAGGTGGCCACTCTGCTGGCAGACAGCTTTGCGATCGTCACCACCTTGCCGCGTTCGGTACCGGCGCTGGAGCAGCGCGTTCTGAGCTACGGTTTCGAACGTCACTGTCGCGTCGTGACGGCCAGTGATATTCCCGTGCTGGCCTTGGAGCAGGGTGATGAGGCGGTTTACCAAACGCTCAAAGCCAGCTGCCAGGACAGTCTGCAGCGCCACCGCGCCGAAGCGATTGTGCTCGGCTGTGCCGGCATGGTCAGTCTGCAAGAGCGCTTGCAGAATGAACTTGGCGTGCCGGTTATCGAAGGTGTCAGTGCCGCCGTGGCCATGATGGATGCCTTGGCCCGCTTGCCTTTGTCCACTTCCCGTGCCGGCGGCTACGCCGCCCCGGCGCCGAAACGCTACCGGGGGCGGTTTGCGGCCGATTCGCCCTGAGCGCGCGTCCCCGGTGCCTGTTGTTTTACATCCGGCGCCCGGCATCTTAATCTCAGCGGCGGGTTTATTGCGGCCGCTCAGGGCCGGGACTGACAGGAACAGATGATGTGGATACAACACGCGATTCAGCTTAAACCGCGTTCACGGGGTTTCCATTTGATCACAGGCGAGGTGCTTGAGGCGGTGCCGGAGCTGGCGCAGCTGCGGGTCGGGCTGTTGCATATTCTGATTCAACATACCTCGGCTTCACTGACACTCAATGAGAACGCCGATCCCACCGTACGCGGGGATTTTGAGCGCTGGTTTAACCGGGCCGTGCCGGAAAATGCGCCTTATTTTGAGCACACGCTGGAAGGGCCGGACGACATGCCCGCCCATATCAAAAGCAGTTTGCTCGGGCCGACACTGACGCTGCCGGTGGCCGGCGGGCGTTTGACACTGGGGGCCTGGCAGGGGATTTATCTGTGTGAGCACCGCGATCACGGCGGCAGCCGGCGTCTGGTGCTGACGCTTAACGGCGAGCCGGACTGAGCCGGCGGCAAGCGCGGTGACCGGTACAGGACCGGCCACCGCGGGGCGTCTTAGCGGCGTGCCAGTAACAGCCAGAGGCTGTAGGCGGCAAAGGCCAGAAAGGCAATGGCGGTCCAGGCCGGAATGCTCAGACCGAGCAGTGACCAGACAACCTCGGAACACTCACCGGAGCCGGTAAAGATTTCCGTCAGGACTTGTTGCAGCGGCATGACTTCAAGCATGAAGTCCAGGCCGGGACCGCATTCGGGGACCTGATCAGGGGGCAGGTTCTGCAGGCGCACATGCCAGCCGGAAACACCGGCGCCGGCCAGCGCGGTGAGCGTGGCAAGCCCGGCATACACGCGCCGCATGACGCCTTGCGGGTTATGCAGTGTGGCCAGCAGAAACACCAGCCCCAGCACGATAAAGATTACGCGCTGAATCACGCACAGCGGGCAGGGCGCCAGCCCCAGTGTTCGTTGAAAATAGAAAATCGCTATCAGCAGGGCGCTTGCGCAACCCAGAAAGCCAAGGCCGAAAACAGCCCGGGAACGTCTCATCGGAGTCTCTCCAGAAAAACAACCTGTCGAGTGTAGCAAGTGCTGTGCAAAAGACATCGCTTACAAGCCGGTCAGTTCGATGGTGCGGACTGGTTTGAGCCCTCCGGCTGCATGTGCGAGACTGTTTAATCGCCCAAGTTGCCGAGATCGCCTTATGATTCAACCCGGATATCTGTTGCTGTCGTCGGTGCCGGGCAGGCCCGGTCATGTCACTGTTGCCAGTGCCGGCGATATGCCCGATCCGCCCACGCCGGGCTTGCTCTGGGCGGCGCGTTTTAATGATGCCGAGACCGCGCTGAGCCACGCCCACAACCGGCTTTCCCGCAAGCTGGTGGATATAGACACGCATTTGTACAAGGTGTCACCCGCACGGGCCATTGGCGCGCTTGATGGTGCCTATCTGAGCCACCGGCGCGCCTATCTTGACCCCACGCTGAGCGACGCGGTTAAGGCCGAAATCGATGACTGGTCAGCCTACTACCAGCGTCGTCACCGCTGGACCGATAAGCTGATCCGCGGGGTCGGCTATCTGTTTGTCGCCTATCTGTTGTTTGTCTTTCTGTATGTCTTCTGAGGCGGGCTAGACTGTCTCAGCGTCGTCGGCCGCCGGACGCAGGCGCAGCAAAGAGACCTGCGGCGGGCAGTTGATCCGAACATCCACCACCGATGCGCCTGAACCGACTGAGGTATAGCCCTGCAGGCCGGCGAATTCCCAGCGGCCGCGGATCATGCGTCGCGGGCAATTGGCATTGACCATCAGCGGCACACCGCCGGGCAGGCAGACCTGACCACCGTGGGTGTGGCCGCAGAGCATCAGGTCAAAGTTGGCAAAGGCGGCGTGTTTGTACATTTCCGGTGAGTGCGAGAGCAGAATTGACGGCTCCTCGCGCGGGATTGCGTCGCAGGCCAGCTCCATATTGTCGGCGCGGAAATAATGCGGATCGTCGATGCCGGCCAGCCACAGCACGTCCTCGCCGCGACGCAGTTGCACGGATTCGTTGATCAGCACGCGTATGCCCATGTTTTCCAGGTGCGGCACCATGCGGATGGAATCGTGATTGCCCAGCACGGCATAGACCGGGTCTTTCAGGTGCTGGCGTACGCGGTGGAAGGCGTCGATGGTCGGCAGATGGCTGCCCCAGGTTTTGGCGCGGTAGTCGCCGGTCAGCACGCAGACGTCGTACTCCAGGTCTTTTACCGCGTCGATCAGCGCATCGGGCATCTGTGCGTTGATATCCAGATGCAGGTCGCTCAGCAGCAGCACCGTGTAGCCGTCAAATGCCGGTGCCAGACGGCGGATTGCGATGTCCTGCTCGTCGAGGTGGATGTCCAGCGCGTTGCGTTGACCGCGTTTGCGCAGCCCCAGCAGGCGCAGGGTGCCGCGGATCAGCGAGTGGATGGAATACCAGTTCTCGATATGAAACAGATTGATGCCTTGCCCCATCACCCAGGATTCACGGTGCTCTTCGACGCCCAGGCGTTGATGCAGATGAAACGGATTGAGTCGTTCTTCGAGATAACGCAGTTCGTCTTCACGCGTTAGTCGTTGCATTGGATGATCGTCTCTGTGACAGGCGGTGCTATTGAGTTTGGCACAAATTTGCCTGCCGGTGGTTTGCTACGCGGCAAGCTTAGCGCCGGCGGATTTGATGCATATCATGGCGCACTGTTGTGGTGGGCGCCTTAATGCCAGACTGGCAGAGCTGTTTCGGGAGAGAAAGATGAGTCGTTTGATGAAAGAGCTACAACGCGATCACAAGCGCATTGACCGGGTCTTGTCCCTGCTGGAGGCGCAGCTCGATGAGCTGGCCGGTGACGGCGATCCGGACCTGGCCCTGATGCAGGATGCGCTCGATTATGTCGAGCACTATCCGGATCTGGTGCACCATCCGCGCGAAGACGTGGTCTACATGGCTTTTCGCCGTCGTTCGCTGGATGCCAACGAAATCATTGATGCGCTGCTGAAGGAACATGCCAGTATGCCGGCGATGACGCGTGAGTTCCGCGAGCTTGTGGACGAGGCGGTCAACGATGCACTGGTGATTCCGCGCGAAACCCTGGTGAACAAAGGGCGCCGCTACACCAAGGCGCAACGCAGCCACCTGAATACCGAAGAAGGTTTGCTGTTTCCCTTGCTCAAAGCCACGCTCGATGCCGATGACTGGGAGGCGCTGGAAGCGCTGATGCCCGCGCCGCGCGATCCGATGTTCGATGCCGAGCTCGGCCGCTACAGCCAGCTCTACGCCTATATCAAATCGCGCGAGACGGTGGCCGGACCGGCCTGAGCCCTTCAGTCGCGCGCGTTGCCTTGCACCTGTGCCCGCAGTTCGCACAGGCGCCGTGCGATGCGCGCCAGATCCGCGTCGGTGGATAGCCGGTGATCGCCGCCTTTAATCAGCTCCAGCGTCACGTCAGTGCTTTGCAGCTGCTGTTGCGTGCGCAATGACAGCGACCAGGGCACGTCCGCGTCGGCCAGCCCGTGCAGCAGCCGCACCGGGCAGTGCAGCGGGATGGGCTTATCCAGCAGGCGGTGGCGGCGGCCGTCTTCGAGCAGTTGTTGCGTGACCGGATAGCCGTCGGCGTCATAGGCCGATGGCAGCCGTATCAGGCCGTCGCGGGCAAGTTGAGCGCGTTGCGTGTCGCTCAGTGCCGGTTCCATCAGTTCAGCCGTAAAATCCGTGGCCGCGGCAATCAGCAGCAGCCCGGCAACGCGCTGTGGTCGCCGGCAGGCGGCCAGCAAGGCCAGCCAGGCGCCCATACTCGAGCCCACCAGAATCAGTTTGCCGGCGTTTTGCTGATCGATGATTGTCAGGGTGTCCTGCAGCCAATCGCTGACCGTGCAGGCCTCAAACGGCACCGGCGAGCTGCCGTGACCCCGGTAATCAAAACGGGTGAAGGCAAAGCCCTGCTGCGTGGCCAGGGCCTGTAAAGCCAGGGCCTTGCTGCCGGTCATATCAGAGCGGAAGCCTCCGCAAAATACCACCGCGGGCGTGCTGCCGGGGACTGCGTTGAATTGAGGAAGTGTCGTGCTCATCGCTGCCTTTTCTGTGCAATGTGATCGGCGAGTCCCGGTGTTATGATCGGGAACTCAGTCAGGGCGGCATTAACGCCGTTCTGTGCAGATAATACAGGAAATGCCCGTGACAAATGCTCAAGTCAAAACACCGCATGTCGGTTTGTTCGTCACTTGCCTGGTGGACGCGATGCGTCCCTCGGTCGGTTTTGCTGCGGTCAGCTTGCTCGAAGATGCCGGTTGCCGGATCAGCGTGCCGCAGGCTCAGACCTGCTGCGGACAGCCCGTCTATAACAGCGGTGATGATGCCGATGCGGCGGCGCTGGCGCGCAACACCATTGCCGCGTTCGAGTCCTTCGACTATGTGGTCGCGCCGAGCGGCTCTTGTCTGGCCATGATAAAGGTCCATTATCCGGGCTTGCTGCGCGAGGATGCGGCGTGGCACAAACGCGCTGTGGCGCTGGCAGCCAAGTGCTATGAGCTGACCGCGTTTCTGAGCGATGTGATGCAGTTACAGCTGCCGCCCGGCATGCAGCCGTTTGCGCATACTGTGACCTATCACGATAGTTGTTCGGGCCTGCGCGAGCTGGGGATCAAGGCGCAACCGAGGCAGCTCTTGTCACAGGTCGGCGGCGTGCAACTGAAGGAAATGGCCGACACCGATGTCTGTTGTGGCTTCGGCGGGACCTTTTGCGTCAAGTATCCGGAAATTTCCACCAAGATGGTCGATGACAAACTCGCCGATGCGGCAGCCACGCAGGCTGAAGTGCTGCTCGGCGGCGATCTGGGCTGTCTGATGAATATCGCCGGGCGTGCCAGCCGTCAGGGGCAGCCGCTGAAGGTCTATCACATTGCCGAAGTGCTGGCCGGTATGGCCGGCGCACCCTTGTGCAGCGATAAGGAGCGGTCCTGATGCAGCAAACCAGCCGGCAGTTCAAGCAAAACGCAAGTGCGGCCCTGAAGGATGAGAACCTGGCTCAGGCCATGGCTTTTGCCAAAGACGGTTTTATCGGCAAGCGCCATACCATCGTCAGCGGTATTCCCGAATGGCAGGCCATGCGCTCGCATGCGCAGCAGCTGAAAAATCATGTGCTCGATCATCTGGACGACTACCTGCAGCGCTACGAGGCGGCGGTGCAGGCCAACGGCGGGCAGGTGCACTGGGCCAAAGACAGTCAGGAGGCCTGCGCGATTATTGCCGGGTTGTGCATGAAGGACAATGCGCACTCGGTGGCCAAGGGCAAGTCCATGATCGGCGAAGAGGTCGACCTCAACGAGGCGCTGGAAAAAGCCGGCATGGAGGTGGTCGAAACCGATCTCGGTGAGTACATCATCCAGCTGGCCGGGGAAATGCCCAGCCATATTATCGCGCCGGCCATTCACAAAACCCGTGAACAGGTCTCGGCGCTGTTCCACGAACACCACCGGCAATACGGCCTGAATGAGAAGCTCGATGACCGGCGAGCGCTGGTCAATGAGGCGCGGACCGTGTTGCGGGAAAAATTCCTGAATGCCGATGTGGGCATTACCGGGGCCAATTTTCTGCTCGCCGACACGGGGCAGCACGTGCTGATCACCAATGAAGGCAACGGTGATCTGAGCAGCAATCTGCCGCGCCGCCAGATCGTCATCACCAGTATCGAAAAAGTCCTCCCCGGGCCGGAAGACGCGGCGCTGTTTATCCGACTGCTGACCGCCAGTGCCACTGGCCAGCAGATCTCCAATTACGCGAGTTTTTACAGCGGCCCGCGCCGGGCTGAGGATCAGGACGGCCCCGCTGAATATCACGTGGTGCTGCTTGATAACGGGCGCAGTGCCATGCTTGGCAATGAGTTCCGCGATATGTTGCGCTGTTTCCGTTGCGGGGCTTGTCTTAATCATTGTCCGGTTTACGGCAATATCGGCGGGCATGCTTACGGCTGGGTGTATCCCGGCCCGATGGGGTCGGTGTGGACGCCGATTATGACCGGACTGGATGAGTCGGGTGACCTGCCGCGGGCCTGCACGCTTAACGGCCGTTGTGCGGAGGTCTGCCCGATGAGTATTCCGTTGCCGGACCTGCTGCGCGAGCATCGCCGTAAACACTGGCAGCGGGGCTTGCCTTCACGCGGTGAAAGATTGGCTACAAAGCTCTGGGCGTTTACCGCGCAACGACCACGCCTGTATCGTGCCGGCAGTGCGCTGGCGGTGCGGTTGATGGCATTGCTGGGCAGGCGAGGGCGCTTGCGCCGCCTGCCGCTGGCCGGCGGCTGGACCGGCAGCCGTGATCTGCCGGCACCGGCGACGCGTACGTTTATGCAAGCCTGGCAAAAAACCAAAGGAGAGCGCGGATGAGCAGTCGTGAGGCCATACTCGGCAATATCAGACAAAACCTGCAAGCGCGTCTGCAACAGCGTGAGGCGGCGCCCCGCCCGGCCGGTCCGGTGCCTTTGCCGTCGCTGGGCGAGGATCTTCAGGCGGCTTTGCTGGCGCGTATGGATGCGGTGCAGATGTCCTACGAACGGCTTGCCGGTGAGCAGGACGTGGTCGGGGCAGTGCAGGCGTTTATTGCCGCGCGCGGTGATGATGCGACAGCGTGTCAGATCGATATTTCCCCGCAGCTACAGGCGCTGGATTGGTCGGCGCTGTCCGGTGCCGCCTTCGGTCCTGCGCGGGCGGGCAGCCGCTACGGCGTTACCCGTTGTCTGGCGGCAGTCGCTGAGACCGGCAGTATTGTGATGGCGTCAGGGCCCGAGCATGCCGTGACGCAGACGTTTCTGCCGGACTGCCATATCGTGGTGTTGCGTGCCGATCAGGTGGTGGACCGGCCGGAATCGGTCTGGCCGCTGGTGCGCAGCCTGCCGGCCTTGCCGCGCGCGGTCAATTTCAATACCGGCCCGTCACGCACCGGCGATATCGAACAAACCATTGAAATCGGTGCTCACGGGCCCCGTGTCATGCATGTATTAATTGTGGAGTAGGCAATGCAGACAATACGGGCTATTTCGTTTGATCTGGACGACACCTTGTGGGAATGCGAACCGGTGATCCGGCGTGCCGAGATGAGTTTGCTGCGCTGGTTGCACGAACGCTGTGATCACCTGGCGCAGAACTACGATATGGACGCCTTTATGGCGCGTAAAGATGCGTTTATGCGGGCGAATCCGCAGTTGCACGGTGATGTGTCGCGCATGCGTCTGGCCTTGCTTGAGGATCTGCTTGGCGAGTGCGGGCAGCATGCCGCCCTGGTGCAGGAAGCCTATGCGCATTTTTACACGATGCGTTCAGAAGTGCAGTTGTACGAGGATGCCTTGCCGGCGCTGGAGCGTCTGCGCGAGCGCTATCCGCTGGCGGCGCTGACCAATGGCAACGCCGATTTGCAGCGCATCGGCATCGCGCCGCTGTTTCAGCGGATTTTCTACGCCAGTCTGGAGTGTCCGGCCAAGCCCGATGCGCATATGTTTGCTGAGACGTGCCGCGATTTCGGCATCAGTGCCCATGAGTTGCTGCACGTTGGCGACAACCCTTATACGGACGTGGAAGGTGCACGCCGGGCCGGAGCCAGAACGGTCTGGATCAAGCGTGCTGAAATGCAGTGGCCGGCGGAGCTGGCCCCGGCGGATGTGGAAATCAGCGACCTGAACGAACTACTCGGGGTGTTGGGGATGTAAAAACGGCGGCACCGTGCCGGTGCCGCCTGTTTGCGTGCTCAGGCCTCGGCTTCGCGGTAGGCGACAAAGGCCAGCGCAGACAGGGCCGCAACCGCGGCAATGGTGTGTTTAACGCGCCGGTAAGAGCGGGCCGCAGCCGGGTAGGCCTCACGGATCGGCGCTTTGCTCATGGTCAGAATCGCCTGAAAACGCCGTTTGCACATCAGCGGCAGGCGTTGCCAGAGCGGAAAATCCTTACCCCAGTGAGCCGATTCGTGCATGTTGTCGATGCCGAAGCCGGCTTCGGCAAACAGCGCTTTCCAGCCGCTGTAACTGCGGAAACGCACGCCTTCGCCGGCGGTGTTGGCACCGAGCCGGCGGATCAGCGGCTCAATCAGGCGCGGCTGGGTCAGAAACAGAATCAGGCGGCCGATCAGATCGCGGCCGAACAGGTCTTCGTAGAAATTCTCTTCGACGATCAGCACACCGTCGGGCTTGAGCAGGCGACGTGCCTTGGCCAGACCGGCTTTCTGGTTGGCGCGGGTTTCCTGCTCGCCTTCACCGATAAAGTGGTGCAGTACGGTTTTCATGATGATGAAATCGAACTGTTGCGACTCGTCGAGGGTCAGGAAATCGCCTTCGATGAAATTCAGCGCCGGGTTTTTGCTGAAGCCTTCGCGCGCCAGTGCGCTCTTGTCGATGATCGTGATCCGGCTGTCCGGCACCAGCGTGCAGACGTGCGATGCAAAGGTGCCGATACCGCCACCGACATCCAGACCGCGTAAGCTCTGCCCCTCCTCACGGCGCGCGTTAAGAATACCTGCCACGCATTGCACATTCGGGTGTTTCAGGGTAATACATTCGCTCCATTCGACGAATTTCTTCTCTGATTCGAATTCCATAGACGCTGTTGCCTCGGTTCCTGTTGAACGTGGTTTATCTGTTTTTTTACAGCTGTTGTCGGTTACATCCTCAATCACTCAAGACTGAAGGTCTGATGGTAACAATCGCTGTGCCGCTTTCTATGACGATTCAGAAATTTGAGTGAAGCGTCACATTATGCTTGACGGAAGTGAAAGATACCGTGTCTGGTTTCTTTACATGAAAACAGGCAGGCTAGTGCACGTGTGCAAGTCGGCGTATCTGTGCGCTGTTGTCCATTGCGTTGTGGCTCTCCGGAAGCTGACGGATTTTAGTCCGTTTTTGTTCCGGTCTGTTCCATATCAGTACTCCTGATGTCGTGTTTTCGTGCGCTGTGCCCCCTGTTGTGTCACATAGAGACAAAGTTGTGCCCTTGCATTTGAGTCGGCAGATGTTTTTCAGCGCTTATGCGCTGCTCAGTGCCGGGGGATTCGGTGAAGAAAAAATGTGTGATTATCCTGTCGGAGAAATCCTCCGGCTCCAGTGCCTGCCTGAATTTCCTGTGTCAGGAGACCACCTTGCGTGCGGTGGCGCATACCCGCCACTATGAGAATGAAACACTCTATTGGGTGAAGGCTGCGTCACTGCTCGGTCTGCCGCAGGAAAATATGATTGACAGCGAAGTGCCGATACCGCGCAAACAGGCGCGACGTGATCTGGAGGCGCTGATCCGCGACAACACGTCCGGCTACACGCTGCCGCAGGACGACGAAGCACTGGTGCATGACGGGTGGCGGGCCTTATGCGAGGCGCACGCGCCGTGTTTTCTGGAAAAATCGCCGCATCATCTCTGCCAATGGAGTGCGCTGGAGCTGATCGCCGCGACCATGGAGCGCAACCGCGACGTGGATTTTCTGCTGATCGGTCTGGTGCGTAATCCCATGGATACGATTTATTCGCAGTTTGACCGTTGGCGGCATACCCCGTCCGCTATGGAGAAGCAGTGGCTGACCGCGTATCGCAACCTGCAACGCCTTGAGGCACTGGTCGGTCCTGAGCGGATCGTCAAGCTGCGTTACGAAGACATGGTGCGGGATCCGCAACAACACCTGCGTCGGGTATTTGAGTTTTGTGGTGTGACGAATCCGCAGATTGATACGGCGTATCTGCACACCGACTCTTTGCAGCGCTGGAAGGATAAGTCCTGGTTCGGCTTCTGTCTGTCTGAAGAGGCGATGAACTTCGCTGAGGATCTCGGTTATGAGCGCAGCCATATGGAAAACACGCCGGCATCTGTGTGGCCGTATACGCAGCCCGCACTGCGCTTGCAATATAAGTTGATCTACCCGCTGAAAAAGCTTTACCGCCGGGTTAAATACCCGGAAAAACGCCGTTCCCTGTTTGGTCGCTGAAAACCTGCAGCGTGTCTGTTGCCGGGGCAGAAAAGCTTTCCGTCCCGGCATGATCGCCCCGGCGGCGCGCTGGCGCGCGGTGTAACGGTTATTTACCGTTGCTGCTGACCCAACATTTACACGAAATGGCTTAGCATTCGTTGTTATAGCGACTACAACTAAAGGGAGTCGTGATTAATACAATGCAGAGTTGTCGGGAAGGGGAATGTTATGGACAGAAATAAATGCGTGATTATCCTGTCGGAGAAATCCTCGGGTTCCAGTGCATGCCTGAAGTTTCTTAAAAAAGAAGCGCCGCTGCGCGCGGTGCGCCATACGCGGCATAACGAAAACGAGACTCTGTATTGGGTGAAGGCCGCGTCGGTGCTTGAGCGTCCGCAGATCGACATGGTCGATAGCGAGGTGCCGATTGCCGGTGATCGTGCACGGCAGGAGTTGCAGACGCTGATCACGCAGAATGTGCCGGACTTTGCCGTGCCCGGGGATGATGATGCGCTGGTGCACGAGGGTTGGCGTGCCTTGTGCGAATCGCACGGGCCGTACTTTCTCGAAAAATCCCCGCACCATCTTTGTCAGTGGAGCGCAATTGAGCTGATTCTCGACAATGTTCGCCGCAACCCGCAGATTGATTTCCTGATTGTCGGTCTGGTGCGCAATCCGATGGATACGATTTTCTCGCAGTTTGACCGCTGGCGTTCAGACCCGGAGGCGGTGGAAATACAATGGCGCGAGGCCTATCAGAATCTGCTGAAATTGCAGCAAACCCAGACGAATGCGCAGGTGACAATCTTGCGTTATGAAGAAATGGTTTCACGCCCGGCCGAGGCACTCGCTGGCATTTTTGCTTTCTGCGGAACTCACAGTCGCCTGAAAAACCCGCGTTATCTGCACAATCAGTCGATACAGCGCTGGCGGCAGAAATTCTGGTTCGGTTTCCGCCTTAAGCCGGAAACCCTCGCGGTGGCGCGGCAGTTCGGTTATACGGACGAAGAGATGGAAAACCGCGTATCGGCTTTCTGGCCGGCGGCCAGGCATGTGCTAACCGGTTGGCATCGTCGCACCGGTAGCTTCCGTTCGCTGCGCCGGCATCGCCTGTTGCAACCGTTTGCGTCTTATTTCGGCTTGTAAGATTCAGCGGCTGAGTTTCAGCCGCATGGCCCGGTGAGGGATGCCGGCATCGTCAAATTCGCCGCCGTAGGCGCAAAATCCCAGATGCTCGTAAAAGCCGATTGCCTGCAGCTGGGCGTTCAGCACCAGTTCGTGATGGCCGCGTTGCGCGGCCAGATCAATCAGGGCGCGTAAAAGCGCCGCGCCCACGCCACTGCCGCGATGTGATTTGAGCACCGCCATACGGCCGATCCGCCCGTCGGGCAGCAAGCGTGCGGTACCGACCGGCAGATCCCCGTCCAGCGCCAGCGCATGTACAGCGTCGGCGTCTTCTTCATCCAGCTCCAGTTCTTCCGGAACCTTCTGTTCATCGACAAATACCGTCATGCGGATTGCGCTGAGGGCTTCGCGGTCTGTATCCCAGTCGGTAATGCGGATCTGACAAGACATCAACAGGATCTATTCGACCGGTAGCAGAACCTGCCGCTTGATCAGTTCGGCCAGCAGCTGGCGGTCGGCGCGGGTGTTGGCCAGGGCTTGCAGATCGGCGCTGTTGTAGCGGTAATCACGGCACAGCGCTTCGGCCAGTGCCTGTCCGGCACTGAAGCACTCACCATTGACGAAAAAGCTGCATTGTTCTTCGCCGGCGACAAAGGCCAGGCGTGATTGGGTGCAGCGTTCCAGTGCCGGCGTTTCCTCAAGTGTGGCCAGCAGCGCAGCGCTATCGCTGTCGTCGGCGTCGGGACCAAGCCAGCCGCTGGAGCCGGCTTCGGTCAGAAAGCGTCCGACCCATTCTGCGAACAGGGTTTCGTCGGTGATCAGATGATCTTTGAGCATTTGCGTTAACTTGCCTATGGCGTGCGGTGTGATTTCGCCGGGATTTTTTTGCGCTGCCAGATCCGGGTCCGGATAGAGCGTGTCAGCGTTGATTTTGCTGCCGAGAAAGCGGCCGAAATCGGCCACCATGGCTGCCGCTGAAGGTGCTCTGAAGCCAACCGACCAGGTCATGCAGCGGTCATCGCGGGAAATGCCGTGATGGGCGAGGCGCGGCGGCAGATAGAGCAGATCACCGGGCGACAGGGTGTGCGTGTGAGCGGGCTTGAAATCACGCAGGATTTTCAGGTCTGGCAGCGGCAGCAGTTCCGGGTCGCTGACGGGGCCGTCACCGAGACGCCATTCACGGGTGCCGCTGGCCTGCAACAGGAACACATCGTACTGATCGGTGTGCGGGCCGACCGAACCGCCTTCCGGGGCGTAGCTGATCATCAGATCGTCGATGCGCCAGTCGGGAATAAAGCGGAACGGCTGCACATAGGTAATAAAGTCCGGCAGCAGTTTTTCGATATCCGAGACCAGCAGGGAATAGCCGTAGGCGGGCAGGCCGGTCAGTGTGGCCTCGTCAAGTGGTCCGTGTTGCAGCGTCCATTCGGTGGGGCTGATCTCACGGATCAGACGCGAAGGAATATCGTCTTCCAGCGACAGGCCGGCCAGCTCTTCCGGACTGAGCGGATTGTCCCAGTCCGGAAAAGCGTTGCGGATCAGCAGCGGTTTTTTCTGCCAGTAATCGCGCAGAAAGACCGCTTCGTCGATGCCGTCAGGCCAGTTGATCCGCATCTCAGGCCGTCTCAGATCTTGCGCGCAAGTTGTTCGGCCTGACCGGTGTAGGTGCCGGGGGTCAGGTCGCGCAGGCGCTGGCGGGCCTCTTCGGGGATGTCCAGTGTCTCGACAAAGGCCTGAATGGTGGCCGCGTCGATTTGCTGGCCGCGGGTCAGGGCCTTGAGTTTTTCATAGGGGTTTTCGATGCCGTAGCGGCGCATGACGGTCTGAATCGGCTCGGCCAGCACTTCCCAGGCATTGTCCAGATCCTGATCCAGGCGCGCCGTGTTCAGCTCCAGCTTGCCGATGCCTTTGAGCAGGGACTGTGCGGCGATGCTGGTGTGGGCCACACCGACACCGAGGTTACGCAATACGGTTGAGTCGGTCAGATCGCGCTGCCAGCGCGAGACCGGCAGCTTGGCGGCCAGATGATTAAACAGCGCATTGGCAATACCGATATTGCCTTCGGCGTTTTCGAAGTCGATCGGGTTGACCTTGTGCGGCATGGTCGAGGAGCCGACTTCGCCGGCGATGGTTTTCTGTTTGAAATAGCCCAGTGAAATATAGCCCCAGACGTCGCGCGCGAAATCCAGCACGATGGTGTTAAAGCGCGCTTGTGCATCGAACAGCTCGGCGATGTAGTCGTGCGGCTCGATCTGGATGGTGTAGGGGTTGAAGGTCAGACCCAGACGCTCATTGACGAAGCGCTCGGCAAATGCCGCCCAGTCGATATCCGGATAAGCGGACAGGTGGGCGTTGTAGTTGCCGACCGCGCCGTTGATTTTGCCCAGCAGTTCGACCGCGGCGATCTGTTTGCGCTGGCGTTCGAGGCGGTAGACCACGTTGGCCATTTCCTTCCCGACGGTGGTCGGCGAGGCGGTCTGGCCGTGGGTGCGGCTGAGCATGGGCTGGGCGGCGGTGTCGCTGGCCAGTTGGCGGATGGCGGCGATAATCTGATCGCATTCGGCCAGCATGACCTGATCGCGTGCCTCGCGCAGCATCAGCGCATAGGACAGGTTGTTGATGTCTTCGGAGGTGCAGGCGAAGTGGAAAAATTCACGCGCCGCATCGAGCACCGGATGGCCGGCGGTTTTTTCTTTCAGCAGATACTCAACGGCTTTGACGTCGTGATTGGTGGTCGCTTCGATCTCCTTCACGCGGGCCGCGTCAGCTTCGCTGAAGTTGCTGACGATGCCGTCAAGAAAGGCATTGGTGTCGGCATCAAAGGGGGGCAGTTCGGTCACGCCCGGCTCATCGGCCAGCGCCTGCAGCCAGCGCACTTCCACCTCAACGCGGAAACGGATCAACCCGTATTCGCTGAAGATGCTGCGCAGTGCAGAGGTTTTGTTGCCGTAACGGCCGTCGACAGGGGAAATGGCGGTAAGCGAGGTCAGGTTCATGAGCGTGGAATCCGCTTTGCGAAAAACCGCCGAGTATACCACCGTCAAGGCCGCGTCGGAATGTTGCTGCCGGGCGGCGCCCGGCAATGTGTGCGCGGCCGCGTCAGCTGCGATGGCGGCGCTGTCTGCCGGCCGCATCGAGCGCGGCCGGGCTGCGGCTGTCGGTTTGCGTTTGCGGCGGCGTGAAGACCCCTTTCTGGCCGGCATCGGCAAAGTCAGCGGCCAGCGCGGCGGTGGCCACGTCCGGGGCTACCTGCAAGGGCCCGGTCAGGCCCTGCCAGACCAGGGCGAACAGATTGCGCAGGGAGATTTTGTGTGTCTGCCCGCTGGTCTCGTAGATAAAGTCGCTCAGGGTCAGAAAACGCGCAAAAGGCCGGTCGCCGGCAATCAGCGCGGTGGCCCGCTCAAAGCGGCCGGAGTTGCCGATCATGTCCCAGTAGCGCGCCAGCCGCGAGACCCGCTGCAATAGCGGAAAGCTGATCCGGTCGTTCATCAGGATCGGATAGGGCGGTTCGGGGTGGTAGCGCATGCCGAAGGGCCCGGTATGGCGGTCGATAGGCGTGCCGCGCAGGCGTTTGAGTATGCCGAGCTGGATTTCGTGCGGGCGCAGGGCATAGAGCTTGTCAAAGCTGTCGGCAAAGCTTTGCAGGGTTTCCCCGGGCAGGCCGAAAATCAGATCGGCGTGGATATGCGCGTGGGTGTGCTCGCGCAGCCAGCACAGATTCTCACAGGTTTTGTCATTGTCCTGCTTGCGTGAGATCAGGGCTTGTACTTCGGGGGTAAAGCTCTGGACGCCGATTTCAAATTGCAGCGAGCCCGGCGGAAAACGCTTGAGGGTCTCGCGCAGGGCCTCGGGCAGGCGGTCGGGGATCAGCTCAAAATGCAGAAAAAGTGGGGTTTCGGCGAGTTTCTCAAGAAAGAAATTGAGGATTTGCAGGCTGTTCTGAATCTTCAGATTAAACGTGCGGTCAACGAATTTAAAATGCCGTGCACCGCGCTCATAGAGCGATTGCATGGCCGCCAGAAACGCGCTCTGATCAAACGGCGTGGCGGTTTTGTCCAGTGCCGAGAGGCAGAACTCGCACTTGAAGGGGCAGCCGCGCGAGGCTTCCACGTAAATCACCCGCTGGCGCAGGTCTTCGTCGCTGTACTCATGATAAGGCAGCTTCAGAAACGGCAGCGGTTCCGGGTGGGCGGGGATGATTTTCTGCGCCGGGCGGCGTCCGGCCAGCAGCTCGCGGCACAGGCGCGCAAAAGCCAGATCGGCCTGACCGGTAATCACATAGTCGGCCAGTGCGGTGAGCTGTTGCTGTTCGGTTTCAAAGCTGACTTCCGGACCGCCGAGCACAATCTGCATTTGCGGACGCAGGGTTTTCAGGGTCGCCACCAGCGAGGCGGTCTCGCGCACATTCCAGATATAGACGCCCAGCCCCAGCACCTCAGGCGCATCGGCGAGGATGGCCTCGGCGATCACATCGGTGCGCTGGTTGATGGTGAATTCGCGCAGTGCGGTGCGTTCACGTAGCTCGTCCATATTGGCCAACAGATAGCGCAGGCCGAGTGAGGCGTGAATATACCGGGCGTTAAGTGTACTGAGCAGGATGGCGGGCATGGTGCGGGTTACCGACGGGTCAAGCGCGCCAGTATAGGAACTGCCCCCGTCCGGCTCAAGCGCCGTGCGGGGGGCAGACTGTCAAGGCAGGTTCAGTTGCAGGCCGATACTGATCTGCCGGCCGGGCCGCGGGGCGGTGTCTTTGAGAACCGAAAGGTGGTTGTAAGCCTGCTCGTCAAGCAGGTTTTCCGCTTTCAGCCACAACTGCAGTTCCTGCCCGCGCAGGTTCAGGCGACGTTCCAGATAGGCGCTGAGCCAGGTGTAGCCGTCGGTCGGATTCTCGCCGGGCGCGAGCTTGTCGGCGCGGTGGGTGTGACGGGCGCTGAGTCTGGCCTGCCAGCCTGCGTTGTCGTAGCTGACACCGGTTTCTGTGCTGAGCGGCGCTGTGCGCGGCAGGGTATCGCCCTGTTCATCTTCCGAGCGGATCAGGTCCACTTGCGCCCACAGGGTCAGCGGAGTGCCCTGCAGCTGCAGGGCGGTGTTTTCATAGCGCACTGAGCCACCGCGGAAATCCGCGCCGGTCCGGGCGGTAAACCAGACCTCGCTGAGATGAAAGGGGTCGCTGAGCGTATTGCCGTCGGCGTCGCTGGCAGCGGACTGATAGATGTAATCGCTGAAGTGGTAGTTAAATGCGGAAAGCGCCAGCCGGTGGCTGCGGTGTTGCCAGCGCAGGTCGGCGTCGATATTCACGCTGCGCTCGGTGTCCAGATCCGGATTGCCGAAAATATAGCTGTCGGTGGCGTGGTGAAAGCCGTTCCAATAGAGCTCATCGGCACTGGGTAGTCGCTGCAGATAACTGAGGCTGAGCTGCCAGTCGAGACGGCGCAGCTGACCGCTCAGGCCGGCCGACAGGCTGCGGCTCAGGTCATTGCGGTCATCGTAGTAGTGCGGGTCCAGTTGCGTCGGATAGACCCATTGCTCCTGAATATTATCCGGGTCGGCGCTCAGTGAGCGGTAGTGCAGATTGGCGCCGAGGGTCAGATTCATCGGCCCGTTCAGTGAGCGTTCGGCACGCGCCGACAGGCCTGCTGTGCGGCTGCGTGTATCGGGCATCGGGTGGCCGTGGCTGTAGGGCAGGCCGGTGTTGGTCTGGTATTGCAGTACCGATTCACCCAGCGGATTGCCGCTGCGTGAGGCGTCGGCGAAGTCATCACAGGCGCCGTGCTCATGACAGACTTTAAGCGTGCTGTCGGCCAGTGTCAGCCGCGTTTCACCGCGCCAGCGGGCGCTTTGCCAGACCAGATTCAGCGAGGCGCTGTTGCGTTTTTGCCCGAATAAACCGTCTTTGCGCCCCCCTTCGGTTTCGTCGTGCAGGTAATCGTTATGCCGCAATTCCACGGTGGCTTCTTCGAGCCAGCGGCTGTCGGGCCAGATGCGGCCTTTCAGGCCGATATCGTCGCTGCGCATATGGATGCGTGTGGACTCGTCGGTCAGGTTGGGGATGCCGTAGTCTTTTTCCAGCCGGGTGGCCGAGAGCAGCCATTCACTGGCGGCGTGCCCGCGCCAGCCCAGTGCTGCCTGGTATTGCTGTGTTTCAAGATCACTGTCGCCGATGGTATTGCCGTGACCGTCGCGGTAGGCATTGTTGTGTTGGTCAAGCGCGCCGGCCCGGAACAGCCATTTCTCACCGGCCACGGTGGTCCGCGCGTCGAGGCTGTGTCCCTGCGGATCAGGCCGTAGCTGCGCGCGCAGGGTGCCGTGCAAGCCGGCGGCGGGGAAGGGGGCGTCGAGCCAGTCGCTGAGGCGTACGATGCCGCCGGCCCGGGCGGCATACAGCAGTGAGGCCGGACCTTTGAGCAACTCGATACGCTCGGCGCTGGCCGGTGCCACGGCGACAGCGTGGTCGTGACTCATGGCCGACAGATCGGAGACGGCATTGTCGTTTTGCAATATGCCAACCCTGTAGCCGCTCATGCCGCGCACGACAGGCCGGCCGACCGCTTCGCCGTAGCTGCTGCTGTCCACATTGGGCAGTGAATCGAGATAGCCGCCGAGGGTTTCGTTAGCGGCATCGGAGCGCAAGCGCTGTGCAGGACGGCTCTGCTCAGCGGCGCTGCCGGGGTAATCGCCCTGTACCTCCAGTTCCTCGAGTTGTATTTCGTCGGCAGCCCGCGCGTTGCCGGGCAGGGCGCAGATCACGCAGAGAAGGGAAAGGCTTGCGGGTCTGAGACCCGCAAGCATCATGGCAGAGGACACGGACATTATTCGTCGTGGTCGTGGTCGTGCTCTTCTTCGGAGCCGGCGCCAAGCACAGCGAGCATATCGGCGCGTCCGCCTTCGCCGAGGATGACATCGAGATCCCAGCTGGAGTGCTGGTGGTAGTCACCGCCGTGTGAGTCGACCAGATACAGCATTTGGGTGTCGGGGATAAAGACCAGTACACCGTCTTCACTGGTACGGGCGATGGTAGTGCGGTCGCAGTCAGCAATGCTGGTCACATCGTCGAGTTTGACAAAACCCTGGGTCTCGCTCAGGCCGTCTTCGCCTTCGCTCATAAAATACATCCGGCCACTGTCACTCAGGGCCATATGGATCAGGGTGTGGTCGTCGTCTTCTTCATGGGCTTCGTCGGCATCGTCGTGCTCATGATCATGTTCTTCGCTGAGCTCGTAGGCGATATAGGGGTCTACAAAAGCGCGGCACAGGGTTTCACCTTCAGGCATGGCTTCGGCCACTTCCTCGCTGAGTGCCTGTTGCGCGGCGACGGCACTGTTCAGGCGGGCCAGGCCTTCGGCTTTGGCGCTGCCTTCTTCCAGTCCGGCAAATTCGTCGGCGCTGTGCGCGGCCAGGGTGTCGCCGTGAAAGTGCACCAGTTGGATAAATACGCTGTCATCGATGGTGTCGCCTGCCACGTAATCGGGCGTCATCAGCAGGTATTTATTGTCGAAAACATCCTCACCGTCGACTTCGCGGAAATCCGGCCAGTGGAAAAAACTGCCCAGCACGGAGGTGTCGCTAATGGCCAGCTTCTGCACGGCGCTGTCTTCGCTGGCCGCGGCCGCTTCGTTGAGGTCGGTGAGTACGCCGCTGTCGGTGTCAAACTGGTAATAAGCGCCGGAGTTGGTGTCAAGCAGGCTTAAGGACAGACCTTCCGGGAGGCCGGTATCGCTGATGATGTTGGTGTCATCTGTTGTATTTTCTTCCTGATCGATGTTTTGCTCCGCATCGGTATCAGTCAGAACCTCGTCATTGTTGTCATCATCTGAGCAGGCGACAAGAGCAGAGAGTGCTGCGGCCAGCACGAGCCGGGAGGCGGGTTTACGCAGTGTGGGTTTCATCGGGTCGGTTCCGTTGTGTAAAGGTTTAAGGACAAAAACTGACGAAGCGCGAGATGTTATAACATAACATTTGCACGGGGCAAGGCGCTGCCGCCGGGCGTGGCTCGACAGCGCCGGCTGCATCGGCCACACTCTCGGGCGGAATCAACCGGAGTCCGAATGTGAATCAAATGACCGTCAACCGGACCGTCGTACTGGCGGTCGCTTTTGGCATTTCTGCCCTGTTTCTAAGCATGATCGGACCGTTCCTGAAAGCGATCTTTCTGGCCGGGCTGTTCGCGGCCTTGTTCAATCCGTTTTATCAGCGGATGCGGGGGCTGGTCGGCGGCCGTGAGGCGCTGGCCTCGGGGCTGACTGTGGTCAGTGCCTTGCTGTTTGTGGTGGTGCCGGTGTTGGTGATTTCGGCCACGGTGGTGGCCCAGGCGCTGGATATCGCTTCGCAGGCGAAGCCCTGGATACAACAGCATCTGGCCGAGCCGGGCATGATCAGTGAAATGCTCAGCGGCCTGCCTTTTTATGACACGCTTTTGCCGTACCGGGATGCGGTGCTGGAGCATCTGGGCACGTTTGTCGGCGGGATCAGTAAAACCGTTGTTGATCTGGTGCAGTCGGCCACGGTGGGGACGGTGAATGTCGTGGTGCTGGTGTTTGTCGTCCTGTACACGATGTTTTTCTTCCTGCTCGACGGCGACGTGCTGGTCAAAAAAATCCTTTACTACCTGCCGCTTGACGATAGTGACGAACAGCAGCTGCTGGCGCGTTTTACCTCGGTCGGCCGTGCGACGCTTAAAGGCACGGCGGTGATCGGCTTTTTGCAAGGCGCGTTTGCCGGCCTGGGATTCTGGCTGCTGGGCGTGCCCAGCGCTTTGCTCTGGGCGGTGGTGATGATGTTCCTGTCGGTGGTGCCGGGCGTGGGGACGGCGCTGATCTGGATTCCCGCTACGGTCTACCTTATTGCCGTAGGCGAGATCTGGCAGGCCGTGGTGCTGGCTGTGTACTGCGCAGCGGTGGTGGGCTCGATCGACAATGTGTTGCGTCCGCGTCTGGTGGGCAATGACACGCAGTTGCACGAGTTGATGATTTTCTTCAGCACCCTCGGCGGCATTATCATGTTTGGTTTTGCCGGTTTCATGATTGGCCCGATTATCGCTGCACTGTTTGTCACAACCTGGGAGATCTACGGTCTCGAATTCAGGGACTGGCTGCCGGAGACAGGTTTCCGTACCCGCCGTGAGCGCGAAGCGGATGAGGCGCAATCATCGCTGGCCTCCGGTGCGGACGGCGACGAGGATCCGCAGGCCTGAAAATATTAGCTTCGCGTAAGGTTGGGACGATCGCACAGTCAGGTGACAAAGACTGACAGGGCTTTGACTATACTGTGCCGATTAACCCGATGTGAAATTTTGGAATTAACATGAAAACAGTCACGCTGCTGACCGCCGGATTGCTGGGCGGCGCACTTGCTGCCGGGCCGGTGCAGGCCGAGGGATTCTTCGGCTCACTTTATTACCAGGTGCAGGACTTAAAACTTAACGACACTTCTTATTATCCCCAGCAATGGCTGGCCAGCGCAGGCTGGCTGAGCCACTACGGCATAGGCCCGGAGATACAGCTCGGGTGGGGAAGCCGTGAGCATGAGAAAGACGGTCTGTCCATCGAGACGGGTGATTTCCGTGGTGTGGCCGTGCGCCTGCAGTCGCCGGACGAGTTCGGCGGTCATGCCTGGGTCAGTGTCGGTTACGGCGAGTTGCAACTGGACGGCTCGCTCGACGGGGAGGACTACCCCGGTAGTGAGTGGTTTAAAGGCCCGACGGTGACGATCGGGGTGGAATTGCTGGTCAGCCGCAACCGCCTGCCGGGGCTGGCTATGGGTCTGACCTACTCGCGGTGGTTTCTTGAGGATGATATGCAAAATGACAACTTCGGTCTGGGGGCAAGCTATGCGTTCTGATTTGACCCGGGCCGGTGCGGTGTTGTCGCTGCTGTTGTTGCTGGGCGCCTGCGACAGCAATGAAAGCGGCATGTCGGAGTTTCTGCAGGCCGATGAAGTGGCGGGACTGGGTATCAGCGCCGTGTCGGTGACGCTGGAAGCCTCGCTGGTCAATGCCGGCCAGAGCTTTCAGGCCAGCGCCAGTGGCAGCAGTGACAGCGGCGATGAGTATGACCTGACCGATACGGTCACCTGGGAGAGTTCGGACGACAGCGTCGCGCAGGTGGATGACAGCGGTACGGTTACCGCGGTGGCCGACGGCAGTGCCTCGATTGTCGCCAGCCTGGCCGGGCTGGAAGCCTCACAGACCCTGACTGTGCGTACTGCCGATCTGACGGCGCTGGAACTGAATGTGGAGGACGAGTACGACGAGTGTCTCAGCACGCCGCTCATGGGTGTGGGCACCTACAGCGACGGCAGCACGCGCGAACTGCTGGACTCGCCGACGTGGAGCAGTTCGGATACCAATCTGGCCTGGATCGATAAGGTCGGCGATGACGATGAGCTGGTGCTGCATCACTCCGGCGCTGTGACGGTGACGGCGACCCTGGACGGGGTCAGTGCCTCGCAGGATGTGACGATACTCGATACGCTGAGCGGGCTGACGATCTCGCCCGATGAGACGACGGTGACCGTTGACGAAACGCAACAATACACCGCCACCGGCAGCTGGACTGACGGCGCGAGCTCCGATATCACGCTGGCCACACGCTGGAGCACTCTGGATACGGATATTGCCAGCTTTTCGGACAGCGAGGTCGGTGAGCTGACGGCTAACGAAGAAGGCAGCACGACCGTCTCGGCGGTGTGCGGCGGCCTGACTGCCACCACCGGCGTGACCGCCGAAGAGCTGCAAATCGACAGCATCTACATCTACAGCAGCAGCTCCAACAGCATCACCCTCGATACGGGCGATGACGGTTATGAGCTGACATTGTGGGTGGCTTATACCGATGGCACCGTCGACGACGTGACCGATGATGCCGAGTGGTCGGAAGTCTCACCGGGCTCGTCTTACATCTCGGTGGGTAACAGCTCGAGTAACAAGGGTGAGCTGTCCATCAGCGGTAGCGACTCCGTGTATATCGAGGCCGAGTACGAAGGCTACTCCGACTATATTCTGGTGATAGTCGATTAAAACCTGTCGCGGGGCGGCTACCAGGCCGCCCCGTAAATCGCCAGCGCGTCAGCTTCGCTGAGTTCGCGCGGGTTATTCACCAACAGCCGCGTTTGTTCCATGGCATCGCCGGCCAGCGCCGCTAAGGCCTCTTTGCTAATCCCGTAATCACGTAAGCGTGGCTTGATGCCCAGCTCCTCCACCAGTGCCGCCAGCGCCTCGATCAGCGCATCGCAGCGCGCCTCTTTGTCCTCATAAGCGGCCAGCTCCGGGAAAATCTGCGTTGCCAGACGGGCATAGGCCCCGGCGCAAACCGGGCGGTTAAAGCGCATCACATGCGCCAGCACCAATGCGTTGCTGAGACCGTGCGGCAGGTGATAGCGCCCGCCGAGGGGGTAGGCCAGGGCATGCACGGCGGCCACCGGTGAATTGGCGAAAGCCTGACCCGCGAGCATTGCCCCGAGCAGCATCCCTTCTCGTGCCTGCAGGTCGCTGCCGTCGTGTACCGCTGTTTTGATATGACGCCCGAGCAGGCTCAGTGCCTGCAGCGCCAGTACGGCCGAGACGGGGTTGTTGTTCGGATTGCGCGAGGTATAGGCCTCAATGGCGTGGACCATGGCATCGACCCCGGTGGCGGCGGTGACCGGCGCCGGCAGACCCAGTGTCAGGCGCGCATCCAGCAGGGCCACGTCCGGTAAAAGACAGGGCGAGACCACGCCTTTTTTCTCGCTTTTACCCACGGTGACTATGGCCACCGGTGTGACCTCGGAGCCGGTGCCGGCGGTGGTCGGGATCTGGATCAGCGGCAGCCGGTCGCCTGTGACCTTATCCACGCCGTAGATATCGGCCAGTTGTTCATTACCGCGGGCCAGCAGTGCGACCAGTTTGGCCACGTCCATAGATGAGCCGCCGCCGAGACCGATCACGCCCACCGCGCCGATATTGAGTGCCGATTCGGTGGCGGCAAGAACCACAGCGTCGGGCGGATCGGCCTGCACCCCGGCAAAGACGGCGAACTCGACGCCGGCCTCATCCAGCGCGGCTTTGACCGGCGCGAGCAAACCGGCCTCGCAAACGCCGGGGTCGGTGACGATCAGCAAGGGGCTGCCAATGGTGGTTTTGGCGATCCCGCCCAGATCCTGTATCGCACCGGCACGGCAGATCACCCGGCGCGGCGCATTGAAGGTAAAGCCAGACATACGCGTTTCTCCCTGCTTGATACGATATTGGTTGGTAGAGTCCTATGTGAACGTATCACAAAGCGGGTCCGCGCGGGGACGGTGTTCAGTCATGCGCTGTCTGCACTTGACCTTCCAGCGATGGGAAGGTTCATACTCGCCCTATATTGTGTGGCAGGAGAGACTCTGTGAAATCCGACACCCCGACTACGGTTTCCTTGTCCGTTAGCGGTCTGCGTTGTGACGGCTGTGCGGCGGGACTGACAAAAACACTGGCGGCCTTGCCGGGCGTGCGGCGGGCCGAGGTCAGCTATGCGCAGGCGCTGGCTACGCTGGAGCTTGACAGCGACGGGCCGTCAGCGGCGGAGCTGGTTCAGCAGATCCGCGATGCGGGCTACGAAGCGCACCATGTCGCCGCTGAAACCACTGCGGCGCCTGTGCAGACCCTGACCCTGCCGGTGGCGGGGATGAGTTGCGAGGGCTGCGCGGCAGGCTTGCAAAAACAGTTGCAGGCCGGTGAGGGTGTGTTGTCGGCTGAGGTCAGTTTTGCCTTATCGCAGGCGCGTATCCGTTTCGATCCGCAGCGCACCGACCGCGGTGCCTTGCAGGCGCTGATACAGGCGGCCGGCTATACCTCAGCAGGTGAGACACAGCAGCTGACGCTGCCTGTCGAAGGCATGACCTGTGCGGGCTGTGCGGCGGCGGTGGAGAAAGCCCTGTTAGCGGTGCCGGGCGTGCGTGCGGTGGATGTCAATCCGGCGCTTGGCAGTGCCATGGTTGAGTTTGACGCCGGGCAGAGCGACGTGCCGGCACTGCGCGAGGCGGTGCGCAGCGCCGGTTATGAATCCCCGCTGCCGGATCTGACCCTGGCGATCGGCGGCATGACCTGCGCGAACTGCGCGGCGGCGGTGGAAAAAGCCCTGCGCGCGGTGCTCGGCGTGAGCCATGCTGAGGTGAATCCGGCGCTGGAGCAGGCAAGGGTGCGCGGCACCGAGCTGGAGACGGCTGCGCTTGTAAAGGCGGTCGAGCAGGCCGGTTTTACAGCAAGTCCGGCACAACCGGACACGGCGCCGCCGGGCGCGACACCGTGGTGGAAGCGCGATTCGCTGCAGTTGGTGGCGGCGATTGCGCTGTCCTTGCCGATGCTGGCTGAAATGATCCTGATGTGGTTCGGCGCCGCGCCTTTCCTGCCACCGCTGCTGAGCTGGCTGCTTGCCACACCGGTACAGTTCTGGATCGGACTGCGGTTTTACAAGGGCGCGCTGCGGGCATTGCGTAACCGGGTCGGCAATATGGATGTGCTGGTCGCGCTGGGCACCTCAGCGGCCTATTTCCTGAGTGTCGTGTTGTTGCTCAGCGGGCACTCAACACACTTGTATTTCGAAAGTGCAGCCGTGGTCATCACGCTGGTGATGTTCGGTAAGTGGATGGAAGGGCGCGCCCGGCAAAGTGCCTCGGCCGCGGTGCGTGAACTGCTCTCCTTGCGCCCGCAAACGGCTACCCTGCTGCGTGACGGACGGGAGCAGCTTGTGCCTGTTGCGCAACTGCGAGTGGGTGATCAGGTGCGCATCCGTCCCGGTGAGCGGGTCGCGGTCGACGGACGTATTACCGAAGGCGAGAGTGAGCTGGACGAATCCCTGCTGACCGGCGAATCGCTGCCGGTGTTGCGTGGTGTCGGCGATCCGGTCACCGGCGGCGCGGTCAACGGCGATGGGCTGCTGACGGTGGAGGTCAGGGCGACCGGCGCAGACACCACGCTGTCGCGGGTGATTGCCATTGTTGAACAGGCGCAGAGCGGCAAGGCGCCGATTCAGCGTCTGGTCGATAGGGTGGCGGCGGTCTTTGTGCCGCTGGTGCTGGGGATTGCGACGCTGACCTTTATCGGCTGGCTTTTGGCCGGCGGGAGTGTCACGCAGGCGCTGCTGGCCGCGGTGTCGGTGTTGGTGATTGCCTGTCCCTGTGCGCTGGGTCTGGCCACGCCGACCGCGCTGGTGGCTGGCACCGGCGTGGCTGCACGCGCCGGTATCCTGATTAAAGATATTGCAACCCTGGAGCAAGCGCATGGCGTGCAGGAAGTCATTTTTGACAAGACCGGCACGTTGACCCGGGGCCGGCCCGGCATGACGCTTTGCGAGCCCTTGGCGCCGTTGACCGCCGAACAGGCTTTGCGACTGGCGGCGTCCTTGCAGCAGGGCAGTGAACACCCGCTGGCGCAGGCGGTGCTGCGCGCGGCACAGTCGCAGTCGCTGCGGCTTGGCGAACTGACGGCATTCCGGAACCAGCGCGGTGCCGGGGTAACGGGCTGCGTGGACGGCCAGCCGGTGGCGCTCGGCAACCGGGTTCTGATGTCACAACTGGGTATAGCCGTGGACAAGGTTGCGGCCCGCCTTGATGCGCTTGAAGCGCAAGGGCAAACCGCGGTGACCCTGGCGCTGTCGGGGCAGGCGGTGGCGGTGCTGGCTTTCGGCGACAGCCTGCGTGACGGCGCACGCGAGGCGGTGATGCGTTTGCAATCGGCCGGCATGAGGGTGGGGATTCTCAGTGGCGATGCGGCGCCGGTGGTGGCTGCCGTGGCCGCGCACTTGGGCGTTGATCACTGGCAGGCGCAATTGCTGCCTGAAGATAAGGCCGCTGCGGTGACGAGGCTGCGCGATGCGGGCCGCTGTGTGGCCATGGTCGGCGACGGGGTGAATGACGCGCCGGCGTTGGCCGCCGCGGATGTGGGCATTGCCATGGGCTCGGGCACGGATGTGGCCATCGAAACCGCCGGTGTGACCTTGCTGCGTCCGGAACCGCGTCTGGTGCCGGCTGCCTTCTCGGTTGCCGGTGCGACGCGCCGTAAAATCCGTCAGAATCTGTTCTGGGCTTTTGTCTATAACCTGGTTGCTTTGCCGCTGGCGGCGGCGGGCTTGCTGAGCCCGGCGGTCGCCGGGGCGGCCATGGCGATGAGCTCGGTATCGGTGGTCAGCAATGCCTTATTGCTCAAACGCTGGTCTATCGGAGATAGCCTGAAAGGCTGAAGACCTGCCCCATAAGAGAGGGACAGCTACCGTTATCGGGTTATGGCCGCTGTGCCGCAGCGCTCTATCATTCCTTACAGGGCGATAGATTGAAGAGGTGCTATGAATATCAGTGAAGCTGCGGATGCAGCCGGTCTGCCGGTCAAGACGGTCCGGTACTATGATGATATCGGACTGGTTGTTGCCGACCGGTCCAGTAATGGTTACCGCAACTACAGTGACAATCACGTCAACCGCCTGCGTTTTTTGCAACGCTCGCGCAGCCTTGGTTTTTCGATCGAGGATTGCCGCAGTCTGTTGTCGCTGTACGATGATGCCGACCGCGCCAGCGCCGATGTGAAAAAGCTTGCCCAGGCCCGTATTGATGAGATCGAAGAAAAGATCCGCCAGCTCGGCAGTCTGCGTGACACCCTCAGCGAGCTGGTCAATGCCTGCCACGGCGATGCCCGCCCGGATTGTCCGATAATCGCCGATCTGGCCGGCGGCCCCGCACGTCTGAACGGCTAGACACCGTAAAACAGCGCGGATTCGCGTAGAATAGCCCCGCGGTCGCCGGTGACCGCGTGCTGATATTGTGTTTTACGGGATGCCTGCCAATGCTGTTTGCTGCTGCCAATTTGTCCTTTTTGTTTCCGGATGTGCCGTTCCCGGCGCGTTTTTCCGCCGCCAGGGCTGCCGGCTTCAGCGCCGTCGAATACCTCTTCCCCTATGCCATGCCCGTGGCGGATATCCGCCGCCACCTGAGCGACAATGCCCTGAAGCAGGTGTTGTTTAATCTGCCGCCCGGCAACTGGGAGGGTGGTGAGCGCGGACTGGCCTGTCTGCCGCAGCAGCGTGCGGCATTCCGAGACAGTGTGGCGCTGGCGCGCGAATATGCGGCGGGCCTGAACTGCACACGCCTGCATTGCATGGCCGGGGTCTGTCCGGATGACAGCGACCCGCTATACCGGCAGACCTATCTGGATAATCTTGCCTATGCCGCGACAGAACTGGGCGGCGACGGGATTGTATTGCTGATTGAAGCGATTAACCGCGAGGATATGCCCGGGTATTTTCTTTCTGATCTGGATCAGGCTGCGGCTATTGTTGCCGGCCTGCGCGACAGCGGCATCGACAATATCGCCTTGCAGTTTGACCTTTACCATTGCGCGAAGATGCACGGCGATGTCGTGTCACGCTTGCAGAAATACGCGCATCTGACCGAGCATTTTCAGATTGCCGGTTGTCCGGAGCGGAACGAGCCCGATACCGGGCAGGTGGACTTTCAGTCCGCGCTGAAGCAGACCGCGCGCCTGGCACCGGGGCGCTATCTGGGCTTTGAATACAAGCCTGTCAACGACACCGTACAGGGCTTGCAATGGATGAAATCCCTTGCAGCGGCTGTGACGTTCTGACCCGCCAGCCAAGGCTATCCTGTCATGTCTGAATCCACACAGCGCCTGCTGCCTGAATGCAAACCGCCTTATCCACTGCCGGAAAACGAAGCGCAGCGGCTTTTTCACGGTCGCGGCGGCGCGCATCCCGGGCTGGAACATATCGTTATTGACTGGCTGCCGCCGGTCATGCTGGTGACCCTCTACGCGGCTATTACAGACGATGAGCGCGACGCGCTGAGTACACATCTGCTGCAGCACAATCCGGCCTGTGAAACACTGCTGTTTCAATACCGCTATCTGCGCGACGGTCCGGTTGAAGCAGTGCAGGGCAGTATACCGACGCTGCATGTGGTCGAAGAAGCCGGCTTGCAGTATGAGATGAGCTTCGGCAGCAAACGCAACACCGGCCTGTTTCTGGATATGCGCAACGGTCGCCAGTGGGTCCGGCAGCAGGCCGCAGGCAAGCGCGTATTGAACCTGTTTGCCTATACCTGCGCTTTTTCCGTGGCGGCGGTGGCCGGCGGCGCGCAGTCTGTGATGAGTGTGGACATGAGCAGCGCGGCCTTGTCAGGCGGGCGTCGTAATCACCGGCTCAACGGCCAGAGCACCGGGCAGGTGAGTTTTGCCAAGCTGGAGATTTTCCGTTCTTTCGGGCGCCTGAAGCGCGCCGGGCCGTTTGATCTCCTGATCTGTGACCCGCCGACCCTGCAAAAAGGCAGTGTCGATATTGAGCGCGATTACCCGAAGATTATCCGCCGTCTGGATCAGTTTATGGCGCCCGCCTGTGATCTGCTGATGTGTCTCAACGCACCGCATTTAAGTGACAGCTTTCTGACAGAGGCCATGCGCTGCGGGGCGCCGTCGTTTGAATTCGTCGGGCGTATTGCCGCGCCTGAGGCCTTTGCAGAGCCCCGTGGCGGCGGCCTCAAGACGCTGCATTTCCGGCGCTGAAGGCTGTCCGCCACAGGCCCGATTCTTGCCCTTCAAGCGGATAACATTTGGACGACAAGACCCGGAGTGCGTAATGCGATTTGCCAAGCCGTGGGCGGCACCGGCCGCTTTGCTCTGCATAAGCTCAGTTGTATCCCTTTCCTCACAGGCTGACACCGTGAGTTTCACCGAGGACTTCTCCTCCGGCGAAATTCCGGCGGCCTATTTTGATATTGATGCCAGCGGTGACTCGACGGTGACCGTGGAAGACGGCCGGGTGCGCCTGACGGCCGTCAGCGAAGACGAGGCCTCGATCGTCAATACCCGCCTGCAGCTGATCGGGCGTACGGATTTTTTCCAGGCCGAGGTGATGGTCAGCAGCGACACCATTGCCACCGGTGTCGGGCGCAGCCGTATTCAGATGGCCGGTATTCTCTACAACGATACGGCCGAGGGCGGTGTTGACGGTTTTACCGGGGATGTCTGGGGTGGTATTTCACTGGGCAAGGATAAGGACGACAGTGTCTGGGTTTTTGCCTGTCTGGAGCGTTCTGATGATGCGGTATTCGATGCCTCCAGCAGCTTGCTGTTTAACGAGGCCGGCAATGAGTGTGTGCATCTGGAAGACGAAATCCAGCCTGATTACGACAAGCCTGTCACCATGTCCATGGCGCTTGACCGCGAGGCCGGTAAGGTCTTGTTTACCGTAGACGATCAGGTCATTGAGTATATTATTAATACGCCGATCTACACATCCGCCAACGAAAGCAAAGAGATCAAAGCCAGACGTGAAGAAGGCGCCGGCACCTCGATTGTGTATGCCGATAATATCCGTGCTGAGTTGCTGGTCGAAGACAGCAGCGACGGGACGGACAGCGATAGTGCTGTGGACAGCGGTTCTGACAGCCTGAGTTCAGGCGACAGCGACGACAGCCAGAGCAACAGCGAAGATGACAGCGGTTCCGATGGCGGTGGTGCGGCCGGCTGGTGGCTGCTGGCCGCCGGGCTGGCTTACCGTCGCGTAAGGCGCGCATAAATCCGTTTTGACAAGACCACGGCAGAAGCAGGGGGAGAAATGAAATACCTTTGGTTAAGCGTTTTTTTTCTGGTTCTGCTGTGGTCCGGCATCCATCCCAAAGATCCCCTGACCTGGCTGCTGGAAGTGGCGCCGGCCTTGCTGGCGCTTGTCGCTCTGGCACTGAGCTATAGAAGTTTCCCCCTGACCCCGCTGTTGTATTGGCTGATTCTCGCGCACTGTGTGGTGCTGATGGTCGGCGGGCACTACACCTATGCTGAAGTGCCGTTGTTTGACGGCTTGTTCGGCGCTGAGCGCAACAACTACGACAAACTCGGGCATTTTTTCCAGGGCTTTGTGCCGGCCATGGTGGCGCGCGAGCTGTTGATCCGCAAACAGGTCGTCAAGAGCGCCGGCTGGCGCGATTTTATTGTGGTCTCCTTCTGTCTCGGCTTCAGTGCGTTTTACGAGCTGGTCGAGTGGGCCGTGGCGCTGTTGTCCGGGCAGGCAGCCGAAGCCTTTCTCGGCACACAGGGCTATGTCTGGGATACGCAATCGGATATGGCCATGGCCTTGCTCGGCGCCTGCAGCGCGCTGTGGTTCCTGTCAGGCTTGCATAACCGTCAGCTGGCCGCCCTGGCCACGGCCGCGCAAGGCAAGCCATAGGCCGCCGTTCGTTCTATAATTGCCGGCCCTCTCAAACGCGGACGGAGCCATGAAAGCGACTTTCCCACTGACCGAATTGCCGGTCATTCAGGCCCCCATGGCCGGGGTGCAGGGCAGTGAGCTGACGATTGCTGTTTGCCAGGCCGGTGGGCTGGGTTCTTTGCCCTGCGGTATGCTCAGCGCGGCGCAGATCAGTGAGGCCTTGCAGACCATCACCGCCGCCACGGCCAAACCCTATAATCTGAATTTTTTCTGTCACCGTATGCCGGCGTTTGATGCACAACGGCAGGCGCGCTGGCAGGGCGTGTTGAAGGGGTATTTTGCGCAGTTCGGTGCCGAACCCGACAGCAGCGCCGGTGGCGCCTCGCGGCTGCCTTTCAGTCATGAGATTGCCGATGTGGTCGAGCCGTTTGCCCCGCCGGTGGTGAGTTTTCATTTCGGCCTGCCTGCGCCGGATCTGCTGCAGCGGGTCAAAGGCTGGGGCGCCCTGGTGATGTCCTCGGCCACCACTGTCGAAGAAGCCCGCTGGCTGGAGGCCAAAGGCGCCGATGTGCTGATCGCCCAGGGCCTGGAAGCCGGTGGACATCGCGGTATGTTTCTCTCCGATGATGTGACCACGCAGGTCGGACTGGCCGCCCTGTTGCCGCAGATTGTCAAGGCGGTCAGCGTGCCGGTGGTGGCCGCCGGCGGTATTGCCGACCCGCTCGCGGTCAAAGCGATGCGTCTGTGCGGCGCTTCGGCGGTGCAGGTGGGTACGGCTTATCTGCTGTGCCCGGAGGCCACCACGTCGGCGTTGCACCGCCGCGCACTCAGCAGTGAGCGCGCTGAGCATACGGCGCTGACCAATGTGTTCTCGGGGCGCCCGGCGCGCGGTATCGTCAACCGGGTGATGCGCGAACTGCATTACCTGAACCCACAGGTGCCGGACTTTCCCTATGCTTCGGCAGAGATAAGCCGGTTGCGTGCTCTGGCCGAACAAGGCGGCAGCGATGATTTCTCGCCGCTGTGGTGCGGACAGAATGCGCACGGCTGCCGGGAAGCGCCGGCGGCGCAGGTGACCCGCTGGCTGGCCGGTGTCTGAGCCTGCACGCGCTTCGGGTCCGGTTACCTTGCATCCGCCTGTGCAGCGCGCGATGATACTCGGCTTTTCCGGCTAAAAGCAGTCACCCATGGCAACGAGCGAATTCATTACCCACAGTTTTTCACGTCTTGAAGGCGGCGAGGCGGCCCTGCGCCTGCGCGATACCGTCGTGGCGCCGGATGACCGGGTGGAAGATTTTGTAAACGAGCTCAAACACGCGCTGCAACGGCGCGCGGCGCGCGATTACGGTGTGTTCTCCGCTGAGAACGGCGAGCTTGGCAGTAATCTGCAGAAATACCTGGACGGCGAGCTGGGGGATAACCCCTTTGTCGCACTCAGTGTGCAGTGGATGGAAAAACTCAGGGAAGTGCTCGATGAGCTTGAGATCACGCTGCAGGGCCATGTGGTGTTTGTGCAGGAAGAGCACCTCGGTGTGCAGACGTTTTATATTTTCGTGCTGAGCCTGAAAGAATCCATGGTGATTAACCACAATCTGGAGGTGGAGACCACGCGCTATGTGGATTTCGGCTCCTCGTTGATGGCCATGCGCGCCGAGCTGTCGCTGTGGCAGGCCGGTGCCAGCAAGACCTATCTCACCCTGGCCGCGCCGCGCGGTGCGGGCGAGTGGGGCGATGCGTTCCGCGCCCTGTGCGGCTTTGAAAATACCGTCGACAAGAAATCCGAGACCAGTAAGTTTCTTGAGGCGGTCAGCGGTTTTTCCATGGAACTGCCCGATGACAAGGTCACCGAATTCCAGTCGCAGGTGGTGGATTTTTGCATTGAATCGGATAAGCGCGGCGAGGCGGTGGCTTTTGACGAACTCGGTGGCGTGGCCCGCGAAGTGGGCGTTGACGCGGACAAGTTTGTCGAGAAACTCGCCGAGACGCAGCCGGCCGACGGCGAGAAAATCCACGTCGACCGGAACAGCCTGAAAAAATTCATGCGCTATGTGGGCCGCGAGAAAGACCTGGCGGTGAGCTTTTCCTCGGCCATGATTCCTGAGCGGGTGGTTTACGATAAGGACAAAGACGAGCTGACCATCAAGGGCCTGCCCAAAACCCTGCGCAAGCAATTGCTCGACAGTCTCTGATTCCGGTTTTTTTGTTTTCGTGGACGGCGCTTTTCAGCGCCGTTTTGCGTTGTGCGCCGGCGTCAGTGCGCATGTTTTACGCTTGCGCCATCACGCTGTCGTGCCGATTTGTTAAGATGTCAGGTTAGGCAGCGCCGGCGTATGGGCCGGTGCGGCAACTGACGGAGACGTCCGCGTTTTGACTGAGAACACTTCACTTTCCCGCAAACCTGCCACGCAGGGCCTTGTAAAGGCTGCCGTGTGGATACTGCTTCTTTACGGCCTGACCCAGCTGGCTACCTGGTATTTCTTTGATCTGACGGTCTGGGCCGGTGTCTTGTGGCGCGATGCGCTGATCCATGTGGTGGTCGGTTGTCTGTTGTATCTGCTGTGCCGGCGCTTTGTGCCCTGGGCACTGGCCTGGACGCTGACGATTTCCGTGCTGCAGATCAGCAACGGCCTCAAATACGCGGTGCTGGGCAGTCCGGTGATGCCGGACGATTTCGTGGGTTTCGTCAATATGTTCCGGCTGTTTGATGATTGGCGGCTGTTTGCCATGTGGGCTGCCTTGCTGCTGCCGGTGTTGATGTGGATTTACGCGATTGACTGGCTGCGTTTGCGGACCTGGGTTCTGCTGGCCCTGCTCGGTGGTGCGGGCTTTGCGTTTGCCTCATTTCCGACCGCGGTGAATGCGTTTATGGATGCGCATTTCGGCGATCGCATCTGGGATCAGCCGGGTAACTACCGTGACCGTGGCCTGATCCATCATGTGCTGCAAGAGACCAGCCGCAATCTGGCGCGCGGTGATGTGGTGTTAAGCGAAGCGCAGGTGCACGATGCACTCGATGCGGTAGCGGGCGGACGGCGCCCGGACAGTGCGGATCCGGTGCTGGAACAGCGCAATGTCTACATTATCTTGCTGGAGTCGTTTTTCGACCCGATGGCGCTGACCGCAGCCGGTATCAGCGAAGATCCGCTGGACCCGCGTTTCCGCGCGCTGTGGGCCGAAAGCGGGCACAGCACGGGACTGGCGCCGGTCTTCGGTGGTTACACGGCCAATAGTGAGTTTGAGATTTTGTGTGGTTTTCCGGTCACTCACGATGCGGTGTTTTTTGAGGGCTGGCTGCGTAACCGTGTGCCCTGTCTGCCGGATCAGCTGGCCAGAGCCGGTTTCCGGACCATCGCCTCACACCCCAATTCAGCGGCATTCTGGAACCGCGTGTTTGCCTATGACCGGCTGGGCTTCAGCGATTACTGGTCGGTCAATGATTTCGCCCTGGACGATATGAACGGGCCGTTTCTCAGCGATGCGTCGCTGTACCGCCAGCTGGATGAAAAACAGGCGCCCATGCGGGCGGCCGGCACGCCGTTGCTGAGTTATATCGTGACCTATTTCGGGCATATGGATTACCCGCTGAATGAGGCGCGGCCGTCGCCGGTTAGGGTGCAGAACGACCCGAATCTGGTCGAGCGCTACGTCAATACGCTCTACTACAAGTCCCGTGAGCTGATGGATTATTACGACAAGCTGCGCCGGGAGGATCCGCAGGCGGTGATTCTGGTCTTCGGTGACCATCTGCCGTTTCTCGGGCCGAACTTTGACGGCTTTGTTGAGTCCGGTCTGCTGGAGCGGGATAAAGGGCAGTTCACGCCCGCCATGTTCCGCACCTACAGCGAAACGCCGATGATTTTCACCGACGGTGATAATGGCGTGCTCAACACCGGGCATATCCCCATGTATCAGGCGCCGGGTATTATCATGGCGTTGCTCGGCGATCAGCGCGATTCCCTGCTGAACCTGCTGGAGCCGGATGAGAACACGATTTTGCGTCCCTTGCCGGGCATGACGCTGGCCATTGACCGCTTCAGCGCCGAGCCGCTGGTCTGTGTGGACGGGGCGGAAGAGGGAGCGTGTGCGGCGATAAACACGCGTGTCAGTCATATCAAGACACTGACCAGTGATATTTTCTCCGGTGAACAGTTGGCCTTGCCCTGAACGCGACCGGCGGCACGTCTGCTTCAGCCGTTCTGAGATAAAAAAAGCCCCGCATTGGCGGGGCTTTTTTTGTGCTTGCGGCAGTCGTTGTCCGCTTACTGTCCGGGCGGGCCGGGATGGCGGCTGTGCTGCGCCGGTGCGTCGTCGTGGGCGCGGTTGATCGGCGGCATCACACCGACCAGCGACGCCGGCAGATGCGGCATGGCGCTGATCAGGCTCATGGCCACCGAGGCCATAAACGGAATGCTTTGCACGGCCATGACTGCACACCACATCTTCACGTCAATCGCACTGGCATTGGCCAGTAGCGAACCGTTGTGGATGCCGGCCAGAAACGCGCCTGCCGAGAGCAGAAAGGCAATCGCAAACAAGAGCTCTTCGCGGACCTCGTTCAGGGCCTGCAGAATGCGGCTGTTACCGGTCAGCTTGGGCGTGCGGAAAAAGCCGATCTTGCTGTTGACCATGCCCGACAAAAAGGCCCGGCCGATGGTATGCGAGAGCGCCAGGCCGGCCACGCCCGAAGCCAGCGTCTGGCGCAGGCCGCTGCGCAGGCGGCCGCGGTAGAGGAAGAACATCTTCGAGATCTTAAAGACGAAGAAGGTCAGCGGCAGGATCGAGAAGATGTATTCGGGCGCGGCAAAGCGGTCCGGCCACAGCAGGATCAGCGCACTCCAGGTAATCGCGGCGAGATTGAAGAACAGATTAATCCCGTCGGCTACCCACGGCAGCCAGCCGGCCAGAAAGTGGTAGCGCTGGCCGCGGGTCAGTTCGGTTTTGTTCAGCCCCAACAGACTCGACAGATGGTGGCGCATAATCAGAATTGCGCCGTAGGCCCAGCGGAAGCGCTGCTTTTTGTAGTTGAGGAAGGTGTCGGGCATCACGCCCTGACCATAGCTGCGCGGAATATAGGTGGCTTCGTAGCCGAGCATGAAAATCCGCAGGCCCAGCTCTGAGTCTTCGGTAATACACCATTGCGCCCAGCCGTCCACGTCACGCAGCACCTTGGCGCGGACCATGGTCATGGTGCCGTGCTGGATAATGGCGTTGCGCTCGTTGCGGGTCACCATACCGATATGGAAAAAGCCCTGATATTCGGCATTGATCATGGCTTTGAAGAGGCTTTCGTCGCCGTCGTGATAATCCTGCGGCGCCTGGACTATGGCCATTTTCGGGTTTTCGAAAGCCGGTATGGTTTCGTCCAGCCAGCTCGGATCGACCAGATAGTCGCTGTCGATCACGGCAATCACGTCCACATCGTCAGCGGTGTGTTCGAGGGCGAAATTCAGCGCGCCGGCCTTAAAGCCTTCGCACGGGTCGACATGATAGAAGCGGAAACGCTCGCCGAGCACCTCTTCGCAATGACGCTGCACCGGCTTCCAGACATTCGGGTCTTTGGTGTTGTTGTCGATCACAATCACCTCGAAGTCCGGATAGCTCATGGCCGCCAGCGCGTTGAGCGTTTCGATCATCATCTCCGGCGGCTCGTTGTAGCACGGCACATGCACCGAGACTTTGGGCTTGTAATCGCTTGGCTCAAGCCGCTTGGGGGTGCGCGGGAAATCGCGCCGCCATTGCGCTTCGGCCCATTCGTGCGCCTCGGCCAGCACCACCGCTGCGATGCCCAGCACCGACAGGGTCAGAATCACCGCCGTGATCAGCATGCTGGCGTCCAGATAGCGCTGGGTGAACTGATAGATAATCCAGACGATGCCGGTGGAAATGGCAAAAGCCAGCAGGGTCAGAAAGCCGCGGCCTTTGTGATCGAGGCCCTTGCTGTCGCGGAACAGAAAGGCGGTGAAAATGATTGCCAGCGCCACACACAGGCCGGCCAGAATGCGCCACTGCGGAATCCGTTCGACCGGTGCGGTGAGCGGGAACTTGAGCTGGCGGTTAGCGTCCCAGACGCCCCAGGCATCGCCGGCCGAGCCTTCGATATCGGTTTTCCACGGCTGGTCGAAGGCCTCCATGACGTAGTAGGTGTAATCCTCTTCTTCGGCCATGGCGAGAAAGTTACGCAGAAAGCGCGCTTCATTGGCCATTGAGGCCTTGGCACCACCGCGCGTCGGGCCGCGGCTCGGCCAGCCGACCTCGGTAATCACGATGGGTTTGTCAGGAAAGGTCTCCTGCAGTTCTTCCATCTTGTCGTGGATAAATTCGATGGAGAAATCCACATCGAGATTTTCCCAATAGGGCAGCAGATGCACGGCGATAAAGTCGACCTGCTCGGCCAGCTGCGGGTATTTCAGCCAGATATGCCAGGGCTCGGCCGTACTGATCGGGATCTGCAAATGTTCCTGCGCATAGGCCAGGTATTCGGTCAGGCGTTTGACCGGCACATCGCCGCGCAGAATGGCTTCGTTGCCGATCAGTACGCGCACGACATTGCGTTCGTTATTGCGGTAGACCTCAAGCAGGCGCTCGATCTCGGCTTCGTTGGTTTCTTCGTCAGCGCCGATCCAGGCGCCGAGGGCCACGTTCAGCCCGTGTTTGGCTGCCAGCGCCGGCACTTCGGCCAGATTGCCTTCCACCGTGTAGGTGCGCACCGAGTGCGACTTGCCCTGCAGCAGGGCCAGATCACTGTCGATTTCTTCCGGCGTCGGCTGATCGCCTTCGCGCGGATTGTGATGGCGCTGCATCGGATTAAAGGAGAATCCCTGGATCGTGTCCGGCCAGGGTGGCAGTTGTGAGGGTTGGTTCAGCAGTGTCCAGAGCAGGATACTCAGGGCACCGATAATGACCGGATAAACAACGGAGGCACGGCTCACGATTGTGGTAGTCCTTTGCATTGGCGTGTCAGAAAAAGGCGATATCACCGCCACGGGTCATACCGGAAAGTAACTTGCCTTTCAGTCATTTGTAGCGAGACGACCGGCGGGCCGGATAACCTTTACATAATAACACAGAAGGGTGACAGTACTGTGCACGCGGCCGCCTTTGACACAGTTGCTGACGCTTGATGCAGGCGGTTTTTCAGTCCGCCGCCGGACCGCCCGGTTCGAAGGCGAAGTGCTTTTGCCAGTAGCCCACATCCAGCCAGCGGCCGAACTTGTAACCGACTTCGGCGGCGCGGCCGATTTTGCGGTAGCCGAACTGCTCGTGCAGGCGCACCGAGGCGTCGTTGGGCAGGGCGATCACCGCACCGGCAAAGCGCACCGGCAGGCAGGCCAGACGCTGGTCCAGTTCAGCGAACAGCGCCTTGCCGATACCGCGCCCGGCGGCCTGCGGGGCAAGATAGATACTGGTCTCCACCGAATAACGGAAGGCGCTGCGGGGTTTCCACGGCGAGACATAGGCATAGCCGAGCCGTTCGGTTCCCTCACAGGCCACCAGCCACGGCAGCCCGGCCTGCGCGATGGCCGCGTGGCGCTGTTGCATATCCGCCGGCGTGAGCGGGTCTTCCTCGAAGGTAATAACGGTGTTTTCAATATAGTGGTTGTAGATCGCCGTGATTGCCGCGATGTCGTGCCTGCCGGCCTCGCGTAGCGTCAGTGTGGGGGGCTGTTCTGTCATGGTTGCGCGTTTCCTGCGGTTGGGGCTACGTCTCAGTGCGCTGTCCCGGGGGCGCTCAGGCTGTCGGCATGGCGCAGCTCGTCTTCCACGCTCAGTGGCCTGAAGCCGAAGGATCTGGCCCGCGCATTGCGCATGGTCAGGTCCCGCGGCCGGCCCGCTGCCATGGGCAGATCCGCTTGTTTGGCGGGCTGCAAAGGGGCCGGGTCGAGTCCGTAATACGCGGCGACCCGCAGGCCGAATTCATAGCGCGATAAGGCCTCGTCTCCGGCCAGGATCAGCAGCTCAGCCGGCACCTCCAGCATCCGTAGCAAGCCTTCAGCGGCCGCGCGTGCACCCAGCGAGCTGCGGATTTCATCGGTAAAGAGCTTTATCGGCCGGCCGCTGTGCAGGGCCTGCAAGACCGGTTGTAAGGAGCTGGCTGCCGCCGGCGGCGCGGCGCCGTACATCAGCGGTACGCGGCATACGGTGGCCTGCGGGCAGACCCGGCGCAGCGCATTTTCCGCGGCCAGCTTCTGCTCGCCGTAGCGGTTACGGGGCGCACAGGGCGAGTGTTCACTATAGGGCGCCTGTTCGCCATCATAAACCTGGCTTGAGGAGCTGAATACCAGAGGCACCGCGTGTTGCTGACACCAGCGGCCGATCGCTTCCGTGGCGTCGACGTTGAGGGCCTGTGAGAGGGCGGCTTGTTGTTCGCACTGATTCGGTGAGGACATGGCGGCCAGATGAATCACCGCATCCGGTTTGATCCGCTCCAGCAGCGGCGCGATCCGGTGTGTCTGCGCCAGGTCCGCCTGATGCAGGCTGACGCCCGGTATGGCGCTGTTGTGCGCGTGACAGAGACCGCTGACGCGGAAGCGGCGGCGTGCGATATGTGCCAGTTTCCAGCCCAGAAAGCCGCTGGCGCCGGTGATAAGCAGATGCTCGGCCATGTGTTGTGATGTATCGGGAAAGTGTCAGGGCGACGGTGCGGACGCGGCAAGCGCGCCCGCACCTCGGGGCTTGTATTAAAGCGTGCTGTGCACCTTGTCCAGCGCACGGGTCAGCCGGTCGAACAGCGAGTGGATTTCCTCTTCGCTGATAATCAGGGGCGGACAAATGGCAATGCTGTCACCCGGCACGGCGCGTACGATCAGGCCTTCGGCGCGTGCCGCGGCCATGACCCGGGCGGCCATTTTGTCTGCCACCGGATATTGCGCTTTGCTGGCTTTGTCTTTGACGATCTCAATACCGGCGATCAGGCCGACGCCGCGGGTATTGCCGATCAGCGGATGTTCGCCGAGTGCGTGCAGACGCTGCAGGAAAGGCTCAGATACGCGCCGCACATGAGCGATAGTGTCCCGTTCCTGATAGATTTTCAGGGTTTCCACTGCCACCGCAGCGGCCACCGGATGTCCGCCATAGGTGTTGCCGGTGCCGAACATGCCGAGCTTGTCGCTCATGCTGACAAAACCCTTGTAGAGCTTCTCGGAGACCAGTACCGCGCCGATCGGCAGATAAGCCGAGGAGAGCTGCTTGGCGCAGGTCATCAGGTCCGGCGTGATGTTGTAGGTCTGGCTGCCGAACATATTGCCGGTGCGCCCGAAACCACAGATCACCTCATCGGCGATAAACAGGATGTCGTGTTTCTGCAATACCGCCTGAATGGCCTCAAAATAACCCGCCGGCGGCGTCATGGCCCCACCGGCGCCCATCACCGGTTCGGCGATAAACGCAGCGATGCTGTCGGCACCCTCGGCCAGGATCTGCGCTTCCAGTTCCTCTGCCAGACGGGCAACAAACTGCGCTTCTGATTCGCCGTCTTTGGCGTAGCGGTAGTAGTGCGGGGTTTCGCAATGCACGGCGGCTATGGCCGGCAGGTCGAAGCCGTCCTGCACATAGGGCAGGGCCGTCACACTGCCGGCGGCGATGGTCACACCATGATAGGCGCGGCGGCGTGAGATGAATTTTTTCTTCTTCGGTTGGCCCTGTGAATTCCAGTAGTACCAGGCCATTTTCAGTGCGGTGTCGACCGCTTCGGAGCCGGAGTTGACCAGAAATGCACGGGCAATTCCCGCCGGTGCCAGCTTGACCAGTTGCTCGCTCAGTTCAATGGCCGGCTCGGTGGCGCGGTGCGTGAACATATGCGAGAAGGGCAGGGTTTCGAGTTGTTGCCGGGCGGCTTCTACCAGGCGTGGTTCGGAAAAGCCCAGCGAGGTGCACCACAGGCCCGACATGCCTTCGATGTATTGCCGGCCTTCGTCATCCCAGACGTAAATGCCTTCACCGCGGGTGATGACAAAGGGGCCGTTTTCCTGGTGCGGTGTCAGCGGGGTAAACGGGTGCAGAACGTATTGCTTGTCAGCGTCAGTGAATGGCGATGTCACGGGAATCCTCCGGTTATGTTTGGCGGGCATTATGCGGTAAGCGGTGCCGCGGTGGTAGAGTGAAAAGGGCGGACGATGTTGCCGACAAGGCTGGTATTACGTCGTCGGGGCGTGTAAACTCTGCGCCCTGTTAACGGTCGGCGTCCTGCTGCCGTTGTCATAAAAGATGCACCCGTAGCTCAGCTGGATAGAGTGTTGCCCTCCGAAGGCAAAGGTCACAGGTTCGAATCCTGTCGGGTGCGCCATTCTTTTCAATCCTTTATTTAACTGCCCGGCGGTTTTCCCGCGCAGCTCCCCTGTCTCTCTTTTTCTGGTATTTCATCCGTGGCTATGGCCTGTTTTGCGCTAACGGCACTTTACAGCGGCGGTAAATCCTTGTCGGCAGCGCCGTGGCTTGTTTGTGCCGCTTGAAACAGCTTGCCGCGGCGGGCGGTGTGTAACCAGCCCGGCCAGTCGGCGTGGCCCGGGGCGGCTGTGGCCGCGGCGATCTGCCGGCGCAGGTGCACACCGGCCGGACTGAGCCGCCGCGCCAGCGCCGCACGGTTGAGCAGGCGCAGGGCCTGATCGGCCGAGTTCGCCCGCAGGGCCCGTCTGAGTGCGCGTTCGTCAGCGCCGGCACGCCGGTGTCTGAGTCTGCCGCCGGCCGGGCTGTGCGCCCATAGCAGATAGCCGAGGCTGAGCAGCAGGCCCGTCGCGGCGAGGGCGACGGGCAGCGTGTCTGCGGCAGGGCGTTTAGCGGCGCTCGGCGTATGCGTGGCCTTATAGGCGGCGACCAGATCGGCGCGTCCGGGTAAGCCCGCGACCAGTCGTCGTGGCGGGATCAGCGTTTGTTGTGCGCGATCGTTTTTGGTGTCCCACCAGCGCAGTTGTATGGCCGGTGTGGTCAGTACTCCGGCTTTTTGCGGTATCAGCTCAAAGTCGAGTTTCAGCCGCGCACTGAGCGTGTCTTCGCTGAACTGTTCGCCGCGGTCCTGACCGGTCAGGCGCAGCTGTGCACCGTCGACCGCGGCGGGGCTGATCTCAGGCAGCTGTGCCGCGCTGACACCTTCGGCCAGAATGGTGATGCTGCGCGTGACCGCCTGGCCGACCACCAGTTCGTCGGTGGCGCGTGACCAGTGATCGCTCAGCGTCAGTGCTTCGGCCGGCAGCCACCAGTGTCCGGCCGGCGGCGCCGCCGCAACTATCTCCACCGGCTTGCCACTGCGCTCGAACCCGGCCGTTTCCCAGCGTGATTTGCCGGTGCGGCCGCGCACGTGCAGGGCGGGGATGCGATGGGGGCCGGCGGTTTCGGGAAACAGCAGATAACGCCATTGCACCGTGCGCCAGCCGTCGTCATGCCAGATGCGTTTTTCAACCTTGTCGGCGATCACGCGGAAGCCGTCGAAGGCCGGGACATCGGCACTGAAGCTCAGCAAAGGGTAGCGGTGACGCAGGGTCGCTTCGTAAACCAGCATTTGTTGCGCATAGGGGCGCGTTGTTGAAACACGGGTTTGCAGTTGCACGGCTTCCGGCGGCATATCCCAGGCTTGCGGTTTCCCGTCGAGGACCTGCAGTTGCAGTTGATTGGACTGTATCGCACCGGCGCTGAGCGGGCCGATGTTAAAGGTGCCGGCCTGTTCCGGAATCAGTTCGATCCGGCGCGTGGCGAACTCGGTGACCTTGCCTTCATACATGCGCAGGTAATTGCCGATGGTTTCCCGCCGGATAAACGGCAGCGCGTCCAGCGCCTCGTAATTGATCGGTGCTTGCAGGCCGGTTGCGGTGAGGTGCAACATCACTGAGCCATCAAGATAGATCTGCCGGTTATCCAGCTCCAGGTGGATAAACGCCGGGTCGGCGTCAGCCTTGCAATAAGGGCTCAGACTGCACAACAGCAGCAGAAGTGAGAGACGCCTTACCATGCTGAATCGGCCGGTTCTGCGAGCGTGCCGGCGGCGCGTCGTTCCCGTACGGCTTGTGCGATGCGTGCGCGCAGAAAGCGCGCCGGCTCGTCTTTGATGGCGGTGAGCCATTGTTGCGTGAGCTGAGCCTCCAGTTCTTCCGCTGTCATCGTCCGTCCTTCTGCCGCGCCCTGCAGCGGGTCGCCGTCTTCGTGTTCGCCATCGCCGTCGGCGGCTGTGGCCGGGGACGGCGGTTGTTCGCTGTCGCGCTCGCTGCGGCCCTGTTGTGCGCCGTCTTCTGCCTTCTTGTCGCCGGGTGTGTCGCTGTTGCCCTTGCTGTCCTGTGAGCCCGGCGCTGCGGCCTGCGCTTGTGCCTGTGTCGCGCTGTGACTTTGTTCCTGTGCTGCTGCGTCGTTTGTTTCGTCGCCTGCTTGCGGCTTAGCCGCTGGTTTTTCTGATCCTGATTCCTGTGGTGACGGCGCTTGATCGCTTGGCTGTGAGCGGGCGGCGCTGTCATCTGCCGTGGCCAGCAGTTCCTGCATCAGCGCGGCGTTAAACTGCGCGTCGTCGTAGACGGGACTGGTTTTGTCGATTTGCCCGTAGGTTTCCAGCGCCAGCGCAAACCGTCCCAGTTGTGCGTAGCTATTGGCCAGGTTGTAGTGTGCCAGTGGGTTCTCGCTGGCGGCGAAGGCGGCAGCCGCTTCAAGCCATTGTTCATCGCGGTACAAGGCAACCCCGCGCCAAAACGGATCGGCGGCTGTTTCCGGCGTCCGGGATTGTGTCTGCACGCCGGCCGCCAAGGCGCTGCCGAATGGCGCCAGAGTAAGTAGCAGGCATAGCCACAGCGTGCGCATTACAAGGGCCTGCGCAGCAGTTGCCAGCATAAGGGCAGCAGGCACAGCAGCAACCACTGTGACCAGTGCCGGTAGCCGCCCAGCGTCAGGCTCAGTTCATGGCGTGCGCGGGCCAGCGTGCTGCTGTCGAAGGGCGCAGCGGGCAGTTGTCCCAGGACGTCCATTTGCCACAGCTCACCGCCACCGCTGTCGGCCAGCCGGCGGGCGGCTGCCGGCGCGGCGGTGCTGCTCAGTACCACGTCGAGACGGTCGCCCTGAGCGGCGAGCGCAGCTGCCTGAGCGAGCGCCGTGTCGTCGATACCGTCGCCGTCGGTAAACAGCCAGATCCGCTTGCGCAGTGTTTGTGTATCCGCCTGTTTGCCGGCCAGCAGGGCCAGCGCCCGTGCCGGACGTGAGCCGGCCACAGGCACCAGACTGCTGTGCAGCGCGGCGGCAAAGTCGGCAAAGGCCTGATGGTCCTGGGTGGCCGGATGCGCCGTAAAGGCATCACCGGCAAACAGCGCCAGGCCCAGCGGGCGCGGACCGGCGGCCTCGCGCAGCGCGGTCAGTTGTGTGCGTACGGCATGCAGCCGGCCGTTGTGGATGTCGGTTTCATCCATTGAGGCCGACACATCGACCAGCGCCCACCAGGTTTCGGCGGCCACGTAGGTGTCGTCACTGCCGCTTTGCGGGGTGACCGGGTCGCTCAGTGCAAAGGCAATACCGGCGGCCAGAACAAAATAGGGCAGCGTGTGGTTGCGGATCTGCCGTGGCGGGCGCAGGCGTGCCAGCATGGCGCTGCCGATGACGTTTTTCCAGCTGTCTTCGCGTGGTGCAAGGCGTAGCAGCAAGGCCGCGATAAGCAAGCCGGCTGCGGCGATCAGCCACCACGGCGCCTGCACTGTCACGGGCGTCTCCTGAGGCGTAGGTGCGGCAGCATATAAAGTCCCAGACAGCACAGGGCCGCTAGCAGTGGCAGGTGGCGTATATCGCGGCGCGGGATAAACGGCGGTGCGGCGACCGGCTCGGCCAGCAGCGTGTCCAGGGTGTCGTAGACCGCTTGCAGTTCGCTGCTGTTTTGCACCCGGAAATAGCGGCCGCCACTAAGCAATGCGACGGTTTTGAGGGTTGCCGTGTCCAGTGAGGCCGAGGCGTTCTGGCCCTGTATGCTGCCGGGCAGAGTATCGCTGCCGAGACCGATTGTGTGTATCCGTATGCCCCATTTGGCGGCGATTTGCGCGGCGCCGGCCGGATCCGCGCGGCCGGCGTTATTGCTGCCGTCGGTGAGCAGTATGACGGCTTTGTCGCGGGCGTCGTCGGCTTGCAGTTTTATCAGTGCCAGGCCCAGGGCATCGCCCAGCGCGGTGGTGCGCCCGGCCATGCCGATGGTACTGCGTTGTAAGGCGTAGTCGGCGGCATGCAGGTCGAAACTCAAGGGATTGGCAACAAAGGCTTCGTCGCCAAACAATATCAAGCCAAGCCTGTCACCGGTGCGCTCGCGGATAAACTCTCCGGCGACGCGTTTGACCACATTCAGCCGGTTGTCAGCCCGGCCATCGAGTTCAAAGTCGCGCATTTCCATGCTGCGCGACAAATCCACCACGAGCATCATCGAGCGGCCGCTGGCGCGGCTGATCGGTTCGCCGAGTATCCACTGCGGCTGTGCAAGCGCCAGCACCAGCGCGATCCAGACGGCGTGCAGCAGCCAGACCTTAGCGCCCGGCCACGGCCGCTGTGTGGTTGCGCTTGCGGCGAAGGCTTCGGCCAGTACCGGCGGAATAGGGATCGCTTGCCGGGTGAATTCGTCGTCGGCGCGCGCCGGTTTTCGTCGTCGCAGCCACGGCAGCGGCAACAGCAACAGTGCAAACGGCCACAGAAAACTCACCATGGCCAGCGACTCCGTTGCGCCAGCAGGCGGTAAAGTGCCGCCATTTCAGAATCGCTGACCTGCGGTTGCGGGGCCCGGTACAGCCCGTCCAGCCAGGTGGCGCGGCTGAACAGATCCGTGCGCCATTGCCGGTTCAGGAGCGCTTTCCAGGCCTCGCCTTGTGCCCGTGCGGCCATGGCGTCGCCGGGCCGGGCAAGCCGCCGAAGCAGTTGTTGCAGTGGCAGCGCGCGTTGTCCGGCTGACAGCGCGGCGATACGCCTGAGTTCGGCGAGCGCTGCGCCGCGCCAGGGATAGCGCCGCCGGCGCAGGAAAAGTGCGATGCTCAGCGTGACACTGACGAGACAGGCCCCGTAGAGCAGCCACGGCCAATAGGCCGTGTTCGGGGAGATAGTATCCGGAGTTGCGATATCGCGCAGTTGAGCCAGGGTTGCGCTTTGTTGCGGACTCAGGCTCATCACAACACCCTCTGTAGTCGCAGTTGATGTAACAGCGCAGCGGCAGTGAGCGGCTCCCGGGTGCCCAGTAGCGGGATATGTTGCGCCAACCAGGGGGCGCGTTTTTCCTGCATTTTGCGCTGCAGCGTCACTTGCAGTTGCCGTGCGGCACGGGCATCAGGCGCGGCCACGCCGGACCGGTCGCCTTGCCGGTAGGGATACAGGCCCGGTCCGGGGGCCTTGTGTTCCAGCGGGTCGCTGATTTCGATTACTGTCAGGTCGCCTCTGGCCGCGCTGATTGGCAGATGCTGCGCCAGCGCGGGGCCGCCATGGTCCAGCGAGCTGAACAACACCATTGTGCCGGCCTGACGCGGACTGCGGTTAAGCCGGGCCAGCCAGTGGCTTATCTCCGGGCTTGCGCTATTGCCGCTAGTGCCGGCGTTGTGCCGGTAGCGTTCGGCGAGCAGGCCGAGTGCGGCAAGTGCGCCGCGTCCGGCGATGGCCGGGCGGCTGCTGTGAAACCCGTGCCGGTCATAGACTTGTGCGCTGCAGCGGTCGCCCTGGTGTGCGGCCTGCCAGAGTGTCAGCGCGGCCAGACGTACGGCCCGGTCGGCGCGGAAGCAGGCCGAACCGGTAAACATGCAGGGGCGCAGGTCCACTGCCACGGTCAGCGCGCGTTCGTGTTCTTCACGGTAGAGACGCAGGTGCGCCTGCTGTGTGCGGGCGGTGACATTCCAGTCGATATGGCGCACATCGTCACCGGGCTGATAAGGGCGCAGGTCGTCAAAATCCAGACCGTGACCACGGCGCCGGCTGCAGATTTTGCCGGGCAGGCCGCTCAGGCCGCGCGGCTGTGTCTGCGGCAGTAGCTGTGTCAGGTGCCTGAGTTGTATCAAATCCTCAAGCGTGGTACCGGGCCGGGTGGCGATAGCCGGGCAGCGCATGGTCAGGTAATAGTCGTGTCGTTGAGGATATCGAGCACCACGCTGCGCGTGCTGATGCCACTGGCACGGGCCTGATAGTTCAGGCCGATACGGCCGGTCAGGATATCGGCGCAAAGGTCGCTCACATCCGTCGGCAGCACGTGATCGCGTCCGTCCAGCCAGGCTTTGGCGCGGGCTGCACGGGCCATGCCGATGCTGGCACGGGGGCTGGCCGGGTGTTCGATATGCACGGCGTGGCGGCCGCCGGGGCCCCCGCCACGGGTGGCGTCAACCAGACGCACGATATAGTCGCGGACCGCCTCGCTGATGTGTACGGCTTGTATTTCGACAGCGGCCTGCCGGAGCGCGTCATGCGTCACCAGTACCTGGCCGGTCAGGTTTTGCGCGGCGTCTTCGCTGAGCAGCAGATCCAGTATACGGCGTTCCTCTTGCGCATCGGGCAGGCCCAGCTCAACGAAAAACAGGAAGCGGTCAAGCTGCGCTTCGGGCAGGGCAAAAGTGCCTTCGTGTTCGATGGGGTTTTGCGTTGCGGCGACCAGAAACGGTGAGGGCAGACGGTGCGTGGTGCCGGCCACGGTGATTTGTTTTTCGGCCATGGCTTCGAGCAGGGCGCTTTGCACCTTGGGCGGTGCGCGGTTGATCTCGTCGACCAGTATGACGTGATTGAACAGCGGCCCGGGCATGAACTCGAAGCGGCTGTCCTGCTGGCGGTAGACCGTGGTGCCGGTCAGGTCGGCCGGCAGCAGATCCGGGGTTGCCTGAATCCGCGCGAACTGCGTGTCGATGGCATCAGCAAACAACTTGATGGCGCGGGTTTTAGCCAGGCCGGGGGCGCCTTCGAGGAGAATATGTCCGTCGCAGAGCAGGCTGATGACGAGTCGCTCGATAAGCGCGCTGCGACCGATCAGTTGTGCCGAAAGTCGTTCTATCAGCGTTGAAAATACGGCGATAGTCGGAGATTTATCATCATTTGGTTGTGGATTCACACGCTCTCCCGCATCACGAAAACCGGTCTTCCGAGACTAACCGAAAGTGATACGTTTTTGCGAGTGTCGGAGGGGTAAATTGTGCAGGAAAATGCAGCTGCGGTGCGGCGGGGTAAGCGGCTTGTTTCCGGTGGCCGTGATTTTAATGCAAGCCCGGGAAAGATGACCCGGGCGCGGTTTTACGGTTCTGCGCGGCTCAGGATGCCAGAGGCAGGCGATCCTGTGCGGCGGCCTTGCCGTCCTTGAAGAAGCACACCACGCGGTCCATCTGTTTGGCGGTGGTTTGCAGGGTGGCCGATGCGGCGGTGGCCTGTTCGGCCAGGGCGGCGTTTTGCTGAATCGAGACTTCCAGCTCGGCCACGGAATGGTTGACCGACTGGATCGTGGTGTTTTGTTCGCCGATGGAGTCGGCGATGGTGCGCACCAGATCGCCGACCTGTTCGACGGCGGCGCGGATTTCGCTGAGGCCGTCGCCGGCCCGGTTGACCAGACGTTGTCCGGTGCTGACCCGTGCTGAGCTGTTTTCGATCAGGTGTTTGATCTCGTCAGCGGCGGTGGCGCTGCGTTGGGCCAGATTGCGCACTTCGGTGGCCACCACGGCAAAACCGCGTCCCTGTTCCCCGGCGCGTGCCGCCTCGACGCTGGCGTTGAGGGCGAGCAGATTGGTCTGGAAGGCGATTTCGTTGATGACGCCGATGATTTTGCTGATCTGCGCCGAGGCTTCGTTAATGCCGTTCATGGCCTCGATCGCTTCGCCCATGGTCTGCCCGCCGTGCTGTGCCGAAACACGCGCCAGCTGGGCCAGCTCATTGGTTTTGTTGGTACTGTCGGCGTTCATGCTGACCGCGCCGGCCAGTTGATTGAGGCTGCTGGCGGCATGTTGCAGCTGTGCTGCACTGTGATCGGTGCGTTGTGAGAGCTGATGATTGCCGTTGACCATTTCCTGTGAGGTGTCACGGATCTGGACATTGGCGTCGCGCAGCTGCGCGGCCATGCCCGAGAGGTGGGCGACCGTGTCGTTCAGATTGTCGGCCACTTCGCCGAAGGCGCCGGCATAGTGTTTGGTGATGCTTTGATCGAGCGCGCCGCTGGCCAGCGAGCGCGATACGCGTTTGATGTCGTCGATGCTGTCGCCGATGATTTCCACCAGCTCGTTCATACCCAGGGCCACATTGCGCAGAAAGCCCGGTTGTGAAGTGGCTTTCAGCGACACATTCAGCTCGCCGCGTTTGGCCGCATCGAGCAGCTGTTGAATATCACGTTCGGTACGGGCCTCGTGGGTGCGCTCGCGTAATTCGACCACATAGCCGATGCGCCGGCCGTCGCTGCCTGTAACCGGGTTGCAGGTCGAACGGTACTGGCGTTTACCGGCTACGCACTCGGTATCCGTATCAGGCTGCTCAAGATGGCAGAGGATACCGTCCAGCTGAGGCAGTGGCAGACCGTCGATGCGGGCGGCGCTGAATTGCGGCAGGGCCTGGCGGATATCGCTTTCACCGCGCTCGAAGATCGTCCGCAGGGCGTCGTTGAGATAGATAATGCGGTCGTTCTCGTCAGCCACCAGCACGCCCGCTGAGACGCTGTCCAGAGCCTGACGTATACGTTGGTTCTCGGCGGCGGTGACGGCTTCTTTGTCTATGCGTTCGCGCAGGCGTATCTGCATGGATTGCAGAGCGCGGGCCAGCCGGGCCAGTTCGTCATCGCCTTCGACATGAAGCCGGGCTTGTAAATTTCCTCCTTGCAGTTCTTCAGCAAAGGCAATCGCCGAAGCGGAGGTGCGGCTGATGCGGCGGCCGATAAACCACAACATCAGGCCCAGCAGCGGCGCGAACACCGACATGGCCAGTGCCGCATCGCGCAGTCCGGCGAAGAACTGCGTGCGGGTCTGACTGGGGTAGATTCCGGTGCCGATGACCCAGCCCCAGGCCGGGTAGGTACGGATATAGGCAATTTTGTCTTCGACGAGGTTGCTGAGCGGATTCTTCCATTGGTAATGGGCAAAGCCCGCGCCCTGGTTGCGCGCGATGTCGATCATCTCAGGAAAGGTGCGCGAGCCGTCCTTGTTGCTCGCGTCCAGCAGGTTTGTCCCGATCAGTTCCTGCTTCGGGTACTGCAGCACATTGCCGTCCATGTCGTTAATCCAGAAATAAGCGGATTCGCCATAACGCAAGGATGCTACCAGCGCAATGGCACGTTTTTGTGCTTCGGCTTCGCTGATGTTGCCGCTTGTGCTTTCGTGGCGGATTGCGTCGATTACGCCCCAGGTGGCGTCAACCATATCGGTGATGCCTGCTTTCTGGTCCTCGAGAAGACTGGTGCGGTTGCCGTAAAGCGAATAGGCCTGTAGCGACAGCACTGATACCAGGGTCAGCACGCCGAGCATGATTAATTGATGGACCAGCGTCAGGCGTGCGAAAAATCTACCCATAGTGAGGAAATCCTTTTTCCCGTAGTGCACAAAGTCGTGCTTGTCTTTGCTATAGCGTAGGGCGCGGGGGAATTCTGAAGCCCGGCGTAACCCTGTGCGGCGCCGGGTCGGGCCGGTCCGTAAAATGCATCGTGTATGTTGCGCGGCTTGGCATATTTCATGTTAACTGTTGCTGATCCGCTGCCGGCAGGCCGATGTATTCAGGAAGAATGCGTGTCTGCGACGGCGCGCTGTACGGAATACACGGATGTCTCAGAAAATCATTATTGTCGGCGAGTATGTGGCCTCGGCCGATCCGTCGGAGACCTTAAAAACGTTTGCCTTGGGGTCTTGTCTGGCCATAGTCCTGCTCGATCCGGCTACCCGCACTGTGGGTATGCTCCATCCCGCCCTGCCTGATGCGGCCGTCGCGCCGGAGAAAGCCGTGCGCAAACCGGCTTATTTTGTCAATACCGGTATTGCTGCCTTGCTTGAACTGATGCAGGAGATGGGCTGCGCGGCGGGCGGGCGCGGCATGGTCTGCAAAATGGCCGGCGGCGCGGCAATGCTCGGGCAAAACGATACCTTCAATGTGGGCGAACGCAATGTGGCCATGGCGCTGAGCCAGTTGAAGGCGCGGGGCATCCGGCTGGTGGCACAGGACACCGGCCAATCGCTGAGCCGCACCACGAGTATTAATGTGGGCACGGCCAGGCTGGAAATCGCCTCACCGGGAATGCAGAACCGGTGTATTTAGGAAAGGCTTCTATGGAAAAGAAAAACGCGCTGATCGCCGAAGTTGAGCAGGTGCCGCTGCTGTCCCCGGGGGTGGCTGATCTGCTTGAGCAAACCTCCGACCCGGATTTCGATTTGAGTGATGTGGTGAGGATTATCCGCAACGATGCCATGCTCACCAGCCGGCTGCTGCAGATAGTCAACTCAGCCGCATTTCAACTGGCTGTGGAAGTGACCACGGTCGACCGCGCAGTCTCCATGCTGGGCACGCGGATGGTGGTCGGGGTTGCCCTGGGCTGCAGCGCCGAGGGCATCTTCGGCGAAGCGCTGGAAGGCTATGAAAGCAACGGCGAGGGCGTCTGGCGTCACGACTTGTATTGTGCGATTGCCGCCCGCAATGTGGCACTGAAAGCAAAAGAGCGTGCATTTTCGCCGGATCTGGCTTTTACCGGCGGGCTTTTGCATGACATAGGCAAGACGGTCGCGTCGCGTTTTCTCGGCGGCACTGCCGGGCAGTTGCTGGAGGACATCCGCAGCGGGCGGGCAGAGGATTATCTGAGCGCCGAAGCGGCCGTGCTGGGCCTGGAACACACCTGGCTGGGCTTTGAGCTGGCGCGCAAATGGGATCTGCCGGAGGTCTTGCAGCAGCTTATTCTGCACCACCATCACCCGTCTGAAGCACAGCCGCAATACCGGGCGCTGTGCTATGCCGTGCATGTGGGCGATATCCTGGCCATGATGGCGGGGCAGGGCACGGGGGCCGATTGCATGCAGTATGTGCTTGATCCGGGCTTTGAAAACTACTTTGATCTCAAGCCGGCGCAGCTGGAGGCGGTGTTGCTTGAGTCCGGTGAGGAGTTCCTTGAATTCGAGCCGGTCATGGCGCTGGCCATGGACCAGGCGCCGCCGGACTGAGGCTGGCGCCGGGCGAATTCTTTTGTTCACAGCTGATGATGTCTTTTGATCACATTGCAAGGCTGTGTATACTCGGCAACATCGACAATGTTGCCATAGGTACCCGTCCGCATGCCCCCTGCGGTCCTTTCTCTTGACAATATCCACAAGTGCTACGGAGCCAATGAGGTCCTTAAGGGCGTCTCACTGACGGCGCACGCCGGTGATGTGATTTCGCTGGTCGGCTCGTCCGGCTCCGGTAAATCGACATTGCTGCGCTGCGTTAACCTGCTCGAAACACCCGACAGCGGCAGTATTCATCTGGGCCCGGACAGGGTCTTCAGGGCCGGTAGCGGCCCCCACCAACGACCGTCTGCCGAAGCCCTGCGGGCGCTGCGTACCCGCGTGACCATGGTTTTTCAACAGTTCAATCTCTGGTCACACCTGAGCGTGTTGCAAAACGTCGCTGAGGCGCCGCTGCGGGTCAAAGGCTTGTCCCGCGCCGAGGCGTTTGAGCTGGCGCAGGATTGTCTGGACAAAGTCGGCGCCGCAGATAAGGCCGATGCGTATCCGCAGGCCTTGTCAGGCGGTCAGCAACAGCGGGTGGCCATTGCCCGTGCGCTGGCGATGCGCCCGGAGCTGATTCTGTTTGATGAGCCGACCTCGGCGCTGGACCCGGAGCGGGTCGGCGAAGTGCTGGCGGTGATGCGCCGGCTGGCTGAAGAGGGTACGACGATGATCGTCGTCACGCATGAAATGGCCTTTGCCCGCGATGTCTGCAATCAGGCGGTGTTTCTGCACGAAGGGCGCATTACCGAAGCGGGCGACCCGCAACAGATTTTCCGTCAGCCGCAGACCGAGCGTCTGCAGCAGTTTCTCGCCGCATCCTTGCATTGATGCGTTTGTTTTCCGGACCGGAGTAGAGCCGATGAAAAAACAGCTTTTGAAAATCATGATTCCCGCGCTGAGTATGGCGGTCGCGGGTGCTGCGTCTGCGCAGACGGTACGTCTGGCATCCGAAGGTGCGTACGCACCCTTTAACTACATGGATGACAGCGGCACGCTGGCCGGATTCGAGATCGATCTGGGCAATGCCTTGTGCGAACGCGCCGAACTTGACTGCGAGTGGGTGCAGAATGAATGGGACAGCATGATCCCGAACCTGGTGGCCGGTAACTACGACGGCATTCTGGCCGGCATGACGATTACCGAAGAACGTCTGCAAACCATCGATTTCAGCGATGAGTATTTCCCGCCCGATCCGTCGAAATTCGTTGTGCTCAAAGGCACGCCGCTGGATACAAGCGCACTGAGCGGTCTGAAAATCGGCGTACAGGGCGGCACGATCCAGGCAGCCTACGCGGAAGAAACCTACGGTGCTGATAATGACATCCTGAGTTTTGAAACCGGTGATCAGGCGATTGCCGATCTGGCGGCCGGCAATGTGGATGTGGTGCTGGCTGACGGCGGTTTCGTCGATCCGGTGATCGAAGGCTCGCAGGGCGCGATCGTGCTGGCCGGCGATGAAGTGCTGATCGGCGGCGGTATGGGTGTCGGCATGCGCAAAGACGACGATGCGCTGGAAGCGGCGTTTAATGCGGCCTTGGCTTCGATGAAGGCCGACGGTTCCCTTGATGCGCTGATTCAGGAGTATTTTAACCGTGGGCCGTTCTACGCCGACTGATCCGCGGGGCGGGCTGCCTTTGACTGCAGCCCGCCGCTCCTTCACTTATGCTTGAATCATTTCTGACGTTTCTCGGTCAGTATCTGCCTGACAGCCTGATGGCGTCACTGCATTATCTGACCAGCGGTAAACATCTCGCCTGGTATGCGAGCCTGCGCTACACGCTGGGCGCGGCGCTGTTGGGTGCGGCTCTGGCAGTGTTGTTCGGGCTGGCCGGCGCGGCGATGAAAAGCGCCCGCTTTGCGCCGCTGCGAGCCATAGGGCATATCTACACCACCATGGTGCGCGGTGTGCCCGATGTGTTGTTTTTTCTGTTTTTCCCCTTGGCCTTTGAGCAGGCGGTGGAGTATTTCTTCGCCCAGCGGCTGTGTTCGGCCGATGAGCTGGCCGCCGCCGGCAGCTGGCCGCCGTGTCAGGCCGCGCAGTGGTATCTGGGCACTACCGAGTATTTTATTCTGGCCTGTGTCTCGCTCGGGCTGGTTTACGGGGCGTTTGCCGCCAATGTGATTCACGGCGCCATGCAGTCGGTGCCGGCCGGGCAGATCGAGGCGGCGCGCGCCTACGGCTTTTCCGACCGGCAGGTGTTCTGGCGCTTCCGGGTTCGCCAGATGTGGGTGTATGCCTTGCCCGGTCTGTCCAATGTCTGGATGCTGTTGCTCAAAGCCACCTCGCTGTTATCGCTGCTGCAGATTGCCGATATTGTGCAGTGGGCTGAGCGTCTGGGTGCGCCGAACTATCTGGCGCGGGTCGGGCCGGTCCATCCGGACTGGCGCTGGAAGTACTATATGGCCTTGTTCGTTTTTTATATTCTGCTGACCATGCTGTCAGAGTGGTTTTTCCGCAAACTGCAGGCCCGTGCCGGGCGCGGCATTCTGAGTCAATCGTGATGCTCGAAAACCCGATACTCAATGACATCGCCACGCTGGCCAAGCCGGCCCTGTTCAATATCTATTTTGCCCTGGCCTCAATCCCGGTGGGTTTCCCGCTGGCGGTGTTGCTGGCGGTGGGCAAATGTCAGCGCAGTCGTTGGTTGCGCTGGCCCAGCAGTGCGTTTGTATATGCTTTCCGCGGCTCACCGCTGTTTATCCAGTTCTTTATGGTCTATTCGGTGATGCTGTCGTTCAATCTCAGTCACTGGAAGCCGATGGGGATCGACTGGCTGGTGATGCATCCTCTGTTTATCGGGCCGGTGGTGCTGGTGGCCAATACCAGTGCTTATGCTGCGGAGATTTTCTACGGGGCTTTGCGCGCCGTGCCGAAAGGGCAGATCGAAGCGGCGCAGGCGTTGGGCATGTCGCGTTGGCGGGTGTTCCGCAGTGTGAGCTGGCCGCAGGCGCTGCGTCTGGCCTGGCCGGCCTATACCAATGAGCTGGTGTTTTTGTTCCACGCCACCACGCTGGTGTATTTCACGCTGCCGGTGATCAACGAACAAAAAGACCTGATGAACAAAGCCGGTGAGCTGTTCGAGCGCGACTACAATGCGGTCTTGCATTACTCGGTGGCAGCCCTGTACTTCCTGGTCATCTCGATTGTGATTTTCCGCTTTGCGGCCTGGTATCACACCCGTCTGAACCGCCATCTGGCGCCCGCCGAGCGACCGCCGGCGCCGTCGTTTAAGCCGCGTTACTTGCGCTAGCTTAAGAGCTTCCCGCCGGTGCCGATGAGTTAAGCAACAGCGGTCTCACCGGGAGAGGCGTAAGGAACCGTGGAAAAGGATTTTCTTATCACAAATCCTGCGCGTATTGCGTGGGTGCTGCAGTCATTGCGCGACGATCATCAGCTTGTGGATGTGGGGTTTCGCGGCCGCGACACCGGCGCCCGCAGCATTATCGTCGATATTGACAGCGCCGCCGGCTATTTCACGCTGGACGGCTTCCCCAATCAGGATTGTCACCGGCTTGCCGGTCGCGGCGAGAAATTCGACCTGCGTGCCTCGCTTAACGGCGTGGATGTGATGGTCAGCTCGCTGCAGGTCAGCGAGGTGCGCGACGAAGCCGACGGTGCGCTTTACTGCGTCGCTTTGCCCACGCAGCTGCGCTATGTACAGCGGCGCGATACCTACCGGGCGCAGGTCACAGGTCTGGCTGAGGTTGCGGTCACGGCGGTCAATCAGGAAAGCGCAGAGACCTACAGCGGCTATCTGGCCGATATTTCCGCTGACGGTTGCCGTGTGGCACTGGACGGGGACGAGAACGCAGGCTGTGGCCGCGCCGGTGAGCGCTATCAGCTGACCCTGCAGATGCCGGAAGGGGATGCCTTGTCACTTTGCGTGACGTCACGTCACAGCCGCTTTGTGGCCCGCTCCGGGCTTTGGTATGTCGGTTGTTGTTTCGAACAGCCTGCGCCGGCACTGCAGCAGCGGATCGAGCGTTTTGTGGCTGAAATGCAGCTCAAAGCGCGCCAGCGTGAGGCCATGTTTGCCGCTTAGGGGCGGCGCAAGCGGGCCGGACAGGCGTAAAATCACCTCGAAAGGCGCTGTGGTGGGCGAAAAAAAGGGCTGAGTCGTCTACAATCACGGGAAAATTTCACCGGAGATTGAGACTGATGACGGAAAACGACGAGATGCCTCGCTGGGACGTGGCAATCGAAGGCATGGTCAGGGATGAATTCCGCAAGCAGGGAACTGCGTTGAAACTGGGGGATTTCCGTCGTCTGGCGGCCGATTACGATTTCCGGCTGGACGACATCATGGAAACGGTTTTCCTGATGCTGATGCACGAAGCATGGCAATATAGCCCTGATGCGGCTGATACGCGCAGCCTCAGTCATGATGTGCTGGTTGAGCTGTGTACCAAAAAGCGTCTGAATGACCAGGACCTCTCAGGTATCAGCGGCGGTTTCGCGCCGCGCGACTAAGCCTCTCTTTGTGGTCCGGTTGCGGTCTTTGCAACAGGACTTCCCGATTCCGGCCGGGCTGTTGGTCCGGCTCTTTCCCTGCACCGCAATAGTGCCCGGTAAAGAAAATCTGCACCGAAATGGCATAAAGATGTAGCAAAATTACATGTTTTTAGGTGTCTGATTTCCTTAACTAATTGATGCATATAGCTTAAATCTTTTTGGCATTGAGCTTGCCATTGAGGGGGAGCGGTTAAATAACCCCTGATGTCCAAAGCACTCTCGCAAGCAGGAGCCAAAGAGCATGATAACAACCCGATCCGTCGCCGATTCCACGCGCCGTTTAATCCTCAAATCGACGGTTACAGCCGTTTTGATCGCTGCCGCCTCCGGCGTCGTCTCGGCCGAAGAGCTCGGCTATCCCGAAAAAGAAGAACTCAAATTCGGCTTCATCAAGCTCACCGATATGGCGCCGATTGCCATCGCCTATGAAAAAGGCTACTTCGAGGACGAAGGTCTGTACGTGACCATCGAAGCACAGGCGAACTGGAAAGTGCTGCTTGACGGCGTGATCAACGGGCAGCTCGACGGCGCCCATATGCTGGCCGGTCAACCGCTGGCGGCGACCATCGGTTACGGCACGCAGGCCCACATCATTACGCCGTTCTCAATGGATCTGAACGGTAACGGGATTACCGTCTCCAACGACATCTGGGCACAGATGAAAGAGAATATCCCGCACGAAGACGGCAAGCCGGTGCATCCGATTAAAGCCGATGCGCTGAAGCCGGTCGTGGAAAAATACAAGTCCGAGGGCAAGCCTTTTAATATGGGCATGGTCTTCCCGGTCTCGACGCATAACTACGAGTTGCGTTACTGGCTGGCCGCCGGTGGTATTCACCCCGGTTACTACGCGCCGCATAAAGGTGATACTTCCGGGCAGATCGATGCCGATGCGATGCTGTCGGTGACACCGCCGCCGCAAATGCCCGCCACCCTCGAAGCCGGTACGATTTACGGTTACTGTGTGGGTGAGCCGTGGAATCAGCAGGCTGTATTCAAAGGCATCGGTGTGCCGGTCATCACCGATTACGAAATCTGGAAAAACAATCCGGAAAAAGTATTCGGTATCAGTGCTGAATTCGCCGAGAAATACCCCAACACCACGATCCGCCTGACACGCGCCTTAATCCGCGCGGCCATGTGGCTGGACGACAATAACAACGCCAACCGGCCCGAAGCGGTCAAAATCCTGTCCCAGTCCAATTACGTCGGCGCTGACGCGGATGTGATCGCCAACTCCATGACCGGTACATTTGAGTACGAAAAAGGCGACAAGCGTGAGGTACCGGACTTCAATGTGTTCTTCCGCTACAACGCCACCTATCCCTACTACTCGGATGCGATCTGGTATCTGACCCAGATGCGCCGTTGGGGACAGATTGCCGAAGACAAGCCCGATGACTGGTATATCGATGTTGCGAAGCAGGTTTATCGCGCTGATCTCTATACGCTGGCGGCCCGCTCGCTGGTCGAGGAAGGGCTGGCCAAGGCCGAAGACTTTCCGGATTTTGACAGCGAAACCGGCTTCAAGCCCGAGCAAAGCGGCTTTATCGACGGCGTGACCTACGACGGCAGCAAGCCCAATGACTACCTCAATAAATTCGATATCGGTCTCAAACAGGGCGATCTGCTCTGAGCCGCGGCCGGGTCAGTTTCACGTTCAGGGTGATGAGTATGAGTACGACAATTTCCGAAAACAGCGGCCCTTCCGGGGCCGCCTTCCTTACCCGGCTGGGACCATGGTTGTTGCGGGTGGCAAAACCGCTGGCCGCACCACTGGCCGGTATTGCTGTGTTTCTGATGCTCTGGTCCATGGCCGCGCAGCAGATCGATACCTCGCTGGGCAAGTTCCCGGGGCCGGTGGCGGTGTCCGAGCAGTTCGGTAACCTGATGTCCGAGCATCTGGCGGAACGTGAAAAAGAGACCGCGTTCTACGAGCGTCAGGAAATCCGCAACGCCGACAGGGTGGCCAAAGACCCGACCTACGAGCCGCGCATCCGGGCCTACACCGGCAAGGAGACGTTTATCGATCAGATCGTCACCAGTCTGGTCACTGTCGCCTCCGGCTTTGTACTGGCCGCGATTATTGCGATTCCCCTGGGCATTGCCATCGGGTTGAATAAAACAGTGAATGCGGCGGTCAATCCGGTGATTCAGATCTTCAAACCGGTCTCGCCGCTGGCGTGGTTGCCGCTGGTCACCATGGTGGTGTCAGCCTTGTATGTTTCGGATGATCCGATGGTGCCGAAATCCTTTGTCACCTCGATGATTACCGTGACCCTGTGTTGCCTGTGGCCGATGGTGATCAATACCTCGGTCGGTGTGGCTTCGATCGAGAAAGACCTGGTCAATGTCAGCCGCGTGCTGTCGCTCAAGCCGCTGACGCATGTGCAGAAAATCGTCCTGCCGTCCTCGATCCCGGCGATTTTCACCGGTATGCGCTTGTCGCTGGGGATTGCCTGGATGGTGCTGATCGCAGCGGAAATGCTGGCGCAGAACCCCGGGCTTGGCAAATTTGTCTGGGATGAATTCCAGAATGGCAGTTCCAGTTCGCTGGCGCGGATTATGGCGGCCGTGCTGGTCATCGGTCTGATCGGCTACATCCTCGACCGTGCCATGTTGCTGCTACAACGCCGTGTCTCATGGGACAAAAAATCCGCGCTGCGCTAGCCGCGTCATTCAACACAAACAGGTTTATGCGATGACAACAATTCTTGATATCAGCCATGTGGATATGGTGTTTCCGACCCCGTCGGGGCCGTTTACGGCCTTGAAGGACGTGAACCTGAAGATCGCTAAAGGTGAGTTTATTTCCCTGATCGGCCATTCCGGCTGCGGTAAATCGACCGTACTCAATATTGTCGCGGGGCTGAATAAGGCCAGTACCGGCGGGGTGATACTTAACGGTAAGGAAGTCTCCGAACCGGGCCCCGAGCGCGCCGTGGTATTTCAGAATCACTCACTGCTGCCCTGGCTGAGCGCCTACGAGAACGTGGAACTGGCGGTCAAAACCGTGTTTGGCAAGCGCAAATCCAAAGCCGAAACCCGCGACTGGATTGAGCATAATCTGCGTCTGGTGCATATGGATCACGCGATGGACAAGCGGCCCGATGAGATTTCCGGCGGCATGAAACAGCGCGTCGGGATTGCCCGCGCGCTGGCCATGCAGCCGGATGTTCTGCTGATGGACGAACCCTTCGGCGCACTCGATGCGCTGACCCGGGCGCATATGCAGGACAGCCTGATGGAAATACAAGCCACGCTGAACAACACCGTGATTATGATCACTCACGATGTCGATGAGGCGGTGCTGCTGTCTGACCGTATTGTGATGATGACCAACGGCCCGTCAGCGACAATCGGCGAGATTCTTGAGGTGGACCTGCCGCGTCCCCGTGACCGCCTGTCCCTGGCTGAAGACCCGCAATACAACCACCTGCGCTCGCAAGTGCTGAAATTCCTCTACGAAAAACAGCGCAAAGTGGACACCTCGCGCCCGGCAAAGCCGGCGGCCGCTGAGGCTGAAGAGGCCGCATCGGCGCTCAAGCCCGCGCAGGACAGTTCGGCGGTCGCCTGATACGCGGCCGCTCAGTGGCTGTCGCGCAGGGCGCAGAAGCGCTGGTAGGCTGAGCCGTCGTCGAGTGCCTTCGCGGCATCGGCGGCGGCCTGCTCAAGCGAAGCGCTGACGCCACAGTGCCAGAGTGCCAGGGCGGCGCCGTAAATCAGACTGTCGCGTGCCGCACCGGGCGCTCCCTGTAGGGCCGCCAGTGCCGCATCGGCAGCGGCGGCGGCAAGCGCGTCCATAACGGGCGTATCGCCGTCGTCGCGGCGGGCCAGACCATCGGGAAGCGGCAGGCAGCGGCGGCTGTGGTTCAGGCCCAGCGCGTGGGGATCGGATTCGCCGTGCTGCATCGCGCCGGCATCGCGGAAGGTGCGGTAGGTGCTGGCGCTTTGCTGCAAGGACGGCAATACACCGCCTTCGACGCCGCGCACCACCAGTGCGCTGTCATAACCGGCGGCCATGGCCAGCGTGCTGTAGACCGGCGGATAGGCTTTGTGCACATAACCGGTCCACAGATGGGTCCGGCCTGCCTGCACCGGACGGGTGAGGGTTTCCAGTGTGGTCAGCAGCGGACGCTTGACCATTTGCTCGCGCAGCGGCAGCAGTGCGTTCAGCGCCGGGCAACTGACTGACTGATCCAGGTAGGCCCAGCCGCAGGCTGGGTTTTCCAGTGCCGCTTTCACCTGAGCCGGACGCATCAGTACATCAATACCGGCGGCTTTAAGCTGCTTGTGCTGATTGACGCCGTGTTTGGGGCCGACCGAGACCACACCGCTGCACAGCGCCGGCAAACCGCAGGCGGCCAGCAGCGGCGCGACAAAGGCGCTGATATTGGTGCCGCGGACCCAGCCGTCGTAGGCGTCGGCGATATCAACCAACTGATCCAGCGCCACGCTCAGCGGCGTCATATTGTCCTGAATGGCTTTCAGCGTGGCCAGATTCTCCGTGTCGGTTTCACGCTTCATACGCAGGGCAATCAGGTAAATGCCGGCCTGTACCGGATCGGCCTTACCCGAGAGAATATGTTGCATGGCGGCGTAGGCCTCATCGAAATCCAGATCTTTGCTGTAATCGGGGCCGGTGGCGACCTTGCCGATGCAGGCGCGCAGATGCTGCGCGGCGCGGGTGTCTGTCATGGGGTTTATCCGCTGTGCAAAAGCCGCTAGATTACCCGCGCCCTGTGGTGGGGTAAAGCGCGTGCCGTGCACGGTGCTCTGCATCGCGGCGGGCTTTTGCGTAAACTTTGATTTTCTTCGGCGAGTGGTGTTGTTGATGGGTTTTCTTCCGGTTTTTCTTGAATGCGCAGAGCGTCCCTGTCTGCTGGTCGGCGGCGGTCCCGTGGCGGCACGCAAACTGGCGCCGCTGCTGGAGGCGGGGGCACAGGTCACCTTGGTGGCAACCCGGCTCAGTGAGCGGCTCGACCCGTTGCTTGGGCGCTTAAGTGCCTTGCACCGGCGCGAGTTTCAGGACAGCGATATCGATGGTCAGTGGTTGGTGATCGCCGCCACCGGCAATCGCGCGGTCAATCAGCATATTGCCGACCTGTGCGCTGCGCGGGCCATACCGGTGAATGTGGCCGATGCCGGTGCGCAGTCGAGTTTTACCCTGCCGGCGGTGATTAACCGCGATCCGATCCGTATTGCGGTCTCCACCGAGGGCACATCACCGGTCTTGTCGCGCATGCTTAAATCACGCCTGGAAAGCTACGTGCCCTCGGCATACGGCGACCTGGCCGCGCTGGTCGGGGAGTTCCGCGTGCAGGCCAGTGAGGTTTTTGCCGGGCAGCGTGAGCGGCGGCGTTTTTGGGAGTCGGTGCTGGAAGGGCCGGTGGCCGAACTGGTGTTTGCCGGGCGGGTCGATGAGGCGCGTGAGGCGCTGATCGCGGCGCTGGCGGCCGGACCTGAGCAAAAAGCGCCGGCCGGTGAGGTGTATCTGGTGGGCGCGGGGCCGGGCGATCCGGATCTGCTGACGTTCCGCGCCTTGCGGCTGATGCAGCAGGCCGATGTGGTGATCTACGACCGGCTGGTCTCGCCGCCGATCATGAATCTGGTGCGGGCCGGTGCCGAGCGGATTTATGTCGGTAAGAAAGCGGCCAGCCATGCGGTGCCGCAGGGCGGGATCAATGCCTTGCTGGTGCAACATGCCAAGGCCGGCAAGCGTGTCTTGCGCCTCAAAGGCGGCGATCCGTTTATTTTCGGCCGCGGCGGCGAGGAAATCGAAACCCTGATCGATGAAGGCGTGAGCTTTCAGGTGGTGCCGGGGATCACCGCGGCATCCGGTTGTGCCAGCTATTCGGGGATTCCGCTGACGCACCGCGATTACTCACAGGCTTGTATTTTTGTGACCGGCCATCTCAAAGACGGCTCGGTGGATCTGAACTGGCCGATGCTGGCCAATACCAATCAGACTGTGGTGTTTTATATGGGCTTGCAGGGCATCGACGTGATCTGCCGCGAGCTGATCGCCCACGGCCGGGCGGCGACGACACCGGCGGCGCTGGTACAGCAGGGCACCACGCCCTCGCACCGCGTGCTGATCGGCGATCTGAGCAGCCTGCCGGGGCTGGTGGCGGCCAATGATGTGCACGCACCGACGCTGATTATCGTCGGTGAGGTGGTCTCGCTGCATAACAAGCTGCAGTGGTTCCGGCCCGGACAGTCGCTGGTCGGTGAGAGCGTGCTCAGCATGAGTGATTACTTCGACCGTGATCACCCGCCGCAGACAGACGGGTAGCTTGCTCAGCAAGCCGGCATTGCAGATGCCGGCTTTTTTTATGCGCGGCGGGCGGGAATCAGCCGCGGATCAGCTTGAGGAATTCGGTGCGGGTATTCTGGTTTTCGCGGAAATGTCCGAGCATCATGGACGTCATCATGGTCGAGTTCTGCTTTTCCACGCCGCGCATCATCATGCACATATGCTTGGCTTCAATCACCACGCCGACGCCGGCACCTTGAGTGACTTCCTGAATCGCTTCGGCGATTTGCTTGGTCAGCTGTTCCTGAATCTGCAGGCGCCTCGCAAACATATCCACAATACGTGCGATCTTGGACAGGCCGATCACCTTGCCGCGTGGCAGATAGGCCACATGGCACTTACCGATAAACGGCAGCATATGGTGCTCGCACATGGAGTAGAGCTCGATATTGCTGACGATCACCATCTCATCGCTGTCGGATTCGAAGATCGCGCCGTTGACGACTTCCTCGAGTGACTGGTGGTAGCCGCGGGTCAGGAACTGCATGGCCTTGGCCGCACGTGCCGGTGTGTCGCGCAGTCCGTCGCGCTCCAGGTCTTCGCCCAGCTCACGGATGATGTCGGCGTAGGATTGTTCTATGGGGTTCATAAGCGTTTCAGCGCTGGCGCCTTTTAATACTGACAAGCGTGCAAGAGTATCCCATGGCTGTCGGGCTGACCAGTGGCTCTGTCCCCACGGTAGGATGTGATACGCATGCTAATTGCTATAGGCTGGATGATGAATTATATAAACGCACGCCGGCCTGTGCCGCTTGTATCAGGCAGCGGCGGCGCGCGTAGTCTCAATCACCTGTTGCCCCTGGCGGCGGGTTTAATCGGGGTAAGACGACCATGATGACGATTCTAAGTTGTTTGTTGGCCTTGCTTGCGGCGCTGTGGCTGTTGGCAAGCTTCGGGCCCGGGCTGTTTTTATCGATTCTGGCGATCGGCGGTGTGTTGTCGGTGTTCAGCCTGACCGGCGTGCTCGGCGGCAGCGTGGCGGTGGTGGTGTGGTTGTTGTTTCTGGCCGGGATGCTGGTGTTTGCAATTACGCCGCTGCGACACCGGCTGATCAGCAAGCCCTTGCTCGGCTATGTAAGGGCCGTGTTGCCGCCCATGTCCGGGACCGAACGCACCGCGATTGAGGCAGGCACGGTTTGGTGGGAAGGCGAGCTGTTTCGCGGCAAGCCCGACTGGCAGCAGCTGCTCTCAACGCCCGAAGCGCGTCTCAGTGCCGAGGAGCAGGCATTTATCGACGGACCGACGGAAACGCTTTGCGCCATGCTCGATGACTGGCAGATCACCCATGAGCTGAATGATCTGCCTGAGCATGTCTGGCAGTACATGAAAGAGCAGCGCTTCTTCGGCATGGTGATCCCCAGGGAATACGGCGGCCTGGGCTTTAGTGCCATGGGTCACTCGGAAGTGGTCACCAAGCTCTCGGCGCGCTCGGTGACCGGTGGGGTGACGGTGATGGTGCCTAACTCGCTGGGCCCGGCCGAGCTGCTGATGCACTACGGCACAGAGGCGCAGAAGGATTACTACCTGCCGCGTCTGGCGGTCGGCGAGGAAATTCCCTGTTTTGCCCTGACCGGCCCGACCGCCGGTTCCGATGCGGCGGCCATGCCCGATACGGGTATTGTCTGTAAAGGTGAGTTTGAGGGGCGTGAGGTGCTTGGCCTGCGGGTCAGCTGGGAAAAACGCTATATCACCCTGGGGCCGGTCGCTACCGTACTGGGGCTGGCCTTCCGCGCTTATGACCCGGACGGTCTGCTGGGCGGGGAGGAAGATCTGGGTATTACCTGTGCGCTGATTCCCACCAGTACCCCCGGTGTGAATATCGGGCGTCGGCATTATCCGCTTAATCAGGCTTTTATGAACGGGCCGAACAGCGGTAAGGATGTTTTTGTGCCCATGGACTGGGTGATCGGCGGTCAGGAAATGGTCGGCCAGGGTTGGCGTATGCTGATGGAGTCCCTGTCGGCCGGACGTGGCATTTCACTGCCGTCCAACGGCGTGGCTTCGGGTAAGTTTGCCGCGCGTATGACCGGCGCCTATGCCCGTGTGCGCAAGCAGTTCAATCTGCCCATCGGCAAATTCGAGGGCGTCGAAGAAGCGCTCACCCGTATCGCCGGACTCACCTATATGATGGATGCCGGGCGGCGTTTGACCTGTGCCGCGCTGGATCAGGGCGAAAAACCTTCGGTGGTATCGGCCATGCTCAAATACCACAACACCGAAGGGATGCGGAAGGTGATTAACGATGCCATGGACGTGCATGGCGGCAAGGGGATTTGCATGGGGCCGGGTAATTACCTGGGACGCGCCTATCAGGGCGTGCCGGTAGGCATTACCGTGGAAGGCGCGAATATCCTGACCCGCAGCATGATTATCTTCGGTCAGGGCGCGATGCGCTGCCACCCATGGCTGGTGCGGGAAATCGAAGCCGCGTCGCTGGAAGATGCCAAGGCTGCGTTGGTGCAGTTTGATGATGCGCTGATGCGCCATCTTTCCTATACCACCGGCAATGGCGCGCGGGCGCTTTGGCATGGCTTGACGCGCGGTTATTTCGCGGCCAGCCCGGTCGACGACGAAAGCGCCAAATATTACCGCCGTCTGGCACGTATGAGCGCGGCCTATGCGTTTCTGGCCGATTTCGCCTTGCTGTTTCTCGGTGGCGGGTTGAAGCGGCGTGAGAAACTGTCCGGCCGCTTTGCCGATGGGCTGACCTATATGTACATCTGTTCGGCGGTGCTGAAACGCTATCAGGACACCGGCCGGCCGGAAGCCGATCGCGCCCTGATGGAATGGAGCGCCCGTTACTGTCTGTATGAAATCCAGGTGGCGCTGGATCAGATCCTGCGCAACTTTCCCTCCACCGCCACCGGCCTGTTCCTGCGTGCGGTGATCTTCCCGCTGGGACGCCGTTACCGCACGCCCAATGATCAGCTCGGCCACCGGGTGGCGCAGGTCATTCTCGAGCCGGGCGAGGCGCGTGACCGGCTCACCGGTGGTCTGTACGTGACCACCGATCCGGACGATGCTGCCGGTCGGGTGGAAGATGCCTTTCTCAAGGTGGTAGAGGCCGGGCCGGTAGAGAAAAAACTGCGGGCGCTGAACTTCCGGCCGGGTCCCACTGAGGACGCCGGTGCTGCGCTGACCGCGTTGGTCACTGAAGGTAGGCTGACGCAGGAGGAAGCCGATTGCTACCGGCTGGCGCAGGAGGCGGTGCGGCGGGTGATTATGGTTGACGACCATCCGGGCCGCCGGGGCTGACGCGCCGGTTTTGTTCAGCGGTTTAGGAAAAAACGAACCCGCCGTGATGGCGGGTTCCTGCTTTGTGGCTTACTCGCCGGTGTCGATGACGCTCAGATCGCTCAGCGTCACGCGGGTGCCGCCGCTGGCGAGATAGCTTGCCGCCTGAGTCTGCATTTCCACGGTGGTGGCGCTATCGTCCTGCGGGCTCAGCAGCGAGCCGTGCCCGCCGGCAATAAAACGCACCGCACCACTGAGCGTGCTGCTGCCGTCCCCGGCGCTGGCGGTGATGCCCGGTAGCGCCATCAGACGGATTTGCGCTTCGGTGCCGGATAAGGGCGCGTCGGCGATGGCATTGGGGATTACCTGATCGGGCAGGGAGCCGCCGCTGCCGCCGATCACTTCGTGCAGCAGTGCCGGATGCAGCGCCGCCGCGTCAGCGGCAAAGTTGACCGGATCACCGCTGTCGAGGACGGTTTGTGCGGCGCTCAGGAACTGCTCATAGTCGCTGCTGCCGACGCTGATGCCGGCATCGGACAGGGCGCTCTCAATGGCCGGGCCGAATGTCGCTGAATTGGCCAGCAACTGCGCCAGCCCTACGCCCGGCACTGACAACATGGCCGCACCGACCGTGTCGTCCTGAGCCAGAAACACCGTGCCGGTGATGGCGCCGAGGGATTGGCCGATAAAACTCACCTGATCGCTGTCGATGCCGATGCTGTCCAGCTCGCCGAGACTGGCGCGCAGATGAAGCAGGTCCGAGACGCTTTGGCGTAGATTGTCGCGGGCATTGAGCAGGTTGGCGAGGTTGTAGAAATGGCTGCCTGAATCGTCGGTCAGGCCGTCGCTGCCGCTTTGTCCGGAGTCGTTGTCCTGCAGGTCGAGCGAAAAATGCCGCTCGCTGGCATTCAGCGACGCCATCAGCGGCCCGTCCGCATGCAGCATATTGCTCACATCGGTGATGCCGTGCAGTGGCAGATCAATCGCCACCAGCGCCACGCCGGCCTTGCCCATGCTGTCGGCCAGCGCCAGCATGTCACTGCGGTTGCGGGTAATGCCGTGTTGGAAAATCGCCACCGGCCAGCCGTCATCCGGTGCCTCATCGGCGGCCGGTACGCTGATCAGCAGAGGCACGGTTTGCGTTGAGCGTTGCTGCGGGGCCGGGTCAAAACGGGTGGTAAACCCGCCGCTGGCGGTCTGCCAGAAGCCTGCGGTGACGGCGCTGTCGTCGCCGTCCTGCGGGGCGTTCTGGTAGTAGGGCAGGCTCAGGGCGCCGACGTAGATGTCGGCGCTGCCGTCAAAGCCTTCGCCGAGGCTGGCGCTGTTCAGGGAACGCGGCACCAGGGTGATGGTCTGTTCGCTGACCGTGGTTTTAAGCGCATCGAAGCTGCTTTGCACGTCCTGGGTGGTGAAGGCCCAACTGAGGATGATGTCGTCCTCGTCGATGCCGGCGCTGACGGCGCCGGCCTCAAAGCTGGCGGTCAGTTGGCGCAGCGGTTCAAGCGCGGCCAGCTCGCCGCTCAGCTCGTTGTCACCGGAGGTCAGGTAATAGGAGACGCTTTTGTCTGCCGGCACGGACGGTGAGGCCGTGTTGGAAATGCCGTTGCTGAGCACCACCAGATAGCTGGTCGCCGGCGTCAGCGGCAGCAGCGGCAGAATCACGATGGTGTCGTCGGCGTCGCCGCTGACCGTGGCGTAGATCTCGTCCCCGCCCAGTTCGCGTACGATGCTGCTGAGCGCGCCGCTGGCGGCGTCAAGCGTGACTTCGAAGACCCGCACCGTGTCGCCGCCGACGACTGTGTCCGGGTCGATCGTCTGGGTCATGGAGACGCTGATCGGCGCACTGGTGGAGAAGCCGTCCAGCGCATTGAGGGCGACCAGCGGGTCGCTGAAATCGTCCGGGTCATCGACCGGAATATTCAGTGTGCCGTCGTTGCTACCGGAGAACAGCAGGTTGTCCGGAAAAGGCAGCAGGCCGTTGGCCGGGTCGTAACGTGGCGCAAAGCTGCTCTGGCTGTTGGTCGCGGCGTCGGCCACTGAGGCCTCGCGGCTGCTGTCAAAATCATAGTCGCTGCTGTCACTGCAAGCACTGAGCAGGGCAGCGCAAAGGCCGGTCATAAGCAGATTATGTCGTTTCATGTGCCGCGCTCCCCTTAGTTGAATGACCAGGTCAGTGTGGCACCGACGATGGTTGCGGACAGGTCGAAGATACCGCGCACGGTGTGGCCGGTGTTCTCTTCGCTGTGGTCGATGGCAATCTCATCGGACATGATAAAGGCCACGGCGGCATCGACCCGCAGCGCCTCGTCCCTGATATAGCTGCCGCCGAAGGACAGCCACTGACGGTCGCCGTCGGGAATCCTGGGTGTGCGCAGCTGCGCGTCGGGTACCGGCGACTGGTCCAGCGCATAACCGGCGCGCCAGTGCCATTGTGCGTTGTGGCGGTATTCCAGGCCGACGGAATAGCGTTGCACGTCGTCCCAGTTATAGGTGGAGATGCTGTCGGCCTGGGCCGGATTGTCAAAAGACACGGTCAGACGGTCAAAGCTGCTCCACCAGATATGTGTGATATCGGCCAGCAGGCTCAGGTCCGGCCGCAGATCGTGGATCACGGACAGCGACAAGGAGGCCGGCATGCTGGTTTCGGCGCTGGCGTCGGTGTCGGTGAACAGACCGTCGGCATTGCTGCCCAGCAGGGCCTGCATTTGCGCGCTTTGGGTAAAATCGGCCTCGCCGTCTAAGTCGTGCACAACTTCCGAGTGGTAGGCCACACCGAATCGGGTGCCGGTGTTCAACTCGTACAACAGCCCCGCATTAAACCCCAGCGCCCAGCTGTCGCCTTCCACGGTCACGCTGCTGTCGGTATCGGCGTTGGCCGGCAGGTAACCTGCGCTGAGGCAAGCCGCGCGCGCTTCGTTATCGGCGGCCTGGCCGAGACAGATCGCGCCGGTGTCGAGGGCGTTGCTCAGACTGGCTTTGAGATATTGCAGATTGATGCCGCCGCCGACGGAGAGTTTGTCATTCCAGGCGTAGGCCAGCGATGGTGCGATGGTGATGCTGGTCAGCTCCGAATCCAGTGCCGAATAACGCCCGGTCCAGTCATCGTCGTATTGGGTTGCCAGACCAAAGGTGGGCGTGATCGCCAGACCGTAGTGCAGCTGATCGTTAAGCGGCGCGGTATAGAAAAAGCCCGGGATCGGGGCGGTGGTTGAAAAGCCGCCGGTGCTGCCTTCGATATCGTTGTCGCCGAGCAGCGGGTTGGTCGAAGAGCCGCGGTCGTCGAAGTCGCCGTCGGCCTGAATCAGTGCCACGCCGGCCGTTACGGTGCGCTGCCTGAGTCGGGTCATGGCGGCCGGGTTGTACCAGCTGGCGCTGGCGTCGTCATAGCCTGCGGCAGCACCGGCCAGCGAAACGCCGGTGCCGATGGCCGATTGTTCGTTGATCGCAAAGCCGGCGGCCAGCGCCGGTTGCGCGAATGCGGCACCGAGGGCGATGACGCCGCCGGACCAGCCTGTCAGTCGAAGATCCATACGTGCTCCTACGGGTTTGCACTGCTTGCGACGTTTAAGAACGTCTTGTTCTGAGTCGGAAAGCGCTGCCTTATTCAGGAAAGTGTGAAGCAGCTCACAGAACCTGAGTAAAGCCCAAAGCTTGCCATTTGGCAAAGAATGCTTTTGCTCCGCGAGGTCAGAAAGCTGACGGGATTCGCAGTAACGCACAATAAATTGGCAAAGCTGCGGCAGACGATGGCATATAATTGACGCATACGGAGTGCTGGGATAGTCTGCACGCCATGCCGGCCTCCCGGCCGCTTTCCATCTACTGAACACAGCGGGAACACCATGCAGCTCAGCGACATCGCGATGCGTTTTCTTCTCAAGCTCGGTTATCCGGCCAAATCGGTGGTTACCACCGCTATCGAAACCGGCACTGACGGGCAGCGCCGTGCGTCTAATGTCTTTCTGATTCTGGATCAGGCCGGCACGCAGGTGATCGGCGCGGTGCTGGTATCGCAGTCGTCCGATACCGACAGTCTGGAGGCGCAGGCCAGTGCGCTGTCGGACTACAGCACGCGCTTTGAAAACAAAATCGGTGAGTACATTATTGCGCTGGGGCCCGATGCGGCTCAGACCGGCGACGTGGGTTTCTTTGAGTTCGACGGTAGCGACGGTTTTGTTCAGATCAACGTCGAGGCCTTCCCCGGCTATAACGATCTGCAGCTCAAGTACAAACTCGAGCGCGGTGAGGAAAAACGCCTTGCCGAGCAGCGTCAGGGCCGTTCGATCGGCACCTTCGCCTGGGTTGCGGCACTGTTGTTTGTGTTGCTGGCCGGAGCGGATCTGTATCTCGATAAAGCCTTCGGCTTGCACTACCTCAACCTGCAGCGGACCTTGCTGCTGATCGGCGCGGCCACCTTCCTGTTTCTGCCCCTGCTGGTACGCCGGCGCCGCTAAGGCCGACGGGCATTTAAGTCAGTCTCCGCAATCGGGTATACTGGCGCGCTTGTTTTGCCAGCTATGCCCGCGGTATTGCCGGGCCGGATTTCCTCATGAGTGACGCCCCTAAAGTCGGATTTATCAGCCTCGGTTGCCCCAAGGCACTGGTCGATTCCGAACGTATCCTGACCCAACTGCGTACCGATGGGTATGACCTTGTGCCGACCTACGAGGATGCCGGCATTGTGGTGGTCAATACCTGTGGCTTTATCGACAGCGCGGTCGAAGAGTCGCTGCAGGCCATAGGCGAGGCGCTGGACGAAAACGGCAAGGTGGTGGTGACCGGCTGTCTGGGTAAGGATTCGGAAAAAATCCTCGCCAAATACCCGCAGGTGCTGGCCGTGACCGGACCGCAGGCCTACGAAGAGGTGGTCGGCGCAGTGCATCAGCATCTGCCGCAAGCGCACGAACACGACCCCTTTACCGATCTGGTGCCGCCACAGGGCATCAAACTGACGCCGCGCCATTACGCCTATCTGAAAATCTCCGAAGGCTGTAACCATCGTTGTACTTTCTGCATTATTCCGTCCCTGCGCGGTGATCTGGTCAGCCGTCCGGCCGGTGATGTGCTGGGCGAAGCCGAGCGTCTGGTCAAGGCCGGCGTGAAAGAGCTGCTTGTCGTTTCGCAGGACACCAGTGCCTACGGGGTGGATATGAAGTACCGCACGGATTTCTGGGGCGGGCGGCCGGTGAAAACCCGCATGCTGGAGCTTTGCGAGGCGCTGGGCGATATGGGTGTCTGGGTGCGTCTGCACTATGTTTACCCCTATCCGCATGTGGATCAGGTGATCCCGCTGATGGCAGAAGGGAAAATCCTGCCGTACCTGGATATTCCCATGCAGCACGCCAGTACGCGGGTGCTGAAAGCCATGAAGCGCCCGGCGGCCACGGAGAACAATCTGGCGCGGATCCGTCGCTGGCGCGAGATCTGTCCGGAGCTGACGCTGCGCAGCACCTTTATCGTCGGTTTCCCCGGCGAAACGGACGATGAATTCGAAGAGCTGCTGGATTTTATCCGCGAAGCGCAGCTCGACCGCGTCGGCTGTTTTCAGTACTCGCCGGTGGAAGGGGCGGTGGCCAATGACATTGCCGCACCGGTGCCGGATGAGGTCAAACAGGATCGCTGGGAACGCTTCATGGCGGTACAGCAGGAGATCAGCCGTGACCGCCTGGCCGCTAAGATCGGCAGCCAGATCGACGTGATTGTCGATGAGCTCGGTGACGAAGGAGCAACAGCCCGCAGCAAAGCCGATGCGCCGGAAATCGACGGACAGGTCTTTATCGACACTGACGGTGCGCCGGATTTTGCTACCGGTGACATCATCCGTGTGCAGGTCACCGATTCGGACGACTACGATTTATGGGCGCGGCCGGTCGGCTAGCGCTTTCTGAGGATTCAGCCCGCCCGGCGCCCGCCGGGCTTTTTTTGGGCTTATTGCAGGGAAATATCGCGCCGTGCGGTGGAAATTGACACCGTAAAGCCGGCAATCACATCCGTCAGGGTCAGCAGCGTCAGGATCAGAAAGGCGCTGTTGCCGACCTGTTTGACGGTGATGAATTCCACCAGAAAAATCACAAACACCAGCATCGACAAGCCGTGGTCAACAATGGCGTAGGCCGACGGGCGGGTGGATTTGAAGATCTCGATATAGAGAATCACAATCCCGGCCAGTATAAAGGCGTGGCTGACGGTAATCGCCAGATGGGCCGTGCTGGGCAGGTCCACGTCGTAGATCACCCGGTTGAGCACGGCTAGCGGGTCCTCGCTGCCACCGAAGGCAATCAGATTGAAGGCAATCAGCAGGTATGCGAAAAGCGGGATGGAAGCGATCAGTTTGAACATGGTTGGTATTTGCCGTGGCGCCGATTCCGAGAGTATAGGCGCTTGTGCGCACTTGTCAGCCGAGAAGCACTTTTTTGGCTTCGTTGACCCGTGCGGCAAGGTAGTCGCTGCCGCCCTTGTCCGGATGCAGGCGTGACATCAGGCGCCGGTGGGCGTTGATAATCTCCTCGCGCCCGGCGTCGGCTGCGACACCGAGGATCTCTCGCGCCTCGTCCTCGCTCATGCCGGTGGCGCGGGCGCTGCGCTGTTCCCGGCCGCTATCGCCGCTGTCGTCCCATTGGCCGGCCCGCTCGCGTTGCAGATAGGCTTCCAGTACCTGTACGGCCTGGGCATCCTGTGCCTGACAGAAACGGTGAAAGCGTTTCAGCTCTTCAATGCTCAGCTCGCTGAGCCGGCGGCCGGCGAACTCACCGGCGGTGATGTCACCGTCCATATGACCGCTGTCATGGTCGAGGGTCATGACCAGCACCGCGGTCGTTACCCGCGAAACCCGTCCGCCGCCGGCGTGTTTGCTGTACAGCGAGCGCAGTTGCGGCCAGTGGCGCAGCAGCAGCGGGAAGTAGCGGAAGGCCGCTGCGAGGGCGGCGCCCAGCGCGGCGAATACCGCCGGTGCGCGGCCGGTCAGTACCATCACAACAAAAAACAGCCCCAGCGCGATGGCGCCGTAGCGCAGCCACTGGCTTTTGCTTGGCGCTTTCGCGCCGCGCAGGTAAAGGTGATAGACGATATAGCCTATGGCGACGAGGCTGAGAAGCAGTATCAGGCGGCCCACGTTGGTCCCGGTGTGTCAGAGTCAGTGGCCGATTATAACGAATCGGGCAGGGCGCGTAGCAATTGCCGTGCGCCGGCGTGGTCGTCGTTCAGCAGTCGCTGCAAGGCCTCGCGCCCGCCGGTGGCATAGGCCGCCACGGCGTTCAGCAGCTCACCGAGCTGGCGGGCCGCGCCGGCATCAAAACGACAGTGGGCGCCGCCGCTCAGGCGCGCGATTTCGCCGAACACAGTGGCCGCATCGCGGCGCCGGCCTTCCTGAAACAAAAACACCGGCGTGTTCAGCAGACGCAGTCGACCGGCCAGTTCGTAGAGCCTGTCCGGCGCTTCTTCCACGCAATCGCCGATAAACACCGCTGCCTGCACCGGCTGGCGGCGGCATTCAGCGCTGATGTGTTCGAGTACGCGGGTAATCTGCGTGGTGCCGGCTTCGCAGCGGATCTTCTGCATCAGGCGCAGCAGGGTGGCGCTGCTGTTGACGAACGGTGAGGCGCGGCATTCGTGGTAGCCGCGGTAATAGACCAGTTGCACGTCCAGTGCACCGATTCCACGGGTTTGGGTAAACATATCCGCCTGCAGTTGCGCGGCCTGGTCCCAGGTGGGCTGACGACTGGCGGTGGCGTCGATGGCAAAGATCAGCCGGCCGCGGCCGTCGCCACGGGGCACCGGTGGCGGGCTCTCGCGCACGCGGCTGAGAAACTGATCCACTTCGTCCTGTGTGGCGGTGTCCTGTGTGACCGGCGTTTTGCCGGTTTTCTGATCCGGTTTGTTCACGTTGCTTATCCCGCAGTCTGTGAAAGCACTATAAGGATGCAGGCGCTGCGCTTCAATCGCGCACAAGGTGGGTGAAGCGTAGCCGGTGTTGGATTATACTGCGCCGGTTGTTTTATTAGCTGAGAGACTTACCGTGGTAGTTGAAGACTTCGAAGGCCTTATGGTCAAAATCCTCGTCCCGGCGCTGATGGCGTATATGGTCTTCATAATTTACAAGCTGGGTAAGGAGTCTAATGCTGGCAAATTCGGTATGTTTGTGCTGTTTATTGTGCTTGGTTTGGGCATGATCGGCTTCAGCGCCAAGTTTCTGATCGAGTATTTCCTCCTCAAACACTAAGACAGCGCTTCAGGCAGGCGCTTGCCGCGCACTGCCGGAACGGACCGCTTACATGTTCGGGTAGTTCGGCCCGTCGCCGCCTTCCGGTGTGACCCAGGTAATGTTCTGTGACGGGTCCTTGATGTCGCAGGTCTTACAATGCACGCAATTTTGCGCATTGATCTGTAGCTGCTTGCCACTACCGTCGTCTGCGGCGGTCACTTCATACACCCCGGCCGGGCAGTAGCGCTGCGCCGGTTCATCGTAGATCGGCAGATTGACCGTTATCGGCAACTGCGGATCGCTTAATCGCAGGTGAACCGGCTGGTCTTCGCTGTGGTTGGTGTTGGACAGAAACACCGAGCTGAGGCGGTCGAAACTCAGGCGGTTGTCCGGTTTGGGGTAGTCGATCCTGCTGCATTCGGCAGCCGGTTTCAGGCTGGCATGATCGGCTAGCCGGTCGTGCAGGGTGAACGGCAGGCTGCCGCGCAGGATATTCTGTTCGAAAAACGCAATCGCACCGCCGATATAGTTGCCGAATTTGTGCATTGCCGGACCGAAGTTGCGCTCGGCGTAGAGTTCGCGGTACAGCGCGCTGGCCTGAAACCGTTGCGCAAAATCACTGATCTCCGCGCCCTTAAGTCCATTGCCCAGTGCCTCAAATACCGCTTCGGCACCCAGCATGCCCGAGGCCATGGCCGTGTGAGAGCCTTTGATTTTTGAGCTGTTGAGGGTGCCCGCATCACAGCCGAGCAGCAGTCCGCCCGGAAAACTCATTTTCGGCAGCGCATTGAAGCCGCCTTTGCTCAGCGCGCGTGCGCCATAGGCGACCCGTTTGCCACCTGCCAAATAGCGGCTGATGCGCGGGTGGTGTTTCAGGCGCTGGAACTCGTCAAACGGACTCAGGTGCGGGTTGCTGTAGGACAGGTCGGTAATCAGACCGACGTAAACCTGATTGTTCTGCGCATGGTAGAGAAAACCGCCGCCGGTGGCGTCGTTTTCGTTCAGCGGCCAGCCGGTGGTATGCACCACCAGACCCGGCTCATGCAGGGCCGGATCTATATCCCAGAGCTCCTTGATGCCGATGCCGTAGTGTTGCGGATCGCGCCCTTCGTCGAGCTTGAATTGCGCGATCAGTTGCTTGCCCAGATGGCCGCGGCAGCCCTCGGTGAACAGGGTATAGGGCGCGCGCAGGGCCATGGCCGGCACATAGCCCGGCTTGTGACTGCCGTCGCGGGCGACGCCCATCTCGCCGGTCAGCACGCCTTTGACACAAGCGTCTTCGATGATTGTGCGGGCAGCGGTAAAACCGGGATAGATCTCCACCCCGAGTGCTTCGGCCTGTTCGGCCAGCCAGCGGCACAGATTGCCCAGGCTGATCACATAATTGCCGTGATTATGCATGTTTTTCGGCACCAGCAGGTTCGGTAGCCGGCTTGCAGTTTCGCTATCGCGCAGAAGCAGGATTTCGTCGCGGCTGACCGGGGTCTGCAGCGGTGCGCCGCGTTCCTGCCAGTCAGGGAACAATGCCGCCAGTGCGCTTGGCTCGAACACCGTTCCGGCCAGAATATGCGCGCCTATCTCCGAACCTTTCTCCACCACGCAGACGCTCAGTTCCTCGCCGGCAGCGGCGGCCAGCTGCTTGAGGCGGCAGGCGGCGGACAAACCGGCCGGGCCGCCGCCCACGATGAGAACATCAAATTCCATGGTTTCCGGTTCTTCGCTATCGGCTTGCATTATCGGCGGCTCACTTGTGTTCGGTTCTGATGAGTAGAGGTTCAGTCCGGCAGGGGCTGCTCAGACGGCGTCACGCAGGGCATTTTCCAAGGCTGGTACCGCGTCGAAAAGATCCGCGACCAGACCGTAATCGGCGACCTGAAAAATCGGTGCTTCTTCGTCTTTGTTAATTGCCACAATCACCTTGGAGTCGGACATGCCGGCCAGATGCTGGATGGCGCCGGAAATGCCCACGGCGATATACAGCTGCGGGGCGACGATTTTGCCGGTTTGCCCGACCTGCATATCGTTGGGGACAAAACCTGCGTCGACCGCCGCGCGCGATGCGCCTATGGCCGCGCCGAGAATATCCGCGACGTTTTCCAGCAGCTGAAAGTTTTCGCCGTTCTGCATGCCGCGCCCGCCGGAGATCACAATATCCGCGCTGGCCAGATCGGGCCGGTCCGATTCAGCGTTTTGTGCCGAGACAAAGGCCGACAGGCCGGCATCTTCGGCGGCGGGCAGGGCTTCAATCGCGGCGCTGCCGCCTTCGGCACTGACCGGGTCAAAAGCGGTCGGGCGTACGGTAATGACCTTAACCGGGTCGTCTGAGCGGACCGTGGCCAGTGCATTGCCGGCGTAGATCGGGCGTACAAAGGTGTCGGCATCTTCAACCCGGATAATGTCCGAGATCTGCGCCGTATCCAGCAATGCCGCCACACGCGGCAATACGTCTTTGCCGGTGGTGCCGGCGGCGGCCAGAATATGGCTATAGGCGTGTCCGGTCCGACTCAGCAACAGGGCCAGATTCTCGCTCAGAAAGTGGCCGTAGAGCGGACTGTCGGCGAGTAAAACCCGTGTCACGCCGTCGGCTGCGGCGGCCGCGTCTGCCACGGCGCTGCAGTTTTCCCCCGCCACCAGTACGTCGATGTCGCCACCGATCGCACGGGCGGCGGCGATAACGCTCAGGCTGGCCTGATTCAGTGTGTTGTTATCGTGTTCTGCCAATACAAGAATCGTCATCAGATCACCTTTGCTTCGTTCTTGAGTTTATCGACCAGTGCGGCAACATCGGCGACTTTGATGCCGGCTTTACGCGGCTCAGGCGCTTCGACTTTGAGGGTTTTCAGTCGCGGCGATAATGCAAGCCCGAGTTCATCTGCTGTGGTCACGGCGACCGGTTTCTTCTTGGCTTTCATGATATTGGGCAGTGAGGCGTAGCGCGGCTCATTCAGGCGCAGGTCGGTGGTAATGACCGCCGGCAGTTTCAGCGAGAGGGTCATCAGGCCGCCGTCCACTTCACGGGTTACCTGTACCCGGTCGTCTGTCACTTCCACGGCCGAAGCAAAGGTTGCCTGGCCCATGCCGGTCAGGGCTGCGAGCATCTGACCGGTCTGATTATTATCCGAATCGATCGATTGTTTGCCGAGAATGACAAGCCCGGGCTGTTCCTGTTCAACAACGGCTTTAAGCAGTTTTGCCGCATCCAGCGGCTGCACTTCCTCATCGGTTTCGATCAGCAGACCGCGGTCTGCACCTAATGCAAGTGCGGTACGTATTTGTTCCTGACTGGCAGCCGTGCCGATGGAAACGACGATCACTTCGCTTGCCAGGCCTTTTTCTTTCAGGCGTACGGCTTCTTCTACGGCTATTTCGCAGAAAGGATTCATGGCCATTTTGACGTTGTCCAGATCAACGCCGCTTTGGTCGGGCTTGACCCGGACCTTGACGTTGTAGTCGATCACGCGTTTGACCGCGACCAAAACCTTCATTCGTCTCTCCGTTTTAATGTAAAAGATGGCGTCTGTTGCCGGTGCTGCCTGGTCCGTGACGGCCGTTTAGTGTCCGGCATGCCGGTGGCGCTGTTTTCGGTGTTTCGGGGGGCAGTGACGGGCTTGTAGTTGTGATTAAAAGCCCTGGACACTGACCGGCGCCAGCTCAGGGTCGGACCGGTGCGCTGCGCCACACCGGATTACACGCTATCAGCGAAGGAAGGGTTCAACAATTATCTATATTTGATAAACGCTATAAACAGGCGGTATAGGTTTCAGGCCCGGGCGGGTTTATTCGGTAATTTCCTTTGCTATGCGGCTTTTGCGGGACTGGCTGCCCGAATCACACACGGATTGTTCGATTCGTGCCGGGTCGAACAACAGCTTGCCGTTCCAGGTGCCGGCCTGCACATGCTCGGCGACCTGCTGCATGATGATCTCAGCGAGTTTGGTGGTGGCCACCGAGGAGGGCAGGTCGGTGGGCGTGACCAGCGACAGGGTGCGCTTGATCTCCGGTGAGGTAATCGGTACGGCGACCACTTCATGGCGTTGTGTCATATCGTGCACCGCCGCCGATGACAGAATGGTGTAGCCCAGGCCGCGGCGGACCATATCCGGCAGCATCGGCCATGCGCTCACTTCCAGCGGCACATTGAGGGTCTTTTTGCGTTCGGCGGCTTCTTTCTCCATGGCCACCCGCAAGCCGTGCTTGTCTTCCGGCATGACCAGCGGCAGGTCGAGCACTTCTTCGAGCGTGATTTCCGAGCGTTTGGCTGCCTTGGTGTCGGTTGCCGATATCAGATAAAGCCGTTCTTCGAGCAGGGGCCGGTAACGGAGATTTTTGTGGTTGGCGTGGTTATAGGAAATGGCGATATTGGCGCGGTGTTGCATGACCATCTGCTGCAAGGTGCCGCTCATGGCCGAGCGCACCGCCAGATGTACCTGGGGGAAGTGCTTGCGGTATTGCTCGACAATGGTGCCGGAGAAGGTGTGCGTGACTGTCGGCAGCAAGCCCAGCACCACCTGTCCGGTAACTTCGCCGGCCACCGCGGTGACGTCAGCCTGTGTGCGTTCCAGACTTTGCAGCAGGTCGCGCGCCCGTTCATAAAGCAGCTCGCCGGCTGCGGTCATCACCACGCCACGCCCGTGGCGCACAAACACCTCGACATTCAGGGCTTCTTCGAGCATGCGGATCTGGCGGCTCAATGCGGGCTGTGCGACGAAGAGTTTTTCCGAGGCGCGACTGAAGCTGCCGGTGTCGGCAACCGTCAGGAAGGTGTTGAGCTGGCGCAGGTCAATGTTGAGGTTGAAGGGCATGGGGCTGTCTCTTCTATAACAAGAAATTATTTATTTTCCCTACTCTATACCAGCTTTGTAGGAAACAGATAAGGTTTCTTTCGGGTTTAGCTATGCCTAAAAGCTATTGAACATATAAAAAGTAGCTAATTGTTGTCGGTATGCCTTGCTGATACCGTGGCTTTCATCCGGTATTAACCGCGTTCCGGTGCGCAGACGTTCTTGCGCTGTGGTGCCGCCTGCGGGCCTGAGCCAACGTACAGTGAGGTCTAGTTTTATGCAGAACCGTTCGATCTACAGCCGCGATCACGAGTTGTTCCGTGAAAACGCGCGTCGTTTTTTCCGTGCAGAGCTCGAACCGAATATCGCGCAATGGGAAAAGGACGGTATCGTGCCCAAGGCGTTCTGGCGCAAAGCCGGTGAGAACGGGTTTCTTTGCTGCGGTGTGCCGGAGGAGTACGGCGGTCCGGGCGCGGACTTTCTTTATAACATGGTGCTCTCGGAAGAAACCGGTTATGCCATAGGTGGTGCCAGTGTTGGCTTTTCAGTCAGTGCCGACATCGTTGCTTATTACCTGCTGAATGCGGCCACTGAGGAACAGAAGCAGCGTTGGCTGCCGGGCATGGTCAGCGGTGAGGTGATCGCCGCCATCGGCATGACCGAGCCGGGCGCCGGCAGTGACCTGAAAGCCATCCGTACCTCGGCGGTACGCGACGGTGATGAGTATGTCATCAATGGCCAGAAAACCTATATCACCAACGGGCAAAACGCCGATTTTGTGCTGCTGGCCTGTGTGACGGAGCCGGGTAAGGGGGCGCATGGCATCAGCATGATTATCGTCGAAGCCGACCGGGCCGGCTTCGAACGTGGCCGCAACCTCGACAAAATCGGTCAGAAGGCTGCCGATACCTCGGAAATGTTTTTCCAGGATGTGCGTGTGCCCGTGTCCAATCTGGTCGGCGAAGAAGGCAAAGGCTTTGCCATGATGATGCGTGAGCTGCCGCGTGAGCGCATCACCATTGCCTGCCGCGCCCAGGCCGAAGCCCAGCGCGCTTTCGATATCACCAATGACTATGTCAAAGAACGCAAGATGTTCGGCAAGACATTGGCTGAGTTTCAGAACACCCAATTTACCCTCGCAGAACTGAAAACCAATCTCGAAGTGGGCTGGGCTTTTCTCGATCAGTGCATCAGCAAATGCGCCCGCGGTGAGTTAAGTCCCGAGGCAGGCGCTATGGCCAAGCTGTGGACGACCGAGAACGAAGGCGTGGTGGTTGATAAGTGCCTGCAGTTATTCGGCGGCTACGGCTATATGGCTGAATACCCGATTTCCCGCATGTTTGTCGATGCGCGTGTGCGCCGTATCTACGGCGGCGCTTCCGAGGTGATGAAACTGGTTATTGCCCGTTCTCTCTGAGTGACCCGTTAAACCAGCGATTGCGCCGCGGCCCGACTGTGGCGCACTTGCATAACAAGAAAGGAAGGAAATCATATGTCTGGTATTACCGCCTACGGTGCCTACATTCCCCGGAGCCGCTTGCAGAAGTCCGCTATTGCCGACGCCAATGACTGGTTTGATGCCGGACTGCGCTCGCTGGCCAAAGGGGAGCGCAGTGTTTGTAACTGGGATGAAGACACCATCACCATGGCTGTGGAGGCCGGCCGCGATTGCCTCTCGGGTCTGAAGGGCGCGCCGGTCAATGCGCTGTATCTCGCCTCAACGACTTTGCCTTTTCTTGACCGGCAAAACTCGGTGGTGGTGAGCGAGGCCATGAATATGGGCAGCAGCCTGCGCACCATGGATGTGGCCGCGTCCCAACGGGCGGCAACGACCGCGCTGATTTCCTTGCTTGAGGGCGGTGCGGCAGCGGGCGCAAACGCCTTGCTGCTGGCCTCCGAGCACCGTCGCAGCAAATGCGGCTCGCGTTCGGAGATGCTCTGGGGCGACGGCGCTGCGGCCGTGGCGGTCGGCGATGAGAATGTGATTGCCGACTATCTGGGCAGTGAAACCTACGCCACGGATTTTGTCGATCACTACCGTGGCGAGGATTCACAGATCAGCTACGAGTGGGAAGAGCGCTGGATTCGTGACGAAGGCTTTTTGAAAAGCGTGCCGCTCGCGGTGGGACGGTTGCTGGAAAAAACCGGCGTCAAAGCGGCCGATATCGCGCATTTCGTTCTGGCCTCCGATCAGGCGCGCACGCCGGCCGCCGTGGCGAAGAAGATCGGCATCAAGGCCGACGCACTGGCCGATAACCATATCGCTGATGTGGGCGTGACCGGTGTGGCGCATCCGATCCTGATGCTCACCGAAGTTCTGGAAAAAGCCAAGCCCGGGGAGCTAATCCTGCTGACCGGTTTTGGTCAGGGCGCCGATGCGGTGTTATTGCGTGCCACCGATGCGCTTGCCTCGGTGCAGCCGGCAAGCGGCTTCAGCGGTGCGCTGGCTCGTCGTCGTGAAGACAGCAACTACAACAAATTCCTCAGCGCCAACAACCTGGTCGACCGCGATGTAGGCAAACGCGGCGAACTGGACAAACAGAGCTATCTGGCGGCCATGTACCGGCGTAAGGATTTGCTGACCGGCTTTGTCGGCGGCAAATGCCGCAACTGTGGCACCGTGCAGATTCCGAAAGAGAAATATTGCATTAACCCCGAGTGCGGGGCTCTGGACACTCAGGACGATCATCCGCTGGCACAAGCCAGAGGGCGTGTGATGACCTGGACGGCTGACCGGCTGACCTTCGACTGGAATCCGCCGGCCTATTTCGGTCTGGTGGAGTTCGAAGGTGGCGGTCGTCTGATGATGGACTTCACTGAGGTGGAGCCGGGCAGCGTGGATACCGGGACTGAAGTTTCCCTGCATTTCCGTATCCGGCAGTTCGATAACCAGCGCGGATTCCGGAAGTACTTCTGGAAAGCCACTCCGGTCCGGAACTAACACACGCAGCGAATACAGGTGAAAAGAAATGGCTAGTGGAATCAAAGATAAGGTAGTGATCCTCGGAATGGGGTGCAGCAAATTCGGCGAGCGCTGGGATGCAAGTCCGGCCGACCTGATGTCAGAGGCTTTTGAAGAAGGGCTGGCGGACGCCGGTATCGAAAAAAAGCAGATTGAGATGGCCTGGTTCGGGGCCGGTATTGATGCTTATAACGTCGGTTCCAGTGCCTTGCCGCTGTCGATCGCGTTGCGTTTGCCCAATATCCCGGCAACCAAGGTCGAGAATATGTGTGCCACGGGGACCGAAGCTTTTCGCGGCGCGGTTTACGCGGTGGCGTCCGGGGCTTGCGATATTGCCCTGGCGCTGGGGGTGGAGAAACTCAAGGACGTCGGTTACGGCGGTCTGCCTCAGCGCACCCGCGGTGTTGAAAACGATATGTACTGGCCGAATCTGTCGGCGCCGGGCGCGTTTGCCCAGCTGGCCAGTGGCTACCGCGCCAAGTACGGCATAGACCCGGCGGACCTGAAACGTGCCATGGCGCATATTTCCGTAAAAAGCCACGCCAACGGCGCGAAAAATCCCAAGGCGCACCTGCAGCGTGAGATCTCCGAGGAGCAGGCCATGAACGCGCCTTATATCGCCGAGCCGATCGGTCTGTATGACTGCTGTGGCGTCAGTGATGGTGCTGCCTGTGCGATTGTGTGTACGCCGGAAATCGCCCGTGCGCTGGGCAAAAGCGATCTGGTTTCGGTCAAGGCCTTGCAGCTGGCCGCGTCCAACGGTGAAGAAGCCGGTTTCAGTCAGTGGGACGGGTCCTATATCCAGACCACCCGGGTAGCGGCAAACAAAGCCTACAAAGAAGCCGGTATCAGCAAACCGCGTGAAGAGCTGGATATGACGGAAGTCCATGATTGCTTCTCGATTACCGAGCTGGTGACCATGGAAGATCTGCAGCTGTCAGATGCGGGCCAGGCTGTGCGCGATGTGCTCAACGGTGATTTTGATGCTGACGGCCGTCTGCCTTGCCAGATCGACGGCGGACTCAAGTGTTTCGGTCATCCGATCGGTGCCTCGGGTATGCGCATGATCTATGAGAACTACCTGCAATTTAACGGTCGTGCCGGCGCGCGTCAGTTGGATAATCCAAGACTGGCGCTGAATCACAATCTCGGTGGTTTTCCGCACCAGAATATCTGCAGTATCTCGATTATCGGACGGTACGAGTAAGCCCGCCGCGCCCGGGGGCATCAGACCGCGCCCGGGCACTGAATATCACTGAGTCAGGAAGAACTAGCATGAGTGACGCGCAATACAGTGCCGAGCTTGAACTTGTCGGTGCGGCCATCACCAGGGCTGCCCACTTTGTCAGCCAGGCGCTGAGCAATATCAGGGCGGCGGCCAGCGTCGGAGACCGGCTCGACGGCGAGCTGATCGATGAGCACCAGCTCAGCTGTTACGAGTTGGCTTTTTGCACGGCGGAGCTGAGTGCCGCGCGTGAGGTGTGTGCTTATGCCTCCGCGGCCGGCGGTCTGGACCCGCTGGCCAGGGATGCCGCGCTTGCATTCAGCGCCGAAGCTGTCGGTTCGGTGCTGCAGCGTCTGCTGGCCCGTGCCACAGATGCCGGACTGGACCCGCTTGCAGTCTGCGCGCTTTATGCGGATACGGATGTGCGCGCGCTGCGCGAGCGCTACGGTAGTGCACAGTTTCTCGCCTCTGTCGGTCTGGCCGTCACCGAACGCGGCGGCAGCCGTCTGCCGACCTTGTTGGACGAAGACAAGGAAATGGTCCGCGATGCCTTTGCCCGTTTCGGTGCGGAGGTGGTCGCGCCGCTGGCTGAGGAAATACACCGGCAGGATCTGGATGTACCGGATGCGATTCTTGCGCAGGCGGCGGAATTGGGCTGCTTCGGTATCAGCATCCCCGAGCGTTTCGGGGGGCTGCAGCCCGATGAGCATGATGACAGCCTTGGCATGATTGTGGTCACTGAAGAGTTGTCCAAAGCCTCCCTGGGCGCGGCCGGTTCGCTGATTACCCGTCCCGAAATCGCAGCCAAAGCCTTGCTGCAAGGCGGTACCGCCGCTCAGCAGGCGAGGTGGTTGCCGTCAATCGCCAGCGGCGAAACCCTGTGTGCGATTGCCATTACCGAGCCCAACTACGGCTCGGATGTCGCCTCTCTGGGGCTGAGGGCCACGCCTGCAGAAGGTGGCTGGGTACTGAACGGCAGTAAAACCTGGTGCACCTTTGCCGGTAAGGCCGGTTTGCTTGTGACCATGGCGCGCACCGCCAACGACCCGCATGCCGGGCACAAAGGTCTGAGCCTGTTTCTGGTGGAAAAACCGCCGGCCGCAGGCCATGAGTTCCGCCATCAACAGACCGGCGGCGGCGTCATTCAGGGCAAGGCTATTGCCACCCTGGGCTATCGCGGTATGCATTCCTACGATGTGTTTTTCGAGGATTACTTTGTTCCGGCCGATTGCCTGATCGGCGGCGAGGACGGGCTTGGCAAAGGCTTTTACTTCACCATGGCCGGTTTTTCCGGTGGCCGGATTCAGACCGCAGCGCGCGCTACCGGGGTGATGCAGGCCGCTTTCGATATGGCGCTGAGTTACGCCCGGGACCGCAAGGTTTTCGGCAAACCGGTCGGCGATTATCAGCTCACGCTGGTCAAGCTCGGTCGCATGATGGCCACGCTGACTGCCTCACGTCAGTTCAGCTATGCGGTCGCACGCATGATGGACAAGGGCGAGGGGCAGATGGAAGCCAGTCTGGTCAAGCTCTTCAGTTGCCGCGCCGCCGAGTGGGTCACCCGTGAAGCCATGCAGATACACGGTGGCATGGGTTACGCCGAGGAAAGCGCGGTCAGTCGCTACTTTGTCGACGCCCGGGTGTTATCGATTTTTGAAGGGGCCGAAGAAACCCTGGCCCTGAAAGTCATTGCAAGAACACTGGTCAGCCGGGCCTGAGTGTCCGGCTTGCCGCAAACACAGTGTGCGCCGTGGGTGCGCCATCGCCTTATATCAATAATCAAAACAACGTACTGCCCCGTGGGAGGGTTCTATGAGCGATAAAAAGCTACTTGAAGATAAAGTTATTGTGGTCACCGGTGCAGGCCGCGGAATAGGCCGTGCCACAGCGCTGATGCTCGCCTCAAAAGGCGCCAAAGTGGTCGTCAATGATATCGGCGGCAATGCCGATGGCTCAGGCAATGATGCAACGCCGGCACAGGAAGTCGTCGATGAGATCAAAGCAGCCGGTGGGGACGCGCTTGCCAACTTCGACAGCGTCACCGAATGGGAAGGCGGGCAGAAAATCGTCCAGTCGGCCATAGATACCTTCGGTCGTCTCGATGGTGTGATCAACAACGCCGGCAATCTGCGCGATGTGATCTTCCACAAAATGAGCGAGTCGGATTTTGATGCGGTGCTGGCTGTGCACCTGAAAGGTACGTTTAACGTCAGTCGTGCCGCCGCGCCGATTTTCCGCGAGCAGGGCAGTGGTACTTTTGTCAATATGACCTCCACGTCCGGGCTGATCGGTAACTTCGGTCAGGCCAACTATGCCGCAGCGAAAATGGGCATAGTCGGTTTGTCCAAATCCATGGCGCTGGATATGCAGCGTTTCGGTGTGACCTCAAACTGTATCGCACCTTTTGCCTGGAGCCGTCTGATCGGCACTATCCCGACAGATGATGAAGCGCAGAAGGCACGGGTGGCCAAGATTCAGCAAATGACGCCGGACAAGATCGCCACACTTGCAGTGTCGCTGTGCAGCGACGAGGCGAAAAATGTCACCGGTCAGATCTTCGGCGTGCGTAACAACGAGATCTTTCTGTTTACCCAGCCGCGCCCCTTCCGTGCTGCGCATACCAGTGACGGCTGGACACCGGAGACAGTGCTGAGTCGTGTTTTGCCGGCATTCGAAGCGGATTTCTATCCGCTCAGCCGTTCAGCCGATGTTTTCAGCTGGGACCCCTTCTGAGCCGGACTGCCTGTCCGCATGGACTGTCCGGTGGGGATCTCACCGGACAGTCAACCGCCTCTGACTGCATTCACAAAGGAGCGCCACGGTGGCCATCGATTACGACAAGCTGATCAAGCGCAGGTTCGAACGTCTTGAACACAGCTATAGCGAGAAAGACACCATTCTTTACGCCCTGGGGGTGGGACTGGGAATAGACCCGCTTGACGAAGACTGTCTGCAATTCGTCTATGAGGATGGACTCAAGGCCATGCCGAGCATGGCCAATGTGCTGGCCTATCCGGGGTTCTGGGCCAAAGAGCCTGATACCGGGATTGACTGGGTGAAGATTCTGCATGCCGGGCAGGAAATGATTATCCATAAGCCTTTGCCCGCATCCGGCAAGGTTGAGGCGACCACCAAAATCCGCGATATCGTCGATAAGGGGGAAGGTAAAGGGGCCTTGATTCTGTCCGAACGTACGGTTCGTGACTCGGCCACCGGCGAGGATCTTTGCACGCTGGTTTCCACAACCCTGGCACGCGGTGACGGTGGTTTCGGCGGCCCGCCGGTGCCATCGCCCAAGCCTGACCCCATCCCGGAACGCCAAGCGGATCTGGTCTGTGATTTACCGACTCTGCCCATGTCCGCATTGATTTACCGCCTGTGCGGCGATTTTAATCCCCTGCATGCCTCACCGGCAGTTGCCGCCTCGGCGGGTTTTAAAGCGCCGATACTGCACGGCTTGTGCACCTTCGGCGTGGCAACCCACGCGATTCTGAAAACCCTCTGTGACTATGATCCGGCGCGTTTTCACCGTATCCGTTTGCGCTTTTCTTCACCGGTCTATCCGGGCGAGACCATCCGTACCGAGATCTGGCGTAATGGCAACGAGGTGGCTTTCCGTTGCCGCGTCACCGAACGCGATGTGGTGGTGATCAATAACGGCTACGCGCAGGTCAGCTGAGCCGGGGGCTAAAGCATATGCAGAAGATTCTATCGGGCCTGAGGGTGGTTGAAGGCAGTGCCTTTGTGGCTGCCCCATCGGGCGGTATGACGCTGGCGCAGCTCGGTGCCGACGTGATCCGTTTTGACCCGATCGGCGGCGGTATCGACTACCGCCGCTGGCCGGTGACGGATAAGGGCGAGAGCCTTTACTGGCACAGCCTGAATAAAGGTAAACGTTCGATTGCGGTGGATTTCCGCCACCCTGAAGGTCAGGCCTTGCTAAGCCGGCTGATTACCGCGCCCGGTGATGAAGCGGGCTTGTTTCTGACCAACTTTCCGGCCAGTGGCTGGTTGTCCTATGACAGCCTCAAAGCGCAGCGCGAGGATCTGATTTACCTGAATCTGGTCGGCGATCGTCATGGCCGGGGGGCGCTGGATTACACCGTCAATTGCAAGGTCGGCTTCCCGTCCCTGACCGGCCTTGGGAAAACCGGGGAAATCGCGCCGCTTAACAATCCCTTACCGGCCTGGGATGTGATTACCGGACAGCAGATCGCGCTTGGCTTATTGGCGGCTGAGCGTCACCGCAGTCGTACCGGTCAGGGCCAGTTGGTGCGCATCGCGCTGGCGGATGTGGCGCTGGCCACGCTGGGGAATCTCGGCTATATCGCCGAAGCAATGGTCAACGGCGTTGAGCGTGAACCCATAGGGAACGATATTTTCGGTACCTACGGCCATGATTTCGCCTGTCTCGACGGTGAGCGGGTCATGGTGGTGGGCGTCAGTCCCAAACAATGGCGCGCCTTGCTGGAGGTCACCGGCAGCGAAGCGCAGATCCTGGCATTGCAGGAACGTCTGGGGCTGGATTTTCGCAAGGAAGGGGACCGTTACGCCGGACGCGAGGGCATCACGGCGGTGTTTGCGCCCTGGTTTGCCGCGCGCTCTTTCAGTGAGGTGGCCGCCGCGCTGGATAAGGCCGGTGCCTGTTGGGGTAAGTATCAGACGATCGGCGAAGTCGTCGCCGGGGATAAGGACTGCTCCGCTGACAATCCGTTGTTTCAGATGGTCGCGCAGCCGGGCATAGGCGAGTATCTGATGCCGGATCACCCCTTGCGTTTTACCTCGGTGGAGCGGGAGGCGGTGTGTCCCGCGCCGGTGCTGGGTGAGCATACGGAGGAGATTCTCGCCGGCACGCTTAAGCTCAGCGATACAGAGATCGCACAGCTTTTCGACCGGAAGATTGTTGCCGGACCGGGCGTGTAGGTTCTGCGCACGTTTAAGCCGTCAAACCTGAAGGGTGCCGGAGTACTCAGGAGTCGTGAAATGGGACCGCTGCACGGATTTCGAATTATTGAACTGGCCGGCATAGGCCCGGGGCCGTTTTGCGGCATGTTGTTGGCCGATCTGGGTGCCGAGGTGATCAGCGTTGAACGCAAAGGCGTAAGCGCGGCTGATCCTGCCCTCGATTGCAGCCGCCGTGGTAAGCGTTCAATCGCACTGGATCTCAAAAGTGAGGACGGGCGTGAGGTGCTGCTGAAACTGGCCGACAGTGCTGATGCGCTGTTTGAGGGGTTTCGCCCCGGAGTGACCGAGAGACTCGGTGTCGGGCCTGATGTTTGTCTGGCCCGAAACCCGAAGTTGGTTTACGGGCGCATGACCGGCTGGGGGCAAACCGGTCCTCTGGCGCAGGCAGCCGGTCACGATATTAACTATATTTCGCTGACCGGCGCATTGCATGCGGTCGGTCGTGCCGGTGAAAAGCCGGTGCCACCCTTGAATCTGGTCGGCGACTTCGGCGGTGGCGGGATGTTCCTGGCGCTGGGGCTGGTGGCGGCGCTGTTGGAGGCGCAGAAGTCCGGCAAGGGCCAGGTAATCGATGCCGCCATGACAGACGGCTCGGCATTGTTGATGTCCATGTTCCACAGCGCCCATGCCATGGGCGCCTACAGCCTTGAGCGCGGCACCAATAAACTCGACGGCGGTGCGCACTTCTACGATACCTACGAAACCCGCGACGGCAAATACATTTCCATCGGCTCGATTGAGCCGGCCTTCTACGCACAACTGATCGAGATTGCCGGACTGCCGGCAGCGCAGTTTGCCGCGCAGCTTGATCCGCAGCGCTGGCCGGAGTTGAAAGCCGCATTAACGGCTGTCTTCCGCGAGAAAACCCGCGACCAATGGTGTGAGCTGATGGAAGGCACGGACATCTGTTTTGCGCCGGTCTTGGATTTACAGGAAGCGCCGCTTCACCCGCATAACGCCGCACGCCGAACCTATGTGGATGTGGCGGGGATGATTCAACCAGCGCCGGCGCCGCGCTTCAGCCGCACACAAGCGCAGATCCGTCACGCCGCCCGTGAATACGGCGCTGATACGCAGGCCATTCTCGACGAACTGGGTCTGTCGCACTGAACCCGCAGGGGTCCTATCCATCCGCAAGAGGAAGAAGTATGAGTGACCTGCTTTATGAGGCCGCTAACGGCGTTGCCTATTTGACCATGAACCGGCCTGAGGCCAGAAATGCCCTGTCGATGGAGATGCGTTCACGCTTGCTGGAGGTGTTTCAGCGGCTTGAAAGCGACGACAGCATCCGCTGTGTGGTTCTGCGCGGGGCGGGTGAACACTTTATGGCCGGAGGCGATGTGAAGTCATTTATGGACTTCACGCAGCACACGCCGCAGCAGCGCCGGCTGAATTTTATCAACCGCATCCATGCCGGCCTCAACGGGCTGATCTACACCATGCGACGCTTGAATAAACCGGTCATTGCCAGCGTCAGCGGCGCCTCCGCAGGAGCCGGGGTCAGTCTTGCGCTTGCCTGCGATATGGTGATTGCCGCCGAAGACGCGTTTTTCACCCTGGCCTACAGCCATATAGCCTGTAGCCCCGATGGTGGCGCGACCTACTTTCTGCCGCGCCTGGTGGGAACCAAAAAGGCCATGGAAATTGCGCTTCTGGGCGAGCGCTTCAGCGCCGCGGAGGCAGCCCGTATCGGCATGATTAACCGGGTGGTGCCCGGCGCTGAGCTTGCTGCGCAAACCGACAAACTGGCACAACGGCTTGCCGCCGGTCCGGCCCGGGCCTACGGCAATATCAAGCAACTGATTCTGCAGTCTTCGGAAAATTCACTTGAGCAGCACTTGCAATGTGAGGCTGAGACCTTCGGGGACACAGTGATGGCCGAAGACTGGATCGAGGGTGTGAAAGCATTTAACGAAAAGCGTAAACCACAGTATAGCGGCCGGTAAGTTCATCAACATAGATGACGGGCAGGACAGAGGAGAAAGGGCTTGAGCACGACAATGATTGAGAAGCGTACGTTCAAAGGCATTGTTTGCGGCAGCAAACACCTGAGCCACGAGGACTTTCAGGACCATATCCGGCGTGCCGCTGCCGGTTTGCAGAAACTCGGTGTTGAGAAAGGGGACTGTGTTGCGATATTTATGCGTAACGACATTCCGTTTTTAACCGCCAGTCATGCGGCAAACCATATCGGGGCTTTTGCAGTACCGGTGAACTGGCATCTGGCCGGCGAGGAACTGCGCTATATTCTCGATGATTGCGCCGCGCGGGTTCTGGTTATCCATGCTGATCTGTGGCGGCGTGTTCATGAGGCCATACCGCAGGGCATACGCTGTCTGGTGGTGGAAACGCCTGATGATCTGGCCGTTCCCTTCGGGCTGGATGCGGCGGCTTGTAAAGTCCCTGACGGCATGACCGATTGGCAGAGCTGGCTGGATGATCAGCAAGCGCTTAGCAGCCCGCCGCAAGCGGGCCTGTCGTCAATGTTGTATACCAGCGGCACTACCGGCCACCCCAAGGGCGTAAGGCGCAATGCACTGGATGCGCAACAGGCGGCGATAATGCGTGATTTCCGCTCGCGGGTATACGGTTGTGCGCCCGGCGCGCGTTGTGTGGTGCCGGGGCCGCTCTACCACAGTGCTCCCAACGGCTATAGCATGCAGGCCAGTAAAGTCAGCGATTTGCTGGTGATCGTGCCGCGCTTTGACAGCGAGAGTTTCCTCAGCCTGATCGAAGAATACCGGCTGACGGCTTCGATTATGGTGCCGATCATGTTTATCCGGATGCTCAAATTACCAGACGCGGTACGCCTGAAATACGATATCTCCTCCATGACGTTTATTATCCATGTGGCCGCGCCCTGTCCGCCGGATATCAAGCGCCGAATGATCGAGTGGTTCGGTCCGGTGATTAACGAGTTTTACGGCTCGACCGAGTCCGGTGCGGTGGTGACCTGCAATTCGGAGCAGGCCCTGGCCAAGCCCGGTACGGTGGGTAAGGTCGTCCCCGAGGCCGATGTACGGATTCTCGACGAGCAGGGCAGGCAGCTTCCGCCCAACACGGTCGGCGAGATTTACTCGCGTTTTCCCATTCATGACTTTACCTATAACGGCAAGCCTGAAGCGCGCGCTGAGATCGACCGTGACGGCTATATCACCTCGGGCGATATGGGCTATATGGACGAGGACGGCTTTCTGTTTATCGCTGACCGGGTCAAGGATATGGTGATCTCCGGCGGTGTGAATATCTACCCGGCGGAAATAGAGTCAGTCTTGCATAACTATCCCGGTATCCGGGATTGCGCGGTGTTCGGCGTGCCGGATGAGGAATTCGGGGAGTCTGTGATGGCGGTGTTGGAAACCGAGCCTGAGGTGTCGCTGTCAATCGACGAGCTGCGTAGCTACCTGCGCGCGCATCTGGCTGGATTCAAGGTGCCGAGGCAGATCGAGATCGGTCAAGATCTGCCACGCGAGGATTCAGGCAAGATCTTTAAACGCCGTTTACGCGACCGGTATTGGCAGGAGGCCGGCCGGCGTATCTGACGCCATATAAGGCAGCGCCGCGTCAGTGCGGCTCTGCCTTGAGGCCGCCTCTCAGTGGCCGCTGAAGTGCGGCGTGCGCTTGTCCTGACGGGCGCGGATGGCTTCGGCAAAGTCGTCGCTGTTAAAGGCTATCTGCTGACATTCGGCCTCCAGGCTCAAGGCGCCGCCGAGCTCCAGTGTGGCGGCCATGGCAATCTCTTTCTTGATCAGGCCTTGCGCGAGGGTCGGCCCGGCCGCGAGCTTTTCCGCCATGCGGGCCGCTTCGCTCCACAGCGTCTCGTTGTCGGTCATTTTACAGGCCAGACCCCATTCAAGTGCTTCCTCAGCACTGAAGCTGCCGCCGCTTAATGCCAGTGCTGCTGTGCGGCGCGGACCGATGGCGCGGCTCAGAAACCAGGAGCTGCCGCCGTCCATAACCGCGCCGATACGGGCGAAGGCCAGATGAAATTCGGCATCGCGGTTCACCAGCATCAGATCCGAGGCCAGCGCCAGGCTGACACCAGCGCCGGCTGCCGGGCCATTGACCGCGGCAATCACCGGCAGGGGCAGTGAGCAAAGCAGGCCGATGATGCGGTTAATGCCATTTTCAACCTGTTCGCCGATGTTGGCTCTGCGCGCCAGAATCTGCGCGGGTTCCACGTCAGCACCGGTGCAGAAACCCCGGCCGTTGGCGCGGATCAGTACCGCCCGTACGCTCGGTTCTGTGCTTTGTTCTGTCAGGACTTCCAGCAAGGATTCACGCATCGCAGGGCTCATCGCGTTAAGCCGCTCGGGCCGGTTCAGGGTCAGTGTCAGGACGTTGTCGTGTGTTTCAGCTAACAGATCGCTCATAAATAATTCACTTTATAGCCAGGGTTTTTAATTCGTGATGCAGCGATTAAACATAGCTTGTAACAGCGGCGCGTTTTTGATTTTAGGCATACCTGATGGCTATACAGAATATAAATAAATTATAGAGCTGACAGGCCAGCGCCGGTGTTAGCGTTTACGGGCGCGGCCCGGTCAGTGGCCGGAACCGCGTTCGCAGGCCCGGTCGTATCGCTTATTCGGATTTGTGATAAGCCCGGCCATATCCATACAAAGACGCTGGCCGCGACGCCACAGACGCGGCAGTGCGGAACTAAAAAGAGAGCAATATGACTGATACGAATCTGCAATTGGAAGCGCGCAATATCAACGGTTTCAGGGAAGTGCTCGGTTTTTCGGTAAGTGAGTGGGAAACGGATCGCGCAGTCATCACAGCACAAATGCAGGCAAGACACCTGAACCGCAACGGCTTTGTCCACGGCGGAGTGCTGGTGTCACTGCTCGACAGCGCCGCCGGGCTGGCCGGCACTTACTGTACCGTGCCCGGCAATATCCGCCGTTGCACCACGATTTCGCTGAACAGCCAGTTTATGAACCCGGTAGCGGAAGGGATTCTCAGTACCGAAGCGAAACTGGTCAGCCGTGGGCGGAAGATATTTTTCGTCGAGGCCAGGATCACCTGTGACGACAAGTTGATCGCGACAGGACAGGGCGCCTTCCGCTATGTGTTGGGCGGTGAAAATCCCGAAGGTGCGCCGCTCTGAGGGTGAGTGAGCGACTATGCCGGGTTGGTATGGGTTCTATAAAATATGGGTCGTTGTTGATATCGCTATCCGGTGATAGCTTGGCTGTGCGAGGTGGAAAGAACCTTTCTGTCAGGGCTAAAAAATACAATATGTTTCGGGAGCGATGTCATGATAACAACACTCAGGCCGGTGATTATCGGGTCTATTCTGGTCTTGGCGGGGGTCGTCCAGGCTCATGCTGAAGTCGTTCTGCGATATGCAGAAGGCGGACCGAACCGCGGCGTACGTGCTGCTGCGGTGCAATACTATGCCGATGAAGTTGAACGCCTGTCCGCCGGCGATATCAAAATCGACATCCACTGGGGCGGCGCATTGCTCAAGTGGAGCGGCGCGCTGGACGGTATCGCGGCCGGTAGCGCCGATCTGGGATCGGTCCTTTCCTCATACGAGCCGCAGGAGCTGAAAGCGCTCGGCATCGGCGATATCCCGCTGGAATATGCAGACCCCTGGGTGGGCATGCGCGCCATGTATGATCTGATGACAGGCGAGCCGGAATTGCAAAAATCCCTGGCCGATCAGTCTCTGGTCTACCTCAGTAATTTCAGTACCACCGGTGTTCAGTTCGAATGCACCGAAGGTAAGCAGATACTCAGTGTCGATGACATCAAGGGCAAGCGCATCCGGGCTGCCGGTACCTACACCAATGTCTTGTCCGAGCTTGGCGCTGATACGGTAAGCATGACCTTCGGTGAGGTCTATCAGGCTCTGGACAGCGGTCTTGTCGATTGTCTCGCCAGTTACTTCTACACCATGCGTGCCTATAAAACCTACGAGGTGGTGGAAACGGTGACCCGGGTTGACTGGGGACAGTTGTTGGGTTTTGCCATCGTGATGAATGAATACGTCTGGTCTGATTTTGATGAAGAGCAGAAGAGCATTCTGCGACAGGCCGGTAAAAATATGATCGATTACTTCGCTGAACTGACCATTGCGGACGCCGGTGAAGTGGCTAAAAATCTTAGCAACGGCGGTTTCGGTAAGGTCGTTCCGGTGACGGCGATTGATCCGGCAGAAAGACAGAAAATTCTCGATGCCACACTTCCATTCCGGGACAGCTGGATCGAAGAAGCGAACCGTCGCGGAATGCAAGGGCAGGCGATCTGGGATCACTATATCGAACTGTTGAAAACCTATCAGGCAGAGCTTGAGTCCCAGGGCTATCCCTGGGAGGCCGCACAGTAAACAGCGGCAATCGCCCCGCGAGCTGCGGGGCGATAGAAAAATACAACAATAAGCAAAAAATACAGCCAGCGAATGCAAAGGCGGCGTTGCCGCCACTAATTATTAAAGAGGAAACATTCACTATGGGCGCTAGTATCAAATTCAGGTCCTTGTTGGCCGGAACTGTAGTTTCACTTGCCGTCACCGCGGAAGCCATGGCGGGGACATCATTGCGTTATGCCGAGGGAACACCGAATCGCGGTGTCCGCGCACAGGCGCTTCAATATTTTGCTGATCAGTTAAAAGAGCAATCGGCCGGCGAGCTCGAACTGGATATCCACTGGGGTGGCGCCCTGCTTAAGTACAGCGCAATTCTCGGCGGCGTTGAGTCCGGTACTGCAGACATGGGCTCGGTGATCGCCGCCTATGAGCCGCAGAAAATGCGTGCTCTGGCCATCGGTGATATCCCGGTGCCGCAGTCAGATGAATGGGTCGGTTTGCGTGCCTTGTATGAACTGATGACCAGCAACGAACAGCTGCAGAGCGAGTTCGAAAAACAGGGCGTGGTCTATATCTCCAATTACTCCACCGGCGCCATGCAGTTCGAATGTACCGGCGATACACGTTTGCAGACTCTGTCGGATTTCGCCGGTAAAAAAGTACGCGCCTCATCTGTTTACGCCAAGATCCTCGATGACGTGGGTGCCAATATGGTGAATTTCGTCTACTCCGAGATCTATCAGGCGCTTGACACCGGTCTGGTCGATTGTTCCGGTGCCTACCTCTACGCCATGCGTGCCTTTAAAACCCCGGAAGTGTCGACCAGTGTTGCATTGATGAACTGGGGACAGATCGCCGGATTTGCCATGACCATGAATAAATGGACCTGGGACGACTTGTCTGCCGATGAACAGCAACTGGTGCGCAAAGTAGGTTCTGAGATGGTCGACTATTACGCCCGTGAACTGATTGCCGACAATAAGGAAGTGATTGCGCAACTGCCGACAGGCGAGCTGGGCAACAAAGTCGAGGTTATCGAATGGTCCGATGAACAACGTGCTGAGCTGTTTTCCCGTTCGCAAAAATACATCGACGAATGGACCGCGGATATGGACAAGGCAGGACTCGACGGGAAGGCGATCTGGGAGCAATACCAGAGCTTGCTGAACAAATACCAGAACGAGCTGGATGAGAAGGGCTATCCCTGGGACCGGAGTTGATTCACCGGCCAGGCCGCAGTAGCGCGGCCTGGCCCGGATTTTCCGGTTCCCGGCGCATCAGCCTGAACTGACAAAGACGCAACATTCAGTGGTTTGGCCTGCCGGTCCGGGCAGGTCACTGGTAGGAGAAGTATATGCTTGGTACCGAGCGTAAGGATCAGGCCGGGGCGCTCGCGTCCGGCCATCCGTTCGGCAGGTCAGTGGCGCGCGCACGGGGCACGCTGGCATGGCTGGAAAACGTGCTTTTGCTTGTAGGTGTGGTCTGCATTCTTGGTTTGTGTCTGATTATCGCCAGCAGCGTGTTCTTGCGGACGTTTTCTTCGTCCGGTATTCCTGATGAAGTGGTTATAGTCGGCGAGATGATGATCGGCGCCTTGATTCTGCCGCTGGCGTTTGTCGCTGCCGACCGCGGTTTTATCTGTGTCGAGATTTTTACCCTCAGGCTCGGTCCCGGGTTTCAGAAAGCGCTGAACGTGTTGACTGTAGTGGTGGGGCTGATCGCAGTGACGCCGATCTGCTACGCCGCTTATCTGTCAATGGTCGATGCGTATGAATCCGGCGGCTATTTCTTCGGCCTGCTGGAATTGCCCAAATGGCCCGGGCAAACCCTGTTTTTTCTCGGCTATTTTCTGTTTTTTATCCGGCTTATTGATCTGGCCGTGCATGATACGCTCGATCTGTTCGGGCTGATTCACCGCGAACCGGCGGCACCCGGTAATGAGGGCGCATTCTGATGGAACCCTCAGTTATCGGCGCCTGGGGCTTTGGCCTGGCGCTTGTATTAATGCTGCTTCGTGTACCGATCGCGTTTGTTCTGGTCGGTGTGGCCTCGGTCTGTTCTCTGGTCACTTATGCATGGCGCCCGGGCAGCGAGTTTCATTTCGAGCGCGGTTTGCGTCCGGCCATGTCGCTGATCGAATCAAACGCGTTCGATTTTATTCATTCCTATTCGCTGAGTATGATCCCGCTGTTTATCGCAGCGGGGCATATTGCCTATCACTCGCGTATCACCACCGATATCTATGAGGCGGTACGCGTCTGGCTGGCCAGGTTGCCCGGTGGTCTGGCCATAGCGTCTTTGTTCGGTTGCGGTGGGTTTTCGGCCATCACCGGATCGAGCCTGGCCTGCGCGTCCTCGATGGGGCGGATTTGTGTGCCGGAAATGCTGCGCTTCGGTTACGACAAGCAGCTTGCCACGGCGACCGTGGCCATGGGGGGCACCCTTGGCTCACTGATCCCACCGAGCGTGCTGTTTATTCTTTACGGCATGTTTACCGAGCAATCGGTGAATAAGCTGTTCCTTGCCGGTGTGTTGCCGGGGATTCTGACCATCAGCGGCTTTATTCTGGTGGTGGTTATCTGGGCCATGCTGAAACCCGGCCATGCGCCGACGCCGGAGAATCTGCGTTTTACCAACCGTGATCGTCTCAAGGCGGCGCTTAAGGGCTGGCCCGCGCTGATGCTGATGGCGATTATTATCGGCGGTATCTACGGCGGCTTTTTCACCGCCACGGAAGCGGCGGCGGTGTGTCTGTTGTTTGCTATCGGCTTCGGTGTGCTGTCACGCCGGCTGAGCTGGGCGGATTTTCTCAGCTCCATGAAAGAGACCGCCTATCAGTCGGCCTCGCTTTTCTTTATCGCCGTCGGCGCCAAGATCTTCGTCTCTTTTGTTTCGCTTACCGGCGTGACCGGCGCTTTTGTCGGCTTTGTCGACAGCCTTGGCATGGCACCGTGGATGGTGATGCTGTTTATCGTTCTGCTGTACATCGTATTGGGGATGTTCCTCGATTCGATCGGCACCATGCTGCTGACCTTGCCGTTTGTGATTCCGCTGGTCGAAGGCATGGGCATGGATCTGATCTGGTTCGGTGTGGTGGTGGTCAAACTGCTTGAGATCGGACTTGTCACGCCGCCGCTGGGTATGAATGTGTTTGTGATTAACAGCGTGGTCGGCAGGGACATCAAGGTACACACCATCTTTTTCGGCGTGATGAAATTCCTGGTGATGGATCTGATTGTTCTTGCGCTTATCGTGGCATTTCCGCTGATCTCGCTTTTGATTCCGAACAGTATGGGCTGAGGAGGGGCGTCTGATATGGCAGTTAATACAATGAGGGCAGATCGGCAGGAACCGGCCGCTATCGCGGTCCAGCACCTGCTGGAAAAGGCGGCCGATTGCTGGCCGGAGAGCCCTTCAGTCAGTTTCGCCGGTAAAACCTATAGCTGGCGTGAGACCCGTCAACGCTGTCGCACCATTGCCTGTGCATTGGTTCAGATGGGCGTATCACCCGGGGACAGGGTTGCTTATTTGGGGTTTAACTCGCATTGGTGCTTCGAGTTGTTTTTTGCCGCGCCCATGGCCGGCGCCATCGTGGTGCCGGTCAACTTCCGGCTTTCGGTGCGCGAGCTGATCGAGTGTATTGAAGATGCAGCGCCTACGGTTCTGCTTGTCGATGAACATCATCGCCAACAGGCAGAGGCCATTTCCGCGGCGTTCAGCGATATCAGGTTTATTTACGCCGGTTCCGCGGCCACCGCGCCGGCCGGGATGGCGGTGTATGACGTGCTGGCGCGGGATGTCTCATTCTCGCGACCGCTGGCGCCCTCGGGCAACGACGACATCCTCTTGCTTTGCTATACCGGTGGTACGACCGGTCGCTCAAAAGGGGTCATGCTCACGCATATCAACCAGTTTACCAATGCCATGGGCGGTCTGGCGTCCTATGACATGCGAGAGCGTGAAACGCACCTGATGACCGGACCGATGTTTCATACTGCCGCCGCATCACGGGTCTTTACTGCAAGCATGACCGGCACCCATACGGTCATAATGTCCCATTTTGATGTGCTGGAGCTGATGAAACTGGTGCAGCGCTACCGCATCAACACCATGCAGCTGGTGCCTACCACCTTGCAGATGATGTTTGATCATCCCGCCCTGGGGGATTTTGATCTGTCCAGTTTGCGGCTGATCACCTATGGCGCAGCGCCGATGCCGGTGGCGCTGTTGGAACGCGCACTGAAACTGCTACCGGGTACCTCATTTGCCCAGTCCTACGGTATGACGGAAGCCTCGCCGGTGGTGACGGTACTGGATGCCCGGGATCATTCGCTGGAGCCGGCGCGGCTGGCACGGCTGGAATCGGTAGGCCGTGCGGTTTTCCATAATCAGGTGCGTATCGTCGACGACGCGCGGCGCGTCTTGCCTGCCGGTCAGGTCGGCGAAGTGGCGGTGAAAGGCTCGAATGTGATGAAGGGCTATTGGCGCGCGCCGGAACTGACCCGTGATGTGCTGCAGGATGGTTGGTATTACACCGGTGACAGCGGTTATCTGGACGAAGACGGCTATCTGTTTCTCGCCGGTCGCATCAAAGACATGATCGTCAGCGGCGGGGAGAACGTCTATCCGATTGAAGTCGAGAACGCGCTGTCACGCCACCCGGGGGTGGCTGAGTGTGCAGTGATCGGGGTGCCGCACGAAAAATGGGGAGAATCGGTGCATGCTGTCATTCGCTTGTTCGAGCCCGGCAGTCATAGCGAAGATGAGATTATCGATTATTGCCGGGGACAGATAGCACACTATAAATGCCCGACTGCAGTCAGTTTTTTTGAAGAGCCTTTGCCGGTATCGTCGGTGAATAAAATCCTCAAATCAAAAATTAAAAAGATGCTCTTTGAGAAAGGTGGTTAATGCTGTTTTTATATATATTTTATATTTGATTGGTATTGGTAAGCGATGTCTTAAAAAGAGATAGTCATGCTACGTTATTTTTCCTGACTTTGATATTGCCGGGTTTCCAAATAACGGGAACCCTTTTTTTTGTCACGGAAATCTGCTTTTTTGTTTCAGAGGGTTCGCAATGGCGAGTATTGGCTTTGATTTTCCCGCGCCACAGGCCGATGCCAGCGTGGATGAACTGCGCCGCGAGGTACGTAGCTTTCTCGACGAGGAAGCCCGGCAAGGCGGGTTTGTGCCCCTGGCCGATTGCTGGTGTGCGGGTATAGATCCCGGCTTCAGCCGTAAGTTGGGTGCCAGAGGCTGGATAGGCGTGACCTGGCCGCGTCGCTACGGCGGCCGTGAGCTGTCCGCGCTGCACCGCTATGTCATCACCGAAGAATTGCTGGCCGCCGGTGCGCCGGTTCATGCCCATTGGATAGCCGATCGTCAGAGCGGACCTTTGATACTGGCGACCGCCAGTGAAGCGGTAAAAAACACTGTGCTGCCGGAAATTGCCGCAGGGCGCTGTTTTGTGGCGCTGGGATTTAGTGAACCCGGGGCCGGATCGGATCTGGCCTCAGTGCGTACGCGAGCGCAGCGTGTCGCGGGCGGCTGGACGCTGAGCGGCACCAAGCTTTGGTCCTCCGGCGCGCAGAGCTGCCAGTATATGACGGTTCTGGCGCGCACCTCCGAACGCGATCCGCAGCAGCGTCATGCCGGTTTGACCCAGTTTCTGGTCCCGCTCGATTCAGTCGGTGTCAGTGTCAGCGGCATCCGCGATATGAGTGGGGTGGAACACTTCAATGAAACGCATTTTGAGGATGTCTTTGTGCCGGATGAGCTGGTGCTCGGTGCGGTCGGGGACGGCTGGCAACAGATCACCAACGAACTGGCACTGGAACGTTCCGGTCCCGAGCGCTTTCTGAGCAGCTTTATTGTGCTGGAGAAAGTTCTGCAAGCGCATGCCGGGTCCATGTCGCCACAGCAGGCGCGGGTGGCCGGCGGGATTATCGCGCGCCTGCGCGGTTTGCGGGCCATGTCGCTGGGTGTGGCAGCCTTGCTCGGACAGGGCCGTTCGCCGGATGTGGAAGCGGCGCTGGTCAAAGACCTGGGGACACGTTTTGAGCAGGATATCTGTGAGCGGCTGCGTGAGTTCGGCCCGCTGCGGATGCAGCAGGGCGACGGCGATGCGCTGCAGGACCTGCAGGTCGACAGTATGTTGCGCGCACCCTCGTTTACGCTACGTGGCGGGACCAACGAGATATTGAAGGGCATTATCGCCCGCGGGATGGGCTTGCGCTGAGGCAGCGCGGCCACAGGGCTGAAGGGGGATGAAATGGATGAGACGGACCGGATAGTACTGGATACCGCTGAGCGGCTGTTCAGTGAATGCTGTGATGCTGAGCTGGTCAACCGCGCCGGCGATGGTGAGGTGCCCGGCGCGCTGATGAAAGCGGTGCTCGAGTCGGGCTTGCCTTTGGCCTGGGTGGCCGAGGAAGCCGGCGGTGTAGGTGGTTCGCTGGCGCTGGGCTTTAATCTGATTCGCCAGACAGGCGGGTTTGCCTTGCCTGTGCCACTGGCTGAGACTCTGGTGGCGAATCTGTTGTTGGGTCAAGCCGGGCTTGCACTAGGCGAAGGCTGGACAGGTCTTGCTTATGACGGTGGCAGCTTGCCGGTGGCCGCAGACGGACGGGTCAGCGGTGTGGTGGAAGGCGCTTGTGGTGTGGTTGAGGCAGAACTGCTGGTGGTGCCGGTCCTGAGAGACGGGGCGGTTGCCATTGCGGGCTTTGAGCCCGAGGCTGTCACGGCGCGCCATTACCGCAATCCGGCCGGTGAGGCGCGCACGAAGCTGGTGTTTGACGAAGCCGTGCCGCTTTGTTTGTCGGCGCCGCTCACAGCCATGAGTGAGTCAGGCTTGTATCAGTTCTGTGCTTTGGTTCGTGCCGCGCAGATTGCCGGCGCACTGGATAAGATCGTGGCCCTGACGGTGGGCTATGTCAAAGAGCGGCAGCAGTTCGGCCGGCCTTTGGCCAAGTTTCAGGCCATTCAGCATAAGGTCGCTGAGATCGCCGGCGAGGCCGCCCTGAGCGGTGCTTCGGTAGAGCAGGCGGTGCGTTTGCTGTCAGCTCATGGGCAACCCTTTGCCGATGATCCGGCTTTGTTCAGAGCGCTGGCCACGGCAAAACTGCTCGCCTCGGAAGCGGCCGGACCGGTCGCGCGAGAGGCCCATCAGGCCCATGGCGCCATGGGCTTTAGTTTTGAATACCCTTTGCAGCAGTACAGTCGCCGGGTGTGGAGCTGGCGTGAGGAATTCGGCAGCGAGTTCTATTGGTCAAGCCAGCTGGGTATGGCGGTGGCTTGTGGTATCAGCAGCGGCGCAACGGCAAAGGTCTGGGATTTCGTATCCCCTTAATCATGCAGGAGTAATCATGACCGAATTTGATGATGTGCGGGTCGAATGGCACGGCCACACCGCGCTGTTGGAAATCTACCGGCCGCCGCTGAATTTTTTTGATCCGACCCTGATTGAACATCTGGCAAGCTGTTTTGAGGCGCTGGATAAGGATGATCGCTGCCGGGCAATTGTATTGGCCGCCCATGGCAAAGCGTTTTGTGCCGGTGCGGATTTCTCCTCCGGGGGGCAGGCACTGTTTGATCCGGCTGCGGAGAACAACGCGATTGCGCTTTATAAATCGGCTTTGCGCCTGTTTGCCTGCAAAAAGCCGGTCATAGGTGCTATTCACGGCGCGGCGATCGGTGGCGGGCTTGGTTTATCGCTGGTGCCTGATTTCCGTATCGTCTGCAGCGAGACGCGCTTTGCAGCCAACTTTGTCCAGCTTGGCATACATCCGGGTTTCGGCATCAGTCTTGTATTGCCGCGACTGATCGGTCAGCAGCGTGCGCAGCTGATGTTGCTGAGCGGACGGCGTATTAAAGGCGGGGAAGCGCTTGAAATAGGTCTGGCCGATAAGCTGGTTCCAGCCGCCGATGTGCGCAGCGAAGCGCTGGCGCTGGCGGACGAGATTGCGCAGTGCGCACCGTTGGCGGTGGAATCGACCCGCGCAACGCTGCGTCAGGGGCTGGTCGACGCGCTGCGTGCGCATCTGGAGCATGAGTTTGCCGAACAGGTACGGCTTGCCAAAACAGCCGATCACAAAGAAGGTATGGCGGCGGTCAGCGAGCGGCGGGCCGGGCAATTCCGGCGTGCATGACGGTCGCGCGGTTCAGTTGAAAAAGGGCCCTTTCGGGCCCTTTTTTTTGTGCTTCAGCCGGAAGCCTTAACCTTGTGTTTTGCCGTTTCGTATTCATCACGCAGTTGCGCCACCGTATCGGACACCGACTTTTGCTCCGTGATCCCGCCGACGCCTTGTCCGGCACCCCAGATATCCCGCCAGGCTTTGCGTTTGCTGCTGCCGCCTGATCCGAAGCTCATTTTGCTTTTATCCGAGCTTGGCAGATCATCGGGGTCCAGTCCGGCACTTTCGATACTGCCGCGCAGATAATTGCCGTGTACCCCGGTGAAAAGATTGGTGTAGACAATTTCCGAGGCCGAGGATTGGATAATCATGTCCTTGTAGGCCTGTTCCGCATTGGCTTCTTCGGTGGGAATAAAGCGCGTGCCCATATAGGCCAGATCCGCTCCCATGACCTCGGCGCTGAGGATATGGTTGCCTTTGCTTATGGCGCCACCGAGAATCACGGGCCCATCGTAGATCTCACGGATCTCCGAAAGCAGGGCGAAGGGGTTGAGCGTACCGGCATGGCCGCCGGCACCGGCTGTGACCAGAATCAGACCGTCCACGCCCATGCTGATGGCTTTGCGTGCGTGACGCAGATTGGTCACATCGTGGAACACCAGTCCGCCATAGCTGTGTGCTGCCTCTATGATCATCGGATTCGCCTGCAGGCTGGTGATGATGATCGGCACCTGATGCTTTACACAGGCTTGCATATCGTGCTCAAGCCGGTCATTGGTCGGATGGGCTATCTGGTTTACCGCATAAGGCGCGACTTTAAGCTCAGGGTTAGCGGCCTGATAAGCGGCCAGTGTTTCCTCTATCTCAGTCAACCACTCATCAAGTTTTTCAGCCGGGCGTGCGTTCAGCGCCGGGAATGAGCCGATCACGCCGGCCTTGCATTGTTCTATGACCAGTTTGGGCGTGGAAATGATAAACAACGGCGAGCAAAGCACCGGCAGGGTTAATTGCTGTTTTAGTGTATCCGGTAGGCTCATTGTGAGGCTCCTCTCTGGGGTTACAACAGTTGGCGCTAAAGCACCATATAGAGTGTCAGGTACATGATCATCAGCACGCTGACACTGAACCAGCCGTTCCAGATCACGCCGAAATGCAAGGGTGATGTGCCGGAAAAGCCGGAGATGAATCGCAGTGAGGCGGTAAACGGCGAGGCGCCGGCAAACACCGCCCAGGTGATGGAAACAACCGAGGCCTGGACCTGCGGGGCTATGCTCAGATCGGGTATTTTCTGTATGGCTCCGAGCATCAGCGTTACGCTGATTATGGCGTTAATGCCGATAAACGAGCAGGCCAGCATAATCAGGGAAAAGCCGGTCATAATCCCCGCATCGCCGATACCGGCCTGTGCCAGCAGTGCGCCTATGGCAGTGGGATTGATCAGCGGAATCAGGATGACGCCGATAAATCCGGAGGTGGTGAACAACACCACTTCATTGCGCTGATTGGTAAAAGTGCGCGGAAAAGAGCGCTTCAGGCGTCGGCTCAGCAAACCAGCCTTATACGACAAGGGCTGCCCGCGGTATTGTTGCCATATCCAGATGAGGCCTATGACCGGCGCACACATCAGGAGGGTCGGAAACAGCGCAAGCCCGCTCATATCCGAGATAAAGTAGGCCGTACCCGGGATCAGCGCGACCAGGCAGACCAGCGGGATAAGCTGCCGCAGATTGCCGGTCGTCACGGCGGCTGTTTTGGGGCGCGGATAGGCCAGCCAGTCCAGCACAGCGCCCCAGAGAATAAACAACAGGGTCCAGACCAGACCCAGCGGCGCATATTCCTCCCAGCGCATCTGCGGTATGGCCGACAGGACCAGCAGCATGGTCACCGAGGTGGGCGCCCACAGAGGTACGCCGCAGAAACCGCGCAGCGTGGCGGTCAGCATGCGACGGCGGCGTACTGCGGCGATGTGCCGGGCTTGTGTATCGGCGCCGCCCCGGGTAGCCCGCTGCACCATGCTGCCCAGTACGTTGAGCGCGCCGATATTGAGCATGATGCCGAACAGATGGGAGCCGAAGGCCATCAGCATATAGCGGCGTGCGGGCGGCTGGTTGACCAGTATCTTGCCGCAGCGCCGCACCAGTGACGAGGTTTGTGCCGATTCGCGCAGGACGGCCAGCGAGGTCAGGAACAGGGTGAAAAATGCCGCGCGGTCCAGCCCGTTGCTGACCACCGCCGCGTCGACCGTGCCGTTCAGGAGCAGGATCGCCGCCAGTGCCGGCGTCAGTATGGCAAAGAGCTTATAGGTCCGGCTGATTTGCTGCCATTGCAGCACTACAAATACCAGCCAGGCCAGTGCAACCGTCGTGCTCAGCCCGGCGCTATGGGTAAACTGCTCAGCAATAGCACAGCCACAGATGATAAGCAGGCACAGGGTGGCCAGATTGCATCGGTTCAGGAGCCAGACTGCCGGATAGGCCCAGGCCTTGGCTACGGCACTTATGTCCGTCACCGGGCGCTCGCCGCATGGCGGCAGTGCTTGCTGTCAGGTTGCTCGCTGCGCATTGCTTACCTCTGCATGTATGCCTCTTCCGGGGCTATGCCGCCCGGGCCGGTCAGAGGGACCCGCGCGATTGGCACATGGGGTTGTCAGGACTTGAACACCACAGCTTCGTGCAGTGCTGCGCGTTCCGTGCGGGTGCGGTTGGCATCGATCTGCGGGTCCTCGTAGCCGAAAGTGATGGCCAGCAGGATGCCGGTGGATTCATCCAGATCAAAGGCTTCACGAACCAGATCAGGGTAAGCGCGCATGCTGCCCATGGCGCAGGAACCGATACCGTAGGCATGTAATGCAAGCATGAGCGTCTGTGCATAGATGCCTACATCCACAGAGATGCTGGCGCCGAACTCCCGGTTCATGCCGATAAAGGCAATATGCGGTGCATCGAAAAATTCAAAATTGCGCCGGATCGCACGGAAGCGACCTTCCTTGTCGTCGCGGGCTATGCCCATCTCGTTATAGAGCGCGACCGCACAATCGACCTGGCGCTGACGGTAGAGACCCTGCCAACGGGCGACATAAGGGTAATCGGGTGTCTCTGCGACACGGTTGTTCAGTCGCGTGACAAATTGCTCGCGCAGTCGCTCTTTGAGCGCGCCGGAGGCGACATATACCTGCCAGGGTTGGGTGTTGCAGTTCGACGGTGCAAGCTGTGCCAGCTCAAAAACCTTCTGCAGGACGTCGGGCGGCACCTCCCGGGGCAGAAAACCGCGCACGGAACGTCTGCCTGTGATGGCGTCGACCAGAGAGATTTCCGGTAAAGAGTGGGGCATTGCAGTCTCCCGGACAGCGTGATGAGTTCAGATTGGCCACCATAACAAGTCCGGCTCCCACTGAGAAAAGCATATTTTGTATTGAATCTATATCGTGTCGCTATAGTGTGACCGCTTGCGCGGCGGCCGCGTGTATCGGCTGCCGGTCCATCGCGCAGCGCGTGTGGGTAGGTGATCTGTTCCGGGTATCTGTCGGCCGCTGCTGCAATCAAGCTCAGTTGCTTGTGTCTACTTATAAGTCGATTGTATCGCTATGTCATACGGGTGAGGTTTACAGGTGTGTCCCGCCCGCGCTGCCGGCATGCTTACAGAGCCTCTCACGGCCGGGTCGGTGCAGTTTTGTGTATACCCATGAGGCAGTTCTGCCGCCACGCCTGCAGCTTAGCGCTACAGTCAGCCGGCGTGTGAGAATGCATGCTGGCCGGTGCCGGCGCTCGTTTCCCGTGATGTACCTGCCTTGCAATAAGTGGAGTTTTCCGTGCGCTTCGCTGACGGGGAGTTGAGTGCTTCTGGCAGGGCGTTTTTTAGCTATTAAATTAGGGTATGGGAGTTATAGAAAAATGGTTTGCTGATGAATGGAAGAATCGTTGACCCGCTGCGGTGCATGGCTTAGTTTCGGCACAACAGGTCGGCCGTGATTCGCTTAGCCTGCTGCCCCCGTGTTTGTTGCAGGGCAGTTCCACGCACCGGCTTACTATAAAAATAATTTTCCGTAGGAGGAGCAACATGTCTATTTCAGCAATACAACTGATGCGTCCCTTGGCGGCCGCTGTGTTTTCAGTGGCTCTGCTTGGCGCCGCCAGTAGCGAGGTCCGTGCGGCCGGCCCCGAACTGGCCGATACCATGACCTGGTCGTCCTATGACGTGGGGTCTGCAGGTTATGCCGAAGCCTCAGCGATGGCGGACGCTTTTGGTAAGAAGTTCGGTACACGTATCCGGATTCAGCCTTCCGGTTCGGCCATCGGCCGTTTGCAGCCGCTCCTAAGCGGTAGAGCCACAGTCGGTTTTCTGGCAACCGAGACGTTTTTTGCGGCCGAAGGCACGCATGACTTTTCCACCCGCCAGTGGGGACCGCAGAATCTGCGGGCGCTGGCAGGGCGCCCGTCGTCCATGGGCGTGTTTACGGCCAAAGACGCCGGTATCGAAACCCTCGCCGATCTGAAGGGTAAGCGCTTTGCTTTCGTGGCCGGCAATCCCTCAGTTAACGTGAAATGTATTGCCTTTCTGGCCTTTGCCGGTTTGACGCAAGACGATGTCGAGGCCGTGGTCTTCCCGACTTACGGCAGTGCCATGAGCTCGCTGGCACGCGGTGAGGCGGACGCTTCCTGTACGACCAGCACGCCGAGTCATGTTTACGAGCTGGCCGAATCGCCGCGTGGCGTGCGCTGGCTGGATATGGACCCCGACGACACCGAAGGCTGGAAGAAGGTCAGTGAAGTCGCGCCCTTTTTTGCGCCCTTCCGCGAAACCATCGGCGCCGGTCTTAGTGAAGATAATCCGGTCAATATCATGGCCTACCGCTATCCGGTGCTGGCTGTTAAAGCCGATATGGATGCGGACACGGCTTACAATATGCTCAAAGCAGTGGATGAAACCTATCCTTTATACAAGTCTGCCACAGCTGCCATGGTGCGCTGGGATCTGGAAAAATCCGGTATCCCGGCGATCGATGTCCCGTTCCATGAAGGCGCTATCCGCTATCTGAAAGAGAAAGGCATCTGGAATGACGAATACCAGGCCTGGAACGATGCCCGCACCAAGCGCCTTGATGCGCTGCTCGAAGCCTGGCCCAAGGCTGTCGCCGAAGGTGAAGGCAAGAGTGACGAAGAGTTCGCTGAGATCTGGGAACGCTATCGTCAGCAAGCCTTGAGTTCGCTCTGATCGATTTCCGTTAAAAACAACGCGGCAGTGCCCGGTTAAGGGCCTGTCGCTCTGGATTTCAGTTTCGGAGTTTCTCTATGACTACTGCGCACGCGTCGGACGTCAAAAACACAAGCCCGGATAAGCAGCCGGTAAAAGAAGGGCGTTTGCACGGCTTTGGCTATGCGGCCGCGCTCACTCTGGGAGCATGCGGCCTGCTGATGGCGATTAACCAGACCTTTCATCTGAAAATTCTCGGTTTTGAGCCACTGGGCAACGCTTATCTTTACTACCTGATCGGTATTTTTCTGGCAGCGGCATTTCTGTGCTTTCCGGCCTGGTCGGGTGCGCGGAACCGTATTGCCTGGTACGACTGGCTGCTCGCGTCGGCGGCGTTGGTTTCCTGCAGCTATCTCGGCTATCACGGTCTGACCATGATTAATATGGGGTGGGAGTACACCGCGCCTGTCGAGGCTACCGTATTTTCCGGCGTTCTACTGGTACTTGTGCTGGAAGGCGTGCGCCGTTGCGGTGGCTGGCCCTTATTGGCGGTGGCCTTTTTCTTCGGCAGCTATCCGCTCTATGCCGACAGCATGCCGGGCTTTCTTTGGGGCAATCAGTACGCTTTGCCGGAACTGCTGCGTGCCCATGTCATCGGCGTGGAAAGTGTCATCGGCATTCCCATGCAGGTGGTTGCGCAGTTGGTGATCGGCTTTGTGGTCTTTGGTGCAGCGCTGACCATTACCGGCGGCGGTGATTTCTTTATGAAGTTTGCCACGGCGCTGATGGGCCGCAGCCGCGGCGGGCCGGCCAAGGTGTCGGTGCTGTCGAGCGGGATTCTCGGCAGTCTGTCCGGCAGCGTGATCTCCAATATCCTCACGACCGGGCCGATTACGATCCCGACCATGAAGCGCAGTGGCTATCCGGCCCACTACGCCGGTGCGGTGGAAGCCTGTGCGTCCACCGGTGGCACCTTGATGCCGCCGGTCATGGGGGCGGTGGCGTTTATTATGGCCTCGTTTCTGGGTGTGGCTTACGCGGATATTATGGTCGCGGCCTTTTTGCCGGCCTTGTTGTTTTATCTTGCGTTGTTGTTCCAGGTCGATAACTACGCCGCGCGCAAAGGACTCAAAGGCTTGCCCGAGTCGGAAATTCCTTCACTGAAGGAAACCCTTAAAGGCGGCTGGCCGTATCTGTTGTCGCTGGCTATGTTGATTTACATGCTGCTGGTGATGAGGATCGAGGCCTATGCGCCTTATTACGCATCGCTGGTATTGCTCGGGGTTGCATTGTTCAAACGCGACTACCGTCTTAACCGCTCACGAGCGCTGGCGTTTATCCGCGATCTGACAGTCAATATCGCTAACCTGGTGGCGATACTTGCCGGTATTGGTCTGGTGGTCGGCGGTTTGTCCTATACCGGTGTGGCCGGTGCGTTCTCGCGAGAACTGCTGCTTTATGCCGACGGCAACGTGGCTTTGATGCTGATCGCCGGCGCGGTGACCAGCTTTGTTCTGGGCATGGGGATGACGGTCAGCGCGTGTTATATCTTTCTTTCAATCCTTTTGGCTCCGGCTCTGGTAAATGCAGGTCTGGATCCGATCGCCAGTCATTTGTTTATTCTGTACTGGGGGATGTTGTCCTATATCACACCGCCGGTGTCGCTGGCTGCGATTACCGCTGCTGCCGTGGCCGGTGCCAGTGCAACCAAAACCGGTGTCTATGCCATGCGTCTGGGCGGCATATTGTTTGTCTTGCCGTTTCTTTTCGTGATTAACCCCTCGCTGATTCTGCAGGGCGATACGGGCCGTATTCTGTTGTCATCGCTGACTGCAGTTGTCGCGATCTGGCTGATCGCTTCGGCTATGGAAGGCTATCTGTACCGCGTCGGTATTATCGGCTGGCCCTTGCGCCTTGCCTGCCTGCTGGCCGGTGCATTAATGATTTATCCCCATATGGTGTCCGAGCTGATCGGCTTTGCGCTGTTGGCGGCAATTTATCTGAGCAGGTATTTTCTCGCAGCCCCGGTATCGGTGGTCGTCGATAAGGCGGGCGCAGTTCCGCAACAGGTGAGCGGTCATGATCGATAAACGGCTGGGATCGCTGCGTGAAGCGGTGGCGGATATCCCCGATGGTGCAAGCGTGATGATCGGCGGGTTCGGTAACTCAGGTATACCGCTGAGGCTGATCGAAGCGCTGCGCCAACAGGGGACACGCGATATGACAATCATTTCGAATAATGCCGGGGTTGCAGAAGAGGGTATAGCCAGTCTGTTGCGCGACGGGCTTGTCAAAAAGATTGTCTGTTCCTTTCCGCGTTCGGCCGGTTCGGTGTGGTTTGAGAAACGTTTTGAGGCCGGGGAGGTGGAACTGGAGCTGGTTCCGCAGGGCACGCTCAGCGAACGTATCCGTATCGCCGGTGCCGGCATCGGTGGTTTTTTTACGCCCACGGCCTATGGCACAGCACTGGCCGAAGGCAAGGAAACACGCGTGATTGACGGGCGTGGCTATGTGTTGGAAAAGCCGCTGCCGGCGGACTTTGCACTGCTCAAGGCGCAGCTGGCCGACCCCTGGGGCAATCTTATCTATGACACTGCCGGGCGTAACTTCAATCCCATGATGGCCATGGCTGCGCGCGTCAGCATCGCTGAGGTGCATGAGATCCGTGAGCTTGGCGAACTGGACCCCGAACGTGTGGTCACGCCGGGCATTTATGTCAATCGCGTAGTCGCACAGGAGGCGCAGCATGTACCGGCTTGATTCTGCTGATATAGCACGTCGTGTCGCGCAGGATATACCCGATGGCTCTTATGTGAATCTGGGTATAGGTATGCCGACCAAAGTGGCGAATTTCGTCAGCGGCGATAAACAGGTTATCTATCACAGCGAAAACGGCATTCTCGGTGTCGGGCCGGCGGCCGCGCCCGGCGAAGAGAACATTAATCTGATTAATGCGGGCAAACAGTATGTCACGCTGTTAGCCGGTGGTTGCTATTTCGACAATGCCGAGTCTTTTGCCATGATGCGCGGCGGCCATCTGGATATTGCGGTGTTGGGGGCTTTTCAGGTGGCTGAGAACGGTGATCTGGCCAATTGGGCGACGAACGAAGACAAGTTTCCGCCGGCCGTGGGCGGGGCCATGGATCTGGCCATAGGGGCGAAAAAGCTGTTTGTCATTATGCGCCACACCACCGCCGCAAACATGCCCAAGTTGCTGCGTCGTTGCACCTATCCTCTGACCGGCCAGGCGGTGGTCAGCCGCGTGTTTACCGATCTGGCGGTGTTGGATGTGACGCCGGCAGGCTTTCGTGTGGTGGAACTGTTCGGTAGCAATACGCTTGAGGAAGTACAAGCCGTCACCGAAGCGCGCCTCTTGCCGGCGGCTGAGGCGTGAGGGTTTTGCCTGTTTTGAGCGCGCCGGTTGGCGCAAAGAGCCCGACGGACAGACTATGACGGCTGCTTCCATTGCCGCGCAGCGCTTTCTTCGCTTGCGTTCTGTGCTTGCCTATCTTGCATTGCTGGCCGGTATCGCGGTTTTTCTGCCGTTTAATCGCTATATCGCCAGCGCTCTGGTGGTCCTGACCATTCTGCTGGGTTGGACCAACCTGCGCCGGGTCGGTCGGGTAATCCTGTGTCTGGTGTTGCTGTCCGGGCTCGTGGGGCTGGTTTATCAACCGGCGGCAGTGGATAAGGCGGTCGGTAATATGTCGCGCATCGGCGCTCTGATCATTACCGTGATGCTCTTGTCAGCGGTGCTTGGTCAGTCTGACGATCTGAAGCGCATTTCGCGTAGCTTGTTTGCCGGCAATGCCTTGTTCCGCTATCTGGGCATGACCTGCGGGACAGCCTTGCTTTCTGTGCCGCTGAATTTCGGCGCGGTCGGTGTGGTGGCGACCATGATCGGTGTGCAGGTGCGCGAGCAGGGTGACAGTGCCACCGCGCGCAACGCGGCGCGTGCCGTGGTGCGTGGCTTTGCCGCGTCGCCGATGGCCTCGCCGCTGTCAATTTCCGTGGTTATGACCGTCACTCTGTTACCCGGTCTGACAAGCTGGCAAGTGATCGCCTTAGGGCTGCCGTTTGCCTTGTTGTACTTGTTCAGCGGGGCTTTGGTCAGGGAGCCTGAATCAGCCCGCGAGCTGCTGGCGGATGATTGCGCCGCTGCGGAATCGGCTCTGGGGCCGTGGTTGCGGTTTATCGGGATTATCGCGCTGATTTGCCTTGGCGCGTTTGCGCTGACGGCCTGTGGTTTTGTCTATTCGCAGGCCGTGACCCTGAGTTGTCTGCTTGCGGTGCTGGTCGGGCTTGTCTTCCGGCGTGTGTGCGATGGCGCTGTGGCCATGCCGTCGCTGGGCATGGCGAATAATGAACTGGCGATTATGGGTGGCTCTTCGTTTCTGGGCGGCGTTATCGGCAGTTTTGCCCTGGGCTGGCTGGGGGCGGATTTCACGCTGCCGGTGGTGCTTTGGCCGTTGATTGCGATGGCTGTGCCATGGTTGTTTTTTCTCGGCGGCACCCTGGGCATTAATCCGATTATCTCCGGTACGCTGAGCGGTAGCATTCTCGGTCCGATCTGGCCTGAATACGGGCTTGCGGGGCTTGGCCTGGCAATGATCGCCGGTTGGGGAATCACCATATCCGGCACGCCCTATTCGGCCAATGCGCTGTTGCTGGAGCGTTGCACGGGCTATGACGCGCGGGAGGCAAGTTACGGCTGGAGTATGCGATTTTCGCTGATTATGTTGGTCATCTGTAGCGCCTGTTGCGCACTGCTGAGTCTGCCCTGGTAGGCGGTTGCTGAAACCGCCCTGAGATGCTGCTGTCGCCTGTGTCAGGGTTGCGGATACCTTCGTCCAGCTCCTTGCCGCATTTGAATAACGAGAACAACTGAAAAAGAACTGATAAGAGGAGCTGTGATGTCGGATTCTCCGCAAAGTTGGATTGGAAAAGAGGAATTCTGCCGCGACCGGCTTGACCCTTCGCATGCCGCGCGTATTGCGGCTACGTTTGATCTTCCGGCTCCGGGCGAAGGGGACGCGCTTGCAGCGCTGTGGCACTGGGCATTTTTTCAGATCCCCGTGCCGCCGTCGGGCACAGGCCCTGACGGCCATATCGCGCCCGGCGGCTTTTTGCCCAAATCGGCCGGTAATACGCGTATGTGGGCCGGCGGGCGGGTGAACTTCCACCATGCTTTGCGTATTGGTCTGCCCGCTGAGCGTCGCTCGAAGATCAGGGCTGTGACGGAAAAGACCGGCCGTTCGGGGAACTTGCTGTTTGTTACCGTGGCCCATGAATACTGCCAGGACGGTGAGCTGTGTATCAGCGAAGAGCAGGACATTGTCTATAAGGCGCCGGCAGCACCGCGCCTGAGTCTGGATAAGCCGCTGGCAGAGCCGCAGTGGTGCCGCACGGTCGAACCGTCTCACTTGCTGTTGTTCCGTTACTCGGCGGTGACCTTTAACGGCCATCGTATTCACTACGACTATCCCTATACCACGCAAACCGAAGGCTATCCGGATCTGGTTGTGCACGGCCCGATGATCGCCACGCTGATGCTGCAGGCATTCCGTGAGGCCAATCCGCAACTGCGTCCGCTGAAGTTGACTTACCGGGGATTGCGGCCTTTGACCGTGAATAAGCCCTTCGATGTGGCCGGATGCTTCAGTACTGAGGGAAGGGCGGCGCTGTGGGCGGCGAACGAAGATGGTCCCGCGCATGAGGCCGAGCTTGTATTTACGGAGGATAACTGAATGAACAGCACAACAGTGGCAGCTTATGAGGATATACGCGAGGGCGTAAGAGGTTTGTGCAGTCAGTTTGATGCGGCCTACTGGCGTGGCATTGACGCGCGTAAGGCATTTCCGGAGGAATTTGTTGAGGCCATGACGCAAGCGGGCTGGCTGGCGGCGATGATTCCGGAGGAATACGGCGGCTCCGGACTCGGGCTTGCAGAAGCGTCGGTGATTCTCGAAGAGGTCAATCGTGCCGGTGGTAACTCCGGTACTGTTCACGGGCAGATGTACAACATGTTTACGCTGTTGCGACACGGCAGCGATGCACAGAAGCAGCGGTATCTGCCGGAAATTGCCGCAGGGCGCTTGCGTCTGCAGTCAATGGGCGTGACTGAACCGACCACCGGCACCGATACAACGAAAATCAAAACCACCGCCGTGCGTGATGGCGATAGCTATATCGTCAACGGACAGAAAGTCTGGATCTCACGTATCCAGCATTCTGATCTGATGATTCTGCTGGCGCGCACCACACCCTTGGAGCAGGTAAAGCGCAAGTCCGAAGGCATGTCGATTTTTATTGTTGATCTGCAGCAGGCCATCGGTAACGGCCTGTCCGTGCAGCCCATCGCCAATATGGTCAACCACGAAACCAACGAGCTGTTTTTCGACAATCTGAAGATCCCGGCGGCGAATCTGATCGGCGAAGAAGGCAAAGGCTTTCGTTATATTCTCGACGGGCTTAATGCCGAACGCACTTTGATCGCGGCCGAGTGTATCGGCGACGGACGTTGGTTTATTGAAAAAGCCCGCAACTATGCCAGTGAGCGTGAGGTGTTCGGCCGGCCGATCGGGCAGAACCAGGGCGTGCAGTTCCCGATCGCCAAGGCGCATATCAATGTGGAAGCCGCTGATTTGATGCGTTGGCGGGCCTGTGAGGAATATGACAGCGGGCGCAACGCCGGTGCCAGTGCCAATATGGCCAAGTATCTGGCAGCCGAAGCCTCGTGGGAGGCGGCCAATGTGTGTTTGCAGACCCACGGCGGCTTCGGGTTTGCCAACGAATACGATGTGGAACGCAAATTCCGCGAAACCCGTCTCTATCAGGTGGCGCCGATCTCGACCAATCTGATTTTGTCCTATGTTGCCGAACACCTGTTGGAATTGCCCCGTTCCTTCTGAGGCGGGCAGGGAGGGATTCTCGCTGTGACAGACACTAACACTACAAACCTGCCACTTCACGGGATTACGGTGCTTTCTCTGGAGCAGGCCGTGGCGGCACCTTTCTGCACGCGCCAGCTGGCCGAACAAGGGGCCCGGGTGATAAAGGTCGAGCGCCGTGACGGTGGCGATTTTGCGCGCGCCTATGACCGGCGTGCCGCCGGCTTGTCATCGCATTTTGTCTGGGCGAACCGATCCAAACAAAGCCTTAGCCTGAATCTCAAATCAGAGCAGGGGCAGGCTATTTTGCAGCGTTTGCTGGCGGATGCGGACGTGTTGGTACATAACCTGGCACCGGGCGCGGCCGGGCGCATGGGACTTTCGTTTGCAGCCTTGCACCGGCGCTATCCCGGCCTGATTGTCTGCGAGATCTCCGGCTACGGCCGGGGCGGGCCTTACGGCAACAAGAAAGCCTATGACCTGATGATACAGAGCGAAAGCGGTTTTCTTTCGGTGACCGGTTCGGCCGGGCCGGACGGGATGGCCAAGGCCGGTTGCTCGGTTGCTGATATTTCGGCCGCTATGTTTGCGGTCAACTCGATTTTGTCGGCTTTGTTGTTACGCGCACGCACAGGCGAGGGTGTGCATATTGATGTCTCCATGCTTGAGTGCATGGTCGAGTGGATGGGTTATCCCTTGTATTACAGCTACGAGGGTGCGCCGCCACCGCCGCGTAGCGGCGCCTCGCATGCCACCATCTATCCCTACGGGCCTTTTCCGGTCGGCGATGGCAGAACGGTGATGCTGGGCTTGCAGAATGAACGAGAGTGGCAGGTGTTTTGTGACGCGGTACTTGAGCGTGCGGAACTGCTTCAGGACCCGCGTTATGCGGATAACGCCAGCCGCTCGGCCAATCGTGCGTCGCTCGGTGCGCTGATCTGCGAGCTGTTCTCGGCTATGACGCTCGAGCAGGTCATACGACGACTGGATGCCGCCGGTATCGCCAATGCTGCGGTCAATACGATGTCGCAGGTCTGGCAGCATCCGCAACTGGCCGCGCGTGAGCGCTGGCAAAAGGTGACTACCCCGGCGGGTGAACTTGCGGCCCTCAAAGCACCGGGCTTGAGCTTTGCTGAGGCGGTCGGTCCGGTGCCGGCAGCCGGCGAGCATAGCGCGCAGATTCTGGCAGGGCTCGGTTTTGACGACGAAGCCATAGCCGGTCTGAAACAGGACGGCGTGATCTGATCGCTGCCGAATAATAAAAACGACAGGAAGCTCACCATGCAAGGCGGAGAATTGAAAACCATGCTGTTTGTTCCGGCCTCACGTCCGGAGCGCATCCCCAAGGCCGTGGCCAGTAACGCCAGTGCGGTCATCATTGATCTGGAGGATGCGGTGCCGGAGGAGGCCAAAGAGGCAGCGCGTGATGCGACCGATCTCTTTCTCACCGCTTATACCGGTGCGCCGGTTTATGTGCGGATTAATGCCTGTGGCAGTGCCTATTTCGAAGCTGATCTGGCCCTGTGTGCGAAACATGCCAAAGTTGGCGGGATCATGTTACCGAAAGCCGAGTCGGCCGCAGATATTGATGCCGTGTCCGGCGCCGGCAAGCCGGTTATACCCTTGATCGAGTCGGCCTCCGGGCTGCTGGCGCTGGCTGCGATTGCGTCGCGCCCGGCGGTCAGCCGGCTCAGCTTCGGAGGTCTGGATCTGTGTGACGATCTGGGCGTGGAAAGCGGTACAGATGGGGCCGATGCGGTGCTGGATCAGTGCCGCTATCAGTTGTTGCTGCACTCACGTGCGGCAGGACTGGCCGCACCGGTAGATACGGTATTTCCTGTGTTTGACGATGAGGGCGCGGTGCTTGCGCGTGCGCGCCACGCACGGAATATGGGTTTCAGCGGTATGCTGTGTATTCATCCGAAACAGATTGCCCCGGTACGGGCAGGGTTCTCGCCGGGGCCGGCGCAGCTGGCCTGGGCAAAGAAAGTCGTTGAGGCGGCTGCGGCCGGCGACGGCGCGTTCAAGGTCGACGGGCAGATGGTCGACGCGCCGGTCATTGCCATGGCCAGAACCATACTCGCGCGTGCCGATTAGCGGCGTCTTGCCGCGGGCCTGATGGCGCGCGCAAGCAGATTTCACTGAAAAAAATAACATCTGAGTTGTTGTCGCCGGCAGAACATCAGATGAGGAGTCGGGAGGAAAATCATGAAAATCGAACAAGACAGGTATTGGCCTACGGGCTTGCCGCGTACACTGGCAATGCCGCAGACCAGTCTTTACTACAACCTTGAGGTCGCCGCGACACGCTATCCGGACAAACCGGCGGTTGTGTTTTACGACTCACAGCTGAGCTACGCCCGTTTGCACCGTGAGGTACTGGCGCTGGCGGCCTATCTGCAGCATCAGTGTGGTGTCAAGTCCGGCGACAGGGTTGTCTTATATTCGCAGAACAGCCCGCAGTTTATTATCGCTTATTACGCTATTTCCCGTGCACAGGCCGTGGTCGTGCCGGTTAACCCCATGAATCTCGCAGACGAACTGGCCTATTGCGTCAGTAACAGCGGGGCGCGTACTGTGCTTTTGGGGCAGGAGTTGTATGAGAATGCGGCACCTTTGCTGGCCTCGGGGGACGTGGACCGCCTGCTGGTTCACGCCTATTCTGAGTACATTGAAACACCGACTGACCTGCGGTTGCCGGAGGCTGTGCAGGCGCCGCTCAGGGAGCTTAGCGGCCCCGGGGTGACGCTATGGCGGGATGCGCTGAGGAGCGGGGCGGAACCGGCAGAGTTTACCGGCAAAGGCGAAGATCTGGCGGTGATCGGCTACACCTCCGGCACGACCGGACATCCCAAGGGCTGTGTGCATACGCATAATTCGGTCTTGGCGGCGGTGGCGTCTGCGGCGGTCTGGCGTGGTGGTACGCCGGCGCATGTGTCTCTGGCCATAGCGCCTTTGTTTCATTTTCTCGGTATGCAAGGCGGTATGAACGGGCCGGTCTTTAACGGCGCGACCATGGTTCTGATGCAGCGCTGGGACCGCGATGTGGCGCTGCAACTGATCGAACGCTACAAGGTGTCGCAATGGAGCGCGCCGCCGTCGATGATCGTTGACTTCTTCTCCAATCCGGATCTGGACAATCACGATATATCCGCCCTCAGCAAGCTAATGGGCGGTGGCGCGGCCATGCCGGAAGCGATTTCGCGCAAGCTGGACGAGCAGTTCAATATCGTCTTCAACGAAGGCTACGGGCTGACGGAGACGGCGGCCTTTATTCTCGGCAATCCGATTGAGCGGGGTAAGCGCCAGTGTCTGGGTATGGCCACATTCGGTGTTGATGCGCGGGTGATTGACCCGTCTGATCTGTCAGAACTGGCGGATGGCGAAACCGGCGAGATTGTCTTGTACGGTGCGCAGGTGATGCGCGAGTACTGGAATGATCCGCAGGCCACGGCCAACAGCTTTATTGAGATCGACGGGCGTCGCTTTTTGCGCACCGGTGATCTGGGCTTCCGTGATGCGGAAGGCTATTTCTTTATGGTTGACCGCCTGAAACGGATGATTAACGCCTCCGGATTCAAGGTATGGCCGGCGGAAGTGGAGAGTATTATGTATGGTCACCCGGCCATTCATGAAGCCTGTGTGATTGCGGTGCCGGATGCCAAACGCGGGGAAACCGCCAAAGCGTTGGTGGTGCTCAAGCCCGATGCGCCGGCGGATCTGACCGAGGACGATATACTCGCCTGGTGTAAAGCACATATGGCCGCCTATAAGGTGCCCACGTCAGTATCGGTTCTGGATGAGCTGCCCAAATCCGGTACAGGCAAGATTATGTGGCGCAAATTACAGGATGATGCGCGCAAGCAGGGTTTGCACTGTGCCTGATATTGCAGGTCTGTCCCGAAAACCGGAAATGGGCGTCGCCGAAGAGGTGTGCGACGGTCTTTACCGGGCTTGTATCCCTGTACCCGGTAAGCTGCGACGTATCAATATCTGGTTGTTGCGTGACGAGGATGGCTTTTCGGTGGTCGATACCGGTATGCGCACCGGGGATGCGCAAGCGGCCTGGGAAAAGCTCCTGGCGTCTTTACCCGATGGATTGGCGCTGCGCCGTGTCTTTGTCACGCATCTGCATCCGGATCATATCGGGATGGCCGGCTGGTTGATGGCGCGCGGTGCAGCGCAATTCTGGATGACCCGAGGTGAATACCTGAGCTGCCGGGTGCTGGAGGCGCAGGCCGCTGAGGCCACCATGCCTGAGGACGTTGTGCACTTTTACAAGGGTGCGGGTTGGTCTGAGGCCGACATCAATACCTACCGGGGCCGTTACCACCGATATAGTGAAACGGTGTCGCCTCTGCCGCGTCACTACCGCCGCCTGCGGGAAGGACAGGAGCACCTTATCGGGGGGCGTCGCTGGCGGGTCGTGGTGGGCAGTGGTCATTCGCCCGAGCACGCTTGTCTTTATTGCGCTGAGAGCAAATTGCTTATCTCCGGTGATCAGGTCTTGCCCGGCATCTCCTCCAATGTGTCGGTGTTAGCGCAGGAGCCGGAGGCGAATCCCATGGCGGACTGGCTCGGGTCATTGCACAAACTGAAAGCGCAAATCCCCGATGATGTGCTGGTGCTGCCGGCGCATCAGCATTGTTTCACCGGTTTGCATGCACGGCTCGACGCGCTGATCGCCGATCAGGCGCGGGCAATGGCCGCCTTGTGTGAGGCTTTGGCGACGGGGCCGAAACGGGTGATCGATTTGTTTGCGCCTTTGTTCGGCCGTGAGATCACCACGGAGGACTTTATGATCTACAGTCTGGCCACCGGCGAGGCCACGGCCTGTCTGAACTATCTGTGCGAAAGGGCTGAGGTGGCGTGTGAGACAGGTGCTGACGGTGTGCGGTATTACTCTCTTAGATAAGCCGCCTTGTGCCTCAAGGCAAAAAAAAGCCCGGCGTTTGCCGGGCTTTTCAGTTTTACTGATATGACAAGTGCGTGGCCAGCCAGCGTTCGCTTTCACTCACGTCCTGTCCCTGACGTTTGGCATAGTCGGTGATCTGCTCGCGGCTGAGTTTTCCGATGCCGAAATAACGCGCTTGCGGATGTGAGAAATACAAGCCGCTGACCGACGCTGCCGGTGTCATGGCCAGGCTTTCGGTCAGAGCGATGCCGGTATTTTCCTGCACGTCGAGCAGCGACCAGATGAGTTCCTTCTGGCGGTGATCGGGGTTAGCCGGATAGCCGGGTGCGGGGCGTATGCCCTGGTAGCGCTCTTTAACCAGATCCTCATGGCTGAGGTCTTCGTCGGCCGCGTAACCCCAGATCTCGCGCCGCACTTCGCGGTGCAGCCATTCGGCGAAGGCTTCGGCGAGACGGTCGGCGAGCGATTTGGCCATAATGCTTTGGTACATATCATTATTGGCTTCGTGTTCGGCGACGATCTCATCCAGGCCCAGTCCTGCTGTGACGGCAAACATACCGATATAGTCGGCGTAGCCTTCACCGGCCGGCGCGACATAATCGCCCAGCGACAGATTGGGCCGGTTGTCGCCGAACTGGCTTTCCTGACGTAGGTTGTAGAAGGTGCCGAGCACCTGACGGCGCTGTTCGTCGGCATAGACGGCAATATCGTCCTGATGCACGCTGTTGGCCGGCAGTATTGCGGCAATACCGTTGGCGCGCAGGCGTTTGCCGGCGATCAGCTCGTCGAGCATTTTATTGGCTTCGTCGAACAGCTCGCGGGCTTGTTCGCCGTATTTCTTGTCATCGAGAATGCGGGGGTATTTGCCGCGCAGTTCCCAAGTGTGAAAGAACGGCGTCCAGTCGATAAAGTCGCGCAGTTTTTCCAGCGGAAAGTTCTCAAACTTGTGTATGCCGGGTTTTTTCGGTGCGCAGAATTCGCGCTTGTTCCAGGCGGTTTTGAGTTTGTTTTTGCGCGCATCCTCAGGGCCGATCAGCTTGGCGCCGCCGTCACGGTTGGCAAAGCGTTCGCGCAGAGCGGCATATTCGGCGTCCAGTTCTTCGACGAACTTGCCGCGCATGGTGTCGCTGAACAGGTGGTTTGCAACCCCGACACTGCGTGATGCATCAGCCACATAGACCACCGGTTGTTTGTAGTGAGGCGCAATCTTCACTGCGGTGTGCATCTTGGATGTTGTGGCACCACCGATCAGCAAGGGAATATCCAGGCCTTCGCGTTGCATTTCGCGGGAAAGGTGGGACATTTCGTCCAGTGACGGTGTGATCAGTCCCGAGAGCCCGATGGCGTCCACGTTTTTCTCGCGTGCGGTGGCGATAATCTTCTGGGCCGGTACCATCACGCCCAGATCGATGATGTCATAACCGTTGCACTGTAATACAACCCCGACAATATTTTTGCCGATGTCGTGTACGTCGCCTTTGACTGTCGCCATCAGGATCAGCTTGTTATTGGACTTGGCCTGTGCTTTTTCCGCTTCCATATAGGGCAGCAGGGTGGCGACGGCTTTTTTCATCACGCGTGCGGACTTGACCACTTGCGGCAGGAACATCTTGCCTTCGCCGAACAGGTCGCCGACGCGGTTCATGCCGTCCATCAGCGGACCCTCGACCACATCCAGCGGAAGTTCTGCCTGCAGGCGCGCTTCTTCCGTGTCTTCAGTGATAAAGTCGGCGATGCCTTTAACCAGCGCGTAGTTCAGGCGTTCTTCCACCGGCAGTGAGCGCCAGGCCTGGTCTTCGGTTTCACGGGCCTTACCGTCGCCACGATAATCGTCCGCCATGGCCAGCAGGCGATCGGTGGCGTCGGGCCGGCGGTTCAGCACCACGTCTTCGACCGCTTCACGCAGGGTTTCGGGGATGTCTTCATAGATCGCCAGCTGGCCGGCGTTGACTATACCCATGTCCATACCGGCGCGGATTGCGTGGTAGAGAAACACCGCGTGTATGGCTTCGCGCACCGGATTGTTGCCGCGGAATGAGAATGACACATTCGACACGCCGCCGCTGACCAGGGCGTGCGGGAGTTTTTCTTTGATCTGCCGGGTCGCTTCGATAAACGCGATACCGTAGTCGTTGTGCTCTTCGATGCCGGTGGCGATGGCGAAAATATTCGGGTCGAAAATAATATCCTCGGCCGGAAAGCCGATGTCGTCGACCAGCAGATGGTAAGCGCGTTCGCAGATGGCGACCTTGCGCTCAATGGTGTCGGCCTGACCGTCTTCGTCGAAGGCCATCACCACAACTGCGGCACCGTATTTCATGGCCAGAGCGGCATGCTTGCGAAAAGCCGCTTCGCCTTCTTTAAGGCTGATCGAGTTGATCACAGCCTTGCCCTGAACGCATTTGAGCCCGGTCTCGATCACTTCCCAGTTGGAGGAGTCGATCATCAGCGGTACGCGGGCGATATCGGGCTCGCCGGCCAGCAGGTTGAGAAAACGCTGCATGGTGGCGGCCGAGTCGATCAGGCCTTCGTCCATATTGATGTCGATGACCTGGGCGCCGTTTTCGACCTGCTGTGCGGCGACGCTCAGCGCGGCTTCGTAATCGTCGTTAAGGATGAGCTTTTTAAACCGCGCCGAGCCGGTGATATTGGTACGTTCGCCCACGTTGCAGAACAGGGACTCGGCGGTGATATTAAAGGCTTCCATGCCGGACAGGCGGCAGGCCGGGGCGATCTCCGGTATGCTGCGCGGCGCTTTGCCGGACACGGCTGCGGCAATGGCGCTGATATGCTCGGGCGTGGTGCCGCAGCAGCCGCCGACAATATTCAGCCAGCCGTTGTCCGCCCAGCGACCGATTTCTTCGGCCATTTGTTCCGGTGTTTCGTCATAGCCTCCCATGGCGTTGGGCAGGCCTGCGTTCGGGTGGGTGGATAAATAGGTGTCGGCCAGCGAGCTCAGCTCTTCGATATGCGGACGCAGCTCACGCGGGCCCAGCGCACAGTTCAGGCTGATGGCCAGCGGCTTGGCGTGACGCACGGAGTTCCAGAACGCCTCGACGGTCTGGCCCGACAGGGTGCGGCCGGAGGCATCGGTAATCGTGCCGGAAATAATCAGCGGCAGGCAGACCTGATGCTGGTCAAAGTAATCGAGTATGGCAAAGGCCGCCGCTTTGGCGTTTAGGGTGTCAAAGCTGGTTTCGATCATCAGCAGATCCACGCCGCCTTCGACCAGCGCGGCGGTGGCCTCGGTGTAGCTGGCGCGCAGAGTGTCAAAGTCCACATTGCGGAAACCCGGATCGTTCACATCCGGTGAGATGGAGGCGGTGCGGTTGGTCGGGCCGAGCACACCCACCACAAAGCGCGGCTTGGACGGGTCTTGTGCAGTGAACTCATCGCACAGTTCGCGCGCAATGCCGGCCGCGGCTTTGTTTATTTCAGCGGCCAGTGACTGCATGCCGTAATCGGCCAGACTGATACTGTTGGCATTAAAGGTATTGGTTTCAATCAGGTCCGCGCCGGCCGCCAGATAGTTGCGCTGTATCTCGGCGATCACGTCGGAGCGGGTGATAGACAGCAGGTCGTTGTTGCCTTTGAGGTCGTGCTCCCAGTCAGCAAACCGCTCGCCGCGATAGTCTTCTTCCTCCAGTCCGTAGGGCTGGATCTGGGTGCCCATGCCGCCGTCAAGGATGAGAATCCGGTTGTCGATGGCATCAAGCAGTTGTTTGGCAGCGGGATTGGTGTAACGCATATTTCCGGTCCGGTTAGGGATTGAATAAAGCCGGCATTGTAAAGCATATGTAGATATAAAGATATCTTTATATTATAGTAATGATCCTTTAGTCACATCGAGTTCTGCATGCTCAGTAAAGACGAACTACTCAGTGCCCTGCGCGCGGTGGGGGAGCCGACGCGGCTGCGCCTGATGGCCTTGTGCGCGCGCGGCGAGCTGAGTGTCAGCGAGCTGACCCGCATTCTCGGTCAAAGTCAGCCGCGTGTGTCGCGGCATCTTAAGATGCTTGTCGATGCCGGCATGCTCGAGCGCTTCCGCGAAGGGGCGCTGGTGTTTTACCGGCTGAATGAGCGCGGCGATGCCGGGGCGCTGGCCGAATACCTCAGTGCGCTGCTGCCGGAAGAGGATGAAGAGCTGGCGCGCGACCGCAGCCGTCTTGATCAGGTCCGCCGGCAGCGTGCCGAAGCGGCCTTGCGCTACTTCAGCGAGAACGCTGATCAGTGGAACGAAATCCGTAGCCTGCATGTCCCTGAGCGGGAGGTGGAAGAGGCCTTGCTGGAGATCGTCGGCGACGAGCCCGTGGGGGATTTTCTGGATGTGGGCACCGGGACCGGGCGGATGCTGGTCTTGCTGGCCGACCGGATTGCGCACGGACTGGGGCTCGATATCAACACCGAGATGCTCAACGTGGCACGCGACACCATCGCCCGCGCCGGGCTCAGTCATGTGCATGTGCGCAAGGGCGATATGTACAGTCTGCCGCTGGAGGATGCCTCGGTGGATCTGGCCACCTTGCATCTGGTCCTGCACTACAGCGCCGAAGCAGACAGGGTGGTGGCCGAGGCGGCCAGAGTGCTGCGCCCGGGCGCGCGCCTGATTATCATCGACTTCGCGCCGCATCACGAAGAGTACCTGCGGCATGAGCATCAGCACTTTCGTTTGGGTTTTTCCGATGCTGAAATACATCAGCTGTTCACTGCCGCCGGCCTGCGACCGGGGCGTGTTGTCACGCTTGACGGTGATCCGCTGACGGTGACGATCTGGGTGGCGGAAAAGCCCGGTGTCAGCTGACGCATGCGGCGAAAAATCCGCCGGCCGGGGCAAAAATTGTGCGCTCGCCACTTTCCCGCGCCGGTCCTGCCCATTAAACTTACAGACTGAGGCATCCGCCTGACGCCGCGATACGATCCGCGGCGACAGCACCCGCCACCATCCGTACCGCCCGTAATCCGAGACGCCCTTGAACGACACCGATGAGCTCAGCTTTTCTGATGAAGAGCTGTTTGAGTTTTTGCTGAAAATTTACCGCTGGGACGAAGCGAACGAAGAGCACGCCGTGCCTTTGTCTGATATTGCCGCCCAACTGCAATACGCCGATCACGACGCGCTGCGTCTGGCGGAAAAGCTGCAAGCCATGGGCTTGCTGGTCTTTGTGTCGGTACGCGGCAATATCTCTCTGAGCTCGCTGGGAATGTTCGAAGTGATGCAGGCGCTGTCGCAGCCGCACCGCCCGACGCGTTTTTTCCCGCCGCTGGCCAGCTTTGGTGATGTGGGTTATGCGGCCGCCTCGGCGACCTACGGCAATCTCTCCGGGATGGTGTCACACCTGCGCGATTTTTGTCAGGAGCTGGCCCTGAGCAGCGATGTGGCCGACCGTATTGACTCGCTGGTCGACCGCATCGATGACGTGATCAGCAGCGGTCTGCGCCCTGACGAATCCGTGGTCGGCGAACTGCAGGCCATCGACCGCCTGCTGGCCACCCAGCCGTCGGCCTGAACGTTTCGTAACCACGTCAACGCGCGTTGACGTGTTCAATTCCCACGGCTGTGACCAAGCCCAAGGTGTGAAGCTGCCGAAACAAGCTATCATTGGGTAATCAATGAGATGCTGCGGCTTTTATAATTTATTTATTAGCCGTGCGTCATAACCCGCGAACCGGCCCCGCAGAACGAGACCATGTACGCAGATTATTTCGGATTTAAGTTCCATCCCTTTTCCCCCGCCGTCGACAAACGCCTTTTCTACCCGTCGACCGCCGTCACTCAGGCGCTGGCCGTATTGCAGCATGCGTTGACGGATAATGACCGTTTAATGGTCTTGTCCGGTCCGGCTGGTACAGGCAAAACCTGTCTGATCAATAAATTCCTCGGCGAATTGCAGCCGCAGGTCAAGCAGGCCGTATTGCCCGGCGATGACTACAGCGATCTGGAGTTGCTGCAGTTGCTGGCGTTTGAGCTGGGGGTGGACGATAAGGATTGTTCACGTGTGCAGTTGTTCAGTCGCATCACCCGCGAGCTGCGGCGTCTGTCCACCCGCAGTATCCGGATTATTGTGGTGGTCGATAACGCCCATCTGCTGAGCCGTGAATCCCTGCGCGTGGTCGATAAACTGGTCGATGCGCAGGCTATGGGCAATTATGCGGCGACGTTTTTGCTGGCCGGGCGGACCGAGCTGCCGAAAAAACTGGTCAAGGAGTTCGGCTCCCTGCGCGATCAGCGTTTTCGTCTGATGTCGACTCTGCATGCCATGTCTGCGGAAGACACCCTCGGCTATATCAACTACCGCCTGATGAAAAGCGGCGTGCCCGAACAGGCCATTTTCCGCAAGGAAGTGGTGCGCGCGGTCTATTCGCTGACCCAGGGTGTGCCGCACCGGGTCAATGCCTTATGTGATATCGCCTTGCTGGGCGCCTTTGCCAAACAGAAAAAACTCATCGAGCTGGCGCATCTGGAACAGGCGGCACGCAAGCTCGGTTGGTCGATCAAGCGCAAAGACGGCTCGGCCATTCCGGTGGTGACGAAAAACCAGTCCGGCGCCGGCAAAAATGGCAATTGCGTGCATGTGAAAGATGTCAGCGGCAACACGGTCAGCTACGAGCTCGGTGATGAAGTCGTGCGTATCGGACGCGCCCCCGATTGTGAGATCCGTATCGACGAGCTGAGTATCAGCCGTTATCAGGCCGAAATCGTACCCGATGATGACGGCTATTTGATTTGCAACCGTGGCTCGACCACGCCGGTTATGCTGAATGCCAACTCTGTCACCGAAGCCGCCGTGCAGAACGGTGATGTGGTGTCGATCGGCAATTACGTTTTCCATTTCGAATTGCCCGGCAAAAGTGCGGACTCTGACGAACAACAGCCCGAGGCCCAGAGCAACTGATGTCAACTATCATGCAAGACGAAATCAATACGTCCCATACGCTGAATCTGCACGATCTGGTGTCCCTGTTTCTGCGTAAAAAAATGTTCTTCCTGCTGCCGTTCCTGACGGTGCTGTTGCTGGCCGGTACCTATGCGGTGATCGCTCAGGCCGAGTATCGTTCCTCAGCACGGATTCTGATCGAGCAGCAGGGCGGGGTGGCCGAAGACGCTTCGGTGGCGAACTTCACCGAACACCGTATTCAGGTTATTTCCGAGCAGATCATGACGCGCGAGAATATGCGCGAAATTATCCGCACCTTCAGCCTGTTTCCGGACAAGACCGAAGACAAAGCCTTCGACAAATTCAAAGACGCGGTGGAAATGCATCCGATCAACACCGAACTGGTTGATCCGACCAGCGGCCGGGTGCGTGAATCGACCATCGCCTTTCTGGTGGCCTTTGAATACACCGATCCGCAGATCGCCAAGTCGGTTACCGACAATCTGGTGTCGCTGTTTTTGACCAAGAACGAAGAGTCGCGGAACCAGCGCGTTGAGCAGACGGCAACCTTTCTGAAAGAGCAGGCTGACCGCCTGGCCGAACAGGTGGCCGAGCGCGAAGCAGCGCTGGCGGCGTTTAAAGAGCGCAATGCCGGCAAACTGCCCGACAGCCAGCAGTCCAATCTGCAGCTGATGGAAAGCACCGAACGGCAGATGCTGCAGGTCAGTGAGCAGTTGCGTTCGCTGCGTGAGCAGGCCGTGTTTGTCGAGTCCGAGCTGGCGCAGACCAGTCCCACCGGGGCGCTGGTGTCATCGACCGGTGAGCGTATTCTGTCCAATGAAGAAAAACTCAAATCGCTGCGCACGGAGCTGGCCGACGCCAAGCGCCGCTATTCCAACGACCACCCGGATGTGAAACGCCTTGAGCGTCAGCTCCGCGAAGTTCAGGCCGGCGTCGGCGGCGAGGATGCGAGCTTTTTCTCGTCGCAGCCGACCGCACCCGATAATCCTGCCTATATCCAATTGCAGACACGTCTGCGTGCCCTGCAAACCGAGATTGCTTCGGCATCCCGGCGTGAGGCGGCTTTGCAGGCCCGCCTGGATAATTTTCAGCGGGCCATGGCCGACTCACCGGAAATCGAACGTGAGTACCTGAGCCTGACCCGTGATTACGAGAATGTCCTGGAGACCTTCCGTGAGACCAAACAGCGCATGCTCGAAGCGCAGCTGTCCGAGGCGGCTGAAAAAGGCGATCAGAGCGACCGCTTCAGTGTGCTGGAAGCGCCGCGGGTTGCTGCCGATCCGGTACGTCCTAACCGCTTGGCGATTATTACGATCGGAGGCCTGCTGGCCCTGATCAGCGGCATTATCGCGGTCTTTCTCGGCGATCAGCTCGACCGCAGTGTGCGCAACGCGCGGGATCTGGAAAAACTGATCGGCGGACCGCCGATGGGCGTGATCGGCTATATCGAACAGGGGCATGACATACTGCGCCGGCGCGTGCTGACCGCGCTGCTGGTGCTGGTGATCGCCGGCGCTGCGGCGGCGGGTTATTTTTCCCTTAAAGGCCGTGATGATGCGGGCGCAGTGAGCAGCGCCGCCGCCCCGGTCAATGTCACTGAACGGAGCTGAGAAAGCCTATGGAACCGATTAAAGCGGCTATTGAAAAAGCCCGTAAGCAACGTGGCGAGACCGGTGGTTTTGCCGCCGGGCGCCCCTCGGCCGGCAAGTCCAATGACGCGAGCCGCCTGCGCCATATCGAATACACCACAACCTATTGCCATAAGGTCAGCCGTGCTGAGCTGATTGCCAACCGGGTGATCGCGCAGGAGAAAAAACACGCCTTCGCCGATGCCTACCGCATGCTGCGCAGTCAGGTGCTGGCCAAGCTGCGCCAGAACGGCTGGAGCACGCTCGGGGTGACCAGTGCGGGTCCGGGCCAGGGTAAGTCGCTGACGGCCGCCAATCTGGCCATCAGTATCGCCCGTAATGTCAATCACACGGTGTTGCTGGCCGATTTCGATCTGCGCCGGCCGAATGTGCGTAATTTGTTCAATTACGAGCGCGAAGGCGGGATGATCGACGTGCTTGAACACGGCAAGCCGGTCGAAGAGGTGCTCTTTACGCCCGATATCAACGGTCTGGTGGTGCTGCCCGGTGGTGAGCCGGTGGATGAGTCCTCGGAAGTGCTCGGCACGGTGCAGACGGCCAATCTGGTGCAGGAAATGCGCGAGCGCTACAAAAACCGCGTGATCATTTACGACCTGCCGCCGATGCTGGTAACCGATGACGTGTTTGAGATTCTGCCGCAGATCGAAAGCCTGTTGTTTGTGGTCGAGGAAGGCAAAACCAAGCGCGAGGAAGTGACCCGCTGTATGGACCTGCTCAAAGGGCAGAATCTGATCGGCACGATCCTCAACAAGTCCCGCGACAAGATGTCGTCCTACGGTTACAACACGCCTTACGGCTACTGAGCAGGAGGATACCCGCATGTACGAGTCGTTCTATAAACTCAGTGAAAAGCCGTTTTCCATGCTGCCTGATCCGCACTTTCTGTATATGGGAGAGGATCAGAGTCTGGCCCTGGCGATGCTGGAATACGGGCTGTTGCACAACACCGGTTTTGTGATTCTGACCGGACCGGTCGGCAGTGGTAAGACCACGCTGATCCGCCAGTTGCTGCACAGTCTCGACAGCAGCAGTACGGTCGGCTATATCGCCAATACACACCCGAACTTCGGTTCGCTGCTGACGCAGATATTCTCGGTATTCGGTATTGATGATCAGGGCGAGACCGAACAATCGGCGTTGCATAATCTGTTTGTGAAGTTTCTGCTCGACAACTATGCCGCGCAGAAAGAAACCGTGCTTATTATCGACGAGGCGCAGAACGTCAGCGCCGCCGAGCTCGAACAGCTGCGCCTGATCAGCAATATTAACTCCGAGAAAGACCAGTTGCTGAATGTGATTCTGGTCGGGCAGCCGGAGTTGCGGGCGACCATCTCCGCCGACAGTATGCAGCAGTTTGCGCAACGCATCAGCGTCTATCACGAACTCAAACCGCTGACCCGCGACGATGTGGCCGGGTATATCGGCTACCGTCTGAGTACCGCCGGGGCCAAAGAGTCGTTTTTTACCCTCGGTGCGGTGGATGCGATCACCCGTGCAACCAACGGTATCCCGCGTCTGATTAACCGCATCTGCGAGTCGGCGCTGGTCTACGGCTACGCCAACAACGCCGAGAAAATCACCACCTCCATTGTGCAGCAGGTTATCAACGACCAGCGTCACGCCGGTCTGCTGATCGATAACGAACAGCCCGGCACCGGTCATGCTGTCGAAGCGGACTGGTTCCGCGAACCGCTCAAAGAAGACGATAAGCGGCTGCTGGCCAACTGGATCTTTTCAGGCTGAGTCTCGCGGCTGACAGGCAAAAAAAAACCGGCTTTAAGCCGGTTTTTTTGTGTGCGCCGTGAAGAGCGCCTGCGGTTTAGTTTCTGACCATCATAATCAGAAACGCGATAAACAGGGCGACACCGGCGATCAGCACGATAAACGTTGTCCAGTCGCTGCTGGTGCCTTTGGGGCCGTTTTTCATCCAATCTTTGGCGCTCGGCCACAGGCGGATAATAAAAAAGCCCAGGATGCCCGCCCAGATCAGATTAACCCAGCTGAATTCGCCCATCGGCAGCTCCTTGTGTTGCTTGCAAATAAAAAGGGCCCGCTTGCGGCGGGCCCCTGTCGTTCAGCCCGGCGGGGCTTATTCGTCGCCCATAATGCCGAGAATCTGCAGCAGTGAGACGAAGATGTTGTAGATGTTCAGGTACAGGCCGATTGTGGCGCGCACGTAGTTGGTTTCACCGCCGTTGATGATGCGGCTGGTGTCGAACAGGATAAAGCCGCTCATAATCACGATAATGGCCGCTGACAGCGCCAGGTGCATCGCCGGGATCTGCAGGAACAGATTCAGGATCATCGCGCCGAAGGCCACCATCAGGCCGACCATCAGAAAACCGCCGAGGAAGCTGAAGTCCTTGCGGGTGATGGTCACATAAGCCGACAGGGCCAGAAAGATCATGCCGGTGCCGCCCATGGCGGTGGCGATCAGTTGCGGGCCGTTCGGCAGCGCCAGATACATGGACAGCATCGGGCCGAGGCCGAAACCGAGCAGGCCGGTGATGGCGAAGACCACACCGATACCGGCGGCGGAGTCTTCAGTGCGTGGCAAGACAAACCACATGAGTGCAATTGCCGCGATTGAGCAGACCATGGAGAACATCGGCGGGACACTCATAAAGACCGACACACCGGCGGTCAGGCCGCTGAAAAGCAGGGTCATGGCCAGCAGGGAGTAGGTGTTCTTGAGTACCTTGTTCGTGCCGAGAGCACCGGCTTGTTCAATAGTATGAGTTTGCATCGTAGTTCCTCTTGAAAAATCAAATCCGTATCGGGTCGCTGTAGGGCTGATTATTAGCACGACGCCACAACGATTTCACCCTCCTTAGAGTGAAGAGTCGGACAGTTGTTCCGCTCAATTTACTATGGCGGCAAGTTGTGTCTTTTCAACATGCTAGGTGTGTTTTTGGTCAAAAAACAGCCAGAGCCAAAAAAAATTCAAAAAGGGCTGGAAATCTTCGTCGGGCTTTCGTAGTATACGCGGCTTCCGGAGAGGTGGCTGAGCGGTCGAAAGCGGCGGTCTTGAAAACCGTTGAAGGTTTGTAGCCTTCCCAGGGTTCGAATCCCTGCCTCTCCGCCATTCCTTCCCTTGAAGCCCTGTAAAATCAATAACTTAGTTTTTCAGGGCTCAAGAATGGGGCTCTGGCCCACCATCTAGCCCACCATTTGGCGCGGGCATGGCTCAAATAAACCTTCATCTAGTGTTCGTCGCTGGCTTTGCTGTCGGTTCTGGCAAGGTAGTGCCTTCGGTGTGTGATGCGCAGATTGCACACGTTGATTCTGTGGGCTGGATAATAAGGTGTGGTGTGGTTGATAGGGTCAACAGGTGCGGCGGATCATGGCCCGGCGAAAAACTCCGAAAACCCGCGACTCTGCGCCACCGTCAAAGGCAAAACTCGTAGGAAGGACCCGCAGCCGTGCGGTGAGTTAAGCGGACGCCAGATCGACGCCCGCCTTGCGCTTTACTTGCGAACCGGCAGCCTTTTTTTATTGGCGGGAATTTTCACGACGGAGGCCGAAAATATCGCGCCGGATCAGCAGCCCACCGCAGCAGGTCAGCCCGAACCCGTGGCGACCGTTCGGCAGCCGCCAAATACTCGCGGCGTGTTTCGGGCCGGTGCTCACCAAGGAAGTCAAACCACCGGGCAATTGCCTGCCGCTCGGATTCGGTCAACGGATTGTCATTCGCTGCCAGAAGCTCGCGGATAATCTCGGCTTTGCGCTCCCGAATCTCGCGGGCCAGATCATCGGTCAGGCGCGACGCCGGGAAAACTTCCAGCGCCTCGCCATCGGTGGCCAGTTCAAAGCCGTCGGCCTCCAGTCGCTCAATGATCGACATCAGAACACCGCCCGATCATCGGATTTTTTTTCCGCGTGATGATTTTTTTGTCGGGATAGATGTTCACGATCTTCACAATGTTCACGCTGCCCGCCGTCCTGTGAACGTTGTGACGCATGTGAACGTGCATCCGGATAAGTTTTTTTCTCAGCGGAAAAAATCTCCACGACGTTCCCGCGCCGCGTGTGCCCGTGGAATGTTACCGCTACGCCCAGCGCACGCAGCGCAGGTGCAAACCGCCGGACGATATCCGACAGCCCGCGTGGCGTTTTTGGCCATGCGGGATCGCTTACAGGGCGGTGCCGCTCCAACGATTCGAACAACTGCCCGAAGGTGCCGTTATGAGTCCGCCCGGATTGGACAAACTCCAGCAGTGCCAATGCCGCAGGGCTTTGCTCCAGGCTTTGGCGGATCGCGTCGCGCTGGTTAGCGGCGTGTGCCTCCAGAAATTCGCCGGGACGGCCTAATGCTGCGGACATCGCCTCGCCCAGATTCCCGAAGTCAGCCATGCGCGGTGGTCGGTCTATCTCCACGGCGGGCAGCTTCGCCAGCGTCAACGCAAACAAATCCAGTAAGCCGCCGAAGATTTCGCCACGGTCAGACTGCCATGCGGCCTTTAACTCTGCCTCGCTGCGATATACCGCAATCCTCGGTAGCAACACACGCACAGTGCGTTCGAGCAAGTCGGGCGCGGTGACGAGAGTGGAAATCCCGTTTAATGACAACGGGCGCTTAGCCTCAATCAGGCTCTCGCCACCATTCGTGTACAACTGGCGCGTTGCGAATCCGCCGCCGGTCGCCAGCGTGCAGAAATTGTCCTGAAGCTCGGAGCCCAGGTGCGATAAATTGTTGTAACTCACTACATGTGAGTTCCGTGACGCGACAAAGACATCAGCCGCGCTCTTCGGTGCTGCCCGCAAGTTGACGCTGTTCGGGTCGACCAGCTCCCGCAGCCTTTCGTGTGTTGTCGACTTCGCGCTACCTTGCTCGCCGATCAGCTCCAACACCGGGAAGGGCACGTCAGGCCGAAAACACTCAAGCAGCCAGCCCAGCACCAGCAGGCGCGACGGTTCCGGGACGTTGACGTGCTGCCACAGCTTGGACAAATCGCCACCGGCCACAGGCTCCGGCAGTGGCCGCATATTCTCGGTGCGCCGGAATTTCACGGGCGATTCATCGACAACCTGCCAGCCGCTGGCATCGACTACGACAACACGCCAATCAGCGTCGGCCAGGTCGATGACGTACTGCTCGCCATACTTCGCCACTCGCAAGTGGACCCGGTGCTGCTCGCCACAAAATACTGCAGCGGCAGTCAGGGCTGAAAGCGCATCGCTCAGGCTGGCGGCACGGGCAGCGCCGCCGGTCTGGCGGTAAAACTCACCGCTTAGCCAGTCTCGGAACTGATTGCTTTGGATCGACAGCACCTCGCGGTGGCCATCCACTGTGATCTCGGCAAAGGGCACGCGGTTTTCGTCGTGGAATAAATCGGCTTGTTCCCGGCAGATTGCCGCCAGCCGATCAGCCTGCCCGCCGGAGCCGCCGCCGTCGGCGTCTATCTCAGCTCGCCGCACCTCGCGCTCCAGTTCGGCAAACGGCAGTCCCTCCAGCTTGCGCAGCTTTGCCCGCAGGCGCTGCCACGCGGGTTTGTCAGCCGATTTTACGCTGGCCAAGGCAGTCAGAACCTCATGCTCAAACAGCGCCCCAGCGTCGGCAGGGTGCCGCTCAATGGCGTTCTCGATAACGGCTTGCGCAGGGTTTTGCAGCTTGATTACGCCAGGCATAATTCACCCCCTTTGGCGCGGTGCCATGCTTGCAGATCATTGAAGTCCGTGCCGCCTTCGCACTCCGGCGGGAATTCCGGAACCAGCAAACCGCCGCCAACCGCCAGCGCAGCCTCGCGGGCTTTCACCAACCCCGGATTGCCAGGGGTGAATCGGTCGTTATCGGCGCAGACGGTGATCCGCATATGCCGGAACCGCCGCCGGATCGCCTCGCAAACCGGCAGCAGGTTGCCCGCGTTGAAACACACCGCAACGGCCTTGCCGGTCGCCTCGCGCAAGGTGGCGCCGGTGGCCCAGCCTTCGGAAGCCAACACCTCGCCGCGCGGATCAAACGCGCCGATCAAATAAAAACCGCCGCGAACCTTCCCGCCGCGCAAAAAACGCTTGCCGCCGTCCGGCTGGATTGTTTGGAGCGATTGAATCCGGCCGTTAATATCGCGCAGCGGGATCAGCAGGCTGTCGCCGCTGACATAAATCCCGTGCGCCTGAACGCCTTTGCGCCGCAGGTACGGGTGATTATTGGTCGCAGGCTTGGCTTGTTTCAACTGCTCGGCAGCCTCCAGTGCGGCTACGCGGTGCCGCTCGGCATCCTCGGCCTGCCGCTGGCGGATCGCCTGCTGTATAGCCTGCCGCTGGCGCTCCAGCTCGGCGGGTGTCATTTCGGCGTCGGTGTTGTCGGCTCGCCAGAAAGCCGTGAGGCCGGTGCTGAAATCGCCGACAACGCCGCCTTGCAGGTCGGGGAACAACAGACACCATCCGGCGCGGTTGCTGCGGGATTTTTGTTCGCCGGGGAATCTGTGGATAACGCCGGGTGTAAGCGGCCCGTCATAGCGCAGTCCGTGTTCAGAAATAAATTCGCGGAATTCATGCATCACGCAGCCCTCCGCGTTCAATCAGCCAGGATGCCACAGCGGGCGGAATAATCCGCCAGACGGCAAGGCCGATAATCAGGCGCTTTGTAGATTTTCGAATAGTATTTCTGGTAGCATCAGCTTGCGAATTGTTTGATGCCTTGGCTTCGGTCAGGGCTTTTTTTTGCATTTTTTTCACTCCAAGCCCGCCAGCAGGGCGCGGATGTCGCCCACTCTCCAGAAGTTCAGACCGCTTCCGCCGATTTTTACCGGCTGCGGGAATCGGCCTTCTTTAACGCCTGCCAACCATGCACTTCGGCCTATTGGAATAATGGGTTGGGTATGTGTGTCGCCGATTATCTGCGTCATTCTCAGAAGGGCTTCATCTGGAAGTTCATTAAGGTTTGTATTTTTGGACACTTGAGTCATGCGTTCTCCGGGTTGATTAAGAGAATATTGTTCTGAACAGCTTTGGTTCGAGGGGAATGGTAAATGCATGAGTGTGTCCGTCAAGCCTGAAAGCACAATATGCAGTGGGTTTGTAATGGGTCTACACCACTATATAGTGTGTCTAGGTTGTGGGTAAGTTGCGCACAGCTGTGTGATTTTCCTGTGGGTAAGTCAGAAAAATGTACGACCTTCAGCGGGTTAGATAGAGTGGGTGGTTTTTTTGCCTGTGGAGGCTGTTTTTTTCGGGATTTTTAACGCCGTGTTATCGGTGTCTTTTTATTGGGGTGGCTGTTAGTCGGGTTTTTTCGGTGTTGTTTGTGTCGGGCAGCAGAATTCGCTCCAGGCTTGCATAAGCCGTCTGCGTTTCGGAAACAACGTGCCCCGGTGATAAGCGGCTTCGGATTTGTCTTTTAGTTGATGCGCCAGGCTGTGTTCAATAACTTCCCGTGGTGCCGGGGTTTCATTACCGGCCCATTCGCGGAAACTGGATCGGAAGCCATGCGGCACAGCGTCTCCGCGTTTCTCTATGCCTGCGGGGGTCTTTCCGAAGCCCAGTGAGCGCATCAGTTTCAGCAGCGCCATATTTGAAAGAGGGCGGCCTCGTTTCGCTCCGGGGAATATGTATCGGCTGGATTGCCGCTGTTGCATTTCCCGCAGTATCGCTAATGCGGCATCGGACAATGGCACTTCGTGGGCTTTGCCCGCCTTCATGCGCTCGGCGGGGATTGTCCACAGCGCGTTGGTCAGGTCGATTTCGTCCCATGTGGCCCCTAATACTTCGCCGGTGCGTGTTGCCGTTAGTATGAGAAAGCGCAGGGCGAAGGCGCTCACAGCGTCGGATTTCTCCAGCTCGGATATAAAGTCGGGTAGGTCTGCATAGTCCATTGCAGGCTGGTGTCGCGGTTGTCTTTGAGCGGACGGTTTAGCTAGCAGGTTCTCAAGGTGTCCACTCCATCGGGCAGGGTTTAAGGGGTCGCGCCATTTGTGTGCTGCGGCGTAGTCGAGGACGTTCTCAACGCGGTTTCGTACTCGGCTTGCAGTTTCAGGCTTGGCACTCCAGATCGGGTTGAGTATTTGCAGCAGGTCTTCGGTGTCGACATCAGCGATCGGTTTGTCACCGATTACCGGGCAGGCATACGTGCGAAGGGTGCTAATCCACTGCCGGGCATGTTTGCGGTTCTTCCAGCCGCGACGGTGGGCGCGTATGTATCCCGCCGCGCAGTGGGTGAATGTGCGCCGCTGCCTTTCAAGCTCGGTCTGTGCGGCCATTTCTGCAGCTTGCTGTTCGGCTCTCAGCCGTTCCTGCTCCGCCAGCCGCTCAGATTTAATGCGGGCGACTTCTTCAATAGGGTCGGTGCCTTCGCGGACCAGGGCGCGGTATTTGTCCCGGCTGCGGCGTGCTTCATACAGCCCGACTTCGGGATAAGCGCCAAGGCCCATTTCGCGGCGGCGTTTGTTGAGCTGATACCGGTATGTCCATTTGCCAGTGCCGGGGCGGGTGATAGTCAGTTGCAAACCCTGCCCGTCGATGTGCTTGCCGATCGGCAGGTTGTGCAACTGCTTCGGGTGTAGTTTCTTATCGTTTGTCATTCCGGCCCACCATCTAGCCCACCATTTTTTCTGGCTATAAATGCATAATACCGAATTGTTTTGAATAGTGAAAGAAAGGGGTGGGTGTTGTAAGTGCCGGATTTAGCTGCTATTAGTGGTTATGTTTGGCTGATTTTGGATAGTTCTGAATAGGCAGGTTTGGCGGACTGCCTCTCCGCCATTTGAATTCGCGAGAGCCCGCTTTATAGCGGGCTTTTTCGTGTCCGCGGCTGTCGCAAGGCATTGTTGCGTCCATGTCCGAAAACCGCTTCGGCTCGCAATAAACTGCGGCTACACGGCGAGTTCCGTCCCCTTTCCCCCAAAAGTAGCACTAGGTACAGAACCATCACGTTTACTACAGCACGTGGGATTCTCCCAGCTCAATGCATGACTTATGTGTACAGATCGGCGGTCACGTTTTGCGATGGGGATAAGGCCTGTTGCAGGTTGCTGCCGAAATGCGATCCCATAAGTCGCCATTACGTATTTGGAAAGATACCGAGTCGGTTGTCGGCCAGTCAGTAGCGACTCATTCAGGCAACAAAAAAGCCCGCCGAAGCGCGGGCTTTTTTTGAGTTTACTCGCTCCCTCTATGATGTGGAGCCGGTTAACTGTCGATTGCCAAGCGTGCGTTTAAGGCCGTCGCGGTCTACCTGCGCTTCTGCTCTATAAACTTTGTAGCCTCTTGTCTCCGTACCTCGCTCGCAACTTCTTTTTTTACAACGGTTTTGCCAATAGGCGCCAGGGCGGTGTCGGCTAACTTAAAGTGCTGTAGCCCGAATGGGATCCCAATGATTGAAAGGCAGCATGCTATGCCTGCCACAAGGTGAAAGATGGCAAGCCAGATTCCGGCCAGTAAAAACCAAATGATGTTGCCGATAGTGCCCGCGGTCCCTGTTCCGATGTCGTCTTGCTCCGTCAGTTGGTCTCTTTTGACAGTTTCACGTCCTACAGGCCAGAAAGAGAACTGCCCAATCACAAAAGCGGCTTTGCCCCATGGAATCCCTATTACGGAAAGATAAAAACATAGCCCAAGAAACCACCACAAGGCACCGGCGATGAAGCCGCCGAACACGAACCACAGTAGATTCCCGATAGTGCGCATAATTCACTTCACTCCATTGGTTAGTAGTTTTCCAGGGCCTTCGCGGCCTCTATGTCTTGATCTGCACACGCCTTTACCATGGCAAACCCGTATTCGCGCATTGAGCCATTGCAACGACTGATGATTTCTTGGTATTCGCTAGGGTAGTCGCTCAGCGCGTTGTATGCCTCGATGTCTTGGTCAACACAGGCCTTGACCATTGCCGCGCCGTATTGACTCATGGTGGATTTGCACCTTGCGATGATTTCGTCTTTTACGGGTGAGGCTGCGTGTGCCGTTGTGGCAGCGAGCAATGCGGTCATGGGTATGGTGACGAGAAGCTTAGATTTCATATTTGTGCTTTCATTCCAGTGGTTTGAGTGTTTGTAATAATGTACACGCCACTTGCAAATGAAAATGCAGAAAGTGTCAAAAAATCGCCGAAATATGAGCGCGCGGTAAAGTTTGGTGAGGTGTTTGATATAAGAAAACCCGGCCGATGCCGGGCTTTCTTGTTTATGCTGCTGTCGACCAGCCTCGTTCGGTTTCTTCCAGTAGTAGCTTTGCCTCGCTTAGTTCGCGATTGGTTTGGGCCAGATTCTCGATCAGCTCGCGGAAGGCCCGACCCTGAAACTCTTCGTCGTTAACGTAGCTCATGTAGGTTAGGCGCAGCAGTCTGTCAGCGGTCTCGCTGATTTTTTGTTCTTTCTAGCGTTCTTTGCGGCTTAATTTGTCCATCAGGCTATGTAGGATTTGGTTTGAGCTTTTGGAGGCTAAATAGCGTGATAGGTTTGGTGGTGCGCTCAGGGGCACACATTTGTTGCCCCTGAGCAGTCTGCTACCAGTTGCAAGCCTTGCGAAGGGGAGTGAGTGCTTCACTCAATGCGTTCATATCGAAGATCGCGGTAACTGGACTTTCGTTATACGGCGTGACTTGCAGAACATATGTGCTTCCGTCCGCCATCTGTTTAAGGCGACGTATGGGAGAGCCGGGGTAGAATGTAGCTCTGTGGTCTGTTGAAAGGCTCCATGCGGAGGTTTGTGCCGTCTCTTTGTCGAGGCGCTCAAGTACCCGTGCTTTACTTCCGAGGTAATCGGCCCAGTTGACGTACATTTCAGTTTTGTTGCTCTTACACCGTATAACGAGCGTCGGGGCGCGTCCATAGCGTGTTCGCTCTGATGACGACGATTGCGTTAATACAACAGTCTCTGTGTCGTCAATCGGATTCACCTTGTGTGTTGTTTCCCAAGCGCCAATGCTACTGCCATCATCACCAGAAGCCGGTTGCGGTTTGTTCAGTTCGTGCTTCTTGGCGAGCTGGTCATAGCATTCCAGTCTTGCTAACGCGCCGTCAGTTTGCGCGCAGCGTGATAAGTCGTTTTCTATTGCGGCGAAAACGTTTGAGGAAACAGCAAAAAAAGCACAGCTTATGTACAGACTGGCGTGATTTGCCATCATTGGCTCTCCTTTTGTTAGTGGGGGGTATTGTTGAAGGCGGGGGGCAGGTGAGTACGTTGTACCAAAAGACCTTCCCAATAATTCGGATCGTGGTTGACTAATCTTTGCTGTAGCGCTCTGTAGGGTATTCGTTCTCATTAAAACTGCGGAGGCGGATACCGACTCAAAGCAGGCGATAAAGCAGTTTGACCCGTAATAACCATATTAGTGTACACCAGGCTTGAAAATAGAAATGCCGTTCAGCTCCAAAAAGCGTCACTTCGCCAATGCGACGCAAAATTGCTATTGGGTTGTTGCAGCATTCATGACAAGGAAAAAGCCCGGACGGCACCGGGCCTTTCTAAAATTATGGCTTGCTGTGTACGCGGGAAGTTTTTCTGCCACGACGCACTCAGGCCGTTTTACGCAAGTCCATGGGCTGGTTCGCTGCTGCCTCCAGGCTGAAATAGGCGACCATTTCATCAAGACGGCGCGCCTGATCGACCAGTGTCTGGCTGGAGCCGGCCACTTCGCTGGTGCGTTCGGCGTTATGGCGGGTGGCGTCCTGCAGTTGGTTGAGCGCATCGTAGACGACGTTAATTTCCGAGGCCTGCGATTCGGCGCCACTGGCGATTTTTTTCACTTCATCACTGAGCTCGCGTACCTGCGTGGCGATTTCGTTGAGCTTGCTTTCAGACTCGGTGACAAGGCTGGCGCCGCGTTCGACTTTGTCGGTGCTGTCGTCGATCAGTGATTTGATCTCACGTGCGGCATTGGCGCTGCGGCCGGCGAGGTTGCGCACTTCCTGGGCAACCACGCTGAAGCCGGCGCCCTGTTCGCCGGCGCGGGCGGCTTCCACCGAGGCGTTCAGGGCCAGCAGATTGGTTTGGAAGGCAATCTCGTCGATGACGGTGAGGATTTCACCGATGCGTTTACTGGCCTGGTTTATTTCATCCATGGCGCTGATGGTCTGGCCGATGATGTGCGCGCCGTCTTCAGCCCGCGCACGCGCTTCCTGCGCCAGACCGTCGGTGTTGGCGGCAAAGTCGGAGGTTTCCTGTATGCCTTCGCGCAGACGGCCCATGCTGTCGGTGGCGGCGCTGAGACGTCCGGCTTCTTCGGTCGAGCGGGTTTGTACTTCCTGGTTGCCGGCGGCGATGTGTTCGGCGCTGGCGCGAACCGAAACCGATGAGTCGTTGAGCCCGGTGACGATGCTGCGCAGTTTGTCGATGGTGTGGTTTGCGTCAGCGGCCAGTTGTCCGAATGCGCCTTCATAGCGGGAGCAGACCTTGCGCGTCAGATCGCCTTCGGAGAGATGGGCGAGGGTCGCGGACACATCGCTGATGACCTCGTCGGCGGCGTTCACGAGCTGGTTGATGCGGTCTGTCAGGCGGGCATGAAAGCCGGTTTTGCCGTCGTTTGACAGGCGGCGGCTGAGGTCGCCGTGGGAGGCGGCTGTGACAATCGCCTCGACTTCGCTTTCGGTCTGTACTTCGGCGGTGCGATCGAGCCACTCAAAGACGTGTGCAATGGTGTCGCCGGCGTCGTTGCGCACGGGATTGACCCAGAGTGCGAAGTGGTAGTCGCCGATCGCGAAGCGATGGGCGGTCACGATGGTGTTTTTCCAGACCAGTCCGGCGGGCAGCAGGTCGGCCAGTTGGGTGCCGGTGATAGCGTCGGCGGAGAAGTCCGGTTTGATGCTGCGCAGTGTGTCTTGATGACGCCGCAGCAGGGCCGAGGCCGATTGGTTGACATCCAGCACCAGACCGTTCTTGTCGGTCAGGACCAGGCTGGTGGTGGCCTTATCGAAACCCTGCCGCACCCGCAGGCTTTCGTCCATCATTTCCAGCAGGCCGTTTACCACCTTGGCATAGGCGTTGTCGTCGGGCAGGCGGGTGAGTGTGTCCTGTTCGACGACGGCCTTGTTTAAGGTCTCGAGTACTTCGTGATCGTCCGCGCTTTTGTCCGCGTTTTGTACCATCTGTGCGGTAAGCCCGGTAATCATATAGCCCAGCAGCGAGGCTTCAAAGACCACGAAGGCGGCATGCAAGAGGACGATATCCAGACCGGTACCGTAGTCGAAGATCGTGATCGGGCTGCCAAGCACCGACCATCCCCATTCCTGGCAGTAGTTGAAAAACAAATGGTGAGCGGCTGTGGTCACCACGCCGGCCAGCAGGGGTTTCATGTCGCGGTAGCGCAGCAGCAGTGCCAGCGCGGCAAAGACGTGGAAGTGGATCTCGATTTTGCCGAGACTTTGCTGGATAAACAGCGCTGAGAACAGCATCAGTGAGGCGCCGAGCAGTATGCGCGGGTAGGCGCTGTTACGCAGAAAACGTCCGGCCAGCCAGTTCATGCCGACGATAATGCCGCCACCGATCAGGCCCATCAGGTAAAAACCGTGAAAAAGCCCCATCAGTGTCGAGGCCAGCAGCCAGTGGCCAAGTAAAACGCGGAACAGCAACTGATCGGTGGCGCGGAAATCCGCTTCCAGAGATTCCCTGGCGTCTTTACTGTGATGCCGGGTTGTAAGACAGAGTTGTTTCATCATGGCGTTGCATCCGTGCTTCGCTGTGTGTTTTTCGGACTAGATAAGATTGAGTACGGCCTCGGCCAGCGCCTGCCGTGCGGGTGGTTCAAGAAAAACCCGTTCCAGAAACCAGTCCTCGCCCTTACGGCTGAACAGGTAAATGTAGCCGGTGTGGCTGGCCGGGTTTTCGCCGTTGGCATAGCCGCGTGCCGATAGTGTGCTGTAGAGCGCCTTGCGGTCTTCAGCGCGCAGGCTGTAGCCACTGAAGGCAGGATCGTGAGCCCGGGCATAGGCCTGTGTGACCGCCTCAGGCGTATCCAACTGCACATTGACAAACAGCAGCCCGAGATCGGTTCCGGGCGCTTCTTGCAGAACGCTTTTGCGCGCCTGTGACAATAAACGCAGGCTGGTCGGACAGATATCCGTGCAACCCGGATAGCCCAGATAGGCAAGTACATGCGCTTCACTGCGGTTTTCCAGAAACGGCAGTGTGATGGCCGATGGCGCCGAGCGGGCCGGCAGGAGCGGCAGTATAAGCAGAAATACCGGAACCAGCGCCAATAGCACCAGGCCGGCAGCATGCTGGTGCCAGCGTTTTGTACAGCTATTACTGTCGTCAGGGGCGTGCGCGTGGTGCGCCTGCCCGGATGTCTGTTGATTCATCATCGCCAGAGCGTCCTTGTTCTGCGAAGAAAATAGTCTGTAAATACTTAGCGACGGTTTGCAGCTGATATTGAGATATTACTGTGTCGGCGCGTTATTCGTCCCCGTAAACCATTACCGAAAGCAGCCGGATCGGGCCTTCGAGGAGGCGTTCGGGGCCGTGCGGAATCTCCGCCTCGAAGGTCAGGCTGTCGCCGGCTTCCATACGGTATATATGGTTGCCGTGGCGGTAATCGACCTTGCCTTCGAGCAGATAGATAAATTCCTCACCCGGGTGGGAGAAGGTCGGAAAGACTTCGGACAGGTCATCCAGCGAGATCAGAAACGGTTCCATGCGGCGTTTGCCACCACGCTGATAGCTCAGCAGCTGATAGGTGTGGCCTTTTTCGGTGCCGCGCCGCACGACCTCCAGGCCTTCGCCGGATTTGGTGAAATGGGCCTTGCCGTCCGGGCGCTCGAAGTCGTTGAAGAGTTTCGACATGGGCAGGCCGATAGCGCTGCACAAACGGCTCAGGGTGTCGAGGCTGCTGGAGACCTGAGCATTTTCGATCTTGCTGATCATGCCTTGGCTTATTTTTGAAATGCGGGCCACATCGGTGATCTTCAAACCTTCCTGCAGGCGGGCCTTTTTGACCTGCATCCCGATGTACTGATCGAGGCTGAACTGATCCCCGCGGCTGTTGCTATCGCTATCGGACAAACCTTGCTCCTTTACATATTTGTTGAACCAATATCGCGCTGTTTTGATGGGTGTTTGCACGTTGTTGGTGCGGTTTCGGGGTAAGCACACCGGTGCCGTGCCAGAGCTGCGATATTATTCCAGGGAAAGTTATTTTACTAAAATATTTTTAATCAATCACTTACGCGATACGCCACCTGAAGTTGTGGTCTCCAGGTCGTCGCTGGCACAGCGAGTGCATTCTTGAAAGGAAACAGAAATTCCCAACAGGAATATTCTTCTCAAGAACCGGGGCTGACCCCGCTTTCCCGACGGAGACCGATATGGTGACCGAGCACGAAAAATTTCTCAGCGACAACGACATTAAGTACATCCTCGCGCAATTTGTGGATATCCACGGCGTGGCAAAAACCAAGTCTGTACCCGCACACTGTCTGAACGATGTTGTCGAGAAGGGCGCGGGCTTTGCCGGTTTCGCCGTCTGGGGCATGGGCATGGAGCCGCATGGCCCGGACTTTATGGCCCGTGGTGATCTTAGCACGCTGAGCGTTGTCCCCTGGCAGCCCGGTTACGCCCGGATCGTTTGCGACGGGTATGTAAACGATCAGCCTTATCCCTACGATAGCCGAGTTGTGCTGAAACGCCAGCTGGAAAAGCTCGATGCCAGAGGCTGGACCCTCAACAGCGGCCTTGAGCCGGAGTTCTGCCTGTTCCGGCGCGCGGAAGACGGATCGATCGTGCCGGTGGACGAAACCGACACCCTGACCAAACCCTGCTACGACTACAAAGGGCTTTCACGTGCCCGGACGTTTCTGGAAAACCTCACCGAGTCCCTGCAGGAAGTCGGTTTTGATGTCTATCAGATCGACCACGAAGATGCCAACGGGCAGTTCGAGATTAACTACACCTACAGTGACGCACTGACATCGGCGGACCGTTTTACCTTTGTACGCATGGCCGCCGGTGAGATCGCCGATGATCTGGGCATGGTGTGCTCGTTTATGCCCAAGCCTTTCTCCGATAAAACCGGCAACGGCATGCACTTTCATTTGTCCATCACCGATGAAGAGGGCAACAACCTTTTCAATGATGATAGTGACAAAAACGGCATGGGCTTGTCGGAAACAGCCTATCACTTTCTCGGCGGCATTCTGCACCACGCCCGCGCCATTTGCGCTTTTGCCGCGCCGACGGTCAATTCCTATAAACGTCTGGTCGTCGGTGGCGCGGCATCCGGTGCGACCTGGGCGCCGGCCTATATCTGCTACGGCGATAACAACCGCTCGGCGATGGTGCGTGTGCCTTACGGCCGTCTCGAATTTCGTTTGGCCGATTCCGGCTGCAATCCCTATCTGATGCATGCCGCCCTGGTTGCGGCAGGTATGGATGGTATAGAACGCAAGCTTGACCCCGGTGAGCCGAAAAACATCAATCTCTATGCCCTGAGCCGCGAAGAGCTGCGCGAAGAGGGCATCGACATTCTTCCTCAGAACCTCAACGAAGCGCTTGATGAGCTTGAAGCCGATACCACGCTGACCGGCCTGATCGGTGAGGAAGTCTGCAGCGAATTCATCAAGATCAAACGCATGGAATGGCTTGAGTTCAGTCGCCACGTGTCTGATTGGGAACTCAAACACTACGTCGATTTCTTCTGATCGGCGCCCCGTTTTTAGTGGAGTGAAATTATGTGTGGAATAGTAGGTCTTTACCTCAAGAATCAGGCGCTCGAGAGCCGCTTGGGTGAACTGTTTGCACCCATGTTGATTGCCATGACCGACCGTGGTCCCGACAGTGCCGGCTTTGCCATTTACGGTGATGAAGTCGGTCCGGGCTGGACCAAGCTCACCTTGCGTCACGAAGATATCGCCTATGACTGGCAGGCGCTGGCCGACAAGGCCGCCAAAGCCATCGGTGGTGAGGTTAATTTCTTTACCAATGACAGGGTTGCAGTATTTAAAATGCAATGCCTGCCGGAAACCGCCTCGCTGTTTTTCAGCGACAACGCCCCTGAGGTTTTAGTCCTGAGCGCCGGGCGTTCGATCGAAATTCTTAAAGCCGTCGGTTTACCGGCTGAGATCAGCGAGACTTTTAATCTGCCGGGTATGAAAGGCAGCCATATCATCGGTCATACCCGTATGGCGACCGAGTCGGCCGTGACCATGGCCGGCAGCCATCCCTTTTCCACCGGTGAGGACCTGTGCCTGGTGCACAACGGTTCCCTGTCAAACCACAACCGCCTGCGTATGCGTTTGCAGCGCGAGGGGATCCGCTTCGAAACCGAGAACGATTCGGAAGTGGCAGCCGGTTATCTGACCTGGCGTTTGCAAAAAGGGGACACGCTTGCGCAAGCCCTGGAACATGCGCTGGATGAGCTTGACGGCTTTTTCACCTTTGCAATCGGTACCCGTGACGGTTTTGCGGTGATCCGTGATCCGATCGCCTGCAAACCCGCGGTGCTGGCTGAGACCGACGATTATGTGGCCATGGCCTCGGAGTATCAGGCGCTGAGTACCTTGCCGGGGATTGAGAACGCACGTGTCTGGGAGCCGGAGCCGGCCACGCTGTATGTCTGGGAACGTAACGGGAAAATGGGAGCTGCAGCATGAGAACGGTTGATCTGAACGAGGCCGCAGTGCGCGATCTGAATCAGGCGCTGCATGATCAGAGCGATGAATGCACCGAACGCGATTGGCAGGTGCTTAACCCCAAAGGCGCACACAATCTCGCCTGCGGGCTGGATCAGAACCTCAGTGTCGAGATTCAGGGCCACGCCGGCTACTTCTGTGCCGGTATGAACAAAAAAGCCACTGTCACGATTGAAGGCAATGTGGGCCAGGGCGTCGCCGAGAACATGATGTCCGGCGTGGTGCGGGTCAAAGGCAATGCCTCACAGGCCGCCGGTGCGACTGCCCACGGCGGACTGCTGGTGATTGAAGGCGATGCCGGCGCGCGCTGCGGTATTTCACTCAAGGGCGCGGATATTGTGGTGAAAGGCAACGTCGGTCACATGAGCTGCTTTATGGCCCAGGCCGGCAGTCTGGTCGTTTGCGGTGATGCCGGGGACGCACTTGGCGATTCACTCTATGAAGTGCACATCTACGTCAAGGGCGAGGTCAAATCATTGGGTGCCGATTGCGTGAAGAAGGAGATGCGTCCCGAGCACCTTGAGGAGTTGACCGAACTGCTGAACCGCGCCGGTATAGACGAAGATCCGGCCGCATTTACACGCTACGGCTCCGCCCGGCAGCTCTACAACTTCAAAGTCGACAACGCGGCTGCGTACTAAGCGCGTTGTTGGCGAGGAACTGATCCATGACTGAAGAAAAATACCTGAATGCCGGTTTGCGCGAGTCCGCAACGTTTGACCGTACTGCCATGGCGGAGATTCGCCGGGCGGCGCAGTCAGGCATCTATGATATCCGCGGATTCGGTGCCAAGCGCCGGCTGCCGCACTTTGATGATTTATTGTTTCTGGGGGCAAGCATGTCCCGCTACCCGCTTGAGGGCTACCGGGAAACCTGCAACACCTCGGTCACGCTCGGTACGCGTTATGCGAAAAATCCGATCACCATCGATATTCCCGTGACCATCGCCGGTATGAGTTTCGGTGCTTTGTCGGCCAATGCCAAAGAAGCGCTGGGACGCGGTGCGTCGGCTGTGGGCACCACAACCACCACCGGTGACGGCGGCATGACCCCGGAAGAGCGTGGCCAGTCGACCAAGCTGGTTTACCAGTACCTGCCGTCGCGTTACGGCATGAACCCGGATGATCTGCGCAAAGCCGACGCCATCGAGGTGGTGCTGGGGCAGGGCGCGAAACCCGGTGGCGGCGGTATGTTGCTGGGGCAGAAGATCACCGACCGGGTTGCGGAAATGCGCACCCTGCCCAAAGGGATCGACCAGCGCTCGGCCTGTCGTCACCCTGACTGGACCGGCCCGGACGACCTGGCCATCAAGATTCTTGAGCTGCGCGAGATCACCGACTGGAAAGTGCCGATCTACATCAAAGTCGGCGCCACGCGCACCTATTACGACGTCAAGCTTGCAGTAAAAGCCGGCGCCGATGTGATTGTGGTCGACGGTATGCAAGGCGGTACTGCGGCGACGCAGGATGTGTTTATCGAACACGTGGGTATTCCGACGCTGGCAGCGATTCCGCAGGCTGTGCAGGCGCTGCAGGAAATGGGTATGCACCGCGAGGTGCAGCTGATTGTCTCGGGCGGTATCCGTAACGGGGCGGATGTGGCCAAGTGCATGGCGCTGGGCGCGGATGCGGTCGCCATCGGTACTGCAGCGCTGATCGCGCTCGGTTGCAACCACCCCAAATACGCCGAGGAATTCAAGAAAATCGGCTCGGCACCGGGGTTTTATGACGACTACCAGGAGGGTAAGGACCCGGCCGGTATTTCCACCCAGAATCCGGAGCTGGCTGCGCGCCTGGATCCGGTCGAAGGCGGACATCATCTGGCCAACTACCTGCGCGTACTGACGCTTGAGGCGCAAACCCTGGCGCGGGCTTGCGGTAAAAGCGATTTGCGTAATCTGGAACCGGAGGATCTGGTTGCCCTGACCGTCGAATCGGCGGCCATGGCCCGGGTGCCGCTGGCCGGTACACAGTGGGTGCCCGGCCAGTCATTCTGAGCTGACGTTATCAACAGGGCAGGGCGCTGCCGAGCGCCTCTGCCGCTTATCCCGAATGAGATTGAGCCAAAGCCAATGGACACACCAAACCAGTATGTACTTAAAGCAACCTGTGAAGCCGGATCCGGCATTGTTGCCGGTGTCACCGGCTATCTGTCAGACAATGGTTGCTATATCAGCGAGCTGAGCCAGTTCGACGATACCGAGCACGGGCGCTTTTTTATGCGCGCCTGTTTTCATATGACCAAAAAAGACGCCTCGTTTGAGGCCTTGCAGGCGGGCTTCCCGGAGGTCGCGTCGCGTTTCGCTATGGACTGGAGTTTTCACAGTGCTTCAGCACCCATGCGCACCCTGATTATGGTCAGCAAGTTTGACCATTGTCTGGATGATCTGTTGTACCGCCTGCACAAAGGTGATCTGAATATGGAGATCACGGCAGTCGTCTCCAATCACCTTGATCTGCGCCCGATGGTCGAGCGCGAAGGAATCCGTTTTGTTTACCTGCCGGTGAACAAAGAAAACAAAGCCGCGCAGGAAGCGGCCTTGCTGGAGATCGTTGAAGAGACCGGCACCGAGTTGGTCATCCTCGCGCGCTATATGCAGATTCTGTCCGACACGCTTTGCGAGAAACTGCAAGGCCGGGCTATCAATATCCATCACTCTTTCCTGCCGGGTTTTAAAGGTGCCAAGCCCTATCACCAGGCGCATGAACGCGGTGTCAAGCTGATCGGCGCGACAGCCCATTACGTGACTTCGGATCTGGACGAAGGGCCGATCATCGCGCAATCCGTGCAGCCGGTCGATCACACCTACTCACCGGACCGTCTCGTCGCGCTGGGCCGCGATACCGAAAACCTCGCCCTGGCCAGTGCGGTACGCCTGCATGTCGAACACCGGGTGTTTATGGACGGCAACAAAACAGTGATTTTTCGTTAATCCAGCGCTGACAAGCGCGTCAGTGCAGGCCAGAGGCCGGGGACTTATGCCATTTTCATTGCTCAAATACGGGCTGCGAAAGGATTACCCTTTTGAAGAAGACGCCGACATCCCGTCGGCGCACAAACTGCGTGATAGCTATGACGTGGTGATTATCGGTGGTGGCGGCCACGGTGTCGCAACCGCCTATTACCTCGCCAAGTACCATGGCATCACCAATGTGGCGATTCTCGAAAAGGGGTATCTCGGCGGCGGTAACACCGCCCGCAACACCGCAGTCATCCGTTCCAACTATCTGACCCCGGAAGGGGTGCGGTTTTACGGTGCATCGGTGGAGCTTTTTCAGGGGCTCTCCAATGAGTTTGATTTCAATATTATGTACTCGCGTCGCGGGCAGCTGACCCTGGCGCACACCGAATCGGCGGTCAGTGCATTCCGTCAGCGCGCCGAGATCAATACTCACTACGGTGGTAAGTCGGCGCTGATCGGCCCGGACGAGATCCGCAAGCTGGTGCCATGCCTGAATATGAATCCGGCACATATGCCGGTGCTGGCCGGGCTCTGGCATATAGACGGCGCCACGGCACGGCACGATGCGGTAGCCTGGGGTTTTGCCAAGGGTGCAACCCAGCGCGGTGTGGAACTGCATCAGCTGACCGAGGTCACCGGTGTTGATGTGGAAAACGGCAAAGTCACCGGTGTACAGACCAATCGCGGCAAAGTCCGTTGTGGCTGTGTTGTACAGGCCGTGGCCGGACACAGCGCACTGATGGCCGAAAAAGCCGGCTTCCGTCTGCCGATTACGGTTTATCCGCTGCAGGCCATGGTCACCCAGCCGGTCAAGCCGTTTATCGATCCGCTGGTCAGTTCGCCGGCCTTGCATTGTTATGTGCAGCAAACCGGTCGTGGTGAGATTGTCCTCGGTTCGGGATCTGATCCTTATCCGCTCTACAACACGCGTTCGACACTGCCGTTGAAAGAAAGCCTGCTCAGTAATGCAGTGGCATTGTTTCCGTTTATGTCGCAGCTGCGCATGTTGCGTCAGTGGGCCGGGATCACGGATATCACCTCTGACTACAGCCCGATTATGGGTCTGAGTCCGGTGCAGGGTTATTACCTCGATGCCGGCTGGGGAACCTGGGGCTTTAAATCGACACCGATCTGCGGCAAAACCATGGCCGAACTGGTGGCCGGCGGCGGCACTGTACCGGATCTGATCAAGCCGTTCTCCTTGGAGCGTTTCGAGCGTTTTGCGCAGATTAACGAGATGGGCGCAACGGCGGCCAGTCACTGAGGAGAATTCGCATGAAGATGCTTTGTTGTCCGCTTAACGGCCCGCGTAATGTGGCCGAGTTTGCTTTCGGTGGCGAGGTGCGTGAAATGCCGGACCCGCAGACCTGTTCCGACCGTGAATGGGCCGAGTATGTGTTCTATCCGCCCAATCACGCCGGTGTTATTGCCGAGTGGTGGCTGCACGTGCCCTCGGGCTATTGGTTTATTGCCGAACGCAACCGTAGCACCGATGAGGTGATCCGCACTTATGATCCGTCAGAGATTTATACAACACGGGTCGATTTCGCTGCGCAAGAGGAGTCGAAGGCGTGAGCAAGCAACGTCAGGGTTTACTGATAACAGGTGATGCGCCTGTGCAATTCACCTTTGAAGGGCAGCGCTTCAGCGGCCTGCCCGGCGACACACTGGCCTCGGCCCTGTTGGCCAACGGTCAGTGGCTGCAGTCGCGATCATTCAAATACCACCGCCCGCGCGGGCCGCTGAGCCTGTCCGGGCAGGATGCCAATACCTTGGTGCAGCTCGGTCCCGAGCCCAATGTGCTGGCTGATCGTACGCCGCTGAGTGAAGGACTCTCGGCCAGTGGTCAGAATTACGTGGGTTCGCTGGCAAAGGACGGCGACAGCCGGCTGGGTTTTTTCGGCCGCTTTATGCCGGTGGGGTTTTACTACCGGGCTTTTTACAAGCCGCGTGGCATCTGGGATCGCTGGGAAAAAGTAATCCGTAAAAAGGCCGGACTTGGCGTACTGGATACGCAACGCGAGGCCGGTTATCACGACAAGCAGTATCTGTTTTGCGATATTGCCGTGGTCGGTGCCGGACCGGCGGGCCTGGCCGCCGCTTTGCGCGCCGCCGATGCCGGCGCCAGTGTATTGCTGATCGAACAGGACCCGTATATCGGTGGTTCGCTGGCCTGGCATCGCTACGATGTGCAGGGCGGGGCCGCGGCCGCGATGCTGGCTGATCTGCGCCGTGTCGAGGCGCACCCGCGGATCCGTACGCTGACGGACGCGACCTGTAATGCCTGGTTCGCGGACCACTATCTGCCGGTGATTCAGGGCACGCGCCTGTATAAGGTGCGGGCCAAACAGACCGTACTGGCCAGTGGCGCACTTGAGCAGCATGTGGTTTTCCATAACAACGACCTGCCCGGCATTGTATTGTGCAGTGCGGCCGAGCGTATGCTGGCCTTGTACGGTATTACGCCCGGCAACAAAGCACTGGTGCTGGCCGGTAATGATCAGTCCTGCCGTAGCGCGCTGACACTGGCTGACGCGGGCGTTCAGGTCAGCGCGGTGGTGGATATGCGTGCCAGCCCCGATGATCCGGCCTTGTTGCAGGCGCTGAGTGAACGGGCGATCCGCTATATCCCCGGGCATACGGTCTACAGCGCCCGGGGCAGCGGCAGTCAGGGGCGCATAAGCCAGGCCGAGATACGGCCGATTACCGCACCGGGCGAGGTCGGCAACACGGCTGAGACCATCGACTGCGATCTGCTGTGTATGTCCTCCGGCTATATGCCGGCGTGGCAGTTGCCCTGTCAGGCCGGTGCCAAACTCAGTTATCAGGACGAAGTGGCCGGATTCCGCCTGAGCGGTCAGGCTGCGGGCGTGCATCTGGCCGGTTCGGTAAACAACATCTTTACCGCAGAGGCCGTGGTTAAGGACGGTGAACGTGCCGCTGCGGCCGCGCTGGCCGCACTGGGCTATGACGTGGACGTGCCTGAATCGGTCAGTTGTGCGCTCAGACCCAATTATGACTGGCCCATGTTCGCCCATCCCAAAGGCAAGGAATTCGTTGATTTTGACGAGGACCTGCAACTGCGCGATATCGTCAATGCCACGCGTATGGGCTACCGCGATATCCAGTTGGTCAAGCGCTTCTCGACCGTTGGCATGGGCCCATCGCAGGGCCGTCATTCGGCTTTGCCGACGGCACGTCTGGTTGCCAAAGCCACCGGCCGCACGATCAGCGAAACCGGCGTGACCACAGCGCGGCCGCCGTTTGCGCCGGAGAAGGTCGCGCATAATGCAGGCCGGGTATTGCATCCTTACCGGCAAACGCCTATGCATCACCGGCATCTGGAAGCCGGCGCGCATATGGTGCCGGTCGGCGACTGGCAGCGACCGGCCTACTATGGTCAGCCGGATCAGGCCAGGCATTGTATTGAGTCCGAAGCCATGCATGTGCGGAATGCGGTCGGTCTGATTGATGTGGGCACGCTGGGCAAAATCGAACTGCGCGGCCCGGATGCGGCTGAGCTGCTGAACCGGCTCTACACCGCCTCTTTTGACAATATGGAAATCGGCAGCACCCGTTACGCCATTATGACCAATGAGCATGGCGTGGTGATTGACGACGGTGTCGCCTGTCGTCTGGGCGAGACGCATTTTTACATCACTGCCACCACCAGCGGCGTCACGCGGGTCTATCGCGCTATGACGCAGTGGAATGCGCAATGGCGTCTGGATGTGGATATTCTCAATGTCACCGGCGCTTTTGCTGCGGTGAATCTGGCCGGGCCTTTGTCGCATAAGGTGCTTGCAGCGGCCGGTACTGATGTTGATATCAGCGCTGCCGGCTTTCCTTATCTGGCCTACCGCGAAGGGCAGGTCGCCGGTATCAGTGCACGCTTGATGCGGGTCGGTTTTGTCGGTGAGCTCGGTTACGAGATACACGTGCCGGCGCGCTACGGTGAGGCGCTTTGGGATGCTTTGATCAAGGCCGGCCGGGCGTTCGGTATCAAACCTTTCGGTGTGGATACGCAACGTCTTCTGCGTCTGGAGAAAGGCCACCTGATCGTCGGTCAGGATACCGATGGTATGAGTCATCCGGGCGAGCTTAATCTGAACTGGGCGGTGGACCGCAAAAAGCCGTTTTTTGTCGGCCAGCGTTCGGTGGCAATTATGAAGCGTGAGCAAACGCAGCGGCATTTGGTGGCCTTTGAACTGCCGGCGGGTAGCGAAACACCGGCCGAAGGGCTGTTGGTGCTGGAAGGCGCGGAGGTCAGCGGCAAGATCACGTCCTGCGCCTATTCGCCGACGCTGGATAAGGTCATCGGCCTGGCTTGGGCATCATCAGCGCATAAAAAGCCCGGCTCGCAGATCGTGATCAAAAGTGCAGGGGGCGAACCGCTCACCGCCACCGTGGTTAAACTGCCTTTTTACGATAAGGCACTTAGTCGACAGGAAATACAAGCATGACATATCAGGCCAGTGATTTTCCGGGCCGCAGTCCGGTCTACCGCCGTTGGCAAGATCAGCCCGCCACGCCGGTCGGCGACACGCTTGCGCCGCTGGTTACGGGCGGCGCCGGCGGTGCGCAATGCCGTTTGCGTGACCTGAGTGCCTTGCCGCGCGGCGGTCTGCGCGGTGCCGACACGCAGGCCTTGTTGCAAGAGGCGGGCTATGCCTTGCCGGCGCAGCCTAATCAGCTGGTCCAAAGCGGGGCGACGCTGATCGCGCGGCTGAGCCAAACCGAGCACTGGGTACTGGACACCGATCCGGCCGCGCCAAGCGACTTGCCGGCGGTGCAGGCAGGGCGGCGCGTGTACACGCTGCCCTGTCAGGACAGCCATGCCTGGCTTGTTCTCAGCGGTCCCGCCCGGGCAGAGGTGATGGCCAAGGTTTGTGGCGTGGATATGCGCCCGGCGGCGTTTGCCCCGGGGGCGCTGGCGCAGACCTCGGTGGCGTTGGTCAGTGCTATCGTGCTGCATCATCAGCTTGAGGGTGAGGATGTCTTCAGCCTGCTGTGCGACAGCGCCTATGCCGACTATCTGTGGGGCGCGCTGCTTGATGCCATGGCTGAGTTTGATGACGCGGCCATCGGCTCCGGCGCGCCGCCAGACGCCAGCGCTTGAGCGATACGCAGTGCCACGGGCGGGTCTTGTTGCTGGGGCTGGATTTCGGCTCCACAACAAGCTCGGTGTTGATTTCTTACGCCCGTCCCGAGCGGGGTAATCAGGGGACAGTCTTGCGCTGTAATGTGCAGGACGTGGTGTACCGCCCGGCGCCGGTGTTTACCCCGTTCAGCGAGCACGGCATTGACGCGGCGGCGCTGGGCGCGCTGCTCGATGGCTGGCTTGCTGAAGCCGGTATCGATGCGTCTCAGGTATTTGCCGGCGGTGCGCTGGTCACCGGTCTGGCCGCACAGCAAAGTAATGCGCAGGCGATCGCCGCGCTGATCAGTGAGCGGCTCGGTGAGCAGTTGCTGGCCAATGCCGGCGAACCGGCCTTGGAGTCGTGGTTGGCGTTTATGGGTGGCAGCGCGGCACTGAGCCGGCTTGAGCCTGACTGCGATGTGCTCAATCTGGATATAGGCGGTGGCACCACCAATCCGGCTCTCGGGCGCGATGGGCAGGTGCTGTCCAGCGGCTGCTACGACATCGGCGCGCGGCACTTGCGTTTTGTGCCCGGCAGTTATCGTCTCAGCGGGCTGTCGCCACAGGGAAAGCGCCTGTTGCTGCAACTGGGTTTGCCCGCGCGCTGCGGCGACACGCTCAGCCATGACGCGGTGGCACAGGTGACCGCGGTTTATGTCCGGGCTCTTGAAGCGCTGGTCAGTGACGCCGGGCTGCCGCCGGCCTGGCGCTGGCTCGGGACTTTGCCGCTGCAGTTAAGCCGGCAAGGTCCACGGCGGATTACCTTTTCCGGCGGTGTGGGGGAGTTGCTGTATGCACATTCGGCCACCGGTGATTGGCCGGAGACCAGTTGCTACGGCGATCTGGGCGTCGCGCTGGCACAGGCGATTGCCCGTTCGCCGGTCCTGTCACGGGATCTGCACAGCCACTGTCCGCCGCAGCGGGGCCGCGCAACCGTTTGCGGACTTGCATTAAATAGCAGTGAGGTGTCCGGTGCCTCGTTGTTTTTGCCACAGCCCTCGTGCCTGCCTTTGCGCAATTTACCGGTGCTGGGCACACTGCGCGCCGGCCAGACACCGCAGGCCCTCAGGCAGGTGCTGGCACTGGCTGACAGCTGTCAAAGCGGGGTGTGTTTTCAGTACGATTTCGGCTGCGGTCAGGCGATGCCCGGGTTGGCGCAGATACGTTGCGCGGCCGCGGCATTGGCTGAGGCGCTGAAAGGCCGGGAATTGGCAGCACAACAGCCGCTGGTATTGTTGTTACGGCAGAATGCCGGCAAGGTGTTCGGTAACTACGTCACCGACTGGGGGCGTTCTCACCGTGCTTTGGTGGTGATCGATGAGGTCGCGGCGCGCGAGGCGCGTTTCGTTCATATCGGCCGCAGCCACCGGGGCATGGTGCCGGTGTCGTATTTTGGTCTTTAAATATCCGGTTTAACCGGAGGCAGGTGTCCTGATGTATAAGTTGAAAGACCCGGATTCGATCCCCGTACCTGAGTTTAAACGCAGCGGTCCGTACACGGTGCGTTTGCTGGACCGGCAGTTCAGCTTCCGTGATCTGAATCATCTGCTCGGCGCAGCGGATTTTTCCAAGGCCGGCGACCGCGGGGCCGGCTTATCGGCCAGCGGCGAAGTCGAACGTGAGGCGGCGCGGAGCGTGCTGTCCGGCCTCACGCTGCAGCATCTCTACGATCATCCACCCTGTGACGGGCAAGGCCGGATCGACAGCGTCATGCGGGTTAATTACGACATCGATCTGAGTGTCTTTGCCGGGATTGCCGCGTTGAGTCTGGGCGAACTCAAAGACCTGTGTCTGCGAAGTCCCGCTGCGCGCCTGCGTGAAATCGGCAGTGCCATGACCGGCGTGATGGTCGCGGCGCTGACGAAGCTGCTCGATGTGCATGAGTTGATCCTGCTTGCAAAACGCCTCAAGCAGGGCGCGGATACACGGGCCCGTACCAGGCTTGGTTTACCCGGAACGCTTTCCTCGCGCCTGCAGCCCAATCACCCCACCGACGATCCGGACGCCATGACACGCTTGATTCATACCGGCTTGTCGATGGGCAGCGGTGATGCCCTGATCGGCCTCAATCCGGCGATCGATACGGTGGAGTCAATCAGCCGTGCCCTGCATCATATCGATCAGGTGCGCCGCGAAACCGGTGCGCCGACGCAGATCTGCGTGCTCGCGCATATCAAAACCCAGCTGGCCTGCCTGCAGCGCGGGGCGCCGGTGGAAATTCTGTTCCAGAGTCTGGCCGGCACCGAAGCGACCCTGACCGGTGAGTTCGATGTCACCGTTGCGCTGCTCGATGAAGCTTATGAGGTGATTCACCGCGACGGCCCGCTGGCCGGCGAGGGGGCGAACCTGATGTATTTCGAAACCGGTCAGGGCAGTGAATACAGCTACGCTAAGCATAACAATCTGGATATGACCTGCTGCGAGGCCTTGTGCTACGGGCTGGCGCGGCGCTACCGGCCGTTTATGGTCAACAATGTCACCGGTTTTATCGGTCCCGAGACCCATCTGAACAATACAGAGATGACCCTGGCCAATCTGCAGGATCATTTTATGGGCAAGTTTATGGGACTGGCGATGGGCATGGCGCCGTGTTTTACCCTGCATTCGGAAGTCACTATCGAGGGACAACAGATGGCGACCGGCCTGTTGACTGCCGCCGGGGCCAATTTCTTTATGGATGTGTACCTCGGTATTGACCGTATGCTGGCCTATTTCGACACCAGCGGACATGACGATCAGACTCTGCGCGAAGTACACGGTTTGCGCACGGCACCGGAGTATGAAGACTGGGCTGTCAGCCGCGGTATTTTTGTCCGCGATGAGGACGGCGGGGTGCAGAGAAGACCGAACTGGGGTAACCCGGATATCTTCGCGCCTTCGGCACTGGCCGCAAAACGCTTGCAGGAGGCTGTGCCTGCGCACTATGGCGCGGACAATGCCGGGCCGCGTCCGGCGAACGCGGTCACGCGTCTGGCGCGGATCAATCAGGCGATTGCCCGCGAAGCGATCTATACCGATCTGCGGGCCGGCGAATTTGCCGGTCTTGATCTGCGCCGGGCCGACACCGCGGCGCGCAGCAAGGCAGAGCATCTGGCCGATCCGGAGCTCGGTGCGCGTCTGTCCGCCGACGCTGCCGCGGCGCTGGCGGCGGAGCACCGCGATGTGCAGATTGTGGTGTCTGACGGATTGAGCGCCGAGGCCGTGCACCACAATCTGCATGAACTGCTGCCGGTGCTGCAGGACGGTCTGGACAGCCGCGGTTACACACGCGGGCGTACCCTGTTGGCGCCTTGCGGCAGGGTCAAACTTGCGGAATCGGTCGGCGAGCTGCTGAGACCGCGTCTGGTGATTATGCTGATCGGCGAAAGACCCGGCGGCGATGCGCTGGCCTCGCGTAGTCTTTCGGCCTATCTGGCCTACCGCTTAGAGCGCGGTGAGGAACAACAGGCTGCCGCCGCTGTCAGCGGTAATCCAGCTATCGCGTATGAGTATTCGGTGATTTCGAATATTTATCCCAGCGGCTTACCGCCGGCAGAGGCCGGTAGTGTGATCGCGGAAAAGGCCATGCAGATACTCGAGCGCGGCGCGGCCGGCAACCGGCTCGAGCAGGTTCTGGCCGGTGCACCCGCCTGACAGTCCGCCCGGGCTCAGCCTTGCCGGGTGCGAATCAGCGCCGGGCAACGCAAGCGGCAGCAACGCCTGTGCCGCGACATCAGCCGCCCGGCTGTATCCGAGAAGCGCCTGTCATTAAGGCCCGACGGTAACACCCGCTACCCTCCCAGAACGCTGTACCGGAACGGTATCACGCACGTCATGTTCGACCGGCGCGACGACTTCCTCGCCAGACTGGCAGCACGGCTGTCGAAGCCGCGTGCCAATCTCACTCTTTCCTCCATGGTGTGTTTGCGCCGAACAGCAGCATCGCGGCTCAGTTACTCACTCAGCTGAAGCACAATGATCAAGCCAGTAAGTCCGAAGCACTGCCGCAAACCCGGCCACCGCCGCTGGGGGTGAAGTCAAGACTGTGTGATTGACGGGATCGAAAACCAAAGCTTCAGTTCACGTGCTGCGTGCGCAACGCGGCAGGGATTCGTTGTGGCCGATAGCGGGAATTGGATCGGCTGTGGAGAAAAAGTGGGCGTTTATATAACGACGTGCGTGGAGTTCAGACCCATTCGGTGCTACCGAAGGGGGGGGCGGGCGGGCCATTCGCGGGCAGGGCTGCTGCTAGACCTGAGTGGAAAGGATGTTTATTCTTCTTATACGCATAAAGTTGCATGCCTATAGCGAAAATAAAACAGTAAGCGAATAAAAAGCGGTAAATCCTGTGTCACGAATGCGTGAGTTTTGCCGGCCTTAAATGTTAAACAAAGGTAAAATACCGCTATTTGTTTTGTTCTCTCAATCCTTTTTCATCTGATTTGTGCTAGGCATGTGAGTTTGTCGATGTATTATTGTCAGACTCTATGCCAGCTGGATTGAGTTTTGTCACGCGTGTGATTGGCAACGTGTTTCGTTGTTTAATGTTTACGGCTGATTGTTGATTGTGGTGATAGTCAAGAGTGACAAATTAAAGCGTGTCAGCACCTGTTGCAAAGCAATGTGTTTGCGAGGGTTTTGGATTTATTATCGGGTTGTTTGCGATAAGGTATTTTTATTGATGACTAAATCTGTAAGGGAGCAGTATGTCAAATTCCAGTAACAGTACGCCACCTGGTTCAAGGGAGACAGATGGTTTAAACGATCATATTCCGCACGATGGCAATGAGTATCTTTTTACCGACACGTTTCCGGTAGGTACGCTAAAAGGGCTTGTTATCGCTTCGATTGCTGCTTTGGTTGCGATTGTCCTATTTAATGTATTGCCGTTTGAAACTGATGTGAACAAAGGCTTGGCAATGCTGGTCTTTATCGGCGCATTGTGGCTGACTGAGGCTTTGCATGTCACAATCACGGCAATTTTAGTTGTAGTGGTGGGTGTCGCGATAGGTATACCTGATTTCGATACCAAAAGCGCATTGTCTAATTTTGCCAGCCCAACGATTTATTTGTTTTTTGGTGGGTTTGCACTCGCTGCTGCGCTGCACGTCCAGCGCCTGGATGAAAAAATCGCGCTAAAATTAATATCTATGTCTGGTGGAAAGCTGGGTAATGCGGTTGTTTTGATCTTTTTTGCAACCGCCATGCTTTCGATGTGGATATCAAACACTGCAACAGCGGCCATGATGCTGCCTTTAGCCATTGGCATGCTCTCGCAAATTGATAGAAAAAACGACCGTGGTACGTTTGTGTTTGTGTTGTTAGGTATTGCTTATTCTGCAAGCTTAGGCGGTCTGGGTACGATTGTTGGGTCGCCGCCAAACGCGATTGCCGCCAAATCGCTGGATCTGAGCTTTGTGGATTGGATGAAGTTTGGTTTGCCTATCATGATTGTGTTGACACCATTACTGCTTGGTGCGATGTACCTGGTGCTCAAACCAGATTTAAATGTACGGATCAGTAGTATCGATCAACCTGATATTCCATGGACAAAGCCCAGAATCATTACGATTATCGTATTCGCGATCACAGCCTTGTCCTGGGTGTTTGGTAAAAAGCTTGGTGCGTATTTTGAGATTTCTTCTATGGATTCTGTGATTGCCTTGTCCGCTGCGGTTGCAGTTGTTGGGCTGGGTTTGGTGTCCTGGAAGCAGGTCTCGGATAATACCGACTGGGGCGTGCTCATGCTTTTTGGTGGTGGTATCGCACTGTCAAACGTGCTGAAGAATTCAGGTGCTTCTTTGGTTATGGGCGAGACCGTTGCAAATGCGCTTTCCACAGCGCCTTTGTTGGTGGTGATGCTTGTGATATCGGTGTTTATTATATTTTTGACCGAGTTTGCTTCTAACACTGCTTCAGCCGCGTTGTTGGTGCCTGTGTTTGTCGCTATCGCTGAAAACATGGGTCTGCCAACTGAAGTATTGGTTCTGATTATCGGTATTGGGGCTTCTTGTGCCTTTATGTTGCCTGTGGCTACGCCGCCAAATGCCATTGTCTTTGGTACAGGACTGATAAAGCAGTCCGAGATGGTTCGTGTGGGTCTTGTGTTAAACATGGTTGCAGCAACCATTATAGGCCTGTGGGCATATCTTGTGCTGCTGTAACTGATAAATGGTGATGTTGGTGTTTTTAAAAACCGCTTGGGATTCTAAGCGGTTTTTTTTTGCTTACTTTACCGCTTATAACGTTTTTGCATTCTTGATGTTGCTTAAATGTATCGCTATTTGACCAAGCGTGACAAACGCCGGGCTGGATGGGGTTGTGCTGCAAAAGGTCTCATGACCGCCGGGGAGCTCAGCCTTGCTCAGGGCGGGTCAGCGGCGCAACCCGTGCCTTGCTGATCCGGATCAGATCCGTGACTGCCATACCGATAGTGCAGGTATTGCGTCCGCTGCCACAAAAGACCTGACCGCGTATTTGCGCGTCCAACACCACGCTGATCTGCGGATTTATCGCAAAAGGACCGACACCGCCGATCTGAAATCCCAGCGCCGATTCCACATCCTGCGGGGCCATGGCGCGCAGGGCGGTGCGTTTGATACCCAGAGCATCGGCCAGCAGTTTGTAGTGAATACGAGCCTGACCTGCCACGGCAGCCAGCACCCAGCCTCCGTCTTTGATACGAAAAACCACGGTTTTCAGCAGGTTTTCGCACAGATGCGGCACTTTCTCACGGGCCTCGTCGAGGCTTACCACCGCTTCGTGTTCATGACAGCGATAGGGACATTGGTGTTGGTCTAAGAGGGCAATCACGCTGTTGTAGCAGTTCTCGGGCATCGATGGCTTCTCCGCATCGGCGCAGCGTAGCGCGCGGTGGCAGATGCAGTCTGGCAGTCAGTGTTGCACCGTTTCTGACCGTAGCCGGTTCAGACTGCGCTGCAAATGTGCATATTTTCTGCCTGGCGGCGGCGCTGCTTTTCTAACTGGTTGATAACAAAGTAAAACGTACGAGGGCATAGCATTTGCTATTCCTCTAGGGAAACAAATAATCACATAAAGAAAATACGTCGGCAACGCATCGCGCACGCAGTGTGCGCCTGTTTTGTAGTTTTTCTCAGTTCTAACGGAAACAATCATGAACGATGCTGTTGCAAGCTACACAGTAAAAAGCCGCCCGGATTATCACGAGGTGGCACCCGACCAGACCGCACAATGTCATGTGTTTATCACTGATTCAGCAGGCCTGGCGCAATCCGAAGCACTTTGCCAGGCCTCCCCGGTGGCAAAGAAGCAGGCCTGGCATATCGGCGACAGTGACACCTTGCCGGCCGGTTATGAGGCAATTCAAAGCGGGGACTGGCAGGCCGTGCTGGGCGAGCAGCTCAGTGGATTTGGTATTGCCACAGCGTTTTATGTCAGCGGTCTGGAAGCCTTTTTATGGCAGGTCCACGGGGTTCTGACAAAGGCCGGTTTTGCCCCGAGCCAGATACACCTTGAGCCTCCCGCCGGCAATCAACGCGATGTTTTCTGCACCCACTGCTATCACATTACGCCGGATGTCAGCACCACGCCCGCGAGATGTGCCGGTTGTGGGCGCTTGTTGCTGGTACGCGACCACTTCTCGCGCTTGCATTGTGCCTATGTGGGCGTGCAGATCAATGCTGAAGACCCGGCCGAGGTGCCGCCGACAGAGGAGCTTAGCTAATGTCCGGATCATATATCGAGGTGCAGGTCGAGCAGTGCCGTCAGGTTGCCCCTGCGATCAAAGAGTTTGCCCTGAAGGCGCTGGACGCGCCCTTGCCGGCGTTTTCTCCCGGCTCGCATGTGGTGGTGGAAATGCGCGACGGGCAAAAGACTTACCGCAATCCTTATTCACTTCTGAGTGATCCGCGTGATCCCTCCGCCTATCGTATTGCGGTGCGTTTGCAGGAGCAGTCGCGCGGTGGTTCCAGATTTATGCACGAACGGATCGCCGAGGGCAGCCGCTTGCGCATTAGCCCGCCGGCCAATCTGTTTGCCCCGGACTGGCGCGCGCGCAAGCATATTCTGCTGGCCGGCGGGGTGGGGATTACGCCGTTTATGTCCTATTTGCCGGAATTACAACGCCGGAACGCCGACTTTGAGTTACATCACCTGTTCCGCAGTTCCCGTACCGGTGCCTATGACGCGGATCTGCGCCAACGGCTGGACGGGCGTTATTTCGCTTACGACTCGGCCCGCGACAAGCGCTGCCCGGTAGCGGAGCTGATGGCGGCGCAGTCACCCGGCACGCATATCTATATCTGCGGACCGCAATCGCTGATTGACGCCGTCTATGCCAATGCCGCGCAGATCGGCTGGCCGCAGGAGCATATCCATGTGGAGGCCTTTGCTGCTCCCGAGCCGGGTGAGCCTTTTGAGGCGGTGCTGTGCAAAAGCGGTAAGACCATACAGGTCGGTGCCGAAGAAAGTCTGCTCGAAGCGCTTGAGCGCGAGCACATTGAGGTGCCTAATCTTTGCCGCGGCGGTGTTTGCGGTCAGTGTGTGACCGGGGTGCGCGATGGCGCGATCGAACACCGCGACCATTTTCTGAGTGAGCGGGAGAAAAGCAGCGGGCAGTGTCTGATGCCCTGTGTATCACGTGCCAAAGGCCCGAAACTGGAACTGGAGATCTGAGCCATGCGTCTTGCCCCGAAACAAATTGAAACCTTCCGTGATGACTTTACCTACAGCAACAGCCCCGAGGCGATAGCGCGTTTTCCGTTTCCTTTTCCCGAGGATGAATACCGCTACAGCGTGAATATCGAACCGCATGTGACGCCCGGGCCGGCCGGCTCTGCGTTTGAGTTTTTGTTTGATATCGACGAGCACTATCTGTCCGAGATGGCCGAACGCGGTATTGTGCTTGAGGAAAATCCCAAGCGTTGTTTGGCCATGCCGCATATGGATCTGGCCTGCTGGGATCTGATCGAGCGCGCCATGGTGAGTCTGTCGGAAGACTATCCGCAGTGGTTCAGCCTCAGTCGTGACGGCGATCGCTGGCATTGGCAGAACCATCTTCTGCATATCGATGATGAGTTTGTCTTCGGCGACAGTGCCAGTCTGCCGCAGCCGCCGATGGAATATATCGGCCGGCAGTTGCAGGGCGATCTGGCTTTGCTCGATCAGCGCGACGGCGATCTGTTTCTCGATGCCGGTATTGTCACCTGTCCGGCCGATTGGTCCCTGGCCTTTGATGCCGGCATGAGCTTCAAGGAATGGCACGGACCTGTGCCGCTGGCGCACGAGATGGGCGTGTTTGAGCGTGCACTCAAATACCTGACGGCGATTCCGGTGGGCAGCCCGGTGCGGCGGCTGAACTGGACGCTGACGGTTAATGCAAGAATGGATACCTCGCCGGAGACCTATCCGGAGTGGGGCCATGAACGCACCGGCATCACCGCAGAAAATGTCGGCGAGAAGCTGCATTTGCGTGTTGAGCTGCAGGTCCTCGACCGTATGCCGCGCAGCAATGCCTTGCTGTTCAGTATCCGCACCTATCTGATCAGCTTCGACGACCTGTGCACCAATCCTGACTGGGCGCGGCGTATGCACCGCGTACTGAAAACCCTGCCGCCTGAGCTGATCGAATACAAAGGTCTCAGCCGTTATCACCAGACAGCGGTGGACTGGCTGAGCCGTTTCGACCCGCTCAGCTGAGTTGTGTCCATCAGGCGCCGTGACCTGTGCGGCTGGCTGTCGCGGCGGTCACGGCGTCTGTTGCAGATCAGTGTCTCTGCCGGCCGTGGCAGATCAGCCACGGTATGCGCGGGGCCGCGCAGCGCTTATTCCGACCGGTGTTGACCGGTGCTCTTGTAAATCCCCGAGGACACGACGATGACAGCAGAATCAAATACGCCGGTGGTGATGGTCACCGGTGCCAGCAAAGGTATAGGTAAAGGTATTGCCTCGGTGTTTGCCGAAGCCGGTGCCAGGCTTGTTCTTGTCGCGCGCACGGAAGAGCCGGTGCAGGCACTGGCCAAAGAGTGGCAGGCACAGGGCAAGACCGTGATGGCGGTGGCCGCGGATGTCACCGACGGTGAGTCGATGCGCGCTGCGGTGGACGCGGCAGTCAGTGCCTACGGCTCGCTGGATGTTCTGTGCGCTAATGCGGGCATCTTCCCCTCAGCATCGCTGGAGGAGATGCGTGAAGAAGACTGGGATGCGGTGATTACGACCAATCTGAAAGGCAGTTTTATTTCGGTTCAGTCGGCGCTTCCGGCACTGAAAAAAAGCCGCAATGGCCGTATTGTGGTGACCTCGTCGATCACCGGACCCCTGACCGGTTTTCCGGGCTGGGCGCATTACGGAGCCAGCAAAGCCGGGCAGTTGGGATTTATCCGCACGGCGGCCATTGAGCTGGCGCGCTACGGCATCACCATCAATGCGGTGATGCCCGGCAATATCTACACCGAAGGTCTGGCCGATCTGGGCGAGGATTATCTGGCCACCATGGCTGCCTCCATTCCCTTAAAACGCCTTGGCAGTGTCGAGGATATCGGTAACGCGGCGCGCTTTTTCGCTTCCCCGGAGGCCGCTTATATTACCGGTCAGACGCTGGTGGTTGATGGCGGGCAGACGTTGCCTGAGTCGCTCGAAGCGCTGGGCCAGTAAGCCGCTGTAATGACAAGCCCGGGCCACCGTACGCACGGTGGCC
>JAUOPI010000029.1 GCA_030546905.1 Granulosicoccaceae sp. 1_MG-2023 | reverse complement strand
TCTCCGTACAGCGGCCGGCAGGGCGTAGCATCTGTTGATAAGGCATCACGAAAAATCATTTTTTCTCAGCCCGCTGCAAGCGGTATAAAGTCTCCAACGCGGGCCTGCCCGCACCCTCATTTTCTCTGCCCCGGGGCAGATTGATCGGAGACTTCCATGAAATACAACAACATTCTCGAAGCGATCGGCAACACGCCGGCTATCAAGATCAACAAGCTGTTCCGTGATGACATCAACGTCTGGATGAAAGTCGAGCGCTTTAATCCCGGTGGCAGCATCAAAGACCGTATCGGTCTGGCGATGATCGAAGCGGCTGAGAAAGAAGGTCTGCTGAAACCCGATACCGTGATTATCGAGCCGACTTCAGGCAACACCGGTATCGGTCTGGCACAGGCCGCGGCCGTGAAAGGCTACCGCCTGATTCTGACCATGCCTGAATCCATGTCTGTGGAACGCCGTCGCTATATGGCAGCGCTGGGCGCGGAGCTGGTTCTGACGCCGAAAGAAAAAGGCATGGGCGGGGCGATCGAAAAAGCCGGTCAGTTGCTGGAAGAAACCCCCAACAGCTGGATGCCGCAACAGTTCACCAACCCGGCCAACGTTGAGGTGCATAAAAACACCACCGCGCAGGAAATCGTGGCTGATTTCCCCGAAGGCGTGGATTACCTGATTACCGGTGTCGGCACCGGCGGTCACATCACCGGTTGTGCCGAAGTGCTGAAAGAGAAATTCAGCGATATCAAAGTGCTGGCGGTAGAGCCGGAAACCTCCCCGGTGATCACCCGCGGTGAGAAAGGTCAGCACCGCATTCAGGGCATAGGCGCAGGTTTTATTCCCGAGGTGCTGCGTACCGATCTGCTCGACGGCACGGTGCTGGTCAAAGACGCCGATGCTTTTGAAATGGCCCGTCGTTGCGCCAAAGAAGAAGGCATTTTCGTGGGGATTTCCTCCGGCGCGACCCTGGCGGCGGTGAAAAACAAAGAAGCCGAGATTCCGGCCGGTGCCACCGTGGTGATCTTCAGCTACGACACCGGTGAGCGTTACCTGTCTATTGAAGACCTGTTTAACTAAGCGCTGCTTTATTTCTGCGTCTGAAGCCCGCCACGGGGTCTCCTGTGGCGGGCTTTTTTTGTCCTGGGCGCAGGGTATTTTGCCCGGGACAGGCCGTGGCGCGTTATTATCCGTCGCCTCCTGAACTGATAGTCGCCATGCCATGTTGCAACGATTTGCCGACCTGAGTGCCGTACCGGCGGCGCCGGCGGTCTTTCCCAGCCCGTTTTCCAACAGCCCTCATCCGCTGGCACGCCATGCCGCGCAACTGCTGATGCAACAACTGCAGGGGCGACTGCCGGAGGCCGATGTGTGCGGGCGTATGGCCGCCGTGTTGGTGGTGCGTGACGGGGCCGGGCAATTGGGCTGGCTGGCGGGGCTGAGCGGGGAAATACCGGCCGGCGCGGACGGTTTTGTACCACCGATCGACGACAGCGACGCGCGACAGGCGAGCGAGGTGGCCGCCGCTGAGGACATTGCCGTCATTGATGCGCAGATCAGTGCCGAGCGCGAAAGCGCTGCCTACCGTGGTCTCCTGCAGCAAATCGCCCGGCTGGAAACGCTGCTGGAGGCTGATCTGCAGCGCTTGCAGACGGCCCGTGAGCGCAATCGCATCGCCCGCAAAGCCGCCCGTGCACAGGCCTTGGCGGAGGGTGACAAGGCCGCTGAAGCGGCGCTTAACCGGGCCAGCCGGGCAGAGCGTGAGGCCATCCGTCAATGCCGCCGCGAAGGGCAGGCGCAGCTGGCCGCACCGCAGGCTGCGCTGGCTGACTGCGAGCGTCGTCTTGAGGCGCTGCAAACCGCGCGGCGCCGGCGTCTGGCGCTCAGGGACCGGCAGTGTTTCGATCACTACCGGCTGCGTGATTTCCGGGGCGGGCAGCCGTCGCTGCGGGCGCTTTACCGGCCATCCCAGCCACTGCCGGGCAGCGGAGATTGTGCCGAACCGCGGTTGTTGCACTACGCGGCCACACGGCGCTGGCAGCCGCTGGCCATGGCGTCTTTCTGGTGGGGGGCGTCGCCGGCGGCTGAAGTGCGTCATCACGGGCGTTTTTACCCGGCCTGCCGCGGTCGTTGTGGGCCGCTGTTGCCGGCGCAGCTGAGCGGGGTGGAGACCGAACCCATGCCCAGAATGGCGTTGTACTTCGATGCCTCAGAGCCGGTGGTGATTTACGAAGACGAGACGATTGTGGTGGCCGACAAGCCGTCCGGCATGTTGTCCGTGCCGGGCAAGCGCACCAGCGACAGCGTGGTCACGCGCTTGCAGGCGCGCTATGGCAGCGGGACTGAGATAATGGCCGTGCACCGGCTGGATATGTCGACCTCCGGGGTGATGTTACTGGCCAAATCCCTCGGTGCGTTTGTGCATCTGCAAAAGCAATTCAGTGCGCGCCAGGTCAGCAAACGTTATGAAGCGATTCTGGACGGCACGCTGCGCCAGGCTCAGGGCGAGATCAGTCTGCCGCTGCGTACCGACTTTGCCGACCGCCCGCGGCAAGTGGTCTGCGATCAGCACGGCAAGGCGGCGCTGACGCGCTGGCAGCGTCTGGCGCTGGAGAACGGCCGCAGCCGGGTGGCGTTTTTTCCGCATACCGGGCGCACTCACCAACTGCGTCTGCACGCGGCCCATCCGCGCGGGCTGGGCTTGCCGATTCTCGGTGATGAGCTCTACGGACTGAACACCGATCTGCGTTTGCATCTGCACGCCTGCGAGCTGCGTATCCGCCATCCGCAGGACGGGCGGGCGTTGTGTTTCAGCGCCGCGACGCCATTCTGAGCGGCGCACGGGCGGGGCTCAACAGTGACGCGTCAACGCGTTACACTGTTGAGCCATTTTTGATGAGCGCCGGACATGCTTCAGCCCTGGATTCTGGTGTCAGCCTCGCTGGCCTACATGGGGGTTCTTTTCTTTATCGCCCATTTCGGGGATAAGCGCGTCCGCGAAAACCGTCCCATCGGCAACCGGGCCTGGATCTACTCCCTGTCGCTGGCGGTGTACTGCACGTCCTGGACGTTTTACGGCGCAGTCGGCAGTGCCGCGACCGATGGCTGGGTCTTTTTCGCGATCTATTTCGGGCCGATTGTGTTCGTTCTGCTGGGCATGGCTTTCTTTCGTAAGCTGGCGGTCATTTGCCTGCAGCACAACATCACCACCATCGCGGATTTTATCGCCTCACGCTACGGCAAGGCGCAGACACTGGCGGTGCTGGTGACGATCGTGGCGATTCTCGGCATCGTCCCCTATATCGCCCTGCAGCTCAAAGCCGTGGCGCAGAGCTACGATGTGCTGGCAACGCAGAATGTGTTCCGTGATGTGCCGGTACCGGTGCAGAGTATCTGGAGTGATACCGGCCTGATCGTGGCGGCGATCATGGCGTTGTTCAGCATTCTTTTCGGTACCCGACACGTCAATGCCTCGGAACACCACGAGGGCATTATCCTGGCGGTGGCGTTTGAGTCGGTGGTCAAGCTGATCGCGCTGATCTCGGTCTGTCTGTTCGCGGTGTTCTTTTTGTTCAACGGACCCGATGATCTGTCGCGGCGGGCCGCAGAGCAGCCCTTGCTTAACAGCCTGCTGCTGCCGCCGTCGCTGCGCGAGGATATCCTGCAACCGACGTTTCTGGTCAACGCCTTACTCGCGGTGGCCGCCACCTTCTGTTTGCCGCGGCAGTTCCACGTGACCTTTGTCGAGGTCGGCTCGCTGAATAATCTGCGCCTGATGCGCTGGGTGTTTCCGGCTTATCTGCTGATCACCAGTCTGGTGGCGGTGCCGATTACACTGGCCGGCTCGGTGTTGTTCGAAGGGCAGAATGTGGCGCCGGATATGTTTGTCCTGACCCTGCCGCTGTGGGTCGGCAACGATGCGCTGGCCTTGCTGGCGTTTATCGGTGGTTTTTCCGCCGCCTCAAGCATGATCATTATGGCCGTGATCTCCCTGAGCACCATGGTCTGTAACGATATCGTGATGCCGGTGTTGTTCAAGATTCCGGTGTTCCGGCTCAAGGCCCGCCGTGATGTGACCGGCTTGCTGCTGTTGATCCGGCGTCTGGCCATCGTCGGCATACTCGCGCTCGGCTATGCCTACTACCAGTACATTGACGATCTTGATGCGCTGGCGTCGATCGGCCTGTTGTCCTTCGGTGCGGTGGTGCAATTCGCCCCGGCGATTGTCGGCGGTGTGTTCTGGAAACACGGCTCAAGACGCGGCGCGTTCGCGGGGCTGATTTCCGGTTCACTGCTGTGGTTCTACACGCTGTTTTTGCCGACTCTGGGCGGCTTTGCCTTTATTACCGAAACGCTGGTGCAGCAGGGGCCGTTCGGCATCGGCTGGCTGCGTCCGTACGCGCTGTTTGGTCTGGATATGTCGGACCCCATCCTGCACGGCGTGTTCTGGAGTCTGTCGGTGAATGTGCTCTGTTATGTGTGGTTCTCGCTGAACAGCAAACCGGGCCTGCTCGAGCGCATACAGTCGGCCAACTTCACCCACACGGCGGTGTCGGATAATGCCGGCGACGGTTTGCCCTGGTGGAGCTCGGTGGCGGTCGGCGAGCTGCGCGTGTTGGCCGGAAAGTTTATCGGCGAGGCGACCACCGAGCGGGCATTTGCCGACTACGCGAGGCGTACGCGCGGGCAGCTCAACGCCAGCGAAAAAGCCGATGCCGAGCTTATCGCCTTTACCGAACGCCTGCTGGCCGGGGCCATAGGTGCGTCCTCGGCGCGCTTGATTATTTCCACCGTACTGAAGAAGAAAAAAGACCTGCCCATCGAGGACGTCTTCAGCATTGTCGATGAGGCCTCGCAGGCGCTGCATTTCAGTCAGGAGCTGCTGACCCACACCATCGAACACATTGATCAGGGCATCAGCGTGGTCGACGAGAACCTCAATATCGTCGCCTGGAACAGCCGTTATCTGGAGTTTTACGACTATCCCAAGGGGTTTATCCATGTCGGCAAGCCGATCGCCGATGTGATCCGCTACAACGCCGAGCGCGGTGAGTGCGGGCCGGGCGAGATCGAGGAGCATGTGGCCAAGCGTCTGCGCTATATGCGAGCCGGCACGGAACACGCGTTTCAGCGTTACCGTGACGACGGCACGGTGATGCAGATCCGCGGGCGGCCCATGCCCGGCGGTGGTTTCGTCACCAGTTTTACCGATATTACCGAGCACAAACACAACGAGCAGAAGCTGCGCGAAATTAACGAAAATCTGGAGCAGATTGTCGAAGGCCGCACCCGCGAGCTTAAGAAGGTCAACGAAGAGCTGGCGCAGGCCAATGAAAGCAAGACGCGCTTTCTGGCGGCGGTCAATCACGATGTGATGCAACCGCTGAACGCTGCGCGTCTGTTCACGTCGGCGCTGAAACAGCAGATTGACGACGAGCAGGGGCTGACCGACCGGATCAACAGCTCGCTTAAATCCGCCGAGGAAATCATCCATACCCTGTTGGATATTTCCAAGCTCGATTCCGGCGCGGTGAAGCTCGATATCAGCGTATTTCCGGTCAATGAGGTGCTGGAGACGCTGAGCAATGAGTTCTCCGTCATCGCGGCGGATAAAAGCATCACCCTGCATTCGCTGCCTTGTGCCTTGCTGGTCGAGTCCGACCGGCATCAGCTGCGCCGGGTGTTGCAGAATTTCCTCTCCAACGCCTTGCGCTACACCCGCCGCGGCGGTCGCGTAACACTCGGTTGCCGGCGCCGTCATAAGGGGACGCAGCAGTTGTTGGAGATTGCGGTCTACGACACCGGCGTCGGCATGCGCGAAGCGGAATTGCAGGAGATCTTTGAGGAGTTCAAGCGTCTGGATAACCAGCTTGATGACCAGAACAAAGGTGTCGGGCTTGGTTTATCGATTGTGCAGCGGATCAGCCGCATGCTGGACGCGCCGATCAATGTGCGCTCGGCGCCGGGTAAGGGCAGTGTGTTCAGTATTTGCGTACCGGTGGCCAGCCGCAGCACGGCCGCGCAGGCCACGGCAGCGCCGCGCCCGGCGCCGCAGCCGGTGGTCAGTCAGATCGACACGCCGCTGACCGGGCGGCGGGTGCTGTGTATCGATAATGAAAACGATATTCTCGACGCGATGTCTGCCTTGCTCGGCGGCTGGGGCTGTCAGGTGCACTGCGCGGGCAGCCTGCAGGCGGCCTTGTTTGATATCTCCGAGTATCAATACCGGCCGGATATTCTGTTGGTCGACTATCATCTGGACAATGACGAGAACGGCCTTGATGTGATGGATTCACTGCGCGGGAAGCTGGGGGCCGGGCTGCCCGGTATTCTGGTGACCGCCGAAGGCGGCGGGGAGTTGCGTGAGTTGGCGGCCGGGCGCGGTTATACGCATTTGACCAAGCCGGTTAATCCGGCCCGCCTGCGCAATATGATGACGCGCTTGCTCAAATGTCCGCCCTGAGGCGGCGGCCGGCGCCTGCGCTCAGCTCATGTGGTTGGGGTCTTCGACCTCAAGATGATTGGCCGCCAGCATGGCTGCCTGAGTGCGGTTGCTGACGCCGAGCTTGCGGAAGATTTCCGTCAGATGGGCCTTGATGGTCGCTTCGGTGACGCAGACCTCATCGGCGATTTCTTTGTTCTTGCGTCCGTCCACCAGCATCATCAGGACACGGAACTGACTCGGTGTAAGGGTGGCGAGTTTTTCGGTGAATTCCGCCGAACGGCTGCGCGCTTCTTCGATCTGGCTTTTTACGTCCTGCGGCAGCCAGACATTACCCTGCAGAATCGACTGAATTGCCTGCACGATCTGGGCGATTTCCGAGGATTTTGGGATAAAGCCGGAGGCGCCGTATTCGACGGCGCGGGCGATGATATCGGGCTCTTCGTTGGCCGAAATAATGGCCACCGGCACGTCCAGACAGCGGATGCAGAGAAAATGCAGGGCCGAGAATCCCACCGCGCCCGGCATATGCAGATCAAGCAGAATCAGGTCGGCATCACCATGGTGATGAATGGCTTTCTGCAGTTCCTTGAACGAGCCGCAGAAGACAATCTCCGGATTGCCGAGCGCGCCGGAAATACCGTGTTTAAGCGCTTCCCTGAAGAGGGGATGGTCGTCTGCAATGATCAGCTTTTTTGCGGTGTACATAGGTATGATTGATCCAGATAACACGCAGGGCGTCTGATTACCGGTGCATAATGGTATCACGATATTCGACTAAAGTTCGATGTCGCTGCAAGGTCATCCACCTGGCCTCGCAGGCTTAACCTGCGAGGCGTATCAGGCAGCCCGGTCCGCAGCCCGCCGTCAGCCCGGGCACTCAGGCGCAGGCAGGGCCTGTGGCGCTGCCATTTTTAGACTTTCCGCCAATGTCCGGCAGCCGCTCCGGCAACGCATACTGACCATTATCCGGAATTACAGAGGCTGACGCAGAATCAGATCGCGTCAGATGTGATCCGTTTTTCTCCGTTCCCGACAAGGTCTTTTTACTGCCATGGATTTTCCACACAGCCCAGCGGGTACGCCGGTGTTGCGATGCGAGGGACTGTGCGCGGATGAAGGCGGCGAGGCGCTCACTGTTGAGTTGGCGGCCGGCGAATCTCTGCAGCTACAGGCGGCCAGCAAACACAGCGAGCGCGTTTGTCTGGAGCTGCTTGCCGGAAGGCGCCGGCCGTGCCTGCATCAGGCGGCGCGCCTGGCGCTGGACGGGCGCGATATGCTGGGCCTGTCGGCGTTTGATTACTCGCGCTGCGGCGTGCAACTGGTGGCCGCTTCGCCGCCACCGATCGCAGGGCTGAGCGTGCGCCAGAATCTGGATTTGTCGGCGGGGGCCGGTGCGGCTTTTGAGGTCGCTGAGGTTTTGCAGCGGCTGCCTGCGCTGGCCGCTCTAGCCGGGCTTGACGGTGAGGCATTGCCGCGCCGGGTCCATGCCGAGCTGGCCCTGGCGAGGGTGCTGGTCAGGCCTTTGCGTCTGTTGCTGATGGCCGCCGGGGCGCTGCCGCAGACGCTGGCGCGGGAGCTGGCCGGGCGGGGCGTGGCGATGATCTTCGGCGGCAGCGCGCGTCCGCCGGCCGGTATCAGCCGGATAAAGGTGAGCTTAGAACCGTTGTCGCGGCCCTAGCCGTGACATTTGATCTGCACGGTGTAGCTGCGCGCTTCTTCGGCCAGATCGGCGGTGCTGCGCGTGATCGCAGAGTCGTAATGGCCGGTGTAAAAGTCGATATGTTCCTGCGTGAGGAAGGATTTGACCCGGTCGGACTTGATTGCAAAGTTGACGTTCTGCGCCAGATCGCCGGTGTAGCGTGAGACTTCCAGCGCGTTGAGCTTGCTCTGCACCATGCCGGCCACCAGGCCGCGCTGATTGAGCAGCGGGCCGCCGCTGTTACCGGCCTGAATCGGCGCGGTAATCTGATAGACATTGTCGTCGTCCTGCACGCCGAGCAGGGAGCTGATATTGCCGGTGGTCAGGTTAATCGAGGAACTGAGTACGCCGTACAGCGGGTAGCCGAGCGCCATGACTTCTTCGCCCAGCCGTTCGCCGCGGGGGCTGTCATTGAAGCGTGCGTAGTGTTCGCGGCGGCTGTGGGTCGACAGCACGGCAATATCATGGTCCGCGTCACTGATCATCAGATCGGTCAGCAGGGTTTCGCCGTCGACTGCCACGGTCACGGCCAGACATTGCTCAACCACATGCTGGTTGGTGATCACATTGCCCTGATCGTTAATGAAAAAACCGGTGCCGGTGGCATTCAGCTCCAGTGCGCCGGCCAGGACCAGCGCGCCTGCATCCGGCTGAAGCGGTTGAGAGCTGGCCAGCAGCCAGGGTTTCTCGTCGGCGAGCCGGGTCAGATAGGTGGACACCGCGTCAGCATAGACTTCGTAAAAGGCGTGTTCGCCGATCTGTTCCGCGCTGTCGAGGCGGATAACCTTGCCCTTGTCCTCTACCGTGCCGTCCGGGCGCAGCAGGGTGGCCGTCAGTACACCCTTGAACTGAGTCACGTCGTCGTAGGCCATAAACGACTCGCCACTGAGCTTGAGGATAAAGTCGGTGGGGCTGTTCAGATCAAGGTCGCCGCTGCTGGCAAAATACTGCGTGCCCACGTCCCTGGCCGCATCCTGCAGGTCACGGCCGGGTTCGAGGGTCACATTCGCGCCGTTCTCAAATTCCAGTGTGAAGTGCTCATCGCGGATCTCGCCCGGTACGTAAATCTGCACATGCGCCGCGCCGGCCGGTCGGGCTGCTCGGGCATGGCTGATGTCTTCTGTCACCGGATGCGGTGCTGTGCTGCTGCAGGCAGAGAGCAGCACGGCAAGCATAAGAGGCAGGCTTCGCATAGATTGGGTTCTCCCGTTACCGGGAGTTCCCGGCGCTGTCCTACAACCACAACGGCGCTTCCTGCGCTGTCGGGTCGGGCTATGGAGAACATGTCGGCTTCAGGCGCCTGCGGCTTCAGGGCCAGCCGGAAATCTGCCGACCAGCGCACAGTTTGCGCCGGCCGGCCGGAGGCGTTGCCGCGCTAGACCGGCGCGGCGGCCGGAAAGCGTCGCTGCAGGGCGCTCATCAGCGCCCCGTAAGCCGGCACCAGCAACACCAGACTGACGATCAGCTTGAACAGATAGTCGAGGGTGGCGATCTCCACCCAGTTGGCCGCCATAAAGGCATCGCTGCTTTGATGGAAGGCAATGGCGAAGAACACAAAGGTGTCGAGCAGACTGCCGAAGACGGTTGAGGCGGTCGGTGCGACCCACCAGGCGGAAATACGGCGCAGGCGGGCGAAGACCTGAACATCCAGCAGCTGTCCGGTCACATAGGCAACAAAGCTGGCCAGGGCGATCCTGGCGACAAAACCGTTGAATTCGTTCAGGCCGGCCAGCCCCTGCCATTGTCCGCCGGAGAACAGGACTGAGACAAGATAGGAGGCCAGCAGGGCCGGCAGCATGCTGCTGAGCACGATGCGACGGGCACTGGCGGCGCCGAACAGTCGGGTGGTCAGATCGGTGGCCAGAAAGATCAGCGGGAAGGTAAAGGCGCCCCAGGTAGTATGGAAGCCGAGGATCCCGACGGGAAACTGCACCAGATAGTTGCTGGCGGAAATAATGACCAGATGTGCGGCCATCAGCGAGAAAAGGGCCGCGCGGTGCGGCAGAACCGGTTGGGTCATGATAGGGCCTTTTTGTCGAATGGGGGTGAGGGAACCCAATAAAATCATCCGCCTCAACGGCGGCGTAAGCGTGGCGATTATACAGAAGCGCGCGCTGCGGACAAATGCCGCGCGTCCGGGCAGGAAAAACCGGCCCCGCCGCAAAGCGGGGCCGGCCGGTGAAGACGACGGGGCGGCAGCAAAGGTAAGGGGAAGGGAATGCCGCTGCAGTCCCGCCGGAACCTTCAACGGTGCCGGGCGGGCTGGTCAGCTCGCCCGGGGCAGTGGGGCGACGTGTTCATCGGTAATGCTTTCGATCAAGCCGGCCAGCACGCTGTCGGCTTCGTCGTTGGGAACCTGGCAGGTGCCGGCCGCATCGTGACCGCCGCCGCCGAGGCTGAGCATCAGTTCGCCGATATTGGTGGTGCAGCTGCGATCCAGAATCGACTTGCCGGTGGCGAAGACCGTGTTCTGCTTCTTCACACCCCACAGCGCATGGATGGAGATATTGCACTGCGGGAAGAGGGCGTAAATCAGGAAGCGGTTACCGGCGTAGATGATGTCTTCGTTGCGCAGATCCAGCACGACGAGATTCTCGTGTACGGTCGAGCAGCGCAGAATCTGCTCTTTGCAGTGCGGCTCGTGCTCAAAATACAGTTCAACGCGCTCTTTGACGTCGGGCAGGTTCAGAATGGTCTCGATCGATTCGGTTTTGCAGTAATCGATCAGATCCATCATCAGGTTGTAGTTGGAAATACGGAAATTATGAAAGCGGCCCAGACCGGTGCGCGCATCCATCAGAAAATTCAGCAGTTCCCAGCCTTTGGGGCGCAGAATTTCCTCACGGTTATATTGCGCCGAGTCGGCTTTATCGACGGCCTGCATCATTTCCACCCAGGAAGCCGGAAAGGTTCTGTCCCCGCCGTAGTAGTCCCAGACCACGCGCGCGGCCGAGGGCGCATCGGCGTCGATAATATGATTGGCGCGTTCGCCGCTGTTGCGCAGGGTTTCCGACAGATGATGGTCAAAGGCCAGATGCGCTTCTGCCACGTAGGGCAGGTTGGTGGTGATATCGTCTCCGCTGATAGCGACTAATCCGTCCTGCATATCTTTGGGGTGAACGAACTTGATCTCGTCGATGATGTTCAGGTGTTTGAGCAACACGGCGCAGACCAGCCCGTCAAAGTCGCTGCGCGTGACCAGGCGGCATTTCTTTTGGGTCATAGAACCTCCCTATTCTTGTGAACCCGCAGATGAATAATCTCTGATAATGGCTCATCGGCTGCCTGACGGTCTTCCTGACGTTTGTTTACGCCGGATTGACAGATGCGTGAACCAGCCGACGGATCATCCGGGCAGATCTAATCCTGATGGGTTAGTTCCTCTGCGTCAGCGTCATGGCTGGTAATTCGCTTGTCAGCAGAGGAAAATAACGGCCTTTCCATAGCAGCACAGGCAAAGAGACAGGTTCATGACTCACATCATCGACGGCAAGGCATTCGCAAAAGGTCTGCGGGCCGAAGTCGGCCGCAAGGTCGCTCACATCAAAGAAGCGCACGGGGTGACACCCGGACTGGCTGTGGTGCTCGTCGGCGAGGACCCCGCCAGCCAGGTGTATGTGCGTAACAAGGGCAAGCAAACGGTCGAAGCCGGCATGCAGTCCTTTGAGCACAAACTGCCTGCAGAAACCTCGCAGGACGAACTGCTGGCGCTGATCGATCGTCTGAATGAGGACGCCAGTGTGCACGGTATTCTGGTGCAATTGCCCCTGCCGGCGCAGATCGACGAAGAAGCGGTGATCAACGCCATCCGCCCGGACAAGGACGTTGACGGTTTTCATCTGTCCAATGTGGGCAAGCTGGCCACCGGAGCCGATGGCATCGTGCCGTGCACGCCGCTGGGCTGTCTGATGATGCTTAAAGACTATCTGGGCGATCTGTCCGGCAAGCGCGCCATTATTGTCGGGCGTTCCAATATTGTCGGTAAACCCATGGGATTGTTGCTGCTGCGTGAGAGCTGCACCGTGACCATGGCGCATTCGCGTACTGTTGATCTGCCCGGTGAAATCCGCCGTGCCGATATCGTGGTCGCGGCGGTGGGCCGGCCGAAGATGATTCAGGGTGACTGGGTCAAACCCGGCGCGGTGGTTATTGATGTCGGCATTAACCGCATCGAAAAGGAAGACGGCAAAACCGGGCTGGTCGGTGATGTGGATTATGAGTCCGCCAGTCAGGTGGCCGCAGCGATCACCCCGGTGCCGGGCGGTGTCGGGCCCATGACCATTGCCTGCCTGCTGCATAACACCCTGCAGCAGGCCTGCCGCTTGCACGACATCCCCGTGCCGGAGTGAGTCAGCGCGGGCCCGCCGGCGGCCGGATGGCTTAATCCGGTTCGCCGGGCGGGCAGCTGACCGTGTCCACAAAGCTGGCGTCCAGGCCCAGTTGGTGGGCGATATCCCGCAACACCGCCAGCTCCGCCGGCGCGCTATGGCCGTCGGCGCAGGCCACTTTGGTAATGTCGTTCATGACCTGCATACGCTGACCGATACTGGCCTGTTGACGTACCGCCTCAATGCGTTGTGGCAGCTCGGCGCGGATCTTGTCCAGATCCAGCCGGTCGTTCAGGCTGTCGCGGCCGAAGTATTTCTCAAAAACCGCTTTTTCCGCCTCGTTGATATTATTGTGCGCGTCGGCGACCACCAGCGCGCCGGCAAACAACAGCCGGCGCATGGCTTCGGCGGTGTCGTCCGTGCCTTCGATATAGTCCGGCTCCATCAGTCCCAGTAATTCCGTGACCGAGGCTTCCAGCTGCTCGCGCGGCATGCCGTCGCTTTTTGCCAGCACCGATTCATGAAACAACTGCAGGGCCCTGACCCGCAGCGGGCTGAACGGGTGGGTCTGAAACCAGTCGGCACTGGGCGCGGACTGGCCCGGTTCCTCGTGGCTGGTTTGCAAATCATCGACCTGGGCCAGAAACGCCGACAGATCGAACTGCACCACATTGCTGCTCAGGCCGGAGGCGAGTTTGAACAGTGCCCGTGCGACGCCGGTGAAATCCTTGGCGCAGTGGGCACCGGCGCGGTCGGCGGAGATCTCGGCATAGCGCGACCAGGCCGACAGCTTCAGAGCCAGGGCCGGATCAATCTGGCTGCCGGCGCTCATCATATAGCCGATCGGAATGTCGTGATGGCCGTACAGGTGGTGGCCCAGCTCGTGGCCCATGACAAAGCGGAACTCGCTGCCGCTGAAACTCTCCAGCAGACTCGAAGAGAACATCACAAACAGGCGGCCGTCCTCGGGTTTGACGCAGGCGGCGTTATAGCTCGGGCTGGCGTAAACATAGAGTTCGACCGGAATCGTGATGCCCAGACGCTCGATACATTCATCGGCGGTTTTGTGGACCGGCGCGGCCATGGCGCGGGTCAGGCGTACCGAGGTCGATAGCAGGCGTCGCCGGGTGCCCATCGGGCCGTCGGCTTCGCGCCGTTCGATCATCTCATTGAGACGTTGCACCTCGCGCGCCTCCAGCAATTGTGTGTACAGCGCTTTGTCCTGATCGGAACGCAGATCTTCGGCCTGCATAATCACTCACTCCCGTGGTCGTGCGGACATGGTCCGTTGCGTTGTGTTGGTGTGTTGCCGTGCCTGCCGGTCCGGAGCGACGGTGACAAGCCGGCAAAGCTGACTGCCCGCGGCGGGCGATAGTTGTATAGGCGATATTTTCCGGCTCTGCTGCGCAGAAGCTCGCACGGGCCGTCTATCCCTGTTGGTACGGGGGCTCTGGCGGGCGGCGGAGATCGGCCCGCAGGCGCCGGCAGGGCAGTCATACCGCGCTGTTGTGCGTATTCCTTCTCTTAAGTGTTACACTGGCATTGAAGGGTGCTATATATTTTGTATCGGTTGTCACTATCTCCGACGGCCTATGAAGTTTGACATCCTCCCGGTCGCTAGGGATATATTGCAAAGCAGCAAAAACTCGGGTTAGATGAGCTCCCTGACAGGGAATCTGTTTCCCGGTCCCCGTGGATGACGGGCTGCTGCGCGATGGAAGGCGTAAAAAGAATAGTAAAAACAAACAGCTAATTTATCCGGTCGCCATGTCTGCAACCGGTGCGAGGTCGTACGATGCTCTACCATGCTTACGAATTTAACTACTCGATGTTTAAACCGCTGCGCCAGTTTGCCACGCTTGGCAAGCATGTTTTCGGTTCTCCGGCCAATCCCATGGCCTATTTGCCGGCAGGGCGTTCGGCGGTGGCGACCTGTGAGCTGGTTGAGTCATTGACCCGCCGCTATCACAAGCCGGAGTGGAAGCTGCCGCAGACCGTGATTAACGATCAGGTGGTGCCGGTGGAACCGCAGGTGGTGGCGCACAAGCCCTTTTGCAATCTGGTTCACTTCAAGCGTGAACCCGGGGCGTTTCTTGAGGCCGCCGGTGAGGATGCGGTGCAGCCGCGTATCCTGCTGGTCGCACCCTTGTCCGGTCACTACGCCACCTTGTTGCGTGGCACGGTCGAGTCGCTGATGCAGAGCAATGAGGTCTATATCACCGACTGGATCAATGCCAAAGAAGTGCCGTTCAGTGAAGGCAAGTTCGACCTCAACGACTATATCGATTATCTGATTGAGTTTATGGAGTTCCTCGGGCCTGATACCCACGTGGTCGGCGTTTGTCAGCCGGGGCCGGCCATACTCAGCGCCGTCTCGGTTATGTCGGCGGCCGATTCGCCGTCGCTGCCGGCCAGCATGACGGTGATGGGCTCACCGATTGACACGCGGCGTTCGCCGACCGTACCCAACAAGCTCGCCGAGGAGCGCCCGCTGAGCTGGTTTAAATCCAATCTGGTGCATGCGGTGCCCTGGCCCAATCCCGGTTTTATGCGCACGGTTTATCCGGGCTTTCTGCAGCTCGGTGGCTTTATCACCATGAATCAGGAACGCCATACCGAGGCGATGAAGCAGTACTTTAACCATCTGGTGGTGGGCGATCAGGACAGCGCTGAACGGCACCGTGATTTCTACGACGAATACCTGTCTGTGCTGGATCTGACGGCTGAATTCTATCTGCAGACCATCGAGGACATCTTCCAGAAACACAAGATCGCCAAGGGTGAGTTCTACCACCACGGCGAATTGGTCGAGCCGTCGGCCATCACCAAGGTGGCGTTGATGACAGTCGAAGGCGAACTGGATGATATCTCCGGTATTGGCCAGACTCAGGCGGCGCACGATTTGTGCACCAGTATTCCGGAGGCGATGCGGGTCGACTATGTGCAGCCCGGCGTGGGCCATTACGGTGTCTTTAACGGCAGCCGTTTCCGCCAGCAGATCGTGCCGCGCATGAACGAATTTTTCCGCCGCTATTTCGATACCGAAACCGAGTCGGAGCTGCGCGCTGCCAATCCTGCGCTCGACCTTCCGCGCCTGAGCTAAACGCGCAACGTCCGATCCCCGTGTGGCCGGCAGCAGCGACTGCCGGTCACGCGATTGCCAATCCGGCGTCATTCACGTTACCGTGTATGTTTTTACGCGGACAGCGCGAATGAGCATTCTTGGCATCGACCATATCAACATCAAGGCGCCGGCTGAATTGCTCGATGAGGCACGCGATTTCTATGCGCGCGTGCTCGATCTGCAGGCCGGTGAACGCCCTGCGATGAATGATCACGGCTATTGGCTGTACGCCGGTAAGCAGGCGCTTATTCACCTCAATGCCCGTGAGTTTCAAAGTCACGGCGCTTCTTATTACAACCATGTCGCTTTTCGCTGCCGCGACCCGCAGGCCTATATTGCCCGGCTTGAACGTGAGGGCGTCAGCGCGGATATTCGCAGTGACGGCAACGGCCGCGTCAGACAGATCTTTTTCTATGATCCTTTTGATCTGCGGGTCGAGCTGAACTTCCCGCCGGAACAGGATTAGATTATGACTGAGAATCACAGCCACACCGATGAGGGCATGCTGGAAGGTGTCCGGGTCTTGGATTTGTCGCGCGTACTGGCCGGCCCCTGGGCTTCGCAGATGCTTGCCGATATGGGCGCCGATGTGATCAAGATCGAGCGACCGGGCCGTGGTGATGATACCCGCAGCTGGGGTCCGCCGTGGTGGGAAGAGGGCGGACAGTCAGCCTATTTCACCTCAGCCAACCGCGGCAAGCGCTCGGTGGCGGTGGATATCGCCAGTGCCGATGGCCAGGCCGTGATCCGCAAATTGGTTGCACAATGCGATGTGTTGCTGGAGAACTACAAGGTCGGCGGGTTGGCAAAATACGGACTGGATTACCCGTCCCTGCGTGAGATCAATCCGGGCTTGGTTTATTGCTCTATCACCGGCTTCGGCCAGAGCGGGCCTTATCGCCAGCGTGCCGGGTATGATTTTATGATTCAGGCCATGGGAGGCCTGATGAGCGTGACCGGCGAGCCCGATGACAAGCCCGGTGGCGGGCCGCAAAAAGTCGGGGTTGCATTAACCGATGTGATGACCGGCCTGTACGCCGGCAATGCCATTCTCGCCGCGCTATTCGCCCGGCAACGCAGCGGCCGCGGCCGGCATCTGGATCTGGCGCTGCTCGATGTGCAGTTCGCGGCGCTGGCCAATCAGGCGGCCAATTATCTTTGCAGTGGTGAGGTGCCGGGGCGGATGGGCAATGCGCACCCGAATATCGTGCCGTATCAGGCTTTCGCTGCAAGCGACGGCTGGTTGATTGTGGCGGTCGGCAACGACGCGCAGTTTGCCCGTTTTGCCGCCGTGCTCGGTGAACCCGGCTGGGGACAGGATCCGCGCTTCAGCGAAAACGCGGCCAGGGTGGCCAACCGTGACGAATTAATTGCGCTGATCGTGCCGCATCTGAAAAAGCAAAGCGTGGCACATTGGCTGGATGCGCTTAATGAGGTCGGTGTGCCTTGCGGGCCGGTCAATACCATTGCCGATGTGGTTGCCGATCAGCAGGTGCAGGCGCGGGCACTGGTGGTGCAGCGCGGGGACAAGCGCTTTGTTGCAAGCCCGATACGTGAAGCCGGTCAGGCGCCTCTGTTTGCCGAACGACCGGTCCCGGCGCTGGGCGAGCATACCGACGAAGTGCTCGGCGCGCTGGCCGGGCTGAGTGAATCTGATATTGCCACCTTGCGTGATAAAGGCATCGTGGCTTAAAACAAAGCGGAGAGAAGTGCACATGAAACTTCAGGACATGAGCTTGTTCCGTGAGCAGGCGTATATCAATGGCGAATGGGTCAGCGCGCAAAACGGCGCGACCATTGAAGTGAGCAATCCGGTCGATGGCAGTGTGCTCGGGACGGTGCCGGCAATGGGCGGGGCGGAGACGCGCCAGGCGATCGAAGCGGCGAACGCGGCCTGGCCGGCCTGGCGCGACAAGACAGCCAAAGAACGGGCTGCGATTCTCATGCGTTGGTACGAGCTGATGCACGAACATAAAGCCGATCTGGCGCGTCTGATGACGCTGGAGCAGGGTAAGTCACTGAGCGAAGCCGGCGGTGAGGTCGTTTACGGGGCGTCCTATGTACAGTGGTACGCCGAAGAGGCGAAACGCATTTACGGTGAAACGATTCCGGGGGCCGCCACGGATCAGCGGATTCTGGTATTGCGCCAGCCGATCGGGGTTACCGCGGCGATTACACCGTGGAACTTCCCCAGCGCCATGATTACCCGCAAGGCCGCCCCGGCATTGGCGGCCGGTTGTCCGATGGTGGTCAAGCCCGCTTCGGCCACGCCTTACTCGGCGCTGGCGCTGGCGGAGCTGGCCGAACGGGCTGGTGTGCCGGCCGGTATTTTCAGCGTGCTGACCGGCAGCGCGCGCGAGATCGGTGCTGAAATGACCGGCAATTCCCTGGTGCGCAAGCTGTCGTTTACCGGCAGTACCGGGGTTGGCAAAAAGCTGATGGAGCAGTGCGCCGGCAGCGTGAAAAAGCTGTCTCTGGAACTTGGCGGCAATGCGCCTTTTATTGTCTTTGACGATGCGGATCTGGATGCCGCAGTGGAAGGGGCGGTGGCATCAAAATACCGCAACTCCGGACAGACCTGTGTGTGCGCCAACCGTCTGCTGGTACACGACAAGGTTTACGACGCGTTTGCGGACAAGCTGGCGCAGCGGGTCAGTGAACTGGTGGTCGGCAACGGTCTGGAAGAGGGCGTAACCCAGGGCCCGCTGATTGATGAGGCGGCGGTCTGTAAGGTTGAAGCGCATATCAGCGACGCCGTCAGTAAAGGGGCCAGGGTTGCACTCGGTGGCAAGCGCCATGAGCTCGGCGGTACCTTCTTTGAGCCGACCATTCTGACCGACGTCACCCGCGATATGGCGGTGGCCCGTGAAGAGACCTTCGGGCCGCTGGCGCCGTTGTTCCGCTTCCGCACGGATGAGGAAGCGGTGGCCATGGCCAATGACACCGAGTTCGGTCTGGCCGCGTATTTCTATGCCCGTGATCTGGGTCGTGTGATGCGGGTCGGCGAGCAACTGGAGTACGGTATCGTCGGCGTCAACACCGGCCTGATCTCCAACGAAGCTGCACCCTTCGGCGGGGTCAAGGAATCCGGTCTGGGGCGCGAGGGCTCGCATCTTGGTATAGACGAGTATCTGGAAGTCAAATACCTGTGTCTGGGCGGTATCTGAACCGCCGGCGGCAGCCGTGGATAACGGCTGCCGCTGATCTTTCTCAGCCGCGCGCCATCGCGTAAAACCCGGCGTTGGGCAACATACCGGTCAGATTGGCCATGCGGTTGGACAGGCCGAAAAACGCCGCGATCGCCCCTATATCCCAGGCATCCTCGTCACTGAAGCCATGCCGGGCCAGGGCCTCGAAATCGGCTTCGCAAATCGATGCCGAGTCGGCTGCCACCTTACAGGCGAAGTCGAGCATGGCTTTTTGCCGGGCGCTGATCGGTGCCTTACGGTAATTGACCGCAATCTGGTCGGCGATCAGTGGCTCCTTGGAAAAGATCCGCAGCAATGCGCCGTGTGAGATCACACAGTACAGGCACTGATTGATCGCGCTGGTGGCCACCACAATCATCTCCCGCTCAGCCTTGCTGAGCGCACTCTCATTATTCATCACCGCTTCGTAGTAGCTGAAAAACGCGCGGAACTCGTCCGGGCGATGCGCGAGTGTGGCGAACACATTGGGTACGAAGCCGGTTTTCTCTGCAACGGTCTCGATCTGAGTGCGGATATCGTCAGGCAGGCTGGCCAGATCCGGCACCGGATAGCGGCTGAACGGGGTTGTCGTCATGTGATCCTCTTCCTCTGTCGATGATTTAATTTTCAAAGTTATGTAACAGGAATTGTTTATTATAATTCATTATAGGTGTCATAACTGACACGAATGGAATCTTTCGATTATAAAAAAATCATCAGGCAGGGCTGTTCCCTGTTGAGGAAGGGGCGTCCGTATAACTCTTTTAAAAACAGATAGATAAGTTATTGTGACGGGCGTTTTTCCGAGGTTTTGCAAAGAAATGTCGTGTTGAATTTGATCAACAAAGATGCCAAAGAAAACAATATAAGGCTTACGTAAAATAGTATTACGTCAAAAATAGGGATTGAAGATTTCAATGCAAGATGGATGGGAGTATTGAGTTGCGAGGGATGTTCAGCGGCAAAAATCGCCAAAAATGGCCATTTGACGGCTAAATACTGAGCTTTGCAGAGGTCAAGTATTGGGTTTTCCGGGCCATACCCTTAAATTATTTCGAATCCTTCTAAATGACGATGCTTTTGTTCACGTAAGTCGCTAGTATTCGCCGTACCGATATATGTCCCGCATCGGATCGGGTGAAGGGGTTCCTGCCGGGCTCCGGATCCCATCGCAACTGACGGCCCTGGTTCAGCCTCAGTTGTTTTCGGTGCGGTGTGTCGGGGTGTGTGGTCTACAGGTAATACTTCCCTTCATTGCCTGTAGTTGTGTTTCCGTCCGGCGGTGAATTGGTTCATTCGCCGCCGGGCGGTACACATTCAGTTCTTGTCTTGTTTTCTTCCTGTCCGGTCCGCCTTGCCATCCGCCTTTGCCGCACTGATTCTGTGTCCGTGGGGCCTGATCAGCTGCGTATTTTTCTATCAATCCGGAAACAAACACGCTGTATCTAACGCAATGCAGCAAAAATCGCCGGAATGCCAGAGTAAAAGCTAAAGAAGACAAGGGTTTAGCCGTAAATACGGTTTATGTTGCGCCGCAACAAAGCGGTTGCTAGAATGCATCCGTACCTTGAAATTAACGAGACGGAGTAATTACCCATGGCTACAAACAAAGTTGAATTCCCGAAAGCTGATGAACTTCTCGCGCCGATGAAAGCCCTGAACGAACTGGCTCTCAGCAACGCCGAGAAAATGATCAAACTGCAGTCGCAGAACTTTGAGAAATACTCGAAACTGGCTCTGAACAACTTTCAGGAAGCCAGCACTGTAAGTGATGTTGAAGCCTCTAAAGCCTTCTTCAGCAAGCAGGGCGAGCTGAGCAAGAAAGTCGCCGAAGATGTGGCGGCTGACCTGAAAACGTTTGCTGATCTCGGTCAGTCTTACGTTGCAGAAGTCCAGAAAGTCGTATCTGAGAACATCGCTAAATACGGCAAAACTGCCTGATCGCATACTGCGACCTCAGTCAGACGGCCCCGGCAGCATCGCTGCCGGGGCTTTTTTTGTATGCGGCAACGGTATTCTTGCCGTTCTGCAAGCGAAATTTGTGTTTTCGCATACCGGATATGCCGCCGCTTATGCTAGATAGTTGCGCTTATCCTGATTGCCGGCTTCACGGCAAATCCATTTCTGACTGGAGATATCATGCAAAAAATCAAACTCTGGGACGCACCTGTGCGCCTGTTTCACTGGTCGCTGGTCGGGGCTTTTGCCTGGCTTTGGTACTCGGGGGAGACCGGTTCCGCGATGGACTGGCATATGCGTATCGGTGAACTGGTGCTGGCGCTGGTGATTTTCCGGATCATCTGGGGATTTGTCGGTAGCAGTAACGCACGCTTTGCCGACTTTATCCGCCCGGGTGGCGTTGTGGCGTATTTGAAGTCCTTGTTCAGCCGCGATGCCGCTTTGCATGCCGGGCACAATCCGCTGGGTGGCCTGGTCGTGCTGCTGATGCTGTTATTGTTGTTGGTGCAGGCCGTGACAGGGCTTTTCACCACGGATGAGATCTTTACCGAAGGGCCTTTGTACGGTCTGGTCAGCAGTGATCTGGCCGGGCAGCTTTCCGGCTTGCACCACCAGAACTTCGAGATACTGTTGGTGGTCGTGGCTTTGCATGTGGCGGCGATTGCATTCTATCTGGTCTACAAACGGACCAATCTCGTACGGCCGATGATTACCGGCAGCAAGCCCTGGCCGGATGCGCCGGCGCCACAGATCCGCTTTGCCAACCCCTGGTTCGGGATCGGCCTGTTTGTCGTCGTTTATGCTGCTGTGCGCGGTGTGATTGCGCTGCTCGGCAGCTGATCAAGCGGTCAGCAAATCGGCTATCAGCCGCTCGCAGGCCACTTCAATGCGGTCGTACATGGTGACAAAGCCGTCTGCGCCGCCGTAATAGGGATCGTCGACTGCCCGGACCTGCGGGTCCGGGTGCCAGTCGGTCAGCAGGCGGATTTTCGCGGCCGGAATCCCGCTGCGCAGCATTTCGCGGCGGTTGTTTTCGTCCATGCATATCAGCCAGTCAAAGTGTTCGCCGTCCTGCCGGGTCAGCTGCCGGGCAGGGCGGTCCAGACGGTAACCGCGGCGTTCGCCTTCAGCGGCCGAACGCGGATCGGCGGGTTCGCCGGCATGCCAGCCGCCGGTGCCGGCGCTATCGACCTCAAAACGCCCGGCCACGCCGGCCTGGCTGATCTTGTCGAGAAACACGGCCTCGGCCGCAGGGCTGCGGCAGATATTCCCCATGCACACAAACAGCACGTGAATCGGTGCGGACATCATTTTCTCCGGCAGTCTCAGAAGCAGACGATTATCCCACAGTCGCTCAGCCGGGGCGTAGCGGCCCGTATGTGCTTGATCGTCATGGGGCCGGCGGCCCGAGTGGGGTATGATGTCGCCCCTGACCCGCAGCCGTCCGGACGCCGGCTGCGGCCTGTTCAACTCTGCCGGATATCCACATGACTGAGAATCGCCAGATACTGCTTTCTTCCCGCCCGCTGGGCTTGCCTAAATCGACTAACTTTCAGTTCGTCCAGGGAGAAATCCCGTCCGCCGACGACGGCGAGCTGTTGTGCCGGACCCTGTTTCTGTCGGTGGATGTGCAGCAGCGTCCGCGGATGGCAGAGAAGCAGTCGCCGCTGGGCACGGTGGAAATCGGCGAGCCCATGGCGGGCACGACGATCAGTGAAGTGGTGGTGGCCAATGCCGGCGGTTTTGCGCCGGGTGATATCGTGGTGTGTGAGGGCGGCTGGCAGGATTATGCCGCTGTGCCGGCCGATCAGGTGCGCAAACTTGACCCGCAGGCCTATCCGCCCAGTTGGGCGCTGGGACTGATTGGTGAGGCCGGCCTGGCGGCGAAAATCGGTATCGAGCGGATTGCCCGTCCGCAGGCCGGTGAGACCGTGATGGTGTCCTCGGCTGCCGGTGTGGTCGGCGGTATTGCCGGGCAACTGGCCAAACGTCTCGGTTGCCGTGTGGTGGGCGTGGCCGGTTCGCCGGCCAAGTGTGACTACGTGGTCAATGAGCTGGGCTTTGATGCCTGTATTAACTACAAGAGCGACGGCTTTCTTGCGCAGTTGCAGAGTGCCTGTCCGGACGGCGTGAATGTGTATTTTGACAATGTCGGCGGGCGCACGCTGGAAGCGGCGGCCCGTATGATGGTGCACGGCACCCGTGTGGTGGTCTGTGGCGGCACCTCCTGGTACAACGTCACCGAGCTGCCGCCGGGACCGGACCGCACCTTGCTGTTGTTGCATAGCATCCTGCTCAACCGCGGGCGCATGGAAGGCTTCTGCGTGGCCGATTACGCCGACGAGGCGCCGGCCATGCTGGCGGAGCTGGAGGCACTGGCGGTCGCCGGAGAGCTGGTTTACCGCGAAGAAATCACCGACGGGCTGGAGAGTGCCCCCGAAGCGCTTAAAGGGATTTTTATCGGTCGCAACACTGGCAAGCAGGTGGTGCGGGTGGCAACGGAAACACTGGTCGGATGAGCGAAGAAATCATCGCCATCGACCGTGAGCCGGTTGAGCTGTACAAGCTGCTGAAGTTCGAAGGGCTGGCCGAGAGCGGTGCTGCGGCAAAGCATCTGGTCGATGAGGGCCGGGTCACGGTTAACGGTGAGCCGGAATCGCGTCGTCGCCGCAAGCTGGTGGACGGCGACCGGCTTCGGCTCGACGGCCGCTGTTTTGTGCTGCGTTTGCGTTGACCGATTCACGGAAATAACCCTGCAGGGCCTGTTCTGACGCCATCTTTACATTCGGATGACTGCGCTTGACGCAGTAGTCTTTACACTTCTTTGCCAATACAATTAGGCGCCGCGGGCGCGTTGACGAGATAGAGGGAGTTTGCCGTGACGAAGGTATTGCTGGCTGACGATGATCAGGTTTTAGCCGAGATGCTCAGTGATTATCTCAGTGCTGAGGAGTTTGAGGTGAGCCGTGCCGCCAACGGCGTTGAGGCGGTGGAGCAGGCCATGCAGCAGCAGTTCGATATTATCGTGCTGGATGTGATGATGCCGGAAAAGTCCGGCTTTGACGCGCTGCGTGAGATCCGCACCAAGCAGTCCACGCCGGTGCTGATGCTGACGGCCCGCGGTGATGATATCGACCGCATTGTCGGCCTGGAGATGGGCGCGGATGATTATCTGCCCAAACCCTGCAATCCGCGTGAACTGGTGGCGCGTATCCGCGCGATTCTGCGACGCACCCAGAATGTGCCGGGTGAGCGCAGTATGTTCAGTCTGGACGGTATCGAGCTTTGCACTTCTGACCGCACGGTGACCCTGGACGGTGAAGCCCTGCCGCTGACCAGCACGGAGTTCAATATCCTCGAAACCCTGATCAGCGGTGCCGGTCATGTGATCGAGAAAAACGATCTGACGCAGCAGGCCATGGGGCGTCGGCTGGCCGCTTATGACCGCTCACTGGATATGCACATCAGCAATCTGCGCCGCAAGCTCGGCAACCGGGCTGACGGCAGTGAGCGCATCAAAACGGTTCGTGGTGTCGGCTATCTCTATACCATGCCGGCACCTGCGCGGACCTGATCCGGCGTGAAGCGGCTTTTTCTCAAAATTCTGCTGATCGTTCTGGCCAGTAACGCGGCGGTGTTGCTGACGACGATTGTTATCAATGATTGGCTCAGCCCCGAATCGGCGCATCTGAAAGCCGAGTTTGATCAGACCTACAGGCTCGGCCGGCGCGTGGTGAGAATCTGGAACGAGGGCGGTGCCGAGGCCGTGGACGACTTCCGGCGCACCTACTCTGAGCGCCGCCGGATCGAGTTTGTCCTGTTGGACCGCCATGAAAAGGCGCTGTACGGCGAGTTGCCGCCGCTGCTGCGTGAGCAGATCACCGAGTGGCCGACCTTGCTTGCGCCGGATGAGAATTTGGCCGGTCCCTTTGCCGTGTTTGCCGTGCCGGTGATCGGCAGTAACCGCGAGCCTTATTACTTTGTTGCCGCGTTTTCGCCGCCACACCCGCTCGGTGCCGGCCATCCGCCGGACCGGCCACCAAGAAAGCCTGACACGCTGGATCCGGCTGCCGTCAAATACATCTGGCTGTTGCTGGCGGTGTTGCTCAGCAGCGTGCTGCTGGCCTGGACCTTCAGTCAGCCGCTGCGCAATTTGACGCGCAGTACCCGCCGTTTTGCCGACGGTGATCTGGACACCCGTGTTGAGAGCGATATTGCCGGGCGACGCGATGCGATCGGTGAACTCGGGCGGGAATTCAACCATATGGCCGAACAGGTGTCGCAGTTGCTGGACTCGCATAAACAGCTGCTGCGGGATGTGTCCCATGAGCTGCGTTCACCGCTGGCGCGGATGCAGGTGGCCTTGTCGCTGCTTGAGCAGCGTGGCGGCGAGTCGCAGAGCAAGGAGCATGAGCGGATCGGCCTGGAAATCGAGCGCCTCAATGCGCTGATCGGTCAGATCATCACGCTGTCGCGGCTCGACAGCGGCGAGCGCAAGCTCGATAAAACCTCCCTGGATCTGGCCGGGCTGCTGTCGTCACTGGTCGAGGACGTGCGTTTTGAGCATCTCAACGACGGGCGCAGCGTCAGTTGCGATGCGCCGGATGAATTGCTCATCGAAGGCGATATCGAAAAGCTGCACAGCGCGATTGAGAACGTCTTACGCAATGCGATGAATTACACCGACGAGAACACCACGGTCACCGTCACGCTGAGACGGGAAGGGGCGCTGGCGCGTTTACGTATCTGCGATCACGGGCCGGGCGTGCCTGAGGCGGCGCTGGGGCGGATTTTCGATGCCTTCTACCGCACCCAGGAAGCGCGTGAAATCAGCACCGGCGGCAGTGGTGTCGGTTTGGCGATTTCGCGCCGTGTGATTGAAATGCACGGAGGGCGGATTTTTGCGCAGAACAGCCCTGAAGGTGGGCTTTGCGTCACAATGGAAGTGCCGATTACCGCCGCGTAATCAGCTGTTTACAAAGGGCTTACGGAGTCGGTGAAGAAACTGACCGGCCTGCCCATATACTGATAATCAAGGGCAAACGACCCGAGCTTTCAAGTATAAAACAGTACCAATCGAGGGAGAGAACATCATGAAAAAAACTGTCATTGCAGGGCTTATTGCAGCCACAGTTGCCGGTACATCGATTCCGGTAGTCTATGCAGGACTTGACGGTGAGCAGTGTGGTGAAGGGCGTATGGAAATGCGCGATCGCGATCGCGACCATGGCCCTGAGCGTATCGAATACCACTACCACTATCATTACTACAACGGCGCGGAGCGCGGCGAAGGTCGTCGTGACATGGACCGCCGTGACGGTCACCGCGATATGGACCGCCGTGAAGGTCACCGTGACATGGATCGCCGTGACGGTCACCGCGATATGGATCGCCGTGACGGACCGCGTGATATGCAGCGCCGCGAAGGACGCGGTGAGGACCGTGCGGAGATGCCGGAACGCCGGATGGAACGTATGGCCAAGCGCCTGGATCTGTCTGAGGAGCAACAGCAAAGTCTGACTGAGCTGCGCGAACAAAATCGCGAACAGGTTTCGGCCTTGCGCGAAAAGCTCAAAGCAAACCGCGAAGCCATGTCACAACTGACGCCGGCTGATGAAGGCTTTCTGACGCAATCGGAAGCGCTGCTGGACGAGAAGTCCGCTCTGCAAAAAGAGATTGCCTTGATTCGCCTCAAGCAAAGCAAAGCCATGTATGACCTGCTCAATGATGAACAGCGTGAGGCGCTGGCGCAGATGAATCAGCGTCGCGGGCAGGGCGAAAAACAGCATGAGCGTCGTGCTCAGGGCGACAAACAGCATGAGCGTCGCGGCGAGACTGAAAAAGGCGCGCGCAAAGCGGCTCCGGGTGAAAAACCGGCGAAAATGAAACAGCCGCCGCGTCCGGCTGCTGAAGAGGCCGAAGCGCCGCAGGACTGATCGGCAGGTTTTTTCGCCTGGCTGCCCGGAGGTTCCGGCAAAAAGACAGGCCCGGCATTATGCCGGGCCTTTTTTTGTGCCTGTTCAGATATCCGAAGAGGCGACAGACACCACGGTGTCGTCGGGACGGACCGATTCGAGTCTGACTTCAAAGCCCCACAACCGGCGCAGATGGCGCAGGACTTCATTGGTGTAGTCGCCGAGCGGTTGGTCGTTGTGCATATAGTGGCGCAGTGTCAGCGAGCGGTTGCCGCGCACATCGGCATTGTAGATCTGAATATTGGGCTCGCGGTTGCCGAGGTTGTAGCTGGCCGAGAGATCCTGACGGACCTGATGGTAGCCTTCATCATTGTGAATTGCCGAGACTTTCAGCGTCGGCTCTTCGGCATCGTCGAGAATGGTAAAGAGCTTCAGGTCTCGGATAAGCTTGGGTGACAGGAATTGCAGTATGAAACTCTCGTCTTTGTAGTTGTGCATGGCCTCGTGCACCACATCCAGCCAGGGCTTGTCGACCAGTTGCGGAAACCATTCGCGGTCCTCAGGGGTCGGGTTTTCGCAGATGCGTCGCAGATCCGAGAACATATTAAAGCCCAGCGTGTAGGGGTTGATACCGCTGAAGTAGGGCGAGTCGAACGGCGGCTGGTAAATCACGCTGGTATGGCTGTGCAGGAACTCCATCATAAAGCCGTCGGTGACATAGCCTTCGTCATGCAGCTTGTTGAGGATGTTGTAGTGCCAGAAGGTCGCCCAGCCTTCGTTCATGACCTGGGTTTGCTTTTGCGGGTAAAAGTACTGTGACAGCTTGCGCACAATACGGATCAGTTCGCGCTGCCAGTGTTCCAGCAACGGGGCATTTTTTTCGATGAAGTAGAGGATGTTCTCCTGCGGTTCTGCGGGGAAATGCTCCTCGACCTCAATGGTCTTCTCTTCGCGCTTGGGGATCGTGTTCCAGAGCTGGTTAAGATGCCGCTGGGTGTATTCCTCGCGCTCTTCCTGACGGCGGCGCTCTTCTTCCGGAGTGACCGGTGAGGGCCGCTTGTAGCGGTTAACGCCGTAGTTCATCAGCGCGTGACAGGAGTCGAGTGTTTCTTCCACGGCATCAATGCCGTAGCGTTCTTCACAGCGGGTGATGTAGTTCTTGGCAAACAGCAGATAATCGACAATCGCCGAGGCATCGGTCCAGGTGCGGAACAGGTAATTGCCTTTGAAAAAGGAGTTATGACCGTAACAGGCGTGAGCGATCACCAGCGCCTGCATCATCATGGTGTTTTCTTCCATCAGATAGGCGATGCAGGGATCGGAATTGATCACGATCTCGTAGGCCAGGCCCATCTGTCCGCGCTGATATTGCTGTTGCGTTTGTACGAATTGCTTGCCGAAGGACCAGTGGTTGTAATTCAGAGGCATGCCGACAGAGGCGTAGGCATCCATCATCTGCTCGGAGGTGATGACCTCGATCTGGTTCGGATAGGTGTCGAGGCGGAACTCTTTGGCGACGCGGGCTATTTGTGCGTCGTATTCACGGATTTTGTCGAACGTCCATTCGGAGTCGGTCGAGATCGGTTTGACGACAGCGTTCATGCTTCGTTCCTCTTCTCAAACAGGCGCCGGAATACGGGGTAGATATCCGCCACATCGGTGATCTGCTCCATGGCAAAATCCCCTTCGTTTTCGCGTTCTATCTTGGCGTATTCCATCCACAGATTCTGTATCGGGCCGCGGGTGATCTCCACATAGGCAAAGTACTGCACGTACGGCAGGATGCTCTGTTCGATCAGCTCGCGGGCCACCGGTGAGTCGCCTTCCCAGTTGTCACCGTCCGAGGCCTGGGCGACGTAAATATTCCAGTCGGCGGGGTTGTAGCGTTGTTCGATAATCTCGGAGGTGAGTTTCAGCGCGCTGGAGACGATGGTGCCGCCGGTTTCACGGGAGTAGAAAAACTCCTGCTCGTCGACTTCTTTGGCCTGTGTGTGGTGACGTACAAAGACCACTTCAATCTCTTTGTAGCTGCGGGTCAGAAACAGATACAACAGCAGGAAGAAGCGTTTGGCGATGTTCTTGATGTCCTGGGTCATGGAGCCCGAGACGTCCATGACACAAAACATGACCGCTTTGCTGCTGGGGTTGGGGACCTTGACGTAGTTGTTGAACTTCAGATCGAAGTCGTCGATAAACGGCATCCGGTGGATCCGCACTTGCAGTTTTTTGATCTCCGCGCGGATCTCTTCCATCCGTGCGAGCTGAATTTCGTCGGGTTTTTCCAGCGCTTCGAGCGGTTCCAGTTCACGGCGCAGTTCGCGTACACGGCGCCGCTCCTTGCCCGATAAGGCAATGCGCCGGGCGTGGGCCGAGCGCAGCGAGCGCACGATATTGAGTTTTTCCGGTGAGCCGGCCTTGGTGAAACCGCCGCGGCGCAGGGAAAACTCGCTGCTGTCTTTGAGCTGCTTTTTGACCAGGTTCGGCAGTTCCAGATCCGAGAAGATATATTCGAGAAACTCTTCCTGATTGATCTGGAAAGTGAAGGCGTCTTCGCCTTCGCCGGAATCGCTGGCCTGGCCGTCACCGGAGCCGCCACCGCCGCCACCTTCGGGACGTTTGAATTCGTCGCCGGTGACAAACTCTTTGTTGCCGGGGAAAACGCGTTTGGATACGCCGCCCTGACCGTGCTGGAAAAAGGGCTCGGAAAGGTCCTTGCCCGGAATGGTAATTTGCTCGCCGCGCTCAAGGTCGGTAATGCTGCGGCTGTTTACCGCCTGATCAACCGCCCGCTTGATGTGCTTGCGATAGCGTCGCAAGAAGCGCTGGCGGTTGACCGTGCTTTTTTTCTTCGAGTTCAGGCGACGGTCGATGATATAGCTCATAACTGGCTGTCTCCGGCCGGCAGCCCATGCTGCCGGCACTCATCGGTACGGGTTTCATGGCTCGCGTTACTGCGATTTGCGTACGCGGATGTACCACTCGGAGAGCAGGCGGACCTGTTTCTCGGTGTAGCCACGTTCGATCATGCGCTTGACGAATTCGCTGTGCTTACGCTTATCTTCGCTGGAGGCTTTCGGGTTAAACGAAATGACCGGCAGCAGATCTTCGGTATTGGCGAACATTTTGTTCTCGATCACCGTGCGCATTTTTTCGTAGCTGTTCCAGGCCGGGTTGCGGCCTGCATTATTGGCACGGGCGCGGAGGACAAAGTTCACCACTTCGTGGCGGAAGTCCTTGGGATTGCTGATGCCGGCCGGTTTCTCGATTTTCTCCAGCTCTTCGTTAATGGTCTGGCGGTTGAGAATGTCGCCGGTCTCCGGATCGCGGTATTCCTGATCCTGAATCCAGAAGTCCGCATAGGTCACGTAACGGTCGAAAATGTTCTGACCGTATTCGGAGTAGGACTCCAGATAGGCGGTCTGGATTTCCTTGCCGAGAAAGTCGATATAGCGCGGAACAATATATTCCTTCAGGTAACCGAGCAGGCGTTCCTGGGTTTCCGGCGGGAACTGCTGCTGTTCGATCTGCTGTTCCAGTACGTACATCAGGTGTACCGGATTGGCTGCGACTTCTTCGGGGTCGAAGTTAAAGACCTTGGAGAGAATCTTAAATGCGAAACGCGTGGACAGACCTTCCATACCTTCGTCGACGCCGGCCGCATCGCGGTATTCCTGCATGGACTTGGCTTTCGGATCGGTGTCTTTGAGATTCTCACCGTCGTAGATACGCATCTTGGAGTAGATGCTGGAATTTTCGGGCGGCTTCAGGCGCGACAGGACCGCAAACTGTGCCAGCATTTTCAGCGTATCCGGTGCGCGCGGTGCCTCCGACAGGGAACTGCTGTCGAGCAGTTTCTGGTAGATGCTGACTTCGTCCGAGACGTGCAGGCAGTAGGGCACCTTGACCGTGTAAACGCGGTCGATAAAGGCTTCGTTGGTTTTGTTGTTGCGGAAGGTCTGCCATTCCGATTCGTTCGAGTGGGCGAGGATAATGCCGTCAAAGGGAATCGCGGCCATGCCTTCGGTGCTGTTGTAGTTACCTTCCTGCGTGGCCGTCAGCAAAGGGTGCAGCACTTTGATCGGCGCTTTGAACATCTCGACAAATTCCATCAGGCCCTGGTTGGCGTGACAGAGTGCGCCGGAGAAGCTGTAGGCATCCGGATCGTGTTGCGGGAATTCTTCAAGCTGACGGATATCGACCTTGCCGACCAGGCTGGAAATATCCTGGTTGTTTTCGTCACCGGGCTCGGTTTTGGCCACCGCGATCTGGTTGAGAATCGACGGGTACATCTTGACGACTTTGAACTTGGTGATATCGCCGCCGTATTCGTGTAAACGCTTCATGGCCCAGGGCGACATGATGGTTTTCACGTAGCGATGGGGTATGCCGTATTCCTCTTCGAGGATGGTGCCGTCTTCTTCCGGATCAAACAGGCCCAGCGGCGATTCAAATACCGGCGAGCCCTTGATGGCATAAAACGGCTCGTGTTCCATGAGTTGCTTGAGCCGTTCGGCAAGAGAGGATTTACCGCCGCCGACCGGGCCGAGTAAATACAGAATCTGTTTCTTTTCTTCGAGTCCCTGAGCGGCGTGGCGGAAGTAGGAGACGATCTGTTCGATCGATTCTTCCATGCCGTAGAATTCGTGGAAGGTGGGGTAGCGCCGGATCAGTTTATTCGAGAATATCCGGCTCAAACGCGGGTCACGCGATGTATCGACGAGCTCAGGCTCGCCGATGGCCTTGAGCATCCGTTCCGCGGCATTCGCGTAGGCTGAAGGATCTTCCTTACATAAGGACAGATACTCCTGGAGACTCAGTTCTTCCTCCTGTGTTGCGGTGTATCGGGTCTGGTACTGGTCAAAAATGCTCATGCTTTCACCTACCTTTGCAATAGTCGATACCGTGAGGCGTTTTGACAGCCGGCAGCCCGTTCCTTGTCTGCCTGACGGATTCAAAATAAATCCCCGACGCTCTGATGTTGTGACCCGCGCCACCGTTGTTTGGTTCGCTCCGGCTTGTATAAAAGCCGGGCTCCGGTAAACGTGGTGCAGGTCCTGGTCACTCAGCGCGTTGCTGTCACCCTGAAACTCTCAATGCATAAATCGTGTCATCTGCTGCCAATCCTGACGGCGACGCTCCGTATGTTTTGCTGCAGAGCAGTAAGTCTGTAACTGAAATTAAATCGCCCTACTTACTTTGTATAGCGTTTTATCCGGTTTTTTTAGGGGCAACTGCAAACAAAGGTGCAGCGCAAGCATCTGCGCAGCGCTTGCTGGCGACCTCTGTCAGGCCCGCTCTGTGCGGCGCAATCACGTGTTCTGTCGCCGTTCCCGGTGCACTGCCGTGCGGTTGTCCGGGGGCTGAATGCAGCTCTGTTACGGGGCTGTTTGATTTAGCCCTGACAGCGCCGGACGCGGCCGTAAGCGGTGCCTTGTAACTGCCTTTTTTGAGTGCAATGACAGTCACGAATAAAAACGCTTACCTTCATTCATGCCGCAAAACGGGGATGAGCTCAAGTGACAATGGTGGCTGTCTGCACTGACGGAGGGCGTGAAAACGGCGATTTGCGCCATATGAGGGCAATTTTCAGCGGTGAAAACCGGCTTGCAGAAGGGCAATTGCGGCGGCACCGGTGACGGTGCACCGGTATCGGACCGCCGCGCAGAGTTCGCTTACAGTGGCGGAAGGGGATTTACGGCTGTGGCCAGGTGCGGATATCGCGGAAACTGCCGGTCGGTTCCTGCAGCAGGTCCGGAAAGCGTGACAGCAAAATCCCGGCTGCGCCGTCGGCATCGGGCATATTGTCGGTGCCACGTGCTGCTTTCAGACGCTGCAGTGAGGGGAATTGCCCGCTGTCGGCCTCGCCGCAGAGATAGTCCTGCATGGCGGTGTCCATCAGGCCCGGTGCGAGCGCGTTGATTTGTGTTTCAGGCAACTCGTGGGCGTACAGCTGGGTCAGCATATTCAGCGCGGCTTTGGATAAGGCATAGCCGCCCCAGCCGGCGTTACCGCGTACGCCTGCGCCGGAGGAGATAAGGACGATCTGCCGGCAATGAATAGAGCGTGTGATGAGCGAGTCGATCAGGGTTTTATTTGCCCAAACGTTGATCTGCATGATCTCGTCAAGGCTTTCGAGCGGCGTTTCGTGCAGTGCTTGTATTTTGCCGAGTGTGCCGGCATTGAGTACGACCAGGTCCAAAGAGCTGACATCGGCCAGCAGTTTGTCCAGCGCCGGCTGTATGGCGTGGCGGTCGGCCAGATCGCAATGAATATCATGAAGGCCTTCGTGCGTGAGCGGACAGCCGCGCCGGCTGAGGCCGTAGACCTCGCTGCCGTGCTCCAGCAGTTTGCCGGTCAGGCTCAGGCCGAGGCCGCTGCTGTTTCCGGTGATCAGAACGCGTGGATAATGCATGGAATCGGCTCCCTCATGTGTCAAATTGCGCGACAGCTTACGCGTGCTCTTTTTAACTGTAAAAGAATATTGCAAAGCTGTAGTGGCGGTCTTTTAATGCAAGTCTGGTATAACGCGGCGGAATGTCAGATTAATTCGTGCAGCACAAGCCTGCCGGGTCTTGGGCACGGTGTGTAACCAGTGATGTTGCAGTGCGCCTTGCATAATCAACAGGCTATTGTGCGGCAGTGTCAGAGTCAGCGGTTTGCGCTGTTTGTCGCTGCGGTGTTTCAGCCGGAAACGGCGTGCGGCGCCCAGCGACAGTGAGGCAATCAGCGGATTACGGCCAAGATAAGGCTCATCGTCGGCGTGCCAGGCGACGCTGTCGTTGCCGTCGCGGTAGAGATTGACCAGCACGCTGTTAAATCGGCTACGGCTGTGCTGCTCGCAATATTCGCGGCAGGCTTGCAGTTCGCCTGTCCAGGGCCGGGGGCTGAAGTACACGCCCGAATACGCATAGGCGGCTTCAGGATCTCCATGCCAGGCGTTCAGACGCGGGATCGGCACGTCACGTCCGGCAATGCGGATCCGCGTCTGTTCCAGTTCCAGCGCAGCCAGGCGCTGCAGACAGGTCCCGGCCAGCTCCGCCGGCAGCACCTGTTGCAGCAGCCGCAGTGAGCAGCCCTGGCCAAGGTCAATCTGTTCTTCTGTCAGTTCGTCAAACAGCGAGGTCTGCACGGCTTGCTCCGGTCAGTTCGGCGGCGGTTTGAGCCAGCACCGGCCCGCAGGGGGCGTCGAGCTTGAGGCTCAGCTCGGCATCGGCGCGGGTGGTGCCGAGCGTCAGTGCGGCCACCGGTTTGCCTTCGGCGACCGCTTTGCGCACAAAGCGCAGGCCCGAGTAGACCATCAGCGATGAGCCGACCACCAACAGAGCCGCGCTTTCGCTGAGCGCCTGCATGGCCCGGGCGACCCGTGCGGCGGGCACGTTTTCGCCGAAGAACACCACGTCCGGCTTTAAGGTGCCGCCGCAGCGATCACAAGCGATCAGGGTAAATTCTTCAAAAGGCGCGTCTTCGATAAGCGCATCGCCGTCCGGTGCGCTGCCGGCGTCGTAGCTGAGAAATGCCGGGTTGGCCGCGGCCAGTTTGTGCTGCAGCGCGTCGCGTGCCGAGCGTTGCCCGCAGGCGAGGCAGATCACGCGGTCCAGTCGTCCGTGCAGATCCGTGACCGCGCGGCTGCCGGCGCGCTGATGCAGGCCGTCCACATTCTGCGTAATCAGATGATGGATAAAGCCGTTTTGCTCCAACGCGGCCAGGGCATGGTGAGCGCGGTTGGGCGAGGCATGGCCGAAGCGCTGCCAGCCGATCAGACTGCGTGCCCAGTAGCGCTGTTGCACATGCCGGTGACGGATAAAGTCCGGTCCCTGAACCGGCTGGGCGGTTTTCCAGTTGCCGTTGCGGTCACGGTAATCAGGAATGCCGGAATCGGTGCTGATGCCGGCACCGCCGAGCACGGTGAGCGGGCCGTACTCGCTGAAAAAACGCATCAGGCGGTGTGCGGTTTCGGCGTGCTGGTCGTCGGCGCAAGCGCTGTTCAAGGGCTGTCTCCGAAGTGATTCTGGTGTCATGCAGAGGTGAATAGGTTCGGGTATCATACCGCCATTTTTGCGTGCCGCGGCATCGGCCGGGGCGGGGAGAGCGGATGACGGCTTTGCTGGAAGTGCGCAAACTGTGTAAAACCTACGACACGCTGTGTGCGGTCGACGGTATAGATTTGACCATCGACGGCGGTCGTTGCTTCGGACTCCTCGGGCCTAACGGGGCCGGTAAGACGACCACCGTGGAGATGCTTGAGGGCATTGTGACGCCGACCTCGGGCGACATTCTCTATCGCGGCAAACCGCTCGGTGATGAATTCCGCCGGCGGGCGGGGATTATGTTTCAGTCCACCGCCTTGCAGGATTTTATGAAGGTGCGCGAGGCGCTGCAGATGTTTGCTGCGTTTTACCCGACCACCCGTGATATCGACTCGCTGATCCGCCAGTGCGCGCTGGGTGAGTATCTCGAACGTGACGTGCGGCGTCTGTCCGGCGGTCAGCGTCAGCGTCTGCTGCTGGCTATTGCGCTGGTCAACGATCCCGATATCGTTTTCCTCGATGAGCCGACCACCGGCCTGGACCCGCAGGCGCGGCGCAATTTCTGGGATCTGGTGAAACAGATCAAAGCCGAAGGCAAGACGGTGGTGCTGACCACCCATTATATGGATGAGGCTTACCAGCTGTGTGATGAGCTGGTGTTTATGGACCACGGCAAAATCATCGCTCAGGGCAGTCCGCGGGACTTGCTCGACAGCTGTTTCGGCGATGTGATCCTGACCCTGCCGTGCGGGCTGGTGCCGGCCTCGCTGCGGGATGCGCTGGGCACTTGCCGTGAGCATGACGGGCTGCTGGAGATTGCCTCGCAGGATGTGAATGCCACGCTGGCGCAGTTGCTCGGTGCGGGTATCTCGCTGGAGAAACTCAAGATCCGCGAGCGCAATCTTGAGGATCTGTTCCTTGAACTGACCGGACGGGAGTTGCGTCACTGATGCTGAATCACTTTCTTGCCGTATTTATGGCGCGCAACCGCGAATTTTTCCGCGATACCTCGTCCTGGGCCTGGAATGTCATCTTCCCCGTGATGCTGGTGGTGGCGCTGACCTTTGCCTTCAGCGATGACAACAAAACCCTTTATAAGGTGCTGGTGTTGCCGGCCGTCAATGAGGCGGCCTTGCCGGATTTCTTCGCCACTCAGCATATTCAGTTTATCGACGCCGGCTCGCGCGAAGAGGCGCAGCTCAAGGTCGAGCGGCATCTGGTGGATATGCTGATCGATCTGGATCAGCGCCGCTACCTGATCAACGAAACCAACACCAACGGCTATATGCTCGAACGGGTTCTGGCCGGCACCGGTGGTGCGGATTTTGTCAAAGAGTCGGTCAGCAGCCGCGCGGTGCGCTATGTGGATTGGGTGATTCCCGGCGTGATGGGTATGAATGTCATGTTCGCCAGCCTGTTCGGGGTCGGCTATGTGATTGTCCGTTACCGCAAGAACGGGATGCTCAAACGTCTCAAGGCAACCCCGCTGACTGCGTTTGAGTTTCTGGCCGCGCAGGTCGCCTCGCGGCTCTGGTTGATTCTGCTGATCAGCTCGGCGGTTTATGCCGGCACCAATTACTTTCTGCGCTTCACCATGAACGGCAGCTACCTGAATCTGTTTCTGTTGTTTGCTCTGGGTGCGATCTGTCTGATCAGTCTTGGTCTGGTGGTGGCGGCGCGCACGTCCAGTGAGGAACTGGCCGGTGGTCTGCTGAATATGCTGACCTGGCCGATGATGCTGCTTTCGGGGGTTTGGTTCAGCATGGAAGGGGCGCACCCGTGGCTGCAGAAACTGGCCTGGCTGTTCCCTTTGACCCATGTAACCGAAGGCGCGCGGGCGATTATGATCGACGGTGCCGGGCTGGCCGGCATTGCCCATCATCTGATTTTTCTGGCCGTGCTCAGTGCTTTGTTTCTGGCGTTGGGATCAAAGCTGTTCCGTTGGGATCAGAACTGAGCAGATTACCCCTACAAATTTGGTGGATTTTTTGCCATAAGGGCCGAAACATGATGAGATGACAGTTTTATGGCAAAGCACGGGAGGTTGTAAGCAAAATGGGCAATGAAGCCAAATCAGACAAGACAAATCGTGATAACGCTCCGGCCGCGGAAGGCGTTGAAGCCTATTCCGTTCTGAAGGCGGTGTCCGAGGCGCAGGATTCACAATTGAGTGCGGCTGAAGATATTCTCGATCACACCAAGCCAACCCCGGTGGATGCCGCCGCCGTGGTCAAAACACTCGACTCGATCCTGGCCGGTGCTTCTCCCGACGATGCCGAAGCCTTGCGTGTTGCCCTGACACGCTGGCGGGGTGAGGACGATAAAAGTAACAAGCCTGACCCCAACGAAGAACTGGTGGATAACTGGCGTTCGGCGGTTTATCCCTACAAAAACCGTCTCTCGCGCAAAGTCTACGAAAAGCAAAAATACCGACTGCAGGTTGAGCTGCTGAAATTGCAGGCGCACATCAGAGAAACCGGCCAGCGTCTGGTGATTGTCTTTGAAGGGCGCGATGCGGCAGGCAAGGGCGGTACCATCAAGCGCTTTATGGAACACATCAACCCGCGTGGCTCGCGTGTTGTGGCGCTGGAAAAACCCACCGAAGAAGAAGCCGGTCAGTGGTATTTTCAACGCTATATCAAACACCTGCCGTCCAAGGGCGAGATCGTGCTGTTTGACCGTTCCTGGTATAACCGGGCCGGTGTTGAGCGTGTGATGGGATTTTGTACCGACGCTGAATACAACGAATTCATGCGTCAGGTGCCCGAGTTTGAGCGGCATCTGGTCAACAGCGGTATCACCCTGATCAAATTCTGGTTCTCGGTCAGCCGTGAAGAACAGCGCCGCCGTTTTAAAGAGCGTGAGATCCACCCCCTCAAACAGTGGAAACTCAGCCCCATCGATCTGGCCTCGCTGGATAAATGGGACGATTACACCGAGGCCAAAGAGGCCATGTTCTACCACACGGATACCGCCGAAGCGCCGTGGACCGTGGTCAAATCCAACTGTAAAAAACGCGCGCGTCTGAATGCCATGCGTTATGTGCTGCACAAAATGCACTACGAAGGCAAAGATCTCGACAACATCCAGGCGGTCGATCCGCTGATCGTCGGTCGCGCCAATCTGGCCAGCGACAGCTAAGCAAAACGTCCCGTTGACCAGGGGGCTCTTGTCCGGCGCCGGTGCGGGCCGGATAATAGCCCTTAGTTTGTTTAACACTTCAGGGGCGCACGGCGTATGAAAATCTCCACCGGTTTTGACAGTGGCAATATCGACTGCCTCGATTGCAGCGATCCGGCCAATGTGCGTTTGGCGATCCGCAAAGACAATCAGTCCGATTTCTACCAGTGGTTCCACTTCCGTGCCTCCGGGGTCAAAGACCTCGAATGCCGCTTTGTGATCACCAACGCCGCCGGCGCGGCCTATCCGGCCGGTTGGGAAAACTACCGCGCGGTGGCCTCCTATGACCGCGAATTCTGGTTTCGCGTGGATAGCCGCTATGAGGACGGTGAGCTGTGGATTGAGCATATGCCGCTCAATGACAGCGTCTATTACGCTTACTTCGCGCCTTATCCGATGGAACGTCACGCCGATCTGGTGGCGGCCGCGCAGGAATCGCCGCTGGCCTCGCTGGAGGTGCTTGGCGAAACCCTCGACGGGCAGGATATGGATCTGCTGGTGGTCGGTGAGCCCGATGCCGCACGCCTGCCGTACTGGGTGATTGCCCGTCAGCATCCCGGTGAGACCATGGCCGAGTGGTGGATGGAAGGCTTTCTCGGGCGTTTGCTCGATGAAGACGATGCTGTTGCCAAGGCCTTGCTGGACGAGGTGACGTTTTACGTGGTGCCGAATATGAATCCCGACGGCAGTCGCCGCGGGCATCTGCGCACCAATGCCGCCGGCGCCAATCTCAACCGTGAATGGGAAAACGCCAATCCTGAAACCAGTCCCGAAGTGCTTTACGTGCGCGAACGTATGCAGCAGACTGGTGTCGCGCTGAGTCTGGATGTCCACGGTGATGAAGCCTTGCCGTATAACTTTATTGCCGGCACCCAGGGGATTCCCGGCTGGAATGAGGAACGCGACGCGGAGCTGAATTTCTTCCGTCAGACCTATCAGGCGATCAATCCGGATTTTCAGACCACCCACGGCTATCCTGCCAATGCACCGGGCACCGCCAACCTGGGGATGTGTTCCAACTACATCGCCCACCATTTTGCCTGTCTGGCGATGACGCTGGAAATGCCGTTTAAGGATACCGCTGACAGGCCCGATTCCTTGCAGGGCTGGTCACCGGAGCGCGCCTCGCGACTGGGCGCGTCCTGTCTTGATGTGCTTTGGGCCTATGTACAGCAAAAGCGCCGCCGCGCCTGAGCGGTCCGCTTGCGCCAATCAGAACAGAATATGAAATGAGACGTATTGCAGGTCTTTTTCAGGGACCAGCAATTCCAGCTCGAATCTGACCACGTACATATTGATGCCGAAGCCGATGCCAAAAGCCGCCGTACTGGCGGACTCGGATTGGTCACCGATTTCGGCATCGTAGTGATAGGCCCCGGCTTTGAGTTTCAGATAAGGGCCGGTGTGCACGCGGCGCGATTCGATGGTGCGGTAGACGGCGAAAACACCGAAGGTGTTGGCCGACACCGGGCCGCTGTCGATTGAGCCGTCGAGAAAGCTGGTCGAGTAGGTCAGCTCGGCACCGCCGTAGCCTGCCTCATAGCGCCTCTCATAGCCCAGTACAAAGCCGGCATTGTCAGGGCCGTCGAAGTTCTGCTCGTCCAGCTTGTCCATTTCAGGGTCAAAATAGGCCACCTTCAGCCCGCCGTAGAAGCCGTCCACATTAAGCGGGGTCGGGGCGGCCGCGCCGGCCGGGCCCGTCAGCAACGCATACCCGAGTAAGCAGCTCGCGGCATAGCGGTAGCCATGCCGTCTCATTGGATCTTCCATTCCAGCATCAGTGACAAAAAGCGGTTCATCTTGTCTCCGTTGTTCGGCAGCTCATCGACCCGCACGGTATCCGTGGTGTTGACCCACTGCAGGTGCAGCGCCCATTCAGGCCTTTCATAATGAAAACCGAGATTGGCGGTGCCGATCAGCTTATAGCGCTCGACCCACTTACCGTGGCGCGTACTGAGCAGCGATCCGTCCAGTAACAAGTGGTGGAAAAAGTAATTGGCACTCAGGCTCAGCGAGCCGTAAAGCGAGCCCTTATTGCGTATGGGCGGGGGCAGGGTGGCGTCGTGACTGATCGAGCGCCCCATAATCTCCGGCGTGCTGGCAAAACCGCCCGGCATATTGCGCCCGAATCGTATGTCCAGACCGGCCTCGACATGGGTGAAAATTGTCCCCAGCGCCCAGCCGCGGCTGAGTGCCAAATCCCAGTTTCTGCCCGATGTCTGTGAGCCGGTGATTTTGTCTTTGCTGACGTAATTGAGATTGAAGACCACCTCATCGTTGACCTGATTGGCCCAGCCGCGGGCGATATCGGACCCGGTCCAGCTGTGAATCAGATTCTGGCCCTGTTCGCCGAGCGAGGCTTGCCCGAGCGTGCCGAGGGTCATCTCCACCGCACGCAGGTCAAGATCGCTGAACGCCATCCAGCTCATCTGGCCTGCCAACAGGCCCACGTAGGGCACATCGTTTTCGATCAGCTCGGTGCGTTCGATATCCGAGGGCGTGTTGATGATCTGGCCGACCGCAAAGCCGGTGCGCACCTGCAAATGCGCGCCGTTCAGACCGGGGAAGTGTTTGCCGAATTCGAGCGACCAGGCCGGCGGGCCGTCCAGCGTATCCCAGCTGTGGGCGCGGGCGGTGAAAATCCGCAAGCCCCAACCGTTGCTGAACTGATTGTCCGAGCCGAAGGCAATATCATTGTCCATCTCAAAGCGGAACTTGGCCGCATCGCGCAGATGACGCGCCTGATTGGCGGCCAGTAGCCAGGCCGAGTCACGCGGCAGCGTGCTGTCGTCGGCCTGCGCCCGTGGGCTGCAGAGAAGCAGGGCACAGAGTAGGCAATTGAGGGCTTTCCGGGCGGGCGGCATTCTCGGTTTTATCTCTATCGCCTTGCAGGGCGGCTTGTAAATCGTCTAGGGTAGTGCGCGGATTGGCCGGCTATGCCGGTTTTTCCGTATATTTTGCTGTGTCAGCGAGAAGGCACACATCAAGCGATAGGCGAGTTTAGCAGCAGTTGCTGCCGCCGCCTATGTCAATTCAGGCCCGTCCGGCGGGCCTGTTCAGATCTGCAACGCACTGCGTTGTGTCCGCCTTCCGATCCGGTTTGTGTTTGGCCCCTGAGGGCCTTTTGCAAACGCTGTCGGTGCGTTCCCAGCCGCAAACCGCCGATCGGATGAATACAGGAGAAGTAATGCATAAAGAAATGAAGACCGACTATGAGGTGGGACAGGACAACGTCAACCTCTTAGGTATGGATATTCACAACCCGGTTTTCGGGGTTTCAGGCCTGGCCATCGTGGCTTTTGTGGTGCTGACTCTGATGTTTCAGACCGAGGCAGCCGAGTTTTTTGGTTGGCTGCGGCCGGCGATTACCAGCAATTTTGACTGGTTCTTCCTCTCCGCCGGTAATTTGTTCGTGGTGTTTGCGCTGGGTCTGGCGATCTCGCCCTTGGGTAAGATCCGTCTCGGTGGCAAAGACGCGAAGCCTGATTTCGGCTATATCGGCTGGTTCGCGCTGTTGTTCGCCGCCGGTATGGGCATAGGCCTGATGTACTTCGGTGTCTCCGAACCCATGTCGCATTTCGCGTCATCCATGGGTGGCACCAGCGTTGAGGCCGGTGTGCGCACCGACTGGGCGCCGCTGGGCGGGGCCGCGGGCGATGTGGCAGCGGCGAAAGAGCTCGCCATGGCCGCGACGATCTTCCACTGGGGACTGCACCCCTGGGCGATCTATTCAGCCGTGGCGCTGGCGTTGGCATTCTTTGCCTTTAACTACAACCTGCCGCTGACATTGCGTTCGGCCTTCTTCCCGCTGCTGGGTGATCGCGTGTGGGGCTGGCCCGGGCATATCGTTGACGTGCTGGCGGTATTTGCGACCTTGTTTGGTCTGGCCACGTCATTGGGTTTCGGCGCAACGCAGGCACTGGCCGGATTGAACTATCTGTATGGCTGGGGTACAGGGCAGGTCGCCACGGTGGTCTTGATCACGGTGATTACCAGTATTGCGTTGGTGTCGGTGATCCGTGGTCTGGACGGCGGTGTCAAAGTGCTGTCCGAGATCAATATGGGGCTGGCGCTGCTGTTGCTGGTGTGTGTCCTGATCTTCGGTCCGACGTCTGAGATTTTCTCCACGATCGGTACCGGCATGGTCTCTTATGCCCGTGAGCTGATTCCGTTGGCATCGCCGTTCGGTCGGGAGGATGTGAACTTCCTGCAGGGCTGGACTGCGTTTTACTGGGCCTGGTGGGTTTCCTGGTCGCCGTTTGTCGGCATGTTTATCGCCCGTGTGTCCCGTGGCCGTACCGTGCGTGAGTTTATTCTCTGCGTGATTATTATCCCGACCGTGCTGTGCGCGATCTGGATGGGTACCTTCGGCGGGGCTGCCATCAGCCAGGTGATTGCCGACGCGGCTGCACCGGTTGCCTCGGCGGCACAGGAAGTGAAGCTCTTTAAGATGGTTGAAGGCTTCCCCTGGTCGAGCCTGCTTTCGCTGGTGGGTATAGTGCTGGTGCTGGTCTTCTTTGTGACCTCATCGGATTCAGGCTCTCTGGTGATCGACATTATCACCGCCGGCGGCAAGCTTGATGCGCCTGTGCCGCAGCGCGTTTTCTGGGCTGTCTTCGAAGGTCTGGTTGCTGCAACGCTGCTACTGGTTGGCGGCACCGAAGCGCTCAGCGCCTTGCAGGCCATGACGGTATCCACCGGACTGCCGTTTACGCTGGTGCTGATTGTGATGTGCTTCAGCCTGCTGATTGGCCTGCGTCGCTACAAGGCCACGCATCCGGTCTGATGTCCCTCGCGGGGGCGGGGGGGGTGCGCCCCCCCCCCC
>JAUOPI010000028.1 GCA_030546905.1 Granulosicoccaceae sp. 1_MG-2023 | reverse complement strand
GCGCCGGGCTTTCTGCCCGCGGCCGCCTCACAACACCCAAGTGAGTTTCCCCATGTCACTACGCAGACACCGGCGTATACCCAATGGAAAAATCATCCTGACTCAGGCAATGGCGGATCAGCTAAACCGCCGTCCCGACTGCCCTCCGACACACGACTTCCGCCCTTATAAAGAAAGAATGGTGCAGGAGGCACGAAAGTACGACTTCGAGCATCCCATCGGCTTATTTTTTCTACCATGCGGTTTGGCGTGACGGCGAGATGATGCGGCTCTACACGAAGCGCGACTATGAGCCGTTCTATTCCCGTCAGTTTACCGGTAGCAGGTGGCAAACACCGCTTTCAAATGAAATATCGAGCCAATAATGCCTTTGGTGGAACCGTCACAGCCGGGTTCTACGCACTTTCAGTTCCGAATCCGGCTTAGTTCCGGTCTCCGGTTTCCATCCGCGTCGTTAAGCCAGCGGATGGCTAGCCCTCTAAAAACGACTGAACTTTGCGCCACCGATCAAGCAGAATCCCCCTATTCCCGGGCTTTCTATTAACAAACATCGGGCTTGGATGCGGACTGGTAAACACGGTCAAATGGGGCGCGACCCGGCGAACATGCTTCTCAGCTTTGGCCGCTTTTTGTCCGACCAAAACAATCGCACGCAGCTTCGGCAGGAGTTGAATCAATTCCGCAAGGGATTCGATTCCCCGGGCAATATCAGCTGCTGTAGCGGGGCGTATTTTGCTATCTGAGCCTATGTACCAAGGTACAGTGTTCCAAATGGCAATTCGTTTCCGATCAATACCGGCTTCCCTGGAAATAACGAACAAGTTCTTTGCCGTCTCATCCGGGTTGTTCATCGACACAAAGCCGGAATTTCTTGCCTTCGGACCGGGGGCTTCGAGCAAAAACAATGCTTCTGCATTAACCCCGCCATCCCAGGGATCGAAATAAGGGATTGCGGCATCGGCCCCCATCTTCTCGCGGAGCCGCTGCACGAAGGCGGTCAGTGGGGCAATAGAAGACTCATTTATCTGTGAGAGGCGTACGTCTAACGCGTCCTTGTCTCCGAGTAATTTCGGGCAATCCATTGGTCCTCCTGTTGTATTTCAAACGGTTATGGCCATGTCCGTACTGGCGCGGTGACACATCGACTTCAGCCGCCGAGAATCCCCGACTGCAACAGCGCCATATAGGTCGCCGTACCCGCAGCGATGGACAACAACGTGTTGCGCCGCCACAGGTGAACCGCCACCACCAGCAAGCCCGGAATCAGCGCATCCAGCCCGGGGAATTTACCCTGCCAATCGGCGGACTGCTGCAGGAATACGGTCGCTAACATTGCCATGACTGCCGCCGGCAGATATCGCCCCAGATGCTGTATCAGCGGGTGTTCCGTGTGCCGTTCAAAGAACAAAAAAGGAATCACACGGGTGGCAAACGTCGCCACTGCGGCAAGCAGGATAAAGGCGGCCAGGTAGACGCTTTCGCTCATCTCAGACGCCCTCCCCTGCCACTTCTGAGCGCAGTTTGCGGTACTGGATCAGCAGTACACCGGTCACGATCACAATAGCGCCGATAAGCTGGTGCGCAGGTTCCAGAAACACTATCGCAATAGCCGCCGCAGCGGCACCGGTCCAGATCGGAAAACTGTCGCCCAGTGCCTTGAACTGCTCAATCGTCAGGACAATAAACAGCGCAACCAGCGCGAACTCGATGCCGCTGGTGTCAAAACGCAGATTATCGGCAAGCAAGGCCCCGAGCGCACAACCCACGATCCAGTAGCACTGGTTCAGGGCGGTAATGCGGAAATCGATCTCCTGCTCGGTTTTCCTGTCCGCGTTTTGTGGCCGGCTGGTTAACAGGGAATAGGTTTCATCCGTAAGGCCGAATATCAGATAGGCTTTGCGCCAGCCCGCGCCGCGGAAGCGCCCCAGCAGAGACAAGCCATAGAACAGGTGCCGGGAGTTGAGCACAAACATCGCCACAAACACCTCCAGCAAGCCGGCATGGCTGGCCAGCAGGCTGACCGCCAGTATCTGCCCTGCCCCGGCATAGATTACAAGCCCGGTCAGGGGCGCCACCCACCAGGGGTAATCCAGCTGGGTCGAAAACAGCACGCCAAACGCTGTTCCCAACGGGATATAGCCAAACAGAATAGGCAGTGTCAGACGAAAAACAGAGCGGGACATAAGTACTCGAACTTGTGACGTGGCGGGCAATGATAGACCCGTCAGCGATGTTTTTTAAGCAGCCTGTACAAACACGGCGGCTATGCGGGGAGGCCGGGATTTGCAGGTTCAGGTGTGTGGCACGAATGGGGAGCCGGCATCTGCATCAACGAAGCCATTGATGCCCTGCGCAACGGCGCGGACCTCAACAGATAAGGACGGCATCCCGCTGTCCAACCGTACCTTAAGCGCCATCACCGACAAGCGGCTGCCTGAACTGCGCTTTCTCTGATGACCGTCTTACTTCTCTTGTTCTTATGACGCCTGGAGAATGGGAGGCCAACCGTAAGTTGGACTGTCCAGTTTGCGTAGCGGGCGCCTTTGCACGACTTGTTGGCTGCATTACACGCCTGCACATCTGCGAAGGACGTCTGCTGACTTTATGACCCGATCAGTTCGGTATAACTCAGGATGTTTATCTTTATCTTCATAACCGGTTGGCTCATGAGTTTTAGAATTAACTATCCATGAGACCTCTGGGCGCTGCCTGCCCAAATAACCCCCTACAGCCTGTGGGCGAACGCCAAGAATTTCAGCCACTGCACCGTAGGTGCATCGAGTTTTAGTCTCATTTAAATATCTTATAATTTTCTCTAATTTCTCATCCATTGCCTGACTCCGTTATCAACCAATAAGCCAATCATACGAGCACGTTGGTAAAACACCATAGCCAGCAATCCGGACACTCATCCTGAAGAAACAGGCTCACTGTCAGCGTCAATCTCATCGAAATGTCTGACTCGGTGGCGAGACCCCGGTCAGGTGCCGCCGGGGTGAACCCTCTCCCCTCAGCGACGATCGCTTAAAGCGGAAGCGGTAGCCGTTGCCAGCGGTGAGACGCCCTTGATTTGGGCATAGAGTTTTTGCCCCGGCTCCAGCCCCATCCGCTCAACCGACTTCCGGGTAACACTGGCCAGCAGCGCGCTGCCTTGGCCGGATTGACCGATGCGCAACAGCACGTTCAGACCGGGCCCGTCTGCCGGCAGGATCTCCCGGATCACCGCCGGCAGGCGGTTGAGGATGGTGCTGGGATGGCTGTTGTCGCGGGTAAGGCTCACATCCGTGGCCGCGATACATAAGCGCCTGCAGCTCCCGGCTGGTCCCAGATTGCCCGCCACTTCCAGCGTGCCGCCATCGATCTGCAAGGTACTCATACCGTAGCGTGCGTCATAGTCCCGGACCTGCCCGTCCAGCACCGTTACCGCATCACGGGCACGCCCGAAAGACAGGTCCGGCCGGGTCAGCATCTCACCTATATCCCCGCTGGCCAGAAGCTCGCCTTCACGCAACAACAGAATCTGATCGGCCAAGCGCTCAACCTCGCGACGGTCGTGAGTGACATACAGGACCGGGATCTCCAGACGCGCATGCAGCTGTTCCAGATAAGGCAGGATTTCGTTTTTGTTGTCCTGATCCAGTGCTGACAGGGGTTCATCCATCAGCAGCAAGCGTGGCTCGAGAAGCAAAGCACGTGCGATAGCGACCCGCTGCTTTTCACCGCCGGACAGCGCGTGGACACGCCGTTCCAACAGATGAGCGATTCCCATCAGCCGGGTTAACTCCGCCAGCTGCGCTGAGTGCCGGTGGTCAAGGCCGGCGCGACGCATGCCATAGATCAGATTTTTCCGTACGTTCAGGTGCGCAAACAGGCCGGGCTCCTGAAACACATAACCTATGGGGCGGCGGTGGACAGGCACAAAGGTTTTCCCCTGTTGCCAGACCTCATCGCCCAAAATGCACTCCCCTCCCGGCAGGCGATTCAGACCGGCAATACAACGCAGCAGCGTCGTCTTACCACAACCGGAAGGGCCGAATAACGCAGTCACACCCCGGGCCGGCACTTCAAATGCCAGATTGAGCCGGAAACCACCGACAGTGCCGTTAAAGCGCGCCTTGAGCGTCGCCATCAATAGAGCCTCCCGGAACGCTTCTCGATCAGCATCATGGTGAAGATCAGGAGAAACGAACCGAGCAACATGCCGCCGGAGAGGATGTGCGCCTGCGTCCACTCCAGAGATTCCACATAATCGTAGATGGCGATGGACAAGACTTTGGTTTCGCCGGGCAAATTACCGCCGATCATCAGGACCACACCGAATTCACCCATCGTATGGGCAAACCCCAGCACAGCAGCGGTAAGAAACCCGGGCCGTGCCAAGGGCAACGCTACAGTGAGAAAGCGATCCAGCGGTGAAGCACGCAAGGTGGCAGCCACTTCGAGCGGGCCGCGGCCTACCGCCTCGAAGGCGTTGCGGATCGGTTGGACCACAAACGGGAGCGAGTAGATCACTGAGCCGAGCACCAGGCCTTCAAAAGTGAACGGCAGCACGATACCGAAGTGCGCTTTCAGGAAGGCCCCGAAGGCATTCTGCGGCGACATGGCCAGAAGCAGATAAAAACCCAAAACGGTGGGCGGCAAAACCAGCGGTAAGGCAACCACCGCGCTGATAAGGTCTTTCCACCAGACCCGGTTGCGGGACAACCACCAGGCCAGAGGCGTCCCCACCAACAAGAGGATCAGCGTGGTCAGGCCAGCCAGTTTTAATGTCAGCAGAATCGCCCCGGTCATGCCCGTCGGTGCTCCGGTAGATTATGCCGGCGCATTACTCGAGGCCGTAACCATAGCGCTCGATGATGGCGCGGACCGGCTCGCTTTGCAGGTATTCAATCCAGGCCCCGGCAGCTTCCTTGTGGGCACTTTTCGTCAGCAACACCGCTTGCTGGCGGATCGGGCTGTACAGTTCCCGTGGCAGCATCCAGCCGGAGCCACGGTCGTCCAGCGCAATCTGGGCGTGCGCCACCAGCGCCGCCGGAACGGCCCCGCTGTAGGCCATCTGATAGGTCTGCGCGATGTTATCACCACGTACCGCGGTGGTCTCATATTCGCCCCACAAGCCCATGGCAGTCAGCGCTTCAACAGCGGCGGCACCATAGGGCGCGGTTTTCGGGTTGGCAATCGCCAGCCGTTCGAGTTTTTTCTCCTTCAGCACCCTACCCTCAGCGTCGATCAGGTTTTCGTCGTTACTCCAAAGCACCAATTGCCCCACCGCGTAGGTAAACAGGGAATCGGCCACCGCCTCACCTGAATCCACCAGTTTCTGTGGCCGGGCAGCATCGGCGGCCAGAAAAACATCAAACGGCGCGCCATTGATGATCTGGGTGTAAAGCTTGCCGGTGGAACCGAAACTCAGCACCACCTCATGACCGGTGGCCTGCTCGAATCCGGCAGCAATCTCCTTAGCGGTAGCCGTGAAATTGGCAGCCACCGCGGCCTGAACCCGATCCGCCATGGCAGGCCGAATCAAACACAGCAGGCTAAAGATTGCTGCGCTGACGGTGATCAGCTGTTGCTTGGGTTTCATGGTTTTTTCCTTACGCTGTAGCCGTTAGCACGGCCCCGATGCCGTGCCGGATGAATCTCAGGCAGTGGTTGCCAACATAATCTCCCGGGGGTGGATCAACACCTGTGCCCGGGCACCATCGCAGAGCCAGACGTCCTCCGCCTGATCGTACCGGCGGGCAACGGTGAGGCTAAGCTGGTCGTTCAAAGCCAGTTCGATCTCGCGCCCCTGAGCGCTGCTGTTACAGCACAGGACCCGGGCTGGCATGATGTTCATATCGGGGTTGTCAGACTTGTATTCTGCCCGCATCAGGTCCAGTGCACTGGCCTTGAAAATGGCATAGGCGCCCGCCCCCACACGCAGGCCGAGCCTGTCGATACTGCTACGGGTGATCAAACTACACAGACGGATTCCGCCTGCGACCAGCCCGATGCGGGCGAGCACATCATCGGCTTCCACAGAAAGAACGCGCGCCGGCAACTGATTGCGGGCACTAAAGCTCAGCGCCGGAACACGCTCGGCCGGCGGCTGATCGCTTCGCTGTCGCTGCAATCGCAACTGCGCCAACAACATCTGCCCGTCAGCGGTCAGCTGACTGGAACCACCACTCGCACCTCCGGTACGGGTGGCCACGATCTGCGCACCGCTCTCCCTGTTCAGCTCCTGCAGATGGTTCCATGCGGTTTTGTAGCTGACGCCCAAAAGACCGGCCGCGGCCGTCAGAGAACCGGTACCTGCGATGGCCTCCAGCAGCCGCAGACGCTTTGCCAAACGGCGTTTCCCGTCCAGCGCCTGTGCAAGAGCCACAAATTGCTGATGCAGTTCCGACATACGAATCAACCGTTATGTAAAAATTACCGCCAGACCATGCTTCCATCTAACTGTAAGCTGCCAAATATATCTAACTGTGCAGTCGTCAGCCATAGCAACGCGACAAAAACCGTTATGTAAAACATCCTCAGAATGACAATTCTCAATCAAGACAGTCATGACGAACACGCGGTGGCGTAAGCCTGGTGCGGAACTTCGCTTTCTCCGATGACTGCGTTTCTCATCTGGTCTCGCTTAGCGCACCGATTTCAAGGTGGGGAGCACTGTTTCAAGTGCAAGGTGAACATGGGGGCTGTGAGTATGGGGTTTCCGCGCCTGCTGGCAGGTACTGTCAATCAGCACCAGATGCCCGGCACTGGCTTGCAAGCATAAGCGCCCTATCGCGCTGCACTGGGTGATGGGTAAAGCAGTCCACTTCGGGTGGTTGGCAGGCGCGCCGCTTGCCGGTTCCGGTGTGCGACACGAATGGAGAACCGGCATCTGCATCAGGCTATGCAGCGGCAAACGGGATCAGCTAATCAATAGATCCAATGGTTATGCGCCAGCGGCATCAGATTCAGCAGCGTCCTGCGTTCCCGCCAGTCCGGCAACAGCCTGTCCATATGCGCCTTGAACCGTTCGTTGTGGTTACGCTCCAGCAGATGCACCAGCTCGTGCACCAGAATGTATTCCAGGCATTCCGGCGGCTTCTTGGCCAGCTCCAAATTCAGCCAGATGCGGCGGGCCTGAGTGTTGCAGCTGCCCCATTTGGTTTTCATCCGTTTCACGCCCCAAGCGGCCACGTCCACATCCGCGCGCTGCTGCCAGACCGGTAACAACTCAGCTACCCGCGCCTTGAGCGCCTGCCGATAGAACGTATCGAGCACCTGCGCACGGTTATCCCGCGACGTGCCGGGACCGACATAAAGCTGAAGGCGGTCCTTCCCGTGGCTGACCTCATGTCGGCCAGGCCGCTCAATCACATCAAGCCGGTAACGCCTGCCCCAAAGATAGTGGCTTTCACCACTGACCATCTCACGATCCGATTGCCGGGGCTGGCGGGCGAAATCACTTTGTTGTTTTCTGATCCAGGGAATCCGGCTGATCACCGCCATACGAATGGCCGTATCGCTCATGGTTTCCGGAGCCGAGATCCGCACCCGCCCATCCGGCGGCAACACGCTGATATGCAGATGCTTGATCGCCTTGCGATTGATCTGCATGACGATGGAGCCGATCTCCATGCTGGCCATCAGTGGTACTCTTTCTGGGCCTTGGCCAGTTCCATCACACTTTGGATATCCACATCATAGCCGGCGGTTTCCTCCCGGATGGCGTTGGCGATTTCCCGCTCCTTGAAGCGATCGCCTACCCAGTCCGCCTTTTTGGTGTAACGAATGGCCGTGTCGATTCGGGTAGCCAGCACTTCATCCCTGCCGAGGTTATCGTAGAGAGCACGTTTGGCGCTGGTATCCATGGAAGGCGGATAGTCTGAAGTAGTCTGCTCAGGATGTATCACCTTGCGTGACAGTTCCCTGATCCGCTCCAGATACTCCTGATACTCGATCGCTTTTTGCCGGCGCTGCTCGATCAGCTCATCCAACAGCACCGACATCTGCTCATAGTATTTCGGGTTGACCGGGTTCTCATCAATGATGGTTTTGCGCACATTGTTTTCGATCGCTTCTGCCATGGCTTCCGGGTTGCTGCGCAGCCCCTCGGGCAGATCCTCAACCGCGTCGCTGCCCTTTTGCACGATCAGCTCAATCAGCCCCAGATCCTCAAAATCCATCAGCACTTCGCTGTCATCAGCGCGGATATACATATCCAGCAGATGGCGCATGGCAGGCTCAAAGCACTTCATCTCCACCTTGTCGCCGCTGGCCAGTTTTACTTCCTCACGCACCTTCTCGAAGTGGGCCACTTCTGCCCGGATAGCTTTAATTTCCTGAGGTGAATAGCCTGCATCGGGCATTTCGTTGGCGAGATTGGCGAAGGCGCGCAAGAGTTTAGCCACGCCCTGATAGAGATTCAGGCGCAGGGACTCCTTCTCGGCCAGCTCATCCGCATCAGCCCCTGGCCCGCAGCAGAAATAGTGCTGGTAGTCTTCCTGATCTCTCGGTGCTTTGACCGGCTCACAGAGGGCGCGGACCATTTCCAGTGCATTATCCAAATCCAGCCTGGCCTGCTCCAGCCGGTCTTTCAGCAGCCCGGCCACATCTTCCTCGTCGTAACCCTCAAAGGCGCCCTGGGTGTAGTCGGTAATCGCCTTATCCAAAGAGCGGAACAGATCCTTGTAATCGACGATATAGCCGTACTCCTTGTCCTCCCCGTCCAGCCGGTTGACCCGGCAGATGGCCTGAAACAGGTTGTGATCCGCCATCTGCTTGTCGATATAAAGGTAGGTAGCCGAGGGCGCATCGAAGCCGGTCAGCAGCTTGTCCACCACAATCAGCAGGCGCATCTGCCCCGGCTCTTCGATAAAGCGTTTTTTGACCTCTTTCTCGAACTCTTCCACCCGGGTGGCAGCCTTGTCTTCCGGCTGCTCGAAGTACTCCGCCAGCATCCTGCGGTAAATGTCATATTTGAACAGTTTTTCCGTCAGCCCTTCGCCGGTCTCTTCCCCCTTGATGCTCGCCGCCGTGGGCTGAAAACTGGTGACTATGGCCACCTTGTCAGACAGATTGGTCTGGCTGAACATCTCGTAGGCCTTGCAGGCCTGATAGACACTGGAACAGACCAGCATGGCGTTGCCGCGCCCATCCATCAGGCGCGGCTTGGTTTCCATATCCAGCAGAATATCGTTCACAATCTGCTGCAGCCGCGACTTGCTGGAGAGCACCTTCTGCATAGTGCCCCACTTCTGCTTGATCTGGGTTTTGGCCAACCGGGAAAGCCCACGGGTTTTGGCCTCGAACCACTCATCAACCTTCTTCTGAGAGGTAATGTGCTGGTCGATATCCCGCGCCTCATAGCGCAGATCCAGCACCACGCCATCGGCCACCGCTTCATCAAACTTGTAGCTGTGGATATAGGGGCCGAACACCTCCACGGATTTTTTCTTGTCCTTCTTCATCAGGGGTGTGCCGGTAAAACCGATAAACATCGCCTCCGGCAGAATGGACGTCATCGCCTCGTGCAACTTGCCGGACTGGGTGCGGTGACACTCATCCACAAACACAAACAGATCCCCTTTGGCCCGGAAATCCGAAGGCAGTGACTTTTTCAGTTCGGCGATAAATTCCTCGGTAGCGGCGTCATTTTCCGACTCCGACTGGCGGCCAAACTTGTGCACCAGAGAACAGATCAGCCAGGGGTTGGGCTGGTTCAGGGTGGCGATCAGATCAGCCCCGCTTTTTGTGCGGTAGATATCCTCTTCCACACCGGTAAACACCTTTTCAATCTGCTCATCCAGCTCGGTGCGGTCGGTGACGATCAATACCCGGCTGTCCTGCACATTCTCCCGAATCCACTTGGCCAGCCAGACCATGGTCAGACTTTTGCCGGAACCCTGCGTGTGCCAGATAATGCCGCCTTCGCGCTTGGCCACAGACTTCTTGGCCGCTTCGATACCGAAGAACTGGTTATGGCGGCAGGTTTTCTTCACCCCGGCATCGAAAACGATGAAATCGTGGATGAGCTGCAAAAAGCGCTGTTTGCTGCAAATACGGCTGAGGTGGAAGTCCAGACGGTACTCATAGGGGTTGGCTACATCCTCTTTCCACTCCAGATAGTACTTCTCCGGCGTTTCAATGGTGCCGTAGCGCAGGCCCTGGGTATCGTTGCCCGCCATTACCAGCTGCATGGTAGTAAAGAAGTTGCGGATAAAATCCTTCTTCTGGTTATCCAGATTCTGGCGGATGCCTTCGGATACCGATACCGATGAGCGCTTGAGTTCGATCACGCCCAGAGCGATACCATTCACATAGATCACCAGATCCGGGCGCTTCTTGTTCTCGCCCTTGACCGACACCTCTTCGGCGATCGCAAAGTCGTTCGCCTCGGGATTTTTCCAGTCGATCAGCCAGACGGTCTCGTTCTGATGGCCCGCGCCTTCCTTCTCCTTGACGCCATAGCGCAGCAGCCGGTACACCTCCTTGTTGGCGTAATAGAGCTTTTTGCCTTCGCCCAGCGCGGCGGCCGCATCCAGCTGACGGATCGCCCGCTTGATCAGCGCATCACTGACACCCCGCTGCTGCAACCAGCCGGTGAGTATCTCCTGCTCAATGTTCCGGTTGTTCTCCCGGCACTCCCAGTTGCCCAGATAGCGATAGCCCAGCTCCCGCTGGAAAAACTCAACCAACCGATTCTGGGTGGCGCGTTCGCGCTGGCCGACGTTACTCACCAATTAACTCCTGTACCTGAGCCTTAACGGTCGATAAATATTGATTAAATTCATGAATCATTTTTTTCTGATGCAACTCAATCTCGTTTTTCTGCCACTGAGTATTATCATAGATATCTTCCAGCTTCAGTGAAACGCCATGACCACGGAGGCGTTCATTAAATTCAGCTTTTTTAATACTAAATCCTTTGTTACTCATCTCCGAGTTAAGACTGCGCGTCACCAGTGCCAGATTCCCGAAGTTATGCAAAAGTTCATCTGGTATCCGGTCGCTCTGCTTCTCCGGATTTTGCGGTGTAACATGTTCCACTGAGTTTTTAGCGGTGATTCTGAAACCCTCAATACCAGCTGGATTTATGGATTTCTTTTTGACGTATAGAATGAATTCCAGTTTATAGAACCAGTAATGCGGATACTGGGTTCCATTATCAAATTTCTGATCAAGACTGATACTAGCATCCAACAGGGTCTCTTTGTGCCATGGGTTAACCAGGTACCTATGGGTCCGTTCAATCAAAGTTGCATTCGTTTCGCTGCATAACAGATTATTGTCCAAGTGCTGCAAATACAAATAAGCATTTTCCTCGTTATTATCGAGTAAAAAATTCAATAACGGCGTTAACCAGTATTGCGTACTCATCTGCTGGGAGTGATACAGCATACTTTGCAATAATGCGAACTCCGGCTCGGCATCACTGGATAGTCGCTGCAAATAGGCCGCACCTCGTGAACGACTACGATTGACATACAAACGGCGAATCGCATGAAGTCGCTCTTCCTCAACAGAAACCCATTTGATTACATGCTTGTCAAACAGATAACGCACTTGCCAGAGCAGCTCAATAAAGGCCTTTACGTCATTACCGGCAGGCTTGAATTTAAGCCAGTGAACATCAAAAATAGCAAGCAGATCTTTGTCCGATACCTTGGTAATATCAGTATCCGGAAATATCGGGCTTCTATGCAAATAGATCCGAAGCACATGCTGAAGAAGCATGGAAAATGTAATGATACTATTGACCCGATCTGGCAAGTCGGATTCTTTATTTTCAGATACGCCATCGGTTCTTGAAAAGTCCGTAGTTGTCGTTAAAACTGACAACAAACTGGTTGGCGCACAATCTTCAGCTTCATTTTTATTACGCAAAGCAGAAATAATTTCTGCCGGGCTTGCCAGCGCTTCCCGCTTACAACCGGATGAGGGGCTTTGAATTTCACTTTCATATAATGCAACCATATCCACTTGAGTAGTACGGTTCAGGTTGCGCTCAACATAATCGTTCATGTTTGAGCAAGCGTCCCACAAGAGTGCGTAGGGTTCCCGCTCATCCCTGCTGATTTTTTCAAGTAATTTGGCCTTTAGAATTTCATGATGCTGTAATTGCACGCCTCGATTGTTGATGACTTCAAATAACTTATTAAGATCGGTGTGCTCAGGCACCCTGGTTAGAATCAGCTGCACTTTGTAAAAAATAAATTGAGCGAGCGCGGCCGTATCCAAGGGCTCATCGTTTGATTTGTTGGCGTAATTGTTGAAATAAGATCGGATTTCTTGCAGGGCATCTTCCAATTGTCTGGCTTCTGGTAAACTTGCACTTTCCCCGCGACATGTTTTTTCAAAAAAAGCTGTCACTTCCGGGCGAATAGCGAAGCTGATACGTGGGCGGATACCGCTATCAGTCTTAACCTGCCGGTAATCTGTCAGCAGGTCTCCCAGCACAATACTGATAAGCCAAAGCGTCGTAAAACGCTGCTGCCCATCAATAAGATCAAATACCGGATAATCAAGGCCATTACTAACCACAGGGGAACGTTCAACAACCAGCGAGCCGCCAAGATAAAAGGTGTTTTTTTGTTCCTGACACGCTGAGACTATATCGTCCAGAAGTGTATGGATCTGCTCTTTTCCCCACACGTACAGGCGCTGGTATATGGGAATGTTAAAAAAATAGCGCTTGTTTACAATATCATTCAGGGTAATCAGATCGGAGGTAAACTCAGTCATGGGATACCTCCCTGATTTTCCGCGAATCTGGGTGGGATGGAACAGACATCAACTCTGCCACGGCTTTCTCATCCATGCGCTGGGCTGTTTTTAACGACAAACAGGATAACTTATAATAGCCTGCTACTGCGGCGGCATAGCGGTCCTGAACCTTGCTGCCGCGACTCGTAATCGCCTCCCGCCAACCATCATTCTGCCGGTAGACGGCATCAACCTTATTTTGTTGAAGAAAACCAATAATCTCATCCCCCTCATAGGCAGAAGAAATCACATCGAGTAAATTCCGTTTGGCTTCGCGCAGGAATTTCAGCGGTGTTTCACGGCGGATATCCGACTTGGACAAGCGCAGTGCGCCCAGTTGATGATCCAGATACAAAGCAAAACGCAACAAACCCTGGCTGCCCAAGCGGTCAAAATAGGTCAGCAAAGCCAGGCGAAACAAACTCTGCAAATAAGCTGACAAGGTTCTTACGACACGATTGTAAAACTTCTGTGTGGCTTTTATTTCGGCATTAGAACCCGGTGCAAACAAGAGTTGTTGCAACATCTCAGCGTATTTTTCGGTGTAGAGAAAAAACCCAACACCACGGCTGATGGGCTGGCGCAGGGAGAAAGGTAAAGTCACGGCCTGTTGCCCGAACTCTTGCATGGCAGGCGTCAGGCGATAATCATTCTCCGCCGTCAGCTCCAACTCTTTGCCCCGGAGATTGGACCCCGCAGGGTACAAGGCCACCCGCCCGATGGGTAACACCCGGCTTTGCTGCCCAAAGTGGCTAAGCATTTCATCCCGGCTTGCCAGCTCATCTACCTCAGAGCCTCGCCAGTTACGGCCGCGCCACAGATAGTAGTGGAACAGGTCCGGCGCAAAATCATAATGCCTGCTATTTCTGACCAGCTCACCCCGCTGCTGCACCTGCTCCCATTTTCTGGCACAAAGGCTTTGCAGTTGCTCCACCAACTGATAATCATCCGCCTGAATAGCTCGCAGGTGAAAGGCTTTCAGCAAATCCGTACTACCCAAGGGAACGCCGCGGTTGTTCTGCGTATCAAAAAAGGTAAACGCCAGATCTTCACGGGTTACCATAATGACCGTAAAGCACAGCCGGGAGAAAAGATGTCTGAATGAAGAGCGAGCCTCCGGATGCTCTTCAAGCCAGATTTTTATCGTGTTTCTGGCTTGTTGTACATTGACCAGTGACCCAGAGGAGCGGAACTCAAATTGCAGAAAATCAGGCAGTGTTTCTTCCAGTAGCCAATACAGGATTGCCAGCGTCGTCAGCCTTTGTTGCCCATCAATGACGCAATGATCAACTTTTTCCCCTTGTGCTTTTCGATGGAGAAGTAAAGTTCCAAGATAATATTGACTAACCAAAGTGGGTGACTCAGCGGTAGTAAATTCGGCAAAGTCCTCCAGCAGCTGAATCACTTTTTCCTTAGTCCAGACATAAGCACGCTGGTAGTTATCCAGCACCAGCGGCTCCGTGGCCACAGCCAGCTCGAAAAAACCGGCCAGGCGCACATGTACATCGGGCAGCTCGTTTTGCCCGGCATCTTGTCGAATGAGGGCTTTCATGCCGCCTACTCCGGTTTAACCAGCCGCGTTTTGCCGGTCAGCAGTTCCTGCATCATGCCCTGTTTGATCTGGCGGGTTTTGGCCAGTCGCTGTTGCAGGGCCTGAATCTCTTCGTCCATATCGGAGAGAATGGTGGCGATGGCGGTTTGTTCAGTATCATCCTTCGGCACAGCAACATAAGTACCATTAATCAAATCTGTATTCAGGTTCATCTGTGAACCAGTTTGTCCTTGCTTACTCCACTCATCCTCAAGCTCTTTAAGGATGTAATACATAAAATCTTGATTCACTGAGAGTCCATTAAACACTACAAAACCATCGTGAATACAAAGGTCTTTCTTAGTAATAATTGGCTTCCCAACAGTCGCACAGATACTCATTACCAAGTTGAGCTTTGGCACAAATCGACTATTGGCAATACCTAATTCAGAGAGACTCTGAGTTGTCTCCGTTAAGTACTTGTTGGTTTTTGAAACATCAGAGATTCGCAACCAACCAACTGTTGAATTGCGATCAAACCAAATGGGACTATCTATTGGTCTCGGCGATGCTCCTCTCTGAATCCTTGCAAGATCCCCCATTTTAATAGCATCCCAATCCTCCGGAATTTCTCCCAGCTCACTTTGCTTGTAGCCCTTGGGTGTACCATCTTCCCGCAGGGCGAACTGCGGCATACGGGTGCGGCCGGTGAGGAGTTGCTGCATGGTGGCGGTTTTGATGGCCTGTTTTTTTGCGATCAGCTTTTCCAACTCGCTTATCAGCGCATCAACATCGGACAGGGCATTGGCGATGGCGGTTTGTTCTTTTCTTGACGGCTGAAAGAATTTAAAATTTTTAACAAGCTCAGTATCTAAAACACCTGCACTATTACCTGCAGAGCTGACAAGTTTCAACAACTCGTCGTTCATTGCGAGGATATATAATGTCAAATACTTGGGATAAATTTCCTTTTTCGGAATAAGAGCCTTTACATCTTGGTTAAAACAAACAGGCTTTACCACTAAACCCGCACGAATTTCTGAGTGCAATGCGCTCCCTCTGACCAGTAATAATGTTGAATTTACAGGAGCCATCTTGCTACCGGCATCAACACCTTCCTCACTCAAAAACTGGTCTGATGTACGCAACTCTAAAGATTTGAGAGTTGAACCACTAATCCAAGGGATATTGCCTTGCCAATACTTTTCTATTTTTCTATTTGGAGTTCCACCAGATAACCACTTTGTTACATGCCCGATAGTAGTTGCCTCCCAATCCTCCGGAATCACCCCCACTTCCGTCCGCTTGTATCCCGGCGGGCAGTCGTGGCTGGCCGGTGTGGCATGGCCCGCGGCTTGAGCCAGATATTGGGCACTGGCTTCTGCGACTGCTCCATCGTTACGTCGGCTATCCATGCCTCCGCCCTGCGGGCCGCCGCAAGCGGCGTTCGCTGTTTTTGAAGAAAGAGGTTTTCCCGAATTCTGTGTCACAGCGTCCACTCCAGTCCCATGGCTTTCAGATGGCCGGCCACTTTTTCACTCAGCGCCTCAACCTCTCGGGTGATGGCGGGCAAGGGTTCGGCGTAGCGCTCTTCCAGTTCCCTGACCCGGTTGGCCAGTTGCTGGGTGATGCGTTCGATTTCCGCTTCGATGCTGGCCTTGAGGGTGGCGAGCCATTTGTCTTCCACAATCAGGGTTTTGATCTCGGCTTCTGACAGTTCGGGGTACTGCTGGAATACCGACTGATCCAGCGCTTCCTGGGATTCTTTCAGGGCCTTTTTGGCTTTGGCCTCGGCATCAAACAGCTTTTTGGCCTGTTTGAGGGCGGCGAGCTCTTCCGGGTCGGTGGCCAGTTTCAGGCGGGCGGTGACGCTGGCCTTGGTGACCTTGTCCTTGTCGTTCAGGGCGTCACTCAGCAGGCCGTCGTCGCTGCTGTTTTCCTCCAGATAGCTTTCCAGCGCCTGGGTGGCGTTATCCAGCTCGGTCTGCAGGCGGTCGATCTCGGCCTGTTGCCCGGCAAAGTAGCGGGCGACGATCAGGGCGGGCGGGATCAGGTCGGCCTTGTATTTGGTTTTGGCGATCACCAGATCGGGCTGTTCCTTGAGTTTTTCCCCTTTTTTGGCCACCAGTTCGCGCAGTACCCTGCCCGCCTGCCAGCCCTCCTGCACCAGCAGGTAGACGTCGTCCTGCAGGCTATCGGCCCAGTAGTCCATCAGGATCTGATAGATATCGTAGCGATCCAGCAGGGGCACGGGCTCATAGGCTTCCAGCAGGTCTTCACCGATCTGCTCAATCAGCTGTTTGGGACTGTCGCCCGGTCGGATCTGGTCCAGTGCCGCCAGTTCGCACCAGGCGGTAAAGGGCTGCAGGCTCTCTTTGGCAAAGGCACGGAATTCCGGGTGGTTAAGGATGGTGGTTTTTACCTCCGCCGCCGGTACCAGACACTGGCTACACCCTGCCCCATCAGCCCGGAACAGGGCGCTGCGCAGGCCGGGGAATACGCGCCAGTAGGCCGCCAGAGCGTCGATATCCCGGTCAGGGATGCCGCCCCGCAGATGGGCGCTGAGGTCGTGCAGGTCTTCCGCTTCGCTGCTGTCGATATAGCGGGGAATATTCAGGTTGTAGTCGTTGGCGGCAATTTCGCTGGCGGACACCATACGGCTGTAGCCGGGCAGCTCCCGCTGGTGGGTGAAGACGTCCACGATCTTGTGGATGTCCTGGGCACGCAGGCGGTTTTTATTGCCGTCTTTGATAAAGCCCTTGCTGGCATCCACCATAAAGATGCCCTTGCGGGTGTGGGCCTGTTCCTTATCGACAACGATAATGCAGGCGGGAATGCCGGTACCGTAAAAGAGGTTGGCGGGCAGGCCGATTATGCCCTTGATATAGCCCTGCTTGATCAGGTTCTCACGGATGCGGGCTTCGGCATTGCCACGGAAGAGCACGCCGTGAGGCAGGATCACCGCGCCCTTGCCGGTGCTTTTCAGGCTTTTGATGATGTGCAGCAAAAAGGCGTAGTCGCCGTTTTTCTCCGGCGGAATGCCCCACACAAAGCGGCCGAACAGGTCTGCTTCCGGGTTGAGGCCGCTGGTCCAGTTCTTGTTGGAGAACGGCGGGTTGGCCACGGCGAAGTCGAAGGTTTTCAGCTGGCCGGATTCGTCCTTCCACTGGGGTTCGGACAGAGTATTGCCCTTCCAGATCTTGGCGGTGACGTTGTTGTGCAAAATCATATTCATGCGCGCCAGAGCGCTGGTGGCGTTGTCCATCTCCTGGCCGAAGATCGACAGCCCCCTCGGGGCCTGATCGCTGGCTTTCAGCAGCAGGGAGCCGGAGCCGCAGGTCGGGTCATAGACGCTGGCATCCTGCGGAGTTTTGTCATTAATGCCGATCACTTTGGCGAGGATCTGCGAGACTTCCGAAGGTGTATAGAACTGGCCCTTGGATTTGCCCGATTCAGTGGCGAAGTGGCGCATCAGGTATTCGTAGGCGTCGCCAAGCAGGTCGTCGCCATCGGCCCGGTTGGCGGACAGGTCCAGCCCTTCAAAGATGCCGATCAGCTTGGACAGGCGGTCGATCATCTCCTTGCCCTTGCCGAGCTTGTCTTCGTCATTGAAGTCGGCCACGTCGATCACGCCCTTAAGGTCGTTCCCTTCGGCCAGGCGGGCAATGATCTTGTTGATCTTGTCGCCGATTTCCTTGTCGCCCTTGAGCGCCACCATGTCGTCAAAACCGGCCCCTTCGGGCACCAGAATCATGCCGTAGGGATCGCCCTTGTACTTGTCGGAGACGTACTTCATAAACAGCAGGGTCAGCACGTAATCCTTATACTGGCTGGCGTCCATGCCGCCGCGCAGTTCGTCGCAGCCGGCCCAGAGGGAGGAGTAGAGTTCGGTTTTTTTGATGGCCATGGGTATTCCTTAAATACCGGGCACGGGCCCGATACGTTTATCCGGTCTTAGTCAGAGCCTGGCTGTGCCCTGCCCTTCGCAGCACGGCCGGGCATTTTGCACGAACGGCCTGTCTGCTCATCTGCGGGGACGCAAGCCAACCGCAGGCACATATTGTACCGCACAAAAAAGCCCGGCCACTTCAGAGTGACCGGGCTTCCCGCTAAAGCATTGCTTTAACCGCCTGTGGTTTATTTGTCGGTATTACCCGCCCAGGCGTTGTGGTCGATGTTGAGATCGGCAAACTTGGCCGGATCCAGCACCGGCCGCGCCACGCCGGCTTTCAGCTGCTCGCCGAAGTCGCGTATCAAACGCTTGGCGATCGGGAACAGCATCATCAGCGCCAGCAGGTTGACCACGGCCAACACGCCCATCAACGGATCGGAGAAGAAGAACACCGCGGTTGCCGCCGGTGCGACCGCACCGAGGAACACCACTGCCATCAGGGCAATACGGAAGCCGGTAACCGCAGTCGGGCTGTCGGTCATCACCGTCAAGGCATTCTCACCGAGGTAGTAGTTGTAGATGATCGAGCTGAAGGCAAACAGCAGAATCGCGAATGTCAGGAAGTACTGCACCCAACTCCCGAGATGCGCAACCAGCGATTGCTGGGTCAGGACAACGCCGTCAACTTCCGCCGCGCCGGGCACGTAAACATCACCCAGCAAGATCACGAAGGCCGTGCAGCTGCAAATCACAACCGTATCAATAAACACGGAAAACGACTGCGTAATGCCCTGGCTGACCGGGTGACGGACATCTGCGGTTGCCGCCACATTCGGCGCCGAACCGAGTCCGGCCTCGTTGGAGAACAGACCACGCCGCAGCCCCTGCGCCAGCGCCGCGCCCATACCGCCGCCGACCGCTTCTTCGAGACCGAATGCGTTGGCGACAATATTGCTGATCACGCCGGGCAATTCGCCGATATTCATGATGATAACGACCAAGGCCATACCGATATAACCAAAGGCCATAATCGGCACGATCACGTCACTGGCTTTGGCGATGCGGTGGATACCACCGAACACGATAAAACCGGTGGCGATGGTCAGCACAAAAGCGGTAATGACGCGCGGAATACCCATACTGTCGGCTGCCGCACCGGCGACCGTATTGCCCTGGAATGCCGGAAAACCGATACCGAATGCCGCAATCAGGCAAACCGCATAAAGAATTGCCAGCCAGCGGTAGTCTTCACCGAGCCCATGAATAATGCTGCGGGCCGGACCACCACGGAAATTGCCGTCAGCCTGGCGTTCTTTGAAAAGCTGTGCCAGCGAGCACTCGACCAGACTGGTCGCCATGCCGATCAGCGCGATAGCCCACATCCAGAACACCGCACCGGGTCCGCCGAGCGTGATCGCGACCGCCACACCGGCGATATTACCGCCACCGACACGGCCGCCGACCGACAGCAAGAGCGCTTCGCGGGCGGTAATGGCATTGGGATCGCCGGACTGATTTTTACCCGAGAGAACACGGAACATCCGGAAGAAATAGCGGAACTGCACAAAGCCGCTGCCGATGGTGAAAAACAAACCCAGCACCACCAGGAAAGGAATGAGTGACCACCCCCAGGTGAGATCACCGATAGTGCCGAAAAGCGACTGCAAGAAATCCATCGTTATTATACCTCTGCATAGTCTGATCCCCGTACCGGGATACGTCGGAAAACACAGTCCGTCCCTGTGACCGCGCACATATTGGAGATTGACTTCATCCTGAGGTAAATCCTCCTCAGCCCGGTTATATGTATTCGTATCAGCGGGCTTGTATTATTATTTTGTTTTCGTTTTGGCTACAGCGAGGGATTGCGACCGACAACGCGACATAGGCGCTGTCTTGGGTCTGCAGCTGTTCGGGCATGGTGTTAGCCTGAGGCAAAACTGTCAAGTGGCGAAAGGCAAAAACGCGAAAATCCGCTGCCTGCCCGGTATGGGGTCAGCCCCGGAATTCTTCCGGATGCGCTGCAACAAAAAAACCGCGGCACCGGTTTTTCGGTGCCGCGGTTGCGTTTTAAAAGGCGATCCCGGCCGCGACCGCCCTGTTATTCCTCCAGCGTGATTGTTTCGACTACAGCGGCGGCAATATCCTGCTCCGAAATCAACACCGGACGCCAGGCCAGTGCACTATAGAGTTCGGTCTGGTCCTTGAAATGCGCCGCTTCCGGATCATGATCCTGGCTGTAGCTCAGGAACATATCGGCCTGCGGCCCGTCGTCGCCGAACTGCAAAGCCAGTACGAAACTGGTGCCGTAGTTTACCCGGTAAGCCAGCTCATCACTGCCGTCACCGTCTTCATCCAGCGCGTAGAGCAGACTGTCCCCCACCGCCGTACCGGTCGGCACATTGGCGAAATCTGATGTACTGCGTGAATTGGTATCAGTCTCGGCCTGATTAAACGTGCCCTCAAACGAATTGCCGCCGGCGATCGGCAAGGCGGTTTCGCCTTCGGCTTTGACGACATACTGCACATTGCCGAGCGGCTCATCCAGCGCAATACCGGCATCGCTCAGCGCAGCGGCCGCCGAGGCCAGGGCTTGCAAAATAGTATCTTCTTCGGGATTTTCCGTATCAATCGCCGCAATCCCTGACGGCGTAGTGGCCGGCGCTTCGGCATCAAACCCTGTGGCAAACAAGGAATCCGACAAGGCACGGTGCCCGGATACGAGGAATTTGGCGAGAAATTCCCGCATCAAGTGCGCACCCATACTGTCAGTGTTGTATTTTCCGTCCCAGTTAATCAAAGCCTGACACGCGGCCGTCAGATCATACGCTGCGCCCTCATAATTGACCGTCGGGTAATTACTGCAGCGCTGGGTGAGCAGGTTTTTCCAATCCCCGCCGAACAAAGAACCATTATCAGTCAATACTGATTTAAGCTCTTCGAAACTAAAACGGTTATCCGCGCCGGCCAGACCCTGCCCGCTTGTATCGCCGATCAGTTGCGCGTTATAGCGCGTACGCGGACTGCGGATCGTCTGCTCCGGACCGTATACGATGCTGTAGCCTTCCAGCGGCGCATCGGCATTGCTCAGCCAGTGGCTGCTATTGGCATTAAAGACATAATCGCTGCGCAGTTGCACCGGCGCCTCGTCAAACGGCACCAGCCCCGGCGTCAGGGTTTCACCGCTATCGACCCACTCATAAGCGGAGCTGTCGCCCGGCAAAATAATGCTGCCGGCCCCGTCCTGCCAGAGTGCCGCCAGTTGCGCCGACTGTGACGCCGCACGCCAGTATTGCTCGGCAGTGGCGCTCAGTTTCGGTGTCTGCGTGGCGTCGATAAAACCAGCCGTCCCCTTGTCATCGATCATCAGTGTATTCACCCAGGGAATGCCCTGATGCTCACTGAAAGACGCGACAAACGCCTCCTTGTCCTGTGCCTTGCCCATGGCCAGCCACTGCTCAAGCATGCGGCTGTTGCCGGCATTGGCATCGCGGAAGGTCACCGCCGAGGTCTCAGTCCAGCCCAACGCCGAAGATAAGGACGCCAGATTCACGATCGGTCCGTAGTGACTGAAATAAACCGCCTGACTGTAGTCGGCCAGACTGCCATCGGCCTGCTTCACCTCTACAGTGACGGTCTTGCTTGTCATGTCGCGGTACTCGCCGTCATACAGATAGCGGGTCGGATCATTCTCATCCAGCGTCAGCTGATAGAACGTGAAACGTTTGGATTGGGAAACCGTATGGGTCCAGCCCAGGTGCTCATTAAAACCGATCACCACCGCCGGCAACCCCATCATGGTGACGCCGTAGATATCCAGCTCACCGGGCACGGTCAGATGATGCTGATAGAAGCGCAGCTCGCCGTCCCAGGGAAAATGCGGATTGCCCAGTAGCAGCCCATTGGCATCCTCGACCCGCTCCTCACCGAGCGCCCAGCCGTTACTGCCGATCCCTTCAGAGGTCAGTACCCGCTTTGCATCGAGATCCGCCTTCAGCGCGGCGGTTTGTGCCTGCGGCGGTTGGGCAGCGGTCATGGCACTGAGAAAGTTACGCGAGCTGGCAAGCCCGGCCAGATCCAGCTGATAGGCGAGCAGATCGGTGGCGGTAATCGTCGTCACCCATTCCGCGCCGCGACAAGGCGAAGGATAGTCGGCAGGACTCTGCCGTTCGGCCAGGGAGCGGTTAAAACCGGCCGCATAACCGGTCAGTAAATCCTGCGCGTCATCGGACAGGGTGTCGAAAAGCGCTTCGGCCTGCGCCGTGTAATCCAGCGCCTTATAGGCCACATCGGTCAGCAAATTCGCGTTGCCCGTACCGGCGCCGAAGTATCTGGATTTGTCGCCTTTCAGCTTGAGCAACTGCTCCGACAAGGTACACATATTATTGCGCGCCTGATCGTAGCCCACCCCGTAGCCGAGCGAAGCATAGTTATCAGCGCTGATATGCGGCACCCCGTAAGCGGTATAACGGATTGTCGCCGCATAAGCACTTTCCCCGACGGTGGAGCCGCCTCCGTCTGAATTGTCCGAACTATCGCTGTCGCCGCAGCCTGCTAAGAGACCCAGGCTGAGCGCAAAAACACCAACAGACACTCGCATGATATTTTCCTCTTTATTCTGATTATGTTTTCGAACCATTATTAGAGGCCATAAAAAACGCTCTGGCGTCTGAATTTATAGATTCGCACGTCACGGCAAATAATTATTACAAAACAACATCTTAGTTGTTCGTTTCGATCTATTCGAACGTGAGGAAGCCATGAATTACTGGACCGGAGCCACCGCACTCGTCGGTCTTTGCACCGCGACAATCCTGCTTATGGCCAGCCTGAGCTGGTTTGTAAAACGCCGCAGGGACCGCCTGCCGATGGCCTATCTGCTGGCCCTGGCGTCACTGGCTGCGCTGCAATCACTGGAGTTTCTCTACCACGCCACCGGCTGGTTCCGCAGCGTGCCCTTTTTTCTCAAGCTGGTCGATCCGCTGATCGTATTGATCCCGTTTTGCATCTACGGCTATATCCGCGCACTACAGGGGGAGGATGTGCTGGCCGATGCCCGCAGCCGCTGGCTGCACGCGCTGCCGGCCGCACTGGTGGCCCTGCTCGCGGTGCCGTTCTGGAGTCTGCCGGGCGAGAAGAAAATACACTGGATGTTACAGGGCATGAGCGACGAATCGCTGTGGCAGCCGCTGACCCTGTTCGGCAACCCGTATCTGGCTCTGATCGGCGGCCTGAGTTTGCTCTACTGGTGGCTGCAACAGCGCCGCGGCATTCACAGCCGCAAAGCCGCCGTACGTGACTGGATCGGCCATCTGCAGCGGCTGCAGCTGATTATCGCCGCCAGCATGGCCGTGCGGATTCTGCTCTACACGATCTATGGCGAGAGCTTCTCCGTCGCCTTCGTACTGGCACCGGTCACCGCCTACCTGACCTTTCTGCTACTGAGCCACGCACGGCCGCCGACCCATATTGCGGCCGCGACAAACGCCCCGGTCAGCGGCGCTGTAGCCGCTTCCCTGACACCGGCCGCCGACAAAGACGCGCAACAGCAACAGCAGCTGTTCGGGCAGCTCTGCGCGGAAATGGAACAAGGTGCCTATAAGGACGCCTCACTGACACTGGGCAAGCTGGCCGAACGTTGCGACACCACCACCCATCAGGCCTCAGCGGCAATCAACCTCTGCTCGGGCAGTAATTTCTATGAATGGGTAAACCAGTACCGGATCGCAGCCGCCTGTGATGCCCTTTGCAACACGGACCTGAGCGTGACGCAGATTTGCTATGAAGCGGGGTTTAACTCGAAATCCAGTTTTAACACCGCTTTTCGTAAGATCAACGGCTGTACGCCGACCCAGTACCGCAAACAGAAACTGCAGCCACAATCCTGAGCCGCCGGCAGCAACTTGTGCGGCGAACTTTTTGGCCGCTGTGACGACCAAACTGGCATAGTCCCAAAACACGCATCCCCCCCCCCCGGTAAGGAGAGCCCCATGTCGCAAGACCATATCGACCCGAAAGTCTATGAACTCTATGACGAGTACTGCCACAGCACCATGTCACGACGCGACTTTCTCAGTCGCGCCGCCGCCCTCACCGTTGCCGGCGGCTCGGCCCTCGGCATGGCCGAAGCGCTGTTGCCCGACTATGCCAGCGCCCAGGAAGTCAGTTTCACTGATGAGCGGATCAAAGCGCAGTATGTGGACTATCCCTCACCCGGCGGCAGCAGCGGGCAGATGCGCGGCTATCTGGTGCAGCCCGAAGGCGAAGGGCCCTTCCCTGCGGTACTGGTGGTGCACGAAAACCGCGGCCTGAATCCCTATATCGAAGACGTGGCCCGACGCGCCGCCGTGGCCGGCTTTCTGGCTCTGGCACCGGACGGTCTGGCCCCGCTGGGCGGCTACCCGGGCAATGACGACGACGGTAAAGTCATGCAGGCATCGCTGGACCCGCAGAAGCTGTTCACCGATATGCACAACAGCGCCCGCTTCCTCAAAGACCATGCGCTGTCCAACGGTAAGCTCGGCGCCACCGGTTTTTGCTACGGCGGCGGTGTGGTCAATCAGCTGGCAGTCGTCATGGGCGAAGCCCTGAGTGCCGGCGTACCTTTCTACGGCCGCGCCCCGGCCAGCGAGGATGTCGGCTCAATCAAGGCCGCGCTGATGATCCAGTACGCCGAAGACGATCCCCGTGTGAATGCCATGCGCGACGATTACGAAGCGGCCCTGAAAGCCGCCGGCGTGGACTATGTGATGCACACTTACCCGGGCACACGACACGGCTTTCATAACTACTCCACGCCGCGTTACAACCCGGAACAGGCCGCCATTGCCTGGCAACGCACGCTGGACTTTTTCGCCGTCAAGCTCGCCTGAACGTCCCGCAGCAGTGCACTACAGCCGCTTACAGGCGACGGATGCGTGCGTTTAAGACAAAGCAGAAAACAGGCAGAAAAAATGAGTGACATCCACAAGGCAGAAAACGCAGGCGAACGCCTGTGACGCGACAGGACGGGCAAGATGTCCTGGCAGAGATCGCAGTCCGGCTGCAGGACTGCGGTCTGACGGTGCGCGGTATGCTGCACACCGCCGCGGGCGAAACAATTGACGGCGCCACAGCGGCACCGGCCGGCGGCACGCTGATACTGGCCGGGCATGCCGGCTCAACGCTGTGGCCGGTGTTCAGCCAATCGCCCGAATACCACGACCGGCGTCCCGACCCGCTCGACCGCTGGAGTCGCCGGATAGGCAAGCACATCGCCGCGGCCTGCGGTGCTCAGGCAGTGTTCCCGTTTGACGGCCCGCCCTGGAGCCCTTTTCTGAGCTGGGTTCAGCGTGCCGGAACCACCTTCAGCTCGCCTATCGGTCTGAGTATTGATCCGCACGCCGGCCTTTGGCACGCCCTGCGTTTTGCCCTGTGGTTTGACCGCACGCTGCCGCTGCCCGAAGCACAGGCCAGCACCCCGCCCTGTCAGCAATGCCGCAGCCGCGCCTGCCTCAGCGCCTGTCCGGTCGGTGCCTTTACGGGAACGGAATATCGGGTGGAAGACTGCACGGATTACCTGCGCCGGCATCCGGATTCGGCCTGTATGCAGCGCGGCTGTCTGGCCCGGCATGGCTGCCCGGTCGGACAGAATCACGCCTACCAGCCGGCCCACGCGGCCTTTCATATGCAGGCCTTTTTACGCTCGCAGACAGGCCACGACTAGCTACGCGGCCCGAACGCAACGGCCGCCGGATCAGTCCGCAGTGCCACTGTCCTGTGACGCTTTCAGGGTGCCGAGAATCAGGTCGATATCGGCGGTTTCTTTGCCTTCATCGTCGGTCGGACAGGTATAGGTGATAAACAGCATCAGCGGCCCGCAGGACAGATACCATTCGCACCAGTACTCATCGTCCACGTCATAGTCGAACAAAAAACCGCTGAACTCACCGCAGCGGGTTTTTTCCGTGCGCGCACCGCCCTGAATATCTTCGGCCGCAATCTCTTCCAGATCCTCGTATTCCAGCGTTTCTTCATGCATTACGGCGCTGATTTGCAGCTCGCCGGGTCCGTCCGGATGAAAGAAGATGTCGTACTCTTCCTCGTCATCGAATTCCCCCTGCCAGGCATCGGGAATGCTCAGCGAAAAGTAACGGCTTTCATAGCGTTTCATGGTGTGTTTTGTCGCCCTGTCAGTGGAAGCGACAGTGTACTCCAGCTCAGGCCGGCGGCGATACCGGCCAGTGTGGTGATATCGCAAGACCGGGGCAGTCTCGTGTAAACTGACGGCTTTATAACGTCGGTATTTTTCTTTCGGTGTCTATCTCTCCTCAGCCCGGCCGCATTCTGCTCGCACCGATGGAAGGCGTGATTGATGCGCCGATGCGCGAGCTGCTGACCCGGCTCGGCGACTACGACCGCTGTGTGACGGAGTTTATCCGCGTCACCGACCAGCGTCTGCCGGCGCGGGTGTTCCGGCGCCTCTGCCCGGAACTGAACAACGACGGCCGCACCGCGACCGGCGTACCGGTGTTCGTCCAACTGCTCGGTGGCGACGCCGCGGCAATGGCGCTCAATGCCGTGCAAGCGGTCACGCTGGGCGCGCCGGGTATCGACATCAACTTCGGCTGCCCGGCCAAATGCGTCAACCGCAATGACGGCGGTTCGGTTTTACTCAAAGAACCCGAACGCATCGGCCGCATCGTCGCCGCCGTCCGTGACGCCATCCCCGCCGACATCCCCCTGAGCGTGAAAATCCGTCTCGGCTTTGCCGACAGCGCGCAGCTCGAACAGATCAGCAGCGCGGTATACCAGGCCGGTGCCGGCGAACTGTGCGTACATGCGCGCACCCGCGAAGACGGCTACAAGCCACCGGCGCACTGGCAGGACGTACAACGGGTCCATCCCGAAGCCGCTTTGCCGGTGGTCATCAACGGTGAAATCTGGACGCCGCACGACGCGGCACTGGCGCAACAGCAAAGCGGATGTCAGGATCTGATGCTGGGGCGCGGCGCGCTCAGCAGTCCGGATCTGGCACGGCGCATCCGCGCCCTGCAACGCGGCGAAACACCGCTGCCACTGCCGTGGCTGACGCTGTTGCCGCACATCCTCAGCCAATTTAACAACACCACCGCCGCGCACCCGAAATACATCGGCTGCCGACTGAAACAATGGCTGGTGTATCTGCGCCGCGAATACCGCGAGGCCGCTGACCTGTTTGCGCGGGTCAAACGCCTGACCGACGCGGACGCGATCCGCGCGGCTTTTGATGAACACGAACGCGCCCTGCTCAGGGGTGAAACACCGGCCGCGACCGGCTGACAGCCACGGGAAACAGGCATGATACAAACCACACTCCGACACGGTGACTGGCAGGCAGAGATCTCCAGCCTCGGCGCCGAACTGCAATCCCTGACCTATCTGCCGGACGACGAGCAGTTCCTCTGGCACGGCGATGGCAATATCTGGCGCGGACGGGCACCGATCCTGTTCCCCGTTATCGGGCGCCTGCGTAACAACCGCATCCGTTGCCGCGGGCAGTCTTATCCGCTGACCCGCCACGGCATCGCGCGGCAGAGCGATTTCCGGCGCCTCGAATGCACCACCACCGCCGCGAGCTTCCGCCTGCGCGACAGCGACCGCAGCCGCTCGCTCTACCCGTATGCGTTTAGTCTGGAGGTGCGCTTTGAACTGCATGAGGGGACACTGACGATTCACTACCGCGTCAGCAATCCCGGCGACGATACCCTGTGGTTCACCCTCGGTTCGCATCCGGCATTTTGCCTGCCACTGCAGGACAGCGTGCTGAGCGATTACAGCGTCGCCCTGCCCGATGATCACGAGCCGCTACGCTACACCCTGGTCAACGGCCTGATGCCCGCACACGGCACACCCATGCCGGTCAACCCGATTACCCTCAGCGAAACCCTGTTCGATCAGGACGCGCTGATATTCCGCGACATCCGCTCACGCGAGATCATTCTCAGCCACCGCCGCCACGGCACGCGTATCGTAGTCGACACCGGCGGCGCGCCGCATCTGGGCATCTGGGCCAAACCGGGCGCGCCCTATGTCTGTATCGAACCCTGGTTCGGCTACGACGATCCGGTCGACGCCAGCGGCGATATCGAAACCAAACCGGGCATGTTGTCACTGCAGCCGGGCGAACACTGGGATCACAGTCTGACTATCCGCGCCACGCCGCCCGCCGGCTAGCATTTTGCGCGCCGCACCGCCGGGCTCGCTGATCAATCGGCGGGCGCAGCCTCACCGCGACGCTGTTGCAGGGATTGGGCGCAGACACACAGCAGCTCAAACATAATCGTCGCGCCGGTCAGTGCCGTCAGTCCGCTGGGATCAAACGGCGGCGACACCTCCACCACATCCGCCCCGATGATATTGAGTGTGCTCAGCGAACGGATCATTTGCTGCGCCTCAAAGGTGGTGAAGCCGCCGATCTCCGGCGTGCCCGTGCCGGGCGCGTAGACCGGATCCAAACCATCCACATCGAAGGTCACATAGACCGGACTGTCGCCCACCACCTGCTGTATCTCATCGATCACCGCATCCAGACCCAGCTGGTAGAACTCCTCGATATGGATCACCCGCATGCCGCTCTCGTAGCTGAACTTCCAGATGTCACGATCGGTGACGCCGCCACGGATACCGATCTGGATTGTCTTCTTCGGATCGATCAGCCCCTCTTCTGCTGCCACCTTGAACGGCGAACCGTGGTGAAAGCGTGAGCCCAGATAAAAATCGCCGGTATCGCAGTGGGCATCGAAATGCACCAGAGCCACGGGGCCATCCTTAGCCAGCGCACGCAGAATCGGCAACGTGATCGAGTGATCGCCTCCGGCCGCAATCGGCATCACGCCGGCTTCCTGTATGCGGTCGAAAAAGGCTTCAATGGACGCATGCGCCGCCAACAGCTCAAAAGGACTCTCGGGAACAGCATCGCCGGCATCGCCCACATTCACCAGATCAAAGGGCGCGATGCCGGTGGCCTGATTGATGGTCCGCATCAGACTGGACTGGTTGCGCACCTCCCGCGGTCCGTGGCGGGCGCCGGTCCGGTTGGTGACGCCACCGTCAAAGGGCACCCCGACCAGGGCAATATCGATCCCGGCCAGATCCGGCGCATAAGGTGTGCGCATAAAGGTGGGGATACCGCTGTAGCGGGGTTGCAGTTTCGGGTCCTGACTCATGCTTGATACTCCTCAAGACGTTATTCACGGCAGAGCGATATAACCGATGGTGTTCAGCCGCAGTTGCGGCATGCAACTCAGGCAGCTCTTCGGGCTCACCAGAGCCCCACCCGCTTAATGCGACGGCTATACGCTGTTGGTTTGCGCCTTATCATCAGAACAAGCCGCGCCGCCGACAAACGGTATTTGCTTATCCCGATTAATAAGCAGGGCTAATGCGTTTTTTTGGCACACACATCCAAGGTAACGCACTCTATCGGGGCGCTCACGACCTCCCGCTGCGCGCCCTGCCGCCAATTCTGCGGTGGCACGGCCTGTGCGTTTATCACCCTGACTCATCCTCTGTCTCTTGCTGTAACCCGGAAGTCGCCATGTCGATACGCCTCCCGCCACTGGAATCACTGCGCTATTTTGAAGCTGCGGCACGCCATCTGAGCTTCACTCTGGCAGCCGGGGAATTATGCGTATCGCAAAGCGCGGTCAGTCAGAAAATGATCCAGCTCGAGGCACGCCTGGGCTACAAGCTTTTTGAACGGCGCACCCGCCGGCTGATCCTGACCGAAAACGGTGCCGCGCTCTATCCGGTCGTGCATGCGGCGCTAAGCGATATCCGCGACACCCTCAGCGAGATCGCATCAAACAGCACCATGCGCAAGCTGACGGTCTACTGCCTGCCCTCGTTTGCCAGTCGCTGGCTGATGCCGCGGCTGGAGGATTTCCATAACAAGCATCCGGACATAGACCTGCATCTGGTGACCGAGCTGACCGAACCGAACTTTCATAACGAGATCGTCGATATCGGTATCTGTCACGGCACAGGTAATCAGCCTGCCATGGAACAACGCCTGCTGTTCCGGGACTATATCTACCCGGTCGCCAGCCCCGCACTGCTGCGCGCGCATCCGCTGCACCGCCCCCGCGATCTGAGCGACACCGTGCTGATCCATGACTCCCTGCCCCATGCAAAACTGTCCACGTCCTGGCAACGCTGGCTCGCCGCGCGCGGTGTACGGGATGTGGACTACAGCAACGGCTACAGTTTCAATCAGGTCGACCTGATCGTGCAGGCTGCCATCGACGGTCGCGGCGTCGCGCTGGGCCGGCATGTGCTGGTGGCTGATGAAGTACAGAGCGGACGTCTGGCGCCGCTGTTTGATGACTATGAAGCCGATGACGGCGTGTATCTGGTGTGCCTGAAGAAGCTGGCCGAACGGCCTCAGATCGCCGCTTTTTCCGCCTGGGTGCAGGCGCAGGCCGATGAATTCACCGCAGCAATGGGCGTGGAACAGATGCTCCCGGCAGCGCGGCCCGATCGGGAAAACGACACCGCAGTCGCAGCGCCGATACCGATGCCGGTGCCGACAAGCTCCGCCGGCTGAATCCCCGCCGCCGAATCGCGCTGGCCGTGCTGCATTCAGCCCTGAATAACGCCCGCAAGCCCTTCGACACTGAGCTTGAGTCCGGTCAGAAACAACAAGCCATAGCAAAACAGGTAAAAGCCGTTTTCGCTGATCCGCTTGTGCAGATACATGCCCAGACGAATCCCCACGGGAGCCAGCCAGATCAGCGCCAGCGAGGTGCGCAGATTGTCCGCACTGAGCAGGCCCAAAGCACCGTAGGGCACGAGTTTGATGAAGTTAACGAAGGCAAAGAAGATCACCGTGGTGCCGACCAGCACGGTTTTATTCATCTTCTGCGGCAAGAGGTACATATCGATCGGCGGCCCGCCGGCGTGCACGCTGAAGCTGGTAAAACCGGCCAGCGCCCCGAAAAAACTTCCGCGCAGCGTACCCGGCTTGCGCGCGGGCACGGCCCGTCCCAGCCAACGGTGGCGGAACCAGTTGACCGCAAAGATCAGCGACACCACCCCGACCAGCAGTTTGATGTGATCTTCGGACAACAGTTCATAGCTGAAATAACCGGCCGCCACGCCCAGCAGTGCCGCCGGCATAATCACCCGGAGATTGCCCGGATCGAAGCGTTTGCGGTACCCGGCGACGGCAAAAACATCCATCGCCACCAGAATCGGCAACAGGACCGCCGCGGCGGTCGCCGGACTGACGACAAAGGAAAGCAAGGGCACGCCCAGCACTGCCAGACCGCCGGCGAAGCCGCCCTTGGACACCCCGACCAACACAATCACGGGCACAGCAATGACATAAAACCAGGGATCGTCAATCATCCGGGCTCCTCAGGAAACGGCCGGCCGGCACAGGCCGCGGCCGCAGCAAAGCGGCATCTTAACAACAAACCAGCGTGGGCTGACAAAGCCGGGGCCACGCGCCAATTAAGGGCGCCGTGGCCGCCTTGGCGGGGACTGTCTGCATGTAATTGCCGTAATCCTTTGCGGATTGGTCTAAACATTTGACCAAGCCTTCTATAAACTATTAATGATAACTATAAAGCTTCCATATAAAGACACCCACACAGGACCCGCATCCCATGGCTGATGAATTCGACGAGGCCGCCCTCGACTACCACCGCTATCCCAAACCCGGCAAACTGGAAATCCACGCCACCACCAATATGGTCAACCAGCGCGATCTGGCGCTGGCCTACTCACCCGGCGTCGCCGCCGCCTGCCGCGAGATCGAGAACGATCCGGCCGAAGCGCGCAACCTCACGGCACGCAGCAATCTGGTCGCGGTCATCACCAATGGCACGGCCGTACTGGGGCTGGGTCCGATCGGCCCGCTGGCTTCCAAACCGGTCATGGAAGGCAAGGCGGTGCTGTTTAAGAAATTCGCCAATGTGGACGTGTTTGATCTGGAGCTCGATACCACCGATATCGACCGCTTCTGCGATGCGGTGGCGCTGATGGAGCCGACCTTCGGCGGCATCAATCTCGAAGACATCAAAGCCCCGGAATGCTTTGAAATCGAAAAACGCCTGCGCGAGCGCATGAGCATTCCGGTGTTTCACGACGACCAGCACGGCACCGCCATCGTCGTGGCTTCGGCAATCCGCAACGGCCTGCGTCTGGCCAACAAGGACATCGCGGATATGAAGCTGGTCTGTTCGGGCGCCGGCGCCGCCGCGCTGGCCTGCCTGAACCTGCTGGTCAGCATGGGCCTGCGCAAAGAAAACATCACGGTGCTGGATATCGAAGGCGTGGTCTACAAGGGCCGCACCGTGCTGATGGACCCGTACAAAGCCGCCTATGCGCGCGAGACCGATGCACGCACGCTGGAAGAAGCCATTGTCGGCGCGGATATTTTCCTCGGTCTGTCAGCCCCACGGGTGCTCAAACCCGAGTACCTCAAACACATGGCACCGGACCCGTTTATCATGGCCCTGGCCAATCCGGAGCCGGAGATTCTGCCCGAGCTGGCCCGCGAAGTGCGCCCCGATGCGATTATCGCCACCGGCCGTTCGGACTACCCCAATCAGGTCAATAACGTGCTGTGCTTTCCGTTTCTGTTCCGCGGCGCACTGGATGTCGGCGCCACGCAGATCAACGAAGCCATGAAGATCGCCTGCGTGGAGGCCTTGTCGGATCTGGCCATGAAAGAAGCCTCGGATGTGGTGGCCGCGGCCTACGGTGGCACGCCGTTTAAGTTCGGCCCCGAATACCTGATCCCCAAACCCTTTGATCCGCGCCTGATGACCGAGCTGCCGCCGCGTATCGCCAAAGCGGCCATGGACAGCGGCGTGGCCACCCAGCCGATCAGCGACTTTCAGGCCTACCGGCGTCAGCTGCGTGAATTTGTTGTGCGCTCCGGTCTGGTCATGAAACCGGTGTTTGAACGCGCGCAACAGGACCTGCAACGGGTTGTGATCGCCGAAGGTGAATCCACCCGGGTGCTGAATGCCCTGCAGATACTGGTCGATGACGGCATCTGCCATCCGGTCCTGCTGGGCCGCCCGGCCGTGATCGAAAAACGCATCCGTGAACTGGGCCTGCGCCTGAGCGTCGGCGACCGCTTCGATGTGATCGACCCATTCAACAATCCGGATTTCGAACGCCATTGCGAGGCCTATTACGACCTGATGAAACGCGATGGGGTCTCACCCGATTACGCCCGCTCGGTGATCCGCACCCGGCCCACAGCGCTGGCTGCGCTGATGGTGCGTCTGGGCGAAGCCGATTCGATGATCTGCGGTATTCAGGGCAGCTACACCCGCCACCTGCGCTATCTCAATTCGATTATCGGCCTGCGCGAGGACGTCATCGATTGCTCGGCGATCATGTTGCTGATCCTCAAAAACGGCACCTACTTCCTCTCCGACACCCACGTCAGCATGGACCCCAGTGCCGAGCATCTGGCCGAAACCGCCGCACTCGGCGCGGAAGTGGTGAACCGTTTCGGTATGGTGCCGCGGGTCGCCATGCTGTCGCATTCCAACTTCGGCGGACGCAAAAACCCCGCTTCGCTCAAAATGCGCCGGGCGCGGGAAATCCTCCGCGAGACCATGCCGAATCTGGCGGTCGAAGGTGAAATGCAGGCCGATGCGGCCCTGTCCGAGGAAATCCGCCAGCGGGTTTTCCCCCGCTCGCTGTACAAAAGCAGTGCAAACCTGCTGGTCATGCCCAACCTCGATGCAGCCAACATTGCCTACAATATGGTCAAGGTCCTCGGCGACGGTTTGCCGGTCGGCCCCATGTTAGTGGGTATGGCCAAACCGGTGCATGTACTGACCGATTCGGTGACCGTACGCGGCATCGTCAATATGTGCGCGGTTGCAGCCGTTGATGCGATCGATCACAAAGCCGCGCTTGCCCGCGCAGAAGCAGCTAACACCTGAGATGCACTTGCCGGCGCAGGCTGGCATGAAATGTTCTACGCTAAGGCGATAAGAAAGTACAACCTGGCCATTGATGAATTAAAGGAGTGATCGTGACCGACCCGCATACCGCACACGCACCCACGGCAACGCACCGCTATGATGCCGTCGTCATCGGCACCGGCCCCGGCGGCGAAGGCGCCGCCATGAAACTCACCAAAGGCGGCAAACGCGTCGCCGTGATCGAACGTGAGGCCCAGGTCGGCGGCGGCTGCACACACTGGGGCACGATCCCGTCCAAGGCACTGCGACACGCTGTCACACGCCTGATCGAGCTGCGCTCCAATCCGCTGTTTGACGAGCAGACCATGGCGGTGACGCCCGGCTTCTCGACCATGCTCACGCACGCCGATAAGGTCATCCGCAAACAGGTGCAGCTGCGCAGCGGTTTTTATCTGCGCAACCACGTCACCCTGTTCAACGGCGATGCCTCGCTGCTCGACGCCAATCACGTGCAGGTCCTCAAGGCCGACGGCACGCGCGAGATTATCGAGACCGACACCATTGTCCTGGCGGTCGGTTCACGTCCCTACAATCCGCCCGATGTGGATTTCAGCCACCCGCGCATCCGTGACAGCGACTCGATTCTGTCGCTGGATTTCGATCCGCAACGCATCATCATTTACGGCGCCGGTGTTATCGGTTGTGAATACGCCTCGATCTTCCGTGGTCTGGGCGTGCGCACGGATCTGATCAATACCCGCGACCGGCTGCTGTCCTTTCTCGACGTGGAAACCTCCGATGCGCTGGCCTATCACTTCTGGAACAGCGACATTCAGGTCAAACACAACGAAACCTACGAACGCATCGAAGCCGATGATCAACACGTGGTCCTGCATCTGGAATCGGGCAAGAAAATGCAGGCCGATGTGCTGCTGTTTGCCAACGGCCGTACCGGTAACACCGACGGCCTGAACCTCGACGCCGTGGGCCTGAGTGCCGATTCACGCGGTCAGGTGAAGGTCAATGAGCGCTACCAGACGGAAGTTGAAAACATCTATGCCGTCGGCGATGTGATCGGCTATCCGAGCCTGGCCAGTGCCGCCTACGATCAGGGCCGGCTGGCCGCCGAGGCGATTCTCGACGGCAGCGTACGCAATCTGATCAATCACATTCCGGCCGGTATCTACACCATTCCGGAAATCAGCTCGGTGGGTAAAACCGAAGTCGAACTGACAGCGGAAAAAGTCCCCTATGAGGTCGGCCGTGCGCAGTTCAAACATCTGGCCCGCGCACAGATTGCCGATACCCGTGTTGGCAGCCTGAAGCTGCTGTTCCACCGCGAAACCAAAGCCATTCTCGGTATCCACTGCTTTGGTGAACGCGCCTCGGAAATCATCCATATCGGTCAGGCGATTATGGAACAACCCGGCGCCGGCAATACCATTGAGTATTTCGTCAACACCACCTTCAACTACCCGACCATGGCCGAAGCCTACCGGGTTGCCGCACTGAACGGACTCAACCGCCTGTTCTGAGCAAAAATGACACGCCACCTGCCGCGGTGGCGTGTCATCATTCTCGACTCACCTGCTCAGGTGCTATCATTAGCACTTACCGCCTCCGGATCAGGGCCTGTCCCGGGCTGACCGGTCGCGCCTCTCCTTCTCAACAAAAGACAAGCGCTTATGTTATCCGCTCTGCGTCGTTCCATTCACAGCAGACCCTCTCTTTCCACGATACAAACCAACATCATGGCCGGCCTGACCGTCGGCATTATCGCCCTGCCACTGTCCATGGCCCTGGCCATCGCCAGTGGCGTTGCCCCGCAACACGGCCTTTACACCGCCATCGTCGCGGGGATTGTGATTGCGCTCACCGGCGGCTCCAAGGTCAATATCTCCGGCCCCACCGCGGCCTTTGTGGTGGTGCTGCTGCCGATCGTACAGGGCTACGGCCTCGGCGGCCTGCTGATCGCCGGCATGATGGCCGGCCTGATTCTCATCATTATGGGCTTTGCGCGCTTCGGCAAACTGATCGAGATCGTGCCCTATCCGGTGGTGGTCGGCTTTACCACCGGTATCGGCGTGGTGATTGCCACCTTCCAGATCAAGGACTTCTTCGGCCTGCCGGTCAGTGCCGATGAGGGGCACTACGTCGACAAGGTCGCGGTGCTGCTGCAGGCCCTGCCGGACTTTCGCTGGCAGGAGACGCTGATCGGCGCGCTGACCCTGGCGGTGCTGATTCTCTGGTCGAAAACCCGCTCGAAGATTCCCGCCCATCTGGTCGCCCTGCTGTGCGGCAGTCTGGCGGCACTTTTTCTGGGCATGTTGATGCCGGACTTTTCCGTCGCGACCATCGGCAGCCGTTTCCAGTATGTGGTCGACGGCGTGACCGGCCAGGGCATTCCGCCCGTCTTGCCGGCCTTCAGCTGGCCCTGGCAACTGCCCGGCGCCGACGGTGAGCCCATCGGCATGAGCTACGCCCTGATCCGCGAATTAATGCCTGCGGCACTGACTATTGCCGTGCTCGGTGCGCTGGAGTCGCTGCTCTGTGCGGTGGTCGCCGACGGCATGTCCGGCAAAAAACACGATCCCAATGACGAGCTGATCGGTCAGGGCCTGGGTAATCTGGTCGCACCGCTGTTCGGCGGCATCCCGGCCACGGCCGCGATTGCCCGTACCGCCACCAATGTGCGCACCGGCGGCAGCCTGCCACTGTCCTCGGTGGTGCATTCACTGTTTATTCTGGTGGCGATTCTGGTGCTGGCGCCCTTGCTGGCGTGGATTCCCATGGCATCGATGGCCGCATTGCTGCTGATCGTGGCCTGGAATATGAGCGAGATCGGCCACTTTATCCGCACCCTGCGTATCGCGCCGCGTCACGATGTGATGGTGCTGCTGACCTGTTTTCTGCTGACCGTGTTGTTTGATATGACGATTGCGGTGGCCACCGGCATGGGACTGGCCGCGGTGTTGTTTATCCGCCGCAGTATTGACCTCACCCACACCACCCTGATCGAGAAACAGCACGAGACACTGGGCGATCTGCCGGACGGCGTGGTGATTTACGATATTAACGGACCGCTGTTTTTCGGTTCAGCCCGCAAGGCGGTGTCGACATTAGGCAGCATCTCCGGCGATATTCGGGCAATTGTGCTGAATATGCGCGAAGTGTCCATGCTGGATATGAGTGCGCTGGTGGCGATGGAAGATCTGGCCAATTACCTGAAAAGCCACAATATCGCCCTGGTGATCAATGAACTGCAGCCGCGCATGGCACTCAAAATGCGCCGTGCCGGTATCCGCGTCAAACCCGGCGAAATCGCCTTTGCCCGGGCCCTGCCCGAGGCAATCGAAAAAGCCGCGCGCATGCTCTGAGCGCGGCCACGCCGTTCAGTCCGCGATAAACCCTGCTGTCAGATTGATGGCAGGGATTTTCCTGCGACAGGCCGCGACCTCGCTGAGGTCGATTTCCGCGCAGACCACCCCTTCCTCTTCACCGCCGTCACACAGAACCTCGCCCCAGGGATTAATGATCAGGGAATGGCCGTACTGAAAACCGCCGTTTGTGACCTTCCCGCATTGGCCGGGGGCAATCACAAAACTGCCGGTTTCAATCGCCCGGGCGCGGTTCAGCACATGCCAGTGCGCCTCGCCGGTGCGCTTGGTAAAGGCCGCCGGTACCGCCAGCACATCTGCGCCGTGCTGCGCCAGATAACGGTAGAGGTAGGCAAAACGAACGTCGTAGCAGATGCTCATGCCGAGACGGAAGTCGCCCGCATCGGCCAGTACCGGCGTGTTGCCCGACTGCATGGTGTCGGACTCGCGGTAGCTGCGGCCCTGACCGAGATCCACATCAAACAGGTGAATCTTGTCGTAACAGGCCAGCACATCGCCGTTTTCCGACAGCAACACAGAGCGATTGAGGATTTTATCGCTGCCGGTCGTGACGCCGACCGAACCGAGTAGCAGGCGGATGCCCAGCTCTGCGGCCAGGGCGGCAAAATGCGCGACCACCGGATGCCCTTCCCAGGCGTAGGCCACAGCAATGGTTTTGCGCCCCTCGACCCGTAAGCCGGAGAAATACTCAGGCGTGGCCACAAAGGTCGCGCCGGCGGCACAGGCCTGACGGATATAGGCCTCGGTTTTGTTGATGTTGCCGTCGACGTCGTCGCTTGCCGCAATCTGCACGCAGGCAGCAGTAAACTTTCGACTCATCGGATACCTCCTGAGACAACACGGCCCGGGCGGACCAGACAGGCCGCTGCAAAGCGCAGCGGCCCGCGGATCAATCAGCCGACAACAATATTAATCAGGCGACCGGGCACCACGATAACCTTGCGCACGGTTTTGCCGTCGATATGGCGCTGCACGTTTTCATCGGCCAGCGCGGACTGCTCAATGCTGTCCTTATCAGCATCGGCGGCGACTTCGATCTGGCCACGGCGTTTGCCGTTAACCTGCACCACCAGCTCAATGCTATCGCGGGTCATGGCCGCTTCATCAAACTCAGGCCAGGCCTGATCAACCACCGCGCCTTCATTACCCATGGCCTGCCACAGGGTGTGGGAAATATGCGGGGTAATCGGCGACAGCATCAGCACGATGCTCTCCAATGCTTCTTTGATCACCGCACGGGCCTGGGCAGAATCGCTTTTCAGTTTGCCGATATCATTCAGCAGCTCCATCACCGCCGCCACCGCCGTATTAAAGGTATAGCGGCGCTCGAAATCGTCAGAGACCTTTTTGATGGTTTCGTGGGTTTTCCGACGCAGGGCTTTTTCGTCGTCGGTCAGCGCCTGCGGGTCAATGGCAGGCACCCCGGCGGCGTCACTGACCCACTGATAAACCGCGCGGTAAAGCCGCTTGAGAAAGCGGTTCATGCCTTCCACGCCGGTGTCTTTCCATTCCAGTGACTGATCGGGCGGCGAGGCGAACATGGCAAACAGGCGCACCGTGTCCGCGCCGTAGCGGTCGACCAGTTCCTGCGGGTCCACGCCGTTGTTTTTGGACTTGGACATTTTTTCGATATTGCCCACGGTCACGGGCTCGCCGTCTGCGATCAGGCGTGCTGAGGCAATACGGCCTTTGTCGTCCAGCTCCAGCTCCACCTCGTCCCAGGTGTAGTAGGTCTTCTGACCGTTTTCTTCGGTGCGGTAGAAGGTCTCGGCCACCACCATGCCCTGGGTCAGCAGGCGCGTGAACGGCTCGTTGCAGTTCACCAGACCGGCATCGCGCATCAGCTTGTGGAAAAAGCGCGAGTACAAAAGGTGCAGCACAGCGTGTTCGATACCGCCGATATACTGATCGACCGGCATCCAGTAATTGATCCGCTCATCGACCATGCCGTCCGCATCCGGGCAGCAATAGCGCGCGAAATACCAGCTCGATTCAAAGAAGGTATCAAAGGTATCAGTCTCGCGGGTACCGGCCTCGCCGCTGCCGGGCACGGTGGTTTCGTAAAACGCCGGATCGGTTTTAAGCGGCGAGTTGACGCCGGAGAATTCGCTGTACTCCGGCAGCGCGACCGGCAGATCCGCTTCCGGCACCACGTGCACGTTCTGATCCTTGTCGTAAACCACCGGGATCGGGCAACCCCAGTAACGCTGGCGGGACACGCCCCAGTCACGCAGGCGGTAATTGACCTTGCGTTCGCCCTTGGCGTGCTCGGTCAGGTAATCGGCAATGGCGTCGAAACAGGCTTTCTGATCGAGTCCGTCAAACTGCCCGGAGTTGACCGACACGGTGTTTTCCTTATCGACAAACGCCGCTTCGCTGATATCGGCGCTGCCGTCGGCCGGCGCCACTACCTGCACAATCGGCAGGTCGTATTTCTTGGCAAACTCCCAGTCGCGCTGATCGTGGCCGGGTACGGACATTACCGCACCGGTGCCGTAGCTCATCAGGACAAAGTTACCGACCCAGACCGGCACCTTCTCGCCGCTGACCGGATGGATCGCGTTGACGCCGGTGGCCATGCCGCGTTTTTCCATTTTTTCCATGGCCGCTTCGGAAGTACCGGTGGTTTTGCACTCCTCGATAAACGCCGCCAGCGCCGGGTTGTTGGCTGCCGCTGCAGTCGCCACCGGATGTTCCGGCGCCACCGCCATATAGGTCACACCCATGACCGTATCCGGCCGGGTGGTATAAACGCGGATACTGCCGCCGTCTTCCAGAGCGAAATCAAACTCCACGCCTTCGGAACGGCCGATCCAGTTACGCTGCATGGTGCGCACCGCGTCCGGCCAGCCTTCCAGATTATCAATCTCGTTCAGCAGCTCTTCGGCGTAATCGGTGATTTTCAGGAACCACTGCGGAATCTCGCGCCGCTCAACCAGTGCGCCGGAACGCCAGCCGCGGCCCTCGGCGTCGACCTGCTCATTGGCCAGCACGGTCTGCTCAATCGGGTCCCAGTTGACCACGGCCATTTTTTTGTAAGCCAGGCCTTTCTCGACCAGTTTGGTAAAGAACCACTGCTCCCACTTGTAGTATTCCGGACGGCAGGTGGCCAGCTCACGGGACCAGTCATAGCCAAAACCCAGATTGACCAGCTGTTTTTTCATGTAGCTGATGTTTTCGTAAGTCCATTTGGCCGGTGCGACGTTGTTCTTGATCGCGGCATTCTCGGCCGGCAAACCGAAGGCGTCCCAGCCCATCGGCTGCATGACGTTATAGCCCTGCATACGCTTGTAACGCGAGATCACGTCACCGATGGTGTAGTTGCGCACGTGCCCGATATGCAGCTTGCCGCTGGGGTACGGGAGCATCGACAGGCAGTAGTACTTGGGCTTGGAGGTGTCTTCAGCGACCTCAAAGACGTTGTTCTCTGCCCAGTAGGTCTGGGCTTCCTTTTCAACCTGTTGAAAATCGTAGTTTTCTTGCATGGTAATCTGCAGCTCGGGACGGCGGTAAAACGCGCCATTGTACCCCACCGTCAAGCGCTTTTACACTGGCCGCGCGCCGGCCACCGGACAGCCCTGAATGTGAACGCGCTCACAGTCCCGCAGCCGCGAAAGTGATGCTGTCGCGTTTGCTGCCGGCTGCCCATTCAGCTTTCCGAACACGCTGCCGTCAACGTGAGCAAACATACGTCAAGACAGTGCGGTAAGACGCTTACCGCAGCAGCCTTCCAATCAGGGACAACCAGTAGCTGACCACGATGAAAGCGGCTTATTCCTATTCCCGGCCTGAAGCGCAGACGGCCGAAGTACCCGCCACCGAGACACAACGCGATCTGTGGCTTGCCTGCCAACAAAATCCGGCCTTGGCGACGGCCTGCGTCGACTGTATCAGTCTGAAGTTTGCGACCCGCGTCGATGCCGGCCTGTTGCAACAGGCGCTTAACCGTCTGGAGGACGCACACCCGGCATTGCGCTGCGTTTTCAGCCCGCACGGCGCCAGCCTGTTGCTGCAGGCGCCGGCGCACCGCAAGCTGCGCCTGAGCGTCATCAGCGGTGACGGCGACAGCGCCCGGGCGCTGCGTGAAGCCGAGGCTGCTACGGCCCTGCCGCTGGACGGAAGCCCATTGTGGCGCGCCCATTTGCTGAGCTGTTTTAACGCCGCGGAGCTGCTGCTGAGCTTCCATTCTGCACTGATCGACGCCTATTCCCGCGAACGTCTGGCCGAACATCTGCAGGCGATCTATCACGCCCTGGCCGCCGGCCGTCAGCCGGCATCTGCGGCGACGGATCAGTTCGATGCGATGTACGCGCTGATGCAGCAGGATCAGTCAGACCGCCGCCACGATGCCCACGCCTATTGGCTGGAACACTTCCGCCACGGCGTCCCGGCAACGCCGCTACCGACAGACTTCCCGCGTCAGGGTCCGCTCGCACCGGACAGCGCGGTCAGCTCGCTGCAGCTGCCGGCCAGTCTCAGCGAAAAACTGCTACAGGCCGGGCACAAGCGCGGTATCGGTATCGGGGACTGGCTGCTGGCCGCCTATGCCGTGTTTCTATACCAACTCAGCGGCGAACGGCACCGGGTGATCGGCCTGCCGGTCTGTGGTCAGGATGCCAACGCCCTGCCCCGTGCCCTGGGCCAGTTCAGTAAGCTGCTGCCGCTCAGCCTGCATGTGGATGAAAACATGGCGTTTTCACGCTGCCTGTCGCGGATCAGTCTTGCCGCCCAAATGGCCCGCCGGCACCGCCATGTTTCCCTGCACACACTGCACAAGGCGCTGCCGCCGGGTCAGGCCGCGCGGCCGGACGGCGCGCTCTATGCCACGGTTTTTGATTACTGCCCGAGCGCCGCGCCGCAGGCCACCGAAGGCCTTCCGGCGCAGGCTGATTTCAATGAATGGCGTGTGCAGATCCGGCCTGCCGGCGATACGCTGCAGCTTGACTGGCACTACCGCCGCTCGCTGTTTGCTGAGAGCCGGATGCAGCAGCGCGCAGCGCAGTTTGTGCAGTTGCTGGAGGAGCTGGCCGATTACCCGGAACAGACCCTGACGCACCTCAGGCAGGACAGCTCAGCGCAGTAAAGATGTAATCGTCAGAAAAGACAAAACGCCCCTGCAAAGCCTTTTGCAGGGTGTCGGGCAAGCCCAGCGCGGGGTCCATCAGCGGGACAAAACGACCGGCCGCAAAATCAAAACGGATGCTGGCCTGGGCAAAACCGATCCACTGATGGCGCAACGGAAACAGGCATTTGTAGACGCTTTCCTTGGCGCTGAAGATCAGTTTCCAGACTTCCGGGCAATTGAGCGCATCCGGCAGTGCCGCCAGCTCATCCGCCACACAAACCGCATCTCTGACCGCTTCACTGATCCCTTCGCGGGTTTCCACATCTATCCCCAGCGAGAGCAGCGCCGGATCGCGGCTGACCACTGCAACGCAGAGCTCGTGCGAATGGGTGATACTGCCGCGCACACCGTCCGGCCAGAGCGGTTCGCGTTTTGGGCCCGGCAGCACCGGGCTGTCCTCGATACCAAGCGCGGCCAGCGCGCGGGCCGCACAGTAGCGGCCGGTAGTGAATTCATTGCGGCGTTTTTGCACCACCTTGCCCAGACACTGCTGCTCCGCCGGATGCAGGCAGTCGTAGTGGTCATCAATGCGTTGCGCACAGACCGACACCCCGGCCGGAAAAAGCGAGGCAATCAGATCGGCATCGAGCCGTGCGGCAGAAGCTAAGGCAGTCACGCGGGGGATTTTAGCAGACCGCCGGCGGAGCAAGTGCCCGCCCATAAGAAAAGCCCGCTAATGATGACATTAGCGGGCCCCAGGCAAATACGTCATTCTTATTCTCTCGATGACTTAAACTCTTTAACGACAGCGCCAGGCAGAAGCTAAGCCTCTGCCCCCGGCACGTGCCGGTTCTGCTACGCAGCTCTCATTGTGAGCGACTGCGGCTTGCCTGCACTGAACATCTCATTTACCGCCCACCGGCACATCCTGATAAAAGCCCGAGCGGGTCGAGGGAATCGGCCGGTTATCCGGCGTGCGGTAGGTGAAAACCAGCGAACGTTTGACTGTGTCCGAGCTGTTTTTACCCGCAGCGTGGTAGGTCTTGCAGTGAAAAAACAGCACATCGCCGGCCTGCAGATCCGCCTCCACCGCGCTGTCGATCAGGGTCTGGTTCTCGGCCAGATCCGTGCGCAGAAACAGCGCCGCATCCAGCCGCCCGCGGTCGAACGTGGCGCGGTGGGTACCGGGAATCAGCTGCATCCCGCCGTTAACGGCCGACTCCTGCCCCAAGGCCAGCCAGACGCTGACCAGCTCCGGCCGGTCGAAAGACCAGTAGCGCACGTCCTCATGCCAGCTGGTCATGCTGGAGAAGCCCGGATGCTTGGTCATAATGCAGTTGTGGTGGTTTTGCGAGAGCAGGATTTCCCGGCTGTGCATCAGCTGCCGCAAACGACTGACCACCGCCTCACTGCCGGCCCATTCGCGGAACAAGGGATGGCGCGTATAGGCATGCAACAGGCGCCGTGGTGTCAGTCCGCCCTGCGCCTCGCGGCTGTCCGGCGCGCCCGGGTAATGCACATCGGCTTCGTATTCGAGCGGCGCCAGTGCCGGGTTCAGCGACGCATCGACAATCGCTGCCAGCGCCTCGCAGCGGGCTTTATCCGCCAGTCCGCGCTGAATCAAAAAGCCGTCGCGTTCAAAACAGGCCAGTTCAGTCGGGTTCAGGGGCTCTTCGGCGGGGCGGGAGGCGCTCTTTTCAATCGTCATGTCAGATCACACATACATCTGCGGCAGAAAGCCCACCAGCCTACGCCGCACAGGACCGTCGCTCAAGTGCAAAACCCCACGGCGCAGATGGTGTTAATCGGCGGGACTGGCCTTAGAATGACCGCCTTCACAGATTTCCGGATCAGCCATGAGTCAGGACACCCTCAGTCTCCGCAACGCCCGTCAGAACAACCTGAAAAACCTGGATCTTGACCTGCCCCACGGCAAGCTGATCGTGGTCACCGGGGTCAGCGGCTCAGGCAAATCCTCGCTGGCCTTCGACACCATCTATTCCGAAGGCCAGCGCCGCTACGTCGAGACCTTCTCGCCCTATGCGCGGCAGTTCCTCGACCGCATGGACCGGCCGCAGGTCGACAGCATCAGCGGCATTCCGCCGGCCATTGCCATCGACCAGACCAATCCGGTACGCACCTCGCGCTCCACGGTCGGCACCATGACCGAGCTCAATGACCACCTGAAGCTGCTGTTCGCCCGGATGGCCAATCTGTACTGCGGCGGTTGCGGCGAGCCGGTGCGGCGCGATACCCCGGAGCTGATTGCCCGTGATCTGATCGGGCGCTTCGAAGACGGTCAGGCGCTGATGGTGACCTTTACCGTCAGCGTGCCGGAGAACTTCACCCGCGAGGAAATCGGTGACTGGCTGCAACGTCAGGGCTATCAGAAAATCCACGCCGAAGACGACCGCCATATTGAGGTGATTCAGGATCGTCTGAAACTGCGTAAAGACAACCACGGCCGGCTGCACGAGGCCATGGAAGCGGCCCTGCGTTACGGCCGGGGCCGTGCGCGGGTTTACCCGCTGGATGCTGAGCGGCGCCCCGGCGAGGCCATCCCCTTTTCCTCGACCCTGCAATGTCCGCGCTGTGAGCTGACCTACGAGGAGCCGCTGCCGAGCCTGTTCTCATTTAACTCGCCGATCGGTGCCTGCGAGACCTGCCGCGGCTTCGGCCGTGTGATGGGCATAGACTACAACCTGGTCATCCCGGACGAGTCACTGAGTCTGGCACAGGGCGCGATCAAACCCTGGCAAACCAAAACCAATGAGATTTGCCAGAAAGACCTGCTCCGTTTTGCCAAAAAACGCGGCATACCCACGGATACTCCCTGGCGCGATATGGACGCCGAACATCAAGCCTGGGTCATCGAAGGCGAAGGTGATTGGGACGATAAGCACTGGTACGGCGTGCGGCGTTTTTTCGACTGGCTCGAAGGGCGTTCCTACAAAATGCATGTGCGGGTACTGCTGTCGCGTTACCGGTCCTACACGCCCTGCCCCGACTGCGGCGGCGCTCGGCTCAAGCCGGCGGCCTTGCTTTGGCGTGTCGGCAGCAAGCAAAACGCCGATGCCGTGCTCGATCCGCAGGACCGCTTTGTGCCGATTGGCAGCCAACTGCCGGCCGCCACTGTGCAACAGCTGCCGGGCTTGCATCTTTATGATCTGATGCGCTTGCCGCTGGCCGATGCGCGCGACTTTTTCAACACGCTGACGCTGCCCGCGCCGATGGATGAAGCCGGCACACTATTGCTCGATGAGATCCGCGCACGCTTGCGTTATTTATCGGATGTGGGACTGGGCTATCTGACACTGGACCGCCAGTCGCGCACCCTCAGCGGCGGCGAGGTGCAACGCATCAACCTGACCACCGCGCTGGGCACCTCGCTGGTCAACACCTTGTTTGTGCTCGACGAGCCCAGTATCGGCCTGCATCCGCGTGATATGGACCGCATCATCCGCGTGCTGCAACGCCTGCGCGATTCGGGTAATTCGCTGATTGTGGTCGAACACGACCCGCAGGTCATGCTGGCTGCGGACCGGATTCTGGATATGGGGCCCGGCCCCGGCGAGGCCGGTGGTGAAGTGGTCTTTAACGGAACGGCCACGCAACTGCTGCGTTCGCGCGCGTCACTGACCGGCAGCTATCTGCGCGGCGACAAGCGGCTCTCGCTTGATCACGCCGCACGCGGCCTCTCTGACAACGAACACGCGCTGGTGCTTGAAGGCGCCAATGAACACAATCTGCAGAATCTGACCGTGCGCTTCCCGCTTAACCGTCTGGTTTGTGTGGCCGGCGTCAGCGGCTCGGGCAAATCCACGCTGGTGCAGGATGTTCTCTATAACGCCCTCAGCAAACTCAAAGGCAAGCCCGAAGAACAGCCCGGCCAATACAAAGCGCTGCATGGGGCCGGGGAAATTGACGAAGTATTTCTGGTTGATCAATCACCCATAGGCCGCTCTTCGCGCTCCAACCCGGTCAGCTACACAGGTGCGTTTGAGGTCATCCGCAAACGCTTCGCCGCTCTGCCACAGGCCAAGGAACGTAACTACAAGCCCGGATCGTTCAGTTTTAACTCCGGCATGAAGTGTCCGGCCTGTGGCGGCAATGGTTACGAACATGTGGAGATGCAGTTCCTCAGCGATGTTTACCTGCGTTGTCCTGAATGCCAGGGCCGCCGTTACCGTCCTGAATTACTGGAAATCAAACTCTTCGGTGAAGGCCGCGAGACCGGCCAGTCCATCGCTGATGTGCTGGAAATGACGGTCAACGACGCCATGCACTTTTTTGCCGGCGACGACGAAGTCGTACACGCACTCGAACCACTGGCCGCAGTAGGGCTGGGTTATCTGGCGCTGGGCCAGCCGGTGCCGACACTGTCCGGCGGCGAGTCTCAGCGGCTCAAACTCGCCGCGCATCTCGGTGAAGCGGCGAAGAAAAAGCGCGGCAAAAGCACTGCCCGGCATTTGTTCCTGTTTGATGAGCCGACTACAGGCTTGCATTTTGAAGACATCGACAAGCTGCTAAAGGCCTTTTCACGGCTGATTGACGAAGGCCATTCGCTGATTGTGATCGAACACAATCTGGATGTAATCCGCAACGCCGACTGGATTATCGAGCTCGGCCCCGAGGGCGGCAACGGTGGCGGCCGTGTGGTCTTCGAAGGCACACCGGATCAGATTACACAATGCAAGCAGAGTCCGACCGGACTGTCGCTGAACGACTTTGACAAGGATGCGGCGGCGCTGATCGGGCGCGCCAAAGCATCCGCCGACGAAGTCCGCGAAGAGATCGCCGGTGGCTACGGTGCCGGCGAAATCAGTATTCACCATGCGCGCGAACATAATCTGAAAAACATCGACGTACAGCTACCCCGCGACAAATTCACCGTAATTACCGGCATGAGCGGCAGCGGCAAAAGTACCATCGCCTTCGATATTCTGTTTAATGAAGGGCAACGCCGCTATCTTGAGTCACTCAATGCCTATGCGCGGCAGTTTGCCCAGCCATCGGCGCGGCCCGATGTGGAAGCGATTCACGGCATCCCGCCGACCGTCGCCATTGAACAACGCACCAGCCGCGGCGGCCATAAAAGTACCGTGGCCACCCTGACCGAGATTTACCACTTTCTGCGTCTGTTGTTCGTCAAGCTTGGCACCCAATACTGTCCGGACTGCCATGTACCGATCAGCGCACAAAGCACGGCCGAAATACGCGCACAACTGATGAAAGAGCTGCGCGGCAAACGGGTCATCCTGCATGCGCCCCTGATCGTGTCACGCAAAGGCTATTACACCGACCTGGCCAAATGGGCCCTCAACAAGGGTTTCAGCGAACTGCGCGTAGACGGAGACTATCTGCCTACCGACGCCTGGCCACGGCTGGACCGTTTCAGTGAACACGATATCGATCTGCCGGTCAGTGATATCGAAATCAACCCCGGGCATGAAGCGGAACTGGAGACACAGTTGCAAATCGCGCTCGACTTCGGCAAGGGTATGGTCAAGGTCACTCCTTACAAGCGTGGCACACCGTCCCCGGCAGACGAACGGCTGTTTTCCACCGAACGCGCCTGTCCGTCCTGCGCGCGCAGCTTTCCCGAACCGGATCCGCGTCTGTTTTCATACAACTCCAAGCACGGCTGGTGCAGTCAGTGCTTCGGCACCGGCAAGAAAATCCCGCAGTTCGACGAAGAACAAAGCGGCGAAGAAGACAGCTGGCTGGACAGCGATATCGGCAACGAACCCTGCCCGGCCTGTCACGGCAAGCGGCTTAATCCCGTGGCACTGGCGGTGCAGTACCGCGACCGCTCGATCGCCGACTTTACCGCCGAATCCATCGGCGAAGCGGCCGCCACCTTCGGCAAACTCAAACTGCGTGACCGTGAAGCGGACATCGCGCAGGATATTCTCGCCGAGCTGAAATCACGCCTGGCTTTCCTCAATCAGGTCGGCCTCGCCTATCTGACCCTGGACCGTGCCGCACCGACCCTGAGCGGCGGCGAAGCGCAGCGTATCCGCCTCGCCGCACAGCTCGGTTCGAATTTACAAGGGGTGTGCTACATCCTCGATGAGCCGACCATCGGTCTGCACCCGCGCGACAATGTGATGCTGATCAAAACCCTGCGTGAGCTCGGTGCCAAGGGCAATACGGTGGTGGTGGTCGAACACGACGAGGACACCATCCGTCAGGCCGATCATGTGATCGATATCGGCCCCGGCGCGGGCGTGCGCGGCGGCGAAGTGGTCGCCACCGGCACGCCGAAACAGCTGATCAAAAACAAAGCCTCGGTAACCGGCCGTTCACTGGCCCATCCCCTCGCCCACCCGCTGTACGCGCCGCGCAAGGAAGAACAAGGCGAAATTCAGATCCGCAACGCCACACTGAACAACCTCAAGGGTGTTTCGCTGACAATTCCCATGAACCGCCTGGTCGGTGTCAGCGGGGTTTCCGGTTCCGGCAAGAGCACGCTGATCCGCGAAGTGCTGCGCGAGAATCTCTACACCCTGTCGGATAAGAAAAACGGCAAGAAGAAACGCGCATTCAGCGGCTGCGATGAGGTGCTTTGCAGCGAAGCGCTCGCGCGCGTGCTGGAAGTGGACCAGACCCCGATCGGTAAAACCCCGCGTTCCTGCCCGGCCACCTATATCGGTTTCTGGAATCCGATCCGCGATATCTTCGCCAATACCACCGAAGCGCGCATCCGCGGTTTTGCGCCTAACCGCTTTTCTTTTAATGTCAAAGGCGGCCGCTGCGATGCCTGCGACGGTCAGGGCTACCGCAAGGTGGAAATGAATTTTCTGCCGGATGTCAAAGTGCCCTGCGAGGTCTGCGGCGGCAAGCGCTTTAACAGCGAAACACTCAGCGTGCGCTACCGCGATAAAACCATCGCCGACGTCCTTAATATGAATGTCGACGATGCGGTCGAATTCTTTGCCGCTCACCCGAAAATACAACATCCGCTACAGCTCCTGCAGGACGTCGGCCTCGGTTATCTGACCCTCGGCCAGCAAAGTCCGACACTGTCGGGCGGTGAAGCTCAGCGTATCAAGCTTGTCACCGAACTGGCCAAAGCGCGCCCGCAGGTGCAGAGCACGGCCAGCCGGCGGCGCAACAATCACACGCTGTATATTCTCGATGAACCCACTGTCGGGCTGCATATGGCCGATGTCGAGAAGTTAATTCACGTGCTGCACCGGCTGGTCGACGCCGGTAATTCAGTGATTGTGATCGAGCACAATCTCGACCTGCTGGCCGAGACCGACTGGTTAATCGATATGGGCCCGGAAGGCGGCGACGGCGGCGGAAAAGTGGTCGCTCAGGGCACGCCGGCCAAAGTGGCCGCGAGTAAGCGCTCCCGTACCGCGCCGTTTTTAAAGGCGGTTTTGACGCAGGGGGAATAGTTTTTTGTAGGAGCCTGCATGCAGGCGACGGCGGTGCTGGGTGCGGCTGCGCAGGTCGCGGCCGTGGCCGCTCCTACAGGTGTTTTTTGTAGGAGCCTGCATGCAGGCGACCGCGGTGCCCGATCCAGCCCCGCAGGTCGCGGCCGTGGCCGCTCCTACAGGGGATTTT
>JAUOPI010000027.1 GCA_030546905.1 Granulosicoccaceae sp. 1_MG-2023 | reverse complement strand
GCCATCGGCTGCCGTTTTTGTTGATACCTGCGGGGCAATCAGCTCAGAACCCGTGGGCTTTCAGATCCTGCAGAATATCGTAAAGAAAAGGCTTGTTCTCGCGGATCTCTTCATCGGTCAAACCGCTCATTTCGTGCGGGAAAACCAGCCACTCATCGGTTTCATGAACAAAGTAATCCGGCGTCATCGCAGTGCGGTTTTTGGCCGGCTTGAAATACGCAGTGGCAACGCGGATCTGGTTCGGTGTGTTGCGACGTGCTTTGAGTTTCAGGCGGTCAATAATCGCCTGCACGCTAAGACCGGTATCGAACACATCGTCGATAATCAGCAAGGAGTCTTCGGCATTCACACGGTCTATCACATAATCCAGACCATGTACGCGCACACTGCCCTCGCGCCGCTCCATGCCCTTATAGGAAGACGTACGGATGGAAATATGATCGGCTTTGACACCGTGATGCTCCAGCAGCTCCTGCACCGCTATACCCACCGGGGTGCCACCGCGCCAGACACCGACAATAAAGTCAGGCCGGAAATCGCTTTTGAGAATCATCGCGCCCAACTGCAGAGAATCTCTCAGCAAGCCGTCCGCGGTCAGATAGTGTTTACTCACGCATTTACTCCCAGACTTGCATTAATAGCGCTAAGCGCCGCCGCCGGATCGGCCGCCGCGGTAATGGAACGTCCGATCACCAGATAATCGGAACCGGCCGCCATGGCCTTCTCCGGCGTCATTACGCGACGCTGATCCCCGGCATCCGAGCCGGCTGTGCGGATACCCGGCGTGACCCGGTGAAACTGCTCGCCGAAACGGTCGCGCAACATCCCCGCTTCCTCGGCCGAGCAAACCATCCCGTCAAGCCCGCAGTCATAAGCCAGTGCCGACAGATGCGCGACCTGCTCGGCAATCGGCACGCTGACCCCGGTCTCGCTGAGATCGTCCTGAGTCATACTGGTCAGCACGCTGACGGCAATCAATAAGGGCGAGCCGTCTCCGGCCGGCACGGCCTCGCGCGCGGCCTGCATCATACGCCGGCCACCGCTGGCGTGGACATTGACCATCCACACGCCGAGTTCGGCCGCCGCCGCACAGGCGCTGGCCACGGTATTGGGAATGTCATGGAATTTAAGATCGAGGAAAACATCGAATCCGCGCCCGCACAGTTCACGGACGAAGTCCGGTCCGGCCAGCGTAAACAGCTGTTTGCCCACCTTCAGGCGGCAGGCCGACGGCGCCAGTTGATCGACCAGTTCCAGCGCCTGCGCTGCCGACGGATAGTCCAGCGCCACAATTACCGGTGACCGGCAGGTATTTTCCGAAGTGTTACTCACCTTCTGCCCCTATAAATGTTCTGACCGAATCCCAGGTACCGCAACTCGGGCACTGCCAGTGCAGCGAACGTGCCTCAAAACCGCAAGCCGAGCACACATAGGCCGGTTTGTCCTCGACCACACTGTCGAGCATGTTGATAATGACGGCAAACTTGTCCTTTTCACCGCGTTTGTTTTTGTCCAGTTCGGACTGCGCCCAGTCGCGCAGGCCTTTCAGCGACGGCCGCTTGAGTATCTGCTCCTTGAAGAAACGGTCAGCGGCCGCATCGCCATCAATGCGCCGGATGGCCTGCTGCGTCACCCGGATTACCGAGTAAGCATTGTTACGGCTACGCACGTGACGGATATAGGCTTTGAGCGCACGGGTGTCGCCGGCGCGTTCAAACGCCTCCAGTAACGGCGAGATAATCTCCGGCGCCAGATCCGGATTCGCCTTCTCGACTGCGGTATAGCACTCAATCGCACGGCTGTAATCGCCCCGCCCCATGGCCAGGTTTGCCCGCAGAATATTGGCTCTGGCGCTGGCAGGATGCTCAGCAAGTGCTTTTTTCAGATACAGACGGGCCGTTTCACGTTCGTCATTCCGCACGGCCTGTTCGGCCAGCTCGCAGTAATAGTGCCCGAGTTGTATTTGCCGGTAGTGTTCACCGCTGCGTTGCTGCTCCTCGGCAAGCCGGATTGCCCGCGGCCAGTCTTTCTCACGCTCGAAGATGCCGATCAGCGCATCGCGTGCCGTATCGGCATGGCGTTTATTGTTGAGCAGATCGCCGTAAATCTCCTCAGCCCGGTCAAACAAGCCCGATGCGCTGTAGTCGGCTGCCAGCTCCAACAAGGCATCGGCATGCGCATCACTATGTGCGGCCGCACGGGTGACCAGGTTCTCGTGAATACGGATAGCGTGATCGAACTGACCACGGTTGCGGAATAAATTCCCCAGCGCCAGCTGCGTTTCGACCATCTCCTGATCCAGCCGGTCGATGCCGACAAACAAATCGATGGCCTTATCCTGCTGTTCACTGATCAGATAGTTGAGGCCACGCACGTAGCTGCGTGCATCACTGGGCCGGCGACGTACCTTACAGGCAGGCGCAAGCCCGGCTCCCTTGCGTCCGCTCCACCAGCCCGCCAGATAGGCGACGGGCAACAGCAGCCACAGGAGGTTCAACAACACCGTCAGGCTGTACTCCCTGCACTCGCCTGAACGGATTTCTTCTGCGCCTTGGCCAGTCGGCGTGCTTTGAGTCCTGCGCGGAAATACAGCGGCAAGAGAATCAACAGACAGGCCAGAAACCCGACGGCAAAGGCCGCCAACATGGCGTAAGACAAGGCGGTATCCAGCGTGCCGAAGTAGTAGTTAAAGGTCACAACGTCGGGATTGAACTGAATCAATGCGGGGACCGCCAGCAGAACCAGCACGACGATGATGAAACCGAAAAGTGCCATGGAATATTTCCTGATCGCTCAATTCAGTCAAGTGTAATGGCGCTGCCGCCTATTGGAAAGGGACAGCCCGGCCGCCACAGCAAGCAGGCATAAAAAAAGCCGCCCGGTGGGCGGCTTTTTCGGTGTTATCGGGAGCAACAATCAGTCGCTGTCCGGCTTATTCTGCTCGTTGATCGCATTGACGCGCTCGCGGAGCTCTTTGCCGGGCTTGAAATGAGGCACATGCTTGCCTCTCAGCGCAACGGCATCACCGGACTTGGGGTTCCGCCCGAGCCGTGCCGGACGAAAATGCAGACTAAAACTGCCAAAACCGCGTATTTCGATACGCTCGCCACTGGACAGTTCGCGGCTCATCTTCTCCAACATACCCTTGACCGCCAACTCAACGTCTTTAAACGCAAGGTGGCTTTGCTTTTTAGCCAAGGCTTCGATCAGATCCGATTTGGTGATACTGCTATTGCTGCTCACTGGTCACACTCTCTTTGAAAACGTTGAATTTTCAATGAGCGGACAGCCTTCCCTGGCCACACACCCCTGGATTACTCCGGAAAAACAGACTGACTTAGTCTGAGCTTTCCAGTTGCTCTTTCAGCAGGTCACCCAGCGTTGTAGCCGGTGCAGCTGAATTCTGCGCGTAATCACTGAGCGCTTCCGCTTCATCATCACTTTCTTTCGCTTTGATCGACAGGCTGATCATGCGTGACTTGCGATCGATGCCGATGAACTTGGCTTCGACTTCGTCACCCGTTTTGAACATGTTGGAAACGTCTTCAACACGCTCGCGGGAAACTTCGCTGGCGCGCAGGACGCCGTCAACACCTTCAGCCAGTTCGACTACAACCGATTTCGGCTCAACCTCTTTAACAGTACCTTTTACGATGCTGCCTTTGGGGTTATCAGCGACAAACTGACCAAACGGATCGCGGTCGAGCTGTTTAACACCGAGTGAGATACGCTCACGCTCAGGATCAACAGACAGAACGATCGCTTCGATCTCGTCGCCTTTCTTGAAGTTACGCACAGCGTCTTCGCCGGTTTCGCTCCAAGACAGGTCGGACAAGTGGATCAGACCGTCGATGCCGCCTTCCAGACCGATAAAGATACCGAAGTCAGTAATAGACTTGATGTTACCGATAACTTTGTCGTTCTTGTTGTGAGTTTCCGCAAATTCTTCCCACGGATTCGGCTTGCACTGCTTGATACCGAGAGAAATGCGACGGCGTTCCTCATCGATCTCAAGAATCATCACTTCAGTTTCATCACCGAGAGCGACAACTTTGTTCGGGTTCACGTTGCGGTTAGTCCAATCCATTTCAGAGACGTGAACCAGACCTTCAACACCTTCTTCGATTTCAACGAAGCAACCGTAGTCAGCGATGTTGGTGACCTTACCGAACAGACGCGTACCTTCCGGATAACGACGTGTGATATCGACCCACGGATCCTCGCCCAGTTGTTTCAGGCCGAGAGAAACGCGGTTGCGCTCACGGTCGAACTTAAGGACTTTAACGTCCATTTCCTGACCGACTTCAACGATCTCAGATGGGTGTTTGACACGCTTCCAGGCCATGTCGGTAATGTGCAGCAGGCCGTCGATACCACCGAGATCCAGGAACGCACCGTAGTCCGTCAGGTTCTTCACGATACCTTTGACAGTCTGACCTTCCTGAAGGTTCGCCAGCAGCTGCTCGCGCTCAGCGCTGTATTCAGACTCAACAACCGCACGACGTGAGACAACCACGTTGTTGCGACGACGGTCGAGTTTGATAACTTTGAATTCGAGCTCTTTGCCTTCCAGGTAACTGGTGTCGCGCACAGGGCGGACATCGACCAGCGAGCCCGGCAGGAATGCGCGGATATCGCTGACTTCGACAGTAAAGCCGCCTTTGACCTTGCCCGTGATGGAGCCTTTGACGATTTCGTCGTTTTCCTGAGCTTCTTCCAGGACGGCCCAGGCACGCGCGCGGCGGGCCTTCTCACGTGAAAGTCGGGTTTCGCCGAAACCGTCTTCGATAGAGTCGAGCGCGACTTCAACTACGTCGCCCACACCGACATCCACTTCACCGGTTTCAGTACGGAATTGCTCCAGCGGGATCGCACCCTCGGATTTCAGGCCGGCATTGACGATGACAAAGTCACCGGCGATATCGACCACCGTGCCCATCAGGATGGAGCCGGGTTTCATTTCCGTTTTTGAGAGGCTTTCTTCGAAGAGTTCCGCAAAGGATTCAGACATGTATATGACAACCTGCTATATAAAAAGAGACACTGTGATGACGATGCTCCGTGCAAGTCACAGGGTTAACCAAAACAACCGCCACATGAGTCCTTCATGCGCCGGCACCAAAAAGTAAATTGAAAAAAACGCCTGCCGCAGGGTCGGACTCAGCTTTCCGACTCACCCCGGCGAATGCCGTTTTTTTCAGCGATTTCCAGCACTTGCTGGCAAACTTGATCAATATTCAATGCTGAACTGTCGATTGTGACGGCATCAGCTGCAGGTTTGAGCGGCGCAGTTTTTCGCTCCGAGTCCCTCGCATCCCGCTGAGATATGTCCTCAAGAAGGCTCGGGAGGTTAGCATCAATCCCTTTCTCCTTCAACTGTTTAAGTCTGCGCTCGGCACGGACCTGCGCGCTGGCGGTCAGAAAAATTTTGACCGGCGCGTCAGGAAACACCACCGTGCCCATATCGCGCCCGTCGGCGACCAGCCCCGGCGCTCTGGCAAAACCGCGCTGCACATCGAGCAATTGCCGGCGCAACTGCGGCAGCACAGCGACCTTCGAGGCCATCGCCGCGGTCTCTTCATTACGCAATGCCTGCGACACATCCTCACCATCCAGCCAGGTACGCACGCCCTGCCCCGGTTCGGCCTCAAAACGGATCTGCATGGCCGCGGCCAAGGCCGCCACAGCTTCGCCGTCCGCAGGATCGGCGCCGTGGCGCAACACGGCCAGCGCGCTGAGCCGGTACAGCGCGCCGCTGTCGAGCAGCGCAAAGCCCAGCGTTTCGGCGACACGTTGTGCCACTGTGCCCTTGCCGGCGCCCGACGGGCCGTCAATGGTGATAACCGGTGCTGCCAGTTCAGTCATAATCGCTCCCTGCCTATACCGGTGCCACGTTCAGGCCGTGCGCCCGCGCCAGATCACAGAAGCCCGGAAAAGAGGTGTTCACATTGGCGCAGTCATTAATCGTAATATCCCCGCCGGCCACAAGTCCGGCCACGGAAAACGCCATGGCCACACGGTGATCACCATGACTGTCGACCTCGCCGCCGCTGATCCGGCCGCCTTCGATAATCGCGCCGTCCGGAGTGCCTTCGGCATTGATACCGAGTTTACGCAAAGCATCGACCATCACCTGAATCCGGTCGCTTTCCTTGACGCGCAGCTCTTCGGCACCGGTCAGCACCGTGCGCCCCTGAGCACAGGCGGCGGCCACAAACAACACGGGGAATTCATCAATTGCCAGCGACACCAGCGATTCGGGAATCTCGATCCCGCGTAACGCAGCTGAACGTACAGTAATGTCTGCAACCGGTTCACCACCGGTGCTGCTCTGATTGCTCAGCGTGATATCAGCGCCCATCAGACGCAGAATATCGATCACGCCGGTGCGGGTCGGATTCATCCCGACCTGCTGCAAAGTCACTTCTGAATCCGCCGCGATCGAAGCGCCGACCATAAAAAAGGCCGCAGAAGAAATATCACTCGGCACCACCACATTGGTACCGCGCAGCTCACCGCCTCCGGTCAGCGAAGTGGTCAGGCCGTCGCGCCGCACCTCGTAACCGAAACCGGCCAGCATGCGCTCGGTGTGGTCACGGGTGACCGCCGGTTCAGTCACGCTGGTTTCGCCGTCGGCATAAAGTCCGGCCAGCAACACGGCCGACTTGACCTGCGCACTGGCCATGGGCGATTGGTAAGCAATGCCTTTAAGCGGTGCGCCACCGCGGATTTTCAACGGCGGACGTCCGTTTTCGTCACCGGCGATCTGCGCGCCCATTTGCGTCAAGGGCGCAATCACCCGCCCCATCGGGCGCGCGCTCAGCGACGCATCACCGATCATCTCGCTATCGAAAGACTGCCCTGCCAGCACCCCCGCCATCAAGCGCATGGCAGTACCGGAGTTACCCAGATCAAGCGGACCGGCCGGCGCTTTCAGCCCGCGCAGACCGACGCCCTGAATCCGCAATTCGCCGGGCGCACTGTGCTCGATCTCCACGCCCATATCACGAAAGGCTTTGAGCGTATTGAGACTGTCTTCGCCCTCGAGAAATCCGCTGACACGGGTTTCGCCCTGCGCCAGAGAACCGAACATCACCGAACGGTGAGAACAGGATTTGTCACCCGGCACACGGAAACTGCCCTGCAGACGACCGCCGGCACGTACGACAAACTGCAAGCCTTTACCTTCGGCACTGCTCATGAATGTTTTCTCCCCCACTGAACATGCTCATCGCGCGCCTGCTTGGCACGACGGAAAATGGATTCAATCGCCCCGGCGTCGCCCGCGTCGATCAATTCACGCATGGCTGCCAAGTCTCCGCTCAGTCTATCGAGCATCTCTAACAAGGCAAGCCGGTTAGACAGACAGATATCCCGCCACATCACAGGGTCACTGGAGGCAATGCGGGTAAAGTCATGAAAGCCGCTGGCGGCATAGCGGAAAACCTCTTCGCTCTCCTGCAGCGTCGCCAGCGTATCGACCAGACTGAAGGCCAGCACATGCGGTAAATGGCTGGTCGCGGCCAGCACCCGGTCATGATGCGCCGGGGTCAGACACTCCACTTCCGCACCGGTCATCTGCCACAGCGAACGGACGCAGTCCACTGCCCCGGACGCGGTCTGCGGCAACGGCGTCAGGATCACCTTGCGGTTTTCATAAAGCGTGGCGAAAGCCGCCTGCACGCCGCTGTTTTCGGTGCCGGCGATCGGATGGCCCGGCACCACACGACTGAGGTCATCCAGCACCGCTTCGGCATCGGCCACAAAACTGCCTTTGACGCTGCCGGCATCGGTGATAATCGCGTCACTGTCCAGGGCCGGACGAATGGTCGCCAGCACCTGACGCATCGCGCCCATCGGCACCGCCAGAAACACCAGTCCGGCGCCCTCGACAGCTTTGCTCAGATCCGTCTCGTAACGATTGACCACACCCAGCGCGACGGCTTTTTCGAGGTTTTCAACACCGCGTCCGGCACCGACGATCTCGCCGCTGTAACCGGCTTTGCGCAGCCCCAGGGCAAAAGATCCGCCGATCAGGCCGACGCCGATAATACAAATACGTTGCGGCTGCATCAGACTGCCCGCGGGTAAGAACCGAGCACACGGAAAAACGGCAGCGATTCCTTGAGCTCTTTCAGCGCCGGGGCGATCTGCGGATCGTCTTTATGCCCTTCTATATCCATAAAGAAGACGTATTCCCAAAGCCCGCTCTGACCGGGCCGCGATTCAATCCGCGTCAGGCTGATACCGGCGTCGGCCATCGGCTTGAGCAGACTACGCAGCCCGCCGGGACGGTTCGGCGCAGAGACCAGCAGAGCCGTGCTGTCACGCCCGCTGGGCGGCACTTCCTGCTTGCCGATCACCAGAAAACGCGTGGTGTTGTCTTTCTCGTCTTCGATATTGTTAACCAGCACACTCAGACCGTAGAGCTCGCCGGCGGCCTTGCCGGCAATCGCTGCCACCCCGCTCTGGCCCTGCACCATACGCGCGGCTTCACCATTGCTGCTGACCGCTTCACGCTCGGCATGCGGCAGATGCGCATCAAGCCACTGACGGCACTGCGCCAGCGATTGCTGATGCGCGTAGACCGTGCGGATTTCCGACAAGGGCTGCTGCAAGCCGAGCAGATTGTGATGGATCGGCAGACTGACTTCGCCGCAGATTTTCAGGCTGGAGCGGATAAACATATCCAGCGTGTGGTTGACCGCGCCTTCGGTGGAGTTCTCCACCGGCACCAGACCGTAGCGCGCCATCTCGGTATCCACTTCCTGGAAGATGTCGGCAATCGTCGCCATGGGCCGGGTCGCCACCGCATGGCCGAAGTGCTTATGCACTGCGGCGTGGGTGTAGGTGCCTTCAGGCCCGAGATACGCGATGGTCATGGGCTCTTCATGAGCCAGACAGGCAGAGATAATCTCGCGGAAAAGCCGCGCCATGGTGTCGTCGGAAAGCGGCCCGGGGTTGTTTTCTTTGACCCGGCGCAGGATCTGCGCTTCACGCTCAGGGCGGTAAAAGACGGTATTTATGCCCTGCGCCAGCTTGATCTGCGCAACGCGCTCGGCGCAGCGGGCACGCTGACTGATAAGGGCCTGAATCTGCTCGTCGATGGCATCGATTTCGTCGCGCACCGCCTCGAGGCTGTCCGACTTCTGCATGGTTATCTCCGCAAAGATCTACAAAACGCGACCGGCCGGTCAGGCCCGGGCCGCAATCGCTATCAGTTAAGAATGCAGAAAGGCGCTGTGAAAATCAGCGCCTTTTGCAACAATGCCGGGCCAGACCGGCAAGCTTTGCCGGCATGAGTACCGCAACGACAGGGAGCGGCTCAGGCGTCGTCGTCGCCGTCCTCTGCCCCGGCCTCGCCGGCCTCATCATCTGCGGCCGCCGCATCCGGGCCCGCGTCAGTTCCGGCATCGCCGGCCGCCGGCGCTGAAGCCTCCGCATCGCCGCCGTCAGCATCGCCATCGGCGTGCTCGTCGGCGTGCTCATCAACAGCTTCGCCGCCATCGACACGCTCAACCTCAACCAGCCGCTCGTCCTTATCCAGACGGATCAGACGCACGCCCTGGGTGTTGCGACCCAGCGAGGAAATCTCCGACACCGAAATCCGCACCAGCGTGCCGCCGTTGGAAATCAGCATGACCTCGTCTTCATCATTCACCAGCGTCGCGCCGACAACCTTGCCGTTGCGCTCAGTGGTTTTGATGTCGATCACACCCATACCGGCACGGCCTTTAACCGGGTATTCGCTGACCGCGGTGCGCTTGCCGTAACCATGCTCGGTGGCCGTCAGCACATAGCCGTCCTCAACCACGATCAGACCGATCACGCTCTGGTCGTCTTCCATACGGATGCCGCGGACACCGGCCGCGGTCCGGCCCATGGTACGCACGGCACTTTCGGCAAAGCGCATGGCCCGGCCGTTGCTCGACAGCAGCATAATATCGCGCTGACCGTCGGTCAGTGCCACGTCGATCAGATAGTCATCGACACGCAGATCAATGGCGATAATGCCGTTGGTACGCGGACGTGAGAAGTCCGACAGCGGGGTTTTCTTGACCACACCTTTGCTGGTGGCGAAGAACACGAACTGATCTTCAGGGAAGTCGCGCACGGTCAGCGTGGCATTGACCCGCTCACCCTCTTCCAGCGGCAACAGATTGACGATCGGACGGCCGCGCGAGTTGCGGTTGGCCAGCGGCAGCTCGTAGACCTTCTTCCAGTAAACCTTACCGACACTGGTGAAAAACAGCACGGTGTCGTGGGTACTGGCCACAAACAGCTTGTCGACGAAGTCTTCGTCTTTCATGGCCGTCGCTGACTTGCCGCGCCCGCCGCGACGTTGCGCGCGGTAATCGGACAGCGGCTGCGCCTTGGCATAACCGGCGTGCGACAGGGTCACAACCACGTTTTCTTCGGCGATCAGATCTTCGACCGTCATGTCTTCGAAGTTGACCTGAATTTCCGTGCGCCGCTCATCGCCGTACTGCTCAAGAATCGCCAGCAGCTCTTCACGGATCACCTGACGCAGACGCTCGGGCACCTGAAGAATTTCCAACAGGTCGGCGATACGGTCGAGGATTTCACGGTATTCGTTGACAATTTTGTCCTGCTCAAGACCGGTCAGACGATGCAGCCGCAGATCCAGAATCGCCTGCGCCTGGGTCTCGGACAGGTGGTAACCGTCTTCCTGCAGGCCAAACTCCGGCCCCAGTCCTTCAGGACGTGAGGACTCGGAACCGGCACGTTCGAGCATCCCGGTCACCATACCGGGCTCCCAGACACGCTCGACCAACTTGACCTTGGCTTCCGCCGGACTCGGTGATTCCTTGATCAGCTGGATCACCGGATCGATATTGGCCAGCGCCACGGCCAGACCTTCGAGCACATGGGCCCGTTCGCGGGCTTTGCGCAGCAGGTAGATGGTACGGCGGGTCACCACCTCGCGACGGTGACGGATGAAGGCATCAAGGATTTCCTTGAGGTTCATCAGCTTGGGCTGACCGTCGATCAGCGCCACCATATTGATGCCGAAAACCGTCTGCAGCTGGGTTTGCTTGTAGAGGTTGTTGAGCATGACATCGCCGGGCTCACCACGGCGCAGCTCGATCACCATACGCATCCCGTCCTTATCGGACTCGTCGCGCAGCTCGGTGATGCCGTCGATTTTCTTTTCCTTGACCAGCTCGGCGATTTTCTCGAGCAGACGGGCCTTGTTGACCTGATACGGCAGCTCGTGAACGATAATCACGTCCTTGCCGCGTTTTTCGTCGTGCTCGACTGTGGCGCGGGCGCGGACATAAATGCGGCCGCGGCCGGTGCGGTAGGCCTCGCGGATGCCGCGCGCGCCGTTGATAATACCGGCGGTGGGGAAATCCGGGCCCGGCAGATGGGTCATCAGCTGCTCGATATCCAGCGACGGATCATCCAGCAATGCCAGGGTGGCATTGACGACTTCATTAAGGTTGTGCGGCGGGATATTGGTCGCCATACCCACGGCGATACCGGAAGCGCCGTTAACCAGCAGATTGGGCACTTTGGTCGGCAGCACCGCCGGCTCAGATTCGGATTCATCGTAGTTGGGGATGAAGTCGACGGTTTCCTTGTCGATATCCGCGAGCAGTTCGTGCGCGATGCGCGCCATGCGCACCTCGGTATAACGCATGGCCGCCGGGGAATCGCCGTCGATGGAACCGAAGTTACCCTGCCCGTCGACCAGCATGTAGCGCAGGGAGAAAGGCTGCGCCATACGGACGATGGTGTCGTAGACGGCCGTGTCGCCGTGCGGGTGGTATTTACCGATAACGTCACCGACCACACGCGCCGATTTCTTATAGGGTTTGTTCCAGTCGTTGCCCAGTACGCTCATGGCGTAGAGCACACGGCGGTGAACCGGTTTAAGCCCATCCCTGACATCCGGCAGTGCCCGCCCGACGATCACGCTCATGGCGTAATCGAGGTAGGACTGCTGCATTTCGTCTTCCAGATAGACCGGAAGCACTTCTTTTGCAAAATCAGACATTGTTGCTCGCTATTGTCTTAACGTTTTATACCGGGCCCAACTGATCCCTTCCGGCCGATTGCAAAAACCTACAGAGATACGCTCGGGTTAAACGGCAAATGCTACCACAAAGCGCCGCAAACGGCGCGTCTATTGCAATGCGTGCGCGCGATATGACCACCTTGCAAAAGGCTTGCGGCGCTGCAAGCGCATCGCGTATCTTGCGCGGATGAACAAAGCCGACCTCATACTCAGTCCGCGCTGGCTGGTCACTGTCGATGACGACAACCGCGTCCTCGATGACCACAGCCTGGTTATCCGCGACGGCAAGATCGCCGCCATCCTGCCGCGTAACGAAGCCCTCGCGGCCTGGCAGGGCGAACACCGCGATCTGCCCGACCACATCCTGGCCCCCGGGCTGATTAACGCCCACACCCATCTGGCGATGAATCTGCTGCGCGGTTATGCCGACGACCTGCCCCTGATGGACTGGCTGAACAACCACATCTGGCCGGCCGAAGCGCGTTGGGTCAGCGAAGAATTTGTCGCCGACGGCACCCAGCTGGCCATCGCCGAATCCCTGCTCGGCGGCACCACCACCGTCAACGACATGTACTTCTTCCCCGACGTGGCCGCCAATATGGCCGCCGCCAGCGGTATCCGCGCCACCGTCGGTCTGATGATCATCGACTTCCCCACCAGCTGGGGCAGCGGACCGGACGAGTACTTCAGCAAAGCCATCGCCTTGCACGACGCGCTGCGCGACGACCCGCTGGTGCGCACCGCGCTGGCGCCGCACGCGCCTTACACGGTCTCACGCGGGCCGCTGGAGCGCGTCAGCACCCTGGCCAGCGAGCTGGATATCCCGGTACATATGCACATCCACGAGACCGCGGCCGAGGTTGATGACTTCGTCGCCGCGCACGGCGTCAGACCGCTGCAGCGTCTGCACGAAACCGGTCTGCTCACGCCCTCGCTGATGGCCGTACACATGACCCAGCTGACCGACGAGGAGATCGCCGGGCTGGCGCACTTCAACGTCAGCGTGGTGCACTGCCCCGAATCCAATATGAAACTGGCCAGCGGCGGCTGCCCGGTTGCCGCACTGCTCAAAGCCGGCGTCAATGTGGCCCTGGGCACGGACGGCGCCGCCTCGAACAACGATCTGGATATGTTCGGCGAGATGCGCAGCGCGGCCCTGCTGGGCAAGCACCTGTCCGGCAACCCGGCCGAACCGGATGCCTTCAGCATCCTGCGCATGGCCACCATCAACGGCGCCCGCGCGCTCGGCCTGGGCGCCGTGACCGGCTCTCTGGAAGTGGGCAAGGCCGCCGATCTGATGGCCGTCAGCGTCGCGCCGCTCAGCATGCAGCCGGTCTATGAACCGGTCTCGCATCTGGTCTACTCGGCCTCACGCGAATGCGTCGAACACGTCTGGGTGGCCGGCCGCCAGCTGGTCGATCAGCGCCGCCTGACCACCCTCGACGAAGCCGATCTGGGCCGTCGCGCCAGACAATGGCTTAACCGAATCACTTCAACACCTGTGGAGTCCGCATGAACAGCGCAGAAAGCAACGTTGATCCGGCCGAAATCGCCAAATTCAGCGATCTGGCCCACCAGTGGTGGGACAAAAACAGCGAGTTCAAACCCCTGCACGAGATCAACCCGCTGCGGGTCGATTACGTCAAACGCTTTACCTCGCTGCAAGGCAAACGCCTGCTCGACGTCGGCTGCGGCGGTGGCATTTTCAGCGAAGGGCTGGCCCGCGAAGGCGCCGATGTAACCGGCATTGATCTGGCCGAAGCCTCACTCAACGTGGCCGAGCTGCACGCGCTGGAAGCCGGCCTGCCGGTCAGTTATCAGCAGATCAGCGTCGAAGAGCTGGCCGCCCGGGAGCCGGGCAGCTTTGATGTGGTGACCTGCATGGAAATGCTCGAACACGTGCCCGACCCGGCCTCCGTGGTGCGCAGTTGCGCCGCGCTGTGCAAGCCCGGCGGCTATGTGTTTTTCTCTACCCTCAACCGCAACCCCAAAGCCTGGCTGATGGCCATCGCCGGTGCCGAATACGTGCTCAAGCTGCTCCCCAAAGGCACCCACGAATTCAAACGCTTTATCCGCCCCTCGGAGCTGTCCGGTTTTGCCCGTCAGGGCAGTTTGCAAACCCTGGATCTGACCGGCATGAGCTACAACCCGCTGAGCAAGCAATACAAGCTCGGCAAGGATATTGACGTCAACTACCTGATGGCCTGCCGTAAACCATGATTGAAGCCATGCTGTTCGACCTGGACGGCACCCTGGTCGATACCGCGCCGGACCTGATCGGCGCACTCAACGCCATGCTGCGCGACCGCGGTCTGGCGGAAAAACCCGCCGCCCAAATCCGCCCGGTGGTCTCGGCCGGCGCCAACGCGATTATCGCCGCCGGCTTCGGACTGGCCCCCGACAGCACAGAGGTGGCGGACCTGCGCGAACCCTATCTGGCCTATTACAGGGACAATCTGAGCGCCTGCTCCCGGCTTTTTGCAGGCATGGGGGACGTGCTCAATACGCTTGAGCAAAAACAGATCAGCTGGGGTGTGGTGACCAACAAACCGGCTTTTCTGACCGATCCGCTGATGGCAGAGCTGGGACTTGCCGAACGCTGTTGCGCAATTATCAGTGCCGATACCACGCCGTTCAAAAAACCCCATCCCGAGCCTCTGTTCGAGGCCTGCCGGCGGGCGCGGCTAAAACCGGAAAACTGCGTTTATGTGGGCGATGACCGGCGTGACATTATCGCCGGCAATGCCGCCGGCATGACCACACTGGCTGCGCAATGGGGGTATTTCCCGGCGGATGACGGACCGGCCGACTGGCCGGCTGACGGCGTTGTTGCCCGCCCCGCCGAATTACTGAACTGGCTCTGAGCCGGCCCTGCCCGACAGCACGCCGGGGCAGATCCGGCGGATCCTTTTACTGGTCGAGAATCGAGGTTGATGCTTCTTTATCGAGCGGGTTGGCCAGCAGCGGTCGCTCCTTGCCGATATTAATGCCGATCCAAAGGCCCAACAAACAGCCCAGCATGATGCCCAGAAACAGGGTTTTGATGAATCCCAAGGTCATGGCTCCCGTGAGTGAATTTTCGCGTGCAAGTCTAGCACGGCTTACCGGTTTGTCAGTAAGGCTCTTGTCACGGGCCGGTGATTTATTCGCGGCCCTGCATTCAGGTGACGCGGCGCGCCGCCCGCTCGGCCAGAAAAATCCCCCCTATCACCAACAGCAAGCCGGCAGCGTGATACCAGTGAAAGCGCTCACCGAGCAACAAAATCGCCAGCAATGAGCCGAAAATCGGCACCAGATTAATAAACAAACCGGCGCGGTTGGCCCCGATCAGGTCCACTCCGCGGGCAAAAAACAGCTGCGACAGCAGCGACGGGAAAAACGCCACATACGCGACCAACCACAGCCCTTTGCCGGACGGCCACACCACGCCGCTCCGCCACACCTCGGCCAGCCAGAACACGCCGCTGACCAGGGCTGCGGCAAACACCAGCACCGTCAGAAAACTCAGCCAGTGCATGGCCGGCCGCCAGCGCAGACCGATGGAGTAAACCGCGTAACACAGCGCCGCCAGCATCATGATCGCGTCACCGATATTGACCTGCCCTTGCAACAACAGGCCGGGCCGGCCACCGGTCACGGTCAACACCACGCCGGCCAGCGCCATGATCAGACCGACAATCTGCAACAGCCGCACGCGCAGGCGGAAGGCGACAAAATTAAACAACATGATCAGCACCGGAATGGCCGCCTGCTCGATCACCACATTGACCACCGAGGTATAGGTCAGCGCCCAGTACATGGTCAGATTAAAGCCGGTAAAGCCCACCGCGCCGAGTCCGAACAGCAACAGAAAATGCTTTTTCACCTGTGGCAGATCACGCATCAGCGGCTTGCGCGCAAACGGCAGAACCAACAGCAAGGCACCGACCCAGCGGAAAAAGGTCAGCGCGATCACCGACACTTCGCCCACCGCCATTTTGCCGGCCACGGCATTACCGCCCCAGAACAGTGTTGTTAAGGCCAGCAGCAAATACGGATTGGCGAAAAAAACCGCACCGGCGCGGGGCTTACTCGCTTCAGTCATTGAAAACTCCGCATCAGAAGTCCGCGCATGATACGCGCGCCGGGCACGGCAACGCCACATCTGCCCGATTGAGCAGAATCGCCAAATCGCCCATACTCTGGCGAGTTTCCGTTCAGCCAGAAGCCCATGTCATTCAGCCAATCGGCCAGCTATCAACTGTGCAGCCGCCCTCTCAGCGAACTCGCCGCTGAGCTTGCCAACGGCAAGCTCAGTGATCAGGCGCTCGCTGAGGCGAGCCTGGCCAACCAGCGTTTTTGCGACGAACACCTGCAGGCCTACCAGTTCCGCAACGAAGCGGCCTTTCTGGCCAGCGCAGGCAAAGCGGCCCGCTTGCGCAGCCGTGGCGAAGCCGGGCCCCTGACCGGCCTGCCGGTATCGGTCAAAAGCCTGTTCGCCGCCGAAGGCTATCAGTGTTATGCCGGCACCAAATTCCCCCTGCCCGACGCCTGGCAGCAACCGGGCACGGTGGTCACACGTCTGCAACAGATGGCGGCCCCGTTGAGCGGCCTGACTCACGCCTCGGAACTGGCCTTCAGCGGTCTCGGTATCAATCCGCACTGGGGCACGCCGCGCAACCCCTGGGACGCGCAACACCACCGCGTGCCGGGCGGGTCCAGCGCCGGTGCGGCCATCAGCGTGCTGTGCGGCAGTGCGCAGTTTGCGCTGGGTACGGATACCGGCGGCTCGGTGCGCGTACCGGCGGCGCTGGCCGGCCTGCCGGGGCTCAAGCTGACGGCCGGACGCTGGCCCATGGACGGCGTAGTGCCGCTGAGCACGCATTTCGATTCCCTCGGCATTATCGCCCGCTCGGTGGCCGACCTGACACTGGTCTTCAAGGCCCTGGACCCGCATCCGGCACCGGCAGAAACCGGCTCCTGGCGTTTTGTGCTGGCCGATAGCAGCAGCACCGAAACGCTGGCCGAACCGCTGCATCAGGCGTTTTTCGCGGTAATCGACACCATCAAACGCGCAGGGATCGAGGTAACGGATTGCGCGCACGGCCTGTTCCGCCAGATCCGCACCCTGCTGCGGGAAGGCCCGAACACGGCTGCCATCGAATGCGCCGCGTTTATCGCTTCGGAGATCCCCTCCTGGCGCCACGAACTCGGTCCACGCACCGATGTGCTGATCAGCGAAGGCGAGCGCGTCAGCGCGGTTGACTACCTCAACCGCATGAAACAACTCACTGCCATACAGGACTACGCCGGCCGCCGCCTGGACGAAGACGCCATCATGCTGAGCCCGACCACAACCCGCAGCGCGCCGCTCCTGAGCGAACTTCACAACAATGCCGCCCAGGCCAGCGCCAGCGGCGCATTGCTGCAGAACACCGTGGTGGCCAATATCTGCGGCTTCTGCGCCCTGACCCTGCCCTGCGGTTTCGACGACGAAGGTCAGCCACTGGGACTGCAACTGATGGCCCGCGGCCATCAGGAACACCGCCTGCTGGCGGCGGCAGCGCAGCTTGAGGCCTGTCTGGATTTCAGGCGGCCGGTGCCGCCCGTATTTGCCTGAACGCGCCGTTTACGGCTTAGGGATACAGCCCCGGCACCTGTTCTTCGAGAAAGCGGCTGAAGGTTGCAGCGGCACGCGACAAATGGTGATTACGCTTGCGACCCAGCCCCATGGGCAAGGGAATCGGCGGTGAGAAGGAACGCGCCACCAAGCCGGGCTCATCGCGCACAATCATCGGCAGACAGGTACTGATGCCAACCCCGGCGAGCACCAACTTTTTCATCAACTCGGTCAGATTGGTTTCAAAGCGCACGTCCAGCACCGCATCCGGCGCCAGTCTTCCCTTGAGCGCTTCACGCAGGAAATACCCCTCACGCGTCAACACCAGCGGCTCGGCACAGAATTCCCCGACCGCCAGGTGCGGCTTGGCCGCAAGCCGGTGCGAGGCCGGCAAACAAGCCACCACCTCTTCGACAAACAGCGGCTGACAGCGCAGCTGCTCGTGCAGCTGATCGGCACGCACCAGGGCCAGTTCCAGCTCACCGTCGATCAACATCTGTGACAGCGTGTCCGTGCCGGCTTCCACCAGCCTGACACTGATGCCTGGATAACGCTGCTTGAAGGCCGTCAGCACCGGCGGCAGCAGATAGGAGCTGATCATGCTCGAAGCACCGAAGCAAACCAGACCGCTGTCCAGATCGCGTCTTTCCGCGAGGGCTTTCTGTGCTTCACCGACCGAGGCGAGTATCCGTTCGGCATGGGCAAACAAGGCCTCGCCGTCAGCGGTCAGACTGACGCGCCGCTCGGCGCGGTTGACCAGATACAGCCCGGTTTCCTCTTCCAGCCGCCGGATCGCCATGCTCAGGGCCGACTGCGCTATGCCCAGCGTGGCCGCAGCGCGGGTGAAATTGCCGGTCTGCGCCAGACACACAAAGTACTGCAACCGCTTGAAATTCATTGCCTTAGCACTCCGCTGCGCACAGCCATCAACAAATGTGATGAAAAATATCGTTTTCAGCTATTTTACTTATCCACCCGCCACTGGCTACAGTGATGTCATGACAACATCCAACAAAATGACGTGAGGAAACCCGCATGAGCAAAGTGGCATTTGACTGGCAGGACCCGTTCCGGCTTGACGAACAACTCAGCGAAGAAGAGCGCATGATCGCCGCCACCGCGCGCGAGCACTGCCAAAGCAAACTGATGCCGCGTGTGCAGGAAGCCAACCGCCGGGAACATTTCCACCGCGAGATCATGAACGAGTTCGGCGAAACCGGCCTGCTCGGCGCCACCCTGCCTGAGCAATACGGCGGCGCCGGCGTCAACCATGTCAGCTACGGCCTGATTGCCCGTGAGGTCGAGCGCGTGGACTCCGGTTACCGCTCAGCGCTAAGCGTGCAATCGTCGCTGGTGATGCATCCGATTTACGCCTACGGCAGCGAAGAACAACGCATGAAATACCTGCCGCGTCTGGCCAGTGGTGAATGGGTCGGCTGCTTCGGCCTGACCGAACCGGATGCCGGCTCGGACCCGGCCAGCATGAAAACCCGCGCCGTGGCCAGCGACGGCGGTTATGTACTCAACGGCAGCAAGATGTGGATCACCAACAGCCCCATCGCCGATGTGATGGTGGTCTGGGCCAAACTCGACGATGTGATCCGCGGCTTTATCCTCGAACGCGGCATGCCCGGACTGAGCGCCAGCAAAATCGAGGGCAAGTTCTCACTGCGCGCCTCGATCACCGGCGATATCGGCATGAACGACGTCTTCGTCCCCGAAGAAAACCTGCTGCCCGGGGTCACGGGTCTGAAAGGCCCCTTCGGCTGCCTCAACAAAGCCCGCTTCGGCATCGCCTGGGGCGCCATGGGCGCGGCCGAGTTCTGCTGGCAACAGGCGCGCAACTATACCCTCGAACGCCAGCAGTTCGGCCGCCCGCTGGCCGCCACCCAGCTGGTGCAGAAAAAACTCGCTGATATGCAGACCGAAATCGCCCTCGGCCTGCAGGGCTGTCTGCGCCTGGCGCGCATGATCGACGACAACAATTGTCCGGTGGAACTCATCTCGCTGATGAAACGCAACAACTGCGGCAAAGCTCTGGATATCGCGCGGGTTGCGCGGGATATGCACGGCGGCAACGGCATCAGCGACGAATATCACGTCATCCGTCATGTGATGAATCTGGAGGCGGTCAACACCTACGAAGGCACCCACGACGTGCATGCGCTGATTCTGGGCCGGGCCCAGACCGGCCTGCAGGCCTTTTTCTGAGGCACCGCGCTCAGGACAAAAAAAACCGGACAGGCCGGGGACCTGTCCGGTTTGACTTAATTTGGCCGCCGGCGCGGGTTTACACACCGCTGGCGAGTATGTCTTTGGCCACGTGGATCAGTTGTGGTCCCAGCGATTCCAGCGCGGTCTCCTTTGAGACCAGATAGGCCGGTCCGCCGCAGTTCAGCGCCATCACACGCCCGTCCTGCAGTGTCAGCGGCACACCGACCGCATTGACGGTGCGGTCCCAATCGCCGAGCGAGGTGCAAAAGCCCTTGTCTTCATAATCGCGCATGGCCGCGTCATAACCTGCCTTCATGGCCGGCCAGTGTTCCCCGGCGACCTCTTCGACCACCGACAGCACCACCTCGCGCTCGCTCTGCGGCAGCCCCGCCAGAAAGGCGCGACCGGCCGCCGAGGTGATAATCGGCAGGCGCGACCCCACGTCCATGCGTAAAGCCTGGGCATCATCGCCACGGCAGTTTTCCACATAGATCATCGACATGCGCTCGCGGATGGTCAGGCCGACCGAGACACCGGTGCGCTGCGCCAGCTTTTCCATATAGGGCTTGGCGATCTGCCGCGCATGCAGATTGGAGGTGTAGGCATAGCCCAGCGCCAGCACACCGGCATCGAGCTGGTATTTTTCCAGCTGCGTGGAATAGGCCAGATAGCCGAGTTTGGTCAGCGTATAGGTCATGCGCGAGATGGTCGGCTTGGGCAAGCCGGTGATGCGGGCCAGATCCTGATTCCCCAGAACGCCGCCGCCCTGCTGACCAAAGGCGCGCAACACATCCAATCCACGCGCCAGCGCCTCGACGAATTTCCGGTCTTTCTCCGCGCTTTTCTTGCGCGGCAAATCAATAATATCAGTCATCTGCAGTGGTCTTCAGTGTTAATGAATGCGGCGTTCCATTTTGCGACCGGGTTGTTTCTCCAGCCGGCACGAACGCCCGCCTGACACACAGACGCGCCCGCCTGCCGATTCCCTGTGTCATAAAATGCGCTAAAACACAATGAGTTATAACACAGACAGGGACAGCACCGCATCCGGCTGAGGCGCCGGCGCGCAGCCGCAAACAGGCGGCTGTGGCCGGCAGGGCCGCATTACTGATTGAAGACTGGCAGACGTTTCTCGCGAAAGGCCGCACGTGCCTCGGCCGCATCGTCACTGTGCAGCAAACGCGCGAAGACACTGAACTCTTCCTCGACACGGGCTTCGAGAGCGGCGCCGAAGTTTTCCTTCAGCATGCGGCGCGTCTCGCTTACCGCGCCGGCCGGCAGCGAGGCCAGTTTGGCAGCCGCCTGCAGGGTCTGGGCAAGCACCTGATCATCCGCGCAGGCGGCGTTGGCCAGACCCATTTCAACGGCTTCAGGGGCGGTGAAAAACTCGCCGAGCAGCAACAGCTCAGCGGCGCGGCGATGACCGACAATCGCCGGCAACAACATGCTTGACCCGGCTTCCGGCACCACCCCGAGGGCAGTAAACGGCAGACGCAAACGGGCCGATTCCGCCACGTAGACCAGATCACAGTGCGCCAGCATGGTCACGCCTATGCCCACCGCCATGCCGTTCACCGCCGCCAGCAACGGCGTTTTCGCGTGCAACAAGGTGCGCACAAAGGCCGCGCCGGGCGAGACCGCCACTTCACCGGTTTTTTCAAAGTCGGCCAGATCGTTGCCGGCCGAAAAAGCATCACCGCTGCCGGTGATCACGATCGCACGCACCGCCGCATCCTGATCGGCCTGTTCAATCGCTGCGGCCAGGGCCGCATACATTTCCCCGTTCAGGGCATTTTTGCGCTCCGGCCGGTTCATGGTCAGCAACATCACATTGCCTTCACGGTTCATCTGCACAAGTGCGTTTTCGGTCATAGGTTTTCCTCCGCGCCGGCCTGGCTGCCGGTCATTTTGATAGCTCGCCGGCAGCGCCTTTGCGGCCCTGCCTTCGCGATACAGTTTACGCAGACTGCGCGGTAAGAAGAAGTCAGCAGCATGCCGGCAAACGAAAAAAACGGTCTGCGCACGCCGGAGCGAGTTTCAGCGTTGACACAGACCGTCTAAAAAAGTGCAAATCCCACACAGACCTGCACTCCACACACACATTTCGTTTAGCGCCGGTTCACCACCGACCGGCAGGCTCAGGCGACCGACTGCAGCTGTACCAGGCGGTGCAGATGCGCATCCCGCGATCCCAGCTGCGTATTTATCATTGTCAGGCGTTTGAAGTAGTGCCCCACATCCAGCTCATCAGTCACCCCCATGCCGCCGTGCAGTTGTATTGCCTGCTGCCCGACCAGGCGGGCGGCCTTGCCGATACGCACCTTGAGCCGTGACGCGGCCACATCAGCATCGCAGCCCCCGGCCACCGCAATGGTCGCGTAATACAACATGGACCTGGCCTGTTCGCATTCCATAAACATATCGGCCATACGATGCTGCAGGACCTGAAAGCTGCCGATCGGCACGCCGAACTGCTTACGTACCTTGCAGAATTCAACCGTGCGGCTGAGCAAGGTCTCCATGACCCCGACCGCTTCGGCCGACAGTGCCACAATGGCATCGTTGAGCATGGCGTTAATCGCCGGTGCCGCCGTGCCCGCATCGCCGAGCAGCGCCTCAGGGCCGACCAGCACATCGCTCAGCCTCACATCCGCGGCACGCAAGCCATCGTTTGTGGTGTAGCCTTGCAAGCTCACCCCTTCGGCGTCTTCATCAAGCAGAAACAGCGACAAGCCGCCGGCATCGCCGGGCCGGCCGCCGGTGCGCGCCACCACGACCAGCTTTCCGCCGAGTCCGGCACCGATAACAACGGCTTTATGACCGTTGAGGCGGTAGCCGTCGCCGTCGGCGCCGGCCGTGGTGCTGATAAGGCGGATATCGTGCTGTGCCGCCGCTTCAAAACCGGCAAAGCTGAACAACTGTTCGCCACTGATCAGCGCTTCGAGCAAGGCTTGTTTCTGCCCGGCCGCCGCGTGCCGGTTTATCAGATTTCCGGCCATCACCACTGTCGCCAGATAGGGCTCGACAATCAGACCACGACCAAGCTCGGTCTGCAGCACCATCAGGTCGCTGAGACTACCGCCCATACCACCGACCTCTTCCGGAAACGGCAGCGCCAGCCAACCCAGCTCAGCGTAGGTTTGCCAATGCGCGGCACTGTAGCCCGCGGCCGATTCGACAATGGCGCGGCGGGAGGCAAAACCATAGTCGTTGCGCACAAAGCGCGACGCCGAGTCCTGCAGCATCTGCTGGATATCGTTCAGTGAAAAATCCATGTCTGTCCCCTCAGAAGCCCAGCACCTGCTTGGCAATAATGTTTTTCTGTATCTCGTTAGTACCGCCGTAAATCGTCACCTTACGGTTGTTGTAATACAGCGGCGCCATACTGGGGGCGAAATGCGGCCCGATGGATTCGCCCTCAAAACCGGCCTGATACTGCTCCGGCACAAACGGCATGGCGTAAATGCCGGCCGCTTCCAGCCACAACTCATCCAGCGCCTGTTGAATTTCCGTGCCTTTGATCTTCAGGATCGACGACTCCGGCCCCGGCGCCTTACCGGTCGCAACCGCCGAAAGCACCCGCAACTCGGTGTATTCCAGTGAGGTCAGCTCGATTTCGGTTTCGACCAAACGCGCCATAAAAACCGCGTTTTCACGCAAAGACGGCACACCGGCCGGCGGATCGGCAAGCAAGGCCTTTAGCCTGGCCAAACGCCGTTTGGACGGAGCCACGCCTGCAATATTAGTGCGCTCATGGGTCAGCAGCACCTTGGCATAGGTCCAGCCCTTGCCCTCTTCGCCGACCAGATTCTCCACCGGTACGCGCACGTCTTCGAAAAAGACTTCATTGACTTCGTGGCGTCCGTCGAGCGTGATAATCGGCTTTACAGTGACGCCCGGGCTTGTCATATCGATCAGCAAAAAGCTGATACCTTCCTGCTTTTTGCCCGAATCGTCTGTACGCACCAGACAGAAAATCCAGTCCGCATAGTGGCCCAGTGTCGTCCAGGTTTTGCTGCCGTTGACGATGTAATGAGCGCCATCGCGCACTGCGCGGGTTTTAAGGCCGGCCAGATCCGAACCGGCATTGGGCTCAGAATAGCCCTGACACCACCAGACGCGACTGGCCAGAATATCCGGCAGAAAACGCGCTTTCTGCTCATCATTACCGAAGGTGTAAATGACCGGACCGACCATCGCCAGACCGAACGGTATAATGCGCGGCGCATCCGCAGCGGCCGCTTCGTTGTAAAAGATATAGCGCTGAGCCGCGCTCCAGCCGGTGCCGCCGTATTCGACCGGCCAGTTCACGCCTGCCCAGCCTTTTTCATAGAGCGCCTGCTGATAGGCAACATGATCTTCCCTGTCCGGCCAGCAACCCCGGGCCACCTTATCGCGCACCGAAGCCGGCATTTCGTTGCGGAAGAACTGCCGCACCTCCTCGCGGAAGGCCAGTTCTTCTTCGGTAAAATCAATATTCATAGGCGTTCCGTCGTTATTCCGTTAAAAGCTGGGAAGAACTTAGCAGCTACAAAATACCCAATCAATATGCGGTACCATGTTTTGCTATGCGGAATTTTTATCCCCGCTATACGCGCTTTGTCTTGCCTGCACCGGGACGCTTTGCCCGACTTAGCAAGGCGCGCTCAGCGCCGGCGCACCGACAGCGGCTCTCAGGTACCGGACTTGATAAAAAACGGATAAAGAAATTGGAAGGTCAGATGGCGCGCCGGCAACAGGGACTGTTAAAAACGCCCGGAATCAGGGCTGTTGAGGCGCCAGGCACAGGCGCGGCGGATCAGCCGCGCAGTTTTTCCGCCACAGAAAACAACCAGGGATCATCCACCCCGGCACGGGCCAGATAATCGGCGGTCGACAAGACGTAGTCGCGGTTGGGACCGCTGTTGCCGACCGAGCCGGCACAAATGCGCGCACAGGTGTCCGCATCGGGTTCGCCGGCATACTGGCGGTGATCCTGACGGACCACAAACGTCAGCCCGTGAAGCTCACCCTGCGGGGTTTGCAAAGGCAGGTACATGGGTTGGTAAACATCGGTGATCAGCTCACGCTCACGCAAATACTGCAAGACCGTCATGCGATTCTCATCGGCTACGGTATACAGACAGCCCTGGCAATAGCTGCCTTCAATGCGGTCCAGCCCAAAAACCAAGCCCGGCACTTGCGGCGTGCCCCGGTGATGCCAGGACCAGACACACAGCGCGCGACGGTAGTTCTGCAACACGGCATCGCAACACGCGCTGTAGGCAAACCCCGGCCGCCACATCAGCGAGCCGTAGGCAAAAACCCGCAGCGGCCCGGGCGGCACCATTGAAAACAACTGCGAAAGTTCCTCGTCATTGGCAGGCATAGCTTGTCACTCTGTTAATCGCCGGTTCCGGCGCCAAGGCGACGACGGCCGGATCCGTGGTTTCCTGTTGCAGCCGCTCAGGGCGCAGCCACTGCCCGCAGCCCTGAGCGGCAGGCAAACAGTATGGTGACACAGGCCCGGCAGCGCTGGCAAAACCCGCCGGGCCGGAACGCCCGGCTGACAATAGCGCTTTGGTTGCCCGGCCCGGCGCGCTAGGATGGAGAGGCGCTCGCTTATGCGGAGGTTCTGCCATGAAACCTGCACCCTGTCTGCTCGCCCTGCTGCTGATGTTCGGTCTGCCCGCAGCGGCGGATCAGTCAGACCCGCGTCTGGACGGGCTGTTTGCCGCCCTGCAGACCAGCACCGATACCGCTCAGGCAGCGCAGCTGACCGGGCAGATCCTGCAGCTCTGGCAGGCCAACCCTGACCCGCGGGTCAATGCACTGATGGATCAGGGCATAAGCGCCCTGGCACAGAACCGTCTGGCCGTGGCGCTGGACCGCTTCAGCCGCGTGACCGGACTGGCGCCGGGTTTTGCCGAAGGCTGGAACAAGCTTGCCACGGTGAATTTCCGCCTCGGTAATCTGCCGGCCAGCGCCCGTCAGGTGGAAAAGACCCTGGCATTGGAACCGCGCCATTTCGGCGCCATCGGCGGTCGCGGGATGATCCGTCTGGCTCTGGGGCAGCCTTTTGATGCGGCCGCTGACTGGCGACGGGCCCTGCAGCTCAATCCCTTTCTGAGCGATCTGCGCGAACAGCTCGAAGCTCTGGAGCGCGAGTTGCTGCGCAACACCGTCAGCGTCCTTGCGCCCGGCTGCCACGCCTGATTCCCTATTGCGGCGACAAACGCGCCAACACCCCGCGCGCTTCGTCGGTCAGCACATACAACGCGCCGTCAGGCCCCTGCACCACATCACGGATACGGCCGAGTTGCTCACTCAGCAGGCGCTCTTCGGCGATCACCTGCGTGCCGTTCAGGCTCAGACGCACCAAGGTGCGGAACTTCAGCGATCCGACAAACAGATCGCCACGCCAGCGGGGAAATAAATCGCCGCTGTAAAACGTCATACCCGACGGCGCAATCGACGGCACCCAATAGTACAAAGGCTGCTCCATACCGGCTTTCGCTGTGCCTTCACCGATCTGCGTGCCAATGCCGTAGTTGACCCCGTACGTAATCACCGGCCAGCCGTAATTGCGCCCGGCACGGGCGATATTGAGCTCATCACCGCCCTGCGGCCCGTGTTCGTGCAGCCACAATTGACCGCTTTGCGGATGCAGGGCCGCGCCCTGGATATTGCGGTGCCCGTAGCTGAAGATCGCAGCCCGGCGCCCGGCCTGATTCACGAAGGGATTGTCATCCGGCACGCTGCCGTCGGTGTTAATACGGATAAGCGAGCCGGCGTGGTCGTTCAGGTCCTGCGCGCGATCTTTGTCACCACGGTCACCGAGCGTAATAAACAGCGTCTCATCCGGGCCGAACACCAGCCGCGAGCCGAAGTGGCGTGTGCTGTTGGTTTTCGGCTCAAGCCGGAAGATCACCCGGCTGTCTGTCAGCGCATTTCCGCTCAGTTCAGCGCGCAATACTTCGGTACCGCGACGCCCCGCCCGGTCCGCACCGACATAGCTGAGAAAGACCCGGCGGTTATCGGCAAAGTCCGGGTCCACCGCCACATCCAGCAAGCCGCCCTGCCCGCCGCTGGCCACCGCCGGCACGCCGGCGACCGTCTCGCGTTTGCGCCCGTCCGCGCTCAGTAACAAAAGCGTACCGCCGCGCTCGCTGACCAACATGCGCCCGTCCGGCAAAAAGGCCAGGCCCCAGGGGTGATCGAGCCGGTCGGCGAGGATCTCGACCTTCAGACTGTCGTCGGCGGCAGCGGCCGATACCGCAGCCTGCGCCGCGGCACTGTCCACCAGGGCCAGGCTCAAGCCCAGCAACACGGCTAATCTGCGCATCTCAGTTCTCCTGTGGGTCTGCAGGCCAGTATACAAAGCACGCAGCCGGGCCCGCATGTCAGGCCGGCAAGTCCGGCCCGCGGCGGAACACCAGATAGTCGCGGTTTCTGCGCCGGTATGCAGCACCGTCGGTGTGCAGTCCGGCTTGTTCATAAAGCGGACGCAGTGTGCTTTCGGCATGCAACACAAGTCCGTGGCGCAGCGCCGGCGGCGGATCGGCAAACAAAAAACCGAGCAGTCGCAGGGCCAGGCCCTGACGGCGCCATTGCGGGTCCGTGGCAAGAAAGCGCAGGCGGGCCGGTGCCTGTGCTTGCGGATAAACCGAAGCGACGGCAATCACCCCGGCCGCGGCGGACAGATCAGTATCGGGAACGGGCAGAACGGCGCAGAGGTGCAGCGCCTCCTTGTCGGCCGGCAGACGGGCCGCACTCAGGCGCTTTCCGGCAAAGAACACCGCATGGCGCAGCGGCCATACGGTCTCACTGCCCACATACGCAATGGTAGGGTTTAACATGCCGCCAAGCATGCCCGCAGCGACGGGCGCCTGACAAGCGCGGACGCGACTCAGTCGTCGTGCCAGATGATGCCGCGGATGGCTTCCTCGAGCTGACTCTGCTGGGCGCGCACGTCTTCGGGGCCTTCGTAACGGATGCGGATCATGCAGTCGCGGCAGACGATGCTGTACTGGCACAGAAAGCCCTTGCCGTCGCGCTGACGGGCCTGATGGCGCTCGACCACCAGAGCCGGGGCAAAATGAATAATTTCGAAGCCGCCGTCATCCTCGTACTGCGCATCATTGGCCGCTTCGAGCATGCTCTCGTGCAAGAGCTGCCGGCAGGATTCAATGGCGGCGCGGTAGCCGGCATTATCATTGGCCTGCAGCACATAGCGGTCGACAATCAAACGGTCCTGCTTGCCGGAATGGCCCCGTGCGCCGTCTTCACGGCTCTGGATCTGCCAGCCCGGCGGCAATCTCATACTGAAACTGCGGGTGCGCAGTTCGACCGGCCCGCTGACGGCCTCTTGTCTGGGCCCCAGGGGCAGTTTGGGAAAGGATAAAAGCGACGACGCGGATTTGACCATAACTTTCTACCTGCTTGCGATGCTCCGGAGCCCGCCCTTGGGCAGGCAGGCTTTACCACCCTATCGGCCGCAAGCGGCTGCGCTAAACCGTTTTACCGCCAGCGGCGGGCGCGCAGGCCTAACCGGCGTCGAAAGCGGTGAAATCGTTCTGCCGGATAATCGCCGATAAGGAGCGTCCGTAATCACTGCCCTTTTCGGAATAGCGGTGAAGTTTTGTGACCAGCTGGTGCGGGTCATCGGTTTGCAGACGCAACTGGCGGAATTCACGGAAGGCCGGCGAGCGGGCAATCAGCTTGTAAAAATCGCGTACCGACTCTTCCAGCGAGTCGTAGCGCTTAAGCCAGATGGTTTTGCTGCCACGGGTTTTACCTGCGGCAATGCGCGGCTCGTCGGATTTGAATGACCAGATACCAAAGGCATTATTGGCTTCACGGATAAAGCGCGACGTCGCCCAGGCGCTCTCCATGGCCGCCTGCGCCAAGGCGATGCTGACCGGATGCGGTTTCAGCGCCGCCAGCAGCGCTTCGTCGGATTCAACTTCATAGTATTTTTTCAGCTTATCCAGGCCTTTCCGGTCGCCGCGGGAGATTTTGCCGCGAACGATTTCATAGGTGCCTTCAAGCTCGGCATGGACTTTTTTCAGCGGCGGCAGCAACAGTTGTGCAAAACGCGCTTTTTTCTCCTCCACCGTCATATTCTCCGGCACCGTCGACACGCTGTAATTGGCGCGGGTTTGAATCGACACATGCCCTTCTGCCTTACCTTCATTGGCGTACGAGGGCAGCGCCGGCAACACCAGCAGCAGCGCGGCAATCAGTCGGGTCGTGTTTTTCATCTGTCTCTCTCCGGCCAGCGCGCTTCCGTGGCGGCCGGCCATACGGCTTTGTAGAAGCCTTTACGCTGCAAAATCGCGACCAACCCCGCAGACCGGCGCCGCATGACAGGCGCGCTTTGTGAATCGCGACCGTCTTAGCGCCGCGTGGCGCTAAGACGGCGGCAAACAGCGCTTCAGATTTGTGACGCAGTTCCGATACAAAACGTGACAAGATACGGCGTCACATGTGTCACACAAGCGACACGGCCGTTTGTATTTTTATCTACCACAGACTGTGGTGAGTTTACCGCCGGTCAGGGATTGCGCCGGCCATATGACAGGATCGTCAATGAACGCACAGCGACAGATTGCGGCTCAGCAGGAACATCAGGACTCTATCGACGGCTTTGCCGACGACATATTGCATCGGGTGGAAATGCTCGGATTGGAAATGGCCGATGTCATGGGCAACCTGGAAGTCATCGTCAATTACGTCCGTGAGCAGAAATCGGCTTTCGATAATCTGGCCGCCTATATCCAATCACTGGCCTCGGCCGTCGAACAGATTGACCGCGCCGGCAGCAGCACCCGGGAAACCACCGCCGATGTGGCCGGCCGCGCACTGGAATCGGCCAGCACCATCGATAGCGCCATCGAGCGTATCGGCCAGCTGACCAGCTCGGTGTCGCTGGTCGGCGAGAAGCTCGGCTCAATTGAAGGCAACCTCGGCCAGGTCACCACCATGTCCTCCAATATCGAGGGCATCGCCATGCAGACCAATCTGCTGGCCCTGAACGCCACCATCGAGGCGGCCCGTGCCGGCGAGGCCGGACGCGGTTTTTCGGTGGTCGCCGGTGAAGTGAAAAGCCTCGCCATGGCCACCGGCGAAGCCACCGGCAAAATCGATTCGGCCATCGACGACCTGAGCGGCAGTCTGCAAACCCTCAAAAGCGCCACCGATACTTCGGTCAATCTGGCCGAGGAAACCACCCGCGGCGTGGCGGTGATCAGCACCACCGTGGATATGTTCAACAACTCCATCGAACACATCAATCAACAGGTCGATGATATCTCCGGTGCTGCAGCCGATTCGCGCCGCCAGTGTGCACAGATCAACAGCGAACTGGGGACCATGGTCGGCGGCCTGGGCCAGACCGTGGACAATCTGGCCCAGGCCGAAGCGCGTATCCGGCGCTTGCTCGATGAGACCGAAAACATGATCGGGCTGGTGGCCGGTTCCGGCCGGCGCACATCCGACAGTCCGTTTATCGAGGCAGTCGTGGACGGCGCCGGCGCCTTGGCAGCCCGCCTTGAACAGGCGCTGGACAAAGGCATGATCGGCGCCGAGGCCTTGTTCAGCCATCAGTACCGGCCAATTGCCGGCACCGATCCGCAGCAATACCTGGCCCCGTTTACCGACCTGACTGACCGGCTGTTCCCCGATGTGCAGGAAAGCATTCTGGAGATGGATACAAAGGTCGCCTTCTGCGCGGCGGTCGACAGCAACGGCTATCTGCCGACCCACAACCGCAAGTTCTCACGCCCGCCCGGCCACGACCGGGTCTGGAACAACGCCCATTGCCGCAACCGCCGGCTGTTTAACGACCGCACCGGCCTGGCGGCGGCGCAAAACCGCAAACCCTTTCTGCTGCAGACCTATCGCCGCGATATGGGCGGCGGCGAGTTTGTCCTGATGAAGGATGTGTCAGCGCCGATTCTGGTGCGCGGACGCCACTGGGGCGCTTTGCGCATCGGCTATGCGCTGTAATCAGTCGAGGTAGTAATCACGCTGGCGCAGCGTCAGCGTGTCGCGCCCCTGTTCATCGTAAATCGCTATATCCAGGCTTGCATAAACGCCCCCGGCGCGGCGCCTGACCTGCTGCACACTGAAGCGGACCTGCAACACCTGCCCTGCCCGCACCGGACGGCGAAACCGTATCCGGTCATAGCCGACGGTGTAGCAGGCGCTGTGGCCGCCGACCTGCAGCGCACTCTGCAAGACACAAGGCAGCAAACTCAGCAACAGATTGGCCGGTACCAGCGCTTCACCTGCGGGATCATGAATTGGCTGGCGGTCCTGCGATACAGCCAGAAAAGCGCTCAGCGCAGCGTGGCTGGCGCAAAGCGGCTTCGGACAATGCAAGTCGCGCCCCAGCAGCGAAGCGAGCGCGTCGGCCTCAGACAGACAGATCATTGCCGCTGCCCGATCAGAGCCGAGCCCAACCCGCCGGCCGCGGCAATCGTCGCCAAGCCATAGCTGGCGGGCGCTTCGGTTTGCAGCTCATGAAACAATCGCACCGCATTGACCGCCCCGGAAGCGCCGATCGGGTGACCGCGTGCCAACGCTCCGCCGCCGCGGTTAAGCTGCGCCGGCGGCAGTCCCGTATCGCGGATACAGGCCATGGCCTGCGCAGCATACGCTTCCATCACTTCGGCCACAGCCATATCAGTTATTGCAAGTCCGGCTTGTTCCAGCACAGCGCGGCTCGCCGTCACCGGCGCCAAAGGCATTGCAGCATTGCGCACAGCCGCCTGCGCAGTTCCCGCGATGCGAACCGGGCTTGCATCAGACGAGACACGCGCCAGCGCCGCCTCCGACATCAACACCACAAATGCCGCCGCATCAGCGCTGACTGCCGTGCAGGCGCTGCTGATCGCAAACTCATCCTCGCCGGCCAGCAGCGGTGCCCTGGCGCAAAGCATCTCGCTGAGAACACGCGTAAACGCATCGTCGCTGACGCCGTTGAAGCTGACGATCTCTGCACGCAGACGCGCTTGCGCGGCGCGCGCCTTGCGGTGGCTGTCGCAGGCAAAACGCGCCTGATCCGCACGGCTCAGCGCATAGGCTTTCGCCACAGCGTGCGCCGCCACAGCCGGGTCCGGATCATCGGCCGCATCCGGCGAAAATGCCGGCCGCGTATAAAACTGCGGCGCCTGCGCCGGTGAACGCGGCCGGTGCTGTCGGCGCGGCGCCAGTGAACAGCTCTCCAGACCGCCGGCAATCACCACCCGGGCCTGCCCCGATCCGATCAGCGCCCGCCCCATATGCAAGGCATCCAGCCCACCGGCACACTGGGTGTCGAGTGTCATGGCCGGACAGGAAACCGGCAAGCCGGCCGCCAATGCCGCCATCCGCGCCGGGTTTCCGCCGCCGTAAAGCGCATTGCCGGCGATCACCAGATCGACCTGCTCAGCCTCCAGTGCCAGCTCGCTGAGCAAGGCTTTGATCACCGTGGCGCCCAGATCATAAACCTCGCACAGGGAAAAAGCGCCGCCGGCCGGAACGACCGCCGTACGCCGCGCTGCCGCGATATAACAGGGGTTCATAAGGGCTCCAGCCTGCCCTGCGCCAGCAAAGCCTGCAGGGCCGGAAAATCGGTCTTGGCCGAAACCGTCAGCGGCCAATGCCGGACACGGTAATACATGGTCGGCACCGACCACGCAGGCAGGTGTTGGCGGCAATAGGCCAACAGGGTTTTCCGGCAAACATCCGGACTTGTATTGAGCAGAGCCACAGGCCGGGTTTCACGCAATTGATCGGCCTGCGGCAAAACCGCAACCTGATGCACGTCCGGATGGGCTTGTAGTATTTGTTCGATTTCTTCCGGATACACATTGCGCCCTGCAACCAGCATCATGCGATCGGCACGCCCGGTAATAAACAGATTCCCCTGCGTATCCAGATAGCCGATATCACGGCAGGAAATCCCCGCCTGACAGACGGCTAAAGCCTCGCGATGAGTGCCGCCCTGCGGTCCGGCGTAGCCTTCAAAAACCAGCTCACTGTCCACATAGATCAGGCCTTTTTCCCCGGCCGGCAATGCTTCTCCCCGGCTGTTGCAGACGGACACGCGCACGCCCGGCAAAGGCTTACCCACCGAGCCGCGCGGTGCCCCCGGGCCGGCGACCGAGATATAGCTGAGCTCCGAGCTGCCGTAGAACTCGCAGACCTGCGCCTGCGGAAACGCCTTGTTGATGGCGGCTAATGCACCGCTGTGCAGCTTGGCGCCGGATGAAAGGATTTTTCGCAAGCCCGGCACGGGCTCACGTGCCGCCCCGGCCAGGGCCTGCAACTGGGTGGGTACGGCAAACAATACATCGGCCGAGGCGCGCAGCTGCGCCAGACACCGGGCCGGCCGGAACTCATCGCTGATCTGCACCGTGGCACCGGCATAGAGCGCGCGCATCACCGCATACAGAAACAGCGAATGAGCCAGACTGCCCGGACAATAAAACACCTGACCGGCGCTGAAGCCGAAGATCCGCTGATCGGCAGCGAAACTGGCCAGCCAGCTGCGTTCATGCCGCGAAAAGCCCTTCGGCACACCCGACGAGCCGGAAGTGAAGCCGGTATAGAACAAGGCCCCGGTATCGCGCCGGGCCACCGCCTCCTGCAGTTTGACAAGTGCGCCGCCATGCCCGTCCGGGGCCGGCTCCAATGAATGACGTGTATGGCCATGCGCCCAGGCTGGCAACTCATCGCCCAGCCACAGCGCCGGCTGCAGACGCTGCCAGGCAGCCCGCTGCATCGCCTGCGGCCACGCGGGGTTGAAAATCAACGCATTGTGATTGCCGGCACCGAGGGCCAGAAACACGCTGCTGAGCCACAAGGGATCACGCGAACACAGCGCCACCGGCGAGCGCGGCGGCAATGCGAGCTGCAAATGCCCGTGCAGCATGGCGATACGCCGGTACAAGTCCGCATAGCTGAGTGAACGGCCGGCACAACACATGGCCACTTTGTGCGGCTGCGCCCGGGCCTGAGCCTGTATTGCAGCGAGCAAGCTGGGCGGCGACGTCACTTCTTGCTCGCCGGAGCTGCCGGAAATAAACGCACACCGGGGAATTGCTGCCTCGCGATGCGCGTGCACAGGCGCGCCCACTGACAACCCTCGCAGGCGGCCCGCAAACTGCCATCGGCAAAACCCTGCCGCAGCTGCCACACCTGCTCCGCTGTCAGAGACAGGCTTGTTCCCGGCGCCAGAGTCTGGCCCAGCGCCTGTCCCACGGCGTGTAAAGCAAGCGCGTCGCGTTGTCTGACACTGGCATTGTGACAATGGCAATCAGGCTCGCCGAGCACGGTCTCGCACAGCATATCCGGCCCGGATTCCAGCACCAGCGAGGCGCCCCGGTTCAGCGCCTCCACAGCCTCATCAAAACGGGCCACAAACGCCGGCGTATACCCCTGCGACTGGTAGCTGAGCATACACAGCAAATGATGGCCCCGGAAACGTACAGGCTCAGGCACAGCAGAGCCTCCGCATACCGGCCGGGGACGGCAACAATAGGTGGTTTGGGTTCATTATCGGCAGCAATCCTCCACGGGCCGCTCAGTCTAACGCGAAACCGCCGCGCCTGTGCAGCAGCAAGCTTATCGGCGCTTTGAATATCGGCGTATATGTCACCGTGGCGACATATGCGCTGACTAGACTGCGCCGATGACCACATCCGGAGAAATCCCTATGACCGGTGCCTCACACGTTCTGAAAAGCGCGGTCCAACAAAACAAGCTGGCCAGTTTGCGGGGCATGCAACAACGCCTGTTCCGCATCTGGTTTAACAGCTTTATCTACAACCAGATCTGGGAAGACCCGCGCATCGACATGGAAGCCCTGCAGCTGCGCGAAGACAGCGACGTGCTGACCATCGCCTCCGGCGGCTGCAATGTGCTGAACTATCTGACCGCATCGCCGGCGCGTATTACAGCCGTGGACCTGAATCCCTATCATCTGTCACTGACGCGGCTGAAAATCGCGGCCATGCAACAGCTGCCGGATTTTGACGCCTTTTATGATTTTTTCGGCTACGGCGACTGCGAATCGAATCCGCGTCTGTACCGGCGCTATATCCGCGATGCGATCGACCCTGAACTGCGCGCCTTCTGGGACGGACGGCGTTTTAACGGCCGGCGTCGTATCAGCCTTTTCCGCGACGGTTTGTACCGGCATACCCGTTTCGGCTGGTATATGCGCTTTCTGCATTTTATTGCCCGCTGCACCGACTATCAGCCGCAGCGCTTGCTGAGCGCCACCAGCCAGGCGGAACAGGCCGAGATCTTCAGACGCGAAATCCGCCCGTTTTTCGACAACACGCTGGTGCGCCTGCTGGGTAAGCTGCCGATGTCGGTCTTCAGCCTTGGCATACCGCCGCAGCAATACGAGGCCATGAAACGCGAAGGCAATCTGCTCGCGCAGTTCCGTGAGCGCGTCGAACGTCTGGCCTGCGATTTTCCTGTCAGCGATAACTACTTCGCCTGGCAGGCATTCAGCCACAGCTATGACCACGAGAAACGCAAGGCCGTACCGGATTATCTGCGCGAAGAGAACTACACCACGATCCGCGATCAGCTGCACAAGATCGACACCCATAACACAACCCTGACCGCACATCTGAAAAGCCGCGCGGCCAATTCACTGGATCGCTTTGTGTTTCTCGATGCGCAGGATTGGATGTCCGATGCCGCACTGATTGAACTATGGCAGGAAATTGTCCGCACCGGACGGCCCGGCAGCCGGATCATCTTCCGTACCGCAGCGGCTGAATCACCGCTTGAATCGGTACTGCCCGACAGCTTGACCAAACAATTCTCTTATGACCCGGCGGCCTCGCGCGCGTTTTTCCGTCGCGACCGTTCGGCCATTTACGGCGGATTCCACTTGTATGTTCTCAAGCACGGATGATCACGGCGGTGCCGATACCGCCGTAAAAATGGATGCGCAGTACCGCCTGCAACGCTATGTCTACGACTGGTCGCGCAAGTACTACCTGCTCGGTCGCGACAGTCTGCTCAGGGAAATCGATCTGGATACCGACGAAACCCTGCTGGACATGGGCTGCGGCACGGCGCGTAATCTTTGCAAGCTTGCCTACCACAATCCCGGCAGCGAGCTGTTCGGTATCGACGCCTCGCAGGCCATGCTCGATACAGCGCTTGGCAATTTGCGCCGGCACCGGCTCTACACCGGCAACGTGCGTCTGCAGCAGGCTCTTGCGCAACAGGTCACACCGGCCAGCTTCGGGCGTGATGAGCCGTTTGACCATGTGCTGTTTTCCTACGTGTTGTCGATGATTCCCGATTGGCAGGCTGCGATCGAGCAGGCCATCAGCGTGTTGCGCCCGGGCGGCTGCCTGCATGTGGTGGATTTTTCCGACCAGCAAAGCATGCCGGCCTGGTTCCGCACAATGCTGCTCGGCTGGCTGAAACGTTTTCACGTACATCCGGAGCCGGCCCTGCCGGGCTTTCTGCAAAGCCTGACCCGCCAAGGCGGGCAACTGCAACTCAGGCACTTGCCCGGCCGCTATGCGCTGATTGCCTGCTACCGCAAGCCTGATCCGACTGCACCGACACTGCAATGGATGCCGGGCGAATAAGGTCCGGTCACGCAGTGTTCACAGGACTGACGCAGGATTGTCATTTTCCCGCGCTAGGCTAAGCCCCATTCGCCATGAGTTCGCCCCCGATGAGCAAACTGAAGTTTCGCAGCATTTTTATCTCTGACGTCCATCTCGGCACCAAAAACTGCAAGGCCGGCTATCTGCTGGATTTCCTGCAGCAAAGCGACTGTGCGCATTTGTATCTGGTCGGCGATATTTTTGACCTGTGGCAGATGAAAAAAAGCGTGCATTGGAGCAAAGAACAAAGCGCGGTGGTCAATGAGATTTTCCGCAAGGCCGCAAACGGCACCAGAGTGACTTATATTCCGGGCAATCACGACGCCCTGTTACGCGATTTCAGCGGCACCCGTTTTCTTGGCATCGACGTGCGCCTGAACGCCGAGCACACAGCCGCCGACGGACGGCGTTTTTTCGTCAGTCACGGCGACGAATTCGACTCCGCGGTACGCCACAACAAGCTGCTGTTGTTTATCGGCGACCACAGCTACAGCGCGCTGCTGCGCCTGAACCGCTGGATGAATCGCTACCAACGCCTGCGCGGTAAACCCTACTGGTCGCTGTCCGGCTGGCTGAAGACCCGCCTGAACAATGCCGCACACTATATCGCCAAGTTCGAAAACGCCGCTGCCCGCGCCGCCGCGCAACAGCAGTTCGACGGCTACATCTGCGGCCATATCCATAAAGCCGGCATACGCATGATCGACGGCGCACTCTACTGCAATGACGGTGACTGGGTGGAACACTGCACCGCCCTGACCGAGGACGAGAACGGCTGGCTGCAATTGCTGCATTGGTCTGATCACGCACGCATTGAAGCGATCAGTCAGGACGGCGTGGTGGAAAACCTGAATCTGCCGATCGATCCGGCGGCGGTCGCGCAGTTTCTGGCCAAAAGCGCCTGAGCCTGACGTTTTCGCCCGCCAATCCGGCGGGTTCCCTTGACTTTGCCCCCTCCTCGCTTAAAGTTGCGCGCTTTTAAGCAATAAAGCCGCGCACCGCCGGACTGTCATGAAAAACACCTACCGTATCGTCTACAACTGCCCTGACCAGCCGGGCATAGTCGCCGCTGTTGCGACGCTGCTGAGCAGCAACAACGGCTGGATCTTTGAAGCCTCCCACCATTCCGACCACGAAGCCAACTGGTTCTTTTCGCGTCTGGTGGTCAAAGCCGACTCGCTGCCGTTTGATCTGGAGGAGCTGCGCCGTCAGTTCGCGCCGATCGCCGAACGCTTTAAGATGAAATGGCAGATCATCGACGGCAACAGTCCGCGCAAGGTCGCGCTGCTGGCCAGCAAAGGCTCGCACTGCCTGAGCGATCTGCTTGACCGCTGGCGCAGCAAGGATCTGGATTGCGAGATCACCTGCGTGATCTGCAATCACGAAGACCACCGCGGTCTGGTGGAATGGTACGGTATTCCCTATCACTATGTGCCGGTCGACAAAAACGACAAAGCCGCCGGTTTTGCCAAAACCGAGGCCCTGATCGACCAATACAAGGCCGACACGATTGTGCTGGCGCGCTATATGCAAATTCTGCCGCCGGCGCTGTGCAGCAAGTACCGCCATCAGATACTCAATATCCACCACAGCTTTCTGCCGTCATTTGTCGGTGCGCGGCCTTACCATCAGGCCTGGCAGCGCGGTGTCAAACTGGTCGGCGCGACCTGCCACTACGTCACCGAAGAGCTCGATCAGGGACCGATTATCGCGCAGGACACCATCCACGTGTCGCATACGCAAACTGACCGTGATCTGGAGCGCCTGGGCAAGGACGTGGAAAAAGCCGTGCTGGCCCGCGGCCTGACCGCACATCTGGAAGACCGCGTACTGGTGCACGGCAACCGCACCGTAGTCTTCGACTGAACCCCGGAACCGGGCATGGGCGCCGTGCGCTTTTCTTTTGCCGCAGACTGCCGTAACGTGGGCAATCTGACTCACTGAAACGCACGTACGACGCCATGCCCGGCCACGCCTCACATCACCACGCACACGATCACAGTCACAGCCATCTCTCGCCGCTACGCGGCGCCAGTCCCGAACAACTTGCCAAGCGCCGGCGGGCCCTGGGCATTGCCGTCTGGCTGACCGGCGGCTTTATGCTGGCCGAAATCGCCGGCGGCCTGATCTCCGGTTCGCTGGCCTTGCTGGCCGACGCCGGCCATATGCTCACCGACACCGCCTCACTGCTGCTGGCGCGGATTGCCATCGGCCTGGCCGCGCGACCGGCAGATCCCCGCCGCACCTACGGCTTTGACCGCATCTCGGTGCTGGCCGCCTTTGTTAACGGGCTGGCGCTGTTTGTGATCGCCGCCTGGATTGTGGTCGAAGCCTGGCACCGCCTCAGCGAACCGGCGCCCGTGACCGGCGGGCTGATGTTCTGGGTCGCCGTCGGCGGGCTGGTGGTCAATATCATCAGCTTTAAGGTGTTGTCTGCCGCCGGCGGGGAAAATCTCAATGTGCGCGCCGCCGCACTGCATGTGTTGGGCGACCTGCTCGGCTCACTGGCCGCGATTATCGCCGCCATCATCATCATGCTGAGCGGCTGGACCCCGATCGATCCCCTGCTATCGGTTTTGGTGGCGCTGCTGATCCTGCGCTCGGCCTATGCGGTGGTGCGCGAGAGCGCCAATATTCTGCTCGAAGGGGCACCGCCGCACGTGGACGGCGACGGCATTGCGGCGGACCTGGAAAGTCAGGTCGCCGGCGTGCTCAGCGCCCGGCATGTGCATGTCTGGATGATCAGTGAGGAGCGGCCCATGGCAACGTTGGAAGTGAGTGTTAAACCCGCTTCTGACCGCGACGCCATACTGCAAGCCGTAAAACAACGCCTGCGCGAGCACTGGTCCATCGACCACGCCACCGTGGAAGTCAGCGCCGCGCAGGAAAGCGCTTAATTAAACGGCCGCTTCAGTCGCTGTCCGTTGCCGGGAATAACTCAGCGACCGGCTGCGCCGGTGTTAACGCAAACTCATGGCGCAGCTGCGCCGATTTTCGCGACACGGTGATGTGCAGTATGCGCCCCGATCCGGTCGCGGTACCTGTCTCAGAAGGCACCAGGCAAAAGCTTGCAGAACCACTCTGTTCGGAAATGACATTGGGGTTACCCGGGTTCGGGAACGTGCCTACTTCCTGATCAGGAATGCCGTTGGCTGCCAACTCCCGCGTACCATCGTCACAGGTCCGGGCAGAGGTGTAGGTCAGCGAGTCCTGTACTAGTAAGCTCATCCCCGCTACTGATGTAAAGGCATTAATGGACAGACCTTAGCTACAGAACGTGCAACAAATAAGTAGATAAACGCCGGCGAGCCCTATGGTGCCGCTTAGGCATACGCCCTCAGATAGAGTATCAAGGGTATCACTGCGATCCCGAAGGTCAGCGCCATTCCGAACAGCCCCGGCTTTACCAGATAGCTCTTGTGTGGCTTTCCGGGCTTGTACAAAACATCAACCGAGCCGTCCGGATGAATCCTGACCCCGGATAACTGCTTCTCAAGCAGCATTCTGGCGTTATACGACGCAACTATCACCCAGGGCGATACGCGCCTGCCCCGATACCGCCGCCCGGCCACCTCATACTCATACAAGGCCGCGGCTTTATAGTCCTGCTCCGCCGGGATAATGTCCTCCACGCCCCACTTCTCCACCGTCGCACTGAGCAACTTACCTTTGGCCAGCGGCCAGCGCCTGATTAACAATTGCCGCACCAGAGAGTAAAGACACACAATCAACACGTAGATCACCACGAAAAACAGTACACCCTGCTTCTCGCCTTCCAGCGCAAGCGCCCACATCTCAGCGATATAAGCCATCATGAATTCACTCCTCTCCCGCAAACACTGGCACGCAAATCAACCGCCCCGCTGACAACTTTCCCGTCAGCGTAGGCCTTTCAGGTAAGCTTGCCGGCAATAAGCCGCGGAGATTCATAAATGGCAGGTACCGCGATATTACATATGAAATAGTCCGATCGACACCGGCGCCCTACCCCGGCATTGGTGCTACAGCCTCAGTGCGGATCGGGGTTTGGCCGCAACAGTCTAGTCGGGCAGGCCCTCAAACTTCGGCACATCCGCGGGCGCATCGTCCCAGCCGGCCTTGCAGGAAATAAAGATATGCGCTGTTGACCGAATGGAGACGTCCGTATCCAAACACCCTGCAGGCACAACAAGCAACCCTGCAATCTGCGGACTTGCTCCCCCTTCAAGGAACAGGATGATCTTGGGGAAGGACCACACCGACTCGCCTGATCCAAAGATGGGAGACCAGAACAGGTATGCCCAGCCGAAGTATACGAGCGGTAAGCCAAACACTCCGACCTTGATGGTCAGCACTCTGGCCCTCTCATACACCCTGGGCAAGTCACGATCCTCCCAACGGCATAGCGGTCAACACCAGGGACCTTGTTCGCGCGTCTAACGCTTGGCTTTGCGGCGTGCCGGAGCGCAGCATAGGCGCGTCCGACAACAGCCTTTGGTTAAATGCACTTGTATGCGCACGACCATGCGCATACGCTATTGCTAAGTGTGTTACCGCAACCGGAGGCTACAATGGCCGATCTATACAACACAGCCGCACCAAAAAAAGCCACAAATTTGTCGGTTAACAGCGATTTGCTGAAAAAGACACGCGCTCTGAACATTAACCTGTCTGCGACCCTTGAGCGGGCATTGAAAGAAGAGTTAGCAAAGCGCAAAGCTGACCAATGGGTAGAGGAAAACCGGACAGCAATCAAAAGCTACAACGAGTTCGTCGAACAACACGGCTGTTTCGGGGACGAATTTCGGGAGTTTTGATGGCTCAGTTCGACGTTTACCCAAACCCGAGCAAAACCAGTAAGACGATTTACCCGTACTTAGTGGATATTCAAAGCCCTCTTCTGACAGATCTCGCAACTCGTATCGTCATTCCATTGGTTGAGCGCGCGGCTTTTGGCGGCCAAGCCATGCAAGGCCTCACACCAGAAATAACCTTTGCTGACCAGGAACTGCTGTTGCTGACACCTCAAATTTCTTCAGTGCCTGAAAAACAGCTGAAGAATCCAATTGGCTCCCTATCGCATTTCAGGGAGCAGATTGTTGGAGCACTGGATCTCGCGATCACTGGCATTTAACGCTTTATATCACCGGCAGCAAAACGCAGAGCGAGGAACGAGCGGCGCTTTTTGCTGTCCGAGTGCATGTGATTGTTAGCCCATGATCTCATTCATCCGTTCCCGGAAGTAGCTTGGGTATTTCTCCATCACCACCCTGACTCTTTCCCGATCTTTTTTCAGCGCCTTCACAAGATCCTTCTTATGGCTCGCTGTCAGGTTTAGGGATGCGGCAAGCTCCTGAACGATGACGCGGTCCGAAAAAACCAGCTAGTAAAGGGCAATGGCGGTTTCGGTCGGCAGACCACTAGCCCATCAACCACACCACCGTCGAAGTCTCCGCCGCCTGAGTTGTCCGCCCGGCCTGTCTGCGCCGGGGCGGTATCCATTTTGCTACAAAGCCTTGCAAAGACGGTCCGGAAGGCCGTGCGCCCGGCCTGTGCCGGTTGTTTTTCCCGGGAAGGAGCAGAAAATGGACAACCCCGTGTGGGACGCGAACCGTAAGGTGCTGGCAGAGCGCTGGCCCGAATTACTGACGCGACTACAGAACAGTGACAGCAGCGACTTGCAGGTGACGGTCGTCGATGGCCTGTGTAATACGCTGGCGGTAAACGGCCTGCAATTGGGCAGCCGCCACGATGCGGTGGGCGAAGCGCGTGCGCTGGCCCGTGACGCGCGTGGTCAGCCGGTGGTGCACTGCTATGGCAGCGGCCTCGGTCACCTGCCCCGCGCCGCGCTGGAAGACAAACGCCTGCATGCCTTGAAAGTCCGCATCCTCAACCCCGCCCTGTTCAGTCTCACCTTGCAAGTGACCGAACAACAGGATTGGCTGGCCGATCCGCGCACCGATCTGACGCTGCTGAGCGAAGAAAGCGATTTGCATAAGCCGTTTCTTACCTTGCCGGCGGAAATGCAACTGGCCTCAGACGCGGCCCTGCCGACGGTTCAGGCGCTGGAGGCGGAGCTGACCCGGGATTTCACCGAACAACGCTTCAGCTGCGATAATCCGCAGTTCAGTGCCCGGCTGCAACAGAACAAACCGCTGGTACTGGCCGACGGCGATGCCGCGTCCTTGTTCGGCGATCATCCCGGTGCCACCGCGATTGTCACCGGTGCCGGCCCCGGCCTGAGCGCGGCACTGCCGCGGATTAAGGCACGACAAGCGGCGCACCCGGACACAGTGGTGATTGCAGTCGATACCTCACTGAAGGCATTGGCCGCCGCGGACCTGACACCGGACTACGTGGTCAGCATCGACTATCTGATCCGGCCCATGCATATGAACACCGATCACTGGCGCGACGTGCCGCTGGTGTATTTCCCGCTGGTACCTGCCGAAACACTACAAGCCTGGCCGGGACCGCGTTTTGCCGCTGTCTCAGCGCACCCGATGTATGAAGCACTTAACGGCGCAACTCCGCTGGCGCGTCTGTACAGCGGCGGCAGCGTGATCCATCCGGCGGTGGATCTGGCTGTGCGTATGGGGTGTGAAAACGTCATTCTGGCCGGTGCTGATTTCGGCTACCCCGGCAACCGCACGCACAGCGGCTGGCAGGACGGCGCGCTGGGCCCGAGTGTGGCCCGTGCCGGCGCCTGGACACTGAACGGCCACGGCCAACGGATTCCGTCGGACACCAACTTCAACAACTACCGCATTGAGCTGGAGCGCTATATCGCAGCCCGCTCAAATGTGCGTTTTTACAACAGCAGTGCCGAAGGGGCGCGCATCCGCGGCACACAGTTACATCCGGATTTCTGCGAATGAACAGCGAAGAAACGATCAAACAGGCCGGCAGCATGGCCGCTGAACTGCGCCGCGGCAAACATGTTGCCGCAACCCTGGCACTGCCGGATCTGCTTGAGGCGGTTATGCAAACGGCGCCCGCCGCTGAGCAGGCCGCTTTACAAGGTCTGATCCATGCGCTGCTGGTCTGCCAGGAGAAACGTGACTGGACGGGAATGGCTGATTATCTGGAGTTCGAACTGCCGACACTGCTCGGCAGCGCGCCGCTGATCGGGCAAGCCGCCTGAGCTGCTGTCCGGTTCAGGACGCCTGTGTGCGCATTTTGATGAGTTTGGCGGGAATACCGCCAACCACGGCATTGGCCGGCACGTCTTTGACCACCACCGCATTGGCACCGATGATCGCATTATCGCCGATATGCACGCGGCCGAGGATTTTCGCCCCGGCCCCGACTTCCACATGATTGCCAAGCGTGGGCGCGCCAAGCGGGTCCGCTGCACCGCCATTGCCGAGCGTAACGCCGTGGCGGATCATGCAATCATCCCCGATCACGGATGCACCGTGGATCACAATACAACCATGGTGCTCGATCTGAAAACGCTGTCCGATCTTCGCCGTGGAACCGATCACAATCCCGCACATCACTTCCGAGACCAGCTTGTTGAGAACGATATAAATCAGGGTCCAGGGTAGTCTTATCCACTTATTGCGCACGACAAAACGCGCATTACCGAAGCGGTACACCAGCATGGCCCAAAAGCCCAGAGCCAACAGGCCTTCACGATGCGCTCTGAGATCACCGGCAATTTTAGCGAACATCAGTTGTGCTCCTGCGAGACCAGCAATGCCTCGATCCGGGCTGCATTTTTCATGGAATGGCATTCAGCGGCATGGGCTTGCGCCCGTTCGGCACATTCGCGGCGCCGGGCGTCATCGGTCAGCAAGCCGCGGACACCCACGGCCAGTGCGTCTTCATCGCCATTGGCGTAAAAACCGATCTGTTTCTGTTCGAGAATGCCATCGGGATCAACACTCAGACTGGCCACCGGCAGGCCGCGCATCCAGGACTGAATAAAGGTATTCGGAAAGCCTTCAGCCTCGCTGGTGTTAACAAACAGGTGCGAGCGCACCAGCAAGGCGTTGACCTCATCGTGACTGAGCTGGCCGCGGTAGGTCAGATTCGGTGTGCGTTCGATATCGGCCAGCAGCGCCTCACCCCAGGCCGCATCACCACCGCCTCCGGGCGGTGCACCGACCATGGTAAAGTGCACGTCCTGCAAATCGCCCAGCGCCTGCGCCAGGCGCACAAAGGCTTCGGGGCGTTTCCAGGGCTTGAGATTGGCAATCCAGACCACGGTCAGCGGGCCAGACTTGTCAATTTCTTCCTGCGGTGCCGGATGGAAATTGGCAATCGTCGCATCACAATCGCGGCCGTAGTTGGCTTTGAGTAAAGCGGCCTGAGATGCGGTCTGGGTAATAATGCCGCTGGCGTGACGCAGACCGTATTCGACCGCGCGTTTTTCCAGCATCCGGCGCAGCGGATTGCGACCGTAGAAGGCATTGCCCGGTGTTACGTCAGTGTCGTGCGCGACATGCCAGAACATCGGGATATCGTGTTTTTTTGCGTAAAACGCGGCAATACCGGTATAGGCACAACCGACACGCTGGTAGATCACGTCCGGTTTGAGCTCGCTGAGCGCTTTGTAAAGCGGCACCGCATCGACCATATAACCGAAGCGCGGCACCGTGCTGCCCTTGCCGATTTTAACGACGCGATAACCCGGGGTTGGCATATCCTCGACAATATGCCGGGCCAGATAAAAGATCTCGAACTTACCGCTACTGCTCAGGTGGCGGATAAGACAACTGATCTGGTATTCCGCCCCGCCGCCGTGCTGGAAGGGGTTAACTATACAAACGCGTTTTGTCATTGTAGTGGCACTGTCCTGTGTCAGTGTTTCGTCTTGCCGGCGATCTCGCAAAGCTGCTTTTCCACGGCGTCGGCAATCACCCGGTAGCTGCGGCGCGCCACCACGTAATCATAACCACGCAAGCCCATGGCATCGGCCTCCTGCGGATCGCGCAGAATCTTCACTATGGCATCGGCAAAAGCCTGCTCTTCATAAGGCACACAGTAACCGGCGCGGCTCTCCTCGATCATCAGCCGCTGCTCGGGATGGTCATTGGCCACCACCGCCTTACTCATGGCCATGTATTCAACCAGCTTGGTCGGCGACGTTGAATTGAGGATCGGTGTCGGGAAAAACGGCGAGACGCAGACATCGGCTTCGCGCACATACTTCAGCGCTTCAGCCTGCGGCAGCTGGCCGACCATCACCAGGGAATCGGACACACCGAGCCGTGCTGCTTCGTCGATCAGCACCTGCTCGTCAGAGTCATCCACGCCCTTGCCGATCAGATACAGCTTCGCGCCGGGCTCCTGCTCCAGCACCCGGGCCAGCACGCGGATCACGAAGTCCATACGGCGCACCTTGTGCAGCGTGCCCAGATACAAAATCACCTTCTCACCGGCCGGAATCAACTGCCGTTCGACCCGCGGTGCCGGCGCCGGTGCATCGGGTTCGACTCGTATACCCATGGGCACGGCCGTCATACACGCCGGATCTATGCCTTGCGCGGCGACGTCTTTTTTCATCTGCTCACTCTGCACAAAGACATGATCGGCATTCGGCAGCAGAAACCGGTACAGCAGAATATGAAACACCCGCCCGCGAATGCGGTACAGCAAAGGCCAGCGCGTGCCGGGCTCACCGGCGCGGTAGAGGTAGTCTTCCGGGAAGGGATAAGACAGCCAGTAGATAAACCTGACCTTGTATAGCTTCTTGGCGAGCACAGCCCAGATACCGGAGATGAACTTGTCTTTCACCTCAACCGCATCATAGTCACCCTGCCGGACACGCTTGAACAGGGTCAGATCGTGCAGAATCCCCAGCGTGTGCTTACGGATCCGGGCTAACAGCGAATCGCGTACATCGGTGCGCCCGACCCAGACCGTACCGCCGCCCCACTGCGTCTCAAAGGCCTTATCGCAGGCGTCCTCGCTCTGCAAAATCCAGTCAAGCTGATGCCCGCGCCCGGCGATCTCCTCGCCAAACAGGACCGTCACATCAACGCGGAATGGCTTCCAGGTATCCGATGACACAATAAGGAGTTTCACCGGCTCGCAAGCCGCCGGACGTGTAGTTTGTTCTGATTGCATGAATTCTTGCCTATGAACCGCGGCCCGCTACGGCCGCTGTCTGATGGTTCTGCAGATTGTAGGTCAGCGGCGCCCCGCCGAAAACGAAAAATCCTGAACTGCCAACAACTTGGCGAACGCTATCATAGCAGGCTGCCGGACGGCGGGTGTGTCGGACTGCGCAAAGGCGAAAGGGACCGGCCCCCCGGCCCTCAGGCGGACAAGGCAATGCGGGATGAGCGGCGCTGTTGACGGGCAAGAATATGCGCCGGGGAGATGCGGATGACAGGGCCGGATTCGCCCTGACTTAATGCGGCCAGTGGTAAAAACTCATAAAGCCAGCGGCAATACCGCCACTGAGCGCCGGCACCATAACATTGAGCGCGCCCGCGCAAAACAGCACCAGTGCGATCACCCCGCCGGTGACAAGCGCCGCCATGGGCCCCGCGGCTTTTGCGTCAGCGGCGCTCCCCGGACCATCATGAATCACCGACTGGTCTTGCCGGTAAAACTGCTTGAAGACCGGCAAGCGTGTGACGACCAGAGACATAAACGGAATGGCGAAGACAATCGATAAGGCGACCACGCTGACATTGACCTCAGGACGCCCGGGGATAGTCACGGCAGCACAGACACAACCGAGCAGGATGGCAATGCAGGCGTACCGAAGATAACGAAAGCTAATCACAAATTCCCCTCCCCCGGCGAATACACGCCGCGTCATATCACGATGCCCGCCCGGATTTCTTTTCCGGCAGCTTACGGATGCTCAGTGTTCGTTTTGTCATACTTTCCACCCGCAATGCCGCCTTGAAAATCGCTTCCAGACTTACCGGTGGAATCTCCCCGTTATTGCCTAAATAATCCCGGAGATACTGTTCCGAGGGGTTTTTAACCCCGACCCGCTCACACACAAGCCAGGCCACGCTTTCCGCCTCAAACTCCTTCACGTTTAACGGCAGTCCTGTACGGGCAGTCCACCATGACGGGTCAGGACTGCCAAGGTGGCCGCAATACAGATGCCCGAGCTCATGGGCGATCGTTGCGAATTTTTCCTCTGTTGAGTGGTTTCCATTCACCACCAGCTCGTACAAGACCGGCACCTTTTTGTCTTTTACAAGCTGAAACTTCCCCCTGTCAGCGCCTCTGATAAACCCGGCACTGCCGGTACCGTGATCGGCTTCCGCGTAGAAAACACACTCACGCGGCAGATTCGTCATCAGCAGGCTCCAGAGCGCATCCGGAAGCGTTCCGGCCGTTTTAAAGGGCTTGAGCAACTCCTCCGGGAAGTCCTCGCCCTCAGTATCGCCCAGCTCATAAACAAAGCGCACCGGGCCGAACGGGAACAGGGTAATCAGCGGACGGGCACCGACTTTGATGGAGCGGTTAAATTTTCTCTTCCAGTCGACGGCCGTGGCGACGAACTGGCTACCGGGTTTCTGGACATGCAGCAGGAAGGCATTGTATGGCGCTATATTCCTGAACTTCCTGACAAATTCAAGCAAAGCCAGGAAATCCTCACTTGATCGGAACCTGCCAACGTTATGAAATAGTTCGTCGAGCGCCTTTAGCTCGTCTTGGTAATTTGCTGCCATAGACAATTCCCTCGTCGCTGTTTGACTCCGCCACGGCGTGATCTTCCGCCAACACCACAACCTTTACTGACAATAGAAAACAAGAACCTACAGCGAGAAACAACCGAGACAGTCACAACAAACTGAAAGAAGCCATCAAAAACCGGAACACCCAGGGTCGCTGCCGGCGAAACACAATAATTGCGAGCGTCATCACAAGCATGGCACTGGCGGAAGCTGAGACCTGAACTACGCTTTCTTTCATGACTGTCCCGACTACTGACCGACTAGCGGTCTGAGCCACTCTTCTCACCTATTTCGCAAGGAAAATAATGCCAAGAACAGGCAAAGCGATGTTCCCTCAAAAAGCCTGGTGTGTGTTCCGGACGCTGGCCATTGTGGGTCTCACACTCCCCTGGTTATCCAGCTGTCAGACCTCCACCGACACCATCACAAGCACTTCGCCCGAAGGGCAGACTCAGACCAACCCCGTTTGCGACGTCATCAACATCCATGACGGTGACACCATGCGTGTCTCATGCGGCGGTGAGGTTGTCAGGGTGAGACTCAACTGCATCGATGCGCCGGAGCTGGCGCAGCGCCCGTGGGGGACGGCCTCCAGGGACTACCTGCGTCAGATCACACCGGCACGGGTGGCGATTCAATCACTGTCGACCGACCGCTACGGCCGGACCATCGCCGAGGTCTATGCGCCGCAGGATCAGCGCCGTTCCCTGAACCTGCAGCTGGTCAGCGCCGGTCAGGCGGTGGTGTATGGCAAGTACTGCAAGTCACCGGTCTACCGCGGCGTAGAGCGCCGGGCGCAGGAAGCTGCGGTCGGGCTATGGCGTCAGCCGGGGTTGCATCAGGAACCGTGGGCTTATCGGGCTGCCAAACGTTCCTAGCCAATGATTGCGATGACTGTTTCTGTAGCGTGCGAGGACTGAAACCCGCTACGGATGTGTCTAAAGCAGGCATAACATGGTTCAGCAAAGCCTCCGCGCAAACCAAGTCCAAGGCAAATCACAGAGATTTCAAAACGCATCACAATTCCGTCCCTGACTTGTTTAAATGCCCACTGTGTACTATATAGTACACATGACATTCGGAAGCTACATACGAGAACAGCGCGAAGCGCTCAGGGCATCGGACAAGCGTTTTTCGGTCCGCCAGGTAGCGCAGCGAATTGGCGTCGAGCCAGCCTACCTGAGCAAGATCGAGCGTGATGAAGTGGCGCCACCCTCAGAGGCGAAGGTGCGAGCACTGGCCGAGGAGCTGGGCGAAGACCCGGACGTGCTGTTGGCGATGGCCGGCAAGGTTTCGACGGATTTGCTGGAGATCATTCGCAAACGGCCGGCGTTGTTTGCAGCACTCCTTCGGCAACTGCGCGAAACGCCGGATGATGCAGTTTTAAGAGTCGTCAGAGAGGTACGTGACGGGGAATGGTAACGCTCAGAGGACAGAAACACATGATCGAACTCAAACACAACACACTCAAGTTCAGCTTTCCTGACGTGCACAAAAAAGCGCGTTGTGAAATCAACTTTCAGCGCACGCTGCGCATCCCCGACGACAATAACAGTCATAGCCTGCCGCCTGGACTTGGCAACTTCCCTTTACACCACGTCGACGATTACGACAGCAATCTGCCCGCGACATGGAAACAGCACGGTGGCATCTTCCTGCCCATGTATCAGGCAGAAGCGATGTGGATCTGTTTTAAAGGCGACTACCCCTGCGCAATCAAGATCGCGGCTGGCAAGATCAACGCGGTCTCGGGCGACATGTGGACTAATGAGCTTGATCCGAACGAACAGGACTATGTCGTGACGCCGGATCAGCCCTGGCTGGATGGGTTCAATGTGAGCGAAGGACACGTTCGTCAGTTTGTCGCTATGCCTCTTGGGCAAAGCTATACAGCCGAGGAACAGCTCACGGGTGCTGCCGAGTATGGCGGCTTGCAGATCGTGGTCTATCCGATGAAAACGGCGGTCTACAAAAAGCTGTTTGGCTCAAGTTGGCAGCAAGCCGGTGATTTTCCCACAGAATGTTCGTTTTCGTTGTGTAGGGAATACGTGAGGGAGGAAATGGGCCTCGCGCCGGGCGGCCTGATGAAGCAGGAGATCTACGACGACGGGTACGGAATTGATGCCTGGGATCAGGAGCACGGCTTGCGTTGTTTTGTGCACATCACCAATAGTGAAGCTTATGAGGCCATTACAGGTCAGCAGCCCCCACATGAATGCCCTTCCGCTGAACAATACACCAGTGCCGGGTTGCCCTGGTTCGACTACTACTCTGAAAAACCACCGGTCAAGGGCGCGCATACTCTAGCGGGCCTGACCAGTGTAGCTGCGAAAACCATTGAAGTTACCGGGCAGCCACTATGTAACAATACGCTATCCGGCACGCCGGATGTGGTTAAGCTCCACAGCGGAAGCGTCGTCAGGACTGGCGAGTTCTGATCCCCATAATCAGACGATGCCCCCCCGGGTATTCTTGTTCGACGTCATCAGTCTGAGTGGCCGCGGGCGTTGGGGCCCCCGCCCCCGCCCAACACCCC
>JAUOPI010000026.1 GCA_030546905.1 Granulosicoccaceae sp. 1_MG-2023 | reverse complement strand
GGCCGGGAGCGGCCGCCGGCGGGTAGGGCTCAGCCGCCGAACTGTGCGCGGAAGGCGCTGCTGAAGCTGTCGAGCATATCGGCCGGCAGCTGGTTTACGCCGGCTGCGGCTTTGCGTCCGCCACCGGTGGGGAACTGCCGGCACAGCTCGTCGGCGCCGTGTTTGTTGTTGAGCGGCGCGCGCACGCTGATCTGGTAGCTGCCGTCGGCGTTTTCCGTCAGCAGGGCGTGGGCGCGGTCGGCGTTATCACGGGCCAGCTGGTTGCTGTACACACCGCTGACGCGCCGGGCCCAGGGCTTATCGGGGAAGATAAACATGGCCGTTTTGTCGGTCAGATCGCTGGCGCTGACGCCGGCGGCCTGCTGCATATCTTCGTTATAACCGGTTTCCAGTGTTTGAAAGGCGTCGTCTTCATTGATGAAGTCAAACGGCGATTCATAGGGCTGGACTTTGCGGTAGAGGGTTTCCGGGTGGAAGAACAGATCGGCCAGCTGACTGCCGTAGCCGTTGTAGTTAAGCAGGGTACCGAGTACTTCCAGCTGGCGCAGTTGTTCTTCGTGGTAGTCGAGCGGGCGGGCGGCGGCCAGTGCGCTGGCAAACAGATTGTCGCCGAACGCGGCAACAACAGCCCAGGGCCGGTAGCGGCCTTCCAGATGGTTGTTGACCAACAGGCCGGTGCAGATGTCGCTGGCCGGATCGATCTGGGCCATCAGGCCCGGGTGTTGCGGAATCTCGCCGGCGAAATGGTGGTCGAAATAGTCCACTGAAATGCCGTCGGCCAGCAGTGTTTCGAGGGCCTCGCGGTTTTTGTCCAGCGAGATATCCAGCACCGTGACGGTATCGCCGCGGACACCTTCGACGTGCTTGAGCAAGCCGATATCACGTTTTACGCCGGTAATGAGTTTGCTGTCGCGGGGAAAGGCCAGACGGAGCTGGTGCAGAGCGCAGATTCCGTCTGCGTCGCCGTTGAAAACGTCATAATGCATGATGTTAGTGTCAATCCTGAAGGTTAAGCTGGCTGGCAATGTCGCGGATCAGTTTCGGGCCCTGGTAAATAAAACCCGTGTAGATCTGTACAAGGCTGGCGCCGGCGTCAATTTTAGCCTGTGCGTCAGCAGCGGAAAAAATACCGCCGACACCGATAATCGGGGTTTTTCCCGCAAGTGTCGTGCCCAGCCGGCTGATGACCAGTGTACTCTTGCTGGTCAGCGGGCGGCCGCTCAGACCGCCTGTTTCCTTACCGTGCGGCAACTGCGTGACGCCGTCGCGGCTCATGGTGGTGTTGGTGGCGATAACGCCGTCTATACCGTGATGCAGTACCGCCTGGGCGAACTCGTCAATCTGCGTGTCTTCCATGTCCGGGGCGATTTTCACCGCGATCGGCACGTATTTGCCGTGCAGGCGGCACAGCCCTTCCTGGGACTGTTTGAGGGCGGCGAACAGCTCGTCGAGCATGGCGCCGTGTTGTAATTCACGCAGGCCGGGCGTGTTCGGTGAGGAGATATTTACTGTTACGTAATCGGCGTACGGATACACCTTTTCCAGACAGTGCAGGTAGTCGTCATTGGCCTGCTCGTTGGGGGTGTCCTTGTTTTTGCCGATGTTAATGCCCAGCACGCCCTCGTAGCGGCGCTGGCGGACCTGTTCGACCAGATGATCCACACCGAGGTTGTTAAACCCCATGCGGTTGATGATGCCGCCGGCTTCGGGCAGGCGGAACAGGCGCGGTTGCGGGTTGCCCGGCTGCGGGCGCGGTGTGACCGTGCCGATTTCGATAAAGCCGAAGCCCAGCGCACCGAGGCCGGCCAGGTAATCGCCGTCTTTGTCGAGCCCGGCCGAGAGGCCGACCGGATTGCTGAATTCCAGTCCCATTACGCTGACCGGATTGTCCGCCACGCGCGGTTTAATCAGGGCACCGAGCGGGCTGCCGTAGGTTTTCTGCAGAAGCTTGAGGGCGGTGTGGTGAGCTTTTTCGGCGTCCATACGGAACAACACGTGGCGCGCAAGTGAATAGAGCATGTCAGAGTGTGCCTTTACTAGTGTAGGGGCGGCCGGTGCGCTGCGGCTCAGAGCCCGTCGGTATTACCGGGGGCCGGGGCCGGTTTGTCGTCCAGCTCGTAGCGTAATGCGATGTAGTCGGGATTATCCCAGACCAGGCGTATGGTGTAACCCGCTTCGGACCAGCGGAATTCCGCATGGCCGCGACCGGCGTTAATGGCGTTGAGCCGCGAGCTGCGTGAGGCGGCGTAGCGCGGGAAGTCGCTGAGGTCCTCGCCACGGCCGTAAAGCCGCACCAGACGGGTCTTCCAGGCCGTGAAGTTGATCCAGCCGCCGGGTGTTTCGTGCCGCGTGACCGCCACGGTGCGGCCGTCGCGGCTGATCAGCCGGTGGGTTTTGCCGCCGTCATCGAACTCGTAGTACTGCCGGCCGGCTTCTTCACGCGCTGGCGGCGGACTCGCCAGATGGGCCAGATTCTCTGCCGTATCGCCACCCAGGCAATAGGTATTGAAGACCATCTTCACGCATTCCTCAGCGTGCAGCGGGGTGACCGCCAGCCATGCTAGAATCCACAGCGTGAGGCATATCCGCCATTGGCGGTGTGTTGTCTTTTTCTGCATTTTCAGGGACGCCATCCGTGCATTCTGCGCGAGCAGATATGTCCGCGCAAGCATAGCCAAATGAAGTTACCCGCTTACAAACTCAATGATCACCTGAAACAGGAGCTGGCCGCGGTTTATGTGGTCAGTGGCGATGATGCGCTGCAGGTCCGTGATGCCTGCGATGCGATCCGCGCCAGGGCCCGTGAGGCGGGCTTTACCGAGCGCTCCCTGTTCTCCGTGGATATCGACAAAGACCCGACCGCGTTTCTGGAAGAAGCGGATAATTTGTCCCTGTTTGCCGAGCGCAAAGTCATCGACGTGCGCCTGCCGGCCGGCAAGACCGGTAAGGAATGGGCCACGGCTCTGGGGGCGCAGATGAAGCGTTTGTCGCCGGATACGTTGTTGCTGATTTCCGGCGCCAAACTCGAACGCAGTGTGGCCAACAGCGCCTGGTATAAGGCGGCCGATAAGGCCGGGGTGACGGTTACGGTCTGGCCCATGGACGGCGAACCCTTCCGTAAATGGATCCGTCGCGAGTTCAGCCGTCAGGGACTGCGTGTGAGCGCCAACGCCTTGCAACTGCTGGTGCAGCGCACCGAAGGCAATTCACTGGCCGCCGAGCAGGAGATCAGCAAACTGGCGCTGTTGTATCCGGGTGCGGAGATCGGCGAGGCGGAAGTGATTTCGGCGGTGGCCAACAGCAGCCGTTATTCGCCGTTTGATCTGGTTGACGCGGCGCTGGCCGGCGACATCCTCAAGGTGGTGCGGATTCTGAATGTGCTGGAAGGCGAAGGGGTGGCACCTTATCTGCTGACATGGACGCTGTCGCAGGAAGTGCGCAAGCTGGCCGGCATCGCTCAGGCTCAGCTGGCGGGCATGTCGCCCGAGCAGGCCATGAAAAACGCCTGGATTCCGCGCAACCGCCTCGATGCGGTGCGCCGCACGCTCGGCCGCCTGACCGAAAGCGACTGGTTGCAGATGCAGGCCAGTTGCAGTGCGCTGGACCGGCTGGCCAAGGGCCAGGGGGACGGCGATATCTGGCAGGCGCTGCAGGAGCTGGCCATGCAACTGGCCGGTAAGCACCGGATTGCGGCGGCAGTTGTGTAAACCCTCATCTCAACAAAGGTTGTCTGATGTCATCGACTATCAAATCGCTTTATCAGGACGCTGCCCGGATCGGCAGCGAAGTCAGTATCCGCGGTTGGGTGCGCTCACGGCGCGACTCCAAAGCGGGCATTTCCTTCCTCGCGGTGTATGACGGTTCCTGTTTTGATTCCTTACAGGCAGTGGTGCCTGACACGCTGAGCAACTATCAGGACGAGGTCCTGCACCTGACCGCCGGGTGCTCGGTGGAGGTCAGGGGCACTCTGGTCGCGTCCGAAGGCAAAGGCCAGGCCGTTGAAATACAAGCCAGCGAGGTCCGTGTCTACGGTTGGGTCGATGATCCGGAAACCTATCCGGTCGCCAAAAAACGCCATACGTTTGAATACCTGCGTTCGGTGGCGCATTTGCGTCCGCGCACCAATGCATTCGGTGCCATCAGCCGCGTGCGCAGCACCCTGGCGCACGGGATTCACAGCTATTTCCATCAGCACGGTTTTCACTGGGTCAACACCCCGCTGATTACCGGCAGTGACTGTGAAGGCGCGGGTGAGATGTTCCGCGTTTCCACGCTGGATCTGCAAAACCTGCCGCGCGATGGGCAGGGCCGGGTCGATACCTCGCAGGATTTTTTCGGCGGTGATGCCTATCTGACGGTCTCAGGTCAGCTCAATGCCGAGGCCTATGCGCTGGCGGTCAGTCAGGTCTATACCTTCGGGCCCACTTTCCGCGCCGAGAATTCCAATACCAGCCGCCATCTGGCCGAGTTCTGGATGGTCGAGCCGGAAGTGGCGTTTGCCGACTTGTCTGACAATGCGGATCTGGCCGAGGATTTTCTGCGCCATCTGTTCCGCTGTGTGCTCGATGAAAATGCCGATGACATCGCGTTTTTCAACCAGCGTGTGGATAACAGCGTGCTGGCGCGTCTGGAAACCCTCGCTGACAGCGATTTCGAGCGCATGGAATACACCGAAGCGGTGAAGATACTCGAGGCCAGCGGCGAGAAGTTTGAGTTTCCGGTGAAATGGGGGACAGACCTGCAGTCCGAGCACGAGCGCTATATTACCGAGAAACACGTCGGTAAACCGGTTGTGCTGATGAACTACCCGCAGGAAATCAAAGCCTTCTACATGCGCCTGAACGACGACGGGAAAACCGTTGCGGCGATGGACGTACTGGTGCCGGGCATCGGTGAGCTGATCGGCGGTAGCCAGCGTGAGGAACGCCTTGATTATCTGGACCGCAAGCTTGACGCCATGGGGATGCGTGAAGACCTGTGGTGGTACCGCGATCTGCGCCGCTACGGCACCGTGCCGCATGTGGGATTCGGCATGGGCTTTGAGCGTTTAATCAACTATGTCACCGGTATGGAAAACATCCGTGACGCGATTCCTTTCCCGCGTACGCCCGGTCACGCGCCTTTCTGATCGGGGGACGTGCTTGCAGGGATTGTAAAATAAAAGCGGCTGCCGCTGTGGCCGTCGCTTTCCACCGCGATCTGTCCGCCGTGCTGTTCGACGATCAGCTTGCTGATGGTCAGGCCCAGACCGGTGCCGACAGGCTTGCCTTTTTCGCGGTTGCTGATCTGCAGGAAGCGGTCGAAGACCACCGGTTGTTTGGCCGGATCAATGCCGGGGCCGTTGTCGCTGACGCTGACTTCAATGTCGGCACCGCGCCGCGCAACGGACAGAACTACCTGGCCGGTTTTCGCCTCACAAAACTTTGCCGAGTTGGACAACAGGTTGATGATGACCTGTTGTAAACGGTCTGCATCGGCTTCACAAAACAGCGGTTCGGCGGGCAGCCGGGTTTCCAGGCTGACCTGCCGGTCGGCATAAAATCCGGCCACCGCATTGGCGGCCTGTTGTGCCAGCTCGGCGATATCCAGTGCGCTTTTGTCCAGTTCCAGCGTGCCGCTTTCCAGTTTTGCCACATCCAGGACATCGTTGATCAGACGGGTCAGTCTTTCGCTTTCGGTAACGATAATGCCGAGAAATTCGCGTTGCTGTTCTTCCGGCAGATCCGGCGTGTCGCGCAGGATTTCTGAAAACGAGCGTATCGAGGTCAGCGGCGTGCGCAGTTCGTGACTGACGGTGGAGACGAATTCGTCTTTCAGGTGGTCCAGTTCACGCAGTTGATCGTTAGCCGTCTGCAGCTCGCTGGCGGTTTGTTCCAGCTCGCGGGTTTTCTCCTGCAGGCGTTGGCTGTAGAGCAGAATCTGGCTCGACTCACTCAATACCTCAATCATCTGCTCGACGGACAGGGTCCGGCCCTGATACAACTCTGACACCATGCTGCGGGCGTTGGATGCGCCGATCACACCCGAAAGCAGCGTCTCCGCATGGCCGGCCAGATAGAGATTGGCGTTGCTCGTGTCGCCGTCGCGCAGCTGCCGGGTTTGCAGAAACTGATCAAACGCCACTCTTGCATTTTCCTTTCCGAGAAAACGCCCGACCAGCTGTTCCAGCGCTTCACGGGAGACATCGCCCTGCCAGATCGGCGGCATGTTGGCCGACGGATTGACAAAGGCATTGGCCTGCAGACGTTCGACCGGTCCCTGACGTGAAAACACCGACAGTATCACCGTCAGGGTCAGATTCACGCTCAGCGACCAAAGCGTCGCGTGGCCGACCGGATCAAGACCTTCGAGACCGAACAGGGCGTAGGGATGCAGCGCTTCTAAGCCGAACAGACCGTGTTCGACAAAGTCCATCGGCAGCCAGCCGGAGCGGGCCAAAGCGGGGAAGAACAGTGTATAGGCCCAGATCACAAAGCCGGCCAGCAAACCGGCGGTGGCGCCGAAGCGGTTCACATCACGCCAGTACATGCCGAGAAATACCGCCGGGGCAAACTGGGCGACCGCGACAAATGACATCAGGCCGATGGTGACCAGCGCATAGGATTCACCGAAGAGGCGGAAATAGCCGTAGCCGAACAGCAGGATGCCGACAATGGCGACCCGTCTGATGCGCAGCACCAGCGCCGGGGTGACTTCGCCGCGCTCGATCCGGCGGCGTAGCAGGAGCGGCATGATCAGCTCATTGCTGAGCATGGTGGCCATGGCCACGCTGGCGACGATCAGCATGCTGGTGGCCGCGGACAAACCGCCGAGAAACACCAGCAATGCCAGCCAGGGTTGCTGTGCCGCCATCGGGATGGTCAGCACGAAGGTGTCCGGGTCCACGCTGCCGTCCGGAAACATCAGCAAACCGCCCAGCGCCAGTGGCAGGACAAAGAGATTTATCAGCAACAGATACAGCGGGAACAACCAGCTCGCCGTGTCGACGTGTTTTTCGTCGGCGATCTCCACCACCGTGACCTGAAATTGCCGTGGCAACAGAAACACGGCCAGAGCCGAGATCAGGATCAGGAAAAACCAGTTCAGATGGCCGCCGGCCAGCGAGGTGGTTTGCAGCAGTTCGGCAGTGGCCGGATCGGCCAGCGCACGGCTGAAAATATCGCCGGGGCCGTTGAAGACGAAAAAGGTGGTGAAGATTCCCACGGCCAGAAAGGCGGTGAGCTTGAATACGGATTCGAAGGCAATGGCGGCGATCACGCCTTCGTGTTGCTCGGTGGCGTCCAGATGACGTGTGCCGAACAGCACCGCGAATAAGGCCATCAGCAGGGCGATATAGAAGGTGCTGTCCTGCCAGACCGGCAGATGGTAGCCGGTAATGCCGGAATCGATGGCCGGATAGTGGCTCAGCACGCCAAAGCTGATGGCCAGGGCTTTGAGCTGCAGCGACACATAGGGCAGCAGCCCGAGCAGTGAAATAATCGCCACCAGTGAGGCCAGGCGCGAGGACTTGCCGTAGCGCGAGCCGATAAAGTCGGCGATGGAGGTGATCCGCTGGCGTTTTGCAATACGCACCATTTTGCGCAGCACAAACCACCAGAGCATGGCCGCCAGCGTCGGGCCGAGGTAAATCGGCAGAAAGCCCGCGCCGGTGGTGGCGGCACGACCGACGCTGCCGTAATAGGTCCAGGCCGTGCAGTAAATCGCCAGTGAGAGGGAGTAGAACCAAGGGTGTTTGATCAGGCTGTGGCCACGACGGCGGCGGTGGTCGGCGAAAGCGGCGATGCAAAATAACAGGCCGATATAAAGCAGCGCGGAGACGATGATCAGTGAGCTATTCACCGCCGTCGCTCCTGTGCAAGGCGCGGATGGTCCGCGCTGTCACAATGATCAGTAACAGCCAGACCGCGAACAGATAGAGATACAACAGCGGTATGCCGCCGATCAGCAAGGGCTGCGAAGGCAGCAGAATCAGCGGATAGCACAGTGCCAGCAGGCCACACAGGGCCAGCGCCGGCAGGCGGCTGGCGAGACGGTGGCGGGCTTGCTTTTTTACGGGCATGGCTTATTTGTAGGCATTCATCGCGTCCTGCAGGGTGCGGATGCCTTTGGTTTCGGCCAGATCGATCAGGCGCAACAGCACTTCGGCGGTGGCAAGGCTGTCGGCCAGCGCCGAATGGCGATCGAAAATCTCGATCCCGAGGCGGCCGGCGATGGCATCGAGTGATTGTTCCACCTCGTGGCCATGGATGCCGACTGAGAGGATCAGCGTATCCAGCACCGGATTGCGCAGACGGATGCCGGTCTGTGCTTCGCGGCGCTTGAGGAATTTCATATCAAACCAGGCGTTATGCGCGACCAGCACTGAGTCGCTGACAAAGTCCCGGAACTGCGGTAACACGGTGTCCAGTGAGGGCGCGTCCTTGACCATCTCGTCGGTGATGCCGTGGAATTTGATCGATTGTTTCGGAATCGGCCGGCCGGGATTGACCAGCTGGTCGAAGGTCTCATCCGAGAGGATCCGCTGATTGACCACCCGCACCGCGCCGATGGAGATCACTTCATCGCCCTGATCCGGATTCAGACCGGTGGTTTCGGTGTCGAACACAACAAAGTTAAGCTCGCGCAGCGGACGCAGACGGATCTGCGCGTCATCGCCGGCCATTTCCGCCAGATCAAAATCGTAGCTGATGGGCCGCGCCGGGATGATTTCACTGCTCACTTCCCACTGCCGGCCGGCGCCGGGAATCGGTATCCGCAGAATCGCGCGTCCTTCCACACGCGGATGACGCTGGCTCCAGACCACGCTGGCATGCTGGCGCAGTACCGCGCTGACCTGCGGGAAACCAACCACATCGGGCAGGGTCTCTTCTTCCCAGCTTTTCAGCTGTGTATGGGAGAGCGGTTCACCCTCCCAGGCCAGATCCAGAAACACTTTGTGATCGCGGTGGTCGGCTTCCAGATCAAAGGCGCCGGCGCCGGTGGTCTCGTGAATGCGGCGGATATAAAACTCGAGCAGGCGCACCATGGCCTGACTGTCGACGCGCAGCCATAAGGGCAGGCCGGTTTGCGTCAGTTCCAGCTGAGCGTCCGTGGCAACACGTTTGCGGACCTGTTTGATCAGATCCGGCGAGCGTATATCCATGGTCACGAATTCGCCGCCGAGCAACTTGCGTGATTCTTCTGCCAGGGCATCGATCTGCGCGCTGATCTGGCCGCTTTCGTCCACGATCACCTGCTGGAAGGCGTGGCGCATATCCGTTTCTATGTCGTCGTAGTGCGTGAGGTTTTCCGCGGCGGCGCGCAAACTGGCCAGCGGACTGCGTAGATTTTCGATGGTTTGCCGGAGTAGCTCGTTGCGTTTGCGCAGTGCGCCCTGACGCGAGGTGACATCGGAGAAGGTCATCACAAAGCCGCCGCCGTCGCGGCTGCCGCTCATCAGACCGACCCGGCAATGCAGCATGTGTTCTTTGCGCAGCACGGTACAGACAAAATCAGACGTGGTCGGTGCGTTGCTGTCGTCGGCACGGCGCGATTCGATCAGCTCCAGCGTGTGTTCCACCGAGGCTCTGGGGATCAGCTCGTAGGCCGAGCGGCCCAGCCCCACATGTTCGGGGCATTTGAGTATGCGCACTGCGCTGGGGTTGTAGAGCAGGATACGGCCCTGTGAGTCGCACACCAGCACGCCCTCATCGAGGCCGTGAATAACCTGTTCCAGATAGTCTTTTTGTTGCGTGACCTGCTGCGCGCCGGTCTTCAGGGCACGCGCCACTTCGCGTTTTGATTCAGCCAGTTTATGACCCAGTGTTTGAAGATTGGCCGGCAGGCTGCCGAGTTCGTGGGTCGGGCCTATCTCGATATCGTGGGCGGCGTGGGTGCTGAGTATGATGTCGCCGCCGCGTTCAAGAGCGCGCAGCGGACGGATCAGAAACACCTTCAGATAGGCCCACTGGCCGGCCGTCATCGCAGCCACCATGAACAGCAGTACGGCGACGATCAAAGCCGGCATCTGCTGCGAGGCATCGGCCCCCAGAAAATTGAATACGGCGTAAATCAGAGCGATCAGCGTCAAAACCAGATTCAGCCCGATAATCAGGTCGAACCGTTTCGGCATCGCCATCCCTGTTGGTATTTTCACCTTATCCTCCCGTGGATTCCGTGTTGGCCTGTGCAGGGGATTGTCTGCCTGCGGATCCGTTTTGTATTTGTTGTATGTCAGGCGGCGCCGAGCTGGTGTTTGATGCGCTCGACCACGTCCGCATTGGAGAAGGGTTTGGTCACATAGTCATCGGCGCCCAGGGCGAGGCCTTTTTCTTTCTCGATATTACGGCCTTTGGCGGTGAGGATGATGATTTTCAGATCACCGAGGGAGTTGTCTTCGCGCAGCCGCTGGCAGACTTCGAAGCCGTCCATAACCGGCATATTGACGTCCAGCAGGACCAGATCGGGCTGCCATTGGGCGACGGTATCGAGCGCGGCCTGGCCGTCTTCGGCGGTTTTGGTCCGGAAGCCGGCTTTCTGTACAAGAAACGCCAGCGAGAGAAGGATATTCGGCTCGTCGTCGACGATGAGCACTTTCTTGTCCATTGGTGTGGTTCCCCCTGTCTGCAAATGGTGTGTGATGTTCAGGGTGATGCGTTTGCAGCGCCGGTTTATCAGGCTCCGCGGGTGCGGGCGTGTTGTTATGTCCGGCCCCGGGTGTGATTAATCAGGGGCGCGATCCGGCACCACGATTGTATCGCTTTTGTCAGCAGAATTCGAACGGCCGCAGAACCTGTTGCACGGCCGCGCAGTTGTTTGCCCTTCCCGGTCCGGTCTAAAGCTACAGCGTGTATGTAGGAATATCTCGCAAGATCGCGGAAAAACAAGAATTTGGCGACTAAAAGATACACAGCACTAAAATGTCAAGTGCTAAGTTTCCTGCGTCGCTGATTATGGTTTAGCGTCTTGATACACAGTCCGGAGAATGTGACTTTTATCTCGTGCTAAACCGGTGTTATTCTTGACGTGACAATATTATTTTGGAGGTCGGCCGCGTTTGCGGTTGGGTAACCCGTCGCTGTTGTAGCGTTCGGGGAACAATGCTTGAGGTGTCAGACCCAATGATTCCGCGATGATTCTCTCTGCGCGGGGATAGGGTTTGACAAGCGCCTGCCAGATTGCCTGCCGGCTGATGCCGGCATCGCGAGCTATCGAGGCAAGACTTTCGTCCTTGAGTGCCAGCTGATAAATGATCCAGGCGCGTCGCTTCGATTGATCCCTGAGCAGATCACTGGTTTTCTTGTCTAAGTCCATATAGGGCAGGAATATATTTCAGCATAGTGATCAATTCAATGGATTTTAGACGCTGTAAGGCTGTCTATGTGGTAGGGCGTTCAGTTATTGGAACGCTTTTCTAGTAAAGCAATCTGGCAAAAGAGGCTGTTTCTCTTGGAACCAATGAATACGATTGATAATGAAAGCGGCACTGAGTCCGGGCAGTTCGAGGATTCGAGTGGCTTCGCTGAACGTTTGCGCGAGGCCATGCGTGGCAGAAGCATCAGGGAATTTGCTTCGACTGCAGGTATGTCTGCCGGAACTCTCCATAACTACCTCAACAATGAGAGTCTGCCGACTCTCGATAAACTCATCGCTCTCTCGAATACCGCAAATGTCAGCCTGAACTGGCTTGCAACCGGCCGCGGACCGGTGGAGCGTATCGATGACAACGAGGATGAAAAAAGCCTCAACATTGCGCTCCTGTGTGCGGTGCTCGAGTGTCTGGAGCACACGCTGGATGAATTCCAGATCAGCATGAGCGCTGAGAAGAAAAGCGGCGTGGTCGCGTCGATGTATGACCTCTACTCAGAGTTGGACGAACAGGCTGTCAACAAAGAAAAAATTACCCGCCTTATCCGAACGACTGTTGGCTGACCTGTAAACCTCTGCCGCGGCCGGGTCGGTGACAGCGGTCCGGCGGCAGCAGGGCAGTCGGACACTCAACGTACAGCGGTCGAAAATAGTCTGAAGAAATTGTCGGTGGTGGCTTCGGCCAGCGCTTCGAGCGGGATTTGCCTTTGATCGGCGACAAACTGCGCGGTGTAGCGTGTGTAAGCCGGCTCATTGCGTTTACCGCGTTTCGGCACGGGTGCCAGATAGGGCGAATCCGTTTCCACCAGAATCCTATCCAACGGCGCTTTGCGCGCCACTTCCTGTATCAGCGGCGCGCTTTTGAATGTGACGATCCCGGAAAAGGAGATATAAAACCCGATCTCCAGGGCCTGCTCGGCGATCCGCCAATCCTCGGCAAAGCAGTGCAGTACGCCGCCGCATTGGTCGGCGCCGTGTTCGCGCAGCAAACGCATGGTGTCGTCAGCGGCTTCACGGGTGTGAATGATCAGCGGTTTGCCGACCGCTTTGGCCACCTCGATATGGCGGATGAAGCGCTCGTGCTGCCAGCTCAGATCACCGCTGCTGCGGAAATAATCCAGTCCTGTCTCACCTACGGCAACCACTTCTTCGCGTTGTGCCTGCGCCAGCAGCTCGTCGAAATCCGGCTCGTGGCCCTCGGTGTGATTCGGGTGCACGCCCACCGAAGCGAATATATGCGGATAGGTTTGCGCCAGCTTCAGCACCTGGGGATAGGTTTCCCAGTCAACCGAGACGCAGAGCATCCAGTTGATGTCGGACTCACGCGCATTATCGAGCATGGCGGGAAAGTCGTCGGCAAAGGCGTCGAAGTTGATGTGGCAGTGAGAATCTACGAGTTGCAGTGACATGTGGTGGTCGCGGGTAAAAACAAGCTGACAGTATAAAGGGGCGGGCGCCGATCTGCATGCCTGCCCCTTTGACTGTCCGGAAAGGAAACCGGGCAGTGGCCGGTCAGAAGCTCATAAACAGCCCGCCGTTGACCGGGATGTTGGCGCCGGTTACGTACGCGGTTTCCGGCGCGGCCAGAAAAGCGACCGCAGCGGCGATCTCTTCGGGTTTGCCGAGACGGCCCATCGGCACCGTGGAGACGATGCTGTCGAGCACTTCGGGCGGCATTTTGCCGGTCATGGGCGTGGCCACATAGCCGGGCGAGACGGTGTTGACGGTCACATCCTTACGCGCACCTTCCTGCGCGGCGGCCATGGTGAAACCGTGCAAACCGGCTTTGGCGGCGGAGTAGTTGGGCTGACCGAACTGACCACGCTGACCGTTGACGGAGGAAATGTTGATAATGCGTCCGTAACGGCGCTCCAGCATGCCGCTCATCACCGGCTTGGTGACGTAGAACACGCTGTTGAGATTGGTGTTAATCACCGCATCCCAGTCTTCGACCGGCATTTTGCGGATGGTTTTATCGCGCGTGATACCGGCGCAGTTGACCAGCACATCGATACCGCCGTATTGGGCTTCGATGGATTCGATCATGGCGGCGGCAGCGCCGGCGTCAGCGACGTCAGCCGGATAGACGGAGACGTTCAGGCCTTCTGCCCGGGCCTCGTTCAGCCATTGCTGAGCCTTGCTTTCTTCGGCCGGATAGTAACAGGCGACCACATGGCAGCTGTCCGTGCTGAGCGCGCGGCAGATGGCCGAGCCGATGCCACCGATACCGCCGGTCACCAGCGCGAGTGTATTGCTTTGTGCCATAACGCGGACCTCTAGCTCTTTTTCGCGGTGGTTTTGCGGGTGCTGGCCGAGCGGCGCGCGACGGTTTTTCTGGCCGTGGTCTTTTTTGCCGCCGGGGCCGCAGCCGGCGCGGCTGTGGCCGATTCGCTTTCGATCGCCAGCGAAGTCTGTTTTTCTTCTGCCGCCGCCGTCTCTTCCGGTGCTGTGGTTTCCGGCGTTGCGTCTTGCGGTGTTTGCGTTGCGGCATTTTCCGCTGCGGCAGGCGGTTGCTCCGCGGCCTTGGGGCTGAACTGGCTTATCGCATAGAGATTGTCCAGACTGAGTGAAGTCCAGTCTTTTTGCAGTTCGCCGATTGCCGCGACATTTTCTTTGTAGGCCTCGACCGCACGGGTTGCGCAGTTGGCCAGCGCTTTTTGCTGAAGCGCGCGGACTTTCTCCGGTGCACTGTCTTCCTTCAGCATGGAAAACGTATCCACCATATCGGCCTGCACGTCCTGTACGAGTTTCTGCTGGTTCTGCATTAACGCGTTGATAAAGTTAAGTTGTATGGCGCTGACTTTCTCGAACGATGCGCTGGAATCTTTCGATACGGCACTGAATAAATCGGTAATGTCTTTCATGGTCGGTACCCGGACACATTGCTTGCTGCAAAGCAGCAATATAGACAAGCCTGTTCTTGCGGTCAATCAGGAAATGTGGCAGGCACAAAAAAACCGCCGGATGGCGGCGGTTTTTTTTCAGGCCCTTAAGCGCGCTCAGACTTATTCTTTGTCTTCGCTGTCTTTCTCCTCGGGCATGAGGTTTTGTTGCAGGTTCCGCCAGGCTTCCAGATTGCGCGTGGTGGCCGAAGCCCAGAATTCCAGCGGGTTGAAGGTCATCAACTCCTGCATCTGTTTGGTCAGGCTCTCCTGCTGTTCATGGAAAAACTGGATGTTTTTGTCCATGAAGTGGGTAAAGCCCTCGCGCGAGTTGTCTTCGTAATAGCGGATGAACTTCTCCAGACTGTCAGTCGAAAACAGGGGGTGTTGATTGGATTCCTGTTCCATGATGATCTGCAGCAGGATGCTGCGGGTGATGTCCTGATCTGTCTGACGGTCGACGACCTTGACCGGTACACCTTTCTGAATCAGTGATTTGATCTGACCCAGATTGATATAACAGCTGTTTTTCGTGTCATAGAGACGGCGATTCGGGTATTTTTTTATGATACGGGTTTCTTGATCCATTACTCTTCCGAACGGGCGTTTCCCAGCGTGTTTTCTCAAGCATAACATGAGTGTCCACGCCGGTTGCATTGTTTACGTGATACTTTTTGTCTTATTCTTAAAATAGAACCTGAGTCACATCAAACAGGTCATGGCACGCCGGCGGCAGGGATGTCCGCGCCGGTTTCTGAATTCATTGCGGAGCGATATCGTGACTGCGAAGGGCTTGCCCGCAGTACTCTTACAGCTGCTTGGCATCGTGGCCGAGGCTGATGAAAAACTCGCCGGCGGGGCATCTGCGGTGCCGGACGCGCCGCTTAACCGTGAGCGTTTACTGCGTCTGCTGATCGACCGCAGCTTTCCGCTCTCCCTGGAGGCCATGCAGCGTATCCGCGATGAAATCCACTCCGGCAGCGAACGCGGCGCAGTCCTGAAGGATGACTGGCAGGCCTATCTGACTCTGATGAAATCGCAGCAGCTGACCATGACCGAGGTGGCGACCGCCGCTGCCGGCGATGTGCTTGAGGCGTTGCGGGCGGAGGAGCATATGCCGGCCAGCACCAAATTACTGCGCCGCTGGATCGCGGCGTTCGAAACCCGATACGCGCGTCTGGCACATGATGAGGCATTTTCCCGCGACTACGCGCGCCTGTTTGGTCTGGCGATCCGCCTGACCCGCTACGCGCCGGAGCAGGCGCATGCCTGAGTCGGCCCGTGCCCTGTTGCGTGGCTGGCAGGCCGCCAGTGCGCACCTTATAACCAATCCGCCTGCGCCCGGTCGTGCGTCAGCGCGGCGCTGTATTGCCGAGTACGGCGCCAGCCGGCTCTGGTATTACCCGCCGCCGACGTCGCCGGCAAGGCGTGAGCCGTTGTTGCTGGTGTACGCCATGGTAAACCGGCCGACGGTGCTGGATTTGCTGCCCGGACGTTCTTTTATCGGTGCGCTGCGTGCGCAGGACCGTGCGGTCTACCTGCTTGAATGGGGTGATCCCGATCAGGCCGGTTACAACCGTGGCCTCTCGCATCTTCTTGGCCGGCGCATGCAGGCGCTGGTGCAGGCGGCGTTGCGTCACAGCGGCCGCGCGACAATCACCATGGCGGGGATTTGTCAGGGCGGTGTGCTGAGTCTGCTTTATGCGCTGCGGTTTCCAGCGCAAATCAAGGCCCTGATCCTGCTGGGCACGCCGGTTGATTTTCAGACGCCCGGCAGTCTGCTCTATCAGCGGGTCCGTGAGGTCGATACCCGCTTGCTGGATGATGCCTGGTGTCTGGACGGCGCTTTGCTCGTGCAGCTGTTCCACAGTTTGCAACCGATGCGAAACAGCCTGGCCAAATACCTGCAACTGGCCGAAGACTGCGCCGACGGTGAGGCGGTGGCGGAGAAGGTGCGCTTGTTTCAGGCAATGCAAGCCTGGATAGCCGATTGTCCCGATCAGCCGGCGCGGGTCTTTCACGAATTTATTCTGAATTTCTATCAGCGCAATGTTCTGTGCCGGCAAGGCTTGGTGCTCGATGGCGAGCTGCTGAAGCCGCAGCAACTGGCCGTGCCGGTGCTGAATATTTATGGTACCCGTGACCATATCGTGCCGGCTGACTCAAGCCGGGCCTTGGCCTCGCTGGTGCCAAAGCAGTGTTACGCTGAGTTGGCTGTGGAGAGTGGCCATATCGGCATGTTTGTCAGCCGCCGTGCCTTGCAATCGGTGCCGGAAAAAATACAAGTCTGGCTGGATCAGCTTAGCTAATATACTTGATTTGCAGTGTTTTGAGCGTGGTGTCCATGGATTTGTTCAGATAACTGCAATGGGCCAGCAGTAGTTCGGCGGTGGATAAGGCATCATACAATGCGTGGTGAGCCGGATATTGCGGTAGCTTGAAGGCATCGCGCAGAGTGAACAGGCGGCGGTTTTCGACCTTACGCAAAGGATGGTCGGGTGGTGCGTTGCTGCAGATGCTGAGGGTGTCGAGTACGGCTAATACAGGTCTGACGCCATAGATCCTCTCGCATTGGGTAAACAGAAAGCCGGTTTCGGTGCGGGCGTGATGGGCCAGCATAATCCGCCCGCTGAGTTTGTCCAGCAAGGTGTCGACCGCGGCTTTGATCCCGAGTCCGCCCTGCGCCTCGCTGTCGGTAATCTTGTGAAAGCGCACGCTGCCGGCGGGTATATCCCCGCCGGGCGCAATCAGGGTATGCCAGGCGCCGCCGAGGCGGATGCCCGCGTTTTCCAGTGGCACACAGCCCATACTCAGCAGCGCATCCCGGGCCGGATCGAGTCCGCCGGTTTCAAAGTCCGTCGCCACCAGCTGCGCGTCGCGCAGACGCATTTCCCGCGCCGGCAGCGGGCTGGCAAGGAAACGGGCCAGCGCCCCTTCCGGGGCCTGTTTGAGCCGCTGGCGGCGTTGCCGTTCGGCGAGGATATGCTGCAGATCTTTCACGCTTGTGCTTTTACCTTAGCCGATGCCGCCGGCGCGGAAGCTGCGTTCGATGCTGTTTTGCATCTCGCGGATGACCTTAAACGCGTCTTTGAGGTGTTCACGCTCGAGCCGCGAGAGATTTTTCGGTGGCAGGTAGTTGTCGGTTTTCTCCCCCAGCCGGATTTGCCGCGCCTGATGCTGTATCCGCAGTGAGCCGATAAACTCAAATGCGTCGAGCAGATTGGCGCCGCCTTCGGCGCTGAGGGTTTTGCTGCCCGACACCGCTTTGATCCGTTCGGTGGTATTGACCGGTTTGATCCCTTCGGCGAGGGCGTAGATGCGCGCCAGATCCACAACCGGGGCCAGGCCGTTGTGTTTGAGGTCGAGGGTGTCGTTGTGTTCACCGTCGTTAATCAGCACAAAGTCCCGGATGATGCCCAGGGGCGGACGGAGCTTGAGCGCGTTGGAGGTCAGGTGGGCGAGGAACAGTGAGCTGCGCTGGCTGGTCTGCAACATGTTGTCACGGATCTCGTCGAGCAGCTGCCCTGTGCCGTAGATCGTGCGCAGGTCGAAGAAAATACTCGACAGCATCAGGGCCTTGGGTTCGGGCCGGCTCATCCAATCCTGAAAATAACCGTCCCAGACCTTTTGTGTCTGACACCATTTGGGGTTGGTCGCCATCACATTGCCGGGGCAGTAGATATAGCCACAGGCGGCAAGTCCGTCGGAGACGAATTTGGCCAATGCCTGGAAATACGGCCAATCCTTATCACTCACGCTGTTGTCGATAATGATGCCGTTGTCCTGATCGGAATGGCTGGTCTGTTCGCGGCGCGCCTGAGAGCCGGCTGCCACCCAGGCAAAAGGAACCGGTGGCGGGCCAAGCTTGTCTTGCGCCAGTTCGATCAGCCGCCGTGTGATGGCGCTGGTGATAGCGGTGACACCCTTGCCGACATGGTCGGCGGTGGCGCCCATATTCACCAGTTGTAATTGCAACTGCGGTACCGCAGAGCTGCTCGCTACCAGGCTTTCCAGTGAGGCGGCTTTTTTTATCGCACCGGTCAGATAAGCGGAATTGCGTCCTTCCTGACGGATCAGATCGCCCGAGGTAATCACCCCGACCAGTTTGTCATCACGCATGACCGGAAGATGCCGGATGCCTTCGCGGGTCATGGTCATCAGCGCGTCATAGGCAAACGCGTCGTGATCGATGGTCAGCATGTCGCGGGTCATAATCTCACTGACCGGATTGTCCGGCGCGATGCCAGCGGCCACGCAGCGTTTAGCTATGTCCTTGATGGTGATAATGCCTGTGATATCGCCGGCGCTGTCGCTCAGAACGATGCAGGAAATGCCGTTTTCGGTCATTTCGCGGGCTGCGGTGGTGATTGTGGCCGATTCATCCATGGTCCTGACCGGGCTTGCCATGATGTCAGTGACCGAGGTGTACATCAGCGAGGAGGTGGCGTTGTTGTCTTTTTGCATCAAGGACACCGCAGAATTTAGCCTTTGCTCGGCTGAATTCTGCAGGAAGGACAACATGATCTTCGGGTAGGTGCTGACTACGGCGGTCAGCTCGGTACAGGGAATTGAGTAGAGCAGGGCGTCTTCTTCGGTTTGCAGCCGGTAGTGGTTTTCTTCCCCGCCGGCACAGAACTGGGTGCAGACATCGCCCTCGGCCAGTTTGCCCATCAACTGGCCACTGCCGTTTTTCAGTGACAGCAGGCCTTTGCGGACGATATAGAGCTGTTGTTTCTGCGTCTCGTCTTCGCCGACCTGCTCACCGACACGGACATAGCTTTCGGTGATTTTCTGCGTCAGCGAGGCCACGACCTCCGGCGGAAGAGCGTCAAACGGCGGGATCTCACCGATAAAGTTGCGGATTTCGTCGAGTTCGATTTCCATGGCACGGGTTCTCCCTGAGCATAGGTGACTGTATCCCGGAGCGTTTACTGACCTGCCCGGAATTCGTGTAGGTAGTGCAGGTTGGTAATGATCGTCGCCAGACGGATGGTGAGACCGGGCTCGGCATCCAGTGCGGCGGCGAAGTCGCTGTCCGCGCTCCAGACCCGCTGTTTCTCGTCCGGAATTAACTGCCGGCGTGTTTCCTCACCGTCTTCGCTTGTCCAGGCAACCACCGCGCGGGTCAGCGGGAAGGTGCTTTCCAGAATGGTTTTGCCGTTTTCGTGCCGCAGCGTCAGCGACAGGCGGTCGGCCTCGAAATCACAGGGTGTATTGACCAGATCACATGGTGTCTTCTGGTTGAGTGTCAGGTATTGGCCGGTGCTTTCCTGTTTTTTTGTAAGAAAAATATCCGACGCGATATAGCCGCCTATGGCCAGAAACGGCGCCAGAATGATGGCAAGTTTGGTGTGTTTGTTCATGTAGTGAGTATAACCCTGTTGTATTGCGTACTTCTTTGATTCCGGATAAAAAAAGGCCTCCCGAAGGAGGCCTCAAAGTCGTTCACTTTAACCTGAAGCCAGGCCGTTTAGTGATCGGCTGCGGCAGCGCCTGCACCGGACGGGATGCGGAAGTTATCCACCATCGCTGCGATGTCAGACGGTACCGGCGGCGTCATTTTGGTCACCACGTAGGCGACGGCAAAGTTGACGACTGCGCCGACGACGCCGAAGGCTTTCGGGTCGATGCCGAAGAACCAGTTCGGTTGCATGTCGCCGAGGAACGCTGTCTCTTTGACGAACATGATGCCGTAGTGCTGGAACACGTAGAACAGTGTGACACCGATACCGGCAATCATACCTGCCACTGCGCCCTGCTTATTGATGGTTTTGGAGAAGATACCCATCATCAGCGCCGGGAAGATCGAGGCGGCAGCCAGACCGAAGGCCATTGCGACCGTACCTGCGGCAAATGCCGGTGGGTTCAGTCCCAGGTAGCCGGCCACCAGTATGGCCAGGGTCATGACGATCCGCCCCGCCCTGAGCTCTGATTTCTCCGTCATATTCGGCGTGAGAACACTCTTCATCAAATCGTGTGAGATAGATGAGGAGATGGCGAGGAGCAGACCGGCAGCGGTCGACAGTGCGGCGGCCAGACCACCGGCTGCGACCAGAGCGATAACCCAGTTCGGCAGTTTAGCGATCTCGGGGTTAGCCAGTACCATGATGTGGTTGTCGACCTTGACCATTTCGTTTTCAGGGCCGGCGTTGTACTGGATGAGACCATCGCCGTTCTTGTCTTCGAAGGCCAACAGACCGGTGTTTTCCCAGTTTTTGAACCATTGCGGACGCTCGTCATAAGCGAGGTAATCGCCCGGAGTCGGCTCAATCGTGTTGTGCAGGTTCAGACGGGCCATGGCACCGACAGCAGGAGCAACAGTGTACAGAGCTGCGATGAAGACCAGTGCCCAACCGGCAGAAGAACGGGCCGCTTTAACTGAAGGAACAGTAAAGAAGCGCATGATGACGTGCGGCAGACCTGCAGTACCGATCATCAAAGACATGGTGTAGGCAAACATATTAACCGTGCTGCCTTGTGCCGTGGTGGAGAAGTCTTTGAAACCCAGATCGGTGATGATCGCATCGAGCTTGTCGAGCAGGTAGACGTCCTGGCCGACCAGCTTGCTACCCAGGCCCAGCTGCGGGATCGGGTTACCGGTCAGTTCCAGCGAGATAAACACGGCCGGTACGGTGTAGGCGAAGATCAGTACGCAGTATTGTGCGATCTGCGTGTAGGTGATGCCTTTCATACCACCGAGTACCGCGTAGACCCAGACCACGAACATACCGATATACAGACCCAGGTCGTACGGAACTTCGAGGAAGCGCGAGAATGCAACCCCGACACCTTTCATCTGACCGATAACGTAAGTCAGTGAAGCGATGATCAGACAGGCGACTGCCACGATACGTGCGGTGTTGGAGTAGTAGCGGTCACCGATAAACTCGGGCACGGTGAACTTGCCGTGTTTACGCATATACGGCGCCAACAGCATCGCCAGCAGAACGTAACCGCCGGTCCAGCCCATCAGGAATACCGATGCGCCGTAACCCATGAAGGCGATCATGCCGGCCATGGAGATAAAAGATGCCGCACTCATCCAGTCCGCACCGGTAGCCATACCGTTGAGGACCGGATGAACGCCCTTACCCGCTACGTAGAATTCGCTGGTGCTGCCCGCGCGGGCCCACCAGGCGATGCCGAAGTAGAGGGCAAAGCTGGCGAAGACGACGATATACGTCATTAATTTAAGATTATCCATCGATTACCGGCTCCTTATTCGTTGACGCCGTGCTCGGCATCAAGTTTGTTCATGCGGGCAGCGTAGAAAAAAATCAGGAACAGGAATGTGTAAATCGACCCCTGCGAGGCGAACCAGAAGCCGAGTTTATAGCCTCCGAGTTTGATAGCGTTCAGCGGTTCAAACAGCAAAATGCCGCAGCCGAACGACACAGCGAACCAAATGACCAGGCAGATTATCATCAACCTGACATTGGCCTTCCAATATGAAGCATGATCGCTCATATAGTCCTCCTTCAATAGACTAGTGTGTTGTGCGTTATAGGTAAAGTTTCTAGCCTTGCGGCCGGTGCGAAACGTGGTAATTGCCTGGCAGAACCCCGGAATTCTTTGCTTTGTAAATGACCGGGGCCGACGGCCCCGGTTCCGGTGTCTTGCAAGCGAAGATGATCAGGTGTTCTCGCGGTGCTCGATCAGATCATCTACCACACTCGGGTCGGCCAGGGTTGAGGTATCGCCCAGGCTGTCGAGTTCGTTGGTGGCAATCTTGCGCAGAATACGGCGCATGATTTTGCCGGAGCGGGTCTTGGGCAGGCCGTCGGCCCACTGAATCAGGTTGATCTTGGCGATCGGCCCGATTTCTTTGCGTACCAGTTTGACCAGCTCTTCTTTCAGTTCGTCGGTACCGGTCTCGCCTTCCATCAGCGTGACGTAGGCGTAGATGCCCTGACCGGTCAGGTCATGCGGATAACCGACGACCGCCGCTTCCGCGACCTTATCGTGCAGACCCAGCGCGGCTTCGATCTCGGCGGTGCCGAGACGGTGTCCGGAGACGTTCAGAACGTCATCCACACGGCCGGTGATCCAGTAGTAACCGTCTTCGTCGCGACGTGCGCCGTCACCGGTGAAGTAGTAGCCCGGGAACATGGCGAAGTAGGTTTCGTAGAAGCGCTGATGGTTGCCGAAAATCGTCCGCATCATGGACGGCCAGGGCCCTTTCATCGCCAGATTGCCTTCCGCCGGATTGCCTTCGATTTCGTTGCCCTGATCGTCGAGCAGGACGGGCTGTGCGCCGAAGAAAGGTGCTGTGGCCGAGCCGGGTTTGAGTGCATGCGCGCCGGGCAGCGGCGTCAGCATGTGTGCACCGGTTTCAGTCTGCCACCAGGTGTCGACGATCGGGCAGCGGCCTTCGCCGACCACGTTGTGGTACCACTCCCAGGCTTCCGGGTTGATCGGCTCACCGACCGTGCCCAGTACGCGCAGGCTGGCGCGGGAGGTTTTCTTGACCGGTTCGTCACCGGCGCCCATCAGCGAGCGGATGGCAGTCGGCGCGGTGTAGAAGATGTTGACCTGGTGCTTGTCGACAACCTGCCAGAAGCGGGAGATATCCGGATAGGTCGGGATACCTTCGAACATCAGCGTGGTGGCGCCGTTGGCCAGCGGGCCGTAGACGATGTAGCTGTGGCCGGTAACCCAGCCGATATCGGCGGTACACCAGTACACATCGCCGTCTTTATAGTCGAACACCAGCTTGTGACTCATGGCCGCCTGCAGCAGGTAGCCGCCGGTGGTGTGCAGGACGCCTTTGGGCGTGCCGGTGGAGCCGGAGGTGTAGAGGATAAACAGCGGATCGTCTGCTTCCATCGGCTCGGCTTCGCACTCGGGTGAGGCGGAAGCGACGGCTTCGTGGTACCAGACGTCGCGCTTGTCATTCCACTCGACGGGATCGCCGCCGCGTTTGACGACAATGCAAGTGTGGACGTTCGGGCAACCTTCCAGGGCAGCATCGGCGTTGCTTTTCAGCGGTACTTTGCGGCCGCCGCGCATGGACTGGTCAGAGGTGATGATGACGCCGCAATCGGAATCCTCGATCCGGCTGCGCAGTGCATCGGATGAGAAACCGCCGAAGACGATGGAGTGGATCGCGCCGATACGGGTACAGGCGAGCATGGCCACGGCCGCTTCGGCAATCATCGGCAGGTACAGGGATACACGGTCGCCTTTCTTGACGCCACGGGCTTTGAGCACATTGGCGAAGCGGCAGACTTCTTCGTGCAGCTCACGATAGGTGATTTTGCGGTCATCTTCGGGGCTGTCGCCTTCCCAGATGATGGCAACCTGATCGCCGCGTGTTTCGAGGTGGCGGTCGAGGCAGTTATAGGAGACGTTCAGCTGAGCGCCTTTGAACCAATTGATATGCAGGTCCTCAGGGGCGAAGCTCCAGTCGAGTACTGAGTCCCAGGGTTTGAACCAGGTGATGTATTTTTCCGCCTGCTCCGCCCAGAAGCCGTCCGGATCCTTGACCGATCGCGCATACATTTCCTTGTACTGCTCGGCATTGATATTGGCGTTGGCGGCGAAATCCGGATTGACAGGATAAGCTTCAGACATTCTTTCTCTCCAGTGGCTTATATTTTTTTGTTCGCAACCGCGATGCTGATTCAACGGGTTGCCCTTGATTTTTCAGCTCCGGACAGATTTGTGTGTGTGGGCTGGTCCGGAGAGATTTTCAGGTTTTACTTCCCTTAGATTCCCTTGCGGGCTCAAGCGTCTTGCTGAGCAATCCAGACTAACGCGATTCAGGCCCGTGGGGCATATACAAAAGCGTCTATATACCGAAGCGCTGACAAGGCTGATCTTTGTCCCGAAGTTTGGAGCAAGTCTAGGGAGTGGCTTTCTGCTTAGCAATTCTACTTTAGTCGCCTTTTCGTCCGGGGTGCGGGGCCGCCGGATCGCTGCAAATCAAGCTCTGATGCGGTCTGCGATCAAATTAGGGTTTGACAAAGGGCCGCCGGCGAACCCATAATCGAGTAAATATTGCACCGCAGCAAAAGGTGCGTTTTTATCTACGTAGGAGAAGACCATGAGTAATGATCAGTTCGATTTCAGCAAAGTTTTCGGCCAATGGGACTTTCAGGAAATGAATCGCCGCGTGCGCGATGCGTTTAATCTGGAGATGTACAGTGTTAATAATGTTCATGGCCGCAACGTCGAGGCGCTTCTGAATGCCAATAAAGCTTACGCTGAAGGTATGCAGACTTTATTACAAAAACAGGCTGATATGATTCAGGCGGCCATGAAAGAAGCGGGTGATTTGGCCGGCACACTGACGGGCACGCCGCAGGAAATAGCGGAAAAACAGCAGAAAATAATGCAAACTGCTTATGAGAAAGCCTGTGAGAACGCGGCCGAAATTACCGAGCTCGCGCGTCAGACTCAGAGCGATGTGGCTGAGCAGATCAGTGCCCGGATGGCCGAAAGCATGCAGGAAGTGAAAGACGCGATCAGCAAGGTCAGTAGCTGATCACATGAGTTGACCGGCGCCGCGCGGTCTGTGACGGACCGCGTGGTCAGGGGAGGAATAATGATTGACCAGAAATCCGACAAAGAGCTGGCTGAGATTCACGAAAACCTGCAGCGGCTGCAGGATGTGATTAACGGGTTTGTCGCGCAATGGGAGACGATGGATCCTGATCCTTTCCGTCTGGCCCCGGCCTACACCGAATGGTGGGCGGCCCTCATGAGCAATCCGCAGAAGTTTATCGATGAAAGCATGAACTTCTGGAAAAACAGCATCGAGCTGTCGCATCAGGCCATGATGGATTTTATGACCGGTGAGCCATCCGAACCACTGGTTGAAGCGGGCAGGGACAAGCGCTTCAAGCACCATGACTGGAACGACCAGCCGTATTTTTCGGCAATCAAGCAATCCTACCTTCTGACCTCACAATGGTTACGTAATCTGGTCAGCGACGTCGACGGACTCGACCCGCACACGGCTGAGAAAGTGCAGTTCTTCACCGAGCGCTATATAGATGCCATGTCGCCGAGCAATTTTGCCCTGACCAACCCCGAAGTGATCGAAAAAACCATCGAGAGCCACGGCGAGAATCTGGTCCACGGCATGGAGAATATGCTGGCGGATCTGGAAGACGGCGAAGGCAAACTCAATATCCGTATCACCGACACATCGGCTTTTACCCTGGGCGAAAACGTCGCGGTCACACCGGGCAAGGTGGTTTTCCAGAACCGGCTGTTTCAGCTGATTCAGTATGCTCCCGCCACTGACAAGGTGCTTAAGCGGCCCTTGTTGATCGTGCCGCCGTGGATCAATAAGTTCTATATCCTTGATCTGCAGCCGGAAAACTCCTTCCTCAAATGGGCCACCGATCAGGGCCATACGGTGTTTGTGGTGTCCTGGGTCAACCCGGACGAAAACTACGCCGATACGGAATTTGCCGACTACCTGCGCGATGGTGTGATGACCGCCGTCGATGCGGTGCAGGCCGCCACCGGTGAAGAGCAGATGAACGCCATTGGCTACTGCATCGGCGGCACGCTGCTGGCGTCGACGCTGGCCTATATGAAAGCCAAAGGCGATAAACGTATTGCCTCGGTGACCTTTTTCACCACCATGCTTGATTTCTCCGAGCCCGGTGAGCTCGGTGTCTTTATTGACGAAGAGCAGGTGCAGGCCATCGAAGAAAAAATGGCGACTCAGGGTTTTCTCAAAGGCGATTCCATGGCCGGCGCTTTTAATCTGATGCGCGCCAATGACCTGATCTGGTCCTGCTATGTGAGCAACTACCTGCTCGGACGTGATCCGCGCCCGTTTGATCTGCTGTACTGGAACAGCGACTCCACCCGCATGCCCAACGCCATGCATTCCTGGTATCTGCGCAGGCTCTATATGGAAAACGCGCTGGTCAAAAAAGAGGTGGAAATCGACGGCATTTTGCTGGATCTGTCGACGGTGGATATTCCGGTCTGTTTTGTCTCGACGGTTGATGATCATATCGCGCCGTGGAAATCCACCTATATGGGCGCCGGCTGTTTCGGCGGGCCGGTGGAGTTCATCCTCGGCAGCTCCGGGCATATCGCCGGTATCGTCAATCCGCCCGCGGCCAATAAGTACAGCTATCGCGTGATCGGGGGCGACACATTGCCGGCCGATAGCGAGGCGTTTCTGGAACAGGCTGAGGAACGTCCGGGTTCCTGGTGGAATCACTGGAACGACTGGGTCTACAAAGCCTCCGGCAGTGAGCTGGTGGAGGCCCGCGTGCCCGGCGACGGTGCGCTCAAACCCATCGAAGATGCACCCGGCACCTATGTGCGGATCCGCATGAAAGACAGTGTGCCGACGCTGCCGTTTACGCGCTTACCCGATCCGCTGCCCACGGCCGAGCCGGCGCCGCCTGAAGCCCCGGCAGAGGCACTGCTTGTGCCGCCGCCGGCCGTGCCGGCCGTGCCGGAAGCGCCGCAAGCGCAGCCTGCTGCGGCAGCCGCGTCTAAGGCCGGGGCGACAAAGCAGGCGGGCAAAAAGCCGCAGCCGCAGAAACCGCAGCCGAAGAAAGCGCCGGCTAAAAAGGCGGTGAGCAAAGAGGCTGTGGTGGATGATCTGACGAAAATCAACGGCATAGGTCCGGCGGTGAGAAAGTTGCTGGCGGGCGAAGGCATCACCAGCTTTGCGCAGCTGGCGGCAATGACGCCGGAGCAGATCCGCGAGTTGCTGGTCAGCAAAGATCCGCGTAACAAGCGCTTCAACCCCTCCTCCTGGCCGGCTCAGGCCGGGGAGCTGAAGGACGACTGAGTCCTCAGTTTGTATCAGGCATAAAAAAAGGCCGGTATTTACCGGCCTTTTTGTTGTGACACCCGGCGGTGTTTATTCGCGTTCAACCGCCAGTGCTATACCCATGCCGCCGCCGATGCACAGCGTGGCGAGGCCTTTTTTGGCGTCACGCCGTCCCATTTCATGCAGCAGGCTGACAAGGATACGCGCGCCGGAAGCGCCGATCGGGTGACCGATGGCGATAGCGCCGCCGTTGACATTGACCTTATCAAGGTCCCAGCCCAGATCGGCGTTAACTGACATGGCCTGAGCGGCGAAGGCTTCATTGGCCTCAACCAGATCCAGATCCTTGACTGACCAACCGGCTTTTTCCAGGCATTTTTGCGTAGCGGGGATAGGCCCTGTACCCATAATGGCCGGGTCTACGCCGGAAGCGGCGGCAGCTACAATGCGGGCCATCGGTGTCAGGCCGAGTTTTTCGGCGGTTTCGCGGGCCATGACCACGACCATGGCTGAGCCGTCGTTGATGCCGGATGCGTTACCGGCCGTCACAGTGCCATCCTTGGAAAAGGCCGGGCGCAGTTTGGCGAGGTTTTCGGCTGTGGTGCCGGGGCGGATAAACTCATCCGTATCAAAAATCTTGGGGTCACCCTTGCGCTGTGGGATTTCAACCGGAATGATTTCTTCGGCGAACTTACCGGACTTTTGTGCAGCCTCGGCTTTTTGTTGTGATTTGGCCGCAAATTCATCCTGCGCTTCGCGGGTAAATTCGTATTTGGATGCGATATTTTCCGCGGTTGTGCCCATGTGGTAGTTGTTAAACGCATCCCACAAGCCGTCGGTAATCATGGAATCTTTCAGTTTCCAATCTGCCATTTTCTGACCATTGCGCGAATTGGGCAGGACGTGCGGCGACTGGCTCATGCTTTCCTGGCCGCCGGCGATGACAATATCGGCATCGCCGCAGGCGATGGCCTGATAGGCCAGTTGCACGGCTTTAAGGCCGCTGCCGCAGACTTTATTGATCGTCATGGCCGGGACGGTTTGCGGCAGGCCGGCGTGGATCACGGTCTGGCGCGCGGGGTTTTGTCCGCAACCGGCGGTCAGAACCTGACCGAGTATGACTTCACTGATCTGTTCGCCTTTGAGACCGGTTTTTTTCAGAAGGTGTTTTAAAACCTGCGTGCCCAGCTCTGCGGCGGGGAGATTGGCAAGGGAGCCGCCAAAACTGCCGACAGGTGTGCGGCCGGCTGCGACGATAACGACGTCTTTACTCATTTTTTTTGTAACCTCCGGTTCGTCCGGCAGAGGAACTGCCGGTACGCAATGACGAAAAACAAAGCAATTAGCTTAAGCTAAGCGCACCTCTGCAGTAAAAAAATATTACTTAAGGCAAGGTTTTTATCTTCCGTGCATGTGTTTAATATCAGTAGTGAGTCTGAGTTTGGCACTGCGTCAGAGCATACACGTGCGGGGCGCGATGAGACCAGACGAAATAACAATAAAAAAAACACATATAAAGAGATATATAAAAACCAGAAACGGGCACTGAGCCTGGACGTAGGAACGCGTCTCCCTTTTTGTAAGGCATAGTCGCCGGTCAGCCGACCGGTACCGTTTACGCACGGCGCAAGCCGGATAATTAAATTACAAGTCAGGGGTAATGATAATGAGTCGAGTCGCAGTAGTTACCGGGGGAACCCGCGGTATCGGAGAGGAAATCTGTGTTGAGTTGAAAGAGGCGGGATACAAGCCTGCTGCCGTTTATGCCGGGAACGATTCGGCTGCGCGTGATTTTACAGCCCGTACCGGCGTGCCGGCGTTCAAGTTCGACGTTTCCGATTTCGATGCCTGCCAGAAGGGCGTGGCTGAGATCCAAAAAGAGCTCGGGCCGGTCGAGGTTCTGGTCAACAATGCCGGCATCACACGTGACGGCACCATGCACAAAATGACATTCGAACAGTGGGATGCGGTCATCCAGACCAATCTCGCTTCCTGCTTTAATATGTGTAAAGCCGTTATCGAGGGCATGCGCGAGCGCGAGTTCGGCCGTATCGTCAATATCGGCTCGGTCAACGGCCGTGCCGGTCAGTACGGTCAGGTGAACTACGCGGCAGCCAAGTCCGGTATCCATGGCTTCACCAAAGCCCTGGCGCTGGAAGGGGCCGGCAAGGGCATTACGGTCAACGCGATCGCGCCGGGTTATGTGCTGACGGATATGGTGCGCGCTGTGCCCGAACGGGTGCTCGAGAAGATCGTTGCCACCATTCCGGTGGGCCGGCTGGGTGATCCCAAAGACATTGCCCGTGCGGTGACCTTCCTGGTCGCTGATGATGCCGGCTTTGTTACCGGCTCCACGCTGGATATCAACGGCGGCCAACACATGTACTAAGCCGCATTGCGGCCCGCGCCCCCCGCGGTTTGCGCGAGGGGCGTTTTTATTGCGTATCCGTTTTACGCTGTTCTTGCAAGACATTTCCCTCCTTTGCTCATACAATGACCGGTTTACTGCCGTTTTTATGCGGCGCCCGTGTATTCCGGACCCACTTTTGGTAACGAGCTATGACCGATTCCATCACCGACGTTAAAGCCTATATGCAGCAACTCGGACAGAAAGCCCGTGAGGCCAGTCGCGAGATCGCCGCTGCAGACACCAACGCAAAAAACGCCGCCTTGCTGGCGATTGCCTCGGAACTGGAAAACAGCAAACCGGCGTTGATGGCGGAAAACCGCAAGGATCTGGATGCCGGGCGTGCCAATGGTCTTGACGCGGCATTGCTCGACAGGCTTGAACTGACCGAGGCGCGTATCGACGGTATGGCCAATGGCTTGCGCCAGATTGCCGCCCAGCCGGATCCGGTCGGTGAAATCACTGATATGGCCTACCGGCCCAGTGGTCTGCAGATCGGTAAGATGCGTGTGCCGTTGGGCGTCATCGGGATTATTTACGAGTCACGCCCGAATGTGACCGCCGATGCCGCCGCACTGTGCCTGAAGGCCGGTAATGCAACGATTCTGCGCGGTGGTTCGGAAGCGGCCTATTCCAACCGCGCGGTGGCCGCCTGTATTCAGAAGGGGATCGCCTCGGCCGGTCTGCCCGGCGATGTGGTTCAGGTGGTGGAAACAACCGACCGTGCTGCCGTCGGTGAGCTGATCACCATGAGCGAGTATGTGGATGTGATCGTGCCGCGCGGCGGCAAGGGACTGATTGCCCGGATCAGCGCTGAGGCCCGGGTGCCGGTGATCAAACACCTGGACGGTATCTGCCACGTGTATATAGACGACGACGCCGATGACACCAAAGCCATCGAGGTGGCGGTCAATTCCAAAACCTACCGTTACGGCATCTGCGGCGCCATGGAAACGCTGTTGGTCGCAGAATCAGTTGCGGCACGTCTGCTGCCGGTGCTCGGTGACCGCTTTGCCGAAAAAGGCGTTGAGTTGCGCGGTTGCGGGAAAACCCGCGCCCTGATTGACGGCGTGGTAGCGGCGACAGAAGAGGACTGGGACACCGAATATCTCGCCCCGGTGCTGTCAGTGCGCGTGGTCAGCGGCCTCAGTGAGGCGATCGCCCATATCGAAAAACACGGCTCCCATCATACTGATTCGATCATTACGGAAAATCTCGGCACGGCGCGCCGCTTTATGCGTGAAGTCGACTCCAGTTCGGTGATGGTCAATGCCGCGACCTGTTTTGCCGACGGCTTTGAATACGGCCTGGGTGCAGAAATCGGGATCAGTACCGATAAGCTGCACGTGCGCGGACCGGTCGGTGTCGAGGGGCTGACGACGCAGAAGTTTATTGTTCTGGGTGAAGGCACGACGCGTTGAGCGCAATCGGTATTTTCGGCGGCACCTTCGATCCGATTCACCACGGACATCTGCGCAGCGCGCTGGAGCTCGGTGAGCTGCTCGGCCTGTCGCGTGTGCATATGATCCCCTGCCATATCCCGCCTCACCGGGAACAGCCCGGTGCGTCGGCGGCGGACCGGCTGGCCATGTTACGGCTGGCGGTCGAGGGCAGTGAGTTGCTGATTGCCGATGACCGCGAGCTGCAGCGACCCGAGGCCTCTTATACGGTCGATACACTGCGCGACTTCGCCCGCACGCATCCGCAGCAACGGCGGGTTTTGTTTATCGGTGTGGATGCGTTTGCCGCGTTTACCCGGTGGCATGAGTGGCAGACCATTCTGGAAATGGCCGATCTGGCGATTATGGACCGCCCCGGCGCGGTCCTGTCCGCTCCGAGCCAGGCGCTGCTCGATGAGCGCGAAGTCGATGTTTTGCCCGACGACGGTAGCACCGGGCGGATAATCCGCCGCCGGCTCACCCAGCTGGATATTTCCTCGACGGTGATTCGCGCCACGCTGGCAGCAGGTGGCAATGTCCGCTATCTGCTACCGCCGGCGGTGCGGGACTATCTGCAGACCCGGCAGTTGTACCGCAGTGCGTCAGAAATTCACTGACAATAAGCCGGCACTGAAACAGTGTTTTCCGAGCCAAATGCCGGAACGGGTCACACAAGCGTAAATTCACCGGAACTGTTTTATACACAGCGTGGATTTCGCTTGTAACAGGACTGAAATTTTTGTATTAGCAAAAGACTTTTCCTTAAGAGTCGCTTGTAACCATTTGAATATAAAGAGAAATAACGAATTGGTCGTTTTTTAACCAGTTTGACGGGAAGGCAGATATAACGTGAGATGGGTCTGTCTTTCATGGTTCTTTCCACAAAGTTATCCACAGGTTTTGTGGATAAACCCGGACCGCTCAATAGCGGCGGGACGGATTTATGACAGTGTCGGCGGCGTCCCGTGACGTCCGGCTGACACCGACACAATTTTGAGTGCCGCCAGACGCGGACGGAGTACTACAGCTTTATGATGAACACGGAACAATTGACCAATCTGGCGGTGCAATCGCTGGATGACATGAAGGCGCAGGATGTCACAGTGATTGACGTCACCGACAAAACCAGCGTTGCCGATGCCATGGTAATTGCCACGGGCACCTCCGACCGGCACGTGGGCTCCTTGGCCAATGAAGTGGTGGTGCAGGCCAAGGCGGCCGGTGAAAAGCCGCTCGGCGTCGAAGGTGAAGCGCAGAGTGACTGGGTGCTGGTCGATCTGGGCGATGTGATCGTGCATGTGATGACGCAGAAAGCGCGTGACTTCTACGAGCTGGAAAAACTCTGGTCCGTGCGTCCCGGTGACAGCGACGCCGATATCGCCAAAGTCTGAAGTATGAAAATCCTCCTGCATGCGGTCGGTGAGAAGATGCCCGGCTGGGTCAACACCGGCTATCAGGAATACGCCAAGCGCCTGAGTCTGCCGGAGTGCCGGCTGGAGCTGCGTGAGGTGGCGCCGGGCAAGCGCGGCAAGAATGCTGCGGCCGGCAAGATTGTCGAAGAAGAGGGCGAGCGTCTGCTCGCGTCCGTCCCGCGCGGCGCGCATCTGGTCGCGCTGGACGTCAAAGGCAAGCCCTGGAGCACCGAGCAGCTCGCCACGGTGATGCAGGGCTGGATGCAGCAGGGGCAGGATGTCAGCCTGCTGGTCGGTGGTCCCGAGGGGCTGTCCGATGCCTGCCGGCAGCAGGCCGCCCAGAGCTGGTCGCTGTCACCGCTGACCTTTCCGCATCCGCTGGTGCGCGTGATTGTCGCCGAACAGCTCTACCGCGCCTGGTCTGTTATCCGCAACCATCCCTACCACCGCGCCGGTTAAGGCGCGCCGCCGGCGCCCGGCGTCTCCCACAAAAGCCGCATGGCTTGCTACAATGCGCTGTCAACCTGCAGGGGATTGTTTTTTCAATGAAGCAAGTATATCTGACCGGTATCACTACATCCGGTACGCCGCATTTGGGCAACTATGTGGGCGCGATTCGTCCGGCAATTGAATTCAGCCGCAGCGAGAATATCGACAGTTTCTTTTTTCTGGCCGATTATCACGCGCTGGTGAAGTGTCACGACCCGGAGCAGGTGCGTCAGTCACGGGCCGAAATCGCCGCGACCTGGCTTGCTTTGGGACTGGATACCGAGCGTGCGACCTTCTACCGTCAGTCCGATATCCCCGAGATTTCCGAGCTGAACTGGATACTGACCTGCATGACGGCCAAAGGCCTGATGAACCGCGCTCATGCCTACAAAGCGGTGGTGCAGGAGAATCTGGACAGCGGTGACAGTGATCCCGACAAGGGCATCACCATGGGCCTGTTCTGCTACCCGGTTCTGATGTCCGCCGACATCCTGATGTTCAATGCCACACATGTGCCGGTGGGCAAGGACCAGATCCAGCATCTGGAAATGGCCCGCGATATCGCCCAGCGTTTCAATCACCACTACGAAGAACTGTTTGTGCTGCCCGAAGCGGTGGTCGACCAGGATACGGCCATCTTACGTGGTCTGGACGGGCGTAAGATGAGCAAGAGCTACGGCAACACGATTCCGTTGTTTGTGCCGGAGAAAAAGCTCCGTAAACTCATCATGAAGATCAAAACCAATTCGCTGGAACCGGGTGAGCCGAAAGACCCGGAAGGCAACACCCTGTTTGAAATCTACAGCGCCTTTGCCAACAGCGAAGAACAGGAACGCATGCGTCAGGCCTATGCCGACGGTATCGCCTGGGGTGAGGCCAAGCAGATTGTGTTTGAACATATCAACGCACAGCTGAGCGCACCGCGCGAGCGCTACGAAGAGTTGATGGCCAAGCCTGAAGAGGTCGAAGCTGTTCTGCAACGCGGCGCCGAACGGGCGCGTGAGGTCAGCGTGCCGTTTCTGGCGCAAATCCGCAAAGCCGTCGGCATCGGCTGAGCACGCGGTATTTTTGGGGAGCACGGAATGAATCCGGTACTGGTCAATGTCTGGCGCGGCAACGCCATCGAAAACCACCACAGCGGTGCGGCCGCGGTGGTGGATGTTAACGGACGGGTTATCTGGTCTATCGGCGATATTCAACGGCCGGTATTTCCGCGTTCGACCGCCAAACTAATGCAGGCGCTGACGCTGTTTGATCCCAAGGTCAGGAAGAAATTCGACACGCCGCGCACCGAACTGGCCGTGGCCTGCTCGTCGCATATCGGCGAGACCATGCATATTGAGGCAGTCGGTCGCTGGCTGGATCGTATCGGTTTGTCTGAGGATGATCTCGAACTCGGTGCCGCCTGGCCTGCCTCGGAGCCGGAACGGATCGAGCGAATCCGCTCGGGCCTGTCGCCGGAGAAAGTCTGCCACTGCTGCTCCGGTAATCACTGCGTGTTCCTGACCAGTGCGCTGGCCTACGGCGATCCGACCCACAACTACCGTTTGTACGCACACCCCTCGCAACGGCGCTGGTTTGATTTGCTTTCGGGCCTGACCGGACTGAAAGCCCTGCAGCTGCCCTGGGGCTATGATGGCTGCGGGATTCCGACCCTGGCTCTGCCTCTGCAGCGGCTGGCCTGGGCCCATGCGCGACTGGCTGATCCGTCGGCGCTGGAACCCTGGCAGGCCGAAGGGGCGCAGGAAATCCGCCGTGCGATTCTGGAAAATCCCACCATGTTCGCCGGCAGCGGCGAATTGCCGACTCTGGCTGCACAGCTTGCCGGTGAGGAACTGATCGTCAAGAACGGTGCCGAAGGCGTGTATACCGGTATTCTGCCGCGCCTCGGTTACGGGCTGGCCCTCAAGATCGACAGCGGTGATGCCAACGCGGCCCGTGTGGTGCTGGGCGCGGTGCTGGAGAAAATCGCCGCCGTTGAGGTCGCATCGTGGAACGCGCTGAGCGATTACTTCCGTCCCGATGTGCTCAACAGTCGCGGCGAAGTGGTCGGCCGTATCGAGCCGTCCTCGGCCTGGGATCAGGGCGTTCTGCGCTTCTGAGCCTGACCTGACTTGCCGGCTGGCAATCCCCTGCCAGCCGTCTTTCCTCCGATTTGAACTAGACTCAGTGATGCAGGTTTTACCCCCGCATCGCTGGGTGTGCAGATACAGGTTCAATAGTGAGGGACCCATGAAAATCCTTAAGCGACTGATTATCGGTCTGGTGGCCGTTGTCGTGCTTGTTTTCGTTGTGCTGGCGATCGTGATCTCCACGCTCGATCTGAATCAGTACAAAGAGCAAATCCAGAAAATCGTGATGGACCAGACCGGCCGGGAGCTGGATATCCGCGGTGAGCTGGATGCGTCTTTCTTCCCCTGGCTGGGTTTCTCTATCGGCGAAGTCGGGCTGGCCAATGCCGAGGGCTTCGGCGACGAACCTTTTGCTGAGATCAGTCGCGCCGATGTCCGTGTGGAAGTGCTACCCCTGTTGCGCAAACAGGTCAATGTCGACAACGTGACCCTCAACGGCCTGGTACTGAATCTGGAACGCAACGCGCAGGGCGTGACCAACTGGGACGACCTGATGCAGGCCAGTGCCACAACGTCGACGACCACTGACAACAACGAAACCACCGAGGTGGAAGTCGAAGGCGGTGCACCGGCGATTGCCGCGCTGGCGGTCGGCGGGGTGTCGATCAGCAATGCCAATGTGAGCTGGAACGACAAACAGGCCGGCACCGACGCGCAGTTGAGCAACTTCAACCTGAAAACCGGAGCGGTGACGCTGGCCAAGCCCTTCAAGCTGCAAACCGGCTTTGAGGTTGTCAGCAACAGCATGGCCTTGCAGGCGAGTCTGGAAGCGGCCGGTGATGTTACGCTGGATCTGGAACAGCAGCGCTATCTGTTGACTGACCTGACCCTGGAAGCGACCGCCGACGGCGCTGTCGTGCCGGTCGATAATGCAGCCCTGAACCTGGCTGCTGACATCATTGCCGATCTTGGCAGCCAGACTGTGGATGTCAGCGATCTGGTATTACAGGCCATGGGCATCACGCTGCAGGGCTCGCTGGATGTGACAGGCCTGGACAGCAATCCGGTCGTCACCGGACAGCTGGCTACCGCAAAACCCTTTAATCTGCGCGATGTGCTGGCGAAACTGGGCCTGGATGCGCCTGAGACGGCTGATGCGGATGTGCTCAAGCAGGTCGGCCTCGAGCTTGCCCTGAGCGCCTCGGCGGAAAAAGCCGAACTCAGCGAGCTGATCCTGCGCCTTGATCAGAGCACGTTTACCGGCAACCTGGCGGTGCCGGATCTGGCCGGTGATCTGCCGCCGCTGCGCTTTGATTTCAATGTCGATGATATTGATCTGGACCGCTATCTGCCGGCAGCGACGGAAGCGGCAGCGGCGCAGGGCAGCGACGAAGCGGTGGCGGCGGCCGATGATGTGCCGATTGAATTGCCGCTGGAGTTGATTCGCAAGCTGGATGTGGCCGGGACCTTCTCTGTCGGCAAGTTCAAGATCAGGAACCTGATCACCTCGGATATCCGTATACCGCTGGAAGCCAAGGGCGGGCAGGTGTCGCTGAACGGCATAGCTGCGAATCTCTACCGTGGCACAGTTTCTTCCGACCTGAGCCTGAATGCCAAGTCTGACACGCCATCCTACGGTGCGCGTGTGGATTTGGCCGGTGTGCTGGTCGATCCGCTGCTCGCGGATTTGCTGCAGGACAATGCGCCGCTCAGTGGCCGGGGCGATTTCTCGCTCGATATCACCACCGCCGGCAACAGTGTAAATGCACTGAAAAGCGGCCTGAACGGCGACTACAGCCTGAACTTCAGCGACGGCGCAATTAACGGCATCAATATCGGTTATCAGCTGCGCCGCGCGCGGGCGACGATCCGCGGTGAAGAGCTCAGTGATGCGGATAAGCTGAAAAAGACGGACTTTTCCGCACTCACCATGAGCGGCACTTTCACAGACGGCGTGCTGGCCAGTGATGATCTGGATATGCGTGCACCGGCCTTGCGTTTAGGCGGTGACGGTACGGTGGATCTGAATAAGAGCTATGTGGACTACACCCTGAAAACAAAGGTCACCGAGACCTCTAAAGGGCAGGGCGGTAAGGATGCGGATGAATTGAGCGGCGTAAGTCTGAATGTGCCTGTCCGTGGCACCTTTGACGAACTGTCGGCCGATTTCACCAAAGTCATTATCAATGCCATGACCGAGGATCTGAAAAACAAGTTCAAGGATGCGCAGGACAAAGCCAAGGCCCAGGCCGAGGCCGCGTTGAAAGAGAAAGAAGCCGAGGTCAAAGCGCGCCTCAAGGAAGAAGAGGCCAAGGCTAAAGCCAAACTGCAAACCGAGCTGAATGAAAAGCAGGATGCGGCCAAGGCTGAACTCGAAGAGAAAAAACAGGAAGAACTGGATAAGTTAAAGAAACAGGCTGAGGAAAAACTCAAAGGCCTGTTTAACTGATTTATCTGCGTTCTTTCAGTACCAAAAACGCCGCAATCTGCGGCGTTTTTTTTGTCTGATCCGCGGCGGGGCCTGTGTTTTCTGCAGCGCAGCGCTGTGGTAGCGTGCGCCTAACGAGGTCTGATCTGAGCGTAACGGGAACCCTTATGGATTGGCAAGTCGGCTACGTATACGCACTGGTACTGTTCGCCATTGCATTGTTTTTCAGCAACCGTGTCAGGCTTGATATGGTGGCGGCGCTGGTCATTATCGCACTGGCGGTGCCGGGCATACTGACGCCGGCGCAGGCGGTGGCCGGCTTCGGCAATCCGCTGGTGATGCTGATCGCCGGCTTGTTTGTGGTCAGCGAGGGCCTGAGCCGGACCGGCGTGGCACCGTGGATCGGCATGCAGATCGCCGCCAGAGCCAGCAGCAACGAGACGCACTTGTTGTTACTGCTGATGCCGGTTGTTGCGGTGCTCTCGGCGTTTATGAGCTCGACCGGTGTGGTTGCCTTGTTTGTACCGGTGGTGCTGAGTCTGGCGCGCGAGTGTGGTTTGCCGGCATCGCGGTTGTTGCTGCCGGTCTCGGTCGCTTCGCTGGTGGGCGGCATGCTGACCCTGATCGGTACACCGCCGAATCTGGTCGTCAACAGCGCCCTGCTCGATGCGGGCCTGCCGGGCTTCGCCTTTTTTGATTTCGCCATGATCGGCGGGGTCATCCTTGTCATGACGCTGGGCTTTGTTGTGTTGGTCGGCAGGAAACTGCTGCCGGTGGTGTCTGCCGCTGATACCCCGGAAGGCGGGCGGCGGCTGCGTGAAATGGCCAGTGACTACGGCATTGAAAACAGTCTTTACCGCCTGCGTATCAAGCCCGGCAGTGTGCTGGACGGGCAGACGGTCTCCGATGCCGCCTTGCGCCGTGAGTTCGGCTTGACGGTGGTGGCAATGGAGCGCCAGGAGCGCCTGCTGGTTTCATTGTATCCGGTGGTGCAGGAAACCCGCATGCACGAAGGCGACACGCTGGTTGTGGTGATCGCGCAGGCGGATCTGGCGGCTGCCACCGGGAAGCTGGGGCTGGAAGATCTCGGTTTTCCCCATGGCTTACAGCGCCGCTATCACGAGAGTTTCGGCTTTGCCGAGGCGCTGGTGACGCCGGAGTCGCCGCTGATCGGCAAATCGCTGTACGAGCTGCGTTTCCGTGACCGCTATCATTTCAATGTCATCTCCGTTCGCCGCAGCCGCAAACCCATGGCCCTGGATTTTGCCTCCGAGCCGCTGCAGGGCGGTGACATCCTGCTGGTCGCCGGTGCCTGGAATGATATCGAGCGCCTCAACGGGCCGCATCATGATCTGGTCTTGCTGGCCTTGCCGGATGAGATAAAACAGCGCACCTGGCACGCCAATCAGGCGCCCTGGGCGGTGCTGATCACGCTTGGCATGTTGTTCCTGATGGTCACAGGCCTGACCTCCAATCTGGTGGCGGTGATGCTGGCCGCCTTTGCCATGGTGCTGACCCGCTGTGTGGCGATGAACGAGGTCTACAGCAGCATGAACTGGCAGACCCTGGTGCTGGTCGCCGGCATGTTGCCGCTGGCCGATGCGCTGGAGGTGACCGGTGGCTCGGCGGTGATCGTGCACGGTCTGGCGGGGATTTTTACCGACTATGGCCCGCAGGTGGCGATGGCCGGCCTGTTTATCCTGACATCCTTGCTCAGCCAGTTTATTTCCAACACCGCGACCACCGTGCTGGTGGCGCCGATCGCTCTGGATCTGGCGCTGGACCTGGGTCTTGAGCCGACCGCGTTTCTGATGGCCGTGGCGATCGCCGCTTCAACTGCCTTTGCCACGCCGATCGCGTCGCCGGTCAATACGCTGATCGTCACGCCCGGCAATTACCGGTTTATGGATTTTGTGCGCTTTGGCGTGCCGCTGCAGCTGATCGCTTTGGTAATCACCCTGATTCTGGTGCCGCTGTTGTTTGGCTAGCGGCCTCGCGGTCGCCGTGGCGCGCGGCTTACAATTTAACTTTGAGCGGACGCGCGGTGTTTGCCACAATCGGCGCCTTTGAATGCCTGTGGAGTTCCCTGCTTGCGTTTTAACAGCGAGACCTTTGCCGATGCCGTGCTGACGTGGTTCGACGTGCACGGCCGCAAGCATCTGCCGTGGCAGCAGGATGTGCATCCCTACCGGGTCTGGATCAGCGAAATCATGCTGCAACAGACCCAGGTCGCCACGGTAATCCCGTACTTTGAGCGTTTTATGGCCAGCTTTCCCGACGTGCAGGCTTTGGCCGCCGCGCCGCAGGATGAGGTGCTCGCGCACTGGTCGGGGCTGGGCTACTACGCCCGTGCGCGCAATCTGCACAAGGCGGCAAACATGCTGGTCGATGAATTCGGTGGTCAATTCCCTGGCGATTTGCAGGCTCTGCAAAGCCTGCCCGGTATCGGACGCTCAACTGCCGGTGCGATTATGAGTCTGGGTTTCGGGCAGCATGCGGCAATCCTCGACGGCAACGTCAAACGGGTGCTGGCGCGCTGTTTCGCGGTGGCGGGCTGGCCGGGTCAGAAGCGCGTCCACGACGCCCTGTGGGCGCTCACAGAGTCGCTGACGCCAAAGAGCCGCACCGGTAACTTCAATCAGGCCATGATGGATCTGGGTGCCATGATCTGCACCCGCAGCAGCCCGGCCTGTCACGATTGCCCGCTAAGCCACGGATGCCTCGCACGCGAACAGGGCAACTGGCAGGACTACCCGGGTAAAAAGCCGAAAAAGACCCTGCCGGTACGTGAGACCATCATGCTGATCGCCTTCGACGAGGCCGGCCGGGTGCTGCTCAGACGACGCCCGCCTGAAGGACTGTGGGGCGGCTTATGGAGCCTGCCGCAGATCGGGGCGCGGCAGGCACTGGATGAGGCGCTCAGGGACGAAGGGCTGGAGAGGCTGGCCGAGCCGGAGGACTTCGCCCGTTTCCGCCACACCTTCAGTCATTTTCATCTGGATATCACCGCCCTGGCTGTGGCCGTGCGCGAAGATGGCCGCACCGCGTTGGAAGGGACCGGACGGGTCTGGTATAACGTCGGCACAGAGCCGGGTGGCATGGCCGCGCCCGTCGCCAAATTACTCGAACAATTTCAGGAGTTTTAACCATGGCAAGAATGGTCCAATGTGCCAAGCTCGGAAAGGAGCTCGAAGGCCTTGAACGCCCGACCTATCCCGGCGAACTTGGCAAACGCATCTATCTCACCATCTCCAAGCAGGCCTGGGACGAGTGGGTCCGCCACCAAACCATGCTGATCAACGAATACCGCCTCACGCCGATTGAGCCCAAGGCGCGTCAGTTCCTCGAAGAGGAAATGGAGAAGTTTCTGTTCGGCGAAGGCGGCACAGTTCCTGAGGCCTATAAGCCCGAATAAGTATCACAACAAAATAAATTGCTCACGGGGCTTGACTCTGGGCCCCGTAAGCGATTTAATACGCGCTCCTTAAGAACACCTCGCATTGGCCAGGTAGCTCAGTCGGTAGAGCAGGGGACTGAAAATCCCCGTGTCGGCGGTTCGATTCCGTCCCTGGCCACCATTTATTTCAGCTTCTCAGATCCTTCTCTGAATCACCTTTAAACAGCCCGTCTCAGGCGCTGTGGCCGCTGAAAAAAACAAATCATTCACCGCCCTTGTATTTCCGCCTTTGGGTCTGCCTGCGTTATCGCGTCAGCAAGATCTGTCTGTGTGCCCCGCGCTGAAAAACGCCGGACAGCAAAAAGCCCGCACGAGGCGGGCTTTGGCATAGTGCTGTGGCGGACCTGGCTCAGGTCGTCGGCACAATAAAATCCGGACGTATGCCGCTGCTTTCTATGGCGTGTTCTGCGTCCAGTCCCTTGAGCAGACCGTGGCCGGTGACCAGCACGGTGCGCCAGCCGGCCTGTGCGCCACCGAGTATGTCGGTGTGCAGAGTGTCGCCGACCATTGCGATGCGCTGCGGGTCGATGCCGCTGAGGGTCTCGCGGATCAGGGCAAAGGCGTTGTCGAAGGGCTTGCCGAAAAATTCAGGTTCGGCCAGTCCGGCGTCGGCCAGCGCGTGAGCGTAGAGACCGGCTTCGCGTGACAGGCCGCCGGGCTGTGGTGCGACCAGATCGGGGTTGCCGGTCAGTACGGGGCGTGGCTGTGCGGCCAGCGCTTGGCTGAGCAGCTGTTGGCGTTGGCTTGACCAGTTGCCGGTGCCGAGCAGGACGAAGCCGTCGCAGCGGTCGTAATCGGCCGGGTCGTCGCCGAGCAGGATGTGGTTGTCTGCTAACTCTGAGAGCGCGGATTTTTCCAGTGCGGCAAAACCCCAGCATTTATCCTGATGCAGGGCCAGTTCCCGGGCCAGGGCGTCGCGGCTGGAGACCACTTCGTTTGCGGCAAATTCCAGGCCCCAGCCTTGGTATTTGGCGCGGGTGACACTGACCGGAAAGCTCGCACCGTTGGTCAGCACGCGTACCTGCTTGCCCATGGCTTTCAGCGCCAGAACCCGTTCCACTGCACCCGGTACCGTCTCGGCGCCGATATTCAGCACGCCGAAGCCGTCCAGGACAAAGCAATCGAATTCATCAGCCAGTTCTTCCAGATGCGCGCGGTATTGCGCGCCGGCCGGAAAGCACGCCTGAGGCAGTCGGTCGCGGATGGCTTCGTAGCGGGCGATGGCCGCGCTGGCGGTCGGGGCGGGGCCGTCGAGAAGTGTGGGGTCTGACATGGCTTGTGGTATTCCGGATACGGGAAACAGGCGCACGTTTAAGGTGCGGGCGGATTATCAGGCTCAGATGATAGCGTGTCGCACTCTGGCTGACACCCATTCGCTGATCACCACCGTGGCGAGTATGACGATAAAGATCATGGTCACCTGCGGCCAGGCCAGGGTATTGAGCGAAGCCTGCAACTGCACGCCGATACCGCCGGCGCCGACCAGACCCGGAATGGTCGACTCGCGGATATTGATATCCCAGCGGAAAACACAAATGCCGTAGAAGGCCGGCAGCACCTGCGGGACTATGCCGTAGTTGAGAATCTGTGCCCGTGAGGCGCCGCTGGCGGTGATGGCTTCGATTTGCAGGTGGTCGGTTTCTTCGATGGCTTCGTAGAGCAGTTTGGCAACAAAGCCGACCGAGCGCAGACCGATGGCGATCACACCGGCGAGCAGGCCCGGGCCGATGATCGCGACCAGCAGCAAAGCCCAGATCAGTGAATTGATGGAGCGTGAGGTGGCGATGATAAACAGCGCCACCGGACGCACATAAAGTCTACTTGGGGTTGTATTACTGGCAGCGAGAAACGCCACCGGCACCGCGATAAGAACACCGAGCAGCGTGCCCAGCGTTGCAATATTCAGGGTGTCCCATAAAGGCAGCCAGAGTTTTTCGATATAAGTCCAGCGCGGCGGGAACATGCGTGAACCCAGATCTGCTGCCTGGCGCGGCGCGTCAGAAACAAAAGCCCGGATGGTGTCACGGGTCATGACTTCCCGGCAGAATACGCACAACGCGACCAATACAAGCCAGACGCTCCAACGGAGCAGGCTCTGCGTGACGCTGTGTGTGGCTTGGATCAGTGCATCCGGGTTGAGTTGATGCAGATACGGGCAGCTTATTGAGTGAATATGAAGGATGTATGACCGCACAGGGCAGAAGTGCGAACGCACTTGTAAACCGGGGCGGCTAAAGGCTTGCAATCGCCGTCCGTTCTGACAATCTATCGCACCGGTTAGTACGATGTGTGGACGGCCTCACATCCTGTTTTTTGTCGGGGGACGGCCCCTGTGGGAAGAGAGTAATGAGCTGGTTTGTATTGTTTTTGGCTGGTCTGATGGAAATCGGTTGGGCCGTGGGTCTGAAGTACACCGACGGCTTTACCAGATTGTGGCCGACAGTGGGGACTGTCCTGGCTTTGATCGGGAGTATTTTTCTGCTGGGTATGGCGGTGAAGTCTTTACCCATCGGCACCGCTTACGCGGTCTGGGTTGGCATCGGCACGGTCGGTACCGCGGTGTTGGGCATTGTGTTGTTCAACGACCCTGCTGATGCGCTAAAGCTGATCAGTCTCGGTTTGATTTGTGCCGGTGTTATCGGCCTTAAGCTGACTCACGGCTGATTGCCCGGCCGGGCGTGCTCTGAGCAGTCCCGCAAGCGGGTAAGACACCGCGGTTGCCATATTATGAATCACCATTGATACTCAGGCCCGGACCGCCGGGCGGCTCTGCCCCTTTGAGCGGCGGGTCGCAGATCAGACAACCGTACAGGAAGCAATGATGTCCCATCGTTTTGACACTATCGCAGGCGCTGTACTGACAGTGTTCCTGAGCTTACCGGCCTTAGCGCAAGAAGCGCACAGAGGGCCGCCGCCGATGTCGGCCGAGGATCAGGCGCTCAGTCAGGCCTTGCAGGCCCGCATGGGTGATACCAGTACCTTGATGGAGAGTGTCCCGGTGCCTGCCGCTGCGGCCGCCTGCGGGGAAACGCCGGGCTACGAACGGATGTTGTGTCTGATCGGTCTGCTTAAGGCGGATGTCCCGGACGCGATTCTGGAAAAGCTGCAGTTGGACTACTCCCGCAGCGTGGCGGAGTACTGGAGTAATCTGCCTGCCGGGGCTTTCCCGAAGCGGCCCGGCGTCCTGTTAGGCGAGCTGAACATCAAGCAGCGCGGGCTGGTTAAGGCGATCATGATGGAAGCCACGGGCCGCGAGCGGGACGAAGGTTTTGATGAAATGGTGCAGACGCTGAACGCCGATGACTACATCAACACTGTCAGCACAGACTACAAGGCCGGCTATTCCTCGTATAACACCAAGTTCGCCTTTCTTGGTACGCCCGCAGCCACCGGCACATGGGAGCTGTATTACGGCGGACACCATATGGCGTTTGCCAACACCTACATTGACGGTCAACTGGCCGGCGCCACGCCGTCTTTCAGGGGAGTCGAACCCTTCCCGTACTTTGAGATGAACGGGCGGGTAAACGCACCTCTCACGCAAGAGCGCGATGCGTTTGCTGCATTGCTGAGCAGTCTCCCGGATGAGCAGCGGGCAGTCGCGGAGCTGCAAGGCACTTACCGCGATATTCTTGCCGGACCGCAGGCCGATGACGCCATACCTGAGGTGTTTGAAGGTTTGCCGGTCACGGCATTGGATGAAGACCAGCGCGATTTGCTGCTGGCCGCAATCAAGACCTATATCGGCGATATTGCCGAACCCGACGCATCACACTACATGGCCAAATACACCGGCGAGCTGGGAGACACCTATCTTGGCTTTTCGGGCACGCCGCAGCTGAGTGCGGAAAATGACTATGTGCGGGTGCACGGGCCTTCGCTCTGGATCGAGTTTTCGCTGCAATCGAATAAGTCCACTGACAAGGTCGGAAATCATCCGCATTCGGTTTGGCGTGATCTGACGGATGACTATGGCGGTCAGACTGAATGAGCCGCTGGCTTGCCCGGCAGGTGGCGTGTCCGGCGCTGCTGGTGCTGGCCTTCGGCGCTCCTGATGTCTTGGCGCACGCCTTGCCCGGTAGCGTGCTTGTACTGCAACAGCAGGGGGCTGAGTTGCAGTTTACGATACAGTTCCCGCTGGAAGACCTGATCATCGCCGCGCCCGACCTCGCAGCCTTGCAAGAGCTGAAGCCGGATCAGCCTCTGCCGCAAGCCCTGGCCGTACGTTTTGCCGCTTATCTCAGGCAGCATTTTTCGGTCAGCGAAGAAGGGGTTGAGCGGGTTCCGGTCCTGTCCGGCGCGCGTATTCAGTCTGCATACCATGATCACCTGGGCCGCTATCTGTTGCTTGTCAGCCGCTGGCAGCTTGTCACCGCTCAGTCACCGCCGGGCAGACTCAGCTTGCATTATGATGCAGTGATGCACGAGGTACGCAATCACCGCGCTACCGTACAGCGACTCCTGCCGGACGGTAAGGTGCGTACGATTGCTGAGTTCGGATTCTATGGTGCTGCCGACGGCGTTGCCTTGAGCCGGTCCGGTAAAGAGTAAGTCAAGCCGGTTGCAGAGGCTTCAGGGCGGACCTGTATTGCGCCGCTGTATCGGCATTGCCGCCACACCTGTCAAAAGGATTGCAATATGAAAGCTGCTATCAGTGCCTTGTTTATACTCGGTCTGGCCCGGCCTGTTCTCGCTGCGGAACGTTTCAGCGCAGATGTCTGGGCCGATAACTGGTTTGAAATGCGTATCAACGGCACGCAAGTGGCCGAGGACAGCGTCCCGATCACCACAGAGCGCTCCTTTAATGCCGGGAGTTTTGAGTTTGAGGCGGAGCGGCCTTTTGTTGTTGCTCTGGTGGCGAAGGACTTCAAGCAAAACGACTCCGGCCTGGAATATATCGGCACGCGCCGGCAGCAGATGGGTGACGGTGGCGTGATCCTGCAGATAAAGGATGCTTCCGGCGAGCTTGTCGCTGTCAGTGACGACAGCTGGCAGTGCCTGGTGATCCACAGCGCGCCGCTGGACAAAGCCTGCGAAAGCGAGGCGAATCCGCTTGCCGGCGAAGGGCCATGTGCCTTTTTCAAACGGGATGAACCTGCGGGCTGGGACCAGGCCGGTTTTGATGCATCGGACTGGCCGCAGGCGAGTGTCTACAGTGCGCGGCAGGTCAGTCCCAAGGGTGGCTACGACAGAATCGACTGGGCCGATAAGGCTCAATTCATCTGGGGCCCGGATCTTGAGCAAAGCAATACGGTGCTCTGTCGCATTACAGTCCGCTAGGCCGGACTTACAGCGAAGCCGGACTCTCGACCCGGTTTCTGCCCTTGTTCTTGGCCAGATAGAGCATGCGGTCTGCCAGGCCGATCAATGCGCCTTCGTTAGTCTCTTCGCCCGGGATCATTTCAGCCAGCCCGATACTGGCTGTCAGGTATGGCTCAACCGGCGAGTTTTTATTCGCAATACCCAGTCCGGCGATTTGTTTCAGCAGGCTTTGCGACAGCTGTTTGGCCTGTTGCAGGCTTGTATCTCCCCAGACCAGAACAAATTCTTCGCCGCCGTACCGGGCGCAGATGTCGGCCGGTCTGTTGACAAATCCTTTCAGTAATTTGCCCACTCTGATCAGGCAGTCATCACCGCATTGGTGGCCGTAATCATCATTCAGTTGTTTGAAGTGATCCAGATCCACCAGGGCCAGACAGATCGGCCGCGCCAGCCTGTGGCAGCGTCGCCATTCTTCACGCAGTTGCTCGTCGAAGGTGCGGCGATTGGGAATATTCGTCAGCCCGTCAGTTTTGGCCAGATTCTCAATTTCCTCTTCGGCCAGCTTGCGCTCGGTGATGTTCTGGTGAGAGATCACAAAATAATGTGTGCCGGCGTTGCTGAACGGCGTTACCCGCATCATAAACCAGCGCTTTTCGGTGGGACTGTGGCAGGGGTATTCAAAGTAGAACCGGTTCTCGCGCTTGTGAATCACGCTGCGGATACCCGCGCCTGCAGCGCGTGCAAATTCATCCCCCACGGCCAGGCCTTTGTCACAGGCCTCGAGATAATTCACACCCTGCCAGGCATCACCCACAACACAGGCGTTGCTTTTGCCGAAGGCTGACCAGCTGTTATTCACAAAACGGATATCGCCGGTCTCGTCTATCACCACAATGTGCTCGGTGATCGAATCCAGAACCTGCTTTAAAAACCCGTGGGAATTTTCCACGTTTTACCTCTCATGATTCTGAATCCGGCCATGCGGTTTAAGGTGCCGGTATTGCGGCATGCCGGGTACAGGCTGACCTTACCAGACTCTGGCGGCGTTTGCTGCCGGGGCCAATGTGCAAGTGCGGCTAAACGTCCGGCCGGCCTGGGCGGAGGGGGCCATACCCTTAATCGGACAGGGTTTTTCCGGGCTGCGCACTTGGTTTGTCGTGACTTTGCCCTTATAAGGTAGCTTCCATTGAACGCGCCGGAGGTATTCGCGATGAAACTTGAAGGTTCCTGCCACTGCGGCAGTGTGCACTTTTCGGTCAAGGCTGCGCACCCCTATCCATTCAACCGCTGTTACTGTTCGATCTGCCGCAAAACCGCCGGCGGCGGAGGCTACGCGATAAATCTGGGGGCGGATTACGAGAGCCTGCAGATCGAAGGTGAGGAAGACATCAGCATCTATCGGGCCATGATCGAGGACCCTGAAACCGGAGAGTGCCGCCGCAGTAGTGGCCGCCGGCACTTCTGCCGCAAGTGCGGCAGTGCGCTGTGGTTGTGGGACCCGCAATGGCCGGAGCTGGTGCATCCCCATGCCTCTGCCATTGATACGCCGTTGCCCGTGCCGCCGGAGCATACCCATATGATGCTCGGCTCAAAAGCAGACTGGGTTGAAGTGCAGGCGCAAGCCAAAGACCGTATGTTTGAGGAATATCCGGATGAGTCTCTGGCGCAGTGGCACCAGCGTCTGGGGCTGGAAGAGCGGGATTAGCCTGATGCTGAAAATGTGTTCCGTGATCCGGCGAGGATCAGAACCCGGCGTTTGGATAAGCCTGTCAGTGAAACCCTGTATCCGGCGGTGTCGTGAAAAACAGGTTGAAAACAGTAATAGATAAAATCAGGCAATGGCTTTAATACAAGTTTGGTGATGCTTGCCTGAACGACAAAGCGCCCGCGATTGCGGGCGCTTTGCGTTTCTGCGTATCAGACGGTGATGGTCGTGCCGCCGCTGATATTGTCCGAGCCGCCGCCACCGCTGACTGCGGCATTGCCCTGTGATTGGTTTTGTACAGTGTTGCTGTTGGCTGTGCCGAGGGATTCGGCCATGCCGCCGAAACTATCCACAACACCTGCGCCTGCGCTGGCAATGCTGTTCAGTGACTGCATATCAAAATTGCTTTGCATCGCTGCATTGCCCTGCATGATGTCGCCGCCTGATTTATCGCTCATGGTCATACTCCTGCTCTGCTGTAGTGGTTGTTTGCCGCGGGGCCTTGTGCGCCCCGTTGATGAGTATGATGCGATAGCTGCGCGGGCCGGACAGTGGTTCCTGACCCGCGCAAATGCGGAAAATTACCGCCCGGCTCAGGCGAGCCAGCGACGGCTGAGTTGATAGGCGGGGCCGGCCAGTACCACGACCACCATGGCGCGGATAACGTGAAATGATGTGACCACCGGTACGCTCAGGTGCAGCGCTTTGGCGGTGATACACATTTCCGCGATGCCGCCGGGCGAGAGCCCGAGTATGGTCGAGGGCGTATCGAGATGGGCCAAATGGGCAATAACAAAGGCTGCCAGTGACAGCAGTACCGAGAGCAGGGCGGTGGTCAGCAGTGAGGCGCTGAGAAAGCGCGGTGCTTCGCGCATAAAGCCCGGCGTGAAGCGGCAGCCCAGCGAGGTGCCGATAAACAGCTGGCCGGCGCCGCTCAGTGCTGAAGGGATCTGGGTTTCCACAAGCCCGGTGCCGGTTGCCACTGCCGTGACAAACAGCGGCCCGAGAATCCAGGCATTGGCCTGTCCGAGGGCTTTCCAGACCAATGCACCGCCTGCACCGGCCAGCCCGAGCAGGGTCAGCTGTAGCGGGACGACCTGGCTGGCGCTGTCACTGACCGGCGCATTGCCGTGCAGATCGAGCATGTAATACAGGGCCGGTATGCATACGACGACCAATACGACACGTAAAGTGTGTGCGGCGGCCACCAGATCCGGGCGTGCGCCGTAGCGCTCGGCGAGGATGGACATTTCCGAGGCACCGCCGGGCATGGCGGAAAAGAAGGAGGTGGTCGCGTCAGTGCCGGCCAGTCGGCTCAGGCCAAGGCTGCAGAGGCCGCCGAATGCTACCGCAAGCACGGCGCCGACAATGATTGCCGGTAGCAGACCCAGCGTTTGTGCCGCGGCAAGCGGGGTGAAATACAGCCCCAGTGCGACGCCGAGAATCCACTGGCCGAGATTACGGGTGCCTTTGGGCGTGGCCAGGGTGAGGCCGGATAAGCGTCCGATGGCCGTGACCAGCAAGGGTCCGATCATCCAGGGAAGAGGTGTATCGAGCTTGTAAAATAGCGCTCCTGCGCTGACCGACATTAGGCCGGTCAGCAGCCAGGAGCGAAGAGAGGGAGAAATCACGCAGCTTGTTTCCTACGACGGAAATAACGCAGCAGAGGCGGGCCGATCAGAATCAAAACGGCCAGAATCCACAAGGTTACGCTGATCGGGCTTTGCAGCAGGATCGCGGTGTCACCGTTGGAAATAGACAGCGCCCGGCGCAGGTTCTGTTCAAGCATCTCGCCCAGAACAAAGCCGAGAATCAGTGCCGACATCGGGAAGTCCATCTTGCGTAGGATATAGCCGAATACGCCAAGCCCGACAGCCAGAATCAGATCGAAGGTAGTTGCGTGTACCGCATAGACACCGACGGCACTGACTGCAGCGATGCCCGGTACCAGCGCCCACAACGGCGTGTTGAGCATGCGTGTAAAGACGCGGATCAGCGGGATGTTCAGCAGCAGCAATACCACGTTGGCCACAAACAGCGACGCGATCAGTCCCCAGACCACATCCGGTTGTTGTTCAAACAGCATGGGGCCGGGCGTGATGTTGTACAGCGTCAGTGCGCCGATCATCACCGCCGTGGTGCCTGAGCCCGGTACGCCGAGGGTCAGCATCGGAATAAAAGAACCACAGGCCGACGCATTGTTGGCCGCTTCCGGCGCTGCCACGCCGCGGATTTCACCTTCGCCGAAGGCCTTGTCCGGGTGCAGACGCTTGGTGGTCATATAGGAGATCGCGCTGGCAATGGTCGCACCGGCGCCGGGCAGCACGCCGATGCCGAAACCCATTACCGAGGAGCGCAGCATGGTGCCGATGGTGGCGCGGAACTCACGCAGGTTGAACATCATGCGGCCGGTTTGTTTGATCAGTGTTTGGCCGGCGTGTGTGCCTTCGAGCATCAGCAGGATTTCACTGACGGAAAACAAGCCGATAACCACCACCACAAACTGAATACCGTCGGCCAGATGCACGTCGTCAAAGGTAAAGCGGTAAACGCCGCTGTTGGCATCAACCCCGACGGTGGCCAGTGACAGGCCGATCATGGTGGCGAGCAGGGTTTTGACCGGCTTGTCACCGACCATGCCGCCGAGACAGGCGATGGCAAAAACCATCAGTGCGAAGTATTCAGCCGGTCCGAAAGACAAGGCCCAGCTGGCCAGCAAGGGGGCGAAAAATACAATACCGATGGTGGCGATAATGGCGCCGCAGAACGAGGCCACCGCTGACATGGACAAGGCAACCCCGGCAAGGCCTTGTTTGGCCAGCGGATTGCCGTCCAGGGCGGTCATGATAGCGCCTGCATCGCCCGGTACATTCAGCAGAATGGATGAAATACGACCGCCGTACTCGCAGCCCATGTACACCGCGGCGAGCAGAATCAAGGCCGATTCAGGCGGGAAGTTCATGGCAAAGGCCAGCGGCATCAGAATCGCCACGCCGTTGATCGGACCGAGGCCGGGCAACATGCCCACAGCGGTGCCGATAAAAGCGCCGAAAAAGGCGATAGCCAGATTGGTCGGGGTCAGAGCAACGCCGAACCCCGAGATAAGATGTGCAAGTATATCCATGCGCTTAGCCTCCGAAACCGCGGATCAGGCCGCCGAGCGGCAGCACCACATCGAGCAGGCGATCAAAGAAGAAATACAAGCCGATGCCCATACCGATACCGGTCAGCACAGCGGCTTTCCAGCTGCCACCGAACAGGCGCCCGACGGCGATAGTCATCAGCGCTGTGGCAATAGGAAAGCCCAGTGATTGAAAGTAAATGGCGTACAGCAACAGGCTCAGGGCGAGCAGTGCAATGCGTCCCAGGGTTTTGGGCGCGGGCCACTCGGGTTCCTCGCCGGGGCGGAAAAACAAGTAGATCGCGGACAGGGCCATCAGCGCCGCAAGCACCAGCGGCCAGGCTTTCGGGCCCACCGGTTCGTAGGAAAACTGCACATTAAAGGCAAGTGCCAACCAGCCCATCGCGGCCGACACGAGTAGCCAGACAATGGCGAATATACGCTGGCTCATAGGGAATCTCCGGGGAAACAGGGAAGAAGCGCACGGGCCGGGCCCGTGC
>JAUOPI010000025.1 GCA_030546905.1 Granulosicoccaceae sp. 1_MG-2023 | reverse complement strand
CCTCCGGGCGCGCTTTTTTTATGTCCGCCAGTGCTGCAACGGCACAGTTTCAGGGCGACTCTGCCGCCGCATGCTGCCAGATCTGCAGCATCTCTTCGGAAAACAAACAGATGTCGATCGCCAGCCCGGCAAAAGCCGGCTGCCGGCACACCGACAAGGCCACCTGTGCCGCCTCTGCCGGCGGGTAGGCATAGACCCCGCAGGAAATCGCCGGAAAGGTCACACTACGGCAAGCCTGCGCCAGCGCCAGTTGCAGGCTGGTATACCAGGCCGAAGCCAGCAGGCGCGGCGGCTGCGGATCGAGCCGGTAGCGCGGACCGACAGCGTGGATCACGTATTTCGCCGCCAGCTTGCCGGCACTTGTCATACGCGCTTCACCGACCGGGCAACGAACCCCGCCGACCGGAGCGATCTGCAGACAGGCCGCCAGCAACTCCGGCCCCGCAGCACGGTGAATCGCGCCGTCCACCCCGCCTCCGCCGGTCAGCGACGGATTGGCGGCGTTGACGATCGCATCGGTCTGCGCCTGTGTGATATCCCCCTGATAAAGCCGGATCGTCCCCATCTTTCACTCCGTAGAGGTCTTGCTCAAGCGGCCTGCGCGCCCTGAAACTCAGGGCGTAATCAGTGCAAGCCAGTCACCACCGCCGGGCGTGGTCAGGGTGACATCTTCACCGCTCAGTGTTGTCTCGCCACCCCATTCGCCGCTGCGTACGTTATACCAGCGCAGATTTGCACTGCTGAGGCCGTCCGGCAGGGTCACACTCACTGCCGCACTGTCGCTGCGCGGCGCATCCCATTCAGGCGAGTCGCCGTCGGGATTGGCCACATAGACCAGCATGGTCGTGCCCTTGCTGGCGGCAACCGCATCGCGGCTGTCGGCGTGAACCTGCGATTGAGCCGGGGCAAAACCGACCAGGGTCAGGCCGCTTTGCTCAAAGAACTGCGGAATATAACGGAGCTGATCCGCGCCTTTGAGCGGCACCGAGGTCGATGCCGAATCGTAATAGCCGATAATGCCATTGGTGTCGCCCGCTTCACTGCCGGCCACATAGGTCTCCAGACCACCGTAGGTGGCATGACCACCGGCCAGCAGACTGCCCCAGAACAGGCGGCGGAAGAAGTAATCCGGATGCTCGGCGCCACGGTACAGCTCGTAACGGTCTTCTTCATTGATCACCGGATCGGCGTCACTGCGGCTGCGGTAATCGCGGATCAGATCGCCACCGACCTGATCGAGGTCTTCCAGGGTAATAATGTCGGACCAGTCCGCATCCACAAAACTATAGCCTTCCCAGCGCGCCTGATGGCTGGTCAGCAACGTTCCCCAGGCTTCCCGTGCGGCCATGTCGCTGCCGATGCGATCGACGCTGGAGGCCAGCACCTGACGGTCGCCGGCCGGCGTGCCGCTGGCCAGCAGTTCGCGGTCATTGACGATACACCACTGCACATTGGGCAGGGCCGAGAACCGGGCTTGCGCTTCGCGGGCAACCTGCTGCGTCAGCTCATCCCATTCATAACGGTTGATCTCATCGCTGTCCTCGCCATAGGGGATCAGCTGGAACTGGATATGCGGGTAGTTCGCCGAAGCCCACTGCAGACGGCGGTCGATCTCCTGCCAATAGTCCAGATTCAGGCCTGTGCGGTCATCATTAAACAACGCCTGTACATCATAACGACCGTGGTTAAACCAGACCCGCAGCTTGTTAAAACCGACCTGATCGGCCTGTTCAAGATATTCCTGCCAGTCCGCTTCGGCGAAGTTCACCCAGCGGTAAGCCGTGTCGCCCAGATGCAGAAACCAGTCGCCGTTGTCATATTGGAACTGATAGGGATCGGCGACATGCTTGCGTAATTTGCCGGGCAGGTCCGAAGAGATCACTTCAAAAGCGCCGCTTTTACCGTCGAGCTCACTCTCGCTGGAAGCACTCTCCCAACGCCAGAGACCGGTCTGCGCCGCATAGGCCCGGGCACGGTAGAGGCCATCGCCGTCGCGAAAGCCGTCAACCTGACGTTGCGTGCCATCCGGCAGGGTAAAAGTGACCTGCAAAGAGAAATCAGCATCGAAGGTCTCACCCGGATCACTGCCCTGCAAGCTGATCTCAAACATATCGCGCGCGGCGACCTGAGCATCGGCACTCACCTCAGACGCGGAACCGGACTCGCCCGTAGGCGCGCCGGACTCAACCGTGACCGGTTCAGACGTTTCGTCTGCCGTCTCTGTCTCTGTCTCTGTCTCTGTCTCAGGCGTTTCAGTTTCAGTTTCGGTCTCTGAGCCGACGCTGACGGACTCCGTCTCTTCAGCCTCAGCCCCGGACGCGTCGGCGTTTTCGGCCGGATCAGCGGTCGCAGCCCCGCTCAGCGGTTCTTCATCAAGCCCGGCACCCGACTCCAGATCACTGGGTGTTTCGGTGTAATCGGCTTCGCTGCTGCGCACCTGATCGACAAGCTCCCCGCTCAGGACCCGCGCGGTACCCAGCGCACGCCCTAGCGAAACACCGCCCAGTCCCGCGCTTGCAGTGGCGGCACCGACACCGGCGCTCGCCTCAGCGGTGTCCGTTTCCACCTCTGTCACGCCATCCGTTTCTGTCGCGGTTTCAGTGACAGTGGTGTCAGTCGCGGTGTCGGTCGTGGCCTCTGTCTCTGTTTGCAGAACACTGTCGTCGCCGGCTTCATCGCCGGAGACGCCGGCATCGGCACTCTCTTCGCTGACCGCCGCGCCCTGCTCCGGCTCTGCGCTGCTATCGCCGGTCGCAGCACTGACCGCACCGGCTTCCGGGTTGCTTTGCACCGTGCGCTCGAACAGCGACATCAGGTGATCAAGCCTTGCGGTGCGCCACTGACTGCTGCTGAGCACGCCGTCGGCCTCGCGGCCCAGCACGTCGATGTAGGCGCGGTAAGCGGGGTCAGAGCTGTCTTTCCAGCGGTTACCGCCGACGTTTTCATAGGTCCCGCCCCAACTCTCACCGGCCGGATTTTCCGGATCGCCGGCGAGCATGTAATACATGGTCACGAAATCCTGATCCACGTAATCCCAGCGGTTCTCACACCAGTAAGCGCCCATCGCGCCCTTCTGGCTGATGGTCTCGCACAGGCTTTCATTATCGTAGTCGTCGGTCTCGGGCAGACGCACACCGAACATGGTGCCTTCGGCCTCGATAAAGAACACCTGCGGAAAGTTTTCGCGGATATAGTCGTAGGCCGCCTGATCCTTATTCACGTTGCTCCAGCCGGTCATAATCACACGGATACGGTCGGCGATTTCCGGATGGTGCAGCAAGGCGGTGGCGGTGTTGGTCACGGTTCCCCAGACATGGATATACAGCGGACGAGGATCATCGCTGAGTGCCTGTTGAACAATCCAGCGCGAGCCTTCGGTCTCTTCCTGACCGGCCTGCTCCCAGGGCGTTTCATGACCTTCTTTGACCAGAGAATAGAGAATATCCGGTGCCGGGTAGTTGCCCGACCAGGTACGCAGATTGGGGTAGTCCTGCGCGTATTTATCCAGCACCCGGTTTATGCAGGCGGTCTTTTTCTCCGAGCCGCACAGCTCCAGGGCCAGTTCGCGGGTTGCATTAAAGGTCGGCGGTGAGGAGATCAGCCCTTGCAGATCAAACAGATCCGAGACGAGCAGGTAGTGAACCAATGACTGAATATCATCGGTATCAGCCGGCACATCGGTGGTAATCAGCACGCGATAGCGCTCACCGTTCAGCGCCCCGCCACTCGGCGTCACCCCGCAATCGGGGTTCAGTCCTTCGGCGCTGATTTCACACGCCATCGTCGACGTACGCAGAGAAGGCGAGATTTCCGCCACGCTGCCTGTGCTGACACAAGCGGCTGACAACAAAACACCTGCAGCCAGAATAGCCCGGGCACTAAAACGCATAACACAACTCCACAACAACAATTCAGATCCGTCTGAAATGCCGGGCAGGCGTTGTTTGAGAGTTCGTGTAATCATATGCCTCTCAGACAAAACCTGTGATCCGGGGTGGGCGGCAAGCCCCGCGCGCCGGTCTGTTGCAGATCAGCCGATGCACGGAACGAAGCAAACCCGCCGGGATCATCCCGGTATTGCAGACGGTACTCCACGGTCAGTACCGCCTCAGAGGCTTCGATCAACGGTGCGGGCAAAGCAGCCCCGTCACGCCGGGCACATCGCCCCTGCACGGCAGCTGCCGGCAAGGCCAGCAAACCGGACATGGTAATGCGCCGACGGCCTGATTGCGCTTGCGCCGTCAGATCAAAGCCTGTGTGTCTGGCGTCGCCGGCGGATTTGTCCGGCACTTCACCAACACACCCTCTTTCAACGGCACTTCCGGGGTATTCCTGCATGACTGTCCTGATACCTTCTTGCCGTCCGCTGCCTGTGCTCCGTTTCCTGAAGTCAGACAGGCAAAAGCAAATCACCTGCCGCTTCCGCCCAGCACAAACAGGCGCGCAGCCAGGGACTGCAGGCAGGCTCACGAAGCCGTGTGGAGGCGCGGGGAGGCACACTGGTGCTGGTTGTTTCATGGCGGTTTCCTGTCAGGCTGGTGTCGGGCTGCGCCGGCGGTCTGGCAGCCGGCCGGCGATCAACTTACAAGATACCCAAAAGCCGGCGCATAGGGCTTTGCAGTGCGGCAAGGGGGCGGAACAGGACAACACAGGGACGCGCGGCCCGGTCCGGAGGCCGCGGTGGGGGGAAGCGCTAACAGGGAGCTATTGCGCTCAGGGCTGATCGAGGGCGCCGCTGCGTTCGGTAATGCCCATCAGCTTGTAAAGCAGTTGGCTGGCGGCGAATTCATAGGCATGGAAACCGGCAATAGGCGCGAACTCCAGCAGGTCAAAACCGATAATACGCCGTTGTTCGGCAACCGAGCGGAATAAACCGAGGGTCTGATACCAGCCCAGCCCGCCCGGCACCGGCGTACCGGTGGAAGGGAAGATCGACGGGTCCATGCCGTCAATATCGAGAGTAAAGAACACCTTGGAAGGAAAATCCGCCGGCAGGGCAAACTGGCTGATGTTCTGCGGCACCAGCATATCGGCGTCCAGATACTGCACGTTAAACGCCTGCCGGGCGGCCATTTCTTCTTCGCAATAGGCGCGGATGCCCAGCTGAAACAAGGGCACACCGGCTTCGACAATGCGCTTCATAACCGAGGCATGGCTGTACAGATCGCCCTCATAAGCATGGCGCAGATCGGCATGCGCATCGATCTGCACCACGCCGAAATCGCTCACGCCGGCATCCAGATAACCTTTGATAATGCCCCAGGTCACGGTGTGCTCACCGCCGATACCGACCGGCATCCCGCCGGCGGCAAGAATCTCACGGGTGGCCGCGGCGATGCGTTCGATAACCGCCGCCGGCTCACCGCTGCAATCGACCGCCGGATGGGTGTAGATGCCGCGCTCTGCCGGTTTGCCCTGCCCGTCCCAGACCTCCAGTTGCGATGAGGCTTCGATAATTGCAGCCGGCCCCAGACCGGTGCCGCCGCCGTAGGACACGGTCCGCTCAAAAGGTACCGGCAGAATATGAAAAGCCGCCTCATCGAAGGCGGGTTGTTCGATTTCGGAAGCGAGGAAAATGGTTTCAGGTGTCGTCATGGCGCAGTCCGGAATAAGCGGTTTGGCACCCGCCTGCCGGCGGGCTCGTCAAAGGCGCGATAATAACAGCAAACGGGCGTCTTGACGGTTCCCGCATGCCACGGCAAGTCGGTTAGAATAGCGTCCGTCAAACCAGGAGCCTGATATGAGTGATCTGACGATTCTGCACAACCCCCGCTGTTCCAAGTCCCGCGCCACCAAACAACTGCTGGACGAGAACGGCGCTGACTACACCACCGTCGAATACCTCAAAGACACGCCCTCACGCGAACAGCTGGAAAACATCCTCAAGCTGCTGGGCTACGCGCCGCGCGAGCTGATGCGCAAAGGCGAAGCGGTCTACAAAGAAAAAAACCTCTCTGACGAGAGCCTTACGGACGATCAGCTGATCGATGCCATGCTCGAAAACCCGATCCTGATCGAGCGTCCGATCGTCGTACACGGCGACCGCGCCGTTATCGGCCGTCCGCCGGAAAACGTGCTGGAACTGCTCAAGTGACCGAAATACTGATCGTCTACTACAGCCGCGGCGGCAATACTCACCGCATGGCACAACAACTGGCACGCGGTGTCGAGAGCGTCAGCGGCTGTGAGGCCGTGCTGCGCACCGTGCCGCCGGTCTCGGCCGTGTGCGAAAAAGTCGAACCGTCAGTGCCGCCCGAGGGCGCGCCCTACGCCACCCCGGCAGAACTACGTAGCTGTGACGGCCTGATCCTCGGCAGCCCCACGCACTTCGGCAATATGGCCGCGCCACTCAAGCACTTCCTCGATCAGACCAGCGGGCTTTGGTTCGGTGGCGAGCTGGCCGGCAAACCGGCCGCGGTGTTCACCTCCACAGCCAGCCTGCACGGCGGCCAGGAAAGCACCCTGCTGTCGATGATGCTGCCGTTGATGCACCACGGCATGCTGATCACCGGCGTGCCCTACAGCGTGCCCGAGCTGGTCAACACCCGCAGCGGCGGCACGCCCTACGGCGCCAGCCATATGGCCGGCCCTGACAGCAACGGCCCGCTCAGCGACGACGAAAAAGTCATCTGCCGCGAACTGGGCCGGCGCGTGGCCGATATCGCGCACCGCCTCAAGGCCGGCGCATGAGTGCAAAGCACTGGTACGGCATTGCGCTGGGCGGCTACTTCGGCCTGTTTTTTCTGCTGCTGGCCTGGCTGATCTTTATCGATCCGCCGGTGCGCGTGCCGCGTGCGCTGGTGATTATCTTTCTGGTCGTGCCCCTGCTATTGCCACTGCGTGGTTTGCTGCACGGCCGGCGCCGCGCTCACCAATGGAGCACCTTTCTGGCCCTGCCCTATTTCCTGATGGGCGTGGATTACGCCTTTAACAGCGCCACCGTGGCCTGGCTGGGCTGGCTGGAAATCCTCTTTTCACTGCTCTGGTGGACCGGCACCATGATGTACGCCAAAGTCATAGGCCCGCCCCGTGAGAAGAAAAACAAAAAAAACCGCAAGGCAGCGGAGTAAGCGGTGTGACTGAGCAACAGGCCGGACAGGACCGTATTTTCGACGGCTGGGCGGAACGCTTCGATCAGCGCATCTATGCCGGCAACAACCCCAAGGGCGCGATCCGCCAGGCGCTGATCCGGCGCGATCTTTACGAGGCCCTGCCGGCGCTGGACAAAGGCGGGCTGCGGATCTTGGATATCGGCGGCGGACTGGGCCAGAACGCCATCTGGCTGGCCGGCCTCGGCCATCAGGTCACGCTCAGCGAACCATCCCGGGATATGCGCGACCACGCACAGCAGCGCATTAAGGACGCCGGCTGCGAGGTGCGGCTTCTGCCCCACACCCTGCAGGCGTTTTCCGCCGCCTGTCCGGAGCAGTTCGACCTGGTGCTGTGTCACGCCGTGCTGGAATGGCTGGCCGCGCCCCTGCAGGCGCTGGATTGTTTTGCGCCCCTGCTGAGCGGCGACGGACGTTTGTCGCTGATGTTCTACAACCTGCATTCAGCCATGATGCGCTCGCTGGTGGTCGGCGACTTCAGCCGCGCCCTGTCCGACAATCTCGGCGGTGACGGCATCAAACGCCTGGCGCCGATCTCGCCCCTGGTGCCGCAATCGGTCATAGCGGCCTTGCCGGAGGCCGGACTGCAGCTCCTTTCCCACTCCGGCGTGCGCTGTTTTTACGACTATATGCTGCCGCAGGTGCGCGCCAAAGCGGACACCGACAGCGTAATTGAGGCCGAACTGCAACTCTCGCGGCAGGACCCGTGGCGCCCGATGGCGCGTTACCAGCATCTGATTTGTAAACAAGCGCGCTGAATCGCTGATCTGTGGTTCTGATCACTGTCCTACGCTTGATCATTTTTGTGCGATTTTGCACCATACTTCCGAACACGCAGGCTCCTGCGCGTGTCACGCATTTTCCCCGATTAATCAGCCGGCACAGCCCTGCCCTGAAGGCGCTGTGCGGCCCGTACTGTAACGCTATTACGAAGGAACGATTAGCGATGAAGATCGCTGAAACTGCACAGCTTTTTCGCCGCCGCAGGGCTTCTGTCACGGCCCGCAAACACAGCAAACGGCGTGTGCGCGAGGTCCTGTCTTTCGGCCTTTTTCTGAGTCTTTGTATCGCGACGGCCTGGTTGCTGACCAATCTGCCGTTTGTCCCGGTACTCGGCTGACCCTGTCACAATCCTGTCGCGCGGCCATGCCAGACTGGCAGTTTTGGCCCGCTTATGCCGCGCATTGTGATGACCCTGCTGGTCAGGGACGAAGCCGATATCATCGCCGACACGATCCGCTACCACGCCGCGCGCGGGGTTGATGCCTTTGCCGTGATGGATAACGGCTCGCAGGACGGCACACGGGAAATCCTCGACGCCCTCGCCGACACGGTCGAACTCAGACTGATCGACCAGCCGCAGGACACCTACCGCCAGGCCGACTGGATGACACAGCTGGCCCGCCTGGCACGCCGGCAGCTGGGAGCGGATTTTATTATCAGCAACGACGCCGACGAGTTCTGGGTGCCGGACGCCGGGCTGCAGTACCGGGATCTGCTCCGTGATGATGATGTACAAATCCGCGTACCGCGCCACAACGCGGTCTTTACCGAAGCGATCCGGCAGCCGGACTACGACTATCTGAACGCGCCGGCACTGGTGCGGAATCCGGTGCAATTCTCCCGTGAACAACAGCTCAGCGGTGCGCCGCTGTGTATGCAGCTCGTGCCCACCGGCCCGAAAGTCATGGTCCGTGCACGCGGCCTCAGACGCATTCGCGGCGGCAACCACGGCGCCGCGCACTGGCGCTTAAGGCCGCGCAAACGCACCACCGGGCAGCTCAGGATCGTGCATTTCCCGATCCGTTCGCTGGCACGCTGGCGCGCCAATGTGCAGCACCGCGCCGCTCTGTTACAAAAGGGCGCGGCCATGGGGCCCCACTACCGGCGCTGGGCAGATTGTCTGGAAAACGGGACACTGGAGGCGGAAATCGAACGCATGATTCTGCCCTCGCCGCAGATCGGCCCGCTGATCAGACTCGGCATTCTCGATCCGGCCCGCGACTGCTTTGCTGACCTGCGCGCGGTATTGCGCACCCCGGCCTAGCCGTAGGCGATATCAGTGATCAGCAGCAAACGCTCGCCGCCGGGGGTGCGGACCTGCACCTCGTCGTCCAGCATCCGTTTGAGTAAGGCGCGGGCCAGCGGCGAATCGACACTGATGTAATGGGCCTCACGGTCAAACTCATCCGGCCCGACAATGCGGTAAACACTCTCCTCGCCCGCTTCGTCTTCCAGCGTCACCGTGGCGCCGAAAAACACCTGATCGGGATTGGCCGGCCGCGCATCGACCACCGTCAGCGAAGGCAGGCGCTTTTGCAGATAGCGGATACGCCGGTCGATTTCGCGCAACTCCTTTTTGCGGTAGATATATTCGGCGTTCTCCGAGCGATCTCCCTCCGCAGCCGCCGCCGACAACGCCGCCACCACCTCACGCCGGCGCAGCCACAGACCGCTTTCCTCCTCCTGCAAAGCAGCCATACCCTCCGCAGTGATATAAGGGGATTTCGGCGCCGCCGGCGCCCGGTAACGACTCATAGATGACTCCGCAGCCAGTTGGATAAAGCCGGCAATTCTGCCCTGCGCTGCGGCGGGCAATCAAGCCTGCTGCCCTAGTTGGTCAGGGTCAACAGGACATCGGCATACCAGGCCGCGAAAAGGTTCAGGCGTTCGTCCTGTTGCGGGTCGCGGCTGGCCGCACTCAGACGCGCTGAATGCACGCCCAGCAGATACCAGGGGAAGCCGACCCGGCCGTTGCCGATTTCCTTGCGGTAGGCCACCACCGGCGAGCCGCTGCTGCCACGGTGTAAAAGCGAGTCGGTGAGGAAGTAGCCGTTGCCCTGAAAGCGCAGGCTGAAGGAGGACGCTACTATGGCGTGACGCATGACCGGCAGGTTGTGCAGCGTGTCGTGAAAGCCCAGCGGAAAGCCCACCACCCGAACCGAGTGCCCGACTTCGATATCACGCATCTCCACCGGCAAATGCGCCGGCGTGAAGCTGCGGTAGAGCACGTCGTTCGGGAAGTATTCGCGCAAAATCGGGATCGACACCACATCCACCGAGCCGGAGGTGTCGTGCGCCTCGCGCCATGTCCGGTTGCCGTTTGCGTCATACAGCGAGATTGAGTAGCGGCTCGTCACGGCCAGGTTTGTCGGGTCCGGATGCAGGCCGATCTCGATGCGCGTCGGCACATGCCCGCTCGGCTCATCGAGCACCACATGACGATTGGTAATCAGAAAAAGGGTATCATTGCGCGTGAAATAGAAACCGGTCGCGTTGGTGCTGGTCCCGTCAGGCCTGTAGGTCTTGATATGAACAACAGCCAGCAGGATGGACTCGATTTCTGTCGGATTTTCCTGAAACATCATGCGTTTTGCCTCATACCATAATGAGCGTGGATTTTACCCCCTCTCAGCGCCCTTGTATGCCTGTGTATCGATGCCCACAGCAAACGCCGGCCGGCAAACGCAGTAACCCAAGCAGTACGCCGGACAGCCCGGCCCCGTGAGAACAACACTATGCTCCCTGACAACAAACCCGTCTCTTCGGCCCTCCCCGGCAAGGACGCCCTGTCTGAAGCCGGTCGCAGCCAGGGTCGGAAACACGCCGCCCGGCTGATCGTTGTGGTGCTGGCGCTGTTTGCTCTGGGTCTGGCGTGGCGTTTTACGCCATTGCAGGACTACCTCTCGCCGGCACGCCTTGAATCGCTGGTCAACGGCCTTGATTCCGAATGGGCGCGCGCCGCAGCGGCGATCACCGGCGTGGCGCTGCTGAGTTTGTTGATGGTACCGCTGGGTGTGCTGGCTTTAGTTGCGGGCGCAATCTTCGGCAGCTGGCAATCCTTTATCTATGTCATGTGCGGAGCCATGATCAGTGCCGCCCCCGGCTTTATGATCGGTGAGCGCCTGGGCAAAAGCGCGCTGGAGCGACTCGACAGCAGCTCCGCACTGCACGGCCTCAGCCGGCGTGTTGCCGAACGCGGCGTAATGGCAGTGGCCTTGCTGCGGATGGTGCCGGTGGCGCCCTATACGGTTTTTAATCTGATCGCCGGTGCCTCACATGTCAGCTTCAGACACTACATGCTCGGCACCCTGCTCGGACTGCTGCCGGGCATAGGTACCCTGACCTTGTTTTCCGGCTCACTCTGGCAAGCCATCACGCAGCCCGACACAGGCAATGTGGTGATCGCACTGCTGGCGGCAATCGTGCTCGTCGGTTTTGCACTGGCGACCCGGCGCTGGCTGAAATAAGCCCCCGGGCGGCACTACAAACCGGCAAGCGCGGATCAGAAGTGCGTCAGCCCGCGATCAGTCAACCAATGAAATCCATGCGCGGGCAATTCCAGCTCGTCACCCTCGATCTGCGGAATCACGCTGCCGCAGAGATCCTCATACACGCTCTGTCCGGGTTTGTAATAATGCCCCAGCGCCTGTAGCGGGACGCTCTGCGGCTTGGCGTCGAAGTTACCGATCACAATCACCGGGTCCCCGCCCGGCAGCGGACTGGTACGGACAAAGCCGAACACGTGCTCATTGCCCGTATCAAGCAGTTCACGGTTGTTGAAATCCGAGAACGAGGGCGTGTGCTTGCGCACCGCAATCTGCTGCTTGATGCCGTCGAAAATACGCTGCTCGATACTGCCGTGCTCTTTGCGTTTGGCCGCCTTATCCCAGTCTATCTGCGGTCGGTGCAGCCAGCGGTTATCGCCCACCTTGCCGGGATCGTCCTCATAAGCATGGCTGTTAAGCGTGCCGATCTCATCGCCATAATACAAGAGCGGGATGCCGCCGAATGCCATGACCATACTGTGCAGGAGCAGAATCAGATCAATACTGCGCTGAATGGATTGTTCGTCACCGCTTTCAATGGCACTTTCCAGTCCGGCCAGCGCGGCCAGGGTGCCGGAAACACGTGCATCGCCGGTTTTTTCGTTGATACCGAAGGGTTCGCCGCGGGCCGGTGAGCCGGGGAATTTACCGGTCAGGTAGTCGATCAGAAAGCGCCGGTGCGCTTTGGGTTCATAGCCGGCCTGAGCAATATCGGCATCGTCGAAACCCAGACCGATATCATCGTGGCAGCGCACGTAATTGAGCCAGGTCGCGCCGTCGAGTTTATCCGGCAGGCTGCGTATGCCCTGATTGAGCAGCTTGGCATTTTTGGTTGCCACGGCATCCCAGAGCAAGGCCATATAGGTGGCGTTATAGGCAATTTCGCATTCTTTGGCGTTGATGGCGTCTTCACCGAAGTATTTGGTCACCTCCACCGGCGCGACAATCGCTTCGGCAATAAACAACACACCGGGCGAGGTCACCTGACAACAGTCTTTCATCAGTTGCAGTATCAGATGCGCTTCACGTTCGTTCTGGCAAACCGTGCCGATTTTCTTCCACAGAAAAGCCACCGCATCCAGACGCACAATATCCGCGCCCTGATTGGCCCAGAATAAAATCACATCCAGCATCTCGATAAAAACATCGGGATTGCTGTAGTTCAGGTCCCACTGATAACTGTTGAATACCGTCATCACCCAGCGTTGCATTTCGTCGCTGTAAGTGAAGTTGCCCGGCGACGTCTCGGGGAAAATCTCCGGCATGGTCTGCTCGAACATATCCGGCACGTCGCGGTCGTGGTAGGTGTAGTAGTACTCCTGATAACGCGCATTGCCGACCTTGGCCTGCATGGCCCAGGGATGCTCGTCCGAGGTGTGATTGACCACCACGTCCAGGGTCAGCAGCATATCGCGCTTGCGCATATGCCGGGCCAGCTTGCGCAGATCGTCGAGCGTACCGATGCGTTCATCCACATCGCGGAAGTTACTCACCGCATAGCCGCCGTCACTGGCGCCCTTGGGGCATTCGAGAATCGGCATCACGTGAACCATATTCACGCCGAGTTCCTGCAGATACGGGAGGTTTTTGCGCAGCCCATTGAGGTTTTCGTTAAAGCCGTCACTGTAGAGAGCCATGCCCACCCAGTCCTGACGCAGAAACCAGTGGTGGTCACGCTCGCGCATAATGTCGCTGCGCTTGAGCGCCGGCTCACGCACGATGTATTGGTTGGCCATCACCTCGACCAGCTTGAGCATCTTGTGCTCGAAGTCATCACGCGCGCCATACAGATGATGAAACAAAGAATAGATGGCGTAGAAATTCGCGCCCAGGCGGGTGTAGAAATGCCGCAGGTCGCGTTTTCGGATATCGGGTTTCAGTTCGTCGAGAATTTTATCGAGCAGCGAGTGAGACACCTGTTCGTACATATAAGTCCGCCTTGCTCCGCGTGATCTGCAGCGCTGTGCAGATCGGGCCTGCCGGCCCCTTGTTGCTGGAATCCGCGCGTCCCGCGCAGAGTGTTAGTACCGGAATAAGAGCTGCAAACAATCGCAGCACTCAGCCCAGTATGTCGTCAACCACAGTCTGCCACGCCGGATAGAAATGCAGCAGGCCTTCAACGATACCGGCGCTGTAATTACCATTGAGCCCTGCAAGATTACCGCCAGCGATAAAAACACTGCCACCGGCCACCTGTGCAGTGACCGCATTGCGGGTCGGCAGGTCCGCATTGGCCACCAGTACGGACGGGATATCGCTGTGCATCACATCCAGATCATTGCCGCTGTCGCCGCTGAAAAGCGTATTGCCCAAACCGAATCCGGCCAGCTTCATCAGCTGCTCCACAGCGTAACGCTTGGAGGCCCGGCCCGGCAGGATATCCAGCAGCCCGACGCCTGCCGTTTCATCCACACTGTAGATCAGATTGGCCCTGACCGAGTGCTTCTGCAACAGCTGCGCGGCGCGCTGACGGAGCGCCTGCGGGTCCGTATCGAGCGAGGCAAAGTAACTGAGTTTACAGCGGTTTTGCCGTGATTCCGGTTGTAACTTCAAGCCCGGCACCGAGGCCAGCAAAGGCCTCAGCGAGGCATTGTCATAACCGTTCCAGTCGGCCAGCAAGGTGTCTTCGTAAGCGTGCAGGCGTTGCCAGTGGCCGTCTTCGGCGTGATAGAGCGTGGTGCCCACATCACCGCCGATATAGTCCGGCAGCGGCAACTGATAGTCCTCTATGGCACGGCTGACCAGATCCAGGTCACGGCCCGACACATACGCCAGAGTCAGTTCCGGCCGGGCCGCCAGCGCAGCAAACACGTCGCGCGCCCGTGCCGACTCTGCAGCTGCGCCGTTTGGCAGCAGCGTGCGGTCAAGATCGGTGCATAACAAGACCGGATCAGGCATCAGGCCGCTCCGCCAGAAAGTCATAATGCGCGATGGCATCGAGAATACCGCCGGCGAAGGGGCGCTCGGCAAAATAGATATTCTCCTGCTCATCCAGACAGGACAGCTCTTCGTGATGGCGGTTGGCCACCACCACCGCCAGGGTGTTGCCGCGCATCATATCCTCATCCGCGCCGGAACCGCCGGCCACCAGTATGTGTTCCAGCGGTATATCCATGCGCTGCGCGACAAAACGCAAAGCCTGTCCCTTGGAAGCCCGCACCGGCAGGATATCCAGAAACTGGCCGAAGGACAGCACCACGTTCACCGCCAGATCGTTTTTGCGCAGCATGGAGACAAGCTCATCGACCGGCGGTGCGCTGGCCGCATCATAGTAGTACGACAACTTGAAGGCGGTCTGTTCGGACTTGCGCTGCGGTTCGATACCCGGCACATCACGCATCACCAGCCGCACCCGGCGCGGACTCCAGTGGTGATCGATATGGTCATCCCAGACATCATCATCGGTCAGATCCTGACCGTATTGGATGCGCGTTCCCAGGCTTGTAATAAGAACATCCGGCGAAGGGATGTTGTGTTTTTTGATCAAGGCCAGCGCACTATCGACCCGCCGTCCGGTCGCCACACCGAAAGTTACACGCTTGCGGTTCTGGCGGATAAACGTGGCCAGTTCGGCCAGGGTTGCGGGATCACCGAGCAGATTCTGATCCAGATCGGTAAAGATCGCACGGTCGCGGTAGCGCATGCTTTTGGGCGCCGGCAACAACTCGGGAATACGCGGGTATTCGCGCAACAGGCTGTTAACCCGGCTCAGATAGCGTTCGGCATGCGCCTTCCATGAATAGTGTTCACGTACGCCCTTAAGGCCGTTTTCGCGGGCGGTTTGCCAGTAGTCGCGATCGCCCAGCAGCTTTTCCAGCGCCGTAGTAATTGACTCACGATCAAGCGGGTCGATCAGTTCACCGTTGTGGCAGTTGGCGATAATATCGACCGGGCCGCCGTTTTCCGTGGCCACCACCGGCAGGCCCGAGGCGGCCGCTTCCAGCAGCGTCAGCCCGAACGGCTCCGTCAGCGCCGGATTAATAAACACGCCGCCGCTGGCCGCGACCATGCGGTAAATCGACGGCACCTGATCCGAGGTATGGGACTTGGGCACGGCCACCTTGCCGTACAGGTCATAGGCGTCGATCAGCAACAGAATATTGGTCAACACCGATTGGGCGCCGGCATCCAGATCGCGGATATCCTCACGCGAACCGGCCACGATCAGCAGATTGGCCAGCGACTGCAAGCGTTCCGACTCGCCGTAGGCCTCGATCAGGCTGAGAATGTTCTTGCGCTCATCAGGACGGCTGAGCGCCAGAATCAGCGGTTTGTCCGGCTTGTCGAGAAAGCGGTCAACACAGTCGCGAAAGGGAAAAGACTCACCGGCGACGGGCGGATGGAACTCGCCGAGATTGGTGCCGGGCGGGATAACGACCATCAGATCCGGGTCGTAGTAGTTATACAGGCCGTACTGCTGCTCGATCTCGTTGTGAGTGCTGGTGATTACCAGCGCCGCGTTGGCCAGCACTTCTTCTTCGGCATCGATTCGCCGGCCGATGGTGTAGGTTTCTTCGATCTGCTCGCGGCTGACGCCCTTGGCCAGCAGTTGCTTGCGTTTATCACGGCCGAGGGAATGGCCGGTATGAATCAGCGGCACGCCATACTGATTGGCCAGGCGCACCCCCACATAGCCGGCATCGGCATAGTGGCTATGGACCAGATCCGGCCGCTCCTGCTGCTCGTTGAGCCAGGTCACCAGATTGTCCGTCAGGCTGTCGAGATGATCCCACAACTGTTCCTTGGGCAGATACTCCGGCGGGCCGGCGTCAATGCGGATAATCCGCACATTGTCGCTGAGCTGCTCGACCGGCTCGGCGTAATCGTCACTGAGCGACGGATCGACCAGCCGCCGCGTCACCAGATCGACCCGGCGGAAGTTGCCGTACTCGCCCAGCGCGCGGGCTAAATCAATCACATACTTAATCTGACCACCGGTGTCCGCATCACGGCCCAGCTCCTGCTCATGGCCTCTGAGCAGACCGTGAACACTGAGCATGATCAGATACTTGCCTTCCGTTTCGGTCTTGTCCGTCATGATATTTTGGTTACTGATGATCTCCGGATAAATGTGACTTGAGGCAGCCCTGCACCGGCGTCCGGCACGGGACTGCTTTTCCCTATCACCATAACGCGCCCGGACCGCAGACACAAAAAAGCCCCCGGCAAGCGGGGGCTTTGAGTGCACTTGCGCGTGCTGACGAGGCTTAGCGCGTGATGATCTCCGGTCCCATAAACGTGGTCGGCAAAAAGGTCGACAGCCACGGGATATAGGTGATCATAATCAGGAAGACGAACAGGATCGCCAACCACGGCGCGGCCGCCTTGACCACCCGGATCATCGACATCTGCGCCACCCCGGAGGTCACGAACAGATTCAGCCCCACCGGCGGCGTGATCATGCCGATCTCCATATTCACCACCATGATAATACCCAGGTGAATCGGATCGATGCCGAGCTGTATAGCGATCGGGAAGACCAGCGGCGCAACGATCACGATCAGACCGGACGGCTCCATGAACTGACCGCCGATCAGCAGGATAATGTTGACCATCACCAGGAACATAATCGGTCCGAAACCGGCATCGAGCATGGCCGTGGCGATCGCCTGCGGGATTTGCTCATCGGTCAGGACATGCTTGAGGATCAGCGCATTGGCGATAATGAACATCAGCATGATGGTCATTTTGCCCGCTTCAAAGAGCGTGGCTTTGGTGTCTTTGTGAAACCACACCGTCAGCAAGGCCCAGGGTTTGCGCAGCAGCGAGACAGGCTTTTCGCCCTCGCCTTTGGCAGCCAGCGGCCCCATATCGCGGTAGATGAAATTGGCAATCAGGAAGGCGTAAACCGCCGCCACTGCGGCCGCTTCGGTCGGCGTAAACACACCGCCGTAAATCCCGCCGAGGATGATCACAATCAGCAACAGTCCCCAGCCGGCATCGGCGGCGGCTGCGGCAACCTCACCCCAACCGGCAAAGGGCTGCGCCGGCAGCCCTTTCCAGCGCGCGGCGACGTAAATGCCCAGCATCAGCATCAGGCCCGCCATCAAGCCCGGAATCACCCCGGCCATAAACATCCGCCCGACCGACACATCAGTGGCGGCGGCGTAGACCACCATCACGATGGACGGTGGAATCAGAATCCCCAGGGTACCGGCATTACAAATCACCCCGGCGGCGAAGTCCTTGGTGTAACCGACCTGCATCATACCGGCGATAACAATCGACCCTATGGCCACCACCGTGGCCGGCGAGGAACCGGACAAGGCCGCAAACAACATACAGGCGAAAACCCCGGCGATCGCCAGACCACCGCGCATATGCCCGACACAGGCGATCGCGAAGCGGATAATACGCCGCGCCACCCCACCGGTGGACATAAAGCTTGAGGCAAGAATAAAGAACGGAATCGCCAGCAGCGTGTAGTGCCCTTCAAAGGCGGAAAACAGCGTCTGGGCGACTGAGTTAAGGCTCGCGTCGGAATAGATGAGCAGAAAGATCATGCTCGACAGGCCTAAGGAAATCGCGATCGGCACACCGATCAGCAGCATGCCGATGACCATTGCAAACAGGAATACCACATCCATCAGCGCGTACCCTCCTGTTTCTCAGCCGGGCTATCGGCCAGTTCCGGATTACCGCCGACCTGCTCGACCATATCTTCGGCTTCGTGGCTGGCGATAATCAGTTCCTGACGGTCATTCAGCACAGCCCAGCCGATTTGCAGAAAGCGGAACAACAACAAGGCCAGCCCCAGCGGCAGCACCAGATACGGAATAAACCGCGGCACCTTCTCATAGGGTTCGCCATCGTTCAGCCAGGCGGCAAAGAACTGCAGAAAATCCGGCATAGGAATATCGTCAACCTCAAGGAAAGCGGCCGTGCTGGCAAACTTGTACCAGTAATCCCAACCGCCTTTGAGCAACAACAGGCTGTAGACGATGCAGGCGGCAACCGCGACCAGCGTCATCGCCTTGCGCAGCGGCGGTGCAGCCATGTTCGCCACCACATCCACGCCCAGATGGGCAACGGTTTTCACCGCGTAGCTCATGCCAAGCAAGACCAGCCAGGCAAACAGGAAGACCGTCAACTCCAGCGCCCACAGCAGGTTGGAGTTGAACACATAACGTGCAATCACATTGGCGAAAGTGATCAGGGTCATCAGGCCCAGAATAATCGCGATCAGCGACTCTTCCAGCTCATTGATCCAACGACCGATTCCGCCGGTTTCGCGGGCAGACATGCTCGCACCCCCAGAAAACGTAATAACAGACCAGTAGAAATGCCGGCCATCGCAACGGCCGGCAACAGAATGGTAAAGCGGGTCCGGCAGATAGCCTGACCCGCGCAGCAGGGCTTATTCTTCGTTGCTTTGAACAGCCGCTTCGATCAGATCGGCGCCGATGTCACCTTCGAACTTCTGCCAAACCGGTTTCATCGCTTCAACCCACTTGGCACGTTGCTCGTCGCTCAGCTGACGAACCACACCACCGGCTTTGATGATTTCCTGCTTGGCCGCTTCGTTAACAGCCGCAGATTCGGCGTTACGGGTTTCAGTGACTTCCTGAAGGATGGTGGAAAGCTGATCACGCACGTCATCCGGCAGACCGGCCCAGAATTCACGTGACGTGACAACCAGGTAGTCGAGCACACCGTGGTTGGATTCGGTCACGCCGTCCTGAACTTCGAAGAACTTCTTGCCGTAGGTGTTGGACCAGGTGTTTTCCTGACCGTCGATAACCTTGGTTTGCAGCGCGCCGTAAACTTCGGAGAAGGCCATTTTCTGCGGGTTGGCATCGAGCTGTTCCATCTGCGCCTGCAGTACATCAGAGGCCATGATGCGGAATTTCAGCCCTTTGGCGTCTTCCGGCTCCAGCAGCGGTTTGTTGGCCGACAGCTGTTTCATGCCGTTGTGCCAGAAGGCCAGACCGAGGATGCCGCGTTTTTTCATGGAACCGAGCATTTTCTGGCCGGCTTCAGAGGTCTGGAAAGCATCGACCGCGTTGATGTCTTTAAACATGAACGGCAGATCGAAGATGCGGAACTGCTTGGTGTATTTCTCAAACTTGGACAGCGACGGTGCTGCCATCTGCACATTGCCGAGCAACAGTGCTTCGAGGACTTTGTCGTCGTTATAGAGCGTGGAGTTGGGGTAAACCTCCATGCAGGCTTTACCGTCCATTTCTTCATTGACGCGTTTGGCCAGCAGAGACGCGGCAATGCCTTTGGGGTGTTTGTCGGCATTGGTCACGTGGCTGAACTTGATGACAATTTCGCCGTCATCACAAGCTGCCATTGCCGCCGGGGCGCCCATGGCGAGAGACAGTGTTGTCACAGCGAAAAGTTTGTTAAGTAAACGCATACTTCCTCCGATGTTGAAAAGTAGGTACGGCCGGCCGGATTCTGATCCCGGTCTGGCAGTGCCACCCTATATGGCGAGAATCGAGCCACCTCTGCGGGTGCTTTTGCCCGTAATTTAAGCTGATACTTTTTTGTTTTACATCAGTAACCTGAAGCCGATTACGAGAATGACTTCAAGGTCAACCAAACTCAATTGTGTGTAAATTTCTTCACCAGCGTCCGAAGTGCTGTGAATTTTTTTACACACCTGCAATGCAGCATTGTTTTGGGCGATGGCCAAACGCGGCCTTTGCAGCCCCGCGCCAACAGCGCCGCAACCGGCCGCCGGCGGACTTTGCCGCTATACTGCGCGCATGAAACCCTTGCCCCGACTGCTACTGCTGGCGATCGCCCTGCCGCTGATTCTGGCCACGCTGGCACTGATACATCAGCTGTTGTATCAAAAATTGCTCACCGGCCTGCAGGAGGCCGAACACAACACCCTGGAACTGGTTAATTCCAGCCTCGAGGGCGAGATCCGCCAGTTCCGTATCATTGGCAGCTTGCTCGCTTCCAACACCGAATTAAAGACCTTTCTGCTGACCTACGACGATGTGGCGCGTAACGACACCAACCGTCTGCTCGAGGACATCAACCGCACCACCGGCGCACTCGACACCTATCTGATGAACGAAACCGGCGAAACCATTGCCGCCAGCAACTGGCGCAGCAAGTCCAACTTCGTCGGCCGCAACTTCAGCTACCGGCCCTATTTTCAGATTGCCATTCTCGGTCAGAGCGCGGATTTCTTCGCCATCGGTACCTCCTCCAATGAGCGCGGCTTCTATGTCGGCACGCCGGTGTTTGATCAGCAGAAACCGGTCGGCGTGGTGGTGATTAAAATGCGTGTCGATCATCTCGAACGGCTTTGGCAGGCCGAGGGCCGCGAGCTGTCACTGATCGATGACGATGGTGTGGTTTTTGTCAGCACCAACACAAACTGGCGTTACCGCTCCCTGTCGCCGCTGAGCGACGCGCAACGGGAGGTGATCGCCGCCACCCGCCGCTACCCCGACCCGGGCGCCATCACCGCCCTGCAACGCCGTGAGCTGATGACCCTGGATGCCGGCGGCCAGCTGATCAGCCTTGGCGCGCCCGGCAGCGGCCGCAGCGCCGAGTATCTGGTACAACGCCTGCCCATGACGGACGCGGGCTGGACTATCCATCTGGCCAGCAACACCGCGCCGGTCAGCCGGGTCGCGTTTTTCGGCACCGTGGCCATCGGCTTCGGTCTGGCCGGCATCGGCATTATCGCCTCGGCCCTCTACCAACGGCAGCGTCTGGCCCGGCACCGCTTGCTGGCCGAACAACGCCAGCGCAATGCGCTGGAAGAAGCCATTGTCGAGCGCACCCGCGACCTGCGCGAAGCCAATGCCGAATTGCTGGCGACCCAGGAAAAACTGGTCGAATCGGGCCGGCTGGCGGCCATCGGGCGCTTCTCAGCCGGCCTCAGCCACGAGATCAGTCAGCCGCTGACGGCGATTCACTCCTATCTGAGTAACGCCGGGCAGCTGATCCGCTTACAGCGCTACGACGATGCACAGAAAAAACTCGACAGCATTGCCGATCTGGCCGACCGCATCACGCTGATTATCCGTCAGCTGAAAATCTTCGTCCGCGGCGACGAGCTGAGCACCGCGCCGGTCTCGCTGGACAGCACCTTTGACGCCGCCTATACGGTAATGGCCGACCAGCTGCGCCGCGCCTCGGTGGATGTCCGCCTGCATCGCCCGGACGGTGAATTACACGTGGACGGGGACGAAATCCTGCTCCAGCAGCTGATCGTCAATCTGCTGTCCAACGCGCTCGACGCGGTCAGGGACAGTGACTCACCGCAACTGAGGGTCAATCTCTGCCGCAAGCAAGGCCAGGCTTGTATTGAAGTCAGAGACAACGGCACCGGCATCAGCGAGCAGGATATGGCGAGTATTTTCGAGCCCTTCTATTCAACCAAAAAAGGCGGCCACGGACTCGGTCTGGGTCTGACCATCGCGCAGGAAATCGTCAACCGTTTTCATGGCAAAATCAGCGCGACCAACCAGCCTCCGCACGGCGCGACCTTTACCGTGCTGTTGCCCTTATACCGGAGAAGCACTGATGGACTGTGATGTTCTGCTGATCGACGACGAAGCCGAAATCCGCGCCAGCATCCGCGAATCCCTGGAACTGGCCGGGCTGCGTGTGGCTGACGTGGGTTCAGCCCAATTGGCACTGGAGAGCGTCACGCGCGACCTGCCCGGCGTGATCGTCTCCGATGTGCGTATGCCCGATATGGACGGGATGGAGTTTTTGCGCAAAGTCACCGCCATTGATCAGGACCTGCCGATTGTGCTGATAACCGGTCACGGCCATGTGCGCATGGCGGTCAAGGCCATCCGCGACGGCGCCTACGATTTTCTGGAAAAACCCTTCCGCCCCGAGACCCTGATCACCGTCGTCACCCGCGCGCTGGAGAAACGCCGCCTGACGCTGGATAACCGCAAACTGCGCGATCAGCTGTCCAGCGCCACTGATCTGGAACGCGTGATTATCGGCGCCTCGCCGTCGATGGTGGCCCTGCGCGAGAAAATCAAACGCTATGCCCAGGCCGATGTTGATGTGTTGATTTACGGCGAATCCGGTACAGGCAAGGAACTGATGGCGCGCTGCCTGCACGATCTCGGCCCGCGCAGCAACGGTAATTTCGTGCCGATCAACTGCGCGGCAATTCCCGGCAGCCTGTCGGCCAGCGAGTTTTTCGGTCACGCCCAGGGCGCCTTCACCGGCGCGGCCAGCCAGCGCATGGGCAAGTTCGAGTATGCGGACAAAGGCGTGGTTTTTCTCGATGAAATCGAATCCATGCCACTGGAACTGCAAGCCGAGTTGTTGCGTGTACTACAAGAGCGGCGCGTGGTCCGTCTCGGTACCAACAAGGAAAAAGACATCGACATCCGCGTTTATTCCGCCTCGAAAACCTCGCTCAGCAAAGCCGCCGATGCCGGGCAATTCCGCGCTGACTTGTATTTCCGGCTGGATGTGGTGAGCCTGCATATACCGCCGCTGCGCGAGCGGATCGAAGATGTGCCGCTGTTATTCCAGCACTTTCTCAATCAGCACGCCAAGGAAACCGGCGAAGAAGCGCCACCGCTGAGCAGCGCGCTCTACGACCGACTGCTGTCCTATCACTGGCCCGGCAACGTACGCGAATTGCAAAACAACGCGCGCCGCTATGCGCTGGGCTTTGACCCGGGCGTCGGCGAAGAAAACAGCGGGCAGGACGAATCAAACGAATCCCTCAGCCATCGCGTGGCAATCTATGAAAAGCGGATTATCCGTAATGCCATCGAGCGCTTTGACGGCAATGTCTCGCGCGCAGCGAAACATCTTGGGATCTCGCGCCGCACGCTGTATAACAAGCTCGGCAGCCCGAAAGATGACAACTAAGACTAGTCGCTGAGAGCGTCCTGCAACTGCGTGAGAAAGTGCTCGCGAGAGGCAAAAAAGGCCTCACGACAGGCCTGCATGGCTTGCATCTGTGATTGGAAAAGCCCGCCGAGGAAAAACACAAATTCCTGCCCGTGGGCCATCGCCGCCGGACTGCCGGCGTAGCGCCGGATACGCTCTGCGCGGTCGTGTAAGTCCTGATGACGGCCGAGGATTTTCTGAACTTTCTTACAGGTCTTGCGCAACTGCCGCGGCTCCGCGCCGCCGGCAGAGGCTAAAAAGTCGAGCGTATAGCGCAAGCGCTTGTACTCGATACGCAAGGCGTGCAGCGCTTCGGGCGGACAATCGCCGTCCAGTTCACGGGTCGCCTGTGCGGTTTGCTTGACGGTCTTGCGGATAATCCGCGTGGCAATTTTGCCCGGCGCATGTGTGCGGGACTTCTTTGCAAGCCTGGCATCCTGCGTCAGGGCTGCGGTTAAGCGTTCCTCCAGCCCGGCAACCCGCTCCCCCGCCAGCGCCGAGGCCAATGTGCGCTGCGCCTGCTCGCGCAGCAACCGCAAGTCCGCCTCCCAATAAGCGGCCATATCGCCGGCCTGGTCGCTGAACGGCTCCGTCTGCAGCCAGCCCATCAGCACATCCAGCTCCCGCACCGCACCCAGCCGCTGGCCGAGCCAGCGCAGCTCGGCCTGCAACTGATCGTATGTGCCGGCTTCCAGATAATCGCGTGACGTACGCAATGCCGAGCGGATGCGCCGGATGGCCACACGCATCTGATGCACACCGCGGGGATCCACGCCTTCGGCGGCCACATCACGCCAATACTGCAACAAGGCAAGCTGATTGCCGGTGAAACGCTCAAGCAGTTGCGCATAGGTTTCGGCCGAGGCCAGAGAACGGAAACACCGCGCCTGATACAGATGCAGCAAGCGTCCGGAAACACGCAGACAACGGCTGTACATGCCCTGCATTAACGGCCTGAGTGCAAATGCGCTGAGCAAATGCCGGTGCAAACGTTCAAACTCTGCATCCGGGGCCGCACCGCGCAGATAGCTGACCGACAGAAACCGCTCGCGCACCTCGTTGCTGCTTGCATCAAGCACCACCGCGCGGTCCAGCCACAAGACCGGCAAGGCAGGCTGGTCCGGACTTGCATAAATCTGACGTACTGTGCGCAAACGCCCCTGACGCACCAAGGGCGTGGCACCGACCAGACTCAGCACCTGTTCACGCACCTCGCCGGCAGGCCATTGCTGTGCCGAGAACATGGCCGGCACGGCCGGCTGTGGCCAGGCTTGCTGTAACGGCGGGGTTTGTGTCTGCGGCCGGCCCAATGCGTCAATGCCGACCAGACTCAGCTCGCCCTGCGCCAGTGACTCGCGCAGACAACACGCCTGCCCGCGACGGAACAAGGCGAAATCCGCGGTGTCGAAGATATGCTCGTCAAACTGGCGCGGCCCGGCATACACAAACTGTCCTTGCGCGACAATGGCGTGCTTGAGCGACTCCAGCTGGTCGTGTCCGTCGGGCAACAGAAAACGCACGAGCTCCTGCGGGGCTCGGGCAACGACGGGATCATGATTCTGTGTGCTGTTCAAAGGCTTGCCCGGCTCAGGCTGAGTAGAATTAAAGTCTATCAACAATCGCTCCGGATCGTGTGACACAAGCGAAGCCCGACGCTGCCTTGTGATAGGCTTCACACTATGTTGCCACCAACGTAAGGGCCCGGCCCATCCTGCCAACATCTTGCTGTGCGCGGCTTAACGCGCCTCTCCCGGTAATACAAACTCCATGAAACCAATCAGCTTATTTTTCTCCGTTGCCACACTTGCCGCCGGGGCCGCCTGGATCGGCGCCGACGCCTATGCCGAAAGCGAAGCGCGCAAGCGTATCGACCAACGGATCGCACAGATGCAGGATGTGGCAGAAATCCGCTATGAGGATGTCGACGTAAACCTGTTGAGCCGTGACGTCTCTCTGCACGGCGTGTCAGTCCGTCCGCGGCAAAGCCGCGAAGCACTGCTGATCGAACGGGTGGTCATTGACGAATTTGATAGCAACGCCACGGACGTGCCGGCGTTTATGTCGCTGCAACTGCACAAGGCTGAGATCGCCACCGCCTCGCTCGGCACACTCGGCGCCGGACTGCGTGAGCTCGACTACCCGGACAAGGTCAACATCAGTCTTACGGCCGACTACCATTACGACCGCCGGGAACGTCAGCTCGATATCCGCCGGCTTGAGTTTGATCTGGCGGACGCCGGCTCGCTGAGCCTGGCCCTTAAACTCAGCAATATCGAACTCGGCAGCGACGAAACCAGCCTTATGCGTCTGCTGTTCGGCTACCGCAACCTGATTATCCACAACGCCGAGCTGCGCCTGCAGGACAACTCCCTGGCTGAGCGGATTCTGCAACAACAGGCCGAGGAACAGGGCATCAGCGCCGACCAGGTCAGAAGCAATGCGCTCGCCGCACTCGACGCCCGCATCGCCGACAGCGAGGACCCGCTGAGCCGCGAGACACTCACGCAGTTACGGCAGTTTATCGCCGAGCCCGATACGCTTTCGGCCAGCATCCGCCCCGAACAACCACTGAAAATCCGCAATATCCCGCGCCGCGCCGATCCGCTCACCATCGCGCGCATGCTTAATCTGCAGATTAAGGGCTAAGAACACACCGCGCCGGCCAGCGCCGGCGGCGCGCACACCGGGCAATGGCCGCAACATCGCCCTGAAGCCCCGGCCGGCAAACAGCCGAAGCACTTCCCTGCCCCGCCCGATAGCAAACTCCCCGGACCTTTCCGGCCCGGACCGACCCCGCCTGCTGTTCAGACAAATCCAAGCCGGTAACAGCACGGCTGTGTGAACCGGCTCTCACGAGCGTCATGTTTCTGACTTAATTGTCGGCCAGATATGTAAGCATTGTGTAAAGCATTATGAACATCAACACAAAGGGACTGTCATGCTGACAACACGACACACGCTTTTTCTCTGCGCTTTGATCACGGCACTTACCGCCTGTGGTGGCGGCGGTGGCGGTGAACCGAATACAACACCGGTGGCAGATGCCGGTGGCGATCAGATCGTCAATGCAGGCGAGATCGTGACCCTGGACGGCTCCCTCAGTTTCGATGCGGACGGTGATGAACTGGACTATTTCTGGAGTCTCGACACCATAGCCGCCGGTTCTCCCGTACTTCTCTACAACGAACAAAGCAGGCAGGCAAATCTGGCTAACACCCGCGTCGGCGAATACACCTTGAGACTGACCGTTACAGACGGCAAGGACTCAGACTCGACAACGGTGGCGATCAGCGTCAGCAACCTATACGGTCAGGCGCCTGTGCGGGAACCGGTTCGTCCGGAAGTGGAATGGCTGGCAGAGTCCGCAGCCAAACTCATTGAAGAAACGCTTGGCGAGCCGGATGACTTTAAGCAGCTCGACGCCCCCACATGGATAAGCCCGACGCCGGACAATCCCAACATCGGCTTGCTGTCATTCACTATCAGCCCGAAACTCATCAACGACACCACATCAGGCTCAGGCACGAAAGTACTCTGCTTCGCCGAATGGGACGGGGACGGATACTGGACCAATCTCATTTTCGATGACGGAAGCAGTATCGCACCCGGTCAAAGCGCTATAGATGAAGGCGTGTTTACAGGTGTGGACAGTCTCGACGGCCTTGATGTGGACTTGTATTGCACCTGGCTTGAACGCTGAGCCCAGCCCGTCTTTAATCGCACAAAACACACTGGCATAGTGCCGGACAGCACCAACAACAAGGGCCAAAACATGGACTCGCCCGGACTCACCCGCGCAATGCGGCTACTCGGTCGCTTTACCATCCTTATCGCGATCTGGCAGATCGCCGCCGGCTTCCTCCTGCTCTACCGGCTATACGGCTCCGCTCCGGCCACGCCCGCTGCCGACACGGCGCTGACAAACGCGGTCACGCAGCTCGATCTGGGCACTTTTTATTATTTGATCTGCTACCTGTCCTTCCAATTCCTGCAACTGCTCTGGGCTTACCGGGTTGCCCGCGAGCTGAACCACGGGGCAGCAGACGACTTGCGGATTTCCGGCTGGTATCTGCTGCTATACCTGACCATGCCGATCATCAATCTGGCGGTGCCTTATCTGGTGGCAAAAAAGATTTTCCGAAGCACCGCTGCCGGTACTGACTGGCGGACGGCGCCTGTCCCCGTGAAACTTCGCCTGAGCGGACTGATCTGGGGCGCTGGCCTATTGGCCGCCCCACTGCTCGGGCCGGGCCTGAGTCACAAAACCGCCTCGTCCGGGCAGCTGGCCGTGTGGACTTTTTGGCATATGGGCCTAACCGCCATCTGTGCCGGCGCGGTTATCGCAACATTGGCGTTTATCAAGAAAATTGACCAGCCCGCATAGGAGCCGAACTCGCAAAATTAAACGCGGGAACAAAAGCAGAAAGAGGAAATCGTCAAAGAGGCGGGATTGAGCGCAAAGCGGTACAGGTGAGAGACCACAACGCCACAAACAAAAAGGGCCTAGGTGATATCACCTAAGCCCTTGAATTAAATGGTGCCGGCACCAAGAGTCGAACTCGGGACCTACTGATTACAAGTCAGATGTCCGGTTATTTTGCCGGTTTATACCTAAATACACCAACCGCTTTAAATTCTTTATTTTCAGACGCTTAGTAAATTCTTGCGCTATTCAGGAATATATCTACTTGTCTGTAATTCTACGCACAAGGTAGCATATAGGTAGCAATTAGATTAGGCCCTACCTATGACTAACCGCCTGAAGTTCACCAAGCGAAGCATTGAAGCAATAGAGCCGGCGGACAAGCTGGTTACATATCACGACACCGAACGCAAAAGCCTGAAGCTGTCGGTGTCTCCAAAGCCTCACGGGACGAAAACTTTCTTCGTGTACAGGAAGATCAGAGGCAGGCCCGAACGAATCAAAATAGGCCGGTTCCCAGACATCACGATTGAGCTGGCCCGGCAGCAAGCGTCCGTCATTGATGCAGAAATAGCCAAGGGCCATAACCGAAACGACGTGAAGCGTGCGCTACGGGACGAACCTACTCTTGGCGAATTATTCGACAGATACAAATCCGACCAGCAACGCAAGGGTAAGAAGTCGCTCGCGAATGAGGTCAGTATCTATAGGAATCACCTGCGCACGCTAGGTTCTCGCAAGCTCTCACACGTCACTACAGAAGCCTTAAAGGCACTGCACGCAAAGATCAGTATTGACCACCCGACGCAGGCGAACCGCGTCCTGTCTCTCGCTCGGACGCTATTCAATGCCGCCATTCACGATTACGGGCTTTTTAACGGAGACAATCCTTGCGCTGGGATCAGGAAGAACCATGAACAACCACGCGACCGTTTTCTTATGAGCGATGAACTAAGCCGGTTCTTTGCCGCGGTGGCAGAGGAACAGAACCCAGTCATCAGGGACTATATCTTGATGTCTCTACTGACGGGCGCTCGACGCTCTAACGTTTTGGCCATGCGCTGGGATCAGATTCACTTCGACCGCGGCGAATGGCATATACCCGACACGAAGAACGGCGAACCGCATATTGTTCCGCTGGTAGAAGATGCGTTGCAGTTGCTGCGCGTCATTCGGGAAACCAACAAATCTAAGTTCGTGTTTCCTGGCCACGGCAAGTCCGGCCATTTAGCTGAACCCAAAAAAGGTTGGGCGCGAATAAAGGAAGCCGCCGGCATAAAAAATCTGCGCCTGCATGACCTGCGTCGCTCTCTCGCGTCATGGTCCGCCATGAGTGGCGCAAGCCTGATAGTTGTAGGCAAGGCCCTCGGACACAAAAGCCAGTCGGCCACCTCCATTTATGCACGACTACAAACCGATCCTGTTCGTGACGCTATGGAAAAGGCAGTGACGGCCATGCGCAATGCTGACAAGCCGAAGGCATCAGTAAGCCGCCTTCAGGGCGCCAGAGACAGAGCGATTCCTGATGACTGATAAAAACTTTGACGCTCGTAGGTTGCTACGGCCTCACCAGCCAGTTAAGGAAAGCCCGTTGTATGTGCTCATGCTTGAAGCAGGCTTGCCATTAGATGTGTGCGACCAGCTTTTTTGGAAATTATACGCATCAGCTTATGCCTTCCAAAAATTCACCGAAAAGCCTCTTGACGGGTTGAAGCTGGAGCGCCGCATGTACCTTGCGCGGTTGCTGGAAATCGAGTCGCGTTACTCCAAAAGTCGGCTTTCAGAAGTCAAAGACAGCCGTATTAATATCGCTTTCGGGATTATCAATCACCAACTCAAAGAATCATCACCCGCCTTATCTATGTTTCAAATTCTTGAGGCTGGCCGCGAATTGTTCAATGACGCAATTGATACAGGCCGCCCGCCCGGGGCCGAGGGCCTTCGCTTCGCGCAATTCACAATGATTGATTCTTCCGTTGGAGTAAAAAAACCTTCTACGCACCGCTGGAACAATTCGCTGCGCGACAGGAGCATCATCGTCATGGTAGACCTTTGTCGCCACGCAGGATTGAACATCACGCGTAACGAAGCTTCAAGTCATATGTCGGCGTGCGACCTTGTAAGCGAAATCTTCCGGATATTGGGCGTAAAACGGATGAGCTACTCCGCCGTAGTGAAGGTTTGGGCGCGCTATAAAGAATTGGTCGAGCTATAACAGGTTGCTGCCAGATTGAAGGCGTTGGAAAGCAAAGCCCGAGACTATTTTCACACGCGTTTAAGAGTTTGAAGAATTACGGTGTACCCACGTTAAGCAACAAACCAATGAGGTTAAAGCTGTGGAAGTACATGAAAACAAAATTCAAATTCTGATTAATGAAATCTCGCAAGCCTTGGGCTACCAAAAGCCACCTGTATTTATCGCGCCTTCAGAGGTTGCCGAGCTGGGCATTGCGTCCGAACATACCCTGGCTTGCTGGCGGTCTACCGGAAAACGGAACCTTCCATTCACCAAGGTTTCACGCTGCGTGAAATACCGCCTTGCAGACGTCGCCGCGTACTTAGTGGAGCGCACCGGAACTCACACGGGCGAGGTGAAGGGCTGATGGACAGGGAAAACCGAACCCTTAATCGAGTCCGGCTTGAATCATCGTTGGCATCGTTGATTCTACCGGCAGAAAGCGCAAAACACCAACTGTGGCACTGGCTAAATCATCGGTCAAAAGTGCTGGCATTTCTTCTGGCAAATCCCACACGAGGCGTCAGCACTTACGAGCTGCGCGACCATGGCGTTAATCACCCTGCTGGTCGAGTCCGAGAGTTGCGCCGTGCTGGCTTTCAGATTTCGACCGAGTGGGTACGTCCAGACGAATCGCGGACAGGCAAGCTCGACTATGCGTTATATCGGCTTGAGGTTACGCCTGCGTGCGAGAGGTCCGCAGCATGATGACGGCTTGCATCGCGCATGTTTCGCTCTATGAAATTGTCCCGCGGAAATTGTCCCGCGGGGCCGCCTTCTTCTCCGGCGTTATCAATCGGTTAGGAAATGAAATTAACGCCAATCCCGCGCGGATATTAATAATATCTAAAATGCAGTCCTACCTGCTGAAGCCTCTGATCATCTACGACAGAGGCAGGGATTGAATGGACAGTCGAAGGGATGGAAACAGGCAAGTTTCGCCGCCGTCATTGAACGCGACGGTTGCGAATATCCGGTGAACTCCAAAGGGTCGGGCCTGTATTTACCGATAATCCATGCGGGCATAGATCAGTTCCATGTCTGCCTGAAGCGCTGGCGTCGGGTGTTTGGGCTGCGTGTTGATTTGAGGCAGCCGTATTACAGCGACGACTCCAAACGGATTAGCCGGTTTCGGAAAAACCTAGCCCGCCGCCTTGAACGGTCGCATGGCGTGCGTGATCTGGCTTATCTGTGGGCGAGAGAGCAGGAGCGCGCCAAGAGCCAGCACTATCATCTGATCTTGATGCTGGACGGTGATTTGGTCCGATCGTCAAATGCGTTGTGGCCGATGATACGCGAGACCTGGCAGCACGTAGCGCCTGGCGGTTCGGTTCATTTTCCGAAGGGTGGACATTATTTCGTTCGACATGACGATGATAAAGCCCGCCGTGAGTTTGTATGGCGCATGTCATATCTCAGCAAATGCCGCGGCAAAGGCTACAGGCCGCCAGCATCGAACGATTATTCGGCAAGCCGACTGACAGGATAGGCATCTACAAAACGCCTCTGAGAGCTCTCTCAGGGGCGTTTGACTTCACGGGTCCTTCCTCGCTTCGGGCCCTTTGACGGTGACGCATGGGCGCGGATTTTCGGAGTTTTCCGCCGCGATATACTCCGCCGCACCTGTTAGCGATATCAGCTAAATCACGCCTTATTCTCCGAATCAACAAAACCACACCGACAAGCTGGACATAAAATGCCGCTGTAAGCCTCTGTGCTGGCCTGTAAGCCACGCTCGAAGACACCAGTAGAGGTGACTAACGAGAGGTCAGAGCAGCTTTCAGGTCGGGTTAGAGAATCAGAGAATCGAGACCCTGGTCAAAATGGCATTGCAGGAAGGCAGACATAAAAAAGCCGGTGCAAACGTTATGCTTGCACCGGCCTACTCACGAATGAGTTTTACTTCCTGAGGTAGCATATCGGTAGCAAAAGGCATGATCACACCCTTGCATTAATAAATACTAACTCATTGAAAAATAATGGTGCCGGCACCAAGAGTCGAACTCGGGACCTACTGATTACAAGTCAGTTGCTCTACCAACTGAGCTATGCCGGCATCAGAAAGCGCGTATTTTAGGGAAGCTTTTTTATCATGGCAAGACCCACGGCAAAAAAAATTACACCGCATCGGCGGCAATCGCTGCCAGGCCTTCGAGAACCAAATCCGGCACATGACACAACGGCGTTTGCAGCAACGGCAGCACGGCCTCCGCCTCGCCACCGGTGAGCAGGATCTGCAAGTCGTCCGCGCCGCAACAGTGCTGCGCTTCGGCCGCGAAGCGGTCCAGCGCACCGGCCAGCGCGTAAGCGGTGCCACCGGCAATCGCATCCCGGGTATTGTCAGCAAAGGCCGTGACCCGCTGTCCGGCGGGGACATTCAGATTTGCCGTGTCGCCGGCCAGCGCACGGCGCATGGTATTGATACCGGGAAAAATCGCGCCGCCCCGGTGGGTGCCGTCGGCGAGCAGCAGGTCGCAGGTCGCCGCCGTGCCCACATCAAGCACCAGAACCGGCGCTGCCGGATAACGCGCCCGCGCGCCGCGTATGGCGACCCAGCGGTCCACGCCCAGTGACTGCGGTTTGGGGTAAGCGCAGCGCAGTCCGCCGAGCGCGCCGCTGACGCTGACAAACTCCACCGCCACCTCAGGCCATTGTGCGTTCGCCCAGGTCTGCAGATGCCCGCCTATCTGTGCGCCACCCACATTGCTGATCAAGACGGACTGCGGTTGCAGTGTCTGCCACAATCCGGGAAACAAACCCTGCGGCTCAGTCTCATCGCGCCAAAGCGCGGCAGGCAAAGGTGTCAGCCCTGTCTTGTCCAGAGTGGCGCTTTTAATCCGCGTATTGCCGACATCAATGAGCAGTTTCATCGCCGTCGCACCGAGACATCGCCGGAGTTAAATACCCGAAGTTCATCACCGATCTGCACCTGCAGTTCACCGTTTTCGGTAATACCGCAAGCCAGCCCCTGTTCAGTGCGCTCGCCGATCAACACATTCACTTCGCGGCCATGCAGGTAATCGAGACTGCGCCATTGCTGCAACACCGGCCCTATCCCCTCGCTGATAAAACGCCGGTAAGAGGCATCGAGCTCACGAATCAGCTCTCCGGCCAGACGGTTGCGGTCCACCTCACCCACAGCCTCGCTGAGCGATGCGACCGGTTGCCTGATATCGGGATTTTCCGGCGGCAGCACATTCACACCAACGCCGGTAACAATACAAGTCCGGCTCGAATTGGCAGACGGCACCTCAACCAGCAAGCCGGCCAGCTTGTGCCCGTCCAGTAGCACATCATTAGGCCACTTCAGCGAGACGCGCAGGTCGTACAACTGCCGCAATACCCCGGCCACAGCAACCCCGGTCACCAGACTCAGGCCGCTCAGGCGCGCCAGCGGCACATCAAAGATACTCAACAGGGAAAGGCTGATATTGCCCGGTGGCGATGTCCAGGCCTTGCCGCGCCGGCCGACCCCGGCGCTTTGCTGTTCGGCCAGCACCGCCAGCGGATGCAGAATGCGCTGTCCGCGCACGGCATCAGCCAGATAGCGGTTGGTCGACGGCAGGCTCGCATAAACCTCCACACCACGAACCGCCGCGCCGGCCAGCGCGGCGATGCGGTCACGGTCGAGCGGCTCAGGCATGAGCACGCGGCGCCGGCGCCAGCCAGGCACAGGCCGTATCGCGGCCGCTGTCGCTGATGGTCAGATAACAGGTGTCGGCAGCGGCCGGCTGCAAAACCACTCTTGCGGTATAAAGCGCGTCCAGACGGAAATAATGAAAGATCAGGGTATCGCCGCTCTGACGTCGCTCAATCAGCGCGTCCAGCAACCCCGGATCGGTGCTCATCTCATCCACGGCTACCACCACGTCACCGGCCGAGAGTCCGGCTTTCTGCGCTGCGCCGCCGTCGAGCACATGGGTAATCTCAAGGCCTTTGGCATGCGCGCGGTAACGTGCGCCGAGACTCAGTGGCGTACGCTTCTCCTGCGCAGGCTCACCGCCGGCATCGGTACGGGAGCTGGCCGGTCGCCAGTGCACGTCAATACCCAGCGAGGCGAATAAACGCCCCAGCGCCGGGTCGTCGGTACCGCGCACGGCCTGATCAAAGAAATCATCCAAAGGCACACCGGTGAGCTTGGCAGCCAGCGCTTCGACCTCATCTTCGCCCAGACCGCGTCCGGAGACCTGCCAATCATCCCACAGCTGGCGCATCAGATCGTCCAGCGACACCTTGCCACCGGAACGTTCACGCATGGTGGCATCGAGTGCGGCGGCAATCACCGCGCCCTTGGCGTAGTAACTGACGATGGCGTTCGGGGCGTTTTCGTCCTGCTTGTAGAATTTGTTCCAGGCATCAAAACTGGAATCGGCCACACTCTGGCGGAAACGGCCACTGCCGCGCCAGACCCGTGTGATCATCCGGCCAAGCAGTTTGAGGTAACGCTCCTGCCCGATCAGGCCGCAGCGCACCAGCGCCAGATCATCGTAATAGGAAGTGATGCCCTCGAAGGCCCACAACAGGCGCGTGTAGGATTCCTGCTGCAGCTGATACGGGGTAAAAGCCGCCGGTTTAATGCGCTTGACGTTCCAGGTGTGGAAGTACTCATGACTGCACAGACCAAGGAATTCCAGATAGTCGTCGCTGATCTCCTGCATACCCACATAGGGCAGATGCTTGCGCGAAGCCAGCAAAGCAGTCGAAGCACGGTGCTCCAGCCCGCCGTAGCCCTCGCCGACCACCATCACCAGAAACACATAGCGCGACATGGGCGCCGGACGGCCGAAGAAGTTGATATGGTGCTCGCAGATGGTTTTCAGGTCTGCGGCCAGACGCTCCAGATCGGCATCAAAGCGGCCGGTGAGAACAATCTCATGCGGCACTTCGCAGGCCGTGAACTTCACCCGGGTAAAAGTGCCCATCTCCACCGGGTGGTCGATCAGCTCGTCGTAGTCATCGGCGCGGTAGCGGCCGAAGCCCCGCGCATCCACTTCTTCGGCATGCATGGCCGTGGCGACCTGCCAATCGCCCAGCAGCGAGGCCGGCGGCGGCACGATCTCCACACTCAGCGCTGCGTTTTCCTGCCCGTCGACCGACAGAAACACGCTGGTGCCGTTAAAGAAGCCGTGGTTTTCATCCAGATGCGCGGTACGCACCGACAGATCCCAGGCGTAGACCAGATAATCGAGCTCCAGCGTGCCCTGCACAGGCGCGGCGCGCCAACGGGACTTATCCAGTTTTTCCAGCGCTACCGGCACCCCGTTGCAAGACGCCTCAAGGGTGACAATGTTTTTGGAAAAATCACGGATCATGTAGCTGCCCGGGATCCAGTTAGGCAGGGCAAAGCCCTGGCCGTCGCCGGCCGGCTCAGTCACGCTCAGGCGGACACGGTACAAATGGGCCGCCGGGTTCTCGGGAATAATCTGATAGTGGACGCTCACGGTCTCTCCGATTGGAACAAATAGTGGTGACAACGGTCGTATAAGAAGATTGTCCGGCAGTTTTTATGCCCGGCGCCAGTAGGAAACAGCCGACGATGGCGTTACCATTCTGTGAACCAAGCCCGCAGCGGGGCGGAAATCCTGCCGGAGGGGCCCGGTTTCCGTTATAGTCGTCCGTTGCCTCTTAGTTTTGTCTCTTTTCAGGTTCTTTTCCATGTCATCAACTGCAGCCACGCCGGGTTTCGGCGAACTTGGCCTGTCTCCGTCCGTCCTCCAAGCGGTCAGCGAACTGGGTTACGAGCAACCCTCACCTATTCAGGAGGCCAGCATTCCCGTGCTGTTGGCCGGTAACGATCTGCTGGGCCAGGCCCAGACAGGCACAGGTAAGACAGCCGCATTTGCGCTGCCGATGCTGTCACGGATCGACCTGAACGACAACCGCACGCAACTTCTGGTGCTGGCCCCGACCCGCGAACTGGCGATTCAGGTCGCCGAAGCGTTTCAGAGCTACGCACGGCATATGCCGCGCTTTCACGTCCTGCCGGTGTACGGCGGTCAGGCCTACGGCGGCCAGCTCAAACAACTGCGCCAGGGTGCTCAGGTGGTGGTCGGCACGCCCGGCCGCGTGATGGATCATATCCGCAAAGGCACCCTGAAACTCGACGCCCTGCGCGCGCTGGTGCTCGACGAAGCCGACGAAATGCTGCGCATGGGCTTTATCGATGATGTGGAATGGATTCTTGAGCAAACCCCGGGCGAAAAGCAAACCGCGCTGTTCTCGGCCACCATGCCCGAAGTCATCCGTCGCGTAGCGCACAAATACCTGAAATCACCTCAGGAAATCCGCATCGCCTCAAAGACGTCCACCGCGACCACGATCCGCCAGCGTTTCTGGCAGGTCAGCGGTTTCCACAAAATCGATGCGCTGACGCGGATTATGGATGTGGAAGAGTTCGACGCAATGATCGTCTTCGTGCGCACCAAAAACGCCACGGTCGAGGTCGCCGACAAGCTGCAGGCACGCGGCTTTGACGCGGCAGCGCTTAACGGCGACATCCCGCAGGGCCAGCGCGAGCAGACCGTCGACAAGCTCAAGAAAGGCAAACTCGACATCATCGTCGCCACCGACGTCGCGGCGCGCGGTCTGGATGTGGAACGCATCAGCCACGTGATCAACTACGACATCCCCTACGACACCGAAGCCTATGTGCACCGTATCGGCCGCACCGGCCGCGCCGGTCGTCAGGGCGATGCCATCCTGTTTGTCACGCCGCGCGAACGACGCATGCTCAGCGCCATCGAACGCGCCACCAAGCAAAAGGTCGAACGCTTTGAAATGCCGTCCACCTCGGACATCAACGCCCAGCGCGTGGCCCGTTTCAAGCGCAAGATCACCGATGTGCTAAGCAGTGAAGATCTTGAGGTCTACACCGGCCTGATCAGCGAGCTGCAGAGCGAAGAAGGCCTGGACCCGCTGCAGATCGCCGCCGCACTGGCGCATCTTGCACAGGGCGATGATCCGCTGCTGCTCGATGAAACACCGCGTGACCGCCAGCCGCGCGAGCATGAGCGCAAGGGCGAGCGTGACGGCCGCCGCGAACGCGCACCGCGTGAGCCGCGCGAGAACCGTGCCCCGCGTGAACGCGGCAGCAAGCCCGCCCCGGCACCGGTGGCCCGGCCGCTGAAAGACTTTCCGGATATGCCGATGGAGCGCTACAAGGTGGCCGTCGGTTATCAGGACGAAGTGCGCCCGGGTTCAATCGTCGGCGCCATCGCCAACGAAGCGGAAATCGACAGCTGCTATATCGGCGAAATTCATATTCAGGACGACTACACGACCGTGGATCTGCCGGCCGATATGCCCAAAGAAATCCTCAGAATCCTGCAAAAAGCGCGGGTATGCGGTAAACGTCTGGATATGCAGCGCTTCAGCGGCAAACCCGGCCACAGCCAGCCGGCTTCTATCGGCGACCGGCCGGTCAAAAAGAAGGCCAAAAAAGCCGGCGCATTTGACAGCAAAAGCGCGGGCGGCAAGCCGAAGAAGAAGTTCCGCGAGCGCAAAAACAGCAAATAACCGCACAAAATCAATGGCTTTATCGGGTCGCCAAACCGGGCGACCCTGATTATCATGAGCCCTACGCCACTCCCTGATGTAACACCCGATATTATGCAGACCGCGACCCCGCTTTTTTCGTACCGTAAATACTGGCCCCATAAATTCGGCCCGGCGCCGGTGTTACCCATGACGCGCGAAGAAATGGACGCGCTCGGTTGGGACAGCTGCGACATCATTATCGTGACCGGCGATGCCTATGTGGATCATCCGAGTTTTGGCATGGCGATTATCGGGCGGCTGCTCGAAGCTCAGGGATTCCGGGTCGGCATTATTGCCCAGCCGGACTGGCGCGATCCGGCGGCCCTGACACGCCTGGGTACACCGAATCTGTTTGTCGGCATCACCGCCGGCAATATGGATTCGCTGGTCAATCACTACACCTCCGACCGCAAGCCGCGTTCGGATGATGCTTACACACCCGACGCCAAGGCCGGCAAACGCCCCGACCGCGCGGTCACCGTGTACAGCCAAAAAGCCCGCGAGGCCTTCGGCCGCGATGTGCCCATCATCATCGGCGGCATTGAAGCGAGTCTGCGCCGGATCGCCCACTACGATTACTGGGAAGAGAACGTGCGCCGCTCGGTGCTGCTCGACAGCGCCGCCGATCTGCTGCTGTACGGCAATGCCGAACGCGCCATTGTCGAGCTGGCGCACCGTCTGGCCGCCGGCGAGGCCATCAGCGAGATTACCGATATCCGCGGTTCGGGCTATGTCCGTGACGACATCCCCGAAGGCTTTACCGTGATCGATTCAACCAAAATCGACACGCCCGGATCGATCGCCGCACGGCAGGCCAATCCTTACGCCGACACCAGCAGCGAACGGCCCTGTGTGGGCGAGAACAGCGGAGCTGCACAGATCATCCGCATGCACCAGCGACCGCGTAACAGCGACCGCAGCAAAATGGTCGTGCGCCTTCCCTCGTTTGAGCAGGTCAAAAGCAACAAGGTGCTGTACGCGCACAGCTCGCGGGTCTTTCACCTTGAAACCAATCCGGGTAACGCCCGGGCGCTGGTACAGGCGCACGGCAAACGCAATGTGTGGCTGAACCCGCCGCCGCTGCCGCTGCAAACCAGCGAAATGGACGGCCTGTTTGACCTGCCCTACACGCGCCGCCCGCATCCGGCCTACGGCGATGCGAAAAACCCCGCCTGGGAGATGATCCGTTTCTCGGTCAATATCATGCGCGGCTGTTTCGGCGGCTGCACCTTCTGCTCCATCACCGAGCACGAAGGGCGCATTATTCAGAACCGCTCAGAAGACTCCATCGTGCGCGAGGTCGAAGCAATCCGCGACACGGTACCGGGCTTTACCGGCAATATCTCCGATCTGGGCGGCCCCACGGCCAATATGTACCGCCTGGCCTGCAAAGATCCGAAAATCGAGGCCTCCTGCCGCCGTCTGAGCTGCGTGTATCCGGGCATTTGCAGCAATCTCAACACCGACCATTCCAGCCTGACGAAACTCTACCGGCGGGTCCGTGCGGTGGACGGCGTCAAACGCGTGTTTATTGCCTCGGGCCTGCGTTATGACCTGGCTGTGGAAGATCCGGAATACGTCAAAGAGCTGGTCACCCACCACGTCGGCGGCTATCTGAAAATCGCACCGGAACATACCGAAGACGCGCCCCTGTCGAAGATGATGAAACCGGGCATAGGCACGTATGACCGGTTTAAACGGATGTTCGAGAAGTTCTCCAAAGAAGCCGGCAAAGAACAGTATCTGATCCCCTACTTTATCTCCGCCCATCCGGGCACGCGCGATGAAGATATGCTGAATCTGGCGCTGTGGCTCAAACGCAATAACTTCCGTCTCGATCAGGTACAGGCTTTTCTGCCCACGCCGCTGGCCATCGCCTCGGCCATGTACCACACCGGCAAAAACCCGCTGCGCAAGGTCACCAAAGAATCCGAAGAAGTCGAGGTGGTGCGCGACGCACAGACGCGCCGGCTGCACAAAGCCTTTCTGCGCTACCACGATCCGGCCAACTGGCCGACCATCCGTGAGGCGCTGAAAAACATGGGCAAGGCGCACCTGATCGGCAACGGTAAAAAACATCTGGTGCCGGAATGGCAACCGGGCGCTAAAAAGCCCCAAAGCCGCGGCCATTCGGGCAAAAAGTCCGCCTTTAACCAGACCAAAACCTTTGCCCGGCCGGCCGGCAAACGCAATCCGTCTGCACGACGCGGACGCGGCAGCAGGCCGCAAAGAACACCGCGCTAAGCATAAAAAAGCCGGGGCAAGCCCGGCTTTTTTATGTCCGCAAATCCGCGCTGGCGGTCTATTGCGCGTCGCGCTGCAGGCGTGCCAACAGGCTGGAGGTATCCCAACGGCCACCACCCATGGCTTGCACGTCGGCATAAAACTGATCGACCAATGCGGTCACCGGCAGTTGCGCGCCGTTACGCCGCGCCTCAGCCAGAGCGATATCCAGATCCTTGCGCATCCAGTCGACCGCAAAGCCGAAATCATACTCGCCGTCGGCCATGGTTTCGTAGCGGTTCTCCATTTGCCAGGACTGCGCCGCCCCCTTGGAAATCGCCCCGATCACCGCGCGCGGGTCAAGCCCGGCCTGCGCGGCAAAGTGAATCCCTTCGGCCAGCCCCTGCACCAGACCCGCGATACAGATCTGATTGACCATCTTGGTCAGCTGCCCGGCACCGCTGTCCCCCATCAAGAGAACGGATTTGGCATAGCATTGAATTACCGGCTTAACCCGGTCAAACACCGGTTGCGGGCCGCCGCACATCACACTTAACACACCGTTCTGCGCACCGGCCTGTCCGCCGGAGACCGGCGCATCGATAAAGCCGATTCCGGCTTGCTGCGCATGAGCGGCCAGTTCCCGCGCGACATCGGCCGAGGCGGTCGTATGATCCACAAACACACTGCCTGCGGCCATGCCGGCAAAAGCGCCGTCATCACCGTAAACCACACTGCGCAGATCATCATCATTGCCCACGCAGGCCATCACCAGATCAGCCCCTTGCGCCGCCTCACGGGGTGTCGCGTGCGCCGTACCCGTATAGGTCTCACACCAACGTTCTGCTTTAGCCGCAGTGCGGTTGTAAACACGGACCGTGTGGCCTGCCGCGGCCAGATGCCCGGCCATCGGAAAGCCCATTACACCCAGCCCGATAAAGGCAATCGTCTGCGCCATCGTCACCCTTCCTCTCGTGTTTGAAAGCACGCAGTCTAACCAATGCCGGGCGGCGCAGACAAAAAACGCGCTTGCCGGACGGTGACAAAAACCCTGCACTCCCGCAGGCGCTTACCCTCTTTACCGGAGCAATCCGATAACGACACGTCGCGTCTTGCCGTGACTATGCTGAAACAGCGCCAAGAAGTTCTCTCACGAGCCGCAGTCCGATATGGCCCCACAGTTGTAGAGCTCTAATGCTCTAGCGCGTTTCGTAGCAAACATCATTTGCTGTTTGCAAAAAAGCGTTTTATTCCGAGATCACGACAAAATACCTGACTCATCCTGCCATGACAGTCTTGATTAATTATTGATTAGACAACTCAGACTGGGATTCCGGACTCAAGTTTAGCTCTATGCTCCAGAACTAGATTTCGTATTCGTCTGTAAACATCCGGGTATTCGCTCTTCAGCTCCGCCTTCTCTGAACTCGTAAAATAGAACCAGAAGTAGATTATTACGGCCCCAAAAGAAACGCCGGACAATATATGGCTCAGCTCAAGATCCTCCGTAGCGAAAATAGAAAGTCCTTTATGTTCAGCCGGCAGGAATTCCGCCGATAGCCCGCCCCTCTCTGACAAGAACTTATTTGGCTCCATTCCAATATAAATGCAATCCTCATCACTACGATTAATTGCAAAAGTAGACAGCCTCTCAGGAATGGGGCACTCGGAATCCGCCAGAAAGTTACACAAGATCTTTGCAAAGTATCGATGTAAATCCAAACTCGCCTCACCCCCGGGATAAAAAAGACCAGACGTGAAAACTTGAGCCGGATCTATTCCCGTTTCGTACGCTTTATTCAGTTTTCTCAACAGCGAATCGAACTGTCTATCAGCGCGCTGCGTCCTTCTAGAGTTGCATGCCTCACAGATCGGTGATTCAAACTTTAAAAACTTCGACTTCGGACTTTGAAGCTTTTTCACTTTACCAATAAAAAAATCATCCTTTGAACCGAAGTACAATTCTTGCTTACCGAATCTATTCGCCAGTGGAGATCCTTTGATTTTATGCTCATAGGTTAGCTTCCCTACTTCCCCACACAGTAAACACTGCGGACTCGTATAGCGATGAAGCATGATCCTTTTCCTCATTCAATTTCTGCGCATTTATTCACACCGGCAAGCGCACTACACTGATAGCGAACCGTCACACCCAGCCCGAAAAAGGCAACTGCATCATCCCCAATCCAAGCAACACAAAAAAAGCGGCCGAAGCCGCTTTTTTTATCTTTGCCTTCCGGGCAGCTTATTTTTTGTCAGCTGCCAGTTCTGCCGAGAGCAGTTCCGCGGTACGGCGACGCTGCTGTTCGGATTCCAGCGCTTCGATGCGTTGCTGCAGGGCTTGCTTTTCGGCCACCCAGCGCTGCTTTTCTTCGGCGAAACGGAAATAGGTTTCGCTGAGTTCTTTTTTGACCAGCGAGAGGTGCTCGACCTTGCGCTTTTCGCTGATCAGCGCGTTTCGCAGAATAAAGGGGTTCTTCTCCTGACGCAGTTGCGGGTCCAGCTCGAGTGTCGAATCCATATCGATCCCGTCTTCATCGGAATAGTCTTCGATACGGTCTTCCAATTCCCGCCGCAGAGGCAATACCTTGTCCAGGTTGTTCTGCAACTGCTCGACTTCACGCTGTTTCTGCGCCTTGAAGATCAGGTAGTTGCGCTGCAGGCTCATAAGCTTGCTCTCAGCCGCACGCATGCGCACGAGATATTCTTCGATCGCTTCCTTCTGCTCACGCTCGCGTGATTCACGCTCGTCCATCAGCTGTTGCAGGGATTGGCTTTGCGCCTCGACGCTGCCTTCGGCATCGGCCAGCTCGGTTTTCAGCTGTGCGATATAGCGGTCGCGGCCTTTGAGTTTTTTGCTCAGCGCCTGACTGGCCTGGTGGGCTTCACGCAGGGCGATAATCCGGCGCAGGAACCAACCGATAATCCCGCCGAGCAGTGCCGCCAGCGGTATCAGTACAAAGGGATGTGTCAGATACGGCTTCATGAAGAGAGCTCCCGGATCTCGATCCGGCGGTTACGATGACGGCCTTCAGCCGTACTGTTATCGGCAATCGGACGGGTGTCGCCCAGGCCGACGGCCCGCAGGCGGTCCGGCGCTATGCCCCGGCTGACCAGATAGTCTCTGACCGCTTCTGCACGCAAACGACTCAGATACAGATTCGATTGCGGGTCACCGGTGGTGTCCGTATGCCCTTCTATCCTAAGCGAGAGCGCCGGATTGGTGCTGAGTTTTTCGGCCAGCGCATCGAGCGTGGCATAGCTGTCCGGCGAGATATCGGCGCGGTTATAGGCAAAATTGATTTCGAGCAGCTCATTACCGGCGGACACATCGGGCACCGATGCCGTTGAGCGCACCTCGTCCGCGCTCACGGCAACGCGCTTACCCGGCAACAAGGCGCTGAGCTCCTGCTGCAACTGCGCGGCGGCCTCAGCCGTGCCGTCGGCCAGTTGCACATCCACCTGACCTTCGGCATCAATACCGATACCCGAGCCCGGCGGTGCAGCCGCGGCAAAGGCTTCCAGTGCGCGGGTCAGTTGTGACGGACTGAGCGGGGCCTGGTCAATACGCACGGCACTGCGTTGATCGACGACGCTCAGACCGGCCGGCGTCAGTGCGGCTGCATCCGGCGCACGCTGCCCGCCGAGAATCAGACGGTCTCCGCGCCATTGCCCTTGCAGAGCCCATTCACCGAAGGGCTCTGCGGTCAGACGGCTCTGCAGGGGAATATCACCGGCAGCCCAGCGCGCGGCGGCCGCATTCCAGCTGTTCAGGGCTTGTTCCGAGCTCAGGGTGCCGGCAATAAGAACGCCATCGTCGTCCACTGCGATGTCCAGATTATCGCGCTCATCCAGCGGCAGATCGCCCACAGAACGGCTCAGCGGTGCCAACCAGGGGGCTTGTGCGACATCCCCGCGCGGGGCGACGCGATAGATCAGCTGTCGTTCAGCGGCGCGCTCACGCAAGGCCTTCAGCAGCGCCTGCTCAGCCTCACCTGCCGGCAGCACGCCGTCGGCAGAGACCAGATCCGGCCCGAGCGACAGCTGCAGCTTTGCCGAAGGCGATTTGCTGTCCGCCTCAGCCGGCGCAGCCATAGCGTAAGCGGGCTTGCCATTGCGCAATACATCCCAGGCCAGATGCCATCGGCCATCAAACACCTCCGCGAGAGAAACCCACAGCAGCCCGGTCAGGCCAAGCAGGGCGAGAAAAATGACAAACCACGAACCGTTTGTCCGCACTGAACTCATTAGCAGGGATGACTCCGTAAATAAGGAATAGGTCGAGGCCGCATGGGGACAGCCGGAACAGTGCACAGCTCGCCGCGTCGGAAATCTGTCACTTCAGGAAACAAGAGAATTGTCGCCAGCACCGCTGCAATGTCAAGTAGAAGGCACACCCGCGCCGCCAAACAGCCCGCACAAGCTCACTAAAGACACAGTTGTTCGCAACTGCACACTTGCGCGGATTTTCCGGCACCTGTCCAATAGTGCGCTGCAAACCCTTAATATAATGTCGAAATAGGCTGTGCTATTGTTTCACAGTTTCGCGTCATACAGACGCGGCGGGCCGCTCAAACAGGTAGACTCGGCCCCTGAACGCATTAACGCGCCGGTTTTCCGGCACTCTGGCCGCCTGCCGCGGCCGGCACCCTAAAAGCAGCGACACCCGCTCCTGCGAGTACGGTGGCAGAACAGGAAATAACCATGAAAATCCGTTTTACTTCCCTTCATACGCCGCTGGCCATCCTTATCAGCGCCGGTCTGATCAGCGCTTGTAACTGGGTCGACTCAACCGGTCGCCAGTCCAACAGCAAGCCGACGATTATTCTCGACGACGGCACGCCCGACGACGGTTTCTCACTGACGCTGAACGAACAGGCCACCGCCCGCGTCGACCCCAGCGACAGCTCCGATGATGACGGTAGTATCACCTCCTGGAGCTGGAAACAGGCCCCGACCGACTCCGGCGCACTGGATGTCTGCGCCGATGTGGACGGTTTCAACAGCGAACTGGCCGCCTCCTCGCTGGAAGACGCCTGCACCGATCCGGATGCCTGCAAACTGAGCATCCTTACGGAAGAAGTGGAAAAGAGTGATGAAGAACTGGCCGCGGATCAGGCCGCAGCCGAGGCCGCCGGCTATACCGGCACGGTCGCCACCACCAAAACGGTCTTCACCCTCACCGCCCCGCAGCTTAAGGCACCGGTCGGCCTGACTTACCGCCTGACCGCCAAGGACAACGACGGCGGCACCGGCACGGCCGATGTGTCGCTGTGCATGATTTCCATCAACGAAGCACCGGAAGCGGTTGATGACACGTTTACGGTCATGTCCGGCACCCAACGGCAGGTACTGGGTAGCGAAGATCCGAATCTGCTCAGCAATGACAGCGACGATATCGACGTTTCCAACAGCACGCTCAAGGTCGTGACCACAGCGGTCGAAGGCCCGGCGAAAGCAGACGAATTCACCCTTTTCGAGGACGGCGGTTTTACCTACTTCTACGAAGGTGATCCCAGTGCGGTAGGCGATCTCGGCACGGACAGCTTCACCTACGAAATCACCGACGGCATCCACTCCGCTCAGGCCGATGTCACCATCAAGCTGGTGGCTGAAGATGATCCGCCCGTCCTGAACAAGGACATCCCGGATCAGCGTGCCTATGCGGGTATTCCTTTTAACTTCAATTTCAGCGGCTATTTCAGCGACCCGGAAGGCGCTGAGCTGACGTTCGGGGAAACCACCGACGAACTGCCCGGCTCTTTTGACGAAGATGCGCTGACCAACGGGCGCCTGAGCGGCACACCGACCAATGCCGAAATCGGCGAATATGCGCTGTCGCTGTCGGCTTATGATGGTCTGAATAGCACCGAAGGCGCGCTGTCGCTGACCATCCAGGGCAACTCAGCCCCCACGATCAACAACATTCCGGACCAGAGCGGCACAGCCGGCAAAACCTTCTCGCTGGATTTGTCCAAATACGCCTCTGACCCGGAAGGCCAGACACTGAGCTACAGCGTCTCCGGCAAACCGGATTTTCTGTCCCTGAACGGCTCAACCCTGAGAGGTAAGCCGACCAGTGCCGGCGAGTGGACCATCACCGTTTCGGTTTCTGACGGCTTTAACAAGGCGGTCAGCAAGAGCTTTAAATTCGAGGTGGTCAACCAGTCACCGGTGTTTAAGACGATCGGTACCCAAACCGCCAGCATGGGTAAAACCTTCAGCCTGAATCTGGATAACTATGCCTCGGATCCGGAAGGCCAGTCACTGACCTACAGCGTTTCCGGCAACCCGGGTTTTCTGAGCCTGAAAAACTCAATCCTGAGTGGTACCCCGACCAGCATAAACAGCTGGAATATCACGGTTACCGCCACTGACCCGCTTGGGGCCAAAAACTCTGCGACCTTTACCCTGAAGGTTTCCAATTCAGCGCCGACGTTTAAAACAATCCCGTCGCAGAGCGGCACCATCGGTGAGAAATTCTCACTGAATCTGGCCGACTATGCCTCGGATGCAGACGGCGATACGCTGAAGTACAGCTTCGGCGGCACACCGGGCTTTCTGTCCCTGAACGGCTCGGTTCTCTCCGGCACACCTGCATCAGCAAACAGCTGGACCGTCACGGTAAGCGTGACCGACAGCTACCATGACGAGATCAGCAAGACATTCAAACTGACGGTAACCAACCCCGCGCCCGTCAAGAAGGGCACGATTCCGGACATGACGTTCACCGTCGCAGAGAGTGTCTCAGAGTCGTTGAGCGGCTACTTCAGTGACCCGAATGGCGACACGCTCAGCTATAGCTACAGCGGCTTGCCGGCCGGTATCAACGGTAACGAAAGCACCGGCCTGATCAGCGGATCTGCCCTGCTCTCTGCAGTCAACGGCTCACCACACTCCGTCACAGTCACGGCAAGTGACGGCAGCGGTTCGGTCAAACAGAGCTTTAAGATCTACGTCGAATCGGCTGAGCCTGAGCCCAACAACACGCCGACAGTCAGCCAGTCCGCCGCTGACAAAACTGTCGAACGAGGCGAAAACGTCAGCTTTACCAGCGCTTTTTCCGACAGCGATGGCGATCCCCTCACCTTCTCCGTCAATGCCGGCGGCTCGGGCCTGAGCTACACGGAAACCGCCACCTCGGTTACCGTCTCCGGCACAGCCGACACCGTGGGCAGCTTTACCATCAAGGTCACCGCCCAGGACGACGAAGGCGCGCAAGTCTCAGACCAGTACACACTGACCGTTACCGAGCCGGAGCCGGAGCCGGAGCCTGAATCCGATTCTGACTCTGACTCTGACTCTGAAACCGACACCAATTCGGCGCCGGTATTGGTCGAAGGCGGGGAAGACAAGACCGTGACAAGCGATGACTATGTACGGATCGTCTCGGCTTTTTCTGATCCGGACGGTGACGAGCTGGCCTGCACGATCGACGCTGACGGCAGCGGTCTGGACGTCAACCCGTCTCCGACAGGCTGTGCCGCTGCCAAGCGCTCGCCGAATGTAGGCAACTTTACTATCACCGTCACCGCCACCGATCCGTCCAATGCCACCGCCACAGACACCTACAAGCTGACCGTCACCCGGGCGACAGCGCTGCGGTCCCCGTCTACGGACGTCATCAAATACGCCTCAGCCCCGGCGACCTCGGTCAGCGGAACGCCGGCCGGCCAGCTTGACGATAACGCCGCTGAGCCCAAAGAACTGAACGTCGCGGTTGAGAAAAACAACAGCGAGTTTCTCAATCTCTCGGCACTGGCACAGCAGGTCCGCGCCGCCGACAAAAACAGTAATTATAAAATCGTCATCCGTCCGGTAAATTGACCGGGCCTTCCACGCCAAAGGCGAGCCAGTAGTTAAGCTACTGATTCGGCTCGCCTTTACACACTCCTGCCGCTGCCTCCCGGTTTACTCCCCTGCCGTATTGCCGGTTTCTCATCAACAAGCCCGATTGTTTTACCTTGAAAAAACCAGATCCTTTATTAAAAGAAAGAGACCGGAACCCTATTTACAAAGAGATAGCGCATCTCTTTATCGAGCGGCAATAATTTGACGATGAAACAAGTACGAACCCAATCCCTGCTTATGGGCGGTCTGTTTTTTAATGTGCTTCTGTGCACCGGCTGTACGCGTGACCAGGTCATGCAGCTGACCTACGAAACCCTGCGTCAGGAAGACTGTCACCGCACGGATTTGCATACAGAATATTGCGACCGCTCTTATGCGTTTGATTACGCCCGCTACAAAAAACTGCGCGAGACCTATTTGCAGGAGATGGCCGAGCAGCGCGAGCTGGCTCTGAGTGAAGACGTAGCGTTTATTCTGCCGACGCGGGAAAACTAAGCTCCGGCACAACGGCGGGGTCGGCCTGTCTGCCCCCGTCTGAACTGACCCACAGACTGTAACCGACGTCCTTGAAGCGCGGTTCTCTGCCGCGGCGCAAGGCCGCCAGCACATCCCCCCAGACATTCTCCCAGCCTCCGGTATGGCCGAATCCGGCAAGCACGTACAAGCGGGCATCAGCCTGCCGCTGCACAACCGGCCGGGCCAGAAACGGCGGTACGTTCTTATCCTCAGCGCCGGCCAGATGCCACTGGCGGATCTGCGCTCCCAGCGCAGGCTGAGCCGCCGGATCCAGTGACCCGCTCAGCGGCGTGTAGCCATGCAAACGGGTCCAGCCGGACAGATTCAGATTGCCTGCCAGGGTCACCACCTGCGCCACCTGCGGCAAACGCGGTGCCAGCAGCATCGCCATAGCACCACCGCCGCTGTGTCCGTACAAATGCAGTGAGGCGGCTCCGCTGCGCTTGAACAGGCGCTCAATTACCTGCGCCATGGCCGAGACCACCACCTCGCCGTGCCGGTCCCGCGTCCACAGCTCACGCTGACAGATCCGCTGACGGGCAAAGCCGTTATAACAGGGCCGTCCTACATAATAGGCCGCCTGCCGGTCCTGGCTCATCAGGCGCAGCATCAGCGGATTCCAGGGCGTCGGATCGGTGGCAATAATCCGCCCGAACAACCAGGGCGTGCCATCGCCTTCCAGATAAATATGCAGCGCACCACCCTGCCCGAGCACCACATTATTGCGGAACACCGCCAGCCCGAAGCCGTCGGCATATTCGGTGCTTTCGCTGAATCCGCGGCGCTCGGCAATATCACGCACGCGTTCACCGGAGGAAACCGCGCAGGCATTGAGCAGCAGCGGCAGCAAAAGCACCAGAAGCAAATTGCGCCAGCGCTGCAAAATCCGCTCAGCGTGCGTGTGTTGTTGAACGATTGTAAACATACTGTATAGAATGCAAGACCTTACCCTGACGTTCACGGCTGCCCGATATTCTCATGACCGATACGGCCCGACAATCTGTTGCCATTATGTTCGCCGATATCGGTGGCAGTACGCGCCTCTATGAAGAGGCCGGCGACGAGGCCGCGCATCGTCTGGTGGCCGAATCGCTGCAGTTGATGGAGGACTGTATCCAAGCCAACCGGGGCACACTACTGCGCACCGTCGGTGATGCGGCGCTGGCCAGCTTCACCTGCTGTGATGAAGCCTATGAGGCGGCAGTGGCAATCCAGCAGGCACATGAAAACCGCCGCCTGTCTGTGCGTATCGGCTTTCACTTCGGCCCTGTCATCCCGGACAAGGGCGATATCTACGGTAACGCCGTCAATGTGGCCGCGCGGGTTGCCTCACTGGCCAATCTCGATGAAATCACCACCACCGAAGCCTGCGTCGGCCTGATGTCGGCGGCCATGCAACAACGCGCCAGCCTGCTGGACTTTATCCACGTCAAAGGCATCAGCGAACCGCTCGCGGTCCACCGTCTGCTGTGGCGCAGTGAAGACGAATCCGTGACCGCCATCCAGACCGCGGTCAGCCTCTCGATCCGACACCCGTCAAACGTGCGTATGGTGCTGTCACTGAACGGCCGCGATGCCTTTGTCGACACGGAGACAAGCTCGCTGACGATCGGCCGCACGGCAGACAATGCGCTGTGTGTCGCGCGCGACTGCGCCTCGCGTAATCACGCCACCATAGAACTGCAACAGGGCAAGTTTCTGCTTACCGATCAGAGTACGAACGGCACCTATCTGCTCAAGGATGGCCAGGGCTTGAGTTTCCTGCGCCGCGAGACCGTCACGCTCGATGGCGAGGGCGTGATCGGCGCAGGCTGGGTGCCCGAGGCGGACGATCCCGGCGCCATACGCTTTCGTATCGAACGCCTCTAGTGCCGGCCGGCGCTTGCCCGGTCAGTGCGTAAAACCACACCACAGAAATCCGCATCCGCACGCATTAAAACCGACCTGCATCACATTTCCCGCATTCCGTGGCGTCGCTCCGCAAGCCCCGCGTTCACGTTCCACCTCACAAAAAACCGCATTTTTGAGGCCTGTGTCGTCGCTGCAGCGGCGATAGTGTAACCGCCCTCACAAAGTAACCTTTTCCGTGACGCGGTTCATTAGCGGAAGGCAAGTTTAGCTCAGTCAATATCACCCCATCTGATGCCGTTAGATCACTTACGCCACTGCAGCCAATCGCAGCGGTTTCGTGTTCAACAAAACGGGTATCAGTATGTATCAGGCGATCAACGCTCGGTTCTTCAAAACCGCCATCGCATGTGCGACGACAGCTTTTGTCACGACAGGGTGTATCGACCTCACCAGTGACGATGACAACAAGCTGGGCAAATTCATCGACAGTCCGGTAAGCGGACTGGCCTACAGCAGTGTCGATGCCGAGGGTAGCGAAAGCTACACCGGCCGCACCAACATTGCCGGAGAATTCCGCTACAACACCGGGGACAGCATTGTCTTTTCTGTCGGCGATATCAGCATGCCGGCCACTGCCGCGCAAAGCATCGTCACGCCGCTTAATATTGCCGATACCGATAATCCGGCCGACACACAGGTGCTCAATATCCTGCGTCTGTTGCAAACGCTGGATGAAGATGGTGACGCATCCAACGGCATCAGCATCAGCCAGCAGGCCCACGAGGCGGCCGAAGGGCTCGAACTGGATCTCAGCAGTGAGGACTTCGCCACTGACAGCGCCACCCTGGCCTATCTGCAAGCGGCACTGGGCACTGAAACCACGCTGATCGACAGCGAAACGGCACTGGCTCACTTCACCGACACGCTGAACCTGAGCGAAGAGTCCCCGTCCATCTCCTTTACCGAGAAATCGCTTAACAATCAGAGCTTCTACCTGATTGATCAGGAAGACATCCTCGCCGAACGCAGCACCGGGGAGCTGGACAGTGTCAGCTTCAGTGATACAGGGGTGACCCTGATTGCAGACAACAGCACCACCAGCGCCAGCTATGAAGTCAGCAACGGTATGCTGCACCTCATAGGTGAAGACGACAGCAACACCTGGATCTCGATTCTGGACGAAACTGATACTCATCTGGTGACCTGCTGGGCCGACACGCCACTGGGCAGCCTGCTGTGTGAGTCCGAAGAAGACTACATACGCATGTTCAGCGACTCCACTTCCGCCAGCTATTTTCTGAATCCCGGCTATATCGAGGCGGAAGCCGAACCGGAAACCGGTGCCGCCACCAGCGGTGAAGAGACTGACGGCGACAGCAGTTCCTCATCTGACAACAGCACCGGCGACGCTGCTGATTCGGATTCAGAAGAAACCGATAGCACCTCCGGCACAGACAGCGCAGAGCAGGACACGTCTGAACAAGCCTCCGAAGAGGAGAGCGCCGGCGAAGAGCAAGCGGCAGAAGAAGAAACAACACAAGACGCTGTCGAAGAAGAGGCAGTTGAAGAAGAAGTTGTTGTTGAGGAAGAAGCCGAAGAAGAAGTCGTCGAAGAAGAGATTGTTGAGGAAGAAGTCGAAGAAGAAGTCATCGTCGAAGAAGAAGTTGTTGAAGAGGAAATCGTCGAGGAAGAAGCCGACGAGCCTGAACTCGGTGCAGCAACGGACGGCGAAGCCAACAAGTTCAACCCCGGCCACTACACATTTATCAATATCAGCCGGAGATACAGCAAAAGCGAGCGCGAAACCCGCCGTATCGCCTTTATAGAAAAATACATCGATGACCCCAATCTCAAGGGCTTTATCGGCACCTATGACTGGCGCAATCTCGAAACCAGCAAAGGCGTTTACGATTTTGACAATATCCGCGAAATCCTCGAAATGCTGGAAGGCACAGGTAAGCACTTCGGTATTTACCTGAAAGAGCGGACCTTTAACAGCTCCTGCACCACACCGCCGGTACCGGATTATCTGATGTCGTCAGAGTACGGTGGTTATTACAAGTACGGCGGCTATGTCTGCATGGTCAAGCTGTTCCGCGAAGACGTGATGGATCGCCATATCGCCCTCTTCCAGGCGATCGGCAAGGCCTTTGATGATCACCCGAACTTCGAGATCATCTCCACCGGTGAATCGGCGATAGGCGCCACAGACGGTTACACAGCACAAGGCTGGACCGACCAGCTGATCCGCCTGTTTGAGGAATCAAAAGAAGAACTGAGCCACACCACAGTAAATATGCAGCTGAACTTTCTGGGCGGCGGCACCAGCTATATGGAGCAGATTGTCCAGGCCATGGCCGAGACCGGCGGCGGCTCCATGGGTCTGCCCGATACCGTGCCCTGCCGTCGCATGGATATTCCCGACAGCGAAGTCTGCGGCTACCGGATCGAAGCCTATGATCTGATGCGTAAATACAACGGCGTGATCGGTATAGCCCCGGACGTGGAAACCTGGGATCTGACCTACGACCAGACGCCCGAGGTGTTTGATATGGCCGTCGATTACCTCGGCGCCAACTATATCCTCTGGCAATCGGAGTTCAGCAGCCGCGTCGACGAAAACAGCTATGTGTCAGGCTATCTGGACAATCAGGTTATCCCAACCATCTCTGCCAACGGCGGGCGTATCAACGACGAATGTCCGAGCTCTTTCGAGCCCTGCACCAGCAGCGACTAAGAGACTGCCGGAGAAAAAAAGGCCGCGCTATGCG
>JAUOPI010000024.1 GCA_030546905.1 Granulosicoccaceae sp. 1_MG-2023 | reverse complement strand
AGCCGAAGCTGCGCCTGAAGCCGAAGCTGCGCCTGAAGCCGAAGCTGCGCCTGAAGCCGAAGCTGCGCCTGAAGCCGAAGCTGCGCCTGAAGCCGGGGCTGCGCCTGAGGCAGAAGACGAGCCGGACAGCGAAGTACAAGCGCAAACCTCGTCTGCCGGAAGCGCTGTGCAGGCGGAGTAAGCTCTTATCGCAGTAAACGATGGTCGCCGGCAGTTTTTGCCGGCGGCTTTAGTGACTTATCAAGCGTCTTTCAGGATGGGGCTTCGGATGATTCTGCGGCGATGACCGCTTGCCATTCTTCGCTGCCGGGGCCGATCACACAGTGCCCGTCGCGGCGCATACTCAGGCGCAGTTGGCAGCGTTTGATCTCAGGGCCGAATTCCTCCGGCGGGATCTGCTGTACGGCGGCCAGAATCTGCCGCTTGAAGGCGGTATCGTCGGTGTTGAGCTTGTAAAAAACCCACTTGCCCTCGCGGCTGGCGGTGACAATATTGGCCTTGAGGAGAATTTTCAGATTGCGCGAGACGTTGTAGTGAGACTCGCCAAGTACGTCCATGGCTTCGGCGACGCAGATGCGCTGGTCGATGTGGGCCAGCAACCAGAACAGCCTTAAACGGTTGGGGTCAGCCAGTGCTTTGAGTGTGTCGACATAGTTTATCAGCATCGCTTTCCTTCGGTTCCGGCATCAGGGCAGGGGAGGCGACGCATCCCCTGCCGGTGCCACGGCTGTAGATTGTCAGAATATAAAACTGAATAGCACGCCGCCGATGATCGCCATACACAGGACGAAGGTCACAAAGGCCACCACTGCGCGGGGTTTCAGGACGGTCGAGACGATCGCAATTTCCGGCAGACTTGCGCCGGTGCCGCCGATCAGCAGCGCCATCGCCGCACCCATACCCATGCCTTTGTTAATCAGCACATCCAGTAAGGGCAAGGCCATCTCAATGCGTAAATATAAAGGCACACTGATGATCGCAGCAACCGGGATGGCGAACCAGTTGTCATTGCCGACGTATTTTTCGACGATCTCCGCGGGCAGAAACACCGCCGACAGGGCGCTGATTGCGGCACCGATCAGCACATAGGGTGTGATCTTTTTAAAGAGTGCCCAGGCAAACTGCAGGGCCGCGCGCAGGCGTTCTTTGTGCGGTGTGGCCTGAGCGCTTTGCGCTGCGCAGGCGGTGCCGGCCGCAGCGCAGTCTGCCACGCCGAGTTCTTTGTCTTCTTCGTTCATAATAAACTGCACTTCATGATCTTTTGCCGTTGCCGCGCTGCAGGCCGGTTCGGGTTCGATCAGGTCGCGCTTGACCGCATGACGCAGGCTGGTTTTGCTGACGATATAACCGGCCACCATGGCGCCGCTGAGGGTCAGCAGAAAATAGATCGCGGCGATCTTGATCCCGAAGGTCGCCAGAATCAGCCCGACCACCACAAAGTTGGTCAGCGGTGCGGAAATCAGAAAGCTGAAGACCGTGCCGGTGGCCACGCCCATTTGCACCATGCCGATCATGACCGGAATCATGGCGGCGCTGCAGAACGGCGTCAGTACGCCCATCAAGGCACCGATCAGGGGGCCGCGGCTCTCATGTTGTTGCAGCTTGTTCTGCAGCTTTTCCTGTGGAACATAGTGCCGCACCACGCCGGTCAGCACTGACACCACGGCGATAATCACCAACAGCCAGCCACCGATATGAATGAATTCCTGCAGGGCCAGCGCCCAGTTGTTGTTTTGCATTGAGATGTCTCCCGGTTGATATATGCACATATGCGCGAAAGTGCGTATGATGTCGGCGGACAAATTGACTGTCAAGGCAGGAAGGGCGATCTATTCGGCTATAATCCGCCTTTCACTGCGGTATAGCGCCATGACAACTCACTTGCCCCGGCTTTATTCTTTCCGTCGATGTCCTTACGCCATGCGTGCCCGGCTGGCGATTCTGTTTGCCGGCTTGCAGGTGGTATTGCGTGAAGTTGAGCTGAAGAACAAACCGGCAGCGATGCTGGAAATCAGCCCCAAAGGCACGGTACCGGTCTTGCAATTGGCCGATGGTACAGTGATCGAAGAAAGCCGCGATATTCTGTTTTGGGCGCTGGCGCAGCAGGATCCGCATGGCTTGCTTGATGGCGACCCGGCCTATGCAGAAGCACTGATTGAGCGCAATGATGGTGAGTTCAAGTACTGGCTTGACCGCTATAAATATGCCGACCGCTATCCGCAGATGACGCAACTGTGTTACCGGCAGCGCGGTGAGGTCTTTTTGCAGGCGCTGGAAAGCCGCTTGGCAACGCAGCGCTGCCTGTCAGGTGAACGCCCGGGTGTGGCTGATATTGCCGTCATGCCGTTTGTCCGGCAGTTTGCGCATGTGGACCGGGAGGCGTTTTACAGTCTGCCGTATCCGAATTTGCAAGCCTGGTTACAGGGTTGGCTCGCACAGCCTGTGTTTTTGCAATGCATGTGTCGCTATCAGCCCTGGCAGGAAGGCGCGCCTGAGTTGTTGTTTCCTCAGGCCGGTGTGTTTTCAAATCAGCCGATGACAGACGGAGAAAAGCGATGAAGTTTCTGGTCTTTCTGGGTTCGGTGCGCGACAGTACGCCGCCGCGGCCCGCTCGGCTTGGTCTCAGGGTTGCCAAAGCCTGTCTTGCCTGTTTGCAGGAGCAGTTTGCCGGGCATGAGATTGAGATGATTGATGCGCTGGCGGTTTCCACCGATCCCGTCTTCAAGCCGCATTTTGCCTATTCCGCTCGTCGTGTGCCGCCGCAGCTGGATGCGCTGGCGCAGAAAATAGACGCGGCCGACGGCTATATTATGATCAGTCCTGAATACAATCATTCCATGAGCCCGGCGTTGGCCAATCTGTTAAACCATTTCGGCAGTTCCCTGTTTTCTTACAAGCCCAGTGCCATCGTGACCTATTCGGCCGGGCAGTGGGGCGGCATGCGCGCGGCTGTCGGGATGCGCACGTTTCTCTCCGAGCTCGGCTGCCTGCCTGTGTCGGCCATGATTCATATACCCAGGGCACAGGATGTGTTTTGCGACGACGGCTCGTTGCAGGCGGGGGAGGATCAGGCGGCCTGGTTTGGCTATTTCGGCCGGACATTCGCGCAGTTGCAGTGGTGGGCGCAGGCGACGGCAGTGCAGCGTGCTGCGCAGGATCCGAATGAGCTGATCGGTGTTTTCAGCCGCGACCCGGCCGAACGCAACGCGCCGGCCGGCGAGTGATGGCTTATCGCAGTGGCGGCGATTCCCGGCCGCACGGGTGTCGTTATGCAGCAGATTGACCCGCGCCTTCGCGGTAGTGCGGCCATTATTCTGGCCAGTGTGCTGTGGGGGACAACCGGTACGGCAGCGAGTTTCGCGCCGCATATCAGCCCCCTGGGAATCGGCGCGTTTGCCATGGGTGTCGGCGGCTTGTTGCTGGCTTTAAAGTCCGCGCCTGCGCTGCGGCGCGAGCTGCCGCTGTTGCTGCGTCAGCGGGCTTTGCTCGTGGCGGGCGGGCTGGCTGTGGCGGTTTACCCCTTGGCGTTTTACACGGCCATGCGATTGGCCGGCGTGACTGTGGGCACGTTGGTTTCAATCGCCAGTGCGCCCGTATTTACCGCCTTGTTGGAGGGGCTGATCAACCGTCGGCCGATCACGCGACGCTGGCTGTTGAGTTTTGCTTCCGGGGTATGCGGGGTCATTCTGCTGGTCAGGGCCAGACCCCATACGACCGTGGACAGTGATACGGGCTTGTATTTATCCGGCATCGTGCTGGGCTTGGTGGCCGGTTTGACCTATGCGGCTTATTCCTGGCTGGCCAAGCGTCTGATTGATAAGGGCCTCGGTTCTGAGCCGGTTGTGGCCGGGATGTTTTTGCTGGCCGCTGCGGTATTGTTGCCATCGCTGGCACTGACCGGGACAGGTTTGTTTGCCGGACCTGTGAACACCACGGTTGCGCTTTATATGGCCGTGGTACCCATGTTTCTCGGCTATCTGGCGTTCGGCTACGGCTTGCGGTTTGTTCCGGCGGCTAAAGTCACACTGATCACCCTGCTTGAGCCGGTTGTGGCCGCGGCTTTGGCCATGCTGGTGCTTGGCGAGCGTCTGACCCTGTACGGCTGTCTGGGTGTGTCGCTGGTGTTTGCTTGTCTTGTCTTACAGTTGCGCGTGCCCTGACGGGGTTGCCGCTACCGCGGTTTTGTTGGTTTTCTGCACGCAGGGCCTGCTGTCGTGTCTGCATAGCCGGAGCAGGCCGGGCCCTCGCGTGGTGCCTCTTTCTTCAAGTCCACTCCCTTCCTGCGCTGTGGCCGTATTGGCGTAAATCATACAAACCGGCGTATTTTTGTTGCGCAGACACCGAACTGTCACATTGTGCGTGTAATTTCAGCTCCAGTTTCCACCCGGGCAGTGTGTGTCCGTGTGGTGCCGGTATTGTCTTAATTGGAGTTGAAAATGAAAAAGCACGTTATTGCCAGCGCCGTGACTGCGGTTCTTTGTTCCGGCGCGGCTTCTGCTGCGACTGTTTACCAACAGGACGAGCTCAAGCTTGATCTGAAGGGTGACCTGCAGGTTCAGTTGTTCCAAAAGCCCGGTGAGGACCAGGATATGGTCGTCGACTATGACGATCTGGAACTCAAGTTCGGTGCTGAGTATGACCTGGGCAACAATATGGCCGCCTTCGGTAAGCTGGAGCTGGATTGGAAAAACCAAGGCGATGGCAGCGACGATGATATCGTCGATGATGCCTATGTGGGCCTGAAGTTCAACGCCATGTCAGTTTCGCTCGGACGTATGTACTGGGCATCGGATGATTTCGCTGCCGAAAAAGCGATCGAGATGGACGGCGGTACGGCCTTTCCTGAAACCGGCGGTACCGAGACGCTTAAGTTTGAGTACAGCGATGCGATGTTCGGCGCTGTTGTGTCCTATGACCTCGAAGAGGAAGACGGTGACAGCACTGTGTTTGAGGTGGTGCTGACAACCAAACTGGCGATGGTTGATCTGGGCGTGGCCTACCAGAGCTACGAAGATGATCCCAGTGCGGCCGGCAGTGAGTCCATCGACACTCTCGGTATCCTTGCCAGCGCCGATGCCGGACCGGTCAATCTGGCTTTCGATTTCACCAGCAACGATGATCTGGATGCGATCAACTTTGCCGCCAGCGTGCCGTTCGCTGAGACCGTCGAGGGTGCGGCCGGTGTCACGCAACATTCCCCTGATGAAGGCGATGACGTGCTGTACTGGTATGCCAATGTCACCAAAGCCATGCACAAGAATGTCAGCGTGTTTGCCGAAATCGGCAACAGCGATGAAGACGACAGCGACATGGGCTTTCTCGCCGGTATGCGCGTGAAGTTCTGATCCGCCGCTTCTGATCTGAAAACTTGAAAGCCCGGGCCCCAGGTCCGGGCTTTTTTTTTTGTCCGGCGTGACTGCGGCCTGTGTCCGATGACGGTGCAATCTGAGACCGGATCGGGGATAATCCGCGCACATTTTCAGAAGACCACCACCGGAGTCGCCTATGACCACCCTCGGAACCCCTTTGTCCGCTTCTGCCACCCGCGTTTTGTTCTGCGGTGGCGGTGAGCTTGGTAAGGAAGTTGTGATTGAACTGCAGCGGCTCGGGGTTGAGGTCATCGTGGTGGACCGTTACGCCAATGCGCCCGGCATGCAGGTCGCGCACCGCAGCCACGTGGTGTCCATGCTCGATGATCAGGCGCTGCGGGCGGTAATCGAGCAGGAAAAGCCGGACCTGATCGTGCCGGAAATTGAGGCCATCGCGACAGAAACGCTGGTCGAGCTTGAGGCCGAAGGCTATACGGTTATTCCGACCGCCAAAGCGGCGCGCCTGACCATGAACCGAGAGGGCATCCGCCGGCTCGCGGCTGAAGAACTGGGCCTGACCACCTCGCCTTATGCGTTTGCCGACAGCCGCGAAGCCTTTGATGCGGCCGTGGCAGAGATCGGCTTGCCGTGTGTGGTTAAACCGATCATGAGTTCCTCGGGCAAAGGCCAGTCCACCATCCGTCACGAGGCCGATATCGAACAGGCCTGGCAGTACGCGCAGGAAGGCGGCCGCGCCGGTGCCGGTCGGGTGATTGTCGAAGGCTTTGTCGACTTCGATTATGAGATCACCATGCTGACCGTGCGCCACGTCGGCGGCACCAGTTTTTGTGAGCCGGTCGGCCATGTGCAGGTCGGCGGTGACTACCGCGAGTCCTGGCAGCCTCAGGCCATGAGTGAAACCGCGCTGGCAAAAGCGCATGAGATGGCCGATAAGATCACCGCCGCGCTCGGTGGCCGCGGCCTGTTCGGCGTGGAGCTGTTTATCAAAGGCGATGAGGTGATTTTCAGCGAGGTCTCACCGCGACCGCACGATACCGGCATGGTGACGCTGATTTCGCAGGATCTGTCGGAATTCGCCCTGCATGCCCGGGCCATACTCGGCCTGCCGATCCCGAATATTCATTTCCACGGTCCCTCGGCGTCGAGTGTAATCCTCGTCGAAGGCGAATCGGATAAACCGGTTTTCGGCAATCTGAAAAGCGCACTGGCCGAGCCGGATACCGCACTGCGTCTATTCGGTAAACCCGAGGTCAAAGGGACCCGGCGTATGGGCGTGGCGCTGGCACGCGATACCACGGCCGAGCGTGCACGCGGCAAAGCAATCCGTGCTTCGGCTGCTGTGACCACCGAGCTTTGAGCCGTCAGCGACCATTCTGAGGCCTTGTCTGACATCCCGGGCAGTTGTGAGGTGTCAGACTTGTCAGTTTCCGGCCGGAAGAGAATTCCGCATAATCAAAACGTCTTTAATGAGGAGATGCAAATGCTCGAAAGCAAAGAAGGACAAACAGTCCCGACGGTAACCTTCCGTACCCGTCAGGACAGCGACTGGGTTGATGTGACCAGCGATGAGATTTTCAAAGGCCGCACTGTGGTGGTGTTTTCCCTGCCGGGCGCGTTTACGCCGACCTGCAGCTCATCGCATGTGCCGCGTTACAACCAGCTGGCACCGGTGTTTGCAGAGCACGGCGTGGATGAAATCATCTGTGTTTCGGTTAACGACGCGTTTGTTATGAACGAATGGGCCGCCGATCAGCACGCCGACAACATCCGTTTTATCCCTGACGGCAATGGTGAGTTCACCGAAGGCATGGGCATGCTGGTGGACAAAAACGAGCTCGGCTTCGGTAAGCGCTCATGGCGTTATTCCATGCTGGTCAAAGACGGTGTGGTCGACAAGATGTTTATCGAGCCGAACAAACCGGGCGACCCCTTTGAAGTCTCTGATGCCGACACCATGCTGGCCTATATCGCGCCGCAGGCGCAAAAGCCGCTGGATGTGACGGTCATGAGCCGTCGCGGTTGCCCGTTCTGCACCAAAGCCAAGAATATGCTGAACGATGCCGGCATCAGCTATGAAGAGCTGGTCCTGAACCGTGATTATTCCGACCGCAGTCTGCGTGCGGTGGCCAACGCCCAGAGCGTGCCGCAGGTGTTTATCAACGGTGAGAAAATCGGCGGCTCCGAAGAGCTCGAAGCCTGGTTGAAAAACCGCGCCTGAACCCGGGCAACACAGGGCGCCGGCGATCTTCCGGGCGCCCGTCTTCCTTCCTTTCTTTCTTATTTTCCCATCGTTTGGCTTGAGACCCGTTCCTGCAGGCCGGTCAGGCTTGCGGATGCAGTGCTTGCTGACGCCATTGTGCCGGCGTGTAACCGGTCCAGCGCTTAAAGGCCCGGCAGAATGCGGCCGGTTCGCTGAAGCCGGTCTGTTCGGCGACTTCCTGAATGTGCAGATGTTCGTTCTTAAGCAGTGTGCGGGCGTGGTCGCAGCGCAGGGCTTCCTTGATCAGGCGCACCGAAGTGCCTTCGTCCTGCAGGCGGCGGCGCAGGGTGCGCGGCGTGAGCAGCAGCTGCGCGCTGATGCTGTCCAGATCCGGCATGCTGTTCAGATCATGGCGTTGCAGCAGGATTTTGACCTGGGTTTGAAGGCTGTTATCGCCCCGGGGGCGGTGCAGTATCACCGCCGGGCAGGCGCGCAGAAAACGCGTTAATTCAGTTCGGTTGCGGATCAGCGGCAGTTGCAAATAGCGCGGGTGCAGAGAAAACCCGCAACAGGCCTGTTCATACATCAGCTCGCCCGGAAACATGGCGCGGTATTCATCGGCGTGGGCCGGGGCCGGGTAGGCCAGACTGGTGCCGGCTACCGGAATCTGCTGACCGACCATCCAGCTGCCCAGTCGTTGCCACATCATCAGGGCAAACTCCTGCAACAGGTGATCCGGGTCGTAGCCGGTCTGCTTCAGATGCAGGCGGAAAAATGCCAGCGGCGGCTGGCCGGTGTGGGTGGTTTCCAGGCCTATATCCAGATCGTCGGTCACAGCCCTGTAAAAGCGGGCGCTCTGGCGCAGCATGCCGCCGAGCGTGCGCGCTTCGCAGGCCAGCTCGGCCATCAAGGCAAACACACCGCGGCGACAGATTGTCGGCGATAACCCCATAAACTCGCTGCCGGTAAAGCGCCAGACGCTTTTAATCAGCTCGCTGAGTTGTTGTTCGGTGACTCTTTGGCCGGGGCAGTCAATCCAGTGGGCCGGAATACCGGCTTGCTGCAGCAGTTGTTTCTCGTTGGCACCCTGGCGCAGCGCGCCGCTGATACAGGCGCGGATGTAGTGGTTGGCGATATGCGCCCGCGCGGAGGCGGGCTGAAGGTCGGACGCTGACATAGTCTGCATTGTGCAGAACTGAGGTGATGCTGGCCAGACAGACTGGCCGTTATGGTCAATTAAAAAGGCCGGATCTGTCATTTAATGCGTGTTTCTCAGGGCTTTTAATGGCCTTAAAGGTCAAGCGGCATTGGCCTGTCAAAACTATACCCATAAAGGACAAGCAATGAAGACACCGTATAAAGAGGTGCCCGAAGAGGAGGCTGCGGCGGCGGAACTGGCGCTGTTGCGCGATTCGGTTCGCCGCATTCTGCAGGAGGAAGTGCTGCCGCACTACGACGGCTGGGAAGAGGCCGGGCAACTGCCCCGTGAGCTGTGGCGACGGCTTGGCGGTGCCGGACTGCTGGGTGCGGATTTGCCTGAAGCTCTGGGCGGTTCGGATGCCGGCGTCGCGGTCTGCCTGATGATCTGCGAAGAAATGTCCCGTCAGGGACTGGGCGCGCTGGCCAGCAGCTATAACATCCACGCCAATATCGTCATGCCGTATTTGCTGCATCTGGGGACGCCCGCGCAGCAGGCGCAATGGTTGCCGCCGATGGCCGAAGGCGCGGTGCTGGGTGCGATTGCCATGACCGAGCCCGATGCCGGCAGTGATCTGGCGGCCATGCGTTGCCGTGCGGACAAGGTCGATGGCGGCTGGCGGCTTAACGGCAGCAAAACCTTTATCACCAATGGCATGTTCGCGGACATGGTGATTGTCTGTGCCAAGACCGATCCTGCCGCCGGTGCGCGCGGCGTTTCCCTGTTCCTGGTCGATACGGGCCTGCCGGGGTTTTCGCGCGGCAAGCCGATCCGCAAGATCGGCCAGCACGCCAGTGATACGGCCAGCCTGTTTTTTGAAGACCTGTTGGTGCCGGAGGATGCCTTGCTCGGCGAGGCCGGTCAGGGCTTTGTTTATCTGATGCAGGAGTTGCCGCGTGAACGGCTCGGCGTCGGTGCGCAGGCGCTGGGTGCGATTGAAGGTGCGCTCGCCCTGACGCTGGACTATGTCGGGCAACGCCGCGCTTTTGGTCAGCGCATCGGTGATTTCCAGAACACCCGCTTCAGCCTGGCAGAGGTGCGCGCCGAACTGGCTCTGGGGCGGGCCTATTTCGACCAGTGTTTGCAGCGTTATACCGCCGGGCAGATGAGCGCGGTGGATGCGGCCACACTCAAGCTGACTCTGACCGAGATGCAGTGCCGCAGCGTTGACCGCTGCCTGCAGCTGTTCGGCGGTTATGGCTACACCCTGGAGTATCCGATCTCGCGTTTCTATGTGGATGCGCGGGTACAGCGGCTCTACGCCGGGACGTCGGAAATCATGAAAGAAGTGATCGCACGGGACATGCTCGGCCGTGCCGGCTGAAATGACAATAAAAGGAGGGGAACGATGAACGGGACAGTGAGTTTACAGGATGTGGTGATTCTCGGCGGTGCGCGCACTGCCATCGGTGATTTCGGCGGCAGTCTGGCGGATCTGTCGCCGGCGCAGCTGGGCACGGTTGCCGCTCAGGCTGCCATTGAGCGCGCCGGGGTGGATGCCGAGGAGATCGATCACGCGGTTTTCGGCCATATCATCACGACCTCGCCGGAGGATGTGTATCTGGCACGGCATATTGCGCTGAACTGCGGTTTGCCGGACAGCTCTGCGGCCTTGAATGTGAACCGCTTGTGCGGCTCATCCGTGCAGTCGCTGATCTCTGCCGCGCAGATGATTCAGGCCGGTGCCAGCCGTATCGCGCTGGCCGGCGGGGCCGAGAGCATGAGTCGTGGCGCCTATTTGCAAAACGGGCTGCGTTTCGGCCAGCGTCTGGGCGATGCCTGTGTGACGGATATGACCAGCGGTATTCTCAGCGACCCCTTTGGCAGCGGTCATATGGGGATGACCGCCGAGAATATTGCCGCGAAATACGGTTTCAGCCGCGATCAGCTCGACGCCTTTGCGCTGGACAGCCATAAAAAAGCCGCGGCGGCCATGGCTGCCGGTTATCTGCGCGATCAGATTGTGCCGGTGCAGGTCAGGCAGGGACGCGCTGTGCGCGGGTTCTGCGAGGACGAACACGTGCGCCCTGAGGTAAGCATGGCCGATTTGCAGAAACTGCGCCCGGCGTTTAAACGGGACGGTCTGGTGACCGCCGGTAATGCCTCCGGGATAAACGACGGCGCCGCCGCTGTTGTGCTGACGACAGAGCAGGAAGCGCAGGCGCGCGGGCTGGTCCCGCGGGCGCGTTTTGTCAGCTATGGTTTTGCCGGTGTGGAACCGGCGTTGATGGGGCTGGGGCCGGTTCCTGCGGTGAAAAAAGCGCTGCAGCAGGCCGGACTGGGTATGGATGATATCGATCTGATCGAGTCCAATGAGGCGTTTGCCGCGCAGGCGATGGCGGTGGCGCAGAGTCTCGGCTTCGATCCGGCGCGGGTTAACGTCAATGGCGGTGCCATCGCCCATGGTCATCCGGTCGGTGCCACCGGCACTATCGTCACCCTGAAGGCGCTGTATGAGCTGGAACGCAGAGGCCTGCGGCGCGCCTTGATTACGATGTGTATCGGCGGCGGGCAGGGCATTGCCCTGATTCTCGAGCGAAGCTAGCACGAGCCCCTTGTCATGGCCCGTCGGCATGGCTTGTCGGCAGGGCCCGTCGGCAGGGCCTTGCGGGGCAGGCTTGGCAGAGTAACAACAATAATGAGGTGGAGAGATGAATTCGGAGAATGAAATCCAGACGATGATCCGGCGGAGCACCCGCAATACCATCGGTGATGCGGTGCACCGGGTTGCGGCCCTGATGCCGGAGCAGGTGGTGTTGGAATACGGCGACCGCCGCTGGCGCTGCGGGGAGCTCGACCGGGCGGCTAACCGGGTCGCCAACCGGCTGTTGGCGCTGGGCCTGAAACAGGGCGACCGGGTGGCTGCGTACGGCAAGAACTCGGATGCCTACCTTATCCTGTGGCTGGCCTGTACGCGCGCGGGGCTGATTCATGTGCCGGTGAACTTTTCCCTGACCGAGCGCGAGCTGGTTTATGTGCTGACCCAGTCCGGCGCCCGCGGGCTGTTTGCCGATGACAGTCTTAAGGTGCATGTGGACGAGGTTGCCGGTCAGTTGGCGATGTGTGTACAGGGGAGTCTGCACAGTCAGTCCGCGGCGGCGGGACAGGCCGATATTCTGCAGATGGCCTGCAGCGACGGCGGGGAGCAGGCGCCGGCCTTGGTGCTGGATGAGAACGATGTGGTGCAGATTCTCTATACCTCGGGCACGACCTCCGATCCCAAAGGTGCGATGCATACCCACCGCTCCCTGATGGCGGAATACAGCAGCTGTCTGCATCATCTGGATATCCGCCGCGAAGACCGTTGTCTGGGGGCGTTGCCTTTGTACCACTCGGCGCAGATGCATGTTTTTACCATGCCGACTCTGCTGGTCGGCGCCTATACCTGCCTGCTCGATACGCCGACGCCGGAGTTGATTCTGCAGCAGCTCAAGGCCAAACAGTTAAACAGCTTCTTCGCGCCGCCGACGGTCTGGATCGCGCTGCTGCGCCATGCTGACTTTGATGAGGCTGCCTTACAGCATCTGCAAAAACTCTATTATGGCGCCTCAATCATGCCTGAGCCGATTGTGAAAGAGCTGAGCGAGCGCTTGCCGCAATCGGGGCTTTATAACTGCTACGGCCAGAGCGAGATTGCCCCGCTGGCCACCGTACTGGCTCCGCAGGAGCATGCCGCCCGGCCGGCCTCTGCAGGCCGGCCGGTCCTGAATGTGGAAACCCGTATCGTGGATCCTGTCAGTGGTGAGGACTGTGAGCCCGGCAAGCAGGGCGAGCTGGTGCACCGGTCGCCGCAGCTGATGGTGGGCTACTGGGACAAGCCTGAACAAACCGCCGAGGCGTTCGCCGGGGGCTGGTTTCATTCAGGTGATCTGGGGTATCGCGATGAAGAAGGTTATATCTGGATCGTTGACCGCATTAACGACATCGTCAACACCGGTGGGGTGTTGGTCGCCAGCCGCGATGTGGAAGAGGGGCTGTATACCCATCCGGACATAGCCGAAGTGGCGGTGATCGGGGTGCCGGATGAGAAGTGGATTGAGGCGATTGTCGCGGTGGTGGTGCTGCGTCCGGGCGCCGAAGCCGATGCCGACAGCCTGCTACGCCATGCGCGTGACAACCTGGCCCCGTTCAAGGTGCCCAAGCGTATCCAGTTTGTGGAGGCGTTGCCCAAAAACAGTTCCGGCAAACTGCTCAAACGTCACCTGCGCCGCCAATTCGGCGAGCAATAAACGCTATCCGGGTTTCTGTCGCCCCGTTCAGCGGGGCGGCTGCCCGTGTTCCGGTGCTGCCTTTCTGCCCGGATGCTTGCTGTTTTACTTCTGCCTCCTGTTTACCCGTCTTTTATTTTTATTTCACACCGTGTTATTGATTTTTGTCAGGTGTCTGTCGGCGTTTTCTGACATTGTTATAGGATAAGGTTAGTTGCTTTTTTTATTCCGCTTTTTATTTTCCGATTCCGGTTCGTTGTTTTTGTCTTAATGTCATTGTTCAGTGTTTATTTGTTTGCCGAGGTTCTGTTTGATGGTTTTGGCCACTAAGTTCTTATCAGGCCCGGTTCGATTGAGTTGGAAACGGGAAATAACTGAAAAGCGTTCCTGTTCGCATCTGCAACGCTGGCTGGCTGTTGCTGTGCGGATTTGGCTGTATAGCAGGGCTGGCTTACGTCTTCCGGCGTAGGCGGTACATCAAAGTATGCCCGATTCAGTACTTCAGAGTATTCGTTGTCCGCTATTTAATGGAACAAGGTTAAATGGTGTAAATGTGTGGTGAAAGTTTTCAATTCAGGCTGTTTGACGGCAGACAAATGATCCGCGTTTGTTTAATGTCAATATCAGAGGTAGCGAAATTCAGTCAAGTATTGTTGTTTGCCTGATCGGCTCGTTGCGACGTCATTAAATCCGCGTGTACCGGGATAGGCAAATATTATGATTAATATTGATTCAACGTCTGAACTTCAGGACCCTTTGGGTAAAACACTGCACTGTTTGCGTTTACACCGCTGCAAATCACGCCAGTCCGAGCTCAACGCTCCCTGGGGCTTGGATATGCCGGCCGCGCCGGGCTATCTGGTCTATCACATCGTCACCGCCGGAGAATGTCTGATTGAGCTCGACGGTCAGGTGCGTAAGTTAAAGGCCGGCTCTATTGCGCTGGTGACCGCACCGGCACGACATGTTCTGTTGAGCAGCGAGGGGCAGCCGGCGCTTGCGTTCGAAGATGTGCCGGTCAGTAAATTCAGTGAGCACTATCAGCGCTCGGTCCTGGGCGGGAGCGGCGCGCAAACCCGCATTACCAGCGGTATGGCGGCCCTGGAGCATGTGGCTGCCAAGCGGCTGCTTGCGCAGATGCCCGCATTGGTGGTCTGCGACACGCTGGATATCAGTGACGGAGGCTGGCTGTACGGCACCCTGAAACTGATCGACCGCGAAGCACGCACCACACGTCCGGCCGGGGAGAGTATTCTCGGTCACCTGACCAGCATCTTTGTGTTGAAAGTGATCCGCTTCTGGCTGGCCACCGCCGGTGAGGCGCAGGAAGGCTGGTTGGGGGCCTTGCGTGACTACCATATCGGCAACAGTCTGGTTCTGATGCATGAGGCACCGGGTAAAGCCTGGACTGCCAACGAGCTGGCCGCGGCGGTAGGGCTGCCAAACGGGGCTTTTGTTGCCCGCTTCGAACAGCTCACCGGCCAGTCGGTAAAACAGTATCTGCTGGCCTGGCGGATGCAGCTTGCGCGGATCAAACTGCGTCAGGACGGCGTGACGGTGTCGCGCCTTGCCCGTTGTCTTGGCTATCGCTCAGAGAGCGCCTTCAGCCGTGCCTTCAAGCGCTATTTCGGGATTTCGCCGAGTCAGTTCGGCTTTGTGGCGCGCCGCGCCGCCACCTGTGCCGACGGTGGTGCGAAGGCGCAGGTGGCGGGCTTCTGAGCGCGACGCCAACGGCGGCCGTGTTTACCGGGCCGGATCGGGGGCCTGTTGCTTTGTGTCGGGCTAGTATATGATCTGTATACGAATCATATGCAGGGCTGACCATGGGAATTGTAAGAATCAACGACGAGCTGCATGAGGAAATCCGCAAAGCCAGTAGCGCTATGGTGCGCTCGATTAACGCGCAGGCGGAGTACTGGATTAAAATCGGCATGCTCGCCGAAACCCACCCGGACATGACCTACACGGAACTTCTGCATCTGGAACTGGCACGTGCAGACGTGAAGCTCAGTGATGTCGCACATGGATAAGGTGGTTCTGAAAACGCCCGCGCAAATTGATCTTATGCGCGAATCCGGACGTTTGCTGGCCTCGGTTTTCGCTTATCTGGATGATCAGATCGAGCCCGGCATCACGACCATGGAGATCAACGATCTGGCCGAGTCCTATATCGTCAGGGAACTCCGCTCCCGGCCGGCCAGTAAGGGACAGTACGATTTCCCCTATGCGCTGAACACCTCGGTCAACGAGGTGGTCTGTCACGGTATGCCGTCGACGACACAAAAACTCCGGTCGCGCGATATTGTGAACGTGGATATCACCCTGGAGAAAAACGGCTATATCGCTGACTCCAGTAAAACCTATATGGTGGGCGAGGTGACGCCTTACGCGCGCCGTCTGGTGGAGAAAACCTACGAAGCCATGTGGCGCGGGATCCGTTGTGTCAAACCGGGAGCGACGCTGGGGGACATCGGCGCTGCCATACAAAAATACGCCACGGCTCACGGCTATTCGGTGGTGCGCGAGTACTGCGGTCACGGCATAGGCCGGGAAATGCACGAAGCGCCTGAGGTGCTGCATTTTGGCAAGGCCGGCACCGGCCTGGTTCTGAGGGAAGGGATGACCTTTACCATCGAGCCGATGATCAATCAGGGCACCGCCAAAACCAAACTGAAGCGCGATGGCTGGACCGTGGTCACCCGTGACAAGAAACTCTCCGCCCAGTGGGAGCACACCATTGCGGTGACTGCCGATGGCTATGAGGTGCTGACGCTGCGGGATGAGGAGTGGGCGCTGGGCCTGGGCTGAGCTTGCCTTGTCTGCCTGATACCGATCGCCACAGACCTTCTCGCGGCCCGCGGAGAACCCGGGCCTTGATCCGTGTTTCTGGCCGCTCTTGCCCGGCCGGAATGAAGCCGGCATCGGCTTTCCGATAACATAGCCCGCCAACTCATTTGCATACAGGAATGCCGAATGGAAATACTGACGCCGGATCGTCCGCTTCGCCGTATGGCTGAACGTGGTCTTGCCTGGCAACTTGCTCTGATTGTGTCCGGCTCCTGGGCGATTGCCTTATCGGCCGGAATCAATGTGCCGATGATTCCCGTGCCCATGTCCATGCAATCGTTTGCCATCATCCTGATCGCCGCGCTGGCCGGGCGGACACTGGCGACACAAATCATCCTTGCTTATCTGATTCAGGGGGCCGTGGGCATGCCGGTCTTTGCCGGTGGCGGAGGCCTGGCGTATATGGCAGGCCCTTCCGGTGGTTATCTTGCGGGGTTTCTGCCCGCGGCCATGCTCGTGGGCCATCTCGCGGATCAAGGCTGGAACAGGCGCCCGGGCCTGCTGATGTTGGCTGCGATGGCCGCTCACGGGGTGATTCTTCTGCTGGGTCTGGCATGGCTGCAATCGCTGATGGGCAGTGTTACGGCTGCTTTGCAGGCCGGCGTTTTGCCGTTTATTCCCGGTATGTTGCTCAAGAGTGCGCTGGTGGTTTTGCTGGTCCTGATCGTAACCGCCAACCGCCGTCCCGAACGGCAATCCTGAATCCGGCTTGCGGTGTCTGTACCTGTGCAGATTGCGGCGCCGGATAATCTCATCAGTACCGCGCCCGTCGCTGCGGCCGGCTTGCCGATGTCGCTCCGGACGGGCCCGGAGCGGCCCTGTGCCTCCCGAAGCGGCGCTTGCCTATATTGCCGCAGTGGTATCCGGCCAGCGCCCATACCGGTGTATGTTATGACTGATATTCAAGCGGCGGTGGTGCAGGGCACATGTCAGAGTTATTTACCGGGAATAACAAGAACGGGCTGACGCGGGAGCTGGTCGAAGCGGTATTTTGCATTTTTGAGGAGGCCAGTGCCGGCGGCATCGCAGTGGATCGTGACAGCCGGATCATCTGGATCAACAAGAGTTATGCCGATCTGCTGGGGGCGGGGGACCCGGCGCAGCTGGTCGGCCGGCCGGTGCGGGAAGTGATTCCGCATACCCGGATGCCGGAAGTGGTGGAGACCGGCAAACCCTTACTGCTGGATATCATGGAGTACAACCGTCAGCAGCTTGTGGTCACACGTCTGCCGTACTCGGATGACAGCGGCCGGATTGTCGGGGCGGTGGCGTTTGTGCTTTACGATGACCTGCAGCCGCTGACGCCGATGGTGGCCAAATACCGGCGCTTGCACCAGGATCTGGCGGCGGCCCGCAAGGCACTGGCGAAAAAGGCCCGCGGTACCCGTTACAACCTGGGGAATTTCGTCGGTGCCAGTCCGGGCGCGCTTGAGGTCAAACGCCGGGCCCGGTTGGCGGCGGGCCGGGATATGCCGGTGTTGCTGCTGGGGGAAACCGGCACCGGCAAAGAGGTGCTGGCGCAGGGCATACATTCGGTGTCGGGGCGCTCGGATCAGCCTTTTGTCGGGGTAAATGTGGCGGCTGTGCCGGACAATCTGCTGGAGGCGGAGTTTTTCGGCGTGGCACCCGGTGCTTACACCGGCGCAGACCGGCGTACCCGTGATGGCAAGTTCCGCTTGGCCAACGGCGGCACGCTGTTTCTGGACGAGGTGGGGGATATGCCTTTGCCGCTGCAGGCCAAGCTGCTGCGGGCCCTGCAGGAGGGCGAGGTCGAGCCGCTGGGTTCCAATAAGGTTATACCCGTGGATGTGCGGGTGATTGCCGCCACCAGCCGGAATCTTGAAGCCATGATTGCCGATGGCAGTTTCCGCTCTGATCTTTACTACCGCTTGAACGTGCTGGAAATTCCGATACCGCCTTTGCGCGAGCGGCTGGCCGATCTGGGCGTGCTGTGTGAAGCGCTATTGGGTGACATCCGCGAGGGGCTGGATGTGCGCGGCGAGATTACCGATGCCGGTATTGCGGCGCTGGGCAGCTATGACTGGCCGGGTAACGTACGGGAATTGCGCAATGTGCTGGTGCGGGCCCTGACCATGAGCGAGGAGGGCGGGCTGCTGGATGCGGATGCGATCTTCAAGGTTTTGCCCAAGGGAAGCCATCGTTTGCCACCGGCGCTGATATCCCGTCCGGTACGCCCGCTGGCGCAGACCCTGGCCGAGGCGGAAGCCGAGGCCATTGAGGCCGCGCTGGTGGCCAGTCGGGGCAATCGCACCCGGGCGGCCGGATTACTCGGGATTTCCCGCTCTGTTCTCTACGACAAACTGAGCAAGATGTCCTGATTTCAGGACAGTTGTCCTGAGTTCAGGACATATAGCCGAGACACTTCGGTAAAACTGTCCTGATAGCCGGACATTCCTTTGTGTTGCTTCTGATTGTTTTTATATATCGTATTGAAAGTAAAAGAAAAAAACCGTATGGCATAAGCCCTGCTACTGTCGGTATGCAGGACGTCAGAATAAGACAGAGAATAAGACTGGCGCTTTGACTGGACGACACGTTATGGGTGTTGGTCTCGTTGCCTGCGCTTTCTGACCTGCCCGGATATATCCGTTCGCCCAATGTGGCGGTCTTAAATAAGAACAATATCAGGAGGAATCACTGATGAAACTGTCCAAGGTCTTCACCGGCATCGCCGGTGCGCTTGTACTTTCTGCCGGAACAGCATCTGCCGATAATCTGCGCTGGAAAATGCCTGTCGCGTTTGCGTCCAATCTGCCCGGTCTGGGTTCCCCGGCTGCCTGGGTAGCCGAGAATCTCACCGCTGCCTCAGATGGCAGCATCCAGGTACGTGTTTATGAGCCGGGCAAGCTGGTGCCCCCGTTTGACATCCTGCAGTCGGTCTCAGATGGCAAGGTTGCCGCCGGTTATACCTGGATCGGCTACGACCAGGGCAAGGTGCCGGCTGTGCCGCTGTTTGCTGCCGTGCCTTTCGGTATGAAGCCCTGGGCGTATATCGGCTGGTATTACTACGGCGGCGGGCATGAAATGCTGCAGGAAGTCTATGCCAACAAAGGCTACAAAGTGCATGCCCAGCTGTGCGGCATCATCGGTCCGGAAACCGCGGGTTGGTACAGTGAGAAAATCGAAACGCTGGACGACTACAAGGGGCTGAAAATCCGCTTTGCCGGTCTCGGCGGTAAGGTGCTTGAGAAGCTCGGCGCGTCGGTCACCATGCTGCCCGGTGGCGAGCTTTACCAGGCGCTGGAAAAAGGCACCATCGACGCCACCGAGTTTTCCATGCCGGCCATCGACCAGATCCTCGGCTTTGATCAGGTGGTCAAGTACAACCTGTTCCCGGGCTGGCACCAGCAGTTCACCGCGCAGTACATGCTGATCAATGAGGATGAGTGGAAGCGCACGACCGATGCGCAGAAAGCTCAGATCGACGCTGCTTGTACTGCCGCGACCACGTTGGGTCTGGCCGAAGGTGAGTACAAGAACGGTGCGGTGCTGGCGGGCTTTCAGGCCGACGGCATTCAGGCTGACCAGATCCCGCGCGAAGTGCTGCAGGAGATGAAGGCGGTCACGCAGGAAGTGCTTGAGGAAGAAGCCGCTAAGGATGCGGATTTCAAACGCGTCTACGAAAGTCAGCAGTCGTTTATGGAAACCTACAAAGTGTGGGATGAGCGGGCCTATCTGCCGGCTGATCTGTAAGCCGGGCAGCTGTCCTTGTGTCGTAGCGGCCTGCGGCCGCTGCGACGCTGACCAAATGGCCCTGCGGGGCCATTTTCCGTCGCTTTCTCCGCATGCTTTGTGAACGAGGTATTCACCTATGACGGTGTCTGATCAAGGCTCCTCCGGGAGCCCCCGCGCGTCGATTGCTGACGCTGACGAACTCCTGCACCACCATACCGAATTGCCCACCACCCGTATCAGTCAAAAGCTCGATGCGCTGCTGACGCTGATCGGCAAAGGCGCCGCCTGGTTCTGGCTGGTGGTGACCGGCATCATTATCTGGGCCGTGGTCGGGCGCTACGCCTTCGGTCAGGGTTCAGTGATGCTCGAAGAACTGCAGTGGCATCTGGCCGGTGCCGGCTGGTTGCTGGGCCTGTCTTATACCCTGGTGGTCGATGACCATGTGCGGGTTGATGTCCTGCATGAGCAGTTTTCACTGCGGACTCAGGCCTGGATCGAACTGTTCGGCTTGCTGCTTTTGCTGCTGCCGTTTCTGGGGCTGGCCATCTACGAGATGGTGCCTTATGCCTTCAGTTCCTATGAGGTGGGCGAAACCAGTCAGGCGCCTGCGGGCCTGCCTTACCGCTGGATACCCAAAGCGTTGCTTGCGCTGGCGTTTGCGTTGCTTGCGCTGGGGGCGGTGTCACGGCTGTTGCGGGTGACCGCGCTGCTGTTCGGGCTGCCGCATCCGATCCGGCTAAAAAAAGGCGAACCGGTGCAGGGAGGTCAGGCCTGATGGAATTGGAAACCCTGTTTGTTATCGGTATGTTCGCGACCTTCGGTCTGCTTCTGATGACCGGTTTTCCGGTCGCCTGGGTCCTTGGCGGTACGGCCGTTATCTGGACTCTGGTAGGGGTCGTGGCGGTAGAGAATTTCGGCGCCAATCTGTGGTTTGACTATCCCTCGTCCATGGGGCTGGTGCCGGAGCGGATCTGGGGAATTGTCGAAAGCGATACCCTGGTGGCGCTGCCCATGTTTATCTTTATGGGCATTATGCTGGACCAGTCCGGTGTGGCCGAGCGCCTGATGAAGAGTATGGTGCGCCTGTTCGGTCAGGTGCGTGGCGGTTTTGCCGTGACCGTGATCGTGATCGGGGTGCTGCTGGCGGCCACCACCGGGATTATCGGTGCGTCTGTGGTGTTGCTGGGCATGCTGTCCTTGCCGGTGATGATGCAGAACGGCTACGACAAGGGCTTTGCCGTGGGCACGGCCTGTGCGACCGGCACCCTGGGTATTCTTATTCCGCCCTCGATTATGCTGGTGCTGATGGCCGACCGGCTGGCTGTGCCGGAGGCCTCCGTGGGCGACCTCTTTATGGGCGCCTTTCTGCCGGGCTTGCTGCTTGGGGTCATGTACGTGATCTATGCGCTGGGGCGGCCGCTGCTGCAGCCGGGGATCGCACCTGTGCCGGAAGGGCAGGAGAAGGTCAGCTGGGGCGTGGTCTGGGACGTGGCCAAGGCAGTGTTGCCGACGGCGGCGCTGATTCTCGGTGTGCTCGGTTCCATCTTTGCCGGTCTGGCGACGCCGACTGAGGCATCCGGGGTCGGGGCGATGGGAGCCTTGCTTCTGGCGGTCGCAGCCAGACGCCTCAATCTGAAGGTGCTGCGTTCCTCTCTTTACCAGACCACCCGTACAGCCTCGTTTATCTTCGCCATTTTTCTCGGCGCGACGGCCTTTTCCGTGGTGTTGCGGGGCTTGGGCGGCGATACCGTTATCGAGGAAGCGCTGCTGGGCTTGCCTTTCGGGCCTTATGGTGTGGTGCTGACCATTTTGGGAGCGGTATTCTTGCTGGGGTTTTTCCTCGACTGGGTTGAGATCACCCTGATTATCCTGCCCTTGGTGGCGCCGGTGGTGCAGCAGCTGGGCTTTGATCTGGTCTGGTTCACCATCCTGTTTGCCATGTGTCTGCAGACTTCCTTCCTGACGCCACCGGTGGGTTTTGCGCTGTTCTATATCAAAGGGGTGGCACCGCCGGAAATCCGCGTCACGGATATTTACCGCGGCGTTGTGCCTTACATTATTATCCAGCTGCTGGCGTTGGCTATTGTCTTTATGGTACCGGCGATTGCGACCTGGTTGCCGGCTCTGGCTTACGGCTGAGGCGGGGAAAGTCATGTACCCGGCCAGGCGGTTTGCGCCGGCCGGGCACACAAGTCCGGTTTATCCGATTCCGGGGTGATGCCTCGCAACGGATAAAACGGTGTCTTAGAAACGCGGTCTGATCATCAGTATGCCACCGATGTGGGCGGTGCCTGTGTCTATATCGGGATAACCCGATGGCGTATCGATTGAGCCGAAGCCCACGCCCCAGTTCACGCCCAGTCCGACCACGCCGTTGAAAAACCAAACGTGTCTGCCGCTCACGCCCAGCAGACTGCTTTCGTCGTCACTTGTGTAGGCGACTTCGATCACGCCGTAGCGCAGATCGGTGTCTTTTTCCGAGAATGCGCGTACGGTCATGCTGTCGTTGTCAGCGTCAGGGTATTCGGTCTGGCGCAACCCGAGTCCCAGGTACTGCCCGGCGGCGTCCGGGGTCTGAAAACGAAACCCCAGTCCGAGCATGTTTGCATCGTAGTCTTCGTCCACCTCCCATGTTCTGCCGTTGATCTCGATTTCATCTACGGTGAATTTGGCGGTGCCGAGTTCGGCGTAGGCGCCGAATGCGGACTGCAAGGTGAGCAGGCCCTGCATGCTTGTTTCGGAGATGCTTACCTCATCAAAACCGTCATCCAGCGTGGTTAAAACAGCGTTTGCAGATACATCCAGCCGTATTGAGTTCTGGGTCTCGGCGTGTCCTGCGGTTGAAAGTAGCGCCAGGGAAACAGCTGTGGCCACCGATAGCGTCTTTTTCATTAACAATTCCTTTTGTTTTTCCGGTTTAGCCAGGCACACCGGACCGCTGAAACCGGCACAGCTATTCCCGGTCCACCGTTGCGTCCTGACCGGATTTTTAGCGGCTCAATTTTTCAGCTTCTTTAGTGGGGCTCGGTTTGTTCCGGCAGTGGCCGGGGCTTGGCCGGACTTTGTTTTGCCCGCTTATCCGAGGGGTTAATCCGCATAAATTCAGTGGCCCGCAGCGCCGGCCATACATTGCGAATGTCAGCTTAATACTATTTCAGGTAAGATTTTTCTTGTCTAAATGTCAGACATTTAATATTGTTAGGTCACACCAATATGACGGCATCCATGAACACAGCATCCACCGACAACAAACCCCGCGGCAGAGTCGATCTCGGCGAGCAGGTCGCCAAGCGGGTTGCCAGCAAACTGCTTTCAGGTGCTTACCTGCCGGGCGAGCGTTTGCCGCGTGAGATTGAGCTCGCCGAACAGCTCAATATGAGCCGCGCCTCGGTGCGCAGCGGTCTGCAGACGCTGGCGGCGCTGGGCATGATTTACCGTCGCGCGGGGCACGGCACGGTGGTGCAGGACACCCGGGACTGGAATCTCCTGGATAGCCGTGTGAGTGACTGGATGGTGGAGTTCGGCAACCCGAATACGGAGCTGGTCCGGGCGATATACGAGTACCGGCGGGCAATTGAGCCCTACGTGTCGGCGCTCGCTGCCAGCCGTGCCACAGGCCAGGATCTGGCCGCGATCGAGGCTGCCTATAACGATATGGCCGGCGGCGTTAGCGAGAGTGCCGGTGGTGCGTTTACCAGCGCTGATGTGGCTTTCCATACTGCGATTTACCGGGCCACTCATAACCTGATCTGGGTTCAGTCGGCGACGATTCTGCGCCCGGCGATTTTGCTGGTGATTGAAAAGTCCAACAGTACCGCCGAGGAACTCGGCGACAGTCTGGCCCGGCACAAGCGCGTCCTGGAGGCAATCCGCCTGCGCCGTCCGCGCGAAGCCTTTGATGCTGCGATCAGCGTGCTCGACCGTACCGCCCATGATCTGGGTATGCCTGTATTCAGTGACGAAGAGCCTGATCCGGCGGCATTGATGCGATTTCATCTGGATCTGCCCGACGCGCCCTGACGCGGGCGGCAGAACAACGATAAAAGGGCGTCGCAACTGAGCGCCCGTAAAAACCATGCTTCAACCCCTATCCGAGGAGGATAAAAAATGAAGAGTCAACGTTTGAAACTGTTGGCCGCTGCGATTGGCGCCACATTCCTGAGTCAGGTCGCCGCTGCGGCGGAGTTTGAGTTCAAATTCCAGTCCAGTGATCCGGCCGGTAATCCCAATTATGAATTGCAACAAGGTTGGGCCGAAGAACTGGCCAAGGCCACTGACGGGCGCGTAAGTCTGGAGCTTCTGCCGGTCGGTGCGATCGTCGAGCATCAGGAAACACAGGACGCCATTGCCGCCGGCATTATCGACGGCCATATCACTGATACATCGTATTTTTCCGGTAAGGACGCGGCTTTCGGCCTGGTTGCCAATCCGGTCGGTGCCTGGTCCGATCCTGAGCAGATGTTCGATTTTATGGAAAACGGCGGCGGTCATGAGCTGATGAACAGCCTGCTCGAACCTTACGGCTTGCATTTTATCGGGCCGACCACACCGGGTCTGGAAGCGCTGGTATCGAAAGTCCCGCTCGATGGTGTCGCTGATCTGAAAGGCGTTAAGCTGCGGGCGCCGGAAGGACTCGTTCAGCAGGTCTTTGCCGCCGCCGGTGCGGCACCGGTTAATCTGCCCGGTTCTGAGGTTTTCACCGCATTGGATAAAGGCGTTATCGAAGCGGCTGACTACACGGTGTTTTCCACCAATCAGGCGCAGGGGCTGAACGACATCGCACCGCATCCGGTTTATCCGGGTTTCCACTCCATGCCGCTGGTCGAAGTTTCAATGAATAAAGCCAAGTGGGATGCGCTGCCGGATGACATTAAATCGGCTTTCGAAACAACGCTGAAAACCTTCTCCCGCCATCAGGTTGCGGTGCTTGCCGAAAACGACGGGGAAGCCGTTGCTGCGGCCAAAGCCGGCGGCAAGATCACGGTGCATGACTGGTCCGAAGAGGAACGGGCCAAGTTCCGCACGATTGCTATCGGTGAGTGGGCCAAAGTGGCTGCTCGCAGCGCCAATGCGCAAAAAGTCTACGACACCCTGACTGCCTATCTGAAAGAAAAAGGTCTGGTTAAGTAAGAGCAGTAAAACTAAACGCAATGGTGGCCCTTGGCGGTCACCATTGTCTTGCCCCATGCCCGGAGTGTTGTCCCATGTCTGATCCTACCGGACACCTGCCCGAGACGCCGCGTGCACGCCCTGAGGCGATTGCACAAGCGGGCCGGCTCGGGCGCCTGATTGAAAAAGGCGGGATTGTGTTTGCAATCGGTATTTTCCTCGCCATGTTGATCCTGATTCAGGAAGTCTTTCTCCGCTACGTGTTGAACAGCCCCACAAGCTGGGCCCACGAAACGACGGTCTTTCTCTGCGCGGTCGCCTTTATCTATGGCGGCTTGTATTGTGCCGCGCGCGACACCCACATCCGCGTGGTGATTCTGTATGACTTTGTCAGCCCGCGCGTGCGCCGTGTGCTGGATATCGTCATCTCGGTGGTTTGCGCGCTGTCTGCTTTTGCTTTTGCCTGGGCGTCCTGGTCCATGGTCAAACGGGCTGTTTTCCGGCCTGACGGCTCCCTGTATATGGAGACTTCCGGCAGCGCCTGGAATCCGCCGACACCGGCAATGCTTAAGCTGTTTCTGTTCGCCGGCATGATCGTCCTGACCATCCAGTTTCTGATTCTGGCCTATAACTACGCCCGTGGTGAGCGCGGCCGGCAGGCTCCTGATGCAGAGCAGGGGGATTGCTGATGGATATTGCAAGCCTGATACCTGATTTCAAATCCATGGGCATTGAGTACGGCACACTGCTGATGTTTGCCATGCTCCTGATCCTCTTGCTCACCGGCATGCCGCTGGCCTTTGTCACGCTGCTGGTTGCGCTGATTTTCGCGCTCGGCTGGTTCGGGCCCATGTCCGTGCCGCTGATCACCAGTCGCGTTTATTCCTTTGTGTCGTCGTTTGTCTTTGTCTCGGTGCCGATGTTCGTGCTGATGGCGGCGTTGCTTGACCGCTCCGGGATCGCGCGCGATCTGTTTGACGCCATGAAACTGGTCGGTGGCCGGGTGCGCGGTGCTGTTGCCGTACAGACGATCTTTGTTGCGGTTGTGCTGGCGGCCATGAGCGGCATTATCGGCGGTGAGATTGTTCTGCTGGGTCTGCTGGCCTTACCGCAAATGCTGCGCATGGGGTATGACCGCAATCTGGCCATCGGTGTGATTTGCGCGGGCGGCTCGCTGGGCACCATGGTGCCGCCGTCTATCGTGCTGATTATCTACGGCCTGACCGCCAATGTATCGATCGGCGAGTTGTTCACGTCGGCGTTTGTGCCCGGTTTTATGCTGGCGGGTTTTTATGTGCTTTATGTTCTGATCCGTTGCTATCTTAATCCGTCCCTGGCACCGGCCCTGGACCCGGAGCCTGTGCCGGCCGGGGAAAAGTGGCGTCTGATCAAGGGCATTATCCTGCCGATTATGGTGGTGATGTTCGTGCTGGGCTCGATTTACGGCGGTATCGCTTCGGTGACCGAGGCTTCTGCCGTGGGCGTGATGGGTGTGCTTTTGTCCACGCTGCTGCGCGGCGAGCTCACCTTAGGGATGCTCAAAGCGGCAACACTACAAACCCTGGCCACCTGCGGCATGATCGTCTGGATTGGCATAGGTGCAAGTGCCTTGGTTGGCGTATTCAATCTGATGGGCGGGATCAACTTTGTCTCGGATCTGGTGACGGGCATTTCCTCCAATCCGACCGTGATTATCCTGTTTATCATGCTGATCCTTTTTGTACTCGGGATGTTTCTGGACTGGGTCGGGATCGCTTTGCTGACCATGCCGATCTTTGTGCCGATTATTACTGATCTCGGTTATGACCCGGTTTGGTTCGGTGTGCTGTTCGCCATGAACATGCAGATCAGCTTTCTTTCGCCGCCGTTCGGTCCGGCTGCGTTCTATCTCAAGAGCGTCGCGCCGCCGGAAATTTCACTCAGCGATATCTTCAAAGCCTTGCTGCCGTTTATTGCCATACAGGTTTTTGCAGTGGCCTTGTTGATTATGTTCCCCGGCATTACCGGTCGTTGATGCACAAGAGTAGCCGTACATGAAAATTACGAAATTGGTGACGTGGCAGGTGCCGCCACGCTGGCTTTTCCTCAAGATCGAAACCGATGAAGGGGTTTGTGGTTGGGGTGAGCCTGTTATCGAGGGGCGTGCCGCAACAGTTGAAGCGGCCGTGGCCGAACTGTCCGAGCAGTTGATCGGACGTGATCCCCGGCATGTTGAGGATATCTGGCAAAGCCTGTATCGCAGCGGCTTTTACCGTGGCGGGCCTGTGCTGATGTCCGCGATTGCCGGTATTGATCAGGCACTTTGGGATATCAAAGGCAAAGCGCTGGGTGTGCCTGTCTATGAACTGCTCGGCGGGCCGGTGCGCGACAAGATGCGTATGTACTGCTGGATCGGCGGCGACCGCCCGCATGATGTTGCCGAACAGGCCCGCGAGGTGGTCGGTAAAGGCTTCACGGCCTTTAAGATGAACGGTACGCCGGAACTGGCGATAGTGGATTCACACCGCAAGATTGATGAGGCGGTGGAGCGCGTCGCTCAGGCGCGCGAGGCGGTAGGCAGGGATGTGGGGATCGCGATTGATTTCCATGGCCGTGTACATCGTCCTATGGCCAAGGTCTTGTTGCGCGAGCTCGAAGCCTATCACCCGATGTTTGTTGAAGAGCCTGTTCTGGCCGAACAGCTGCACTGTTTACCGCAGATTGCCTCGGGCTTGTCTTATCCGATTGCGACCGGCGAGAGGATGTTTACCCGCTTCGCTTTCCGCGATCTGCTGGAACAGCGCATGGTCGACATCGTCCAGCCGGATATCAGCCATTGCGGCGGCTTAAGCGAAGCGCGGCGCATTGCCATTATGGCCGAGGCCTATGATGTGGCTTTGGCTCCGCACTGTCCGCTTGGTCCGCTGACCCTGGCGGCATCGCTGCATCTGGATTTTCTCTCGCACAATGCGTTTATCCAGGAGCAGAGCATGGGGATCCACTACAACGTGGGCAATGACGTGCTCGACTATCTCGTCGATCCCGCGCCCTTGTCGATTAAGGACGGTTATATCAGTCTGCTGACCAAGCCCGGCCTCGGTGTTGAAATCAACGAGGAGTACGTGATTGAGCGTGCCAAAGAAGGGCATTGTTGGCGCAATCCCCTGTGGCGTCACGAAGACGGGAGTGTGGCCGAATGGTAGCCGTGGATGAGCGCCTCGATGAGGTGATGGCGGATTTGCCGCTGATCGCGATTCTGCGCGGCATCACGCCGGATGAAGTGATCGCGGTCGCCGATGCGCTGTGCGACGCCGGATTGTGGATGATCGAGGTGCCGCTAAACTCACCGGATGCCTTCGAAAGTATCGCGGCGCTGGTGGCGCATTGTCCCGATTCCGTGCTGGTAGGGGCGGGGACAGTCCTGCAAGCCGATCAGGCTTGTCGTTTGGCAGAGATGGGCGCGCGTTTATTGGTAACGCCCAATACCGACCCGGCTGTGGTCAGCCGTGCCTCGGCAGCCGGTCTGATTTCAGCGATCGGTTGTATGACTCCGAGCGAAGCGTTTTCCGCTGTGCATCACGGTGCCAGTATGCTGAAAGTGTTTCCTGCCGGACGGCTGGCCCCCGCGTATGCCTCGGATATCAAGGCAGTTCTGCCGGCCGGCACCCGTGTGCTTGGTGTCGGGGCGATCGGAGCTGATGATATGGCGCGCTTTGTTGCCGGCGGTTATGACGGTTTCGGTCTGGGCAGTGCGCTTTACGCGCCGGGCCGCTCCGCGCAGGAGGTCGGCGAGCGGGCACGTGATTGCGTGGCAGCCTGGCGGGCCTTGCAGCCATGAGGCAGCCGGCGATCTTTATCGATTGGGGCACGACCAACTTCCGCGCCTGGTTGCTGGATACGGTTTCAGGTGAGGTGCTCGACGCGATAGAGCGGGGCAAGGGGATGGCGTCGCTGCCCCGTGACGGGTTTGCCGCTTATTGCGCCTCACGTATCGCGCCTTGGCGGGCCGGCGACGCGGTGCCGGTTTATATGGCCGGTATGGTCGGCGCGGACCAGGGCTGGAAAACGGCACCGCAATTACCCTTGCCGGTGAGCTGTGCCGGTATTGCGGCGGAGGTTGTGTCTGCGCCGGGGCTGGAAAATGCCTGGATAGTACCGGGCGCGAGGGTGCCCGGGGAAACACCGGATGTGATGCGCGGTGAGGAAGTGCAGATTTTCGGCGCGCTGGCACTGGCGGGTACGGACAACGGCGTGTTGTGTTTGCCCGGGACGCACAGCAAATGGGCCAGGGTCGAAAACGGTGCCCTGAGCGATTTCAGCACGGTCATGACCGGCGAGGTTTTCGGTTTGCTGCGCAACCAATCGATACTGGCGCGCAGTCTGCCAGCGGACGGGCCGCCGGCGTCGTTTGATGCGGCGGCATTTGAGCGTGGTTTGCGTAAAGCCCGCGACAGCGGCGGCCTGCTCAATCAGATTTTTTCCGTACGCAGTTTGTTTTTGCAGGGCAGTTTGGCAGCCACCGGCGCGGCCGACTATCTCTCCGGTATTCTGATCGGGCAGGAGATCATTGCCATGGCCGGACGCTATCCTGCAGGTCCGCAAGACCTGTTGCTGGTGGCCGGGGATGATTTGCTGGAGCGCTACCGTATCGCGCTCAGTCAGGCTGGCTTCGGCTTGCATTGTGTCAGTGCGCGTGAGGCGTCACTGGCGGGCATGCGGCAGGTTATGCAAGTGCATCAGGCGCGGCTGTGAAGGAGTTGGAGAGATGAGTGATTTTTCGCCGGCACGGATACTGGTGGTGATGGGCGTTTGCGGATGCGGCAAATCGACTATCGGTGCCGCCTTATCCGGCCGTCTGGACGTGCCTTTTGAAGATGCCGATGATTATCATCCCGCGGCAAATGTAGAGAAAATGTCGCGCGGAATCGCGCTGCAGGATGCCGATCGCTGGCCCTGGCTGGATGCGATCGGCAACGCCCTCCGGGCACAGGCCGCCCGGCACGGTCGCGTGGTTGCGGCCTGTTCGGCGCTGCGCCGTGATTACCGCGACCGGCTGGTCGCTGCCGCCGGCGAACCGGTTTTGTTTATTTATCTCAATGGCTCGCGTGAACTGATCGCCGCGCGTATGGCGGCGAGAAAAGACCATTTCATGCCCGCGCAGCTGCTCGACAGTCAGTTTGCCACACTTGAGGTACCGGAGCCGGAAGAGAACGTGATGGTCGTGGATATAGGTGCGCCTGTATCCGATATCGCCGAAACAATACAAGCCAGGCTGGAAGCGGTCTGAGACTGGCACCGCTTCAGCTACCGGCCTGGCGGATCAAGACAGAAAAAAAGCGTTGTTTGTTATCGGCCTATCTGTCGGAGCTGATTTATTTAATACACCAACCCCGGGGCTCATCTTTATTGAATGAGCTGTCTGACCGCTAAGGCATTTACCACTGCCCGGCGTGCCGCGTTTTGGCTACCCGCCCGCAGCGCGCCGGATCATCACATATCCCCGCTGCGTGAGGGCCGGATTCGTCTTCGCGACGGAATTGATTAACACACATCACCGGTCCGAATATCGCTTCCTTCCCGGGGGCGGTATTGGCCGGTTCAGGAAAGTCCCCCGCCTCCTTCTTCGTGAGTCCCGCTGAGTATCGGTATGTCTGTTGCCATCCGGCTTGATTGGCCGGCACCGACGATGATTGCGCCCGCTGCGTGCGGGTCCCGTTGCAGCCGGAACCCGGAAATCTCGCTGCGGGCTTGATCAGGATCAATTGGCCCTGTTCCGGTCATGTTATAACGTTACGCCGGAAGACGAACCTTTCAGCATTTCTTCAATCAACTCACGCAGAAGGATTTATCAATGCAAACCACAGACTTCGTTGCCACTGTTTTTGACGGTAAAAGCGACCCCAACAAGGTTACCGTTACTTTCACGATGGCACTTAATGCCTTGCAGAAGGGCTATACAGCCACAATCATCCTGATGGTTGAAGCCGTCGAGCTCGGGGTGCCGGAGGCAACTGCCGGTATCGATATCGGCAAACCATTTCAACCGGTCAAGGATCTGCTGGAACAGTATCTGGAGAAGGGCGGCCGCATTGCCATATGTGGTGCATGCATGCTGCACAACGGTATGACGGCCGATCAAATGGCCCCGGGTTATGAGATCATCAGTGCGCCGGATGTCGTCGACCTGCTTATGAACGCCAAGGGCTCATTGCAGGTAACCTGACCGGAGAAGCCCTTGAATCCAGCGGATGTTGCAGGACTCATTACGTAGCGCGTGATAGCGCAACTGTCGTGTAGCACCGGGGTAAAACGAAACCACAATTATACAAGGCTGGGCGCCGCTAAAAGCGATAGCAGGCGCGAAGTCTATGATCTGAAGGCCTCAGGTTATCATTGGCTAAGCTGAGGCCTTTCAGAACATTTTTGTCAGCGTGACAGATTACGCGGCGCTTAGAATCGTGGCCGGATCATCAGTATGCCACCAATATTGGCGGCGCCTGTATCAATGTCTGCGTAACCCGATGGCGTATCTATCGAACCAAAGCTGACTCCCCAGTTCACGCCAAGCCCGATCACGTCGTTTAAAAACCATACGTGTCTGCCGCTCAGGCTGAACAGGTCGCTATCGTCGCCGGAGGCGTAGGAAAACTCGATTATGCCGTAGCGCAAGTCGGTGTCTTTTTCCGAGAATAGCCGTACAGCGTTGCTGTCACTACCATCCGAATCCGCGTGCCGGTAGCCTATACCCCAATATTGGCTGGGCCAGATCTGGTTCGGAAAACGGTATCCCACCCCGAATAAATTTGCATCGTAGTCTTCGTCTACATCGTAGGTTCTGCCGTCTATCTCTATTTCCTGAACAGTGATATTGGCGACGCCGAGTTCGCCGTAAACGCCATATGAGGATTGTAAGGTTAGTGTGCCTTGTAAGCTCGTTTCCCAGATGGTCAGTTCATCAAACCCGTCATCCAGCACTGTCGACGAGCTGTTCGCAGATATATCCACCCGTATTGAATTGCCATTTGTGGCTGTGGTTTCAGCGTGTACTGTGCTTGAAGCGAGTGCGAGTAGGAGAGCCGATGCCGCCGGGAGCGTGTGTTTCATAAATAATTCCTTTTCTTGGTTCTGTAATTTCGTTTTCTTTTGGACGTTGCTGAGCCAGGTGTCGAAAAATCGGTGGTTTCTATGCAGGTCGTGTTTTAAGCCGGACTATTTTCTGGGTTCTGATGTTTTTCGATTAAACAGGGTTGCTGTTTAGTAAGGTGTGGTTAGTGTGGTGAATTCTGGGCGGCGGTTCTGTGAATTATTCACCTTCGCGAGTTGCCTCAGGCACAGATGCGCAACGGCTAAGCCGCACTGGTGGTCTTCAGGACAGGGGGGGGCGGCTCTGTAGTGGGGTTTGCCACGTGCGCCTGACTGCTTTGCCAGGATAGCCGTGCAGCCGGTTGTAATGGCAGAAAGCCGGCCACTATGGGCAGGCCGGAAGAGCCTGGCTGCACTGTACCGGGACTGCGGGCCGCTGGCGGGCGTTTTAGTCCTTGTCGGCCGGCTTGCGCGGCGAGGTAAGCAGGCTGATCAGGGCCGATGCCATACCCAATACTACAACCGTGGCGAGTCCGCGTGTGACGAAGGCGAGCGCCCGGTCGGCGTCGATCAGCCCGGTGATCAGCATGATCGCGGCGAGGGTGAGAATAACGACGGCAAACAAGGCCGACAGCTTGGCAATGGTTTTCATGGTGCGCAGGGACTCCGTTTTTCGCAGGCAATAGCGCACTATCTTTCCCTGCCGGGCGGCCCCGGTCAATCCTGGGTATTACCTGCTGTCCGGCGCTGGCGCATAATGGGGTTGTTCTCTACAGCGGAGTCAGTGCCGATGTTGTCCGGAAACCAGAACACGCGTGTGCCGGGACGTCTCTTTGAGGCGGCCGCTTACGCCTCAGCACCGCATTCACCGGTGTATTGGCAGACTACCGGCAGGGCCGGGCAAGCCGCTGCATCGCTTACTGAAGAGCACAAAGCCGATGTGGTCGTCGTCGGTGCCGGCTATGCGGGTTTGCATTGTGCGCGGCGACTGGCCCGGGCCGGGCAGCAGGTGATTGTGCTGGAGGCGGAAAGCCCCGGCTGGGGGGCGTCGGGCCGTAACGGCGGATTTTGTTGTCTGGGCGGTGATTTGCGGGGCCTGGAGTCGATTGCGCGGCGCTGGGGCGAGGGCGATGCGGTGCACTATGCGCGCACGCAGCGCGAAGCGATAGCTTTTGTTGATGAGTTTCTGTTTCAGGCCGGGCTGGCCGACAGCCGGCAAGGTCACGGCGAGCTGTGTCTTGCACACCATCCGCGTGTCGCACTGGGGCTGGCCGCTCAGGCCGATGCACTGGACCGCTGGTACGGCGTGCGCGCCGAAGTGCTGAGCGGTGAGATGCTGGCGGCCCGCGGCATGAGCGTAGCGGGTAGCTACGGCGGCTTGTATTATCCGCTGGGTTTCGGGCTGCAGCCGTGGGATTACGTGCAGGCGCTGGCCGCGCAGGCGCAACAGGACGGGGTCCGTGTGTATGCGCATTCGCCGGTGCTTGAGTTACGCCGCGATCGCGGCCGCTGGGTGGCCGTCACGCCGCAGGGGCAGGTCAGGGCGACCAGGCTTGTGATTGCCACCAACGGCTACAGCAGCGAGCAACTGCCGTCCTGGATGGCCGGCCGCTATCTGCCGGTGCAGAGTCAGATTATGGTGACCGCGCCCCTGAGCGATGCGCAGATCAGCGCACAGGGCTTTTCCACGGATGTGATGTGTTATGACTCGCGCCATCTCCTGCATTATTTCCGTTTGCTGCCGGACCGGCGTTTTCTGTTCGGTATGCGCGGCGGTTTCAGGGCCGGCGACGATGCGGCTGACAAACGGCGTATCCGCCGTCACTGGCGGCGCCTGTTCCCGGCCTGGCGTGACGTGGCGGTCGAGTACGACTGGAGCGGACTGCTTTGTTTTAACGGGCACGGTATGCCGTTCGCTGCGGCGCTGCCCGGTCTGGACAATGCCTATGGCGCGTTCGGCTGGCACGGTAACGGCGTGGCGCTGGCCAGCTACAGTGGCCATTTGCTGGGCGGGGCGATTCTCGGCGAAAAAAACACATTGCCTGCGGTGATGCAGTTAACCCCGCAGCGTATGCCTCTGCCGGCACAGCGGCGTCTGTGGCTGCGTTTGGGTATCCGGCTTGCCGGGCTGGCTGATGCGCTGGGGCGTTAGCGGTTTTTTGCGCTTCGGGCTGTTGCACCATCATCGCGTCCGGACCGCTTACGGAGCTTGTTCAAACATACTGAGGCCTCCCGCCGCTGGCTGCGGCAAAACAGCCCAGCCGGTAAGCCGGTGCAGCCGCAAACGGTCCGGATAAGGGCTTTTGTCAGCAAGGGATTGCCCCGGCCTGTTTAACCGATACCGGATCTGCTCAGGGATCGGTTGTCAGGCTGATGTCCCCGTACCAGGCGGTGGCGGTTTCCCCGGTGTTGTCCGAGTCGGACATGATGGCAATACCGGCCAGCGCCGGCGGTTCTTCGCCGAAAGCCTCGCGGTAGTCCGCCACTATATCCCGTTCAACCGATACCCACCGGCCGGCCCGCTCCATACCTGAATTCACTGCCACCATCCTGGTCTGGTCCGTATAGGGGTTGGGAATCATCGTGCCGGCCGGGAGCTTGTTGGCCCAGATATAGTTGAGGGCATTTCCCGGGAGTTCTTCGCCGAAAATCAGCGCGGCGGCTTTGCGCTTGGTGCGCTCAAGCCAGCCGGCTTTTTCGGGCTGAAAGACAAAGGCCACATAGATCCGCGCGGGGTAGTCGTCACCGGATTTACTACGGGCATCCCCCTGTTCAAACACATTGGACACCTTCCAGCGCCAACGCAGGATCAGGGACTCCCCGGGTTGGGTGCTGACCCGGGCGATCAGGCCGGAAGCGCCGCCTGAGGTGTCCGCCCGGATGACCTGCACACCGTCATCGTTTTCCAGCTGATAGCGGGAATGCTGTTTGATGCCGGGAAAGGTCAGAGGCTCCCAGCCGGACTGCTCGTCCAGGGCGGCAAGCCCGGAAAACGGGGCAAGCGTGGTGTCGGCCGCGGTCCCCGTGCACAGGCACAGAAAGCCGGAGCCAAGTAGCAGGGCCATGAAAGCCGGTGTCTTCAGGCGTGTGGGCATAAGGGCCTCCTGAGGCGGGAATAGGGATGTGTCAAAGCTGACAGTCCGGGAACGCAAAAGTGCCCGGCGGATGGGGCTGCAGAATCCGGCACCGGCGGTGAGTCCTGTATTCGTCAGCTGTATCCGGGCCGCTCTGGCGCTTTTTTAACTCCTGCTTGTCGCGTGCTTGTCTCGCGTATATAGTGTCGCCATCCTTGGTCAGCTACCAGATGTTGTGGTCGATTTGTGATCACATTGGTAGTCGGGAATCCGGTGAGAATCCGGAACTGACGCGCAGCGGTATTGGGGAACGAGTGTGGCATAAGGACACTGGCAAGCGCCGGGAAGTCGCCACACAAGGCAGAATCACCGATTCATGCCCCTGAGTCCGAAGACCTGCCAGGGAGGTGCTGTTTCCATACACACAGGGAAACAGCGCGACTGCACCTTCGCGACTCAGGCGCCTGCAACGGCCCACAAGGTGAGCAGCAAACGGTCCGGAAACCGGTGCAGTAGTCCAGCTCCGCCCCGGCCGTTCATCCTGCGTACGCGAAGGTTTTGGAATTCACGCGTACTCAGGAGAACACAGTTATGTCCGCCACCGCCCAGGCCGAGCCTGCTTCCACCGGCACCGAATCCCTTCAGGTAATCAAACGCAACGGCACCCTGGTCGGATTCAACCCGTCCAAAATCACCGTCGCCGTCACCAAGGCCTTTCTGGCTGTTGAAGGGGACAAGGCTGCCGGTTCCGCCCGCATCAACGATGCTGTCCACCGGGTTACCGAACAGGTGGTTCATGCCATCAGCCGGCGCCTGAAAGCCGGCGGCCGGGTTCATATCGAGGACATTCAGGACCAGGTGGAACTGGCCCTGATGCGCGCAGAAGAGCAGAAAGTGGCCCGGGCCTATGTTCTGTACCGGGAAGAGCACGCCCGGGAGCGGCAGCGCCGGGCGCCGGTGGAAGCCCACCCGCACCTGACCGTGAAAAAGGCCGATGGCGGAATTGCCCCCCTGGACCTGGGCCTGATGAAACAGCAGGTGGAACTGGCCGCCACCGGGCTGGAAGGTATCGACGAGGCTTCCCTGGTGGAAGAAGCCCTGCGCAACCTGTACGACGGCATCGATGAATCCGAAGTACTGGCGGCCCTGATCATGACCGCCCGCAGCCGCATCGAACAGGAGCCGGACTACAGTGCGGTGACCGCCCGCCTGCTGCTGGAACAACTGCGCCTGGAAAGCCTGAAAGCTCTGGATCTGCCCCCGGACCAGTCCCTGCCAGAGGTTTATCCACAGGCCCTGAAAACCTTTGTGGCTGCCGGTATCCGTTACGAACTGCTGGACGAAGCCCTGGCGGAATACGACCTGGAACGCCTGGGTGCCGCCATCAAACCTGAGCGCGACCACCAGTTCGGATTCCTGGGCCTGCAGACCCTGTACGACAGGTACTTCCTGCACTGGCACGAAGCCCGTCTGGAACTGCCCCAGATCTTCTTCATGCGGGTGGCCATGGGCCTGGCCCTGCGGGAAGACGACCCCAATGCCCGGGCCATCGAGTTCTATGACCTGCTGTCCAGCTTTGACTACATGGCCTCCACGCCCACATTGTTCAACAGCGGCACCCGCCATTCCCAGCTGTCTTCCTGCTATCTGACCACCGTGGGCGACGACCTGGAAGACATCTACGGCGCCATCCGCGACAACGCCCTGCTGTCCAAATGGGCTGGCGGCCTGGGCAACGACTGGACCCCGGTGCGGGCCCTGGGTTCCCACATCAAGGGCACCAACGGCAAAAGCCAGGGCGTTGTGCCCTTCCTGAAAGTGGTGAACGACACAGCCGTGGCGGTGAACCAGGGCGGCAAACGCAAGGGCGCCGTCTGTGCCTACCTGGAAAGCTGGCACCTGGACATTGAAGAATTCCTGGAACTGCGCAAGAACACCGGTGACGAGCGCCGCCGTACCCACGACATGAACACCGCCAACTGGGTGCCGGACCTGCTCATCGAACGCATGCGTGAAGACCGGGACTGGACCCTGTTTTCCCCCAGCGATGTACCGGATCTGCACGACCTTTACGGTAACGAATTCCGGGAACGCTACGCGCATTACGAGGCCCTGGCGGAGCAGGGCAAGATCGAACTGTTCAAGAAGATTCCGGCCAAACAGCTGTGGCGCAAAATGCTCACCGTGCTATTTGAAACCGGTCACCCCTGGGTCACCTTCAAGGACCCCTGTAACCTGCGTTCGCCCCAGCAGCATGTGGGCGTGGTACACAGCTCCAACCTGTGTACGGAAATTACCCTCAACACCAATGCCGAAGAAATTGCCGTATGCAACCTGGGCTCGGTGAACCTGGCGGCCCATATCGTCAACGGCGAACTGGATGTGCAGCGCCTGGAGCGCACCGTCACCACCGCCGTGCGCATGCTCGACAATGTTATCGACATCAATTTCTATGCCGTGCCCCAGGCCTGCAACGCCAACCTGAAACACCGCCCCGTGGGCCTGGGGCTGATGGGCTTCCAGGATGCCCTGTACAAACTGGGCCTGCCCTACACCTGCCCGGAAGCAGTGGAATTTGCCGACCTGAGCATGGAGCAGCTCAGCTATTTCGCCATCCGCGCCTCAGCCCGGCTGGCGGCGGAGCGGGGCGCCTATGAAAGTTACCCGGGTTCCCTGTGGGATCAGGGCATTCTGCCCATCGACTCCATCGAACTGCTGAAACAGGCGCGCAGGGAAGGGGATCTTTCCGTTAACACCAGCGCCCGCCTGGACTGGACCCCGGTGCGTGAACTGGTGGCCAAATATGGCATGCGCAACAGCAATGTGATGGCCATAGCACCCACCGCCACCATCTCCAACATTGTGGGCGTGTCCCAGTCCATTGAGCCGGCCTACCAGAACCTGTTTGTGAAATCGAACCTGTCCGGCGAGTTCACCGTGGTCAATCCGGCACTGGTAAGGGACCTTAAGGCGGAAGGCCTGTGGGACAACGTGATGGTCAACGACCTGAAGTATTACGACGGCTCGGTGCAGCAGATAGACCGCATTCCCCAGGAACTGAAAGCCAGATACGCCACCGCCTTTGAAATTGACGCCCGCTGGCTGGTGGAAGCCGCTGCCCGCCGCCAGAAATGGCTGGACCAGGCCCAGAGCCTGAACCTGTACATGGCCGAACCCAGTGGCAAGAAACTGGATGCCCTGTACCAGCTGGCCTGGGAACGTGGCCTGAAGACCACCTACTACCTGCGCTCCCTGGGAGCCACCGGTGTGGAAAAATCCGCCCCCGTCGCCGCCCCGCAGCCACAGGTTTGCAGCATCGACAATCCTGACTGCGAAGCCTGTCAGTAACCACTTACATCTGTTAGAGGAGGCAACTCATGCTGGATTGGGATGACCAACCGCAAACCGACAGCCGGCCGGCGGCAACCCATGACCCGTCCCCGGTTAACGTGGATGACAAACGGGTGATCAACGGCGAGACCGATATCAACCAGCTGGCACCCTTCAAGTACCCCTGGGCCTGGAAGTACTTTATGAACGCCAACAAGAACCACTGGACGCCCCTGGACATCAATATGGCCCAGGATGTCCACGACTACCACCACCGCCTGAACCCGGCGGAAAAGCATGTGTATGAAAACGTGCTGGCCTACCTGACCACCTCCGACATACTGGCCATGCGCAATATCGGCCTGGCGGTGATGGAGAAAATGAGCGCACCGGAACTGCAGATCTACCAGGCCCGCCAGGTGTATGAGGAAGCCCTGCATACCTGGACCTACCAACACTGCATCGAAACCCTGAACCTGGACCAGAGCGAGATCTACAACCGCTACCGGGTGGTGCCGGAAATCAACGGCAAGATCCGGCTGGCCAACCGCCGGCTGGATGCGGCCATGCGTTCCGATATGAACCTGCGCAACCCGGACGACCTGCAGGAATTCATCATGTCCTACATGTTCTTTGCGGGCGTGTTTGAAGGCTGCTGGTTCTACAACGGCTTCAGCCCCATCTTCGCCCTGCAGCGCCGGGGCCTGATGCGTGGTACCGGGGAGCAGTTCCAGTACATACTGCGGGACGAAGCCATGCACTTCTCCTTCGGCCTGAAAGTGGTGAACCAGATCCTGGAAGAGGAAAACATCAGCTTCGACCCGAAAGCCGTACGGAAAATGTGGGACGAATCCGAAGCCGCGGAAACCGCTTACGCCAACTACATACTGCGGGACCCGATTCTGGGCTACTCCGCCGATTACCACATCGAACAGTTCCGCTTCGTGGCCAACCGCCGCGCCCGCGCCGTGGGCCTGGAAGAGCCGTTCCCGGGCGCGAAAAACGTCTCACCCTGGCTGGACGAACAGGCCACCATGCGCAAGGAAAAGAACTTCTTCGAAACCCGGGTAATCGAATATCAGTCCGGAGCCCAGCTGGAATGGTGAGCCCGGGCCGGCCTGTTCCCGGGTTGGAATGACCGGCTAGTCGGGGACATCTGCCGTGGCTCTTCATCGCTTTATCCTGCCGTTGCCGGGCGGGTGAAATGGGCTGTTGAATAACTGCGGAATAAAAATGTCTGGAGCATGTCGCTTGCAGGGGGGGGGCGGGCAGGCGGCATGCAGAAATTCAGGCAGAATCCGGGAAACCGGACGGCCTTCAGGTTCAACTGCCGGACGCCAGGCCCTCCAGAATTCCGGGCCAGCAGGCTTTGCATCGGCTGCGCAGCAGGTTGCTGTGGCCGATTTCTTTCAGGCCACAGCTGGCTGGTTCCAGAAAATGTTTTTCAACTCTGGCGTTGGGCAGCAGGATGAGGCGGTTGGCGCTGCTCGATGATGGCTTGCAATATGCCGGATACTAATAACACGGTACAACCGCTCAGTTGCAAGGTATTGAGGCCTTGATCAAACAGCGCTTATCCCGGAGTCACAATCGTTAAAAACAACCGTTTTTCACTCTCAGGCGCAGAGCCTCGCTAACTTACAGCCCGGAGCCTGTCCAAAAAAACGGATTGGTTGCGACGGTATTGGGGTAGGGGTATCCATATCCAGCCACCTATCCTTGATCACTGTTTTTATATACAGTAAATTCGTTTTGGCCAATGTTAAGATCTTAACGATTGGCGGAGTTATACGAACGCATTCGCAAAGCACCGGAAAGGCCCTGAGAAGTGACGGTAACTATCTGATAGAGTTGAAAACTTGAAACAGAAAATGCGGAATTATACGCTAATGGCGGGAGCAAGTGTGGCTCAAAAGAGGGCGTATAACTCCAGCGGCAGCCTTGGTGATTGATCATCAAGAAACTGCCTTATAAGAGAAAAGTTAATTTTTTCGAGTACTTTCGAATGGAGTTTTACGAACGTGTTCGTATACTTAGCTGTTATGTTTCTTTTTATTTAACTAAGGCTCTTGAATGAACTCATTTTTGGTTTCGAATAAGCCAATAATTTATGCAGACATGAATGTATTTCGGTACATGGCTTGTGGAGACATTTCTATTCTGGAACCAGAAAGATTCAGGTGGGTTTACTCTCATGTTCATCTTGATGAAATCCATCGGAATGGAAACCAAGATGCACTCAAAGGGATGGCATTGCTGAAAGCCGTTGAGATATGTGATGTTCTGAATCAAAACTTTCAATCTGAAGGTAATGTCGTAATAAGGGATTACATAGATCCTTATTCGAGATATGCGCAACACTTAGAGGCAATTGCTGGTTATGAAGGGGTGGCAGATCACATGGTGGAGTACCTCATACGCTTTTTTGGAGCAGATAACTTTAAAGAGCTAAGTGAAACTCCAGAGCAAATGCGAAATGAAATAGAGCGAATAACTAGTGATATTCCTGATAAAAGGCGTGAAGATTTAGTCGCGAAGGCATCAAAAGCATCCAGGGAAATGGAAATAACAATTGAAAAGCACCTAAGGAATAAGATTCCAATTGATGAAAAAAGAAGCGCATTAGGCGTTTCAAGTGAAGCTCGTAAAGCTATCGAGAAGTCTGAATCGGCAATTGATGAGGTTTGGGCATTGATTTCACCTTCAATACCAAATATCACAAAAAATCAGTTCTTTGGCTTTGAGTCAATTCCGGGTATTGAGGGAGTTCAGCTCACTCAGCACGGTGCAATATCTGGGGCATACATTGTGCTCAATATGTTAGGCATAAGCCCTGACAAAGGTCTTGCGAAAAGAGACAATATTAAGAATATAATTTCAGATGGGCAGCACGCTGGAATGGCATGTTATTGTAATGCTTTAGTTTCTGCTGACAGAGGAATGATTAATAAATCATCGTGTATATTTTCGTATCTGAATAATATTACCAATGCTTTGCATTTTGAGTACCAAAAGGGTTGCCAGCTTAGCCTTGGCGTAAGCAAAAAATAACAAGCGCATGTTGCCGGACTAGTTATCCGCCGCGCTCCAAACCAGCCGCAAATGCGGGCGTTATGTCTACTTAGAGGAGTGAATTGGATTTGGCCGAGTTTGATATGATGACAGAGAAGCTCGTTTCCGAGTTGCAGGCTGCCTACATGTTCTTTGAAATGTATTGCGCGATTGAGGACGAGATACCTCATCATAGCGAGGCAATGAACAAATCCAAGCATTTCTGGTCGCTGACACGCAACGCACACCTAGAGGCGACTCGCTCTACGTTGGCGAGAATATATGATCAAGATGATAAGCATCTGTCAGTAAAAAGCTGGCTCAAAAATTTTAAAGTTAGTCAATTAAAGGATGAATACTTTCAACCGAACGATCTTGATAAATTTGGTAGAAAACCGCTCGTTGCTGGTGAAATTGATGACGATATCGAGTCGGTTTCAGATCGGGACCCTTTGGTAAAAACGTTTTACGTTCGTCATCGTCATACAGAAATCGCTCACATTTCATTAAAAAACGCCCAAAAGGGAGTTTCTTTTTTTGAGCGGTACCCGTTATCAAGGTTGGATATTCAGGCTCTTATTGATCGCGCGGCAGAACTCATCAATAAGTACTCTGCGCACCATAGTGGTAGGACATATGCGATGACGACATTTCAAAACAGAGACTACAAGTATATTTTGGACAAAATCTTGGGCACGTAAACATAACCAGTGCAGGCACGACGACGCCTACCACATTGCGCCATTGGCTCCATTCCGTAGGCGCGCATGCTACAAGCGTTAGGTGTCACAATGATTATACAACCAACAATGGAGAAAAACCATGAATGAAGTAGTAGCACAAGAAAAGCCCACAACAGAGGGAACCGCAAAAATCGTATATATCCTTTATCTCGTTGGAATCATCTTCGGACTAACAGGAATAATTGGTGTTGTAATGGCATACGTAAACCGAAACGATTCCCCTGAATGGTTGCGAAGCCACTATCAGTTCCAAATCAGAACATTTTGGATTGGTGCGCTTTACATGCTTATTGGTGTAATACTGTCAATCGCTATTATCGGGTGGTTGGTACTTTTGTTCTGGGTGGTTTGGCTTATTGTTCGTTGCGTCAAAGGCATGAAGTCACTTGACCAAAGAGAAGCACATCCGAATCCGACAGGTTGGATGTTCTAAAAGCACCTAACAAGCGCCTGCAGCGGACGCACCAAAGGCAAGCGCCGCTGAGGCTTGTCGCTATGCTCAGGGAAAATTATGAATCGATCATGGAATTTGAAAGACCTTCGCGACTATATTGTCCATGAGCACGACAAAGACCCGAGTATGCTCGATTTAGTGAGCTCCATTGATCGAGGGATCAGCATTTTTCGCTATCACTTTTCTACTGCAAGAGACTCGCTGACTGACTTTTATGCTGAAGACGCGAAAGCCCATAAACAGCATGTCAAGAGGGTCCTCGGTGTATCCGAGGACCAGGAAGAGTTCCAACTAGCAAAGATAGCGAACGAAGCTAATACAATTGCAGCCATCTATACCGTGAGGTCTGTTTTCGACATTTTCTCACAGTTGGTTCGCCGACTGCTACTGGAACGTGAGCTCCGCGAAGGTGAATGCAACATTCACCGTGTCCGGGATCACTTGCAGGACGGGCCGCTTCGAACTTCTATTGAACGCCTTCTTGAAAGCGAAGGGTTTAGGTATATCAAATGCGTTCGTGAATGTCACAAAGCATCGTTCTTTGGTCAAATATGGGTCTTGGGTCGATTTCGTGAATGATAAAGCCGGGGTAAAGTTCAGTGCATTTGAGTACCGTGGCGACCAGTTTCCTGCGCTTTGGTCAGAGGAAATCTTAGAAAAAATACTGGCTACAAAGAACGAAATAGTAACCGCAGGTATAGCTCTTAATCATCAACTATTACTGCAGCAAGAATAACCATGCAGTCACGGCGACGGTTTTTATATTGCGGCTTAGCCCCCACTACTAAGCCGCGCGTCCCGGCTGCGTTATGCATCAAAGAGGCCGAAACGTTGAAGCCTCGAATTTTCGTTATCACACTTTGCGTAGATGACCTTGAAAAAGCTGTCCGGTTTTACCGGGACGGTCTTAGGCTTCCGACCGAAGGAATTGTTGGAAAAAAATCCAGTATGGGGCTGTCGGATTTTTCGATCTAAGTGCTGGCCTCAAACTAGCCCTTTGGCCGAGGCGGTGTCTTGCTCATGATTCGGGACGGCAACTTAAAAGTCCGGGCGCAACGGAATTTTCCATCGGCCATAACGTGATGTCTAAACCCGAAGTTGATGAAGTAATGGCACAAGCTGAAAGCGCAGGTGCAAGCATTGTAAAACCGGCAAATGACACTTTCCGGGGTGGTTACGCTGGCTATTTTCAGGATCTTGATGGCCATTTGTGAGAGGTTGTCTGGAATCCGCAGCTACTTCCGGAGCAAGATGCATAACAATCGGCTGTTGTCGCCCCTTGGTGGCTGGGACGGCCTTTTCCGGCGCTTCGCGCCTGCCAAGTCCGGCCCAATCCTTGAGCACTTTTTTTATATACAGTAAGTTCATTTTGGCCAATGTTAAGAGCCTGACGATTGGCGGAGTGATACGAACGCATAGGCCAAACACCAGAAAGGCCCTGAGAAGTGACGGTAACTATCTGATAGAGTTTGAAACGTGAAACGGAAAGTACGGAACTATACGCCCATGGCCGGAGCAGCAGTGGCTCAAAACAGGGCGTATAACTCCGGCGGTAGCCTTGGTGATTCAATGACAAGAGGCTGATTTTTAAGAGAAAAATATCTTTTTCGAGTACGTTCGAACGGAGTTTTACGAAAGAGTCATATGCGAACGTGTTCGTATAATTAGCTGTTAGTGTGGTAATCAAACTGTGGAGTGTCAAATGGAATTAGGTGCGTTTTCAATAAGCTTATCGGTTAGTGACATAGAAGCATCGAAAGTTTTTTATCAAAAACTGGGTTTCGAGATAGTTGGAGGAGATCAATCTCAAAATTGGCTGGTGCTAAAAAACGGTGACCACAAAATAGGATTATTTCAGGGGATGTTTGAAGGTAATATAATGACATTTAATCCGGGTTGGGATCAAGACCGGAAAACACTCGAATCATTTACAGACGTTAGAGAGCTCCTGAAAGAATTTGAGGGTCAAGGTATTAATATAACTCAAAAGTCTATCGATGGTGAAAGTGGTCCGTCGAGTTTTTCCTTTAAAGATCCCGATGGTAACGCAATCCTAATTGACCAGCATGTGTAAACAACACTAACAAAGCGCTTGCATGGAGCACGACGTTGAGAAGTTGATGAATTCAGGCGGTGCCGCCGCCAAACAGAAGCCTTAGGTGATTGAATGGGAATTTTCAGTATCTTCAAGAAGAGGAAGTCAACGCCCGATGTAGTGCTTGATGATCATGTAGCTGGTAGCATTGCTGATTTACAGTGCGATGATTTTCTGGGAAAAGCCGCTGAAGCGGGGCATAAAGCTAAAGCGGCGGTAAAGGCTAAGAAGTATCATGAGGCTTGGAAGCTTTACCATGATCAGAAGTCTCTTTACATGCAACACGCCAACAAATTCGGTTTTACTGCCAGGCAAACGATTGCGCTTGATGCCAGCGTTCATGAAGACATGGCCAATATTCTCAGGCACGAAAACAAGCACGAGGAAGCGCTCGTGCATATCGTATATTGGGTTCTGGCCGGTAACGATCGGCCGTTAAAGCGTCACCAGCAAAAGCTGAAAAGCTATTTCAATAGGTGTAAGTTTAAAAAAACAACACTATCTGAGGCGCAAAGAGCTATCCAATTACAGAGCAAAATGGCAGAATTCAAACGTGCAAGCTCCTCAGTGGCTGGCTGGATTTCGCGCGGCTAATCTCTTGGTAAGATTGGTGCGGTGTGCGGTTAGTCCTGTCGCACAGGTGGCGGGTCTACTTCTTAGCAGCGCGTGCTGACCTGCCTGGAAACAAAGGTTTAATCGAAGAAGGGAATGAACATGAAAGATATTTTGACTCTTGAAAAGATGCTGACACCTAAGTTAATTACCGGTATTTATTGGGTGCTTTTGCTTGTTGTTGTCGTTTTCGGCGTAAAAGCAATGTTCGGTAGTTATCAGGGGTTTGGTTTAGTTAGCCTTTTTTTAGGTGTTGTCGGTATTGTAGTCGGAGCTTTGGTCGTAAGAGTTTGGTGTGAGCTTTTTATCGTTTTGTTCAAAATGAATGAGGCTCTACAAGATATCCGTAATAAGTAATTTGCTGTGTCTTCTGGCATCCGCCTGGCAGCGCGGGTCGGCGGCACCAGTCCGCTGCCCCCTGCACAACCCCGCGAATCGTCTACATCGCAGACTTAAGGCGTAGCCAACCCCTGTCCGGAAGCAGGCTGAGGCGATTCGCGTTGCTGGATGTTAGCTTGCAGTATGCCGGACACTACAATCGAAGCACAACCGCTCAGTTGCAGGGTATTGAGGCCTTGATCAAACAGTGCTTATCATCGAGTCACAACCGTTAAAAATAACCGTGTTCACTCTCAGGCGCAGAGCCTCGTAAATTCGCAGTCCGGATCCGTAGCGGAGTATGGTAATAAGCTTGTGGTTGCCGTTCAGGTTGTGAATAACGGACTTGGCCTCTTCCGCAATGAATACCGTTGGAAGTCATACCTGTTTCCAGGCGTACTGGAAGCTGAACTATCCAGAACAGGCAGGTTTGATCTGGTTTATACGCTATGCCTCGCGGACGAGCCCCCCAAATCTTGTCTAAAAAAACAGCTGGGTGCGTCGGTATTGAGGTAGGGATGTCCAAATACATTCACCCTTGAATGCTGCTTTTATATACAGTAAATTGCTTTTCGCTGATGTCAAGAGTCTGACGACTATTGGAGTTATACGAACACATTTGCAATACACCGGAAAGATCATTAGAAATGACGGTAAATATATGATTGAGTTGAAAAATAGAAAAACAAAGTGCGGATTTATACGCCCATGGCGGGAGCAGCAGTGGCTCAAAAGAGGGCGTGTAACTTCAGCGGCAGCCTTGGTGATTGATCGTCAAGAAACTGTTTCGTAAGAGAAAATTTTAGGAAAAAGGAGATGTCGTGCAAGGCACAGTAAAGTGGTTCAGCTCTGACAAGGGTTATGGTTTCATTACGTCAGAAGGTGGAGAGGATCATTACTTCAATGTTCGGGGTATAAACGGTGCATCTTTGCCGTCAAATGGCGATTTGGTTGAGTTTGAGTCAAAGCCAGGGGCGAAAGGCCCAAGAGCAGTCAACGTCACAATAACCGAGAAAGCTCCCCAGAAAAATACTCGCCCTGCTGATGACAGAATTAACTGCCCAGGTTGTGGGAAGAAAATTGTCCCTAGAATAATAACTTATAAAGGCAGTCCAGAAAAATCTGTTTGTCCATATTGTGCAACAACAGTAAAAGAGTTTGGATCAAATAGTTTTTATTACATCGTAATCGCAATAATTGTGATTATAATTATTGGGAACTTATTGTGACTTTCAAGCACAACATAAGTTCAGGCACGCCGATGCCTACTACATTGCGCCTTAGGCTCCATTCCGAAGGCGCACATGCTTCAAGCGTTATGTTTTGGTAGGAGGGTCGATTCATTTCGTTCCAACACATCCGGCAATTGCTGTTAAATGAAGATCTCCCCGGTTGGCGAAAGAGGGCGACTTTTCTCGTCCTGGTTATCGCTATCATCCTTGGTATCGTGCATTTCTGCGTGTACTTCGATTTTGAACGGGCCTCTCGTCAACTCTACGCATCCATTTTTGCAATGGTCGGCATCACTGCTATTGTCCAGCTCGTTGGCAGTTGGTTTGTGTTCAAATACAAGGTTCCGACGTATCTATGGGCTGGTTGTGCGGTCTGGGTCTTTGTCACTTTGTTTTGGCAGGGATTGGTCGTAGTTCTATGGTCGGTAACATAACAAGTTGCTCAGGTTTGTTCCCAACCTATCGACCGCCTACCAGGCGCCACTATTGTGGCGCCGCTTAGTTCAGCGTTGAGGCTGTAGAAAAAAATGGAATCCCCTCGGCTTTGATAGCATCAGGTAAACGGACAAGGAGTGGCCAGATGGCCCGCTTCAAGCACTACAAACATGATGCCATGGGGCGTGATCAAATAACGGGAACAGCTACAGCCCAGCACCTTAGAGCACGCAGTGCACTACCTGATCGAGCACAAGCTGGACTTGTCGCTAGTCCACCCCAGGTAGCGCAACGAAGACAGCGGCCGGATTCAGATACAGCCTGCTTGGCAAATTCCCGACGCTGAGCAGGCTTCACCTGTTTTTTCGAGTGCCTCCCTAACAACTTCCGCTTTCATGCGATCTTCGGCGTACATCTTCGTAAGCAGGGCATTCTAAGCTGCTAGCTGTTTGGACCTTGCGATTTGGCACGTATCCATGCCGCCGTACTTTGATCGTCACTTACAAAACATGGGCGAGCTGATACTCGGGTCACAGCACAATTCCGGCACAGTCTTGCCAGACTCGACCTGCCTAAAGGTAGCCATAAACTGGCTATCACTTACCTTCGATTTTCTCATCCAGAGTCTCCTTCTGGTGGCGTTCTGCTAACGATGGCGAATATTATTAGAAGTGATTACCGAACCACAGTAGATGCGAATCTGATAGGGTGGCCAGGTAGGCTTCCGGCGGCAGCAGGAGGCCTTCGAAGGCAAAGCGCGGGTGGCCGTAGCAGAGGACGCAACCGTCGGGTTGTAGCCGACAGTGAAGGCAGCGCGTGCGGTGGAATTCACACTCTTACCGGACATGGATCTCTCACCACTCCGATTCGACGCCATTCACGCACCCATAACGTCTTCGAAGTTTGGTGAGGCCGGAAGTGTTGCACAGGCCACAAACAAATTAAGTTGGGTAGGTCGAACCGTAAATATCCGTAAGCATTGGTCGCCAAGCAGAGTTATAAGCGGGAATGCAAATGATTGCATCGTGCGGCTTTGAACGCGGACGAAGCTATCAATACGAAAGATAAACATCTTTTTTAACAAGCCGGACGGCAGGGGGAAGGATCGTGGAAGTCTCGAAGGATCAATACAAATCGGCACTAGCCGCGGAAGGGGTGCTAAGAGGAGACAACCTTAAGCTGCTTTCTTTCATGTTCTTCTCTGAGGAATGTGAAGTAACTGCCCATCAACTCACGAAAGCTCTCGGCTTTGGTGACCAAATCGCCCCGGCCAATGCGGCGGTGGGCAATCTGGGAAAACGTATTGCCTCACATCTGTCACTTGATGTGCCAGAAAGAGAGAACAAATCGCCCGGTTGGTGGCGTGTGGTAGCTACTGGAGAGCAAAAGGCAGATGGCTTCACTTGGCGGCTTCGGCAAAATCTTGCAGATGCGCTAATTGAGCTTGACTTGATAATTGAGCCAACGTCTGAGGTTTATCCTGAACTGGTCACCGAATATGGTCCATCATATGAGGGTGCAGTATCCATAGTTAAGATAAATGCTTACGAACGTAATCAGTGCGCCCGAACTCTTTGCATTCAGCATTATGGTACAACTTGTCAGGTATGCGGGTTGTCGTTTGAGGAAAAATACGGAGAAATTGGAAGGGATTTTATTCACGTGCATCACTTAACAGAGCTGGCATCTGTGGGACGGGAGTACCAGGTGAATGCAAAACAAGATCTCAGGCCAGTTTGCCCAAACTGCCATGCGATGCTCCACCGCAGGAAGCCTGCGTATTCGATAGAAGAGCTGCGAGAGCTGATGCAGGCTCAAGCAGATGCCTAGCAATTCCTTGGGGCGGACATTCAAGGGTATTCAAAACTCTGTTTCAGCGTAGCTACGTCACAACGTGACGTAGTCATCGAGCTGGTCCGGGAAGTGGAGCATCGTTATTAACGCCCCCTGATACCCCCTGCACAACCCCGCGTATCGTCTACATCGCAGACTTAAGGCGTAGCCAACCCCTGCCCTGTAGCAGGCTGAGGCGATTGGCGCTGCTGGATGACGGCTTGCAATATGCCGGACACTACAATCAAAGCACAACCGCTCAGTTGCAGGGTATTGAGGCTTTGGTCAAACAGTACCCATCCCAGGGTTACCACCGTAATCGGTTCGAGATAGGCGAGGGTGCCAAAGGTGGCCGCCGGCAGTGCGCTGAGTGCGACCACCGCGAGCATGATGGCGAGGAATCCCGGGATGACGCCGGCGGTGATCAGCCAGGCCCACTGGGCAATCGTAATATCGCCTGTGCCTTGCAACACCAGCGGGAGCATGCACAGCGCGCCTGCCAGCATCTGGTAGCCGCTGCGGGTCAGGACAGGGATTTTGCCGTCAATCAGCCGGTTGGTCAGAATAAACGCGGCATAACACAGCATGGCGCAAAGCGCGTAGAAAAGACCGAGCGCTTCGTTCTTGCGGCCTGACAGGTTGAAATTGAACTCCATCATCATGGCAAAGCCGAGCAAGGCGATACCGATCAGGGCGGCGTTTTTCAGCGCCAGGCGCTCGCCCATGAGAAAGTGGGCCAGGATGGAGGCGGTGACCGGTGCCAGATAGATCAACATGATGGCATTGGCCATGCTCGTGTAGTTCATGGCCATGATGTAGAAGACCACAAAGCCGGCCAGGAATGCACCGGTGATCAAGACCTTGAATCCGGGCCAGATCAGCAGCGCGGATTTTTGTCCGCTTGCCACCAGCACAGCGCCTGTCAGCAAGGCACCGATAAATAAACGGTAGAACGTCACCGTTTCTGCACCAACATCAGCATAGACAGAAATGGCGCCAATGGTCCCCATAAAGACGGCAGACAGCGCCGCCGCCAACAGAAAAATAACGGAGCCGGGTTGTGAGTTCATTAAATGACTGATCCAGAGGTATGCAGATAAAAATCGGTTCGGACCGAGTTTGTACGGCGCAGATCGCGACGGCGCAAGCGGCTAAAGATCAGCTTGAGAACGCCTGCCGTTAAACAAAAACACCGCAAAACAGGTCCGCGCGAGTCTAGCACGGAGCGGCGGAAATGAGACGGACGAAGCATGGCTATTTTGCTGTCGCCATGCAGGCCCGGCTGGTCGTGTGACGGGCAGAGCGCCCGGCGCACGGCGGTTTGATGTAATTTCATTGTAAATCCCGGCATAGTGGCGGGGTGGGCGCTCGCTTTTGGCGCGGTTTAAGCTACCTTACACAGCAGACTTGCGTCTCTGACCCCCGCATCCGCCATTTGCCCGTCCGTTTCGCCCCTCACACAGCCTCGCGTCCGGAAGACGCAAAGCCCCAGACCAAGGACCGATAGTGTTTCGTTTTCCTGAAGACAGGATCCCCGTTGCGGTGATCCTGGCAATAAGTGCGCTCGACTTTTTTCTGTACCTGACCATCGATTCGGCGGCGGTGCTGGCCGGTTACTGGGTGTTGATGTTGGTTCCCAAAGGGAAGATCTGCGCCTGGAATCACCATCATCAGCATACCCCGACCTTCCGTTCGGACGGCATGAACCGGGTGCTGGAGTTTTTCTATGCGCTGCACACCGGCGTGACCACACATCTGTGGTTGCTGCATCATGTGTTCGGGCATCATAAGAATTATCTGGATCAGCGCCGTGATGAGAGCCGCTGGCAGAACGCCGACGGCAGCACCATGGGCGAGATTGCCTACACGCTTGAAGTGGCGGGCACGGCCTATTACCGCGGTTATAAGGTCGGCCGGAAATACCCGAAATTCCTGCCGGTGTTTGTGTTTTATACGGCGCTGACCTTTGTGCTGACCGCCGCGTTGGTGTGGTTCCGTCCTGTGCCGGCCATGTTTTTGTTTGTTCTGCCGATGGTCTGCGGCTTGTTGCTAACGGCCTGGGCGACTTACGATCACCACCGTGACTTGAGTACCACCGATAAGTTTGCTGCCTCGCGTAATAATCTGAACCGTTTTTACAACATCACCACCGGCAATCTGGGCTACCATACGGCACATCATTACAAGCACGGTGTGCATTGGTCGAAACTGCCGGCCCTGCACGAACAGATTAAAGACCGCATTCCGCCGGGGCTGATATCCTCGTCGGCCTTGTAACTGCAGGTGCACCACCGGGGAGGTCGCAGTGTCACAGAATACCCAAGCGAACAAGCAGAACGCGATGGCCTACTATCGCATGGCCTACGAAGGCGATCCGGCCCGAGCGGTGCAGCTCTATGCCGGCGACACCTATACCCAGCACAATCCGCTGGTCAGTGACGGCAAGGCAGGCTTTATCGCTTATTTCAATGCGATGGCACGCGACTATCCGCGCAAGACCATTGAGTTTGTGCGGGCGGTTGCCGAAGGCGATCTGGTGGCGCTGCACACGCATCAGCACTGGCCGGACGGCGAAGAATACGTGACCATGGATTTCTTCCGCTTCGATGAAAACGGTAAGATAGTTGAGCACTGGGACGCCATTCAGGCGGTTCCCGCAGACAGCAAAAACGGTAACCGGATGTACTGACCCGCCCGGGTCGGCAGAACAGGACGATGACATAGCATGGCAGGTTGTTGCGATAGCGAATGTTCACTGAATGCGCTGCATACGCGCCAGCGGCGTACCTTGCAGATGGTCTTGCTGATCAACGCCGGGATGTTTGTGGTGATTATCGCCGCGTCCCTGTACGGCGGTTCGAGTGCCTTGTTTGCCGACGGTTTCGATAATCTGGGCGATGCGATTACCTACGCGCTGAGTCTGTACGCGGTGTCCCGCGGCGCGCTGACCAAAGCCCGGGTGGCCTTGGTAAAAGGCTTTCTGATTCTGGCCGGCGCCCTGGTGGTGGCAGGGCAGATTGTCTATAAGCTGATGGTGCCGGAAGTGCCCTTGTTTGAGGTAATGGGTATCTTCAGTCTGGCCGGGCTGTTGGCCAATTCGCTGTGTTTGCTGCTGCTCTGGCGGCACCGCCACGAAGATATCAATATGTCGTCCGTGTGGGAGTGTTCGCGCAACGATATCGCGTCGAATCTGTCGGTCTTTGTGGCTGCGGCGGCAGTCTGGCTGAGCGGGCATGGCTGGCCGGACCTGTTGGTCGCGGCAGTGCTGGTGGTCTATCTGTTGCGATCGGCGCAGCGGGTGATCGGCTCGGCTGTCACTGAGCTGCGCACGGCCACCGGCTGAGCTTCATACCGGACGGTGTTGTGACGGCGTCCGGGCTTGTTGCAGCTGTTTGTTCCGGGTTCATTTCCTCCCGTCTCCTGACCTGTGCCTGTTGTCCGGGCTCTGAGCCCTCCGTCAGCGGCGTTTTTCCGATCTATAGATTTTCTCTATCGTTATCACTGAAAAGGACGATTAGATTAATGAACGAATAGCGCCCAGAATCACTGCATCGGTTAGGTTACACAGGCTTCTAATGCCTCTGTGTAGTGCCGGTAGCAGCATCACATTAATCAGGAGGACGCCCAATGAGCGCTGATACAAAACCGACCGGCAAATGTCCGGTTATGCACGGCGGCAATACCGCGACGGAAAATTCTGTGATGGCGTGGTGGCCGAATGCCCTGAACCTGGACATTCTTCACCAGCACGATACCAAAACCAATCCGCTGGGCGAGGATTTTAACTATCGCGAAGAGCTCAAAAAGCTCGACGTGGAGGCGCTGAAAAAAGATCTGCACGCGCTGATGACCGACAGTCAGGACTGGTGGCCGGCCGACTGGGGACACTACGGCGGTCTGATGATCCGTATGGCCTGGCACGCGGCCGGTTCCTACCGCCTGGCCGATGGCCGTGGCGGCGGCGGTACCGGTAACCAGCGTTTCGCGCCGCTGAATTCCTGGCCGGATAACGTCTCGCTGGATAAGGCCCGCCGTCTGTTGTGGCCGGTGAAAAAGAAATACGGCAACAAAGTCAGCTGGGCGGATCTGATTATTCTGGCCGGTACGGTCGCCTATGAAAGCATGGGGCTGAAAACCTACGGTTTTGCCTTCGGCCGCGAAGATATCTGGCATCCGGAAAAAGACACCTACTGGGGCGCGGAAAAAGAATGGCTGGCACCCTCGGATGAGCGTTACGAGGATGTGGACACTCCCGAGACCATGGAAAACCCGCTGGCGGCCGTGCAAATGGGGCTTATCTATGTGAATCCCGAAGGCGTCAACGGCAAGCCTGACCCCATGAAAACCGCGGCACAGGTCCGTGAAACCTTCGCCCGTATGGCGATGAACGATGAAGAAACCGTGGCCCTGACCGCCGGTGGCCACACCGTCGGTAAAACCCACGGCAACGGCGATGCGGCGGCACTCGGTGAAGCGCCGGAAGCGGCCGGTCCGGAAATGCAGGGCCTGGGTTGGCATAACCCGAATATGAACGGCCTGGCCAGTCGTGCGGTGACGTCCGGTCTGGAAGGGGCCTGGACGACGAATCCGACGCAGTTCGATATGGGCTTCTTCGATATGCTGTTCGGCCACGAATGGGAGCTGCGCAAATCACCGGCCGGTGCCTGGCAATGGGAGCCGGTGGACATCCGCGAGGAAGACCGCCCGCTGGATGCCAGCGATCCGGGCAAGCGCAATAATCCGATGATGACCGATGCGGATATGGCCCTGAAAGTGGATCCGGTTTACAACGAAATCTGCCAGAAATTCATGGCCGATCCCGAGTATTTCCGCGATACCTTTGCCCGTGCCTGGTTCAAACTGACGCACCGCGATATGGGCCCGAAAGCCCGCTATATCGGTCCGGATGTACCGCAGGAAGATCTGATCTGGCAGTCTCCGGTCCCGGCCGGCAACACCGACTATGATGTGGATGCGGTAAAAGCGAAGATCATCGCCAGCGGCTTGTCACAGGCCGATATGATCTGCACCGCCTGGGACAGCGCCCGTACCTACCGTGGTTCGGATATGCGCGGTGGTGCCAACGGTGCACGCATCCGTCTGGCCCCGCAGAAAGACTGGGAAGGCAATGAGCCGGAACGTCTGCAGCGTGTGCTGGCAACCCTGGAGCCGATCGCGCAGGAAAGCGGCGCGTCCTTAGCCGATGTGATCGTGCTGGCCGGTAATGTCGGGGTAGAGCAGGCAGCCAAAGCGGCCGGTTTCGATATCAGCGTACCTTTTGCTCCCGGACGCGGGGACGCGACGGCGGAAATGACCGATGCCGAGTCCTTTGATGTGTTGGAGCCGCTGGCTGACGGCTACCGCAACTGGCAGAAGAAAGACTATGTGGTCACGCCGGAAGAAATGCTGCTCGACCGTACGCAGCTGATGGGTCTGACCGCGCACGAAATGACCGTGCTGGTCGGCGGCATGCGTGTGCTGGGCACCAACTACGGCGGCACCGCGCACGGCGTCTTTACCGATCGCCCGGGTGCTTTGACCAATGACTTCTTCGTCAACCTCACTGATATGAAGTACAAGTGGGTGCCGGTGAGCAAGGATCTGTACGAGATCCGTGACCGCAAAACCGACGAAGCGAAATGGACTGCCACCCGTGTGGATCTGGTGTTCGGCTCCAACTCCATCCTGCGCGCCTATGCTGAGGTCTATGCGCAGGACGACAGCAAAGCTAAGTTTGTTAATGACTTTGTGGCTGCCTGGACCCGCGTAATGAACGCAGACCGTTTCGACCTGGTCTGAATACGCCAGGCCCGCAACCGGCAGCACAGCCATCAGGGCGACACGCTGCAAGTCGATGAAGTGATCTGGTG
>JAUOPI010000023.1 GCA_030546905.1 Granulosicoccaceae sp. 1_MG-2023 | reverse complement strand
CGGCAGCACGCTGCTGCCGGTTGCATTCCCGCTGTTGCGCGGCTTCTTTGCGCTACCTGCTTCATTTCTCCTCAGCGCGCTAAACCCTGCAGCGCAACAGATCTGTGATCTATTCACATTTGCCCGGTGCGCCGGACACAGAACTGCCGCCGCCGGTCCTGCAGGCTTTGCCTTAGGGGCTGGTGCGTGCGTGTCAGAGGCTAAGGCCATGTCACTTCCGGTCAGCTGGTATTTGTCCGCTGGCGCGCCTAAGCTGATTTAATTCCAAGGAGTTATGCTGATGAGACAGGTTGCATTTATCAAGCGTAGTGACGGCGGCCATTGGGTCGGCGACGGATTTCCTGTCAGAACCATTTTTTCCTATAACGATATCGCCGGCGAGGTGTCGCCGTTTTTGCTGCTCGATTATGCCGGTCCGCATCACTTTGAACCGACCACGCAAAAGCGCGGCGTGGGGGCGCATCCGCACCGTGGTTTTGAAACCGTGACGATTGTCTACGAGGGCGCTGTCTCGCACCGTGATTCGGCCGGTGGCGGCGGGACCATCGGTGCCGGTGATGTGCAGTGGATGACAGCCGGTGCCGGGGTGATTCATGAGGAATTCCACAGCGAGGACTTTGCCCGCCGTGGCGGGGATTTTGAGATGGTCCAGCTCTGGGTCAATCTGCCCGCCAAAGACAAAATGACCGGGGCGCGTTATCAGTCAATTGCCGATGCGCAGATCCCGCGTGTCAGCCTGCCCGGCGAGGCCGGTACGGCACGCCTGATCGCCGGCGAGTATGACGGCACGCGCGGTGCGGCAGAGACCTTTTCTGAGCTCAATGTCTGGGACTTGCGGCTCAGGGCCGGTAAAACCGTGTTGCTTGCACTGCCGCCGACACATACCGCGTCGTTGTTTGTGCTGCGGGGGGCGGTGCAGGTCGGCGAAAAGCGTGTTGCGGCGGCGGAGCTGGCGGTGTTTGAGAACAGCGACGCACAGTTGCAGTTTCAAACCACTGACGACACGCTTGCGGTATTGCTCAGCGGTGAGCCGCTTAATGAGCCGATTGCCGCGCACGGGCCGTTTGTGATGAACAGCCGCGAGGAACTGTTGCAGGCAATGCGTGACTATCAGAGCGGGCAGTTCGGCCGGATTCCGCAGTGACGGTCCGGTACTGACGGCGCGTTGAGCCGCGCCGCCGCTTTTTGGGCGCTTCGCGCTCAGATAAACAACATGGCCGGTTGTTCGAGCAGACGGCGCATGGCCTGAATCATCATCGCGGCGGTATGGCCGTCGACAATACGATGATCGAAGGACGCGCTGAGATTCATGCAGTAACGTATGACCATCTGTCCTTCGCGCACCACCACCCGTTCTTCGGCGCGATTGACCCCTATAATGCTGACCTCCGGCGGGTTGATCACCGGCGTGCTGGCGATGCCGCCCAGCGGCCCGAGGCTGGTCAGGGTGATGGTCGAGCCGCTCAGCTCGGCGCGCGCGATGCTGTTATTGCGGGCCTGTTCGGCCAGGCGCGCAATTTCCGCCGCGCAATGCCAGATATCCATAACTTCCACATGACGCAGGACCGGCACCTTAAGCCCGTCCGGGGTTTGCGTCGCCATGCCGATATGCACGCCCTCGTACTGGATGATTTCTTCTTTGTCCTGATCGAAATGCGCGTTGCATTCGGGGAAGCGCGACAAGGCGCGTACCATCGCCAGCATCAGAAACGGCAGTAACGTCAGCTTGGCTTGTTGTGCTGCGCGATTGGCATTGAGCTCACGGCGCAGGGCTTCGAGCTCGGTCAGATCCAGTGATTCCACATAGGAAAAATGCGGTATCTGTCGTTTGCTGGCCTGCATCCGGCGCGCGGTGACACGGCGCAGCCCGCGTAGCGGGATTTTCTTCGTGCCGGTGCGCACCTGCCGCAGTCCGCCTATGGCCAGGCGGTTCAGCCCGGCCACGTGGGCATCGAGTGCCTGATGGGTGATACGGCCAAGGGGATCTTTGTCGGTGATGTCTTCCAGTGCGACGCCGGCTTCACGGGCGCGACGCCGTACCGCCGGTGAGGCCAGCGGTCTGTTGCCGGTCTGATTCAGGGCGGGACGCGGTGAGACCGGGCGGTTTGTTGCGGCAGGCGCGGCTTGTTTGTCCGGCGCTGCGGGCGCGGGAGTGGGCTCCGGGTTTGCCGTTGCCGGCTGTGGCTCAGACGCCGCTGCGGCCGCTGGTGTGTCCGGGCGGGTTTGTTGCACGGGCGCGGCCGTTGCGCTGTCGGCGGGGGATGCCGCTGTGGCTGCTTCGTCTTCGGCAGCGTCGGTTTCCAGTATCAGCAGCGTGTCACCGACGCGCAGCATTTCGCCTTCGGCGGCGCCGAGCGACAGGACCTTGCCGGCCACCGGTGTGGTGATCTCCACATTGGCCTTGTCTGTCATCACATCGGCGACCGCCTGATCGGCCTCGAGCCGCTCGCCGACCGCGACATGCCAGCCGATCACTTCAACCTCGACTATGCCTTCGCCCACATCGGGCATACGGAATTTCCATTCGGCCATGGCTCAAGCCTCCAGTGTGCGCCGCATGGCGGCGATCATGCGTTTTTGTCCGGGGAAGTAGTCCCATTCGAACGCATGCGGGTAGGGCGTATCCCAGCCGGTGACGCGCTCGACCGGGGCTTCCAGATGCCAGAAGCAGTCTTCCTGAATCTGCGCCACCAGCTCGGCGCCGAAGCCGCTGGTACGGGTTGCCTCGTGCGCGACCACGGCGCGTCCGGTGCGTTGTACCGAGGCCATAATGGTGTCGGTGTCCAGCGGCACCAGTGAGCGCAGATCGATGACTTCGGCGTCGATGCCGCTGGCCTCGCAGGCGGCCAGTGCCACGTGTACCAGCGTGCCGTAAGTGATCAGTGTCAGCGCCTGGCCGGGACGTACCACTCTTGCCTTACCCAGCGGGACGGTGTAATGCCCGTCGGGCACCTCACCGTCGGCGTGCTCTGTCCAGCTCAGCGCAGGTTTGTCCGGATCGCCGTCGAAGGGGCCGTTATAGAGGCGTTTGGGTTCCAGAAAAATCACCGGATCATCGTCTTCAATCGCGCTGAGCAACATGCCCTTGGCGTCATAGGGATTGGACGGAATGACCGTCTTCAGCCCGCAGACATGGGTAAAAATCCCTTCCGGGCTCTGCGAGTGGGTCTGTCCGCCGCGTATACCGCCGCCGCAGGGCATGCGGATGGTCATGGGGACAAAGTACTCGCCGCCGGAGCGGTAGCGGATACGCGCCAGCTCGCTGACAATCTGGTCCACCGCCGGGTAGACATAATCGGCAAACTGGATTTCCACCACCGGGCGCAGACCGGCCACGCCCATGCCGATGGCCACCGCGACGATGCCGCCTTCGGCGATCGGTGTATCAAACACCCGGTGCAGGCCGTATTTCTTCTGCAGACCGGCTGTGCAACGGAACACGCCGCCGAAATAGCCCACGTCCTCACCGAGGATCAGGGTGTTCGGGTCCTGACCGAGTGCCACGTCCATGGCGCTGTTGAGCGCCTGAATCATGTTGCGGTTAGTCATTGTGTTCTTCCTCCAGTTGCGCACGCTGGCGGATGTGGTGGGGCAGGGGCTGCTTGAAGACGTCCTCGAACATGGTGCCGCGGGGCAGTTGCGGGCCGTCGTTGAGGGTGCCGAAGGTCTCGGCCTCCTTGTACGCGGCTTGCATTTTCTCGGCAATCGTCCGGTGCATCTGCCGGTGTTGTTCTTCGGACCACTCGCCGATCTCGATCAGGTGGGCTTTGAGTCTTTCGATGGGATCGCCGAGAGGCCAGGCTTGTGCTTCTTCCATTGGTCGGTAGCCGGACGGATCATCGCTGGTTGAATGCGCTTCGACGCGGTAGGTCACGTGTTCGATCAGTGTTGGCCCGCCCAGCTTGCGTGCCCGTGCGGCGGCCCAGCGGGTAGCCGCGTGCACCGCAAGAAAGTCATTGCCATCGACCCGCAGGGCCGGTATGCCGTAGCCCTTGCCGCGTTCGGCAAAGGTGGCGTGTTCGCCGCCGGCCACGCCCTGATAGGAAGAAATCGCCCATTGGTTGTTCACCACATTCAGAATCACCGGTGCCTGATAGACCGAGGCAAAGGTCAGGGCGTGATGGAAATCGCCTTCGGCGGTGGTGCCGTCGCCGACCCAGCCGGCGGCGATATGGTCCTGATTCTTGTAAGCCGCGCCCATGGCCCAGCCCACCGCCTGCGGCAACTGGGTGCCCAGATTGCCGGAGATGGTGAAGATATTGCCGGCTTTCCAGGTGTACATCACCGGCATTTGCCGGCCCCGCGCCGCATCCCGGGTGTTGGACAGGCAGTGACACATCATGTCCACCAGATTATGGCCGCGGGCAATAAACAAGCCCTGCTGCCGGTAGGAGGGGAACAGCATATCGCCTGAGCGCAGGGCCATGGCGGCGGCCACCGAGACCGCTTCCTCGCCGGTGCTTTTGACGTAGAAGGACAGCTTGCCCTGACGCTGTACGCGGAACAGCCGGTCGTCATAAACGCGTGTGGTGAGCATCAGTTTCAGTCCTTCGCGCAGGGTGTCAGCACTGATGCCGTTAGCCCAGGGGCCGACGGCCTTGTTCTCACGGTTGAGCACACGGATCAGGGCGCGTGACAGATCCGGCATCTGCCGCGCATCGATCAGTGGGTCAGGCCGCCCGGCCTCGCCGGCATGAGGCACCTCAATGCGGGAAAAGTCCGGTTGCTCGCCGGGCCGGCTTTCCGGCTGCGGGATATGCAGTCGCGTTTGTTCGGGAATGGTTTCCATGCGCAGTACTCCTCGGTGGTCCCCGGCAGCAGCAGGCCGCGGCGTTATTGTGATTGTGATTGCCGTCCGGCTCCGGATTGCGTGCTGCAAACTGTGGGAAAGTGATGCTTTGTGCTACAGGATTTGAGTCTACGCTGTATCATCGGGAAAAGTGTTTCTGGTTTTGCCTTCTTTTGGGATAGATTGGAAATATCCTGTCTGTATTTGGCAAGAAAGAGGAAAAATATGAGCGAACTCTTGGGTGATCAGGAACGGCGAATTCTTGCTGTTCTGCAGCAGAACGCCGCCTTGCCGGTGGCGGAGATCGCCGAGCGGGTCGGCATGAGCGTGTCGCCGTGCTGGCGCAAGATTCAGGCATTGCAGAAGAACGGCACGATCCGCGGCCGGGTCGCGCTGATCGAGCCGGAGAAGGTGGGCCTGCGTGTGACGGTGTTTACCCAGATCAAACTAACCGATCACCGGCGCGAGACCATCGCTGATTTCAAACGCGAAATCGACGCCTTACCGCAAGTGCAGGAATGTCATCTGCTGATCGGCGATGTGGATTGCATGCTGAAAATTCTGGTGCCGGATCTGGACACCTACCAGGAATTTTATTTCGATCGTCTCGCGCCCCTGCCGATGGTGCGTGAGGTGACCTCCATGATGGCGCTCTCGCCGCTAAAACAAACCACCGAAGTGCCTCTGTAGGAGCCTGCATGCAGGCGACCTTGCGGAGGTTTGGTCACGCACCGTTGGTCGCCGCTGTAGCGGCTCCTACAGGCAGTTGTAGGAGCCTGTATACAGGCGACCTTGCGCGATGCGGAGGTTTGGTCGGCACCGCTGTCGCCGCTATAGCGGCTCCTACAGGGTGTTGTAGGAGCCTGTACACAGGCGACCTTGCGGAGGTTTGGTCATGCACCGTTGTCGCCGCTATAGCGGCTCCTACAGGTGGTTGTAGGAGCCTGCATGCAGGCGACTTGCGGAGGTTTGGTCGGCACCGCTGTCGCCGCTATAGCGGCTCCTACAGGTGGTTGTAGGAGCCTGTATACAGGCGACTTTGCCGGAGTTTCGGTCATGCACCGTTGGTCGCCGCTGTAGCGGCTCCTACAGGCGACCACTTGTTACAGGGCATTGCGGTGGCGGATGGAACGGTAGGTGCCTTGCCGCTCACGTTTGCTGAGCACCAGCTGCCAGAGCTGTCCGCGCCGGGCGCGGAAAATCCCGGCGCAGCTTTGCAGATAGTATTTCCACTGGCGGCGGAACTGCGGGCTGTAGCGATGGCGCAGTTCCGGCCAGGCGGCGTCGAAGTTGTGCCACCAGGCCATCAGCGTGCGGTCGTAGTCCTGGCCGAAGTTGTGCCAGTCTTCGATCAGAAAACGATCGTTCAGGGCGATGGCGATCTCTTCGGCGGAGGGCAGCTTGCCGTTGCGGAAGATGTATTTGTGAATCCAGGGATCGGCGGCGGGTGAGGTCTTGTGAATGCCGATGGTGTGCAGCAGGAAAAGACCGTCGTCTTTGAGGAGCCGCTTGGCAGTGTCGAAGTAGACGGCGTAGTTCTTCGGCCCCACATGTTCGAACATGCCCACCGAGACGATTTTGTCGTACCGGCCTTGCAGATCGCGGTAGTCAATCAGCTCGATTTTGACCGGCAGGCCGCGGCACATTTCTTCGGCGAGTTTTTTCTGCTCGCGCGAGACGGTGATACCGGTGACTTCCACTCCGTAGTGGCGCGCGGCGTGACGTGCCAGTCCGCCCCAGCCGCAGCCGATTTCCAGCAGCTTTTCACCGGGCTGCAGTTGCAGCTTTTGGCAGATCATATCGAGTTTGTGCAGCTGCGCGTCGGCCAGGTTGACCGCGCATTCCCAATAAGCGCAGGAGTAGCTCATGCTCGGGTCGAGCATTGCTTCGTAGACATCGTTGCCGATGTCGTAGTGTTGCTCGCCGACCTGAAATGCACGGCTGCGTGACTGCAGATTAAGCAATTGGGCTTTGAGCGCTTCGGCGTAGAAATGCAGTTTGGCCAGTCCGCCCAGGCGGGTATCGATATCGGCGGTGAGCAGGCGGTGGAACAGGGCATCGATTGAATCACAATCCCAGAGTCCGTCCACATAAGCCTCGCCGAAGCCGAGCGAGCCGCTGTGCAGAATCCGTGAATAAACCTGCGGATCGTGGACCTGAATGTCCCAGGGATCGGGGCCGTTAAAGCGGATGCCGGCCGTGTTTGCCAGTGATTCGAGAATAGCCGGTGGCGCAGGCGCGTGATCGTCTTCCTGCAGGTGGATCGGATTATGAAGTCGCATAATGCCTCCTGTCAGTTAGAGTCCCGACAGACCGGCGTTTCCGGGCGTCCCTTCAGTATGAAAACATCCCCTGTAGTGCGGATTTCCCGCCCATCGCATCACGGCGGAAGCGCCGACCTTGCCGGCTCTCATAGGCAAGGTAGTGGGTAAGCAGAGATAGTCGCTTTCATTATGCCTCTGAACAAATCATAAAGAAAAGCCTCTGCGGGGCTGTGTATTGCGGCGATTGTGAAAAGGCGCCGACTTTACGGTTGTGACCACCTGTGCAGCGGGGATCGGTCCCCCGCTGCAAGGCGCCCGTTCGGGCTGTCAGAGTCTGGCGGCCATCCAGTGCTTCCAGCCGCCGAAGGCCGTAATCTCTTCGGCGTCGCCGATGGCGTGCGGTTCGCAGATAAAACCACAAACCGCGCTGCCATCATCAAGCCTGACTTTGCCGATGCCGAGCGGTGCGGGGATGCGGGCCACAAAGCTGCCGAATTCCGCTGCCGGGACAGACCAGATTTCCACCTCAATGGCCGCGCCGTGTTCTTCATCAAGGATCAGGCCCGGACGGTGCGGCGGACCGCCGGCCAGGGCATACATGCGGTACACAGGCGCGGTGCGCGTGACCTGTTTAAGCGTGGCGCCGCGTTCGCGTAACTGCCAGTTCAACGGCAGGCCGTCCAGATGGGCGCCGCAAACCAGCAGATCAATACTGTCCGTATTGCCGACCGGTGTCGTGCTCAGCGCTGGCTGGGCCAGGCCGGTCGCCCCCATGGGCAAGGGCAGGGCTTGTTGTATCCGGTTGCCGATGGAAAGCAAAGCACGGTCCTGCAAGGCCGGACCGGCCAGCGTAATGCCGAACGGCATACCGGTTTCAGTCATCGCGGTCGGTACGGCGACGGCGGCCATGTCCAGCAGGTTCATAAAGTTGGTGTAATAGCCGAGCTGACTGTTGCGCAGAACAGGTTCTTCAAGCATCTCGGCAATCGAGAAGTGCCGGCCCGCCGTCGGCGTCAGCAGACAATCAAGCCCCTTCAGCTGAGCCAGCGCCGCTTGTTTCAGCTCGTGCAGACGGTATTCGGCTTTGAATAAGGCGGTTGCCGGCGGTTTGCCGCCGGGGGCGATAATGTCGCGCACTACCGGAAAGACGGCCTGCGGGTCCTCCTCGATCAAGGGCAATGTGGCCAGATAGCGTTCTGCAACCCAGGGCCCTTCGTACAGCAACCGGGCCGCTTCATCGAAGGGCGCGTAGTCGATTTCAACAAAGCTAAAGCCGTCTTCCTGCAGGGCTTTCAGCGTCTCGCGGTAGGCTTTCTGATAGCTGTCACTGCCGAAGAACTGCAACTGTGATTCCGGGATCACGCCGACTTTCAGAGGCCCCTGACGCAGGCCGTAATGACGTTTGCTGTTGGCATAGGTATTGGGGCGGCTGTAGCCGTCGTTTGCGTCAAAGCCTTCTGCCACGCTCAGTACGGTATCGGCATCATCACAGTTGTAGGCGAATACGGTCATGCAATCGAGACTGCGGCAGGCCGGCAACATCCCGCTGGCCGACAGCAGCCCGATACTCGGTTTCAGCCCGACCAGATTATTAAAGCAAGCCGGTACCCGCCCGGAGCCGGCGGTGTCGGTACCGAGGCTGAAACTGGCCAGTGCAAGTGCAACAGCGACCGAAGAACCGGCGCTTGAGCCACCGCTGATATAGGCCGGATCGAAGCTGTTTTTACAGGGGCCGTAAGGCGAACGTGTGCCGTTCAGCCCGGTCGCAAACTGGTCCAGATTGGTTTTGCCCAAGGGTATGGCACCGGCGTCGATCAGACGCGCGACGACCTGTGCCGAGTGTTCCGGAGTGTAAGCGAATTGCGGGCAGGCCGCAGTTGTCGGTATGCCCGCCAGATCAATATTGTCTTTGATTGCAAAGGGGATGCCCCACAGCGGGTGCTCGTCGGGATCTTTACCGGCCAGCGCTGCGAGATAGGGCGCCAGCTCGTCGTCCGTGAGCAGGTGAATGAAAATATTCCGCTGCGCATGGCTTTCGGCCGCCAGACGGATTTTTTGCAGCAGCCCCTCCGGGGTCAGCTCGCCGCTGGCGTACGCGGCTTGTAAACCACGGATACTCATGTCGATGGATGTCATAGTCGGGGTTCCGTTTACGCTTCTTCAATAGTGAGTAAGGCCTGGCCGGCGCGGACCGGATCACCGGCGTTGCGCAGCAGGCGACCGATAGTGCCGCTCTGTGAGGCATAGACAGGGATTTCCATTTTCATGGATTCCAGAATCGTGACGATCTGGCCTTCGCTGACGCTATCCCCTTCGCTGACCAGTGATTGCCAGACACTACCGGCGACCGGGCTGTCGACAACCGTGGTGTTTTCCGCCCAGTGGTTTTGTCCGTCCTCTTCGGGGGCCGCCTCCTGGGCTTCGTAATTGAACTGGCCGGTGGCATGCCAGTTCGCCAGTTCTGCGGCGAAGGCGGCTTCGCGCTGCTGACGAAAGCGTGTGATGGCGGGCTGATTGTCCTGCACAAAAGCTTCATAGTCGTTCAGGCTGAAGGTGGTTTCTTCGATCCGTAAGGGGTAGCGGCCTTGCGGGAAGTCACGCCGGATCTGCTGTAGTTCATCATGCGAGACTTCATAGAAACGGATCTGGTCAAAAAACCGCAGTAGCCAGGGTTGGGTAAACTCGCGGGTGCGTCGGTAGCGGTTCCACATCTGCAGGGTCCGGCCGACGAACTGGTATCCGCCCGGACCTTCCATTCCGTATACACAAAGATAGGAGCCACCGATGCCGACGGAGTTTTCTGCTGTCCAGGTTCTTGCGGGGTTGTATTTTGTTGTGACCAGCCGGTGCCGGGGATCGACCGGTGTGGCCACGGGAGCTCCGAGATAGACGTCGCCCAGCCCCATGACCAGATAGGATGCATCAAACAGTATGGCCTTGACGTCGTCGATGCTGTCGAGGCCGTTGATGCGGCGGATAAACTCCAGATTGCTGGGACACCAGGGCGCGTTTTTGCGCACCGATTGATCGTATTTCTCGATCGCCTGACGGCAGGCCTCATCGTCCCAGGACAATGGCAGGTAGACGATACGCGAGGGCACGGTGAGGCTGTCGAGTTGCCGGGAGAGCGCGTTTTCACCTTCGGTGATGTGCGCGATCAGTGTCTGATGCGAGAGCCGCTGGCTGTCGAAATGAACCTGCAGGGAGCGAATCCCCGGGGTAAGCTCGCGCAGCCCCGCCAGGGGATTGTCCTGTAACCATTGCCAGAGTGCGTGGGCACGGAAACGCAGGCGTATATCCAGTGTCATATCGCCGTATTCGATCAGCAGAAAATGATCGCCGGCGGCGCGCAGCGTAATCTCGTCGTTAAACCCGGCCGCGGGCAGGGTATGCAATACCGGGCTGTGCGGCGCGATTGCCGTGCAGTGCTGTGCTTGCGGTTCGAGCGTCTCGATGGACTTGAGCTGGGCCTGTTCGGCCGCCACGGCATCGGCGATGCTGACCGGTACAAAACGCAATTTGTCGCCGGCGCGCAGCTGACCGAGTTTCCAGAGATCTGCGGTGATAACGGTCGCGGGACAGACAAAGCCGCCGAGCGACGGGCCGTCCGGGCCGAGAATAACAGGCATGTCACCGGTAAAGTCGACTGTGCCGAAGGCGTAGGCATTGTCATGCAGATTGCTCGGATGCAGTCCTGCTTCGCCACCGTCCTTGCGTGCCCACTCGGGTTTCGGGCCGATCAGCCGGATACCGGTGCGGCTGGAGTTGTAGTGCACTTCCCAGTCGGTGGCGAAGAACGTCGCGATATCCTTGTCGGTAAAGAAATCCGGCGCACCGTGCGGGCCGTAGATCACGCGCAACTCGTGGGTTCCGGTGGGCGCGGGATAAAGCCCCTCGGGCAGGCTGGCGCTGCAGTCGCTGGTCGTCTCATCGGCGGTAATATGCAGCACATCACCGGTTTGCAGGGCACGGCCGTTGTGGCCGCCGAACTGGCCGAGCGTGAAGGTGCTGCGTGAGCCGAGGTAGGGAGGACATTGAATCCCGCCGACGATGCTGAGATAGGCGCGCGCTCCGGGCCCTTCTATCTTGCCCAGCTTCAGTGTGCTGCCGGCGCTGACCGGGTGCACGGTGTTCATCGCCAGCGGTTTGTCATCCAGGGTCGCTTCGATGGGCGCACCGCTGATCACAATCCGTGATGCTGAAGAAAACAGCAAGTGCGGCCCGGATATCACCATCTCCAGCCCGGCGCACTCCTGCGGGTTGCCGAGCAGTCGGTTGCCGAGCCGGAATGCCAGATGGTCGAAGGCACCGGATGGTGGAACGCCCACATCCCAATAGCCGCTGCGTCCCGGATAGTCCTGTACCGTGGTTTGGGTGCCGGCTTGCAGTACGTCGATACGGCAGGGTTGCCAGTGAAAACGGTTAAGATAGGTGGTGGTCATACCGGCTTGGTGCAGCACAGGATCGTCGCAGAGTGCCCGCAGGTAGTCCAGATTGGTGGGCGTGCCGTAGATTCCGGTGTTAGCCAGGGTATCGGCCAGTTTGCTCAGTGCCGCTGCGCGGTCGCCGGCATGTACGATGATCTTGGCCAGCATCGGGTCGAAATAAGGCGGTACTTCGATGCCGGACTCGATCCAGTGATCGATGCGGATGCCGTCGCCTTCGGGGAAACGCACGTCGCTGAGCAGGCCGGGCGCCGGGCGGAAATTATGGTAGGGGTCCTCGGCGTAGACGCGGACCTGAATCGCGTGACCGTGCGCCTGCAGGGGCTGACGTAGCTGCGCGAAGTCCGGCGGTGTGCCGGCTGCCACCTGCAGCATCCAGCGCACCAGATCAACACCGTAGACTTCTTCGGTTACTCCGTGTTCGACCTGCAGACGGGTATTGACCTCGAGAAAGTAAAACGCACCTGTGTCCGTGTCCATAATGAACTCGACGGTGCCGGCGTTGCGGTATTGGATGCGGCTCAGCAGGGATTCGGCGGTTTCGCGCAGTTGTGTACGGGTGGCGTCGCTGAGCCCGGGAGCCGGGCATTCTTCCACGACTTTCTGATTGCGTCGTTGTGCCGAGCAGTCCCGCTCACCGAGCGCCAGTGCCATGCCCTGACCGTCACCGATCACCTGCACTTCAATATGCCGGGCGCGGGCGATGTATTTTTCGAGGAAGACGCCGTCGTCGGCAAAGTTATTGGCACCGAGCCGGCGGACGCTCTCAAAGGCCTCGCGCAGGGCCGCTTCGTCATCGCACAGCGACATGCCGATGCCGCCACCGCCGGCGGTGGTTTTGAGCATGACCGGATAGCCGATATCAGCGGCTGCGGCGACGGCCTCGTCAAGCGAGCGCAGCAGATCTGTGCCCGGCAGCAGCGGCACGCCGGCGGCGATAGCCAGTTCGCGGGCCCGGTGTTTGAGACCGAAGGCGCGGATCTGGTCGGCCGTCGGGCCGATAAAACACAGACCGGACTGGTCGCAGCGCTCGACAAATTCGGCATTCTCACTGAGAAAACCATAGCCGGGATGGATGGCCTGAGCACCGCATTCAAGTGCGATCGACAGCAGTTTTTCCGTATTGAGATAGGTGTCTGCAGCGTTTCCCTCGCCAAGGCTGTAGGCCTCGTCTGCTTCGCGTACATGCAGGCTGTTGCGGTCGCATTCGGCGTAGACCACGACCGCTCGGATGTTCATCTCCTTCAGTGTGCGAATGATGCGTGTTGCGATGGCACCACGGTTGGCAATCAGGACTTTATTAAACATGTGTACTTGCCTGTTTGTATTTGCGGGTCGTCCCGCTGTGATTCTTGCCGGTTAAGGTCGTCCAGAACCGGACTTGGTTTATTCCGGGCTTATTGCCAGATCAGGACTTCAATCGGGGTCGGGTTATAGCCGTTACACGGATTGTTTAACTGCGGGCAGTTGGAGATCAGCATGATGACATCCATTTTGGCAGTCAGTTCGACGTATTTGCCCGGTGCGGATATGCCGTCCTCGAAGGTCAGACCGCCTTCTGCGGTGACCGGTACATTCATGAAAAAATTGATGTTGTGGCTGATGTCCTTTTTGCTGAGGCCATAGTCGGGGTTTTCCGTGATGGCCAGCATCCAGCTGTCGCGGCAGGCATGCATGTAGCGTTTTTCCGTGTCATAGCGCACGGTATTGCTTTCGGTCGCACAGGCGCCGCCGAGCGTGTCGTGCCGGCCGCAGGTGTCGGCGACAATTTCCAGCATGATGTTGTTTTCGCTTGAGCGCAGTTGGCTGCCGGTGCTGAGGTAGACATTGCCTTGTTCACGTATGGTGTCCATGGCGCTGTAGTGTTCGCTCGGGTCGGCAGCGTTGTAAAACAGCGTGTCGGCGGCCTGATTGCCCTTCAGGTCAAGCAGGCGAACGGTCTGGCCGGCCAGGACCACTCCAATGTAGTAGTCGCCGGCATCGACGATTGTGCGTGAGATTGCATCTGCGCTTTGGCGCGGGCTTTCGGTCAGCATGAAGGGGCTCCCAGGTAGTACAAGGCGTTATTCTCAAAGCCACGGCGGTTTTCCGGGCGAAAATTCAGGCAATAGTCGTCATCGCTTACCGGGGCGGCGATGCCGAGATCAATGCGCACCGGCTGCGCGGGATAGCTTGCGCTGAGATCCAGGGGGTGCGGGCAGGTATGCAGCATAACCAGCGTGTCCATTTCAAAACGCAGTGTGACACTGTCGCCGGGCTTGCTGTGTCCTTTTACAAGACTGATCCGGCCTGCGTCGTCGCTGGTGACTTTGCTGAAAAAATTGATATTGGACGGCATATCGGCCGGGCCCAGGCCGTATTTGGCCATCTCAACCAGGAACGCATCGTGACCGTTTTGATGCCATTGGTTACGGTCGCTCTGGTAATGACGTTTGCCCCAGCGCTCTGCCACCAGATCGGCACGGCTGTTGCCGCATATGCTTTCGTGCCAGCCGCTGTCATCCTGCACAATCGAGGCAAAAATACGCCCCATATCCGAATACAGGCAGTTGCCGCGTGTGAGCTTGAAAGTGTGCTGACACTTGAGGGTGTCGGGCGCGTTATAGCGTTCGAGCAGATTCTCGGGGTTGTAGAAAATCATGCCGCAGTTGGCGCCGCCACTGATGTCAGTTAATTGCATCAGGGTGCCCCGGCGCAGGCGCAAAGACCAGTGTGCGCCGGGAGCAACCGTGGTGGTGTAGCTCGGTTTTTCCATTGCTTTATCCTTTTTCGCTTGTGATCGTTTCCGCCGGCATGGGGTGAATCGGCGGCATAATCGCGGTGGTCATCATGAGCTTGCCGCTGATGACACCGCGGCAGGTAATCATCTTGTCTGAGATCCGTTTCAGCGAATCAGCCGGCCCCTGCACCAGAATCACTGACATGATGCGGTGCTGCTCCAGATTGATATTGAGTACGCTGATGACCTCGTCGATATACTGCGATTGCAGGTCTGCCAGTTGTTTTTGCACGCCTGGCACCTCATGGTCGTAGACCAGATTGATTGTGCCGGCCATGATGTCCCGGCCCACTTCGACCCGGTGTTCGGTCAGTTGCTGATTGATCATGTCGGCGATTGCCTGCGAGCGGCTGCTGAAGCCGCGCGCTTCGACCATCTTGTCCAGTTCAGCGGCCAGTGTTTCCGATAAGGAGACGCTGATCCGTGTCATGGGTGTTGCTTTTGCCATTGCTGTGTTTGCCTTTACTGAAATCAGAAGAGGTGGCTGTAACGTTCGGTTTCCCAGGGACTGACTGACAGGTGCCAGGCATTCCACTCTTCGCGTTTGTAGCGGATAAACTCATCACGCAGGGCCCGGCCCAGCGTTTCGGTTACAAAGGGATCGGCTTCAAAACAATCGATCGCTTCGGCCAGCGTACGTGGCAGGAAGTCGATATTGCGCCCGGCACGTTCGGCCTCGCTGAGTTCGTACAGGTTGTCTTCCTGCGGCATGCCGGGGTCGAGACCTTCACGTATTCCCTCAAGCCCGGCGGCCAGTGCCAGGGTTGCAGCGAGATAGGGATTGACTGCGCCGTCGGCGTTTCGTGACTCACAACGACCGCCGCCCATGGGCACGCGGATGGCGTTGGTACGGTTGTTTGAGCCGAAGGAGTTAAAGACCGGGGCCCAGGTGAAGTAAGGCATGTCGCCCTGGCGCACGAGACGCTTGTAACTGTTGACGGTGGGGGCGAAGGCCGCGCACAGCGCTTTGCCGTGTTTGAGAATGCCGGCGATAAACTGATATCCCAGCGGTGTCAGCCCCAGTCCTTTGGGGTCGTCAGCCGGATCGCAGGCAAACAGATTTTTGCCGCTGTCCGGGTCGTAGAGCGACATATTAAAGTGTGCGCCGTTGCCGGTTTTGTCAGCGAAAGGTTTGGGCATAAAGGTCGCGATCAGCCCTTCCTCACGGGCGTACTCTTTGGCCATGGTACGCAGAAAGGTAAAACGGTCACAGGAGGTCAGGGCGTCACTGTAGGCAAAATCGAACTCAAACTGTCCGTTTGCATCTTCGTGATCGAAGGAATACACATCCCAGCCCAGCTCATTCATGCTGCTGACCATGCGGTCGACCCAGCTGAAGTTGTGCATCAGACTGCGTGTGTCGTAGCAAGGCTTTTTAAGTTTGTCTTCCGGGTCCGGTACGCTCAGTGTGCCGTCTTCATTGCGTCTTAGCAGAAAGACTTCGGCCTCAATACCGAGATTCATGCCAAAGCCCATGTCCGCAGCCTTGTCCAGCATGGCTTTCAGTGCGCTGCGGGTGTTGAGCAGATAGGGCTTGCCGTACAGCGTGTTGTCGGCCGGCATCCAGGCCACTTCCGGTTGCCAGGGCAGTTGTATGATGTGATCCAGATCCGGTACGGACGCGATTTCATCATCATTCGGAGCCTGGCCCAACCCATCCAGTGCATAACCGGTATACAGCTCTGACCCCTTGGCCATTTGCGGCAGATGATCGAGCGGCACGACCTTGCCTTTGGGGACGCCGTGGATATCGACGTATACACCCATGCAGTATTTGATGCCGCGGGCGCGCAGATCGGCCTGTATTTTCTGGATTTCTTCCGGGGATTTCATGCATTACCTCTGTTATTCAGTCGCGTTCGGCGTGTCGTAGACGCTGTCGTAATAGCTGTGCGCCAACGGGGGCTGTTCCTGCATGCCGCGGCGTATGAGCGCGGCGAAGTCTTCAACCATCCAGGCAAACAGTTCAGCGCCACGTTCGGCACTGGCCTGCGCGGGGCAGCCGGTCACGCCGTTCAGACTGGTCCGGTTGACCGGATGCGAGAACACACAGTCGTCGGTCCGGTCCGGATCATCGGCGTCCTGAAGTTTATCCGTGCGCACCATAGCCGGGTTCAGGGCCAGCATCAGCGAGGTCTCCGCCTCGTTGGCGTGCCAGTCGTCACCGTCATGGAAATGCCGTTCGCGCACACGTTCGCTGAGGGTCGGCGAGTTCACCAGCGCGATCATCAGATCATCGTGTTCGGCGCGTAGCATCTCCAGCGCGCAGCGCAGGGGCGCGGCATTGGTGACATGGGTGTTGAGCAGGAAAAGACGCCGGAAACCGGAGGCGTAAATCCAGTCTCCTATATCCTTGACCACATCAATCAGGGTTTTCGGTTGCAGCGCGATTGTGCCCGGCCAGCGTTGTGAATGGCCTATGGAGCAGCCGTAGGGAAGTACCGGTAATAATGCAATTCCGGTTTCTTCAGCCACGGCGCGGCTTAAATGCAGGCCGATCTCGGCATCCATGCCGCAGCCCATATGCGGCCCGTGCTGCTCGGTGGCGCCGATCGGCAGCAGCGCGGTGTCCATGCCGGAGCGCGGCAGTGCGCCGATCTCTTCCCAGGTCAGGCTATACCAGTCGTTCATTACAGGACGCTCCTTACTTCGCTGTCGAGCGGTACCAGACGCACCATATCGAGATGATCGCTGTTGTCTTCTTCGCTCCCCGGCGGGTGGATGAGCTCCTCGAGGCGTTGCTTTGTCGCGATAAACTCGGGGCTCAGGCGTTGCTCAGGCGAGCGCGGTTGCGGGACAGGGACTTCGATCAGTTCCTGCACTTCGCCGGGATGGGCTTTGAGGACCAGAATGCGGTCGGCGAGATAGACCGCCTCATCGAGGTCATGGGTAATAAACAGCACTGTGATATCGATATGCTGCCAGATGTCCATCAGATAGGACTGCATTTTGGCGCGGGTTTGTGCGTCAAGCGCGCCGAAAGGTTCGTCCATCAGCAGGATGCGCGGCTGATTGGCCAGTGCCCGGGCAATGGCGACGCGTTGTTTCATGCCGCCTGAGAGCTGATGCGGGTAATGATCAGCAAAGCGGCTCAGCCCGACCAGATCAATCCATTGCAGGGCTTCGCTTTCCGCTCTTGCACGTGGCGCACCGCTCTGCAGCAGGCCGAACATGACATTCTTTTTCACTGTCAGCCAGGGAAACAGGGTATAGCCCTGAAATACCATGCCGCGGTCCGGGCCCGGGCCGTAGACAGGTTTGTCGTCAAGCAGCACCTGGCCTTCAGTGGCGCTTTCCAGACCGGCCAGAATGCGGATCAGTGTCGACTTGCCACAGCCGGAAGGGCCGATGACACAGACAAATTCCCTTTGATGGGTTTTGAAATTGATATTGCGCAGCGCCGTCACCGGGCCTTCACTGCCCTGAAACTGTTTATGCAAGCCGCGCACTTCCAAGGTGACAGGACGTTGCTTGAGGCGCTCAAAGCGTTCGCGCACGGCCTCGCTTTGTTGCAGGTAATCTTTGTTGCCGGCTGCAGCGGTCATGCGCGGTCTCCTTTACTTTGTTTGTCCCAGGGGAAGAGTCGTTTGCCCAGGGCGGCCAGTAACAGATCGCTCGCCAGACCGATGATGCCGATAATGATGATGGCGGCGAACACATTGTCGAAGTTTTTGTAACGGGCTTGCTGGGTGATAAACCAGGTGATACCGGAGCTTGTGCCGATCAGCTCGGCGACGATCAGATAGGTCCAGGCCCAGCCGAGCAGAATACGCATGTCCCGGTACAGCTCGGGTAAAATTCCCGGTACCACCACTTTGAAGACCAGCGCGCGGTTTTTGGCGCCGAGGGTTTGCGCCGCTTCCAGTAAGCTGGGGTCAAGCTTGCGTGTTGTGTTGGCGATAATCAGCACCTGCTGGAAGAAGGTACCGATAAAGATGATGGCAATTTTAGGTGCGTGATAGATACCCAGTATGGCGACCGCCAGGGCGCCGAAGGCCGGTGCCGGCAGGTAGCGGAAAAATTCCACGAAGGGCTCTATCAGGCGGGAAAAGAACGGAAACGTACCGGCGAGTATGCCCAGCGGGACGCCGAACAGCGAGGACAGCAGAAACCCCCAGAAAATCACCTGTATGCTTTCCCAAAGGCTTTCGTGCAGCCATTTTTCGCTGCGTCGGGCCGGCTCTGTGACAAACGATGTGTAGAGCGCTGTTGCAACTTCGTGCGGCGCCGGTAAGTAGACGGGGTTGGCCGGTTCGCCAGCGGGCAGCGCTGTGCCGGCGGCTTCGGCTTTCGCGGTTTCCTGCCGGAACAGGGCTTTCTCGATCTGCATGCCCGGCTTGAAGTAAGAGACGCTGCCGGGATCGGTAATTTTGACCAGTGGTTGCCAGAGCCCCGGCACATAGCTCACCGCGCACCAAAGCAGCAGCGGCAAGAGAAAGCTGAGCAGCGTAACAAAGCGCCGCTGCCGGGGCGGCAGTTCTCGTCGTACAGCAAGTAAAGGGGTCGAGTGTGACATCAGCAATACCCGAATAAGAGGAAATCAGACCGGCAGAGGACAGGCTTGTCCTCCACCGGAACTACAACCGGTTTACAGTTCGTTCATCAACGAGGTATCGATATAGGCGTCTATGTCCTGGGCGGTGTCATAGACCTGATTGGCCAGATTGAAGTCGTCGGCGATCTGGCTGGAACCGTACAGGGAGCCGAAGCCGTCACCTTTGGCAGCGAATGCCTTCGCTTCGTCCAGACTCAGGATATGGGTGCCGTCGACGAACAAGGCGTATTCATCGGGCGAGAGACCGACGCGTGAAGCCATGATCGAGATAGCGTCGTCGTGGGTGGCAGGGTCGTTTATATAGTCGACGATCTTGTACCATACTTGCAATATTGTTTTCCAATCGTCGCGTCTGGCCTGCAAACTGGACGGGTTGACTGCAAGGACGTCGTAAATCAGACCGGGTTCGTCAGCGCTGGTGTAAATTGCGTTGGAGCCGGCGACCATGCTCAGTGCCTGACCTGAATTGGGTTGCCACGCAACGATGGCATCGACTTCACCTGAAGCGAGCACCTGCGGGGTTTCGTTGGTCGGTACATTGACCAGTTCAACATCGGCTTCGCTCAGGCCGGCTTTTTCCAGGGCGTTGAGTAAAAGCAGGTGACCGACAAAACCGATTTCCACACCGACTTTTTTACCTTTGAGATCCTGTACCGACTCGATGCCGGGCAGGGCGACGACTTTGTCATTGCCGGCGGAATAGTCGTTGATAAGGATCATGACATTCTGTGCGCCGGTCGCGCCCGTAACCAGCGCATCGCCATTGGTCATGGTGACCGCATCGAGCTGACCGGCGGCGAAGGCGTCCATCGAAGCGACGTAATCAAACCATTCAAACTCGACGTCAACACCGGCTTCACTGAACCAGTCTTTCTCGACAGCGATTTCCCAGGCCACCCAGCCCGGCCAGTCACTGTAGCCAATTTTAAGGGGTTCCGCGGCGACACTGCGCAGTGACAACAATGCAAGCACGGAGACAAGAGCTGCGGGTAAAAACGTTTTCTTCATCGAAGACCTCGGTATTACGAAAAGTGAAAAACGTAATACTGATAACGCAGAACCGGTGCCAGATAGGCAGCACTATATATTTCAGTTATTTAGGAGAAGTTTTTTAAATAGAGTCGGGGAAGGGTGCACCGCGGGCGTGCAGGAGGGGTCTTATTTAGTGCAGGATTTTCAGAAAAAGCCGGCAAGAGCCAGTGCGTGACGAAGCGTTTCGACCTGAGAGGCATTGTCTTTTGCGACTTCGCCGCCCGGGGTATGGAGATTGTTTTCAAAGCCGATCCGGCAGTCGCCGCCGGCTTTGGCCGCGGCGACCAGACAATCGATTTCGCGGCTGCCGAAGGCGCAGGCCATAAAATGACAATCGCCGAGATGGCGTGATTCAGCGCGGGCTTGTAGAAACGGCAACAGGTCTTCAGGGCCGGATTGTTTGTTTTCGGTGTAGCGTCCGAGCACAAACAGGACGCTCGGGCGGATGTCCTGCACTACGCCGTCGGTGACCAGCCGGTCGAGCCGGACCAGATCGGCGGCATCGTAGAGAATGTGCTGGATTTGCGTGTTCTGTTTGCGCGCTTTGCTATAGAAGGCTGCGGCGGCCTCAACATCGTCATCGGCAAGGATTTCCCGCACCGCAGCGGAGATCCACGGCGGGCTAAGCGTGTCGAGCAGGGCGCGCTGTTCGGCGGGACTGTAGCGACCGGCCGCTTCGGTGGTGATTTGTACGCGCATATCGGGCACGGCCGAGGCCAGCGCGTCGAGCAATGCCTTGTAGCGCGTGGCGTCCAGCGTGTGACGGCCCTCATCGTCGCGGATATGTGCGTGTATGGCGCCGGCCCCGGCTTTGAAGCAGGCCACTGCGGTTTGTACCAGCTCGGCGGTTGTGACCGGCAGGGCGGGATGATCGTCGCGGGTTTTGTAGGCCCCGTTAGGGGCGACCATAATGAGAGGATCACGCATAGGCTGTTGTCCTTGTTGCGTCCACACCGACGCGCGGCGCGGGCTCAGTTACCCAGTACTTTGCGCAGGGCTTTTTGCAAGCGTGTGACGATTTCACCGACGTGGCTTGCATCGATAATAAACGGCGGTGCCAGCAGGATATGATCGCCGTTTTTACCGTCGATAGTGCCGCCCATGGGATAGCACATCAGCCCTTCGTGCATGGCCGCGGCTTTGATTTTGGCGGCCGTGCCGAGCGCCGGGTCGAGCGGGCGTTTCGAGTTTTCATCGGCGACCAGTTCGATGCCGAGAAACAAACCGCGGCCGCGGATATTGCCCACATTAGGATGTTCGCCGAAGGCATCGTCCAGGGCTTTGTGCAGGCGCAGGCCCTGGTCCCGTACATTGCTCAGCAGTTCCCGGTCGTAGAGTTCACGGATCACTGCCAGACCGGCGGCGCAGGCGGTCGGATGGCCCATATAGGTGTGACCATGCTGGAAAAAGCCGGAGCCGGCCGCGACCGCGTCGAAGATGGCCTGACTACAGAGCATGGCCCCGATCGGCTGGATTCCCGCACCGAGGCCTTTGGCGATGCAGGTGATATCCGGCTGGATATGCTCCTGGTCGCTGGCGAACAGCGAGCCGGTTCGTCCCATGCCACACATGACTTCGTCGAGAATCAGCAGCACGCCGTACTGATCGCAGATCTCGCGGATACGCCGGAAGTAGCCGTCGACGGCCGGCACCGCGCCCATGGTCGCACCGACCACCGGCTCGGCGATAAAGGCGGCGACGTTTTCCGGGCCGAGCTCGAGGATCTTGCTTTCCAAGGAATTGGCGACCCGCTGGCCGTAGTCGTATTCGCTTTCGCCCGGTTCGGCAAACCGCCAGTAGTGGCAGGGCTCCACATGGTGCATGGCGGGCGAGAGCAGGTCGGTGAACTTTTCACGCCGCCAGGCATTGCCGCCGGCCGACAGCGCGCCCAGCGTATTGCCGTGGTAACTCTGACGGCGGGCGATAAATTGCGTCCGGCGGGGTTCGCCGATTTCCAGAAAATACTGACGGGCCAGTTTCAGGGCCGCCTCGACCGCTTCCGAACCACCGGAGACAAAGTAAACACGTGCCAGCGAATCGGGCGCCAGAGCGATCAGGGTTTCGGCCAGTTGTTCGGCCGGCTCGGAGGTGAAAAAACCGGTGTGGGCGTAGGCGATGGTATCGAGTTGATGTTTGACTGCTTCCAGGACCGGTCGTGCGCAGTGGCCGAGACAGGACACGGCGGCACCGCCTGAGGCGTCGAGATAGCGTTTGCCCTCGCTGTCGATTAACCAGGGACCGTCGCCGCCGGCCACGACCGGCAAATCAGACCGTGTGTGACGACCGAATACAAATTGCGATTGCATGGCTTTGCTTGAACTCCCGATACCTTGCCGGCTGTGTCGGTCGGCAGTTGAGAATATGCCGCACCGGCGGACACCGGTGCGGCAGACGATTACTCAGCAAAAGGCTCGCGAACCACGAAAACAGACTGTTTGGCGTGGCGAACCACGCGCGCGGAGTTGGGGCCAAGCAGGTAATCCTGCAGTTCCGGCCGGTTGGATGCCATGATGATCAGATCGCATTTGAGCTCGTCAGCGACACGCATGATCTCGTCATAAATCGTGCCGGTGGTCACATGGCCCTTCATGCCTTTGGAGGGCGCGTCAAGGGTGTCGAGCTTGTCTTTGAGATGTTTGCGCACGGCCTCAAGCGCATCCTTCTCGTGGGTTTTCGGAAAATACGATCCGACGATCGGCATCGTGTAGGTCGGTAACACCGTCATCACGTGCAGCTCGGCGTCGTTGGCTTCAGCCATTGATATGCTGAGCTTGAGCACACGTTCCATTTGCGCGTCTTCGGCCAGATCGACCGGAGCCAGTATGCGTTTAAACATCATACACCTCGTGCCTGAGCGGCAAAAGCCGGCAGTTTGCGCTGACGACGGCGTTGCAGAAATACGATCAGCGCCAACAGGGCAAGTGCCGGGATATAGAAGATCTCTTTGACCGGACGCTCTGCCGGCAGCTGTACTTCGGAGATGACCACCGGTTCATCGCCGTAAAAATCAAAGATCTGGAACTTGGTGAAGAAAGCCGTGCCGGCCATGGGTTCCTCGAGCACCAGCTGGTCGCCGTCGAGCATGGTCAGCAGACCGGCTTTGTCCAGACGGGTCTGCGCGTCGGCGGTATCAGCCGGGTCGACCAGTATGGCCAGCTGCGTGATCTCATCGGGCTTGTCAAAGTCCGGTCCGCGTACGGTCAGGCGCAGTGGCTTATCGGCCGGAAGTTGCTCTGCGGCGAGGCTGATGTCGGCGCCCGGATGGATTTCATAAGGCGGTATCCACTGGTCGAGCCAGAAACCGGGCCGGAACAGGGTGAAGGACACCAGCAGCAGGGCCAGGGATTCCCAGATGCGGTTACGCACGATAAAGAAGCCCTGAGTCGCTGCGGCAAACAGCATCATGGCGATCACCGCGACAATAAAGACGAAGACCGCTTTGGCAAAGCCCACATCGATCAGCAGCAGTTCGGTGTTGAAGATAAACAGGAACGGCAGCAGAGCGGTACGGATATCGTAGGTAAAACCCTGAATACCCGTCTTGATCGGGTCGCCGCCGGAGATTGCCGCCGCGGCAAAGGCGGCCAGCCCCACCGGTGGTGTGTCATCGGCAAGAATACCGAAATAAAACACAAACAGATGCACGGCAACCAAGGGCACGATCAGGCCTTGTTGCGCACCGACCGAGACGATGACCGGTGCCATCAGCGAGGAGACCACAATGTAGTTGGCCGTGGTCGGCAGGCCCATACCGAGAATCAGGCTCATGACCGCGACCAGCAACAGCATGGCAATCAGGCTGCCGCCGGAGAGGAATTCGACGAACTCGCCGACGACCTGGTGGGCGCCGGTCAGCGAGACGGTGCCGACGATAATACCGGCGGCACCGGTGGCCACACCGATACCGATCATATTCCGCGCACCGGCGATCATGCCGTCAAAGAAGTCATGCCAGCCGGCCACAATGCCGCTGAAGAAACTACTGCCTTCGCCGCGGAACAGGGCTTTAAGAGGCTTTTGCGTGAAGATGATAAAGATCATCGCCACAGTCGCCCAGTAGGCTGACAAGGTCGGGGACAGGCGTTCGATCAGGATGCACCAGATCAGCACGATAATCGGCAGGACGAAATGCAATCCGGTAACGGCCACATCCCAGGCCCGTGGCAGCACGTCAAGTGGCGCGTCCGGGTCATCCTCGACCAGGTCGGGGTGTTTGGAAGCGGCGCGGATCAGCACCAGATAGGCGACGGTAAAGATCGCCATGGCGGTGGTCAGGGTCATGTCCGGAAACGCGGTTTTGACCCAGCCGAGGCCGAAGTAGACGACGGCCGCCAGTACGCACATCAGCAAAAAGCCCAGCAGGAAGTTTTTCAGGCGTACCGCCGCGCTGTGCAGTGCGGTCGGTTTCGGCAGGCCCTGCAGACCGAGTTTCATCGCTTCCAGGTGAACGATATAAACCAGCGCAATATAGGAAATGATCGCCGGCAGAAACGCGTGTTTGATGAGCTCCGGATAGGAGATCCCGGTGAACTCGGAAATCAGGAAGGCGGCGGCGCCCATAACCGGCGGAGTGAGCTGGCCGTTGGTCGAGGAAGCCACTTCGATGGCGCCGGCTTTTTCCGGCTGGAAGCCGGTACGCTTCATCAGCGGAATGGTAAAGGTGCCGGTGGTGACAACGTTGGCGATTGAGGAGCCGGAATACAGGCCCGACAGCGCCGAGGCAACGACCGCGGCTTTGGCCGGACCGCCTCGCAGATGACCGAGCAGGGCAAAGGCGAGTTTGATGAAGTAATTGCCCGCACCGGCTTTTTCCAGCAGTGAGCCGAACAATACAAACAGAAAGATCATCGAGGCTGAGACGCCGAGCGCCACGCCGAAAACCCCTTCCGATTGCATCCAGTAGTGCCACATGGCTTTACCGAACGAGGCGCCTTTCCATTGGATGGCCTCGGGCATAAACGACATATGACCGAAGAAAACGTAAAACACAAACACGCTGGCGACGATCACCAGCGGCAGGCCCAGCGCGCGGTAAACGGCGATGGCCAGGGAAATCATACCGATCGCGGAGATCAGAATGTCGACGCTGGTCGGCAGGCCGGCACGCCCGGCGATGCTCTCCTTGAACCAGAGCAGATAAAGACAACAGACCGCCGCAACGGCAGCGAGTATCCAGTCATAAAGCGGCACGCGGTCGCGCGGACTGGATTTAAAAAGCGGGTAAGCCAGCATGGCCAGCGCCAACGCAAATGCGAGGTGGACCTGGCGGCTTTCCTGGTTGTTGAAAACCAGATTGCTGCCGGTGACTTCAGTTAGCCAGTAGGGCAGCGGAGAGGCGATATAGAGCTGGAAGAGCGACCAGAGGAAGGTCAGCGCAATAATGAACTTTCCAGCCATGCCAACGGCGACGCGTGAGCCGGATTCGACCTCCGCCACCATCATGTCGACATCGACGTTACCTTTTTTGGGATTTTCTGACTCTGAGGACATGCCTGACTCCATATAAAAATAAAGCCGGGTGATCAGCTCACCCGGCTTCGTACCTGACCGACGTTACATCCAGCCACGTTCTTTGTAGTACTTCTCTGCGCCCGGATGGAGCGGGGCAGACAGACCGTCCTTGATCATTTCCTCTTCTTTGAGGATGGCGAAAGCCGGGTGCAGCTTTTTGAAGTCATCGAAGTTGTCGAAAACCGCTTTGACCATGGTGTAAACCACGTCATCACTGACATCGGCCGAGCTGATGATGGTTGCGCCGACACCGAAGGTGGTCACGTCCTTATCAGTGCCTTTGTACATACCGGCCGGAATCGTGGCGATACGGTAGTAGCTGTGGTCGGCGACCAGTTTCTCAATCGGCTCGCCCGCAACCGGCACGACTTCCACATCACAGGTGGTGGCCGCTTCGGTGATCGCCGCTGCCGGGTGACCGACGACGTAGATCATGGCGTCGATTTTGCCGTCGCACAGCGCCTGGGACATTTCAGAACCTTTCAGTTCTGCAGCCAGTGCCAGGTCGTCCATGGTCATGCCGAAGGCGTCCATCACCAGCTCAGTGGTGGCGCGCTGGCCGGAGCCGGGGTTACCGACATTGACTTTTTTACCTTTCAGGTCTTCGAAACCGCTGATGCCGGCATCCTTGCGGGCCAGCACGGTGAAGGGTTCCGGGTGCAGTGCGAAAACCGCGCGTTCTTTCTCGAACGGGCCCTGATCTTCAAACTTGGACGTGCCTTTGTAAGCGTGATATTGCCAGTCAGACTGGGCTACGCCGAACTCCAGCTCGCCGGAACGTACGGTGTTGATGTTGTAAACCGACCCGCCGGTGGATTCAACTGAGCAGCGGATGCCGTGGTCTTTACGGTCTTTATTGACCAGCCGGCAGATAGCGCCCCCGGCAGGGTAATAAACGCCGGTCACACCACCTGTGCCGATAGAAATAAACTGCTGCTGAGCTGAGGCTTGTATGCTGAAACCGCCTGCTACGATGGCAGCAAGGGTTCCGAGTACGATACGTCGCTTCATCAAACACCTCCTGAGTGTTTATCGATGTTTTGTGTTCAGGGTTGCAAAGCAGCCTCACGCCCAAACTGGCCGTGATGCTGAGTTTTATCAGCTTGCCAAATTTGATCACAAATGAAAAGCAGGATTGTTCACCAATACACATTCGGGATTTTTTAAGCTCCCTAATGGGGTATGTCTACCAGGCTTGTAGTGTGATTCGGCGGCGCTCCGGGCTGTCCGGGAGCTGGCTTAAAGCTGTAAATGCTGCGCTGCGGCAATTGAGGCCGTCGCTTGACGGGCAGGCTGGCCGTGTCATGTTTTTTGCCGGTGCTGCCTGCCGCTGACGTGCTGTGTCTAGTAGGGCGGGTGGTTGTTTTCGCCGGGATGACGGCTGCGCAGCACCTGCAGGAAGGTTTCGCGGGCGCGGCTTGGTTGCGCGGTTTTTTTCACGATGGCGGCGGCGCCGAGGCGGAAGCGGCGGGTCGCGGGACTGAGTGCGATCAGCAGGCCCTGTTCCTGGTAGGGCCTGGCAATAAATTCCGGTAAAAACGTGATGTACAAGCCGCTCAGCACCATCGCCACACGACTTTCATAATGATAGGCGACCGCCTGCGGATTCAGTCCGGCGATCTGGCGGTAAACCGCATCGTGGGGTTTGAGCCCGGCATGGACCAGCTTGTGGGCGCGCAGGGTTTCGTCGCTGAGCTCGTCTGCCGTCTGCCCGGCCAGCGGGTGTGTGTGGCTGCAGTAGAGATAACAGGTTTCCGAGAACAGGTGCAGATAGCGTAAGCCTTCCAGACGCCGGTGGTAGGGAATAAAGGCGATATCCACCTCTTCATTGAGCACCTGCTGCTCCATGCTGGTCATCTGATCGACACTGATATCGAGTTCAACATCCGGCGCCAGACGACCGAACTCGCCGAGTATGCCGGGCAGATCAATCCGCGAATCAAGACTGAATGTGTCGCTCAGGGCCAGAGTCAGACGTCCGACCGGCAAGGCGCCCAGATTGTTGACCGAGCCACGGAAACGTTCGATCTGATCAAAAAGTTGCGCCGCCTCCTGATACACCACCGCGCCTTCGCGTGTGAGCGAAAAGCCGCCGCGTCCGCGTTTACATAAGGTCAGACCGAGCCGCGATTCGAGCTTGCTGATATGGACGCTGATGGTGGAGCGGCTGATATTCAGAACGGTTTCGGCCGCGGTAAAACCACCGCAATCGGCCACGGTTGTGAAGATGCGCAGCAGTTTGATTTCGTAATCACCGACCTGACCGAGCCAAGCGTTGTTTGTCATGGTTTTACATAAGTAGAGGAAAAGTCACGGGAATCACCGTGAAGTCTGCAATGCGCTGCAGGCCGGCGACGCTAAAGTTTAGTTCGCCTCAAACTTCAGGTGCAAACAGTTTTATTTAAGCCCGGCGGTGAATCTGGAAATATCCCATTGCGCCAGAGCGCACCGCGTTGCCGGCGGCCCGCATCGGTGCTTGTGCCGATGCTCACACGCGCTTGCATTATGTTTGATCTATCCGGAATGACTATGACCTCTTTGAATCTGCAGCACGCTTCCCTGTGGCAAACCCGGGCGCATATCCGGGGACGTTGGCTGGACGGTGATAACGGCTTTTTTGATGTGACCGATCCGGCCGGCGGCGGGCTTGTTGCCCGGGTGGCCGAACTCTCGCCCGCGCAGGTCCGCAGTGCGGTGGATGCGGCGGCCGAAGCACAGCCCGCATGGGCGGCCCTGTCGGCCGATGCGCGTGCCGACTTTCTGCAAGCCTGGTATGCAAAAGTGAAGGAACACCGCGAGGATCTGGCCCGTCTGATGACGCTGGAGCAGGGCAAGCCGCTGGGCGAAGCGCGCGCTGAAATCGACTACGCGGCGTCTTATATCCGCTGGTATGCCGAAGAGGCGCGGCGCATTGTCGGTGAGTTGATCAGCCTGCCGCAGAATGACCGTGCCGGTCTGGTCAGTTACACGCCGGTGGGTGTGGTGGCGGCGATTACGCCGTGGAATTTCCCCAGCGCGATGATTACCCGCAAGGTCGCGCCGGCGCTGGCGGCCGGTTGCAGCGTGGTCCTCAAGCCCGCTGCCGAGACGCCTTTGTCGGCGCTGGCCCTGATGGCGCTGGCAGAAGAATGCGGCATTGCCCCGGGTGTGATCAATGTGGTGACCGGTACGGATGCACCGGCCATAGGTGAGGTTCTGACCGGCGATCCGCGGGTGCGCAAGCTCAGTTTCACCGGGTCGACGCGGGTGGGTAAGGCCCTGATGCGCGCCTGTACCGACACCATGAAGCGCACCTCAATGGAGCTCGGCGGGAATGCGCCGCTGATCGTACTCGACGATGCCGATCTGGATTTGGCGGTGGCCGGCACACTGGCCTCAAAGTTCCGCAATGCCGGACAGACTTGTATTTGTGCCAATCGTCTGCTGGTGCATGAGGCGGTCTATGAGCGGTTTCTGGATAAGTTGGTGGCCGCCGTGTCGGGCATGACGCCGGGTAGCGGTTTCGACGAGCAAACCACCCTCGGGCCGCTGATTCACCGGCGCGCGCTGGAAAGCGTTCAGGCCAAGGTGCAGGACGCGCTGGCGCAGGGCGCCCGTCTGCTCACAGGCGGTCAGGCGATAGAGGGGCAGGGTTGCTTTTTTCAGCCCACGGTACTGGCGGACGTTAACGTCTCTATGCAGGTTTTCCGCGAAGAGATTTTCGGCCCGGTGGCGCCGGTGACACGCTTTGCTTGTGACAGGGAAGCGGTGGCACTGGCCAATGACACGCCGTTCGGCCTGGCTGCCTATGTTTTCGGCAAAGATACCGGCCGCCTGTGGCAGATCTCGCAATCGCTGGCCTACGGCATGGTGGGCGTGAATGAAACGGCCATCTCGTCGGCACAAATTCCTTTCGGTGGGGTCAAGGAATCCGGTCACGGGCGCGAAGGTGCGCGTCAGGGGCTGATGGATTATCTCGACACCCGCTACACCTGTCTCGGCAATCTCATCGGCCAAGGAGCCTGATATGAACCATCTGATTTATCCGACTACGAACTTGCAAAGCGGCGCGTCGATGTACATCGAGCGCGGCGAGGGCGTCTACGTCTATGATGCAGACGGACGCCAATACCTGGAAGGGATGTCCGGGCTGTGGTGCACGTCGCTGGGTTACAACCAGCCCGAGCTGATCGAGGCGGCGGCAGAGCAGATGAGCAAGATGAGCTACACCCATATGTTCGGCGGCAAAAGCCATCGCGTCGGCGAAGCGTTGGCTGAAGAGTTGGCGGCTATGCTGCCGATGCGGGATGCGCAGATCTTTTTCGGCAACTCCGGCAGCGACGCCAACGACAGCGGCATCAAACTGCTGCACTACTATTTTAATGCCATCGGCAAACCGCAGAAGCGCAAGATCATCGCCCGCGACCGCGCGTATCACGGTGTGACGGTGGCCTCGGCCTGTCTGACCGCGTTGCCGATCAACCAGACCGGATTTGACCTGCCGGTCGACGCGCTGGGGATTCTGCGCACCGATGCGCCGCATTACTATCACGGCGCGCTGGACGGCGAGACCGAGAGTGCTTTTGTCGATCGCCTCTGCGCCAATCTGGAAGCGCTGATCGAGCGCGAAGGGGCGGACACCATCGCCGCGTTTATTGCCGAGCCGATCACCGGGGCCAGTGGCGTGATCGTACCGCCGGCGGGTTATTACGCCCGTATCCGCGAGATTCTTGCCCGCCATGACATTCTGTTCTGGGCTGATGAAGTGATTACCGGCTTCGGCCGTACCGGCGCCGATTTCGGCGTGGTCAGTCAGCAGGCCGGTGAGCCGGATATCATGACCATGGCCAAACAGCTTTCGTCGGCCTATCTGCCAATCAGTGCCACGGCTGTAAAACGTGAGCTGTTTGATGTGATGGCGGCGGCCAGCGCCAAACACGGGGTGTTCGGGCATGGGTACACCTATTCGGGTCATCCGGTGGCCTGTGCGGTGGCGCGTAAAACGCTGGAAATTTACCGCCGTGATGACATCTTCGCCCAGGCCGCCGAACGCGGTGCTTATTTGCAATCGCAGTTGGCGGCTTTCCGTGATCATCCGCTGGTCGGTGAAGTGCGCGGTGCCGGGCTGATCGCCGCACTGGAGCTGGTGCCGCAGAAAGGCGCGCGGCAGAGCTTTCCTGACGGGCGTGTCGGTGCGTTCGCGCAACAGGCCTGTCAGGACGAAGGCTTGATTCTGCGGCAGGTGGCCGGCTCGTCCCTGGCCGTCTGCCCGCCGCTGATCACCACATCGGCACAGATCGATGAGTTGATCGGCAAGCTGTCGCTGTCGCTGGATAAGACACTGGCTTTTGCCCGCAGCGAAGGGCTCTGCAACGGCTGAGTCTCAGCCCGGTGGCGCGGGGGCGGGCCGTTGCTGTCAGTGGCGACGGCCCGCCGCGGCGTTCTGACATAATTCCTTCATGCCGCCTTGTTAGTCTCGCGGCGCATGACTATCTCATCTCCTTATGCCGGCGCGGTGCCGATGTGGCGCTTGGCGTTCAGTGCTCTGCGGCGCTTGCCGGCGTTTTTCTTTGCTTTGCGCTTCACCAGCCTGCGCGGCACACTGCTGTTGCTGGCGGGTTTGCCTGTGTTTTTATTTCTGCAGGCGATTAACTGGTGCGGTCTGTTGCTTGACGAGCTGTTGTTTCCGCGCTGGCGGGAAACGCCGGTCGGGGCACCTTTGTTTGTGCTCGGCGTGCCGCGCAGCGGCACCACCTTTTTGCATCGGGTGCTGGCCGACAGCGGCGATTTCACCACCTTCCGGCTTTGGGAATGCATGTTTGCACCGTCGCTCACCCAACGGGTGTTCTGGCGCACGCTTGGCCGCGCCGACCGCGTGCTCGGCGCGCCGCTGCAGCGTCTGCTGGATTGGCTGCAACAGCGTTGTTTCGGTTCGCTCGATGCGATTCACCGGACCCGGCTGGACAGTGCCGAAGAAGACTATCTGGCCCTGCTGCCGTATCTGGGCAGCTTTATTCTGATCCTGCCTTTCCCGCACGCAGGCGCGGCCTGGACCCTGGCTACAGCGGACCGGGATATGCCCGATTCGCAGCGTAGTGAACTGATGGCGTTTTACTACGCACTGGTGCAGAAGCATGTGTATTTTCACGGTAGTGAAAAACGTTTTCTGTCCAAGAACGCGGCGTTTGCCGGACTGGCCGGCTCGCTGGCGGCGACCTTTCCGCAGGCGCGGTTTCTGGTTTGTCTGCGTGAGCCGGAACAGGCCTTGCCGTCTCAGCTGAGCGCGATCCGCGACGGCATCCTGTTGTTTCATTCGCCGCAGCTGCTGCCGCACTACACAGCGCGGTTTCTGGCGGTTTTCCCGTTTTTTTATGCCAATTTGCACCGGGCCATGCAGGGACCGGCCGCCTCACGGCATGTTTTCCTGTCGATGCATGAGTTGCAGTGCGGACTGGACAGCTGTTTGCCCGCGGCGCTGAAACGCTTGCAGATTCCGCTTTCTGAGCCGCTGCTCGCAGGTATTTCGCAGCATGCTGAAGCCTCGCGCGGCTATCGTTCTTCGCACAAGGTCCGCACTGACGGGTTGCCCGAGCTGGCTGCGCCGCAGCTACGCCGGCATTTTGCCCGGCAGGTGCCGGCCTTGCCGTATTTGATGCGTTTGATAAAGCGTCCCGTGCATGCAGAGGGAGAGGTGCAATGCTGAAAAACAAGCTGTTCTGCGAGGCGCCTGATGCGCATGAGAGCGGCACGCCCGCGTTGTCGCAGTTGCGTGTGGCGGTGATCTCCGATGCCTGGTCGCAGCGCAACGGCGTCGGCGCTTACTATCATGATCTGTGCGAGTTGTTGGCCGCGGAGCTCGCGCAGATTGTACTGATCTGCCCCGGTCGCGAGAGCACCCGCAGTCGCCTGAGTTTTCCCTTGCCGGGCGACCGAACGCAGAGAGTGTGTTTGCCGCAACGCCGTGAACTACGCCGACAGATTGCAAGCCTGGATCCACACGTGATTGTGGTGCCGACGCCCGGACCCTATGGTTTGTACGGTGCACGTCTGGCGCGTCAGCGTGGTTGCGGTCTGGTGGTCGGTTTTCACACCCATTTTGAGAAAATCATGCACCTGTACTGGCGTCGCTGGTTCGGCTCGCTGACCGTGTCGTATTTTGAGATGCTGAATCTGTATCTGTTCCGCCGGGCCGGCGTGATTCTGGCCAATTCCCAGGACATGGTGAGTATTGCACAGCGCCGCAGTCGCACACCGGTGGCGCTGATGGGCACGCCGCTGCCCCGTTCATTTCTGTCCGTGCCGCTGGCGGCACCGGTGCAGCGGATCGGTTGCGTTCTGTACGCAGGACGCCTGGCGGCGGAGAAAAATCTGCCGGCGATTATCGATGCGGCGCGCCGCTTACCGGACTTGCAGTTCAGCGTGGCGGGCGAGGGGCCTTATCGCGCCGAGGTGGAAGCGGCGGCGCGTGCTTTGCCGAATCTGCAGTATCTGGGCTGGCTTGGCCGTGAGGCCATGCGTGAGGCCATAGACGCGGCGGATTTGCTGATCCTGCCGTCGCATGTGGAGTCCTTCGGCACGATTGCGCTGGAGGCCATGGCGCGGGCGCGGCCGGTGCTGGTGTCGGCCCATTGCGGTATTAACGAATGGCCTGAGCTGGCGCCCGGTTTGTTTCGTATGGGGCAGGCAGAGAGCGCCGCACAGGCGATACAGCGGGTGGCCGCGCTGGACGGTCAGTTGCTGGCGGCCAAAGCGCGCAAGGCGCGCGCCGGGGCCGAGGCGGTCAATCGCTGGAATCTCAGCCATTGGCAGCGGATTCTGCAGGAACAGGCGCGCAGCGCGCCCGGTGCCGGCTCATGAGTAAGCCTTTGTGCGCGGTGTCGATCCACGATGTGATGCCGCAGACGCTGTCGCGTTGTGAGGATTTGTTTGATTTGTGCACGCAGCAGGCGATTACACCGGTGACCCTGCTGGTGGTGCCGGGGCAGCACTGGACGGCCGCGGATCTTGTGCGTCTGCGGGCCATGCTCAGCAGCGGTGCCGTGCTGGCCGGACACGGTTGGCAGCATCAGGTGGACAGAGCGCAGTTACGCGGCCCGCTGGCGCATTTGCATTCGCTGCTGATGTCGGGCGATGTGGCCGAGCATCTGGCCCTGGACAGCGACGCGATCGCGGCCTTGATCCGCCGCTGTCACGGCTGGTTTGCCGCGCAGGGGCTGCCGGAACCGGCGCTGTATGTGCCGCCGGCCTGGGCCATGGGGCGCATCAGCCGCACTGCGCTGGCAGCGCTGCCGTTCAGTTTGTATGAGTATTTCGGCGGGGTTTATGCGGTCGATGCGAAGGCCTTCCGGGCCTCACCGGTGGCCGGCTTTGAGGCGGCCGGCTGGCGTGTGCCCGTGGTCGGCGCCTGGAACGCATTGGCACGGCGACGCGCGATGCTGGCCGGGCAGTGGCGCATCAGCCTGCATCCGGATGATCTGTCACTGGGCTTGCGGCACCAGCTCAGGCAGCTGTTACAGACGGTCGAGCGGCCCGTCTGCTACAGCGATCTGCTTGCCGATGACGGCTGCCCGCTGCATCTAGCCTAGCCATTGCTGCACCACCGCCGGCACCCCGCGGGCGGCCGGTTGCTGCAGCCAGTGGTAGTCATACGGCGGGTTGTCCAGCTCCAGGGTGACAATGAGCTTTTCCGCGTCGGGGCGGGCGTCGGCGAGCAGGCCGGCGGCCGGATAAACGCTCAGCGAGGTGCCCACGACCAGCACCTTGTCGGCTTCGGCGACGATTTCCATGGCCGGCTCGTAGAGCGGCACAGGCTCACCGAACCAGACGATATCGGGACGCAGGCGGTGGCCGCGCGGGCAGCGGTCTTCGACGGAAAGGTCGCGGCCGTTGAGTTGCACGACATGGGAGGGATCGCCTTCGCTGCGGGCCTTATCCAGCTCACCGTGCAGGTGAATGACCTGCGAGGAGCCGCTGCGTTCGTGCAGATCGTCGATATTCTGCGTGATCACAGTGACGTCGTAGCTGTGTTGCAGCTGCGCCAGTGCCAGGTGCGCGGCATTGGGTTGCGCGGCACGGGCCTGACGGCGGCGTTCGTTGTAGAAGTTGTGGACCAGAGCCGGATTACGCTCGAAGGCTTCGGGCGTGGCGACATCGGTGATGGCGTGGTTGCACCACAGGCCGTCGCCGTCGCGAAAGGTTTTCAGTCCGCTTTCGGCGCTGATACCGGCGCCGGTAATGACAGCAACTCGGGGTTTTCTGGCCACAGGGTTGTTCTCCGTAAAAACAGGAGGGGTATTTTATCCCTGTGGTGCTTGCCGCGCTACGCCGCGTGCAGGGCGAAGTCCTTGGACACAAAGGTCAGTTGCATCAGCAAACGCTCTTTGCTGAGCGGGCGGGTGGCTTCGTGAAAAACCGATGCGTCTTCGATAAACACGCTGCCGGCCGGTGCGGTGACAGTGACCGCATCACTGCGCAGGTAGTGCTTTTCCAGCTCCTCTTCACGGCGCAGGCTGTGTGAGGCAATCAGCTTCTGCAAGAACGGTTTACGGCGGTGACTGCCGCGGATATAGCGGTGTGCACCGGCGCTCACGTCCACATCGGTCAGGTAGATAAACACGCGCAGGCAGCCGTAGTCATCCAGATCGTAATGATAATGCGTGCTGTTGAGCAGCGGATCGTAGGGATGGTGTTCGTCGCTGACCGGGTAAGACCAGAACATCCGCGTGGCGGCGAGTACGCCGTCATGACCGAAATACTCACGCACCAGATGACGCACCAAGGGGTCGTCGGCCAGCGCCTGCACGTGCGGATCGGCCTCGAGCTCTTCTATACCGTACTGGGCTTGTTGGAAGGGTTTGCCGGCCAGACGTTCGGCGGCGCTGCGCTCGCCCGGCATAAAGCGGAAACGGGTCAGGCGGTCGCCGTACAGACAGTGGGTGGCGGCAAACTGCAACAGCCCGCTCAGATCTTCCCCGCTTAAGCTCAGCCCGTGGGCGACGCCGTCGCGGCGCAGTGCGCGCAGCAATGCTTTGGCATCGGTACTGCCCTGCAGGCGGCTTTGTCCCTCAAACGGCGCGGCGACGCTGCGGCTGTGGCGGCGCCAATGGCTGCGTAGCCCCAGCGCCAGTTGGCGTATCAGCCAGAACCTGCCGGCCAGTGACATCAGCAAACAGCGCGGTTCACTGAGCCGTTTGAGCAGATACTGCACACGGTTCGGCTTGAGTGAGGCCGGTTCGTGCGGGTTCAGAGCAGGTGCGGACATACGCGGGTTTGATCCTCGGTCCGATCGGGGCCGGTCAGCGGGTGAAAAATCCGGACATCAGTACTCTTTATAGACCAATGACCACCTCACACATACGCCGGAACTGTCCCGGTGACAAGCAGCAGAAATGTTTAGACAAGCACTGGCTCACAAAAATACGCGCCTAAGCGCCGCCGGCAGGGCGCTGAGCCCGCTTGCAGCAGGGTGTCGGGTTTGTGGGCGGGCTTGGCAAGCCGGCGTTTGTGATACGGTTTGGGTCAAGGCTACGCCGGAAGAACACATGAGCCGGGTGATGGACCAGGGCGATATGCGTCCCATGGCCGATAATGAAAAGGCCATGGAAGACCTCAAGCTGATTCTGACTGAACGGGAGGCGGAATACGCGATGGCCGACTTTGTGCTAGATACCAGTCATCGTAAGGTCCTCGACTGCTCGCTGGAGTTAGCGCGGCGTTGTGAGGAATTTCTGCAAACCGGCGGGCAGCCGGACGCAGACGCATAATCCTGCTCGTATCAGGCGCCCAGGCATAGGCTTAGGTCGCTGATACGAACGAGACGGGTTACGGTTGTATCCGGTCCGGGCGGGGCGCTGTCTGGCTGCCGCATAAGTACCGGCAGCGGCGCGTCGCCGGTCGGGGTAAAGAGCAAACTGAACACCATGAACTTTCTGTCCCGTCTCTCGTTGCGTTCTCTTCTGGTCACCCCTTACATGGTTCTGATTACCGTGTTGGTGCTGGTGATCGGTTGGCTTTTCTATCACACCAGCCGCGATGCGGTTGATGATTGGTCCGGGCAGTTGCTGACCGAAACCGTCGAGCGCATCAAGCTGGCTGTTGATAAGCATGTCTCCGGTTCGACTGAGGTGCTGGAAACCGCAGTTCCCCAAGGGTGGAGCCCGCCGGTGTTCTCCGGCGAGAAACTGGCCGGTATCCGGGAGCGCTTCTGGTTGGCCGCTTCGGTTCACCATGACCCGAACGACTATGTGTACTACGGCGATGTTGAGGGGCGTTTTATCGGCCTGAAGCGTTTGGAAGGCGAGGCGGTGGAGTTGCGTTTGCGTGATGATACCGAGCGCCCGCGGCGAATTTACAACTACAGTGGCCCGCGCGCGCCGCTGGGCAATTATGTCGAAGAAAAACGCATCTTTGACCCCCGGGAACGGCCTTGGTTTAAGGCCGGCATCCGGCGCGATGGCCATGCCTGGTCACCGATCTATATCGACTTCAAAACCTTCGAACTGGTCTCCACGCGGGTCAGGCGCGTCAATGACGCTGACGGCCGGCTGGCGGGCGTGGTGGCGACGGATATGTCGCTGAATCAGATCAATATGTTTCTGCGTTCCCTCTCACTCAGCAATAATGGCGTGGCCATGGTGGTGGAGTTGGACGGCTCGCTGGTCGGCGTGTCTCGTGGTGACCATCTGCGCCTGCTCGAAGACGGCAGTCATGACCGGCTGAATGCACTGGATAGTCCTGAACCGCTGGTCGCCGGCGCGTTTGCAGCTATTGCGGATCAATTGCCGCCGCGCGGTGTCAATGCGTCGCTCACCACCGCCTTCAAAGACCGTGACGGCCGTCCTGTGCAGCTCGGCTACAGTCGTTTGCAGGATGCGGCCGGGATGGATTGGCTGGTGATGGTGGCGATCCCGCGCAACGATTACCTCGGCGGTTTTGAGGACAGCGTCAAGCAAAGCCTGATCCTGGCGCTGGTGGCAGCTTTGTGTGTGGTTTTGCTGGGTTTCGGCACCTTGTCGGTGATTACCCATGAGCTGCGTAAGCTGGCTTTGTATGCCTGGCAGATCGGTGAAGGGAATTACAACACCGGACTGTATACCGAGCGCGATGATGAAATCGGCCAGCTGGTGCGCAGTATCGATGAAATGCAACACCGGCTATTGACCGATCAGCTGACCGGCGTGGCTAACCGTGTCGCGGTTAACCGGCGTATAGAAGAGCGTATTTCCAGTTGCCGCAGACGTGGTGATGACCGGCCGTTTTTCGTGCTGTTTACCGATCTCAATGATTTTAAAACCGTCAATGACACCTACGGTCATGATGTCGGTGACATCGTGCTGTGCGAGTTTGCCAAACGGATCCGTGAATCCCTGCGTACCGATGATTTGATCGCCCGCTACGCCGGCGACGAATTTATCATCCTGCTCGACAATATCGAATTCCGGGAAGATGCTGAGACAGTCCGTCGCCATCTGGCCGAGGCACTGAACGCGCCTTTGCTGATCCGCGACGGGCAGGAGCTGGTCGTCGCCGCGGCGGTCGGCATTGCCCGCTATCCGGATGACGGACGGGATGTGGATTCACTGATCCGCGCGGCGGATCAGGATATGTACGGGCATAAATCCCTGCGCGGTTCCGGTAAGAGCTAGACCTGTAGGAGCCTGTACACAGAAGACCTGCGGTGGTTGATCGGCGCCCCGTCGGTCGCGGCTGTAGCCGCTCCTACAATGTATAGCGGGCGAATGAGGCCGGCCATGTGGTTGTAGGAGCCTGTATACAGGCGACCTGCGGTGGTTGATCGGCGCCCCGTCAGTCGCGGCTATAGCCGCTCCTACAATGGTGTTGGTGAATGAGGCCGGCCATGTGGCTGTAGGAGCCTGTATACAGGCGACCTGCGGTGGTTGATCAGGCCCCGTCGGTCGCGGCTGTAGCCGCTCCTACAATGAAGCGGGCGAATGAGGCCGGCTATGTGGTTGTAGGAGCCTGTACACAGGCGACTTGCGGTGGTTGATCAGGCCTCGTCGGTCGCGGCTGTAGCCGCTCCTACCACGCTGTATTCCTTGGCTGTTCCTGTCTGAGATGATCCGTTTCGGTCATTTCTGTTTTTGTGTGCTTAATTCACTTGATATGCGAATGATAATGATTATTATTGATCTCGTAATTCGCGGCTGTGCTATGGCCGCAAGAATTCCGGGGCAAGAGTGGGAGGCAGGATCAGCCTATGACGCAAAGGACAAGCAAAACGGCATCGGCGGCGTTGGCCGAATCAAGCGCCCGTTGTGCGGTGTTTCCGGATTTTGTCGCGCAGGATGCGGCCATTGCACGGTTGCGCGCTCAGGTTCGCTACGGGCTGATGGTGGACTGTCCGCCTTGTATTATGAATTGGTTCAGCGAGGAAGAGCGGCGGGTCGACGGTGCTGACGCGCGTCGGCAGCTGTATGTGGCGGAGTTTCATTTGCTGCTTGATGTTTATGCGGATGCCCTGGTCGACAGGATTTGGCGCTATTGTTGTCTAGACCATATTTTCTATCCGCTCAGGCGCCCTGAGCCGGCTGGCTGATACGCCGCAGCGGCAGCGGCAGTATCTGCAGCTCAGTGATGAGCTGCGGGTTATCAGCCATTATTTTTCCTGATCCGGAAGGTGAAACAAATGCAACAAGAGACACGGACCGAACATGACAGTCTCGGTGAGGTGAGCGTTCCGCTCGATGCGCTTTACGGCGCGCAAACACAACGTGCGGTGGAGAATTTTCCCATCAGCGGCCAGCCTATGCCGGCGACGTTTATCAGTGCGCTGCTGGAGGTGAAGCTGGCGGCGGCGCGGGCCAATATCGCGCTTGGCGATCTGCCGCAGGATATAGGCGCGGCAATCGTGACGGCGATTGAGCAACTGCAGTCGGATGCGGATCTGATGCGGCACTTTCCGGTGGATATCTACCAGACCGGCAGTGGCACCAGTACCAATATGAATGCCAATGAGGTGATTGCCAATCTGGCCTCGCAGCTGTCCGGCTGTGATGTGTCGCCCAATGATCACGTCAACTGCGGGCAGAGCAGCAACGATGTGATCCCGACCACGCTGCATGTCAGCACCGCGCTGCAGATCCACCGGCATCTGATCCCCGCGCTGGCCCATCTGGTGGAGATCATAGGTGAACGCCGGCAGGACATCGGGTATTACGTCAAGACCGGCCGTACGCATTTGATGGACGCCATGCCGGTGACTTTTTCGCAGGTGCTGGGCGCCTGGGCCGGGCAATTCAGCGAAGCGCGCACAGCCATAGAAGCACAGCTGCCGGCGCTGACGCAGTTGGCTCAGGGCGGCACTGCCGTGGGTACCGGGGTGAACGCCAATGCGGCGTTTGCACAGCGTTTTGCGGCGCAGCTGTCAGAGCAGACAGGGATTGGTTTCAGTCCGGCGGCGAATCCGTTTAACCGGATCGGTTCGCAGGACGTGAGCGTGATGCTGTCCGGCCAACTCAAGGCCCTGGCGGTGGCGCAGATGAAGCTGGCCAATGATCTGCGCTGGATGAATGCCGGCCCCTTGTCGGGTTTGTCCGAGATCGCTTTGCCCGCATTGCAGCCCGGCTCCTCGATTATGCCGGGCAAGGTCAATCCGGTGATTCCGGAAGCCGCGGCGATGGTCAGTGCACAGGTCATCGGTAACGATGCGACGATTACCGTGGCCGGTCAGTCGGGCAATTTCGAGCTCAATGTGATGTTGCCGGTGATCGCACGCAATCTGCTTGAGAGTATCGCGCTGCTGAGTAATTCCCTGCGGGTGCTGGCGGATAAGGCGATTGTCGGTTTCACCGTTAATCCTTCGAAAATCGAAGAAGCGCTGGCCAGCAATCCGATTCTGGTGACCGCGCTGAATCCGGTCATCGGCTACCGTAAGGCCGCCGAAATCGCCAAGACCGCTTACCGCGAAAAGCGCCCGGTGTTGGAGGTGGCGCTGGAGATGACTGATATCCCGCGTGAGGAGCTAACGGTGCTGCTCGATCCGGCGCGCCTGACCAATGACGGTGATTAGAGACGTTTGGAAACGGCATAAAAAACGCCCGGCAATCGCCGGGCGTTTTCGTGTGTGTGGTCTTTAAAGCGGGTCCTATCAGGCTTTTTTGACCCAGGCTGAGCACCAGCCGTTTTCGTTGACCAGTTTGCCGGGAAACAGGTTGCAGCCGCGCCATTCGCCGCTGTCGGCTTTGACCTGCATGCAGTTGTGGCAGAACTGATCAGCTCCGGCCACGCCGGCTTTGTCAGCACGATCCGCCTTGGTGGCGTCGGCGACGTATTTCAGGGCGACGGCCATCGGGTCGGTTTCTGATACCGGCTCATCGGCGTGAGCGACGCGCACTTGTGCAACCACCGGAATTGCGGCCAGACCGCCGAGCATCAGTTTCAGCGAGCTGCGGCGGGTCTTGTTCATGGGCTTTTCGGACATGGTTTTCTCCGTTTATTTTCAGCGTTTTGTTGTTCAGGGGCTGTTGCGGACCCCTGTGACTATCAGAATAATAATGTGATGAGGGTAGCGCGAATATGATCTAAATCAATAGGCATGGCTGTATTACGATTTGAAAAGACGCGTTTATGGTGTGTCGTCGTTTTTAAGCCGGTGAATGAATAAAACCTACGAATAAAAACGGATTCGGTAATGATTCGTATTTCCGATATAAATAATATTCTGTGACAGTTCTGTTGAATAAACTGTATTTATGGATGATTGGCATCGCTGTCCCTGCGGGCCTGTTTGGCGATCAGCGAGGCGATGATCACGCCGCCGGCGACCAGCCCGACGATGATGGTTGAGACGGCATTGATTTCCGGCGTGACGCCGAGCCGGACCTGACTGTAGATTTTCATCGGCAGGGTGGTGGCGCCCGGTCCGCTGGTAAAAGAGGCGATGACCAGATCGTCCAGCGAGAGCGTGAAGGACAGTAGCCAGCCTGACACCACCGCCGGCATGATGACCGGCAGCGTGACCTGAAAAAATGTCCGCGCCGGGGTGGCGCCCAGGTCCATGGCAGCTTCTTCCAGCGCGTTGTCGAAGGTCACCAGACGCGACTGAACGACCACGGCCACGTAACACAGGGAGAAGGTGATGTGGGCCAGGGTGATGGTCATCATACCGCGGTCGATGGCCAGTGCCACAAAGGCCAGCAACAGGGACAGGCCGGTGATCACTTCGGGCATGACCATCGGTGCGTAGATCATGCCGGAGAACAGGGTGCGCCCGCGGAAACTGCCGAAGCGGGCCAGAATCAGCCCGGCCAGCGTGCCCAGCACGGTGGCAAAGGTCGAGGAAATCAACGCCACCTTGAGGGTGACTGCTGCGGCGCTGCGGATGCCTTCGTTTTCCAGCAGTGCGCCGTACCATTGAGTCGAAAAACCGCCCCAGACCGTGACCAGACGTGAGGCGTTGAAGCTGAAAATCACCAGGATCACAATGGGCAGGTACAAAAAAGCAAAGCCTGTGACCAGGGCGGTGATATTGAACGCTGAAAGCCGGCTGTGCATCAGTGCGACTCCGCGGTTTTTTGTTGATGACGCTGGAACAATACGATCGGCACAATCAGCAATAACAGCAGCAGTACCGCCACCGCAGACGACAGCGGCCAGTCCAGATTATTAAAAAACTCCGTCCATAACACTTTGCCGATCATCAGTGTATCCGGTCCGCCGAGCAGATCCGGAATGACGAATTCGCCTACCGCCGGAATAAAAACCAGGAAACAACCGGCCACAATCCCCGGCAAGGACAGAGGCAGCGTGATTTTCCAGAACGCAGGGACAGGCTTGCAGCCCAGGTCGGTTGCTGCTTCGATCAGACTCATGTCCATTTTCTCCAGATTGGCGTAGAGCGGCAGGATCATAAACGGCAGGTAGGAATAGACGATGCCGATATATACAGCGATATCGGTGTTGAGCAGGCTCAGCGGTTCGCTGATCAGGCCGATCTTAAGCAGAAACGCGTTTAGCAGACCTTCGTTTTTGAGTATGCCAATCCAGGCATAGACGCGGATCAGAAATGAGGTCCAGAACGGCAGAATCACCAGCATCAGCAGGATAAAGCGGGTGCGCGGCCTGGCCTTGACCATGCTGTAGGCAATCGGATAGCCGATCAGCAGGGTCAACAGTGTCGAGATGCCTGCGACCCGCACGCTGTTCAGATAGGCCTGTATATACAGGCTGTCCTGAAACAACAGCCGGTAGTTATCGATGCTGAGCCGGACTTGTAAATAAGTCTGATCGATAAATTCGAAAATCGGCGCATAGGGCGGGATCGCGATGCGATACTCGGAAAAACTCAGTTTGAAGACAATCAGAAACGGCGCCAGAAAAAACAACAGCAGCCAGATATAGGGTACGGCTATGACCAGATGGCGCACGCGCAGCCCCGAAGCGGCCAGCTTGCCCGCCAGCCAGCGGTAAGGGGTATAGGCCAGCAGGCTGGCGTGCAGGCTGCCGATAGGACCCGGCGCACGATGTGGTGGATCGTTGCTGATAAACCCGATTTCGTTTTGCTCTGACATGGCCCGCTCCTCAATTGCTCAGGATCACTGCCGCTGACGGATGCCAGCTCAGGTAGACACGGTCTTCCCAGGTGATACTGCTTTCTATGCTGCGCGCGCGGTTGGTGCGCACGGCCATGGCCATCTTGCCGCTGTCGAGTTTGACGTGATAGACGGACAGATTACCCAGATAGCCGATATCCCAGACCTCGCCCTGCATGCAGTTGACGCGGGTGTCGGACGGCGGCTCGGTGCTGATATCGAATTTCTCCGGCCGTATTGCAACCCAGGCGTGGGCGTTTTCGGCAATATCGGTTGAGCGGCCGGTCTCGACCCGGCAGCCGGCTTCTTCGCTGATGATGGCGGCGTTTTCGCTATCGCTGTTCTCGACCACGCCCTGAAAGATGTTGATCTCGCCGATAAATTCAGCCACGTAACGGCTGTTGGGGAACTCATAGATCTGGGTCGGTGTGGCGACCTGAACAATACGCCCGTGATCCATTACCGCAATGCGGCTGGAGACGGTCATGGCTTCTTCCTGATCGTGGGTGACTATGACGAAGGTGATGCCGAGTTTTTCCTGTATCGCCATCAGCTCGAACTGGGTGTCCTGGCGGAGCTTCTTGTCCAGCGCGCCCAGCGGCTCATCGAGCAAGAGCATTTTCGGCCTTTTCACCAGACTGCGGGCCAGGGCCACACGTTGTTTTTGTCCGCCCGAGAGCTGGTGCGGTTTGCGTTTGGCAAACTTCTGCATTTGCACCAGTTCAATCACCTCAGCAACCCGCTCTTGTATTTCGGCCTTGGGGACCTTGTCCTGTTTCAGCCCGAAAGCGATGTTTTTCTCCACGTTCATATGCGGAAACAGGGCGTAGGACTGGAACATCATATTCACCGGCCGTGCATAGGGCGGCACCGCCGACATGTCCTCTCCGTCGAGAATAATCCTGCCCTGGGTGGGTATTTCGAAACCGGCCAGCATCCGCAGCAGGGTGGTTTTACCGCAGCCCGAAGGGCCGAGCAGGGAGAAGAACTCACCCTTGTAAATATCCAGTGAGATGTTGTCGACTGCGGTGAAGTCGCCGTAGTTCTTGCGGATGTCGAGCAGCTGTACATGCGGGGTTTGTTCCGGGTCTAACCAGGGCGTGTCACGCAGCGCATTGCGTTTCTCGGGAGTTTGCTTCATCAGGCTGATCCTGCAAAAGACATGTGGTTACAACAGACCGAAAAAAACCGGAGCGCCTGATAAGACGTCTCCGGTTCGCTGAACATCAGGTGGCCGTCGCGCAAAGCCGTCTAGTGCCCGCTGACGATGCGGGTCCACATGCGTGTGACCGTGCGCTGAGTGCGCGGCGAATAAGGTGTTTTTGTAAACAGCTGTTCGACCGTGCTTTCGGGCGGATAGATGGCCGGATCGCCGATCACGTCTTCGTTCAGCAGGGGCTGGGACGCCTTGTTGCCGTTGGCGTAGTAAACGTAGTTGGAATTGCGCGCCATGATTTGCGGATCCATCATAAAGTTCAGGAAGGCATGGGCGTTATCCGGGTGCGGGGCGTCCACCGGTATGGCCATCTGGTCAAACCACATCAGCGCGCCTTCTTTGGGAATCACGTACTCGACCTTCACATCGTTACCGGCTTCGGCAGCGCGGTCGCGGGCTTGCAATACATCGCCGGACCAGCCGACCGCCAGGCAGATATCGCCATTGGCCAGGGCGTTGATGTACTCGGAGGAGTGGAATTTCGTGGTGTTTTCGCGCATCACCATCAGTGTTTCTTCGGCCTTGGCAATCACCTTGGCATCGTCCGTATCCGGATCTTCACCGATGTATTTCAGTGCTGTCGGGATAATCTCTGCAGGCGCATCGAGGATATGAATGCCGCAGTCCTTGAATTTTGAGATCACTGCGGGGTCAAAAATCATGGCCCAGGAATCGAGCGGCGCGTCGGGCATGCGCTCTTTGATCATATCGACGTTGTAGCCGATACCGGTGGTGCCCCACATATAGTTGATGGAGTAGGTGTTATCCGGGTCGTAGGCCGCGGTGCGATCGCTGATCTGCTGCCACATGTTTTCCAGATTCGGCAGCTTGTCTTTGTCGAGTTTGCGGAAGGCGCCGGCCTGGATCTGCCGGGCCAGAAAACTGCCGGTGGGCACCACGATGTCATAGCCGGAACCGCCGGCGAGCATTTTGGTTTCCAGTACTTCGTTGGAGTCGAAGACGTCATAAACCACTTTGATGCCGGTTTTTTCTTCAAACTCAGCCAGCGTGGATTCGTCGATATAGTCGGACCAGTTGTAGACATTGACCACCTTATCTTCGGCGTGCACGGCACTGATGGCACACAAGGCGATGGCGGAAACAGAGAACAGCGTATGGAGCGAATGGTTCATGGGCAGTGGAATCCCCCGCATGAGTGAGAATGCTAAGCTCGCCGGGTAAGCATGGAAAACGTGCTCACCCGAACGCGTCATTAACAGGCCCGGAACGGCCGGTCGCGAATCAAGCATAAGACCGTTAAATGCGGGCGGCAAGCGGCAAATCAGGCCTGCGCGGGGGCGGTGCAGGGGTGCCCTCAGAAGGTGCGTTGCGGGGCCGGGTGACTTGCGTTGACTTGCCCGGATGAATGTGATGACATCCTTGCAATCAGGCGTCCCAGAGGCCTGCTCTATTCGTTTCCTGTCCGGGGATCAATACATGTCCGAGAATCAAACCCGTCAATGGAAGGACGCTGACGCCCGTCATCATCTGCATCCGTTTACTGATCACAAAGCGCTTCAGGAAGAAGGCGGCAGCCGCATTATCACCCGCGCCGAAGGCATCTATCTGTGGGATTCAGACGGCAACCGCCTGCTCGACGGCATGGCCGGCCTGTGGTGTGTGAATGTCGGTTATGGCCGGGAAGAGCTGGCGCGGGTTGCGCACGATCAGATGTGCGAACTGCCGTTCTATAACAACTTCTTCAAGAGCACCCATCCACCGGCGGTGGCCTTGTCGGAGAAACTCGCCGCCATCACACCGGCCGGTCTGAACCGGGTTTTCTTTACCAACAGCGGCTCCGAGGCCAACGACACGGTGCTGCGCATGGTGCGCCGCTACTGGGCCTTGCAGGGACAGCCGGACAAACAGGTGGTGATCAGCCGTAAAAACGCCTACCACGGTAGCACGGTGGCCAGTGCCAGCCTCGGTGGTATGAAGCCGATTCACGAGCAGGGTGGTTTGCCGATTCCGGGGATTGTGCATATTGATCAGCCCTATTGGTACGGCGAGGGCGGCGACAGTGATCCGGCGGACTTCGGCCGTCAGCGGGCCGCCTTGCTGGAAGAGAAAATCCTCGAGCTCGGTGTGGATAAGGTCGCCGCGTTTATTGCCGAACCGGTGCAGGGTGCCGGCGGGGTGATTATTCCGCCGGACAGTTACTGGCCGGCGGTCAAAGCGATCTGCGAGAAATACGGGATCCTGCTGGTGGTCGATGAAGTGATCTGCGGTTTCGGCCGAACCGGTGAGTGGTTCGGTTCGCAGTACTACGACCTGAAACCGGATCTGATGCCGATTGCCAAAGGGCTGTCATCGGGCTATTTGCCGATCGGCGGCGTGATGGTGTCGGACAAGGTGGCCGATGTGCTGGTCGCCAAAGGCGGCGAGTTCTACCACGGCTTTACCTACTCGGGTCATCCGGTGGCGGCCGCCGTGGCGCTGGCCAATATCGCGATTATGGAACGGGAGAATATCGTCGCGCAGGTGCGTGATACCACCGCGCCCTATCTGGCAGAGCAGTGGGCGACGCTGGCCGCGCATCCGATTGTCGGTGAGGCGCGCACGCTGGGTATGCTCGGCGCGCTGGAAATTGTCAGCGACAAGACCCGCCGCACGCGTTTCGGTGAAGCCGGCGACACCGGTACCTTGTGCCGGGATATCTGTTTTAAAAACGGTCTGGTTATGCGCGCTGTCGGCGACACCATGATTATCTCGCCGCCGCTGGTGATCAGCTGCGAACAGATTGACGAGCTGGTGGGCCTGGCGCGGACCTGCCTCGATCAGACTGCGCAAGCGCTGGGGCTCTGAGTTGGCCGAACATCCTGACTCCTGGTATGTGGCGACGGCCAAAGGCCTGAGCGATTATCCGGCGCTGGCAGGCGATACCGACTGCGATGTCTGCGTGATCGGTGGCGGTTATACTGGCCTGTCCTGCGCTCTGCATCTGGCCCGGCTCGGGTATCGGGTTGTATTACTTGAGGCGGCCCGGGTCGGCTGGGGCGCATCCGGGCGTAACGGCGGACAGGTCGGCAGCGGGCAGCGTCTGGAGCAGGATGAGCTGGAGAAAATGACCGGCCGCGACACGGCCCGCGCGTTGTGGGAGATTGCCGAAGACGCCAAGGCCTTGGTGCAGTCGCTGATCCGAGAGCTGGCGATTGACTGCGACTACCGGCCCGGTGTTCTGCATGCCGCTCACACGCCGGCATTGGCGGCCCAAACCCAGGACTATGCCGAATACCTCAACACCCACTACGGCTATGACCGTATCAGACCGGTATCCGTGCCCGAGATGCGTACCATGCTTGGCACACGGGCTTACTACGGCGGCACGCTGGATGAGGGCGCCGGGCATTTGCACCCTTTGAATTACGCGCTGGGCCTGGCCCGTGGTGCGGCGGCGGCCGGGGTGCAATTGTTCGAGCACAGTGCGGTCAGTGAGATTTCGGGTAAGGCCCGTAAAACCGTCAAAACCGCCGGCGGGCAGGTCAGTGCGCGTTATGTGATGCTGGCCTGCAACGGTTATCTGGGACGTCTGGAGCCGCGCATCGAGTCGATGATCATGCCGATCAACAATTTTATCCTCGCCACCGAACCGCTGGGCGAGACGCTTGCCCGCGAGATTATCCGCGATGATGTGGCGGTGGCCGATACCAAATTCGTGATTAACTACTTCCGCCTCTCGGCTGACAAACGCCTGTTGTTTGGCGGCGGGGAGAACTATACGCGGGCCTTCCCCAGGGATATGAAGGCCTTTGTGCGCCGTTACATGCTGAAAATCTACCCGCAGCTGGCCGACACCCGTATCGATTACGCCTGGGGGGGCACGCTTGGCATTACCCTGAACCGCATGCCGCATATCGGGCGTTTGCCGGATGATGTGTTTTTTGCTCAGGGTTTTTCCGGGCATGGTGTGGCCATGGCAACCATGGCCGGCAAGCTGGCGGCCGAAGCCATGGACGGCACGGCCTCACGTTTCGACGTTTACTCACGGGTGCCCATGCGTGCCTTCCCGGGCGGGCGCTGGTTGCGTTATCCGGCTCAGGTGGCCGGTATGTTGCTATACAGCTTGCGGGACCGGATCGCTTAAGCGCCGGTTTGCATGTAAGCTGCTCGCCCGGGCTTATACAGTTCGTTTGGACTATGGCTCATGGGGCAGGGTGACGTTTCCTCCTTCTGCATCAGTCTCTTTCAACGTGTCTATGCAGTCCCGACCCGCACTCCCTGACCCATTTCATAGGACAAGGCACTATATGATGTTTCGCACTGAAGTGAGCCACGCGCGTTTTGCCGCCTTGGCTCTGGTTTTTCTCCTCAACAGCGCCTGCGGCGGCTCCGGTGGTTCCGGCAGCTCGGACGATGGCAATGATCAGAACAGTGATGCCGCTGACAGCAGCGGATCCGGGCAAAACACCGGCAGCGACCAATCCGGCAGCGGTAACAGTGCAGCCGGCGACACCGACGGCTATGATCTTGCCGCCTATCAGTTCCCCCTCACTGCGCGCAGCACGAACGGCCGCGTGGATTTTGTCGAGCGGGTCTACAGCCAGGAAGACGGTAGCCAGATTATCCCGCTTGAGCGCGCGTTTGCCGATAACAACGGTCTGATCGATGAGTATTCCACCGGCGAGCGGATCAAGTCGTTTGAAATCACCGGCACTGAGATCGAAGAAACTCTTTATGACCCGGATGGCTTCCGTACGTCGTCGCGTTATGTGGAGATTGGTGAAACCTATATGGATGCCAATGTCACGACCACGACGGATAGTTTTACGCTGGAACAAAATGCAAGCTGTGAGCTCAAGGCCCACTACGACAGTTTTGATCTGAGCGGTGTGACCGGTGATTACACGCTGGCCAGCGGCACTTATACCGATGTGCTGGAGGTGTATTGTGTCACCAGTTTTATCAGCGGCGGTCAAAAATCACCGCACACGCTGCTGACCTCCTATTTTGCCAAAGATATCGGCGTGATTTTTAATGTCGGTACGCTGTTTCTGTTCGGTGATGTGTATATCGTGGACGAATACTGAGGCGCAGATCAGCGCCGTATTCATTAAAAAAGGAGCGCCGGACGCTCCTTTTTTTATGGCCGCATCCGGGCTTTTTCAGCTTTGCAGGAAATAGCGTTCGTACTCCACATCGCTGATCCGCGATCGCAGCGTGGCCAGTTCCTGTTCCTTGGTGTGAATGTATAAATCGCAGAAGCGTCCGCCCAGCGCCTTGCGCAGAACCCGCGATTCGCGGAACAGGGCGATGGCCTGATCCCAGTGGCAGGGCACGCTGTCGAACTCATCGGGGTCGGGAATGGCTTGCTCGGGGCCGGGTATAGCCGGCGAGGCATCCAGTCCGTGCAAAATGCCGGCGAGGATGCCGGCCAGCACCAGAAAGGGATTGGCATCGGCACCGGCCACGCGGTGTTCCAGACGCATGGCCGGACCGGCATCGCGGGGCAGGCGGATGGCTACGTTGCGGTTGTCTACACCCCAGCAGATGGCCGTCGGTGCATGGGACTCGGGAGCAAAACGCCGGTAGGAGTTGCCGTGCGGCGCGAACAACAAGGTGCTTTCGGCCATGATATCGAGCAGTCCGGCGATGGCTGACTGCATCAGCGCCGAGCCGCCGGGGCCGGGGCTGCAAAACACATTGCGGCCCTGTTCGTCGATCAGACTGAGATTGGCGTGCAGGCCGTTACCGGCATCATTGGCAAAGGGTTTGGCCATAAACGAGGCGATCAGGCCGTGTTTGTCGGCCAGCGCTTTGATCACGCGTTTGAGCAGAATGGCGTCGCGGCAGGCCTGTACCGCGTCGGGCTGGTGGTGCAGATTGATTTCGAACTGATTGGCACCGGCTTCGGTAATGATCGAATCGCTGGGAATGCCTTGTTGGCGGCAGACGCTTTCGATTTCATCAAACAGCGGGCGATAACGCTCCAGCTCCTGCAGACTGTAAACCTCGGCGTGGGTGCTTTCCTGTGCCTGCTGCGGGTCAGCCGCCTTGTCCAGCAGGTGAAACTCCAGCTCAATGGCGACCACCGGTGTTAATTGATGTGCTTGCTGCAGTTGCCTGACCAGTGCGGCGAGGATATGCGAGGGGTCGGCAAAAAACGGACTGCCGTCCATATTGTACATGCTGACCAGCAGCTGGGCGGCCGGTGGCTCCATCCAGTGACACAGTTGCAGTCCGTCCGGCACCGGGTAACACACGGCATCCGGGTCGCCGTTATGGGAAATCATGCCGCTGGCCATGACCTCAGTGCCCCACAGGTCCAGTGCGAAAACGCTGCCGGCCAGTCTGACGCCCTCACGGTAAGCGCTGTCGAGGCCGTCGACCGGCAGCCATTTGCCGCGCAGGACGGCGTTGATATCCGGGATCATCATCTCGATACGCGAGACATCAGCGCAGGAGGCGAGAAGAGCTTGTGCTTTGCGCAATTCCTGCGCAGGAGAGTCCGGCAAGGGCATGATGGGAGTCGCTGGGATCAGTAGGCTTTGATGTGACCACAACTGCTGCGGAACTGTCAATTGCGCGGCCCGCGCTGCAGGCCGCGCCCTGGGACGCGTCTTGCAATTCAGCCGCAATGAGCGGCAGCTTTGGCCGCGATCGCCTGAGCCAGCGCGAGGGTGCGGGCGGCTTCTTCGATATGCAGATTCTCAATCAGGCGACCGTCCACAACACAGACCCCTTCGCCGGCGGCTTTCGCTTCGTCCCAGGCCGTTATAATGCGCTGTGCCCGATCGACGGTCTCTGCATCGGGGGCGAATACCCGGTTACAGATATCAACCTGCGAGGGATGGATCAGGGATTTTCCGTCAAAGCCCAGCGTCCGGCCCTGTTCGCACTGGCGGGTGAATTCGTCCAGATCGCGGAAATTCAGATGTACGCCGTCGATAATCTCCAGTCCGTGGGCGCGCGCCGCGGTTACGCAGTGCGATAACAGATACAAAAAGCCAAGCCGGTCCGGGGTGTGCGGCAGGCGTAGCTCTTTGGCCAGATCCGAGGTGCCCATAATCACCCCGGCAAGGCGGCTGCTGCAGCCGTAAACACCGTCCGCATCAAGCACACCGCGCGGCGTCTCGGTCATGATCCACAGCGGCAGGTGTTCGCCGCCGTGGCGGTTGATCAGGTCGATGGTGTTGAGCAGCTGGTCGCGCGATTCGATTTTCGGCAGTACCAGCGCATCCATCGGCAGGGCCGCCAGGGCCGCGATATCTTCTGCCGCCCAGGGCGTGTCGCTGCCGTTGACCCGTACCATCAGCTCGCGTCCGGCATAGGCACCGCTGTTGAGCGCGGCGGCGACCTGCTCGCGGGCGGCGGCTTTGGCGTCCGGCGCGACCGCGTCTTCAAGGTCAAAGATCAGACAGTCGGCATCGATACTACGGGCTTTTTCCAGTGCACGGGCGTTAGCGCCCGGCATATAGAGCAGAGAACGGCGTGGGGTCAGCTTCATGGGGGATTCCGTGATTGGTGATGTGCTGATGTTGGAAGAATCCTCGCTCGGCTGCAAGTGCAGGCAATGCTTATGAGGAGGTTTCGTTGACGTGGATTTACGTTACTATCTGCGCAGAACCGAAACCGGAAAACTGCACGACTATGATCCGTAAAGACTTTCGCAACGCCTTGCTCGTTGCTTCCACTTCCGCCATCGCCTTCGTGCAGCCCGGTTGTGACGGCACGGCACAGACGCATTATGCCGGCGGCCCGGCAATGTCGTTGCCGGTGCCGACGGCCCTGCAACGGACCACGCTGAGCAAATCGGCCATGTCGGCCAGCCTCAGTGTCGACGGCGGCAGCCCTCAGGCCATGACCATCAGCGGTAATACCGCGTCCTGGTCCGGGGCCAGACCCGACGGCGAGGCCAGCTATGCGGTGACCATCAGTTACAGCGCCTCGGGCACTGAAACCACTCTGGTGACTGCGCAGAAAAGCAGTTCGAGCGGGACGGTGACCTTCACCGAGGCTGATTTCACCTATACCGATAGCGACGGTGACGGCTACACCAATCTGCGTGAGCTGGAGGCCGGTTCCGGGCCGCGCAGCAGCGGCAGTATTCCCGATGATCTGGATGATAACTACGAAGACAACGACAGCCCGGGCACGGCCTACGACCTGAGCGCCTTTCAGAATCAGTGGATCAGTCTGCTCAGTACCGGTGCCGGTTACCTCACCGAGAATGATACGGTGGACTTCTTTGTGATTGATTTGCGCACGGATACGCCGGCCACCCTGACCCTGGAAGTGCTTTGCAACACCGATAATATGCTCGGTGGGATCGGGTACTACGACAGCGATAACGAGTTTTATATCGAGAGCGATCCGAACAAGGACTACTGCGATAACGATGAGAGTGATCCGCTGACCTGGACAGTCAGCGATGTGCAGGCGGAACGCTATTATGTGCTGATGTCGGCGTTTGACGAAAACGGCAATGTGATCGGTGTTAACGGCGCCTACACACTGCGCTGGTACTGATCAGTCCTGCCAGTGATGAAAGCGCCGGGCGGCCCTGAGCAAGGCTTCGCTCAGACCGTCGAGCAGCCGCGAGCGGATTCCCCAGTAGTGCCAGTGCAGCGGAACATCGACGGTTTGTTGCGGCGAAATATCCACCAGCGCCGGCAGCATCGGCAGTTGCGTATGTGGTACCAGCCCCCAGCCCATGCCCAGTTCAATCCATTCGGCGTAGGAATAATTCGCCGGTATGGTGTGAAACTCCAGTTCTTTGCTGTCGAGCGAGAAATGCTGCTCGACGTAGCGGTGCGGTAACAGGTCGCGGTTGTTAAAGCGTATTGCGGGGGCCTGTTGCAGTGCCTCGCGGTGGGCGCCGTCGGGGAACCACCGGCGACAGAAGGCGTCGCTGGCCACCGCATGGTAGCGGGCTGTGCCCAATGAGCGGCTCAGACAGCCCTGCGGTGGTTTGGCCAGTGCGCTGATACAACCGGTGACTTCGCCGTCCTGCAATAGCCGGTGGGTCTGATCCTGATCATCCAGCAATAACTCCAGCAACACATTCTCTTTGCGGCACCAGTCGGCCAGGCATTCTTTCAGCAGCCAGGTCGTCAGCGTATCGGCGTTGACTGCCAGGGTCAGGCGATAGCGGCTTGATTCGTCGTCGCGACGCAGTTCTGATTCCAGCGCGGCGTCGAGCTGCTCGAGTTGGCGCGCGTAACGCAGCACGGCCGAGCCGGCGCGGGTGGTACGCGGCGGGGCACTGCGGATCAGCAAGGTCTGGCCGAGCTCGTTTTCCAGCTGACGGATGCGTTGCGAGACGGCCGGGGGCGTGATGCACAGACGCTCGGCGGCTTTCTCGAAGGTGCCGCAGTCGATCACGGCGAGCAGGGCGGCGAGTCCGCGTGGGTTATGCATAATAAGAAAATCTTAATGAAGTGAAATTAGTTTAAATTTATTTATTGCTGATTTCCAGTCATGCTCCTGTTCCACGATCACTAACACCATATTGAGCGAGACTATGAGTACTGCATTTCTTCAGGGCGCCGGTTTGAGTGGCGGACTTATCATGGCGATCGGCGCGCAGAACGCCTTTGTCCTGGAAAAGGCCATCCGCAATCATCATCCCTTGTTGATCGCGCTGATCTGCAGTTCGATTGACGCCATTTTGATCTGCGCCGGGGTGATCGGCCTGGGCATACTGATCCGCGAAGTGCCCTATCTGATTCCGCTGGCAACCTGGGGCGGAGCCTTGTTTTTGATTGTCTACGGCGTGCGTGCACTGCAACGGGCGCGCAGTCCCGGTAGTTTGCGCGCCGCGGACAGCAAGGCGATCGCGCCTGCCCGCAGAACGCTTGTTCTGGCAACGCTGGCGATCAGTTTGCTTAACCCGCATGTGTATCTGGATACGGTCATTCTGTTGGGCAGTGTCGGCGGGCAGTTGCCGGGCCGTCAGCCGTTGGCGTTTATTGCCGGCGCGGCCCTGATGTCGGTCTGCTGGTTTTTCACCCTGGCACTGGCGGGCAAGCGTCTGGCGCCGTTTTTCGCCGAAGAAAAACACTGGCGGCGCCTGGATATGCTGGTTGGTCTGACCTTGCTTACGATTGCGCTGACCCTGATTGTGAAGGCGCTTGCTGCGTAACACAGGCCTGCGTTATGTTCGTGAGCTGACAGGCGGGGTGCATGATGCACAAGCAAAGCGACACAGACACTTTACCGGCGGGCAGCGTTTTGCCCGACTATGCCGGCGGCAGCATTCTGAATTTGATGGCGTCGATCGCTGCGGCTCTCGGCAGCGAGCCGCGTTATGCGTGTGTGCCCGGGTTGGATGCCTGCCGTCCGGCCAGACGGATTGTGTTGCTGGTGATCGACGGGCTTGGGCTGACGCGCTTACGCCAGGTGGCTCCGGCGGGCTTTCTGGCAGAGCATTGCCTGCAGGGCCTCACGTCGGTGGTGCCAAGTGCCACGGCAGCGGCCATTCCGGTGTTTATGAGCGGGGCCGCGCCGGCGCAGCACGGTTTTCCCGGCTGGTTTGTCTGGTTTCGCGAGATGTCGCTGAGCGCGGCGATTCTGCCGTTTGCCACGCGCAGCGGTTTCGTCGCGCTTGATCACAGCGGCTGGCGCCCGCAGGACCTGTCCGGCGCGGCCCCGTTTGCCGATCAGTTAGCGGTGCCGGTGTGCCATGTGGCGCCGGCGCGTATCGCCGATTCGGTGTTCAGCCGGGATTTTCTCGGGCAGGGCGCGGTGACACGGCGTTTTGATGATTTTGACGGACTCTGTGAGGCTTCCGTGCAGGCCGTGCGTGATTTCGACGACGGTGGTTTTGTTTATAGCTACTGGCCCGACTATGACCATCAGTGTCATCTCAGCGGAGTCAATAGTGAGGCCGCAGACCGGCATTTGCTGAAGCTTGATGAGGCGGTTGCAGCGCTGGCCGCGCAGCTGGCAGAGGAGGGGGCGGATTTGCTGGTCACGGCTGATCACGGCTTTACCGATTGCCCTGACGATAAGCAGTTTGTTCTGGCGCGCGATTTCCCGGAAGTGGCCGACTGTCTGCAGTTCGCCCTGACCGGTGAACCGCGCCTGCCGATTGCGCATCTGCGTCCGGGCTGTGAAGGACGCTTTCTGGATGAGGTCGAAGCGCGGCTCGGCGCACACCTGTCTCTGATGCCTTCGTCTGAGGCGCTGGCGCAGGGCTGGTTCGGCCCCGGTGACGTGTATCCGCCCTTACGCGAACGCCTCGGCGACTATCTGCTGCTGATGGCGCCGCATACCGCCTTGTTTGACCCCGACCCGCATCAGCCGCTGCCGCAAATGCGCGGCTTCCACGGCGGCCTGAGTGCCGAAGAAATGTACGTGCCGCTGGTTTACTGCCCGGCTTCCTGATCGATCCAGTCGCCGCGCCACCCGGTGCCGGCGAAGTGCCTGTCCTGATTCCTTCTTGTTTGATTCCTTCTGCACGGCCCGTACGGCATAGCGCCCGATTGCGGGCTTTTTGCGTTTTGCCGTAGCTGCAAGATCCACCTGTTTTCAAAAATCAATTACTTAGCTACAGCATCCGTGTAAAAACGCCAAAAGAGCAGTTTCCGGCGGTTTTCTGTCAGCGCCGCTGCGGCAAAAGCGTGTGCGGTTTCACATTGCCGACAAGTGTTTGTCGGGTCAGCCCGCCGGCGCTTTCGCCTGTCTTTTTCTTACATGCTCTGAAAGCTGTTGTTTTATCTGTATTTTTCTGGTTTTTTCGGTATTTTACGGGGAATTCTTCTGCGCCCGGTCCGGCACCGCTCACCCGTCCGGCGTCAAAATGTGAACGCCTCATCAGACCGCTTCCGTCAAATTCGCGACACTATACCCACGTTGAACGACACGGCT
>JAUOPI010000022.1 GCA_030546905.1 Granulosicoccaceae sp. 1_MG-2023 | reverse complement strand
AGCCGTGTCGTTCAACGTGGGTATAGTGTCGCGAATTTGACGGAAGCGGTCTGATGAGGCGTTCACATTTTGACGCCCACTGGACGGGACGCACCGGGGCGGGCACGGCAAGTGTTACCGGAAAATCGCAGAAAATCAGGAAAAAATCTTATAAAACAATTGCTTTAAGATGGTGTCGGTGAGAGACGCCGAAAAGCGCCGGTGCGCTGACCCGACAAACACTTGTCGGCAATGTGATGCAGCGCAAGGAAGCAGGGGCGGCCGGGCGGCGGAAAACTGCCGCAAATGCGCAGAGAGGGCGAAGAAGGGTAAAGTTGAAGCTAAGTTATTGATTCGGTGAGGGCGGGAATTTCAGGCAAAAAAAACGGCAGATAAACTGCCGTTTTTTTTGGGTTTGAATGCGGGCGGAGCTGCCGCCGTTGCTGTGTCAGCCGGCGTTGAGCGCGCCGATAAACTCGTCGTGCAGGTCGGCGAAGTCTTCGATGCCGACAGAGATGCGTACCGTGTTATCGGTAATCGACAGTTCCTTGCGGGCTTCTGCGCCCATCTCGTGATAGATGGTCTGTGCGACCGGGATCACCAGTGTGCGGTTGTCACCCAGATTGGTAGAGATGACCGGCAGTTTGAGGCGGTTGATGACCTCAAAGCAGTCCACCCCGGATTTGATATTGATACTCATCAGAGAGCCGAAACCGCGGAACAGCTCGCGGGCGCGCTCGTGCTGGGGGTGATCGGGCATGGACGGGTGGAAGACGTGGTCGATCATCGGATGTTCGGCAAAGGCCTTGGCCAGCCGCGCGGCATTATCGCAGGCCCGCTCCATGCGCAGAGCAAGGGTTTCCACGCCGAGAGCCAGGGTGTGGGCCGCTTGCGGGGAGAGCGTCGCGCCGGTGTCGCGCAGGCCTTTTTTGCGGATCTGTTGTATGCCCCATTTGACCGGATCACCGGACTTGCAGTGCTCGTGAATATTCGGGTAGGCGGACCAGTCAAACACACCGGTCTCGGTAACAGAGCCGCCGAGCGCATCACCGTGTCCGCCGAAGGCTTTGGACAGGGAATGCACAACCAGGCTGGCACCGACGCTTTTGGGCCGGAACAACCACGGTGTGGTCAGGGTGCTGTCGATCAGATAAACCAGCCCTTTGTCTTTGCAGAGCCGGCCGATAGCGGCCATGTCAGCGATCTGGGTGCAGGGGTTGCCAATGGTTTCGGTAAATACCATGCGTGTATTCGGCTGCACGGCGTCCGCGACTGCCTGGGCATCGGTGGCGTCGACGAAACTCACCTCGATGCCGAAGTTCTCTAAGGTGTTCAGAAAGCTGGTGGTGTTTCCGAACAGGAAACGGCTGCTGATCAGATGATCACCGGCTTTCAGCAGGCTGAGCATCACGGTTGAGATGGCGGCCATGCCGGTACTGAAGACGATGCTGGCAACGCCTTCTTCCATGAGGGTGATTTTGTCTTCCAGCGCGTTACAGGTCGGGTTGACCTGGCGGCTGTAAGCGAAGCCGGGGGTTTTGCCCTGAAAGACATCGGCGAGTCCTTCGACCCGCTCGAAGCCGTAGGCGATGGAGGTGTGGATAGGACGATGCAGCGAGCCGTATTCGATCGGCTGTTCGCGATCGCTGTGCAGAATGCGCGTGGTGAAACCGCGGTTTTTCATGAGTGTACGTTCCTGGTCGGCTAGGCACTGATTGTGCGCCTGAGAAATCAGGCCGTCGAGTATAGCGAATCGCGGCGGGGGCTATAAATTTCTTTTTGGATGGATAAAACAACGCCCGGCAAGCCGGGCGTTGTTTCAGGCAGATTCTCTTGCCGTTCAGTCGGCAGACTTGCGTGAGGCACGTTTGCGCTCGTGCTCGAGCAGGAACTTCTTGCGTACACGGATCGACTCGGGCGTCACTTCAACCAGTTCGTCGTCATCGATAAACTCCAGCGCCTGTTCCAGGGTCATGCGGATATGCGGTGTCAGGACGATGTTTTCGTCGGTACCGGCGGCGCGGATATTGGTCAGCTGCTTGCCTTTGAGGGCGTTGACGGTGAGGTCATTGCTGCGTGAGTGAATGCCGATCACCATGCCTTCGTAAACCATTTCATTGGCGCCGATCATCAGGCGGCCGCGCTCCTGCAGGTTAAACAGGGCAAAGCCGAGCGCCTTACCGGTGGCGTTGGCGATCAGCGAGCCGTTGATACGGTTGCCGATGGTTTGTTTGATGTGCGGACCATAGTGATCAAAAGTGCTGTAGAGCAGACCGGTACCGGAGGTGCTGGTCAGGAACTCGGTACGGAAGCCGATCAGGCCGCGCGAGGGGATGATGTATTCCAGACGCACGCGGCCTTTGCCGTCGGGCACCATGTTTTTCAGGTCGCCTTTGCGCTCACCGAGTTTTTCCATAACAGAACCCTGATGGCGGTCTTCGATATCCACGGTCAGGGCTTCGTAGGGCTCTTCTTTTTCGCCGTTTTCATTGGTGCGCAGGATAACCGTCGGACGGCCTACGGCCAGCTCGTAGCCTTCACGGCGCATATTCTCGATCAGGATCGACAGATGCAGCTCACCACGGCCGGAGACGCGGTATTTTTCGGCTTCGTCGGTTTGCTCCACGCGCAGGGCCACGTTGTGGATCAGCTCCTGCTGCAGGCGGTCCCAGATATTGCGGCTGGTGACGTACTTGCCTTCCTGGCCGGCAAAGGGCGAGGTGTTGGGCTGGAAGGTCATGCTGATGGTCGGCTCATCGACGGTCAGGGCCGGCAGGGCTTCGACATGCTCCGGATCGCAGACCGTGTCGGAGATGCTCAGCGGGTCCAGGCCGGTAATGGCGACGATGTCGCCGGCGCTGGCTTCGTCGGCCTTGATGCGGTCCAGTCCGTGGAAACCGTAAACCAGATTGATCTTGCCGTTGCGGACCTTGCCTTCACGGTCGATGACCTTGACGGTCTGGCCGGGGCGGATGGTGCCGCGCTTGATCCGCGCAATACCGATAACGCCCACATAGCTGTTGTAGTCCAGTGAGGAAATCTGCATTTGCAGCGGGCCGTCCGGGTCCACGTCCGGGTGTTTGACGTGCTTGACCATGGCTTCCAGCAGCGGCGTCATATCGCCTTCGGTGACATCCGGCTCAAGACCGGCGTAGCCGTTAACTGCCGAAGCGTAGATAACCGGAAAATCGAGTTGTTCGTCGGTGGCGCCGAGGTTGTCGAACAGATCGAAGGTCTGGTCCAGCGCCCAGTCGGGGCGTGCGCCTTCACGGTCGATTTTGTTGATAACGACCATCGGTTTAAAACCCATGGCGAAGGCTTTTTGTGTCACAAAGCGGGTTTGCGGCATCGGGCCTTCGGCGGCATCGACCAGCAGCAGCACGCTGTCGACCATGGACAGGACGCGTTCGACTTCACCACCGAAGTCGGCGTGTCCCGGGGTGTCGACGATATTAATACGGTAGTCGTTCCAACGGATCGCGGTGTTTTTGGAAAGAATCGTAATACCACGTTCTTTTTCCAGATCGTTGGAATCCATAACACGCTCATGCGGCGTGTTGCGGGCGTTCAGCGTGCCGGACTGTTGCAGCAGCTTGTCGACGAGGGTGGTCTTGCCGTGGTCAACGTGTGCGATTATGGCAATATTGCGGAGGTTTTCTATCACTGCTGTCTCTCTGGGCACGAATGGCCGCCGGTAAAAAGTGCGCAATTATACTGGTTTGCTGTGAATTATCCTAAGATTCCGCGTTGCGTGGAGAACAAATCACAATTGACCCGCCTTTGCGGGGGCAAACTTGCGGCCCGCCTGAGGGCTGTTGAGGGATAAGCAGGTAACGGAAAATGAGCGAAGCGGATAGCGATTTACAGCAAAACACACCCTACAAGCGACTCGGCGGTGATGCCGGCGTGCGTCGTCTGGTCGATCGTTTTTATGATCTGATGGACGAAGACCCGGCGGTCAGGCCGTTGCGGGAGATGCATGCCAAATCCCTGCGCGGGTCGCGCGAGAAACTCTATAAATTCCTCTCCGGCTGGCTGGGCGGGCCGGATCTTTATATTCAGCAATACGGTCATCCGCGCCTGCGCGCCCGGCATCTGCCGTTTTCCATCGGTGCCGAGGAGCGCGATCAGTGGATGCGTTGCATGAACCGCGCTTTGCAGGAGCAGGTCGATGATGTGCTGCTGTGCGAACAGCTCAAAGGCTCTTTCTATCAGGTCGCGGATTTTATGCGTAATAAGGAGGACTGAGAATGGCTGTCATGCCCACGGCCGCGGAGATCACCGCTGAATGGCAGGCGCTGGCTGAGCAAAGCGGCGTGGTTTATCTGGCCACCGAAGGCGAAGACGGGCCGCTGGCCAGCTATGCGCCGTTTGTCCGCGATCAGGACGGCGCCTTGCTGATTCTGATCAGCGCACTGGCCGGGCACCACCGGAATTTACGCCGGCATCCGCGGGCGGGCGTGCTGATTACCGAAAACGCGGCGCAGGCGGCCAATGTGTTTGCCTTGCGGCGTCTGCAGCTGGACGTGCGTGCCGAGCCGCTGGCGCGGGACGAGGTGCCCAGAGACGCGGCAGTGGCTGCGCTGCGGACACGCTTTGGCAAGTTTGTCGATACGCTGGACGGGTTAGGGGATTTTACGGTGTTTCGTCTGTGGCCGGTCAGCGGCAGCTATGTGCGCGGATTTGCTCAGACATGGCGTTTAAGCGGTGAGGGGCTGGCGGTGGCGACGCCTGTCGGAGCCCGACAGGCGTCGGAAGATTAATTAATGCTGAAGGTCGGGATTTTCTTGCCGCTGGCCACGCGCGGCGAGAACGAGCTCAGACTGAACAAGCCGGGGTTGACCGTCAGGCTGGCGTTGTAATCCGAGATAATTTCCTTGGCAAACATGTGAGCCCAGTGCGGTAGTTCGCCGTAGAGCATGTATTGAGCAAACAGATCATAGATTTCAGTTTCTTCGGCGCAGGCGCCGTGCCAGTTCAGGTATGCTTGTTCAAGCACTTCAAACTCGCCGGTTTTCAGTATGTTTGCTGCATGTACTAGGTCATTCATAGCTGAGCTCCCAGGTCGTGAAATCAGACGGTCAGCGGTTGTTGCCGTCTGCCCGTCATATACGCAAAAAGCATGTCACTTATAGCGGCCGGCCGCTCCGGCCTTGTAGTAGCCTGACCGATTCTGACTGTTACGTCGACTGTCAATTGTCGCCTTTTATACCTGACAGCCTAAGGCGGATACGGATTCGGGTCTGTTGCAAGTCCGATAGTTTCAGCGCCGTTGAAGAATTCTGCGGACCGTTTGGTTTTTGTTCAGTTTCAAACAGTTAGCATACGGCATTGTCGTTTACGATAGTGACAAAGGATGCGTACATGGCTTGTAAAATCATGTAAGCAAAGCGTGCGCGCAGCGTCGCCAGCCGATATTGGCTAAACTGAGAGCCTGTCCTCAAAAGAGGTAGTACCATGGACTTCAAGCAGATTTTTGTCTTGCCGCGCAAGGCCCCGGCAGCGGTTTTGTTGTGCATGCTTGCCCTGTCAGCGTGCACGACCATCCCCAGAGAGGTGCGCGATACGCCGGAGCAGAGCCCCTCGCTTGCTGAGGTACGTGCCGATCCGGCGGCCTATGCCGGCGCTCAGGTGCGCTGGGGCGGCACGATTGTCCGGACCACCAATAAAGACGGCCTGACCGAAATCGAAATCGTCGCGCGGCGCTTGTTAAGCAATACGCGGCCGGCCGACACGGATCAGACGCAAGGGCGGTTTATTGCCCGCTTCGGTGGTTTTCTGGACCCGCAGGTCTATGCCGCGGAGCGCGATATTACGGTGGTCGGTACAATTAACGGGCTGGCCCTGTCGACCATCGGTGAGGCGCAGTACAACTTTCCGGTGGTGCAGGTCAGCTCGCATTATCTCTGGCGTGAGATTCGTGAGCCGGTCTATCCGTACCGACCCTATGATCCCTGGCACCCGTACCGCCCTTACTACAGTCCCTTTTATTTTGAGGGGCATTTCGGCTGGCCGGCGCATCGCCCGCGTCCGTCCTATCCCCGTCCTCACAGGTACCGCTGATGCGCTTATCAGGTTGGATTCTGCTTGCACTGTTGTCCTTGGCCGGTTGTGCCTCGACAGCGCCGGTGCTCAATACCGAAGGCGTCAGCCGTTCGCCGTCGCCACAGCAACTGACCGCCGGCGAGGCTGTGCCGGATGACACGCCGCTGCTTTGGGGCGGTGTGATCGTCAGTGCATCGAATCTGCCGCAATACACGCAGCTCGAGGTTCTAGCCTATCCGCTTGCGGGGCTGCGGCCGGATACCGGCGAAACGCCGCTGGGGCGTTTTCTGATCCGGCATGCCGGTTATCTGGAGACCCTCGATTACGCCAGCGGGCGCGAGCTGTCAGTGGTCGGCAAGGTCACCGGCATGCAGGATCAGCGCATCGGTGAGGCGGCCTATCGCTTCCCCTTGATGGAAGACGAACAGCTGCATCTTTGGCCCTCCGCAAGCCGCCGGGAGGCGCCGAGGGTTAACTTCGGATTCGGCGTGGTCTTGTCTAACTGAACTTTAATTCGCCTCTCGCAATCTGCCGTAAGCGGGCGTAAAGTAAGGCCTTTAACCGGCGCTGCGGGCCAACCGGCAGCCGGCGCTGGTATACGACTTGCTGTTATGTCGTTTTTCTCGCGGTGGAGTTCATGAAACCTCTGGCATCGACTTTATTGGCGCTGGGATTGTTTGCGGCAGCGGCCGGCATTGCCGACCGGGCCCTGGCCTCCGAGTGTGAATGGCCGGACCGCCGGACCCAGGCTTCGGTGTTGCCGATCACCACAGATGACGGCAGTTATGCCAGCGCCGTTGTTATCGGACGCAATCGTGTTATTACGGCTGCACATGCTGTGCATGAAGCCATCCGGACCTTTGTGCGTATCGGTGATGAATACCGTGAAGGCAAGGTGCTCTCCATGGATGCCGGCAAGGATCTGGCCGTTATCGAGGTCGACACCAGCGGTCTGGCGCCGATCCGTTTGTCGCGCCGGGAACCGCACGCCAATCAGCGCGTCTGGGCCATCGGTTTTCCGCAGGCCAGCTCAAAAACCACCTCACTGGGCCAGTTCAACGGCGAAGTCGACGGTGCCCTGCATACCAGTGCGCCGATTGATGCCGGTGAGTCCGGTGGTGGTCTGCTGACCTGTGAGCAGGGTGACTTTGTTCTGGCGGGGATGTTGCGCGGTTACGGCGCTTATCGCCGCGGCAATGAATATGTGCGCATCGAGAACCACTCCGTGTCGGTGGCGGCGCGCGATATCGAAGAGTTTGTTTTCTGGCGGCTGCACTGAAGGCCGCCGCCGTTTCCTGTTCTGACTTCCTGAATCAATCGTCCCGGCTGCGCGTAAGAACCGCGTAGGCTGAGTGGTTGTGGATTGATTCGAAGTTTTCCACTTCCAGTGTATAGCTGCACAGCCCGGCGACATCGTCCAGCCGGCGGGCGATATCACGGATCAAATCCTCAACGAATTTCGGATTTTCGTAGGCGCGCTCAGTGACGAGTTTTTCGTCCGTGCGCTTGAGCTGGCTGTACAGCTCGCAGGAGGCTTCCTGCTCGGCAATACGGATCAGGTCTTCCCAGAACAGCGTCGTGTTATTGCAGACCCGCGCGTCAATCGTGACCTGCGAGCGCTGGTTGTGGGCGCCGTATTGGGAGATTTCCTTTGAACAGGGGCAGAGTGTTGTCACCGGCACAGCGACGCGGACATGGGTGTCGGGCTCGTGGCCGCGACGGATATCGGCGCGCAGCGTGACTTCGTAATCCATCATGCCCGGCTTGCCGCTGACCGGCGCGGTCTTGTTGATAAAGTACGGGAAGGTCATTTCAATCGTGCCTTCCGTGCTGTCCAGGCGGCGGTTCATTTCGCGGAACAGTTCGACGAAATTGGCCACGCTGTGAGCGTCATGATCGTGCTCGTTGAGCAGCTGTGCAAAGCGCGACATATGTGTGCCTTTGCGGTCTTCAGGCAGGAACACGGTCATCGAAAAGGTGGCGACGGTGTGTTGCTTGATGCCGGTTTTGTCGACGACGGCGACCGGATGGCGTATCCCCCTGATGCCGACGCGGTCTATCGCGACGTGCCGGTGGTCGGCGTAGCTCTGTACATCAGGAATGGACTTATCAGAATTCTGGGACATCTTAAAACCACAAATTAGGGTAACGGGCTACTTTACTGTAGCCACAGGGGCTTCGCCAATGGACGGGCCGATAGCAAGACCGGCGGACGTGGCGTATTTCACAATCGCATCGTGGATTCCGCTAACCGAGAGTCCGCATTCGGCGAGAAGTTCCTCGCGCGATCCCTGATCTTCAAAGCGGTCAGGGATGCCGAGAATCTGCAACGGTGTGTTGACGCGGTGCTCACTGAGCAGTTCAGCGATACCGGCGCCGGCGCCACCGGCAGCGGCATTTTCTTCGACGCTGACGAGCAGCTCGTGTGTGCCGGCCAGGGACAGGATGAGGTCGCTGTCGAGCGGTTTGATAAAGCGCATATTGACCACAGTCGCACCGAGTTGTTCGGCAACGGCTTCGGCTACGCTGACCATGCTGCCGAAAGCCAGGATGGCGATTTTGCTGCCTTTGCGGCGCAGCTGGGCCTTACCGATGGGCAGGGCGGTGAGGGTGGGGTCCACGCTGACGCCGGGGCCGGTGCCGCGCGGGTAGCGCACGGCGGCCGGACCGTCGTGCAAAAATCCGGTGTAGAGCATCTGCCGGCATTCGTTTTCGTCGGCCGGGGCCATCAGTACGATGCCCGGCAGGCAGCGCATAAAGGTCACGTCAAAACTGCCCGCATGAGTGGGGCCGTCCGGGCCGACCAGGCCGGCGCGGTCAATGGCAAACAGCACAGGCAGGCCTTGCAGCACCACGTCGTGCACCAGCTGGTCATAGGCGCGCTGCAGGAAGGTCGAATAAATCGCCACCACCGGTTTGCGCCCTTCGCAGGCCATGCCGGCGGCGAGGGTGACGGCGTGCTGTTCGGCGATGCCGACATCAAAGTACTGATCCGGGAAGCGTTTGCAGAATTCGACCATGCCCGAACCTTCGCGCATGGCAGGCGTGATCCCGCACAGCGACGGGTGCAGTTCGGCCATATCGCAAAGCCACTGACCGAAGACCTGCGTGTAGGTCGGGCCGGACGGCGCTGAGCTGCTCAGTTTTTTGCCGGTTTCCGGATCAAACGGCGTGACCGCATGCAGGGCCAGCGCGTCTTCTTCGGCGAAACGGTAGCCTTTGCCTTTTTGCGTGACCACGTGCAGAAACAGCGGGCCTTTCATGGTCTTGAGGTTTTTCAGCACCCGGACCAGTGTGTCGAGGTCGTGGCCGTCGACCGGACCGAAGTAGGTAAAGCCGAGCTCCTCGAAGAGTGTGCCGGGGATCACCATGCCCTTCATGTGTTCTTCGGTGCGGCGTGCCAGCTCAGCCATCTGCGGCATGCTGCTGAGCACTTTCTTGCCGCTTTCGCGGGCGCTGGAGTAGAGCTTGCCGGAGAGGATTTTGGTCAGGTATTGGTTCAGGGCACCGACATTGGGCGAGATCGACATATCGTTGTCGTTCAGCACCACCAGCATATCGGCTTTTAAGTCGCCGGCGTGATTGAGCGCCTCGAAAGCCATACCGGCGGTCATGGCGCCGTCACCGATCACGGCAATCGCTTTACGATCCTCGCCCTTGGCCCGGGCTGCCAGGGCCATGCCCAGCGCGGCACTGATGGAGGTGCTGGAGTGACCGACGCCGAAGTCGTCGTAAATGCTCTCGGCGCGCTTGGGGAAGCCGGCCAGTCCGCCTTTCTGGCGGATGCTGCTGAGCTGTTCGCGGCGGCCGGTGAGAATTTTATGCGGGTAGGCCTGATGGCCCACATCCCAGACCAGGCGGTCTTCCGGCGTATTGAAGATATAGTGCAGCGCAACCGTGAGTTCGACCGTGCCGAGACTGGCGCCCAGATGTCCGCCGATGCGGGCAACCGTGCGCACCAGATAGTCACGCAGCTGGTCACACAGGGCGGGTAATTCGGCGGCATCCAGCTGGCGCAGATCATCAGGTGAATCGATCTGTTTCAGCAGGGGATATGAGCGGTCTTCAGTCATCAGGTCAGCTGCATCCGGGCATTGGGGCCATGGTCCGTGCTGTATCGGCGATGTCTCGCGCAGGTAGTGCGGTTAGTGAGAACGCTCGATTATGTACGCGGATAAATCGCGCAGTATATCAAAACTCGAAGGCAAATCCTGCAAATGCGCCAGCGCTTGCTCGTGCATTTTCATTGCATGACGCTTGGCGCCATCGAGTCCCAGCAGTGCGGGGTAGGTCGGTTTGTCGCGGGCGATATCGGAACCCTGAGGTTTGCCAAGGATTTCGGTATCGCCGGTAATATCGAGTACATCATCGACAATCTGGAAGCTCAGGCCGATTGCAGCGGCGTAGCTGTCCAGTTTGTTCAGCAGTGTTTCGTCCGTTTCACCGGCGGCGATCGCGCCCATCAGCACGCTGGCACGGATCAGGGCACCGGTCTTGTGGCGGTGCATGTTTTCCAGCTCCGCCAGAGACAGTTGCCGGCCGACGGCTTCCAGGTCAATAGCCTGGCCTTCAGCCATGCCGGCCGCGCCGCTGGCGTCGCCCAGGGTGCGGATCAGACGGATCTGGGTCTGCGCGTCGTAATGGGGCGACGGGTGCGAAAGCAGGGTAAAGGCCAGGGCCTGCAGGGCATCGCCGGCGAGAATTGCCGTGGCTTCGTCGAACTGCTTGTGGCAGGTCGGTTTGCCGCGCCGCAGGTCGTCGTCGTCCATGGCCGGCAGATCGTCGTGTACCAGCGAATAGGCGTGCAGCATTTCCACCGCGCCGGCGGCCATATCCATGCAGGCCGTTTTTGCGCCGATGGCTTCGCCGGTGGCGTAGACCAGCACCGGGCGCACGCGCTTGCCGCCGTTGGTGATGGCGTAGTGCATGGCGTCTTTGAGGCGGGTGCAGCCGGCGCTGCGCGTGGGCAGATGGCGGAGCATCACCTCGTCGACGCGTTGCCGGTAAGCTTCGAGACGGGCTTCAAACTCCATCAGGCGTCGTCGCCGTCCAGATCCGTGAGGGTCTGTTCGCCGCCTTCTTCCAGCAGCGCCTGAACCTTGCGGTCAGCATCGCTGAGTTGTTGTTGGCAGAAGCGCGCCAGGGCGATTCCGCGTTCAAAGTCTTCGAGGGACTGCTCCAATGGCAGTTCGCCGCCTTCGAGCGTGCGGACCACGCCTTCCAGCTCGGCAAGGGCCTCCTCAAAGCGGGTGTTCTTCGGAACGACGTACTTTTTCTTGCTCATGACAGGGTGGTTTGCGGGCGGAGCGCTACGTTAACTCAGGCATCAGAAACGGTCAACGCGACCGTGTCAGTCGAGCAGGTCAATGGCTTCGGCGAGACGGTCCACGCCGTTGACCTGCAACCCTTTTACAGGCTTTCTCGGCATATTGGCTTTGGGCACGATAGCGCGCGTAAAACCGTGCTTGGCGGCCTCCTGCAGACGCTCCTCGCCGTTTGAGACCGGGCGTACTTCACCGGCCAGGCCGACTTCGCCGAAGGCGATCAGATGCTGATCGACCGGGCGGTCGCGGAAAGAGGACAGCGCGGCCATCAGCACCGGCAGATCGGCGGCGGTTTCCGAGATGCGCACGCCGCCGACGATATTCAGGTATACGTCCTGATCGAACATGCCGATGCCGGCGTGCCGGTGCAGAACGGCCAGCAGCATGGACAGACGGTTCTGCTCCAGGCCGAGGGTGACGCGGCGCGGATTGCCCAGATGGCTTTCATCGACCAGCGCCTGGGCTTCGACCAGAATCGGCCGGGTACCTTCACGGGTGACCATGATCACGCTGCCGGAGACCGGTTCCGGATGGCGCGAGAGGAAAATCGCCGAGGGGTTGTTGACCACCTGCAGGCCGCGCTCGCCCATGGCGAACACGCCCAGCTCGTTAACCGCGCCGAAGCGGTTTTTGACCGCGCGGATCACGCGGAAACGGCTGCTCGGATCGCCTTCAAAATACAGTACGGTATCGACCATATGCTCCAGTACGCGCGGGCCGGCCAGAGCGCCTTCTTTGGTCACGTGGCCGACCACGAACAGGGCTGTGCCGGTCTGCTTGGCATAGCGCACCAGGCGTGCGGTGCTTTCGCGGACCTGGCTGACCGAGCCGGGTGCCGATTGCAGGGTGTCGGTGTAGATGGTCTGGATCGAGTCGATGACCATCACCTGCGGCTTTTCTGATTCGGCCAGCGCGAGGATTTTCTCGACCCCGGTTTCGGTCAGCAGGCGCAGGTCTTTTTCCGGCAGGCCGAGGCGCCGGGCTCGCAGAATCACTTGTTGCAGGGATTCCTCGCCGGTCACGTAGAGCGTGCGGTTGGCGGCGCTGAGATTGGCCAGGCACTGCAGCAGCAGGGTCGACTTGCCGATCCCGGGATCACCGCCGAGCAGGGTCACCGAGCCGTACACCAGACCGCCGCCGAGCACGCGGTCGAGCTCGCTCAGGTGGGTGGTGGTGCGCGGTTCTTCACGCAGCGTGACGTCGCTGGCAGAGGTGATGGCCGCCACATTGGCGCCGGCGTAGCCGCCGTGCCGGGCTGCCGCCGGTGAGTTGGCCGGTTTGCTGGCGACGGCCTCGTCGAGGCTGTTCCATTCGCCGCATTCGCTGCACTGGCCGCTCCACTTGGGGAAGACCGCGCCGCACTCGCGACATTGGTATTGCAGGCGGGGTTTTGCCATGGGATCTCGGGTGTTGTCGGTGGCGCGGGCGACTTAGTCCTCGGACTTGCTGCCTGCGCCGGGGGTGATACGTACTTCCTGAACCATATTGTCGCCGACCGCCACCACTTCGATGGTGTCCTCTTCAAAGCGAAAGACCGCGCCGGCTTCGGGGATTTCCTCAAGGCGCTCGAGGATCAGACCGTTCAGGGTTTTCGGGCCGTTGGCGGCCATGTCCCAGCCGAGCAGCCGGCTGAGCTGGCGTGACGGTGTGGAACCCAGTGCCAGGTAGCTGCCATCGGCTTGCGGGCGGATCTCAAGACTGGTGTCCGGGTCGGTGGTGAATTCGCCGACGATCTCTTCGAGAATGTCTTCCAGCGTGACCAGGCCCAGAATGTCGCCGTATTCGTCCACCACCAGACCGATGCGGCGTTTCTGCGTCTGGAAGTTCAGCAGCTGCACGGTCAGCGGTGTGTTCTCGGGAATAAAATAGGCGTTGCGGATGCGCGCTTCGAGATGCTCGCGCTGGATCTCTTTCTGGCGCAGCACGTCGAGCATCTTGCGCAGATAGATAAAGCCGACCACGTTGTCGATGCTTTCGCGGTAGACCGGCAGGCGGCTGTGTTTGGTGTTGGCAATCTGCGCGAGGATGTCGTCCCAGTCGTCTTCCAGGTCGATGCCGAGGATGTCGTTGCGCGGGATCATGATGTCGTTGACGGTGACATTCTCGAGGTCGAGTATGTTGACCAGCATTTCCTGATGGCGGTCCGGGATCATGCCGCCGGCCTCGTTCACCACCGTGCGCAGTTCGTCGCGGTCAAGATTATCTTCGTTGTGCTCGGGGTCGTTGGTCACGCGCAGCAGCCGCAGCAGCTGATTGACGAACACGTTCACCACCCACACCAGCGGGTACAGCACCTTCATCATCGGCGTGTAGATATGGGCGGCAAAAAACGCCACTTGCTGCGCGCGCAGGGTGGCCAGGGTTTTGGGGGTGACTTCGGCAAACACCAGAATCACCAGTGTCAGCAGGCCGGTGGCGATGGCAATGCCGGCCTCGCCGAACATCCGCAGCGCAATTACGGTGGCGATCGAGGAGGCGAGGATATTGACGAAGTTATTGCCGAGCAGAATAAGGCCGATCAGCCGTTCGGGGCGCTCCAGCAGGTTCTGCGCAAGCTGCGCGCTCTTGTTGCCGCTTTTGGCCAGATGCCGCAGGCGGTAACGGTTTAGCGTCATTAACGCGGTTTCCGATCCGGAGAAAAACCCCGAGAGCAGAATCAGCAAAACCAGAATGCCGAAAAGCACGCTGAGAGGGATTTCGTTCAAGAAAGGTCAGACCTGTTCACAGATTAAGATTCATAGTTATCGCTGGCCTTGATCCTGTCAAGCCTCGCGAGCGCGCGGCATACTCTTGATATGTCAGCCGGCGGGCGGATTGCCGATCAGGAACTCCATGACAAATTTACTGCCGAAATACGCCAGTAACAGGAGCACGAAGGCGGAGATCGTCCATTTAACCGCACGTTTGCCGCGCCAACCGTAACGGGCGCGGCCGTAGAGCAGAATGCCGAACAGTATCCAGGCGGCAATCGAGAGCACGGTTTTATGCACCACATGCTGGGCAAACATGTCTTCGAGGAACATAAAGCCGCTCAACAGTGCCAGCGTCAGCAGTACAAAACCGGCGCTGATCATGCTGAACAGCAGTTGTTCCATGGTGCTCAGCGGCGGCAGGGCGCGGATAAAGCCACCCGGTTTGTGGTTGTGCAGCTGGCGGCTCTGGATCGATAGCACCGCGGCCTGCAGGGCGCTCAGGGCGAGCATGCCGTAAGCGCTGACCGAGAAAAAGACGTGGGTCTGCAGCTCAAGTTGCGTGCCGGCGCCGGCGCCGTTGTGAAACGAGCCGGTCAGTACCGTGGCCGCTGCGACCGGCAGAACCGCGATGCCGAGACTTTCCACAGGGCGGCGGAAGGCCAGTGTCAGCCACAGTGTTACCATCAGCCAGGCGGTCAGGGTCAGCGCATTCATAAAGTCCAGATTCAGGGCGTCGACCGCCACAATGCCGTGCATGGCCAGCGCCAGATGCACCACTGCACCGGCCACGGCCGGCAGCAGCACGCGGCTTTTGCGTTCGATGCGCTCGCCACGGCGCACAGGCAGCAGCACCAGAACGCTGCTAATCAGGTATAATGCGGCGGCTGCGATGCCGGCCAGAGGCGTCAGCTCCACGCGATGGGCTTCCTGAATCTTGAATTTGGGGCGCCAAGCATAGCCTAAAGTGCGTGCTTCTTGCAGGGGCGTGGCGCAATCGGCGCTGAAGCCGGTCAACCACAAAAACGGAAATCAGTATCAGTTATGTTTCAGTCACTCAGTGAACGGCTCGGAAGTACCATTAAAAACCTGCGCGGACAGGGCCGCCTGACCGAGCAGAACATCAAAGACACCCTGCGCGAAGTGCGTATGGCGCTGCTCGAAGCTGATGTGGCGCTGCCGGTCGTCAAACAGCTGATCGAGCGGGTGCGCGAGAAGGCGCTGGGGCAGGAAGTGCTCGGCAGCCTGTCGCCCGGTCAGGCGCTGGTCAAGGTGGTCAACGACGAGTTGGTCGCGGTGATGGGCGACGAGGCCGAGGCGCTCAACCTCAATGCCCAGCCGCCGGCAATCGTGCTGATGGCCGGTCTGCAGGGGGCGGGTAAAACCACCTCTGTCGGTAAGCTCGCGCGGCGCTTGAAAGAGCGCGAAAAGAAAAAAGTCATGGTCGTCAGCTGTGACGTGTACCGGCCGGCGGCCATTGAGCAGCTGCGCACCCTGGCCAATGAAGTCGGTGTCGAGTTTTTCCCGAGCGAGGCCGGTGATAAGCCGGTAGCGATTGCCAAGGCGGCGATTGCCGAGGCGAAGAAGCGCTTTATGGATGTGCTGCTGGTCGATACGGCCGGCCGCCTGGCCATCGACGAAGCCATGATGGATGAGATCAAGGCCCTGCATGCGGCGATCAATCCCGTCGAAACACTGTTTGTGGTCGACAGCATGACCGGTCAGGATGCGGCCAACACGGCCCGCGCCTTCGGCGAGGCCTTGCCGCTGACCGGGGTGGTGCTGACCAAAACCGACGGTGATGCGCGCGGCGGGGCGGCGCTGTCGGTACGCATGATTACCGGCAAGCCGATCAAATTCCTCGGTTCGGGCGAAAAATCCAATGCCTTGGAGGTCTTTCATCCGGAACGGGTCGCCTCGCGCATTCTGGGCATGGGCGATGTGGTCAGCCTGGTGGAAGAAGTCGCCACCAAGGTCGACCAGAACAAGGCTGAAAAACTCGCCAAAAAGATCAAAAAGGGCAAAAGCTTTGACCTTAACGATCTGAAAGAGCAAATGGAGCAGATGCAGCAGATGGGCGGTATCGGCAGTTTGCTCGATAAGCTGCCCGGGGCTGCCAATCTGCCCGAAGCGGTCAAGGCGCAGGCCGATGACAAGCAATTCGGCCGGATGGTGGCGATCATCAACTCCATGACGCCGCAGGAGCGCAAGTTCCCGGGCATCATCAAAGGCAGCCGCCGCAAGCGTATTGCGCGTGGCTCCGGTGTTGAGGTGCAGGATGTTAACCGCCTGCTCAAGCAGCACACGCAGATGAGTAAAATGATGAAGAAAATGTCCGGTGGCGGCATGGCCAAGATGATGCGGGCCATGAAGGGCAAGATGCCGCCGGGTATGGGCTTCTGAGCGGATCGTGTGATTCGCGCTTAAAAGCACTTTCTTTTTTCGGTGAATCCGGTATGATTCGCCGTTTTCGTGCGTCCGGTTCGTTCGGGCGCAGTTTTGTAGTCGGATAATTTCAGGGAACAATCGATGGTCACCATTCGTCTTTCACGTGGCGGCGCCAAGAAGCAACCTTTTTACCGTGTTGTCGTAACTGACAGCCGCAACCGCCGTGACGGTCGTTACATCGAGCGCGTCGGTTTCTTTAACCCGGTTGCCCGTGGCAACGATCCTGAGCTGCTGCTCGAGCTGGACCGGATCGATCACTGGGTCAACACCGGTGCGCAGATGTCAGAACGCGTTGAGCGTCTGGTTAAGTCTTACCGCAAGCAGCAAGCAACTGCTGCTGCCTGATTGCGTTGCTGTTAAAGCAACCATCGAACTGACCCGATCGCCGGAGATGATTTATGCAGGTGGATGACGACAAACTCGTCCCGCTTGGCAGGATCTCCGGCGTTTTTGGTCTGCAGGGTTGGGTAAAGGTTTTTTCCGATACCGACCCGCGCGAGCAGATTGTCACCTATCGCCAATGGTTGCTGCTGAAGGGCAGTGATCAGCAAAGCGTACGTGTTCTGCGGGGTAAGCGTCAGGGCAAAAGCATTGTCGCGCACCTCGAGGGCGTCGATGACCGGACCGCAGCCGAAGCGCTGATCGGCCGGACCATTGCCGTCTATCGCTCGCAATTGCCGGTGCTGCCGGAAGACGAGTATTACTGGTCTGATCTGGTGGGGCTGGAGGTCGTGACGACTGAGGCGGTTGTGCTGGGCAAGGTGGATCACCTTTTTCAGACCGGCGCCAATGACGTGATGTCCGTAAAAGGTGAGCGTGAGCGCCTGGTGCCGTGGATTCGCGATCAGGTGATCAAGCAGGTCGATCTCGCCACCGGCTGTATTACGGTCGATTGGGACCCGGATTTCTGAGTGTGATGGACATTGCGGTCATCACGATTTTTCCGGAGCTGGTCGCATCGGTCATAGAGTCGGGGATTCCCCGCAAAGCGCGGGATCTGGGGCGTCTCAGGGTTGAGTTGATCAATCCGCGGGATTTTACAGACGACGAGCGCCGCACTGTCGACGACCGCCCCTATGGTGGTGGTCCGGGTATGGTGATGAAAGCCGAACCGCTGCGTAAAGCGATTCAGGCCGCCCGGGCGCTTTGTCCTGCTGCGAAGGTGATTTACCTCAGCCCGCAGGGCGAGCAGCTGAAGCAACAGCGGGTGAGTGCGCTGGCGCAGGAGGATCAGGCATTAATCCTGCTGGCCGGGCGTTATGAAGGCATTGACGAGCGCCTGATCAGGGCCGAAGTCGATGCAGAGATTTCAATCGGTGACTACGTTCTCAGCGGCGGTGAGCTGGCTGCGATGGTGGTTATCGATGCGGTGGCACGGTTGCTGCCGGATGTGCTGGGCCATGCCGAGTCGGCCGCCCAGGACTCATTCAGTGACGGATTACTCGATTGCCCGCACTATACGCGGCCGGAATGGCTCGATGGTGAACGGGTGCCGGAAGTGCTGTTGAGCGGCAACCATGCTGCGATTGCACGCTGGCGACGGATGCAGGCATTGGGACGAACGGCGCAGCGCCGGCCGGACCTGATGCCGGAAAGCTTAAATAAAGACGATTTGCGCTTGCTCGCTGAGTATTCGGCAAGTAACGACGGAATTGACGATTAATACGCGACAACACAGGTGTATCCATACAGTCGCGACTAGAGCCAGAAAGCTGGAGTTTGAAATGAGCAAAATCATCGACGAGATCAACGCCGAACAAATGGCAAAAGAGCTGCCTGACTTCGCCCCGGGTGACACCGTGGTTGTTCAGGTACGTGTTAAGGAAGGCGAGCGTGAGCGTTTGCAGGCATTCGAAGGCGTCGTTATTGCCAAGCGCAACCGCGGCCTGAACTCCGCTTTCACTGTTCGCAAAATCTCTCACGGTGAAGGTGTTGAGCGTGTGTTCCAGACTTACAGCCCGCTGGTTGCTGAAATTCAGGTCAAACGCCGCGGTAAAGTCCGTCGTGCCAAGCTGTACTACCTGCGTGAGCGCGCCGGTAAGTCTGCACGTATCAAAGAAAAGCTGTCCTGATCCTGACGGACAACTTTCTCAAAAACAGCCGGTTCTGCCGGCTGTTTTTTTTTGTGCGTAAGTCGCCTGCGGGCGGATAGCGGGCTTGAAAACGCGCTGATTGCCCACACACTGCGCATTGTCTTTTATCTCATTTATCCAAGAACCCCTTCGGAGACTTAACAACATGACCGATGCGGCTAATGTCGAAAAAATGGAGTTTCAGACGGAAGTGAGCCAGCTCCTCAAGCTGATGATTCACTCCCTGTACTCGAATAAGGAAATTTTCTTACGTGAGCTGATTTCCAATGCCTCCGACGCCTGCGACAAGCTGCGTTTCGAGGCTGTCAGCAATGATGCGCTTTATGAAGGTGACAGTGATCTGAAAATCGTGGTCAGCTTCGATGAGGAAGCCAAGACTGTCACGATCACTGACAACGGTATTGGTATGAGCCGCGATGAGGTCATCGCCAATATCGGTACTATTGCCAAGTCCGGCACCAAGCAGTTTCTCGAGTCCTTAACGGGAGATGCCAAACAGGACGCCAATCTGATCGGGCAGTTCGGGGTAGGTTTTTACTCGGCGTTTATCGTCGCCGATAAGGTCACCTTGCTGACCCGCCGTGCCGGACATGATGCCGCTGACGGTGTGCGCTGGGAGTCTGACGGCACCGGCAGCTTTGAAATCGCCGGCATTGAGCGGCCGCAACGCGGTACTGAAATCATTCTGCACCTGAATGATGACAGCGGTGAGTTCCTGCATCACTGGCGTCTGCGTAATGTGATCAAGAAATACTCCGATCACATTACCTTCCCGGTCATGATGCTCGAAGAAGTGCCGCCGGCCGCTGAGGACGAAGAGCCGAAAACACCGGAGCTGGAGCAGGTCAATGCCGCCTCCGCGCTGTGGACCCGTGGTAAGTCGGATATCAGCGACGAGGAGTATCAGTCGTTCTACAAGCAGAACTTCCACGACTACGAGGATGCGCTGGCCTGGTCACACAACCATGTCGAAGGCAAACTCGAATACACCTCCTTGCTGTACATCCCCAAGCGTGCGCCGTTTGATCTCTATGATCACAACCAGCAGCACGGCATCAAGCTCTATGTGCAGCGCGTGTTTATTATGGATGACGCCGAGAAGCTGATGCCGCGTTATCTGCGTTTTGTGCGTGGTCTGGTCGATTCCAATGATCTGCCGCTGAACGTCTCGCGCGAAATTCTGCAAAGCAACAAAGTCATCGACAGCATGCGTAATGCCTCGGTGAAAAAAGTGCTCGGCTTGCTGGAGAAAATGGCCAAAAACTCGCCGGACGATTACAAAGCGTTCTGGGCGCAGTTCGGTCAGGTGCTCAAAGAAGCGCCGGCGGAAGACTTTGCCAATCGTGAGCAGGTCGCCAAGTTGTATCGCTACGCCTCCACGCATACGGATACCGATGAGCAGTCGGTCAGTCTTGATGACTACCTGGGCCGCATGAAGCCCGGTCAGGACAAGATCTACTACATCACGGCAGACGGTTTTTCCGCGGCTAAAAACAGCCCGCATCTGGAAATCTTCCGTAAAAAAGGCATCGAAGTGCTGCTGATGCACGACCGTGTCGATGAGTGGACCATGTCGCATCTGCACGAGTACGAAGGTAAATCTTTCGTATCTGTGGCCAAAGGTGATCTCGACCTGAGTGGAATCGGCAGCGAAGAAGAAAAAGCCGAAGAGCAGGAAAAGCAGAAAGAGGTTGAAGAAAAAGCCGCAGCGCTGCTCGAGCGGGTCAAGAATGCGCTGGGCGATAAGGTCGAAGACGTGCGTGTCTCCACGCGTCTGACTACATCGCCGGCCTGTGTGGTACTCGGCGCCAACGACATGCCTTTGCATTTGCAGCAGTTGATGCGTCAGGCCGGTCAGGAAGTGCCTGCCTCCAAGCCGGTGCTGGAGCTCAATCCGGAGCACCCCCTGTTGCAGAAGTTTGATCAGGAAGCCGACGAAGAGCGGTTTGCCGATTGGTCGCAACTCCTGCTCGATCAGGCGGTGCTGGCCGAAGGCGGTCATCTCGATGATGCCGCCGGTTTTGTGCGCCGCATGAACGAGGTCTTTATGAGTCTGGCGGACTGAAACCGCGGTGATTCTGCACCAAAGCGCAGCCGGCTTGCCGGTTGCGCTTTTTTTATGCGTGTCAGTCCGCTTCGTATCGGGCGGGTTCCCGGCCGGCAGTGCTTGCGTCAGGATTGCAGAGCACTAGAATGAGCTTTTGCAATCGGCGCACTAATCGTTTCTCACCCTATGATATTGGCTCAGTTTATTCAGTTCGGTTTGCCGCTTGCGTTATTGCTGATCATGTTCAGTATCGGGCTGAAACTGCAAGCCGGTGCCTTCGTCAGAATACTGCGCGCGCCGCGTGCCTTATTTGCCGGGCTGACCGCGCAGATGCTGCTGGTGCCCTTGTCGGCTTTGGCCCTGGTGGTGCTGTTGGAGCCGGGCTTTGCCGTGGCCATGGGGCTGATTATTCTGTCGCTCAGTCCCGGTGGCATCACCAGTAACTTGTTTTCGTATCTGGCCCGGGGGGATGTGGCTTTGTCGGTCAGTCTGACTCTGGTTGCCAGTCTGATTACGCCTTTCAGTCTGCCGTTGCTGACCGGTTGGGCCTTGTCGGTGCTCGGCGGCGAGGGCCGGCAGATCGATTTTCCGGTGTTGAGCTCGATACTGCGCCTGCTTGTCATAACGCTGTTGCCGCTGCTTGCGGCCATGGCCTTGCAACGTTACCGACCGGCACTTGCCCGGCGCCTGACCGGGCCGGCCGGTGTCTGCGCTACGCTGCTGTTTGCGACGGTGATTGCGGCCATGCTGGCGATGCGCTGGAGTATGCTGCCGCAGCTTTGGCGCGATAACGGCGTGCCGGTTGTGCTGATGCTCCTGCTGAGTTTTTCTGTCGGCTGGCTGATCGCCGCTGTGTGCGGATTGCAGGCGCGCGCCCGGCGTACCATCATGATCGAGTCGGGCTTGCAGAACGGTGCCATGGCGCTGGTGATTACGGATACCGTGCTGGCGGCGCCGGCCATGTCGTCGCTGGTTATCTTCTATGGTATTGCAATGCTGATTCCTGCACTGATTGTGGTGGCCCGGGGGCGTTATGAAGCCGCTTGAGCACTATCGTTTCGGGCATGCGGCCAGGCCGTTCTCTCTGGTTGTTGCCTTGGTCGGGGCGGCGCTCGGGGGCTGGATTGCATTGTTGCAGGGGCAGGGCAGTGTGCTGCATCTGCTGCTGATTATCAGCGGTGCGTTGCTGGCGCAGCTGGGGATAAATCTGGTCAATGATCTGGAAGATCTCAGCCTGTTTGGCGCGGAACTGAGTGGGCCGGCGGCAAGTTGTATCCGGCGCAATGCCAGGCTTGGTTTTCTGGCTTTTGCCGTGGCCTTGTTAATCGGCTTGTATTTTGTCCTGCGGAGCGGTCTGCCCTTGCTCTTGCTGGTGCTGTTTAATGCGGTGCTGGCGTTGAATTACAACCTTGGCCCATTGAATTTCAAGCGTCGGGGACTGGCGCTGTTGCAGGTATTTCTGCAGATGGGCGTGATGCTGGTGTTCGGTGCCTATCTGGCGATGGGCGGCGAGCCGCGCTGGTCAGTGATCTGGCTGTCGCTGCCGGTGAGTTTTCTGGTCTCGCTGCTGTTGTTAAGCAATGAACTGCGTGACTACAGCGACGATGCGCGTAACGGTTTACGCACGCTGGCGGTCAGGCTCGGTTATGCGCGCGCGGTTTGGGCTTTTCGCGCGCTGATTGCAATGGCTTGTCTGACCGCGCTTGGCTTGTATGCCGCGGATTTGCTGGCGCGGCCGTATTACCTGCTGCTGCCGTTGCTGCTGCTGCCGGCGCTGGAACGGCAGATGCGCGAGCAGGACCGGCGCCGTCTTACGCCGCTGACCGGGCGGTTTTTTCTGCTCTTCGGTCTCGCCTATATTGCCGCGCTGTGAGACGCTTCAGCGGCGTCCGGCAGAGATGCCGGCCAGGAGCTCTTCGATATCGGTCGGCATCTGGATGTGGAAGCCGTTTTCCTGCAGATTGTTGAGCACCACCTGCGGGTCTTCCTTGGCCATTTTGCGCTGCGGGGTAATCTCCAGTTCCATGGCAAACTCCAGCTCGCCCACCGCCTCCTGCACGGCCGCCGGTAAGGTGTCGAATTTGTCCTGTTCGGCCAGGTAGACGTAAAGTCCTTTGCGTTTTCTGCTGCGGTAGATAAAGCTTTGCATGGTTGCCGTGTGAAAATGAAGGAACTGTCATTATACCACTGATGTCAGACAGGGACGGACTCTTGCCGCGGTGTTGATGTCGCGGCGATTGTAAATGTAATGCCGGTCACGAACAGGTCTGCTAAACAGGCTGTTGTTACCGGGTCGCGCATCTCAGGAGGTTCGCTTGCACGACACACTTCCCTTACTGGCACCGGGTGATTTTCCCCCGCTCAAACGCAGCGGAATCGAAATTCTCCAGGTCAATCTCGGCTACACCTGTAACCTCAGTTGTCTTCATTGTCACGTCAATGCCGGGCCGCATCGCAAGGAAACCATGTCTGCGCAGACCGCCGCCGATGTGATTGCGTTTCTCGATCGCAGCGGCGCGACTACGCTCGATCTCACCGGCGGCGCGCCGGAGATGCACGCACAGTTCCGGCCACTGGTGGAAGCCGGCCGTGAGCGTGGCTGCCGGGTCATCGACCGCTGCAACCTGACCGTGCTGCAGATGCCGGGGCAGGAGGATACAGCGCAGTTTATGGCCGATATGGGCGTGGATATAGTGGCGTCCCTGCCGTGCTACCTCGAGGATAACGTGGACGCGCAGCGCGGCGACGGGACCTTCCGCGCCAGCATCGAGGTGCTGCGGCAACTCAACGACCTTGGCTATGGCGTGCCGGGCAGCCCGCTGCAGCTGGATCTGGTTTATAACCCTCAGGGGCCCGAGCTGCCGCCGCCGCAGGCCGGTCTGGAGGCGCAATACCGCCGCTTTCTGGAAGAGGAGTTTGGTGTCAGCTTCAGTTCGCTGCTGGCCCTGGCCAACCAGCCTATCAAGCGCTTCGGCAGCACGCTGGTCTCGCGCGGACAGTTCGCTGACTACATGGCGCTGCTCAAAAGCGCCCATTCCGATGCCAATCTCGCGTCGGTTATGTGTCGCAACACGCTCAGTATCGACTACCGTGGCTATGTCTTTGATTGCGATTTCAATCAGATGCTGGGGCTGACCTACGGCGGTACGGTGCCGCGTTATATCGGTGAGTTGGACAGTGTCATGCGCGGGCACGAGGTGCGGGTGGCTGATCACTGCTATGCCTGTACGGCGGGGCAGGGTTCCGGTTGCGGAGGTGCGCTTGGCTGAACGCGCTATCAGCGTGATTATGCCGGTCCTTAACGATGCGCCCGCTCTGGCCGCGCAGGCGGCGTTTTTCGCCTTGTTGCGCGATCGCGGTCATGAGTCCGTGGTGGTCGACGGTGGCAGCAGTGACGACTCACTGGCGGTCGCTGAGGCGATCGCCGACCGCGTGATTCAGGCGCCGCGCGGGCGGGCAGTGCAGATGAATGCCGGCGCGCGTGCGGCGTCGCGTAATTTGCTTTGGTTTGTGCATGCCGACAGCGTCGTCGGTGTGGCGCAGTTGCGTGCGCTGGAAGCGCTGCAGGGCGAGGCCTTCTGGGGGCGCTTTGATGTGCGCTTGGATGCGTCGGGGGCGCTTTACCGGGTGATCGGCAACATGATGAATCTGCGTTCGCGTGTCACCGGAATCGCCACCGGTGATCAGGCGGTTTTTGTGACCGCGGCATTGTTCCGCGAAACCGGCGGCTATCCGCCGATTCCGCTGATGGAAGATATTGCTTTATCGCGGCAGTTGCGTCGTCGCAGCCGGCCGCAGTGCCTGCCGCAGCAGCTGCTGGCCAGTGCCCGCTATTGGCAACGTCACGGTGTGCTCCGCAGTATCCTGACCATGTGGGGCCTGCGTCTGGCCTATTGTCTGGGCGCTGACCCGGCCTGGCTGCACAGGGTGTATTATGGTCGGCCGCCGGCATAATGCCGCCCGCGTTCTGGTATTTGCCAAATACCCGACGCCGGGCCGGGTAAAAACCCGATTAATGACAGATATCAGTGCGGAGCAGGCCGCGTCCGTGCATCGTGTACTGGTTTGCGGTTTGCTTGAACGTTTAAGCCGCTTGCCGGCCGCGCTGCGTTTGGAGCTCTGTGGTGACCGGCCAGCGGGCGCTGCCTTCTACAGCGGGCTTTTGTCACAGTACCCGTGTATGCAATTTAGCTTGCAAAGAGGTAATGATCTGGGTTGTCGCATGAATTTTGCGTTGCGTTCTGCTTTGATACGTTCTGCACGGGTTATACTCGTCGGCAGTGACTGTCCTGATCTGAATGCCACGCATGTGCTTGCATTGCAGGCTGCGCTGACAACCCACGATGTGGCGCTGATCGGTGCAGAGGACGGCGGCTATGTCGCGATCGCCCTGAAGGCGCCTCAGCCTTGCTTGTTCCGCGGTATCGATTGGGGTACTTCAGCCGTGCTTGAGCAAACGCTGCGCGCTGCGCGGCGTAACCGCTTGCGTGCGCAGGTTGTCGCGACCCTTGCGGATTTGGACGAGATTAGCGATTTGCAGCGTTTTGCCGGTATTGCACAGCAGGCCGGCTGCGAAATGGTGCCCGGAGCAGGCTCGCATTGAGCAGGATAAATAAGCAAAAACAACAAGATAAAACAGCTCTTGCCGACAATGCCGGGGTGCGGATTGATAAATGGCTTTGGGCGGCGCGTTTCTTTAAAACCCGCTCCCTGGCCAGCGAAGCGGTCAGTGGTGGTAAAGTGCTGGCCGACGGACAACGCTGTAAAGCGTCACGGACCATCAAAACCGGCACGGTTTTGCGCATCAGCAAGGGCGATTATGTGTTCGAAGTGACGGTGTTGGGGCTGAGCGATAAGCGCGGCCCGGCGAGCGTCGCGCAGACGCTGTACAGCGAAAGTGATGAAAGCCGTGAGCGACGTGAAACTCTGGCAGAAAGTTTACGTGATGTCCGTTTACTGGAACGTGGCATCCGGGGAGAGGGCCGGCCGAGCAAGAAACAGCGACGCCAGTTAAACAAACTAAAAGAAGAGTGGTGAGACAATTGTGACAAAAGTCGACAAAACTATACATTGTGACGTTTGTTGACTTTAATTACAGATGCTACTTTCAATTGGATACATACAACGTGTTCAATATTTCGGCATAAGTTGTTCGCCACCCACACACGAAATTAAAAAGAGAGCGAGACACTGAATAGTCCGAATGTCGTCCCGTATGACGAGCACAGGATTGACGTGCAGAAGATCAGCGGGAATGCCCTAACAGTTCTGGATACCCTGAACAAGGCAGGTTTTGAAGCCTACCTTGTAGGCGGTGGTGTGCGTGACCTGTTGCTCGGGCAAGAGCCAAAAGATTTCGACATCTCGACAAGCGCAAGTCCGGATCAGATTCGGGAATTGTTCCGCAATTGCCGCCTGATCGGCCGCCGCTTCCGTCTGGCGCATATCCTGTTCGGACGTGAAGTGATCGAGGTCGCGACCTTCCGCGCTCACCACGAACAGGGTGAGGGTGGTGAAACCGAAGAAGAGAGCGGACGTATTCTGCGTGACAACGTCTTCGGTACGGTCGAGGACGACGCCATCCGCCGGGACTTCACCATCAATGCGCTGTACTACAACGCGCAGGATCGTACGGTTATCGACTACTGCGGCGCCATGCAGGATATGCAGAGCAAAACCCTGCGTATGATCGGCGAATCGGCGGTCCGTTGTGCCGAGGATCCGGTGCGGGCGCTGCGTGCTGCGCGCTTCAGTGCCAAGCTCGGTTTTCAGGTCGATCAGGCCACCCGTGAGGCGATGGCTGAAAAAGGCCGGCTGCTGCGCGAAATTCCCCCGGCACGTCTGTTCGAAGAAGTGCTGAAGCTGTTCCACAGTGGTCACGCCTGCGCCAGTTTCGACCGCCTGCGGGAATTTGATCTGCTGCAATACCTGTTTCCCGCCGCCGACCGTGCGCTGAAAGCCGGCGACGACAAGTTCGAAACCTTCGTCTCCCGTGCGCTGGCCAATACCGACGAGCGGATTCTCTCCGGCAAGCCGGTCACGCCGGCGTTTCTGTATGCCGTGATGCTGTGGCCCAAAACCCGCGAGCTGGCCATGCAGTATGTGGCTGAGGAGCCGCCGGTGCCGGCCGTGCTTATGGCCGCTGACGAGGCGCTGGCCGAGCAGTTGCAATACACCTCGCTGCCGAAGCGGTTTTCGATTCCGACCCGTGAGATCTGGGCCATGCAGCCGCGCCTGGAATGCTATATCGGCAAGCGCGCACTGCGTCTGCTGAGCGGACCGCGTTTCCGTGCCGGCTATGATTTCCTGTGCCTGCGTGCCGGCGTCAGCCCCGAGCTCAAAGAGCGTGCTGACTGGTGGACTGATATCCAGCAGACCCATCCGCACGAGGTGGTGCGCCCCGAGAAGAAGCGTACCCGTACGCGCAAGCCGCGTCGCACGCGCAACAATCAGGAAAATACAGGCGCCTGAGTGCCGCGGCGGCGTTCCGCGTGCTGCTTGATTTTTCGATGCTCCTCTTTATAGTCCCGAGCTTTAATCGCTGAAGCCTGACTGTGTCTGCTGCCACCCCCGTTTATATCGCCCTCGGTGCCAATCTCGGTGAGCCGCAGGCACAATTGCGAAACGCCATCGCCGCCATCGCCGCGCTGGACGGCTTCAGTCTTGTCGCGCAATCCTCGCTTTACCGTACTGAACCTTTGGGGCCGCCGGGCCAACCGGATTACCTCAATGCGGTCTTGTGCGGGCGCTGGGCAGGTACGCCGCTGGCACTGCTTGATGCTTTGCAGGCGCTGGAGACGGCGGCCGGCCGCCGCCGCGGGGCAGAGCGCTGGTCGGCACGGGTGCTGGATCTGGATATACTGCTTTTCGGCGAACGGCGGATCAGCGACGCGCGCCTGACCGTGCCGCATTACGCGATGCACGAGCGTGACTTTGTGCTGTATCCGTTGGCGGAGATTGCGCCCGATTTAGAGATTCCCGGCCGCGGTAGCGTACGGGAACTGCTGGCAGCCTTGCCGGACAACCGATCAATTCCGGAGAAAATAGCGTAATGAGCGAGAAGTTTATCGCGATCGAAGGGCCCATCGGGGTGGGCAAAACGACGTTGGCGCGCCGTATTGCCGAAGCCACCGGGGCCAGTCTGGTGCGGGATCCGGAAGAGCAGAATCCGTTTCTGGAGGATTTTTACAAACAATCCGGGGCTTTCGCCTTTCAGACGCAGCTGGATTTTCTGGTGCGCCGCATTGACACCCTCGGCGAACTGGCACTGCAGCGCGAAACACAACCGGTGATCTGCGACTTTCTGATCGACAAGGACCCGCTGTTCGCCTCGTTGACGCTGGACGATAACGAGTTCTGGCTCTATCAGCGTGTGCATGACAAACTCACCGAAGGCTTGCCTGAAGGGCCTGACCTGGTGATCTATCTGCAGGCTGACACGCCAACCTTGCTGGGCCGGATTCATCACCGCGGCCTGCAGTTTGAGCAGTCCATGGCCAGCGGCTATCTGCAGCGTCTGGCCGATGCCTACTCGACCTTTTTCTACAACTACACGGCGTCGCCTTTACTGATTGTAAATGCCGACGAGATTAATTTTGCAGAGAATAACCGTGATTTCGAGAACCTGCTGGCGCAGATTGGTCAGATTACGGCCGGCCGGCATTTTCTCAATCCCTTGCCGGCCTAAGCCCTGCTAGAACCGCAGGGTAAAGTTGTTATACTTGTCGGGCTGTTTGTAGTTAATCTCTGGCCTTGATCAGAGGCGAATAGACTTCGGTAATCAAGGTTTATCGACGCTGGTCCGTCATCGGGCAAGAGAGCGTTGCAAGGAGAAGATATGGGTGATGGGCAAATGCTTCGGGTGGTGGTTTTAGAAGACGAAAGCGATCAGGCCGAACGGATGAGTTCCTGGATCGTCAACGCCGGCCATCACTGCGAGGTTTTCGCGACCATAGGCGCTTTTAAGGATGCCTTCCGCAAAGCGCCGGTCGACGTGATTGCGCTGGACTGGGGGCTGCAGGACGGCACCGGTCTGGAGGTGCTGAAGTGGCTGCGGCGGGACGCCAGCTGTGATGTGCCTGTGATTTTTGTCACAGCCCGTGAGGCGGAAGAGGACATAGTCACCGCGCTCGAAGCCGGGGCTGACGATTATCTGGTCAAGCCGGTGCGCGAGAAAGAAGTGCTGGCGCGCCTGAAAGCGCTGGCCCGCCGCGCGCAGCCCGAGTCCGAGCTGCTGGAATTCGAACCCTATATCTTCGATACAGGCAACCGTCAGGTCCGCTATCAGGGGCAGCCGGTGCGCCTGACCGAAAAAGAATACGAACTGGCCCTGTTTATGTTCCGCAATCGCGGCCGCGTTTTGTCGCGTCAGCAATTGCTCAGCAATGTCTGGGGCACGTCTGCGGAGCTGAATACCCGCACCGTGGATACGCACGCCAGTCGTCTGCGTAAAAAGCTCCAACTGTCTTCCAGCGGGCGCTGGAAGCTGACATCGATTTATCAGCACGGTTACCGTCTCGATGAATATGTCTCTCACTAAGCCGCGCGTGCGTCACTGACCTCAGCCATGAGCCTGTCGCAGTTTGCCGCCTTGTTTGCTGTATCCGCCTGCTCCCGCATGCGGCGTGTGCTGGTTTGTCTGCTGGTCTCAGGACTGCTGGTGCAAAGCGCCGCTGCCGCGCCTTTGTTGCGTAGTGACCGCGTGATTCAGATCCGTCCCGGCGAGACGCTCTCCCAGGTGGTGGAAAGAGAACTCGGCAGTTCTGCTTACTGGCCGGCGGTGGCCGAGCACAACGGCATACTCGATCCGACCCGGCTGAAGGCCGGTCAGTCCCTGCGCATCCCCGTACCCTATACGCGTTCGCCGGAAACGGCCGTGGTCTTGTTTGTTAAAGGCGATGTGCAGCGTAAGCCCGCACGGGCCCGTACCCCGGTCAGACTCACGCGCGGCGAGCAGGTCCGGGTCGGCGATGAACTCCTGACCGGGCGGAACGGCTTTGCCAGTGTCGAGTTTTCCTCAGGCTCTGTGATCAATGTGCAGCCCGGCAGCCATATTCTGATTGTCGACGTTGAATGCACCGAGCAGGCCGAGACCTGTGTGATCGAACTGTACAGTGAAAAAGGCGATGTGCAGTCGCGCGTGAAATCCCGCGACGGGCAGCCGACATTTTTCCGCATTGATACCCCGACCGGTTCGGCGGCGGTACGCGGCACCGTATTCGACGTCAGCGCCGGTGCGGACCGTGCCGCGGCCGGTGTCACCGAAGGCGTGATCGATGTCACCGCGGCAGGCCAGAGCGTGCCGGTCGAAACCGGCTTCGGTGTGATTACCGAAAAAGGCCAGGCACCGGGCACGCCGCAGGCACTGCTGCCGGCGCCGTTGATCAGACAACCCGGCCCGCGTCTGGCTGTGGGCGATGAGCTGCGCTGGTGGCCTGTGCCACTGGCTGAGTCCTACGAAGTCACGCTGTCGCAGGATCAGGCCGGCCTGCAAACGGTTCATGCGGCGAAAGTCACTGCGGCGACCTATACGCCGGCGGATGTGCCCGCCGGTCAGTATTTCGTGAGAGTGCGGGCGCTCGATATCCACGGTCTGAAAGGTGCCGTCGCGGTGGCGCCGGTGGTGGTGGCTGGCGTCCGGAGTCAGGCGCCGGTACCGGGCTTGAGTGCCGGTCGCGATCAGGATCTGGCCATTTTTACCCTCTCGCAGGGGGTCAACGGCGCCCGGAGCTACGAGCTGCAGATCGCCACGGATGAAACGTTTACAGAAGTTTTCCCGGTAGAGGTGCAGCCGGGCGAGGGCGCGCAATACACTATTCCTCCGGATGGCGCGGTTTGGGCACGTGTTCGTGCCGTCTTTCCCGACCGGCGGGTGAGTCCTTACAGTCAGAGTTATCGCATAAGCCGCTGAAACGGACCCCTGACGCTCCATCTCCATAACCGAAGGAAGCCTCATGCGGTTGGCGTCATTCAATCTGCGCAGGATTAATCTGCTCAGCATTCTGGGTATTTACCTGTTCCTGATGCTGATTGCGCTGGGCCTGGAATGGGGTGGCCTGACCGGTAAGCCCGATATCCTTCTGCATGACACCTGGGTGCGGCTGGCTTCGCATGAGCCGCCGGACGACGTGGTGATCGTCGCCATCGATTCGCAAAGTCTGCAACAGTACGGCCGCTGGCCCTGGTCGCGGGATCTGCAGGCGCAGCTGGTCAGCCGTTTGCAGGACGCCGGCGCGACGACGCTGGCCATGGACGTGCTCTACACGGAAGCCGATAACGAGTCGCGCGATAACGACCTGCTGCTGGCGCAGGTTATGTCGGGCACGCCGAATCTCCTGCTGCCGATCCTGACCGGCGAATTCAATGCCGGCAGAATCAATCCCGAAACCTTACCGATTCCCGATCTCACAATGGTGGCCGATGACCTGGGCCATGTTTATATGCGCCTTGACCCCGACGGGCTGGTGCGCCGTATCGATCTGAAAAGCGGTTTCAGGTCCGCGCACTGGTCGTCCTTCGGGCTGGCTCTGAATGAATTGCTTGGCACGGCTCCGGAGCAGCTGCCCGGTGACCGCCTGAGCTCCGGCGCGATGCAGTACGGCTGGGTCTCCGATTACCGGACCCTGCTGCCGTTCTACGGGCCGGGCGGCTCCTTTACCACGATTTCGGCGGCGCGTTTCCTGAACGGTGAAGCGGCGGAGGACGAGCTGGCAGGTAAGGTCGTGTTTGTCGGCGTCACGGCGGTCGGTCTCGGCGATATTCACCCAACCCCGGTATCCACTACCGAGCTGCCCATGCCCGGTGTGGAAATCCATGCCACGGTATTCTCCGCGCTGCGTGACGGGCTGATGGTCGGCAGTGCGCCGGCGCTTCTCAGCTATGCTGTGCCGGCCGTGCTGATGGCTGTGTTGCTGCTGCTCTACATGCGTCTGCCGCCTTCGGGCGGGCTGGCAGCGGCAGTCGGTTTCACCCTGATTCCGGTCCTGGTGAGTTTTATTGCCTATCGCTATTTTCAGCTTTGGTACGCACCGCTCAGTGCCTCGCTGCCGCTGTTGACCAGCTTTGCTTTGTGGAGCTGGCACCGTCTTGAGTTCGTCGGCTCCTTTATTCAGAACGAAGTCAGTGAAATGGACGAGGAGCTGCGCGAGTCGACCTATGAGGAGCCGCGTTCGCTGGTGGATTTCCTCAATGCCAGTCTGGAGCACTTGCCTGTGGCCGGCTGGGTGTTCCGCAGCCGCGGGACGCTTTTCAGCGAAGGTGATGTGGCGGCATTGCCGCCCCATCCGGGCAGCGCCACAGGCTGGCAGCAGCGCGGCAGTTTCTACTGGCGTGACTATGCCGGCCCCGATGCGTTCAGTATCGGTCTGCATATTCTTGAGCCGGCGCTGGCGCCGCAGCTGACGGTGCTGGTCGACAGTCTGGATCGTGTGCAGGAGCGCAAGCTCGCCCGTTCACGCAGCGATCTTGCAGAACGTTTGCAAATCCGCGCCCAGCAGTTCAACACCCGCTTTAACAAGCTGCGCCGCATGAGCGGACTGGCTGAGAGTATTTTCCACGACAGTCCGGCCGGTTTGGTGGTCTGGAATGCAGCCGGCGAGTTCCTGCGCATGAATGACCGCGCCTATCAGATGTTCCCTGAGTTGCTTAACAGCGAAGTGCAACTACGGCACTTTCTGATCAGTGTGGCCGGCGAGCGTGAAAGCCGTGAAATACCGGAGGTACTGGCCGGGCTGTTGTACGAGAACCGGCCCTGGCAGGTCGACTATGACACCGCCGGCAGCGAAAAAGTCATCAGTTTCTCGGCCACCGGGGATCAGCTTGCCGAGCGGCTGGTGATGGCCAGTATTGTCGATGTCAGCGTGATGCGTGAAGCCCAGCGCACCCGGGCCGAGATGATGGAGTACCTGTCGCACGATCTGCGCTCGCCGCTGATTTCGTCGACCTATCTGTTGTCCATGCAAAAGGAAAAGCTTGAGGGGGAGGACGTGCGCAATCTCGAGCGTGTCGAGGCTTATATCACCCGGAGTCTGGATATGATCGACGATCTGCTGACCATGTCGCGGGCCGACAATATCGACCAGAACGAACTCGAACCGGTGCTGTTCGACAATGTGGTGAGTAATTGTCTGGATCAGCTCATGCCGCAGGCCGCTGCCCGCGGCATCCGTATCCGGATTCATGAAGACGAAGAAGCGGAAAGCTGGGTTCTGGGGCATGCGGTCTTACTTGAGCGCGCCTTGAGCAATGTGGTGGGCAACGCGCTCAAGTACAGCGGCGATCAAAGTTCAGTGGAGATCACGATCCTGCAGCAGGACGGCACTCTGGTCTGCCGAGTGCAGGATCAGGGCGTGGGGATGGATCCGGCACGGCTGGAGCGGGTTTTCGAGCGTTTCAGCCGCAATGCCTCGGTCGAGCGATCTCATAAGGGAACCGGGCTGGGGCTGGCGCTGGTGGGGCGGGTGATCAGCCAGCACGGCGGACGGGTTTACGCCTTCAGTGAGGGCGAGGGCAAGGGGACCTGTATTACGATTGAGCTGCCCCTGCTTGAGGACGGTTTCTGAGTTTTGTGAAGCGGCTCACATTCTGTGTGCCGGATCACTCTTCCACTGCGGGGCCGGACGCGGCAGTATCGATTCTGTCACAACGGATGTGTGACGCACTTCAAACCCAACAAAAGGATTTGCTATGAAAACACTTCTGTTATCCCGTGCCTTTCTTGTTGCTCTGCTGCTCAGTTGCTGTACGCCGCTGTTTGCCGCGCAGCTCGATATCAACAAGGCCGATGCGGCTGTGCTGGCCTCCGCCTTGTCCGGTGTCGGGCCGGTCAAAGCCGAAGCCATTGTCCGCTATCGTGATGCTAACGGTCCCTTCGCCTCGGCTGACGATCTGGTCAAGGTACCGGGCATCGGCCGCGAACTGGTGGAACGCAACCGTGCTGTGATTATGGCGCCTGGCGCTGAGGCGCAAGCGCAAACGCCTGCAGCAGAGCAGTAAAACCCGTGCCGGCAGAAGCGGGGCTTGTCTTGCCCGGTGGCAGGCCAAGCTCCGTTTCTGACTGCTCCCCGGCTGCAGGCGCGGCCAGGGCCTCGCGCAGTGCGGCTTCGTATTTGAGCCGGTCTGTGGGGCGGAAGCCCTGATGCGAACTCAGCAGGCGGCCGCTGCGGTCATAGAGGAAACTGTCCGGCAAAACCCTGACCGGAAAGTCAGCGGTGCTCTCGCGTGCCGGATCAAAACGCAGTTCAAATAACGCCGGGAAGCGGCGCAGAAACCCGTCGGCTGCTGCGCGCTCGCTGTCGAGGTTGATGGCGATGATCTGCAGGCCTTGCGCGGCGTAGCGTTGGTGCATTTTGTTCATCCACTTGAATGCCAGAGGGCAGGAGGCGCACCAGGAGGTCCAGAAACTGACATAAACCACGTTGTTATGCCCGCCGGCGCCGCTCAGCCCCGTGTCGTTGAGCTTTTCGGCTCCGGCAAGGGCAAGGCTGCAGGGCAGGCTCAACAACAGGGCAATAAGGTGTCGGCGCCATCGGATGGGCATGTGTTGTGTCCGTACAAAAAAGCCCGCATCCGCGGGCTTGTGTGAGGGGGGCGGCTTCAGGCGCCGAGGGTGTCGGTACTGCCGTCAGCGTGGCCGAGAATAAGCACATCGGCGGGGCGGGCGGCGAACAGGCCGTTGGTCACCACACCCGGGATCTGATTGATCGCCGCTTCCAGCGCGCAGGCATCGGTGATGGCCATATTGTGTACATCGAGGATGATATTGCCGTTGTCGGTAATGCAGCCTTCGCGGTATTCCGGGTCACCGCCGAGCTTGACCAGTTCGCGGGCAACAAAGCTGCGTGCCATCGGAATGACCTCAACCGGCAGAGGAAAACTGCCCAGCACATCCACGCGCTTGCTGTCGTCGGCAATACAGACAAACTGTGTGCTGGCGCCGGCGACGATCTTCTCGCGGGTCAGTGCGGCACCGCCGCCTTTGATCAGGTGTAACTGAGGATTGGCCTCGTCAGCGCCGTCCACGTAGAGCGGCAGCGGGCCGGTGGTGTTCAGGTCAAGGACCTCAATCCCGACGGCTTTCAGGCGTTCGGCACTGGCTTCGGAGCTGGGCACCGCACCGGGGATGTCATTGCGCAGGTCGGCGAGTGCATCAATAAAATAGTTGGCGGTCGAGCCGGTGCCGATTCCGATCAGGTTGCCCGGGCGGACATACTTCAGGGCGGCTTCGGCGGCGGCTTTTTTGGCGGCGTCACTGGACATGGTACAAGCGGTTCCGTGATGAATAAGAGCGGCCCAGTTTACCCGCCGGACGGCGCTGCACAAAGCCCCGGCGGCAGGGATTTGTCGCCGCGGCCGCGCTTTGATGTTGCGGGGCGGCACTTTCAATGCACGGACGATTGGAGTACCTTAGCCAACTATTTACCGATCTCCACGTCATGAAGCAATACCTCGAACCCATCCTTAACGCGCGCGTTTACGACGTTGCGCGCGAAAGCGACCTTCACACCGCCCGCAGCCTGACACGGCGTCTCAAGAATCACGTTCTTCTCAAGCGCGAAGACCAGCAGAGTGTGTTTTCGTTTAAGTGCCGCGGCGCTTACAACCGGATCTACCAGCTCTGGCAGCGGGAGAAAATCAGCGGTGTGGTCACGGCGTCTGCGGGCAATCACGCGCAGGGCGTGGCGCTGGCCGGTAAAAAACTCGGTATCAAGTCGATTATTGTGATGCCGGTGACCACGCCGCAGATCAAGGTCGATTCGGTCAATGCGCTCGGTGGTGTTTCCGTACTGCACGGTGATAACTACGACGAGGCCTTTCGTCACGCCATGGCCATCTCCGAGGAAAAAGGCTATCCCTTTATCCACGCTTTTGATGCCCCTGACACCATCGCCGGGCAGGGCACGATTGGCATGGAGATTTGCCGCCAGCACCCGGACCCTATCCACGCGGTTTTTGTGCCGGTCGGCGGAGGCGGACTGATCGCCGGGGTCGGGGCCTACATCAAGTGCCTGCGTCCGGATGTCAAAATCATCGGCGTTGAGCCTGTTGATGCTTGCGCCATGCATGACAGCCTGAAAAAAGGCAAGCGTGTCACGCTGGACAGTGTTGGCATGTTTGCCGACGGTGTTGCCGTGCGCGAAGTCGGGCAGGAGACGTTCCGCATTTGTCAGCAAGTCGTTGATGAAGTGGTTCTTGTCACAGTCGATGAGATTTCCGCGGCAGTGAAAGACATCTTCGAAGACACCCGTGCGATTGTTGAGCCTTCCGGTGCCTTGTCGGTAGCGGGCCTGAAAAAATACGTGGCCCGTGAGCAAATCAGCGACGAAAACCTGGTTGCCATCGCCAGCGGTGCCAATGTGAATTTTGACCGTCTCCGGCACATCGCCGAGCGGGCTGAAATCGGTGAAAGCCGCGAAGCGCTTTTTGTTGTGACCATCCCGGAAAAGCCGGGCAGTTTTAAGCGTTTTTGTCAGACCATCGGTAAGCGCAGTATCACTGAATTCAACTACCGTTATGCGGATAAGGAATCGGCGCAGATTTTCGTCGGTATCGAATTGCGCAAGGGTGACACCGAGCGCCAGCAGATTCTGGAAAAACTGCAGAAGGCCGGCTATCCGGTAGTGGATCTGACCGACGATGAAATGGCCAAGTTGCATCTGCGCTATATGGTCGGTGGCCATGGCGGCAATCTCAAGAACGAAAATCTCTATCGCTTTGAGTTCCCGGAAAAACCCGGTGCCTTGCTGGATTTCCTCACGCGTATGAATAAAGGCTGGAACATCAGTCTCTTTCATTACCGCAACCATGGCTCCGCGTACGGCCGGGTTCTGGTCGGTATGCAAGTGCCCGAAGAAGAGCAGGCGCAATTCCAGACTTTCCTGGATTCGCTGGGCTACGGTTTTTATTGCGAAAACAACAACCCCGCTTACGAGGCGTTTCTGTCCTGAGCCTCAGTGGCTGAAGTCGTACAGCGCCGATTCTGTCAGTGCCGCGTGCAGCGGCACATCCCATGGGTTGGCCGGCAGCGTATCCACACGCTGCCAGCTGTAAGCCAGTCCCAGTAAAAACGGTGTGCGGCGCTTAACGTCGCTGCCGGCCAGAGTTTTATCGTAGAAACCGCCGCCCATACCGATTCTGTGTCCAAGCCTGTCAAATGCAAGCATGGGCATAATGATCAGATCCAGCTCGCCCGCACTGCGCAAAGTCTCTTCTGCAACATCCGGCACCGGAATGCCGAACTTCCCGCTTATATAACGGGTATCCGGGCCGACCGGAGCAAAGCGCAGGGTCTCGCCGCGTACCAGCGGCAGGTAAGTGGTTTTGCCAAGTTGTTGCGCCAGACTGAGGATGGCGGCGGGGCTGGCTTCATTTCTGACCGCCTGATAGGCGGCAAGGTGCCGGGCTTGCTTAAAAGGCGGAAAGGTCTTTAAACGCAGAGGAAAACGGTCAGCACAATGGCTGACCGTTGAAGATGGCATGGCCAGCCTTTGGGCTAGCATGCGCTGACGGATTTCGGACTGAGAGGTGTCAGACATGTAGTATTCCGTCAGGAATTAAGTGGGTATTCACCACTACCGCCGTCGCAGGCGTGCTACCTTGAACCAGTCGGTTCAGGTGGGGATATTGTTGCCGAATCAGGCTTTCCGCACGTAGCGGACATGCACACATCAAACAACAAACGTTTCCCCGGGGTACGAAATTAGGCTCAAGGGATATACCCGACCTGCAAACGTACGGAGCAGAAAAATACCCGAAACCTTGACTCACCGGCTTGCCGTGTCAAGCGGCTAACCGTGTCTTTTTCCGTATTCGTTGATGCTCAGTCTAGTCTGCGTAACAGCGGCCGGCAAGGTAATTTCTGCAGCTTTTTTCGATTCTGCAAATGCTGCAATGCGATCAGCCCGCATCGGGCTTCATTGCCGCATCAATCATTTTTTGCATGGCTGCAATATTGTCTTCCAGACCGGTGACCGCGCCTGAGCTTTCACGTAGACGTAGCAATTCGTTGGCCATATTCATCGCTGTGATGATGGCAACTTTCTCGACCGACGGGTTACCGCCGCGGGCCTTTATCGACTGCATTTCGTTGTTGACGTAGTCAGCCGCACGCAGCAGCGCGTCCTTCTCGCCGGCTTTGCAGGCGACCTGGATTTCACGACCGAGGAATTTCAGTTTGATGGCGGTGGTTTCACTCATTGATTTGCTTCCATCGCTTTCAGTCGGGTGATCATCGCTTCTACGCGGGTGCGGGCCTGTTCGTTTTTCTCGATCAGCCGTGCACGTTCTTCGATGAGATTGTCTTGCTGGGTGCGCAGACTTTCGTTTTCTGCGCGGAGTTTTTCGTAGGCATCCACGAGCTCGCTGAGGCGTGCTTTAAGACCGGCGAGCTGTTGCTCGATGTGTTCTACCATGATCGGACCTGTTTGCGTTGGGGACCGCTGCCGCTGCGGACAGCGTGAAAACAACGGCGGATTATCCCACGCGCTCAGATTGCAGGCTACTGCCAAATCCACAAAAGCTGTGCCGGCATCCTTGTACAAGCGGTTGTACTTGCTCTAGGCGCAGGCAGGGCTAGCCCGTACAATAGACGCATGAAACTGCCTGTTACTTACGAAAAATTCGATGCCGTACTCGGACGTCTGGGTGCACCGCTCGGTGCCGCCGAATCGCACGGACTGCTGTGCGGCCTGATCTGTACACTCGGCGCGCAAAGTGCGCGTGACCCCTGGCTGGTTAACTGCCTCGACGAAGCGCCGTCGCCGGACAATCCGGTCCTGACGGAATTCCGTCAGGACGCGCTGGCCTTGTTTGAAGCGACCGTCAAATCGGTCAACGACGCTTCGCTGGGTTTTTTACTGTTCCTGCCTGATGAAGAGGACACCACGCTCGATGTGCGCACCGCAGCACTGGGGCAGTGGTGTCAGGGCTATGTCTACGGTCTTGGCCTGGGCGGCTACAAAGAATCCAAAACCGCGCGCGGCGATATCCCGGAACTGGTCCGCGATATCAGCATGATTGCCGGCGCCGGCTACGAAGGTGAGAACCCCGAAGGCGACGAGGAAGAACAAGCCGCCTATATTGAGGTCGAAGAATATGTCAGGGTTGGTGTAATGCTTGTCTTGGAAGAATTACAACCAATCGAAAGAACATCACCAATCGGAAATGCGCCCCACTAGGGGCGTGTTTCGTTTACAGGACAGATCTGAGAATGCTGAACGCTACCCAACTGAAAGAGTTCGCCCGTCGTCGTCGCAGCCTGATGCGCACGATGGGCAACGGCGCTATCGCTATTATTCCTGCAGCACGCGAAACCCTGCGCAACGGCGACGCCGATTATCCTTATCGCCAGAACAGCGATTTTTACTACCTCAGCGGCTTTCACGAGCCCGAAGCCGTGATCGTGCTGATTCCCGGGCGCAAGCAGGCGGAGTTTATCCTGTTCTGTCGTGAACGCGATCCCTTGCAGGAAACCTGGCACGGACGGCGTCTGGGCGTCGAGCGTGCGCCGGAGGCACTGGGCGCCGATGACGCCTTTCCCATCTCCGATATCGACGACATCATGCCCGGTCTGATCGAAGGGCGTGAGCGCGTCTACTACACCATTGGTGTGGACCCGACCTTTGACTCACGTGTGCTGGGTTGGATCAACCGCGTGCGCGCCACCGTGCGTTCCGGCTCCCATGTGCCTGCCGAGTTTGTGGCGCTCGATTACCATCTGCACGAGATGCGTTTGTTCAAAAGCCGCTCTGAGCTGGCCACGATGCGTCGCGCGGCCAAACTCACTGCGCAGGGGCAGAAACGCGGTATGCAGGCCTGTCGTCCGGGCATGTACGAGTACGAGCTGGAGGCCGAGCTGGTGCATGAATACCGGCGTAACGGCGCCGTGCATTCATTTCTGCCGATTGTCGGCGGTGGTGAAAACGGCTGTATTCTGCATTACACCGAAAATCAGGACGCGCTGCGCGACGGCGATCTGGTGCTGATCGATACCGGCGCCGAGGTCGATTGCTACGCCGGCGATGTGACCCGTACCTATCCGGTTAACGGCAAGTTCAGCGAGGCGCAGCGCGAGGTGTATCAGATCGTGCTGGACGCACAACTGGCGGCGATCGACTGCGTGCGGCCCGGTAATCACTGGAATATGCCGCACGAAGCTGCGGTCAAGGTGATCACGCAAGGGCTGGTCAAGCTCGGCCTGCTCAAGGGCAAGGTTGCCACGCTGATCAAAGAAGAGGCTTACCGTAAGTTCTATATGCACCGCACCGGCCATTGGCTGGGGCTGGATGTACACGACGTCGGCGAATACAAGGTCGATGGCCAGTGGCGTCAGCTTGAGCCGGGCATGGTGGTGACGGTCGAGCCGGGCTTGTATATCACGTCCGGCAAGGGCATTCCGGCCAAATACGAAAACATCGGCATTCGTATCGAAGATGATGTGGCGGTAACAAAAGACGGACCGGAAGTCCTGAGCAAGGACGCGCCGAAAACCATTGACGAGATTGAGGCCGTGATGGCCGGGGGCTGAGCCGAAGTGACCGCACTGACTGAAGATATCTGCATTGCCGGCGGCGGACTGGTCGGCGGGACGCTGGCCTGGGCGCTGGCCAATGCCGGCTATCAGGTGCGCCTGATTGAGCCGCAGGCTTACGTCAGTGAGGAGCGCCCCTTGCTTATCAACGAGCGCAGTATCGCGCTGTCGGCCGGTTCGCGGGTGATACTCTCGCAACTGGGCCTCTGGGACGGACTGGCCGGTGAACCGGCGACCATCACCGATGTGCATGTGTCGGAAAAAGGCCGTGCCGGTTTCACCCGGCTGCATGCGGCAGAGCAGGGCGTGCCGGCGCTCGGTTATGTGGTTCCCAGTTCGCTGATACTGCGCCGGCTTTACGGGCGTCTGGACGGCCTGGCCAATTTGCGTATGGAGGTCGGTGCAGTACCGGCCATGCCGGCGCAACAAAGCGACCGCGTCACCTACCGCTTGCAACGCAGCGGTGAGGCCGATAGTCACGGTGCCTGTCGTTTGTTGCTGGCCTGTGACGGTACTCAGTCGCCGCTGCGTTCCCTGCTGGGGATTGAAACCCGCCGCAACGACTACGAACAGGTCGCGGTGCTGGCCAATGTGCAATGCGAGAAGCCGCATCAGGGCGTGGCCTACGAGCGCTTTACCGATGAAGGGCCGCTGGCGCTGCTGCCCTTGGGTGAGCGGCATATGGCCATGGTCTATACGGTGGAGGCCGATCAGCTCGAGGCGTTTCTGGCCCTCAGTGAAGCGCAGATGCTGGCCAGTCTGCAGCGCCGTTTCGGCTACCGCCTGGGGCGTTTTACCGCCATCGGCGACAGGGTGACTTTTCCGCTGGCGCTGATCGATAGCAGCGCCCAGTCCCGCGGACGTGTTTTGCTGATGGGCAATGCTGCGCGCACATTGCATCCGGTCTCGGGGCAGGGCTTTAATCTGGCTTTGCGTGATGTTGCCGCCTTACTCGAAACGCTGACAAAAAACGGCGTGCTGGAGGATCCGGGGGCGGCGTCGCTGTTGGCGGATTTTTGCGCGCAACGCCACCGTGACCAGCAAAACGTGGTGCGTTTTACCGATACGCTGGTGCGTGCGTTCCGCGGCCGCCGGCCGCTGTTCTCGCACTTACGCGCGCTCGGCCTGCAGGGGCTTGATCACGTCACGCCTCTCAAACAGATCTTCACCCGGCACAATATGGGCATGGCATCACGACTGCCTGACCTGAATCCGCTACAGGCGCAGATCCGTCGCAACAACGCGGCGCGGCAGAAGGTGGCCTCATGAATGTTTTGCCCGGTGTTTTGCCGTCAGCCGTGATGTGGGCGGCGGGCTTGTTGTTTGTACTGCTGATGGCGCAGGCGGCACGGACCGCGCCCTGGTACAAAATACTCGACAACGAATCGTCGCATGTTTTTCTCGGCTCGGTTTTGTTGGTCGGAATTATCTGGCTGGTGCGTTCCAGTGTTTTTAACGGCATTAACTTCCATTTGTTGGCCTCGACCGCCCTGATGGTGATGTTCGACTGGCAGTTTGCCTTATTTGCCGTGTTACTGGTGCATGCGGGTTTGTATGTATTGGGTGCCATGCCTTTGTCGGTGATTCCGCTTAATGTGCTGATCTGCGGTGCCATCCCGATTTTCCTGACGCGGGCGGGCTTGATTCTCGCGTTTCGCCGCTTGCCGCATAATTTCTTTATTTTCGTCTTTCTGAATTGTTTTCTTGCGGCCGGTTTGTCGATGATCGCTGTCGCGCTGACCACACTGGGCTTGTATTATTTTTTCGCGTACGAGTCGGTTTACCTGAATTTACAGGACTTTCTGCCTTTTACCCTGATGTTAGCGTTTCCTGAGGCGGTGCTAAACGGTATTGTATTGAGCGGTCTGATTGCCTATCAGCCGGGCTGGATCGCAACATTTCACGATCGTTTTTACATTGTTGGTAAATAGCTGTGCTAGCCTTTGGAGGGGCACGCGTTTTCGACCCGCTATCAACCATTTTCACTTTCAGGATAAACATTAATGTTTAAAGAGTTTAAAGAGTTCGCGATGGGCGGTAACGTCATCGACATGGCTGTCGGTATCATCATCGGTGCCGCTTTCGGAACAATTGTCAACAGCCTGGTTGCAGACATCATTATGCCGCCGATCGGTGTGTTGATCGGTGGAATTGATTTCTCCAACCTGTTTGTCACGATCAAAGAAGGTGCAACAGCCGGACCTTACAGCTCAATTAAGGCCGCCGCTGATGCCGGTGCGGTAACGATCAACTACGGCCAGTTTCTGAACCACGTTATCAGCTTCCTTGTTGTGGCGTTTTCCATCTTCCTGGTTGTTCGCAGCCTGAACAAAATGCGCAAGCAGGAAGCCGAAGCGCCGGCCGAACCGCCGCGTCAGGAAGTCTTGCTCGAAGAGATCCGCGACCTGCTCAAACGCAGCTGAGCGCTTTCGCTTCGGACATAAAAAAGCCGGGCTTGTCCCGGCTTTTTTTGTGGCTGTTATCCTCAGACCCGTTCGAAGGCCGCAGCTATACCCTGGCCGCCACCGATGCACATGGTCACCAGCGCGTAGCGCCCGCCAGTGCGGTGCAGTTCGTGGATGGCTTTGGTGCTGACAATCGCACCGGTTGCACCGACCGGATGGCCGAGTGAAATACCGCTGCCGTTGGGATTGGTCTTGTCGGCCGGCAGGTCAAGGTCACGACACACAGCCAGAGCCTGGGCAGCAAAGGCTTCGTTGACTTCAAACACATCGAAATCACTCAGGCTCAGGCCGGTTTGCGCGAGCAGTTTTTTCACCGCCGGCACCGGGCCTATGCCCATATACGCCGGTTCAACACCGGCATGACTGTAACCGACCAGCCGCGCAATCGGTTTCAGGTTGCTGCCGTTGACGGCACTGCCACTGGCCAGCACAAGGGCGGATGCGGCATCATTCAGGCCGGAGGCATTGCCGGCGGTGACCGAGCCGTCTTTCTTGAACACCGGGCGCAGCTTGGCCATCCCTTCGGGCGTTGCATCAGCGCGGAAGTGTTCGTCCTGATCAAAGATGACGGTCTTTTTGCGTGAGGCGATCTCGACCGGTACGATCTGACCGGCAAAGCGGCCTTGTGCCCAGGCCTGGGCTGCGCGGTGATGACTCTGAACGGCCAGCGCGTCCTGGTCTTCGCGGGAAATACCCCATTTTTCAGCGACATTTTCGGCCGTGATCCCCATATGGACTTTGTCAAAGGGGTCGGTGAGGGCGCCGACCATGGCGTCGATCATTGCCGTATCGGCCATGCGGGCGCCCCAGCGGGCCGCCGGCATCCAGTACATGCTGCGGCTCATGTTCTCGGCACCGCCGGCAATGGTAATCTCACTGTGTCCGGTCTGGATTTGCTGGGCGGCCGAGACAATGGCCTGCAGTCCGCTGCCGCACAGGCGGTTACAGGTGAAAGCGGGTGTTTCGACCGGCAGGCCGCCGTTTACCGCGGCGACGCGGCCGATATACATATCACGCGGGTCGGTGTGGATGACATGGCCTATGACCACATGACCGACGCTGGCGGGTTCGACGCCGGCGCGCTCGACGGCGTTTTTCACCACCAGAGCGGCAAGATCAACCGTGGGGACATCTTTCAAACCGCCGCCGTAACTGCCGATGGCAGTTCGCACGGCACTGAGTACATAGATTTCCTGATTAGCGGTCATGGGTTTCCTCTCATTATTATGTTGTGGTTTTGGTATGCGGAAGGCGTAGCTACGCTGCAGTAGTCCCGTTTTACCACTTATGTGCGGAGCGGGTAAGCGGGTCAAAGTGGATAGAGATGCTCAGTGGCAGGAGCGACAGTTTGCGGAGTTTGCATGAATAAACGGCCGGTGCAGAAGACGGTGGTGCGGCGTCTGAAGCCCTATTACGAGTCCAATATCAGCCAGCGGGGGCGTTTTTTTGCGCTTGCCGCACTGGTCGGTTTACTGGTCGGGCTGGCCACCATCGGCCTGATCGAAATGATCGGGGCCGTGCAGCGGGCCTTTTTCGGGCGGGCCTCGGAAGCCGATTTCGCCAGCATTGTGATGCAGAGTCCGCTCTGGCTGGTGGTGCTGGCGCCGGCGCTCGGCGGCCTGCTGGTCGGCCTGTTGCTGCGCTTTGTGCACGGCAAGCGTTATCACGGCATTGCCGACGTGATCGAAGCCTGTGCGGTGCGGGGCGCGCGCATGGATGTGCGCTCCGGCGTCAGTGCCGCCGTGGCCGCTGCGGTGTCGCTCGGTTCGGGCGCGCCGGTCGGGCGTGAGGGGCCGGCGGTGCATATCGGCGCCTCGATCAGTGCCTGGATTGCCGGGAAGCTGGGTTTCAGCCAGTCCGATTCACTGACCTTGCTCGGCTGCGGTGCCGCCGCGGCGGTGACGGCCTCGTTTAATGCGCCGATTGCCGGGGTGCTGTTCGCGCTTGAAGTGGTGGTCGGCTACTACACCATGCGCGTGTTTGCGCCGGTGGTGCTGGCCTCGGCGGCCTCGGTTATTGTGCGGCGCTCGTTTTACGGCAGCGATCAGGTCTTTGATTTTTCCAGCTTTACCCTCAGCAGCCACTGGGAGTTGCCGGTCTTCGGGGTGGTCGGTATCAGCTGTGCGTTGTTTGTTCTGGCGCTGATCTTTCTGGTCCGGTGGATTCAGGATATGTGGGCTTTTACACCGGTGGTCAACTGGTTGCAGCCGGCGCTGGCCGGTGTGCTGATCGGCACCCTGGGCGTGTGGATGCCGCATGCCATGGGCAGCGGCTATCAGTCGATCGAGATGGCGTTGCACGGGCAGATGCTGCCGCTGTTTTTGTTGTCGGTTCTGCTGACCCGGACTGTTGCCACGGCGATGGCGCTGGGCAGTGGTTTTGCCGGCGGGGTTTTTACCCCGTCGCTGGTGTTCGGTGCGCTGGTCGGGGCGTTGATCTGGGCGCTGCTCAATCCGCTGATGCCGCTGTCCTCGCAGGGGGCTTATGCGATTGTCGGTATGGGCGCGCTGGCCTCGGCGATGCTCGGAGCGCCGATCTCGACCGTGCTGATTGTCTTTGAACTGACCGCCAACTACGAGGTGACGATTGCCGTGATGCTGGCCGCCGCCATGGCCAGTACAGTCATGCAGCTGTCACCGCACACCTCTTACTTCCGTTGGCAACTGAGCCGGCGCGGGGTCAATATCACCAGCGGCCGGGATCAGTCCCTGCTGCGCACCAGAACCATCGAAAGCCTGGTCAAGCAGAGCTACACGAAGATCGCGGATGAAGACAAAATCATCGACGTCCAACGTCAGCTCAGTGCCGAGCGCAACCGCATAGCCATACTCACCGATGCTGAGGATTGTTTTGTCGGCAGCGCCAATCTGCGTATGCTGGTTGCCGAATCCATCGAGCACGGTTTTGATACGCCGGCCCGTGATGTGCTTGGCCCGGCGAACCGCTGTATCGGTGTGCAGACCAACCTGGTAGCAGCCTTGCAGGAAATGGCCGAGAACGATATGGACTATATGCCGGTGGTTGAAGACCGGGACGAGTTGCCTTCGGTCTTACGCGGGGTTGTATTCCGGGATGATGTGCTGCGCAGCTACTATAACGTGATCCGTGCGGCACGCGCCGAAGAGTTCGGCGTGAACTGAGGATACCGGCAATGCTGCCGGCATCCTCAGTTAGGTGTCAGGCTTGTGGTACGTCGTGCCACTCGCTGTCGACGCCGAAATAGCGCCGGCCGGCGTCTTTATAGAAGCTGTCGGCGCCGGCCGCCAGAAGCTTGCTGACCATCGACGGCACCGGTTTGCTGGCCGCCTGACAGAGTTCGGCAAAAGTGCCTGCGCCGAGCACATCAATCAGTTCAAACGGGCCTTTCTGCCAGTTAAATCCCCAGCGCATGGCGCGGTCCACGTTGACGATATCGTCGGCAATTTGCGGCACCAGATCCGCCGCATAAGCCAGGGTTGGCAACATCATCGCGCGCACGAACTCGCCGCTTGTGCTTTTGTCCTGTACCAGACTTGCAAAATCCTGCTCGGTCGCGCTCAGGCTGACCGCAGCCGCCTCAGCCCAGCTTGCAGTCAGCGGATTGAAGACCATCATCTGTTTGCTGCCGTCGGCATGGCGTTCGAGCTTGTAAAACCCGGCGCCGGTTTTGCGTCCCAGCTGGCCGGCTTCGAACATCGCTTGCACCGCCGGCGGGAAGGTCGCGTAGGGCAGGCCGGCATCGCCTTCAGGCAGACCGGCTTTCAGGTTGTTTGCGATGCTCTCCATAATGTCCAGCCCGATCAGGTCATGCAGACCGAAAAAGCCGGTAGCCGGCAGGCCGACCGGTTCGCCGAGCAGGGCATCGGCTTTTTCGATACTCAGTCCCTGTTGCAGATAGGGCAGGGCTTCGTGCAGACCGGCCAGTAACCAGAAACAGCCGATCCGGTTGCCGATAAAGTTGATGGTGTCCTTGGCGTAGACCGGCCCCTTGCCGAGGTGGTTCTGAATAAACGCGGCCAGCGTCGGGATCACATCAGGGGCGGTTTCTTCGCCGGGCACCAGTTCGACCAGTTTCATCAGATGCACCGGATTGAAGAAGTGCGTGATCGCAATATCGCGGCGCACCGCCTCAGGCATATCTGCGCTGATGTCACGCAGCGGAATGCCGGATGTGTTGCTGCTCAGTATGGAACCGGGTTTGCGCACCTTATCGAGCGTGCGGAACAGTTCCCGCTTCGGACCGGTTTTTTCCACAATCACTTCGCAAAGCCAGTCGGCATCGCTGACCAGCGCCAGGTCGTCGTTCAGATTGCCGGGTGTGATGCGGGCGGCTTCCTCATCGCTGAGCACCGGTCGTGAACCGCCGGTCAGACGTTCAATGGCCGCGGCGGCTGCCCCCGGTTGAAGGTCGAGCAGAACCACCGGCAAGCCGGCCTTGGCGCAAACACCGGCGATGCCGGCGCCCATCGTTCCGGCGCCGATAACGGCGATGCGGGAGATTGTGCGGGTCATAGTGCCTCCTGAGTCAGATCGGACACGGCGCGCTGCGCCGCAAACGGAAAACACCCGACTCTAAGTCCCGTACTGCGGACTGACAAGCGCCAAGCTCACCCGCAGATTTAACAATTGGTGACAAAAGACAGGCATTTGCGCCAGAAAAACCACGTTCAGGGGCGAACGGGTTCACAAAACACTGCTGGCTGTGGAGGAGGGACGGCTTGCGCATGCCCGGGTTATTTCCGCTGTCCGGGTCAGAATCGGCACGAAATCAACGACCGCTGTCAGGCATGCCTGTCAAATACGCCTGTGTCAGGCCGGTTTTTCTGTCTGAGTACACAAAAAAATACATTTCGTCTGTTTTCACCGCTAAGTGGACACGTGTTTGCAATGTCACCCGCGTACCTGCGTACCCGCTTCCGCGCGCACGAAGGAACTGTGCGTGCGGAATTCTAATTTTGGTGGAGAAATGACAATGAAACACAACGTGGTATCGCTTGTCGCGGTGGCATTGGGTGGGGCAATGGCGTCGCCGTTGTTCGCCGCGGATGCCGCTTTTTGCGACGGCAGAGTCAGCGATCGTGAAGAACGTAGCGTGCCGTATATGGACAAACCGGCGTATATGGAAACCTATACGGATCCGGTATTCGGTTCAGCGGTAACACGCATCACCAACGCCAAATCCGGCGGTGTGGTGAAAACCATGTACAACACCGTACAGGCCTGGAATATCGATGAAAGCTATCTGGTGCTCTATCATACGGGCACGGAAGGCGCGGCACATCACCTGTATGACGGCCGGACTTACGAGCATATCCGCAAGCTGGATATAGTCGTATCGGATCTGGAAGAGGTGTTCTGGGATCCGCAAAGCGCCAACCATCTGTTTTATATCCAGAAGTACCCGGTCACCGATGCCTACTACGACACGCTGGTGCGCTACAACGTCGAAACCGGCGAGAAACAGGTGGTAACCGATCTGGGCCAGATCTGCGGTCATCCGGAATCGGCCGGCGGCTCCGCGATCGCAGGCTATGACGTGCAGGCCATTTACGGCGATCATGTCGGCGTGCGCTGTAACAACAACGCTTTTGAAGGCACGACCAGCGACCGTACGTTTCTGGTCAATGTGCACACCGGTGAGGTCAGTGCACAGGTCACCATCGACCCGACGCTGAATCAATACGGCCTCGACTATAACTTCGCTTACACCGCAGCGGCGGCTGCGACGCCGAGCAACCGCTATATGCTGCTGCAGGGTGCGGTGCTCGATTGGGACGGCAATCTGGTACGCCAGATTGATCAGGCCTACAACTCGTTCGTCGACAGCAACGGCACACGTTACAACGTGCCGAACCCCGAACACAGCTCAGTCGGACGCCTGCCCAATGGTCACGATGCCTTCTACAGCGCGTCTTACGACCCCTATGAAGGCGGCTGTGACGGCTCCGACGGTGTCGGCTCCATTGTGGTCAATGACGTCGAAACCGGCGATTGCCGTGTGGTCGTCGGCCCGGATACCGGCTGGTCTTATCCGCAAAGCGGCACGCATCTGTCGGCCATCAGCGAAGGCGCGCCCGGCTGGGTGGCGATGTCGACCATCGGTTACGGCAGCTTCGGGTACTTCTCTAACAACAAGCCTGCGCCGACCTTGTTTTCCGAGGTCTCGCTGACGTTTGCCGATGAAGATGATCCGCAAACCTGCCGCCTGGCGCACACACGTACCTATGCCAAGGACGCTGAAAATGCGTCGGGTTACACGGCACCGTATTTCGGCGAGCCGCACCCGGTTATCAGTCCCTCCGGCACGCGGATTCTGTTTAGCAGTGACTGGTATGACTCAGGCTCGGTCGATACCTATGTGATTGATCTGACAGTTGAAGCCGATGCTTCGGTCATCGCTGCAGCGGCCCCGGAGAGCGTCGGTGAAGAGGAGGAAGATGAGGTCGCACAGAGCGACACCGATGGCACTGAAGACGACACTGCCGGCAGTGACAGCGATGACGACGCCACTGAGGAAGAAACCGTAGCCGGCAATACCGGCGATGAGCTGGTCACACTGCCGTCACCGGATAAGGACCTGGCAGGTTCAGAAACTGAGGCTGAAGAGGAAGAAGACACTGCAGAAGAGGTCGCGCCTGAAGAGGACGGCAGCGATGCGGAGTCAGAGTCCGGGGATGCGTCGGAAACCGAAGCTGAAGCCTTTGCCGGTAGCTTTGCCAGCAGCAAACCTGTCTACACCATGGGTGAGCGCGTGTATATCGACTTTGCCGGTATCGAAGCGCCTGCCGGTGATGATTGGGTCAGTATCGCCCCGGTCGGTTCGCCGGACGGCCAGCTCAATATGTGGCTGTACACCAACGGCACGCAAACCGTCACTGCCGAAGGGCCGGTCGAAGGCCGTCTGGGCTTCTACAGCGAGTACATCGGTATAGGCGATTACGAGGCACGCTTGTTCCTCAACGGTTCTTCCGTGCCGACAACCCGGGTGGCGTTTGAAGTCACTGAGGCGGCCGCGCCCGAGACAGAACTGTCGACATCCGCGCAGAGCTATGTGTTCGGCGATACCGTTGAGGTCTTCTTCAGTAACGCTGAGGGCAGTGGTGCGGACTGGATCAGCATCGCGCCGGTCGGTTCGCCGGATGCCGAGATGCGCATGTGGATTTACACCCATGGCACCCAGACTGTCGCCAATGAAGGCCCGCTGGAAGGCTCGGTGAGCTTCTACAGCGAGTACATCGGTGTCGGTGAGTTCGAAGCGCGCTATTTCGCCAACGATGGCACCGAAGCCAGCGCCCGCACGACATTTACTGTCACCGAGGCACCGACTGCGCAGCTGACCACCAGCAAAGCAGTCTATGAGGCCGGCGAACAGGTTGAAGTGAACTTCAGCGGCTTGCCGGGCAGTGGTGCGGACTGGATCAGTATTGCGCCGGTCGGCTCGCCGGATGGTGAGATGCGCATGTGGATCTACGCCCACGGCACCCAGACGGTGGCTGAGGAAGGGCCGACCGAAGGCAGCGTGAGCTTCTACAGCGAATACATCGGTGTCGGTGAGTTCGAAGCGCGCGTGTTCCTTAACGACGGCTCTGAAGCGGTTAACCGTGTGACCTTCGAGATCACCGATCAGCCGGTGGCCTCGCTCGAAACCACCCAAACGCTTTATGGCGCCGGTGACAAGGTTGTGGTCAACTTCAGCGATCTGCCGGGCGGTGGTGCAGACTGGATCAGCATTGCGCCGGCCGGCAGCCCCGACGGTCAGATGCTGATGTGGATCTACACCAACGGCACCCAGACCGCCTCGGATGAAGGGCCGGTCTCCGGTACGGTGAGCTTCTACAGTGAGTACATTGGTATTGGTGACTTCGAAGCCCGCTTGTTCTTTAATGACGGCAACACGGTGCAGGCGCGCCACAGCTTCTCCATCAGCGAAGCGCCGGTCGGTGAACCGGTGATCACAGACAAAGACGTCTATGCTGAAGGCGAGGATGTGATCGTCAGCTTTGATCAGGCGCCGGGAAATGGTACGGACTGGGTTTGCATCAGTCCGGCCGGCGCCGAGGTCTGGGAGATGGTGCTCTGGAACTACACCAACGGCACTCAGAGCGGTACCGCCGAAAGCCCGGTCTCCGGTGAGCTGGTCTTCGACGGCAGCTATCTGCCGGCCGGCGAGTACGAAGCGCGTATCTTTTACGACGATACCTACGAGCTGGCTGCCAGCTATACCTTCCGGGTTGAATAGTCCGGATAGTATGCCGGCTTAGCCGCCCGGCCTGCCCGTCACACACTGTGGCGGGCAGGCCGGATTATTTTGACACAAAATGTTGCAACCTTAGTTTGTAGCGTTTTAGACAGATTTTTCTTAGAATCCACGCGTTTGTGGCGGGTTAAATGCAGAGTTGCGGTTTCTGACCGGGCATTAAAGCCCAACGACCAAGAGCACCGATATCGGGATGTCCGGGAAACTAAATGGACGCAAATAAACCTCTGGTGAGCCTCGGCTTGCCCGTCTACAACGGCGAAAACTTTCTCGCGGAGACGCTCGAGTCCCTGTTGGCTCAGACCTACACGAATTTCGAGATCATTATTTGCGACAACCTCTCGACTGATCGCACGTCCGAGATCTGCGCAGAGTTCGCAGCCCGTGATGAGCGGATCTCTTACTTTTGCCAAAGCAAGAACCTCGGCGCGGCGCGTAACTTCAACACCACCTTCGAGCGTTCCCGGGGCAAGTACTTCAAGTGGGCCAGTCACGACGATCTGCTTGAGCCGGAATACCTGGAACGGTGTGTCGCGGCGCTGGAAGCCGATCCCGACGTGGTGATCTGCTGGCCGCATATGGATCACGTCGACAGCCAGGCCCGGCATATGCGCAATCAGGAGATCGACGACCTGAGCATTATGGCAGAAGGCTATGCCGCCCGCCTGCGTCAGCTGTTTGATTATCAGATTGCCGGCGACGATGTCATTCCCACCATCTTTGGTCTGATGCGCCGCGATGTGCTGGCCAAAACCGGTCTCTGGCGGCGTTACACCTCATCCGAAGAAATCCTGATGCTGGAGTTGCTGTATTACGGCAAGGTCCGGCAGCTACCCGAAACGCTTTTCCACTTCCGGATTCACGAGGACAGTGCTTTCCACGCTAACCGCACGCCGGCGGAGCGGGAAAAGTGGTTCGACACCGAAAAACACTACGTCCTGCAATTGCCGATCTGGTTTCTGCTGGGCCGTTACTATGTCCGCGTCAGCACGCTTGGACTGCCATTGTGGGTCAAGCTGCGCTGTTACTACGAGATCACCCGCCGCGCCGTTTTTCTCTGGCGCCGGTATGCCGGTGACCTGATCAAATACCTCGGGCAGTTTGTCGGCTACCGCTACGAGTACCGCGGCAAAGCCTGAGTCATCAGCCCTGCGCCACGGGCGCTGCACAGCGTCGCTGCGGCGCATCACACCACGCTGAACGTCTGCACTGAGTCCCATCCGTGACCCGGGCCGCCATGCCCGAAGAGCTCTTGCCTGCCTTGCTGCCGGACGGGCAGGGCGGCAGCACAGATTCCCGCTGCACAGACATTGCAGACAGGGCTTGCTGTGCGCGTACTGATGAACTAGCATACTAGTACAATGAGTACCGAACAGGATCACCTCAACGAATTGCTCGACCATCTGCTGGCGCTGGATTCGCGCGCCGGGATGGAGTCGGCGCTGCGTGCGCTGCTGACACCGGGCGAGTTCACCGAAATCATCAAACGTCTGCAGATACTGCGCATGCTTGAGGCCGGTGTGCCTCAGCGCAAGATTGCCGAACAGCTGGGCGTGGGCATAGCCACTGTAACCCGCGGCTCCAGAGTATTGCAGGGCAACTGACTGCCGGACAGCAACAGAGTAGCTACACATGACCAAGAAACCCGGCAAAATCCACTTGCCGCGCAAGCCCTCCTATGTGGCGATCAGCGCTGATTGCGACTTTTTCGGTCTGTTCAAAAAGATCGAAAAGCGCTTTGACACCTGCTTTATGCTCGAATCCCTGGGCGAAGAAAGCCATATATCGCGCTATTCCATTATCGGCTTTGATCCGCAGAAGGTGTTGCGGGCAAACGGTCGCACGCTGACCATCACCGACCGCGACGGCAGCAGCGAGCACTACGAAAGCGATAATCCTTATTACCTGCTGCGTGAAATCGTGCCGCAGGACGTGATCTCCCGTCGCTACGCCGGTGGCCTGACCGGTTATCTCGGCTACGACGCGATGAATTACTTTGAGCCAAGCCTGTCCCTGCAGCGCAGCGAGGATTTCGATGCCTTTTGCTTCGGGCTTTATAAAGACGGCCTGATTCTCGACAAAATGACCGGCGAGGTTTTCTATTTTCACTACGACGAAAACCGTCTGGACCTGATCGAATCGCTGATGGCCGAAAGCTACCCCGGCAACGGACCGCTGAAGGTCACTGCCACGGGCGACACCATGAGCCGCGAAGACCACGCCGCGGCGGTGATGAAGGTCAAGCAGGATATTATCGACGGCAAGATCTTTCAGACCGAAGTGGGCTTTAAAAAACGCTTCCGGCTCGAAGGCGACACCATCAATATTTACGAGAAGCTGCGTGAGATTAACCCCTCGCCACAGATGTATTATGTCCGCTTCGGCGAACAGAAACTGATCGGTGCCAGCCCTGAATTATTATTCCGTCTGCGGCAGGGTGAGATGGAGACTTTCCCGCTGGCCGGCACGGCTGCCCGCGGCAAAACGCCGGAGGAAGACCGGGCACTGGCGCGGCGTCTGCTGAACGACCCGAAAGAAATTGCCGAGCACAATATGATCGTCGATCTGCACCGCAATGACATCGGCCGGGTCGCGCGCTTCGGTACCGTGAAGGTACGCAGCCTGATGGACATCAAGCGCTTCAGTCATGTGCAGCACATTTCCAGTGAGATTGTCGGCATTATTGCCGAAGAGCACGATATGTTTTCGGCGCTGGCGAGTAACTTCCCGGCCGGCACCCTGACCGGTGCACCGAAAATCGAGGCCATGAAGATTATCGACGACCTGGAGTCCGACGGCCGTGGTCCCTACGGCGGGGCGGTCGGGCACTTCTCCTTTAACGGTGATTGCACTTTCGCGATCCCGATCCGTACGGTCTTCGCCAACGGCGAACGGGCGTATGTGCAGACCTGCGGCGGCAATGTGTACGACTCCAATCCCGAGGATGAATACGAAGAGATCCGCCGTAAATTCGCCGGGACCAAAAAAGTGCTGGACTTGTTTATGACGGAGGAGGCGGCGCAGTGAACGTCTTTATTATCGATAACTACGATTCCTTCACCTACAACCTCTATCAGTTTATCGGTGAAATTCTCGAGAAAGAAAAACACGATGGCTGTCTGGCGGATTTTTCCATCACGGTCAAACGTAATGATGAGATTACGCTGGAGGCGTTACGCGCTGCGCAGCCGGACCGGCTGATTATCTCGCCGGGACCGGGCTCGCCGGATGATGAACGCTATTTCGGCGTGTGTGCGGCGGCGATCACCGATCTGGGCCGCACCATACCCACGCTCGGTGTCTGCCTGGGCATGCAGGGGATAGTGCATTGTTTCGGCGGCCGGGTGGTCAAAGCGCCGCTGCCCATGCACGGCAAGGTCAGTCCGATTCAGCATAACGGCGAGGGCGTATTCCGCTCGATTCCCGATCAGATAGAAGTGATGCGCTACCACTCGCTGATCGCCGAAGCGGCGAGTCTGCCGCCGGTGCTGGAAGTGACCGCAGCCGTCGGCGAGCTGAGCGCGGCGGATTTCAATAATGCGGACAAGCTGGCCGGTGCCGGGGACTTTGAAATCATGGGCGTGCGGCACCGCGAATATCCCATTACCGGCATTCAGTTCCATCCCGAATCCTTTGCCACGGAAGCCGGCCGGGAGTTGATCCGCAACTTCATCTTCAGCGACTGAGCCGGCCTGTCTTGCCTGCAGGTGACGTCTTTAACAAGGTTTTGCATTTGCCGGCGTGCCAGACAGAATACCGCCGTGTTTTCTGTATGTGATCGCAAATTGTTGATTTTCTGTCCATCTGTTACACAGGTTTTGCGCGTTTTCCTGACATAGCGGGCCGCATTGGGTAGAGTAAGCAGCACCGTAGGGCCGCGTTGGCAAACAGCGGCGCGGTTTGCTCTACCCCACAACACAGAGGAATGCAGCATGAGTATGGCAAGTATGTTGACCAAGATGGTCGTCGCAGGATTGGTCGCCAAGGGCGTCGGTAAGGTCATGGGCCGTGGTGGCTCCGCCGGCAGCAGCGCAGGCGGTCTGGCCGGTGCCCTGGGCGGACTGCTCGGCGGTAACGCGCAGGGCAGCACACAGTCCGGCGGGCTCGGCGGTGCGCTGGGTAATATGCTCGGTGGCAATAACAGTCAGTCAGGCGGGCTGGGCGATCTGCTCGGCAGCCTCGGCGGAAGCAGCAGCCAGGCCGGCGGCGGTCTGGGTGATCTGCTTGGTAATCTGACCGGCGGCAACAGCGGCGGTGGTCTGGGCAATCTCGGCAGTCTGCTCGGCGGCGGTCAGTCGCAGGGCGGAGGCGCCAATATCGGCGATCTGCTCAGTCAGCTCGGCGGCAGCCAGCAGCAGGGCGGTATCGGTGATCTGCTCGGCAGTGTGCTCGGCGGTGGTGGTCTGGCGGCCGCGGCACAGCCGACAGCCGATCAGGATGCGCAGGCGGAAATTCTGCTGCGGGCCATGATTAACGCGGCCAAATGCGATGGTGATATCGACCAGACCGAGCAACAGAAACTGCTCGAACACATGGGTGATATCTCAAACGAAGAAGCGGAATTTCTGCGCAGCGAGATGAGCAAGCCGCTGGATGCGAACGAGCTTATCCGCAGCGTGCCCAAAGGCATGGAACAGCAGGTTTATTTCATTTCGCTGACGGCAATTGATCTGGACTGCAAACCCGAAGCGCAGTACCTGCACACCCTGGCGCAGGGTCTGGGCTTGTCTGCCGAGGTGGTAAACAACATCCACCAGCAGGTCGGTGCACCGCTGTTGTATTCCTGATTCTTTTGGGAAATCAAAAAAAAGGCCGCTTTATGCGGCCTTTTTTTTATTCGCTGAGATCGGTATTGATGACCGGTGCGGCAGCGCCGTCGGTAAACTCCCCGGGGTTGCGGTATTGGAAGACTTCCTTACCTTCCTCATCAATCAGCAAAGTCAGGCCGAGCTTCGGATAAACCCAGTTTTGCGCGCTTTCGGAAACCTGCAGGGAGAGGTTCGGCTCGCCCAGACGTTCGCGGAAGTAGTCCGCTTCCAGTGAGGAATAAGCCGGGATGGCCGTCAGATAAGCGACCGTCTTGTCCAGCAGGGCGTTCTGGTCGTCTTCGCTGAGAATGAATTTACTGGCACCGGTTTTGGTGCCGAGCTGCCCGCCGGAACGGTCCAGCATGCCATCGAGTTCGTCCCGGGTAACATCCAGTGTCAGAACCAGACTGATGCTGAGCGGTCCGAACTTCGCGTTACGGAAATAGGCTTCCACGCTGCTGGCCTGACGTGCATCGGCAAACAGGGCAATGCTGTCGGGCAAACCGTGGCGGTCGATCATGTCCTGCAGGGTGGTGTGGCCAAGGCGGATTCCCAAGGCTTCCAGACTGCCGTCCTCGTGCAGGCTGATATGCCAGGGCGCTTCGACCGCCGCATCGTCGTCTTGCGGTTTTTGGGTGGCGAACCAGAACGCGATGCCGAGGATCAGGGCTGTCACCAGTATCAGCGCCGCCAGCTTTTTCATTTACAGTCTCCTTCTTTACAGGGCCGCCGCTGCCGACGGTGTATGACTGCGCGATTATGAAGCAGCGGGCGTGAAAACCAAAACCCGCCAAAGACGTGTACTCAGGCAATCGGGTCCGGGCAGTGCTCGCGGCGCCGGCAATCGCGGCATAACTCACCGAGATACAATTCATCCACCCAATGGCAGAGTTCGGCGATCTGCTGCGGATCATCGAACACCATGCCGGCCTCGAAATTACGTTTATCAGGATGCTTGCTGCCCATCCCCGCGCCGGTCAGATTGGCCGAACCGACAAATGCCAGGCGATTATCGATCACCACGGCTTTGGTATGTACCCGCGGGCAGAGAATCCGCTCAAACAGCTCATTACTGATCAGCGCATCGAAACGATCGAACTCCTCGCGGAACACCGGCCCCGGCTCCTTGGCATGGATCAAACGAACCGCCACGCCGCGGCTGACCAGCTCCGCCAGTACCGCCAGAAACGGCTCGAAGCCACGGTCTGTCTCGACATGCAGATCCTTGATGTCTGCCGTCACAATCCAGACATAATGGCGCGCCGCCGGGATCTCCGTTTTAACGAAGTCCTCGTAAATCGCGCGGTTCAGAAGAAGTTTGTGCATCGGTCAAGATTAACACAGCTGTAGGAGCGGCCATGGCCGCGACCTGCGAAGCTGGACCCGGCACCGCTGTCGCCTGCCTGCAGGCTCCTACAAAACTCCCCTGTAGGAGCGGCCATGGCCGCGACCTGCGAAGCCGGACCCGGCACCGCTGTCGCCTGCATGCAGGCTCCTACAAAAACACACCTGCAGGAGCGGCCACGGCCGCGACCTGCGAAGCCGGACCCGGCACCGTTGTCGCCTGCATGCAGGCTCCTACAAAAATCCCCTGTAGGAGCGGCCACGGCCGCGACCGGCGCAGCCGGACCCGGTACCGCCGTCGCCAGCCTGCAGGCTCCTACAAAAATCCCCCTGTAGGAGCGGCCATGGCCGCGACCTGCGAAGCCGGACCCGGCACCGTTGTCGCCTGCATGCAGGC
>JAUOPI010000021.1 GCA_030546905.1 Granulosicoccaceae sp. 1_MG-2023 | reverse complement strand
GCGTCAAAGACGCGCCCTTTTTCGTCATGCAACAGACAAGAACTCAGCTATGGCTGATACCATGCCGGTCAAGCACGCGGTGTTTGCTCTGTATGAAATGCTGATGTGACAGATAAATCAGATCGGCGATTTTCCTCAACAAGGACTCTTCGTACTTATCGAGCATCCCGTCGGCATAGGCCACTTCCCACAGCCACTCAAACAAATCCACCTTCTGCGCCGGACTGTAGTGCTGATTGATAAGACGGGTAAATTCATGCAAAGAAGTGGCATGTTCGCTATCGCGCCGCGCGGCCTCCACCAGCTCATCTATCTGCCCTTCACTCAGTTGTAAGGCCCGCGCCAGGAGCTCGCGAATGCGTACCAACTCAACACCTGACATGTCGTAATCTGCCCGCGAAACCTCCATCATCAGCGCCGCAGCGGCCAGACGCAGTCGCTCCTCTTCCGGCCGGGCGTCCGGTGATGGTCCGGCTTGCGGGGCGAAAAGGCGTTGAAAAAGTGCTTTCATAGTGAGTTCCTGTGTTTCTCCTGTCGGGAGGCTCGGTGGATGACAATCACGATACGCTCAGGCAAATTTCATAAATCTGAGCTAAAGTCCGTCGGCTGTGAACGGAATTTGCTACCCCACTGAGCAGCAAGCATTCTTTCGATTGTAACGAATTTTTCGACACCGGCTATGTCAGAGAGTTTCACCGTGACGCGCCGGCGCCGACCTGATGAGAGCACGGATACTTGAGCACACTGGCAGCAAACGATAACACTCCTTATAAGGCCATCCACTGGATCAGCATTGCATTAGTCATTCTGCTGGCGTGGGTTCTGGCCGGCCTGACCCTCCGTTTCTTTAACCTGGGCACGGAAACGGTTGTCAGTACACGGCCCCTGCCGCCGGCACGAAACGGCGCGGGCCCGGGTGACAGCATTGCACAAATCGGGCAACGGGTTGCCGGTCTGCACCTGTTCGGCAAAGCCGGTGAAGTCGCGGTGGAAACCGAACCCGATCCGCGCGATGCCCCCGAGACCAGTCTGAATCTGCGTCTGGCCGGTGTGGTGGCTTACCACCCTGCAGATATGGCACTGGCGATTATTTCCGCCGGCGGGCGCGAGGAAGAAGTCTACGGCATTGGTGACAAAATCGTCGGCAATGCCTCGCTCAAAGCTGTCTTCCCTGACCGGGTGATTATCGAGAACCGCGGCCGCGAAGAAGTCCTGAAGCTGCCCGAAGACGTCGCACCGGTCGCCCTGCCAAGCAGCCCGCGGAACACGTCAAAAACCGTACAAAATGCAGCTTCGGCACCGGTCGAGTTACCATCGAGCCCGCGTGAACTGCGCGACAAGCTGGTACAGAACCCGTCCATACTCGGCAAAATCGTCGCCGCTACGCCTTATCAACAGGGTGGCAAGCTGGTCGGCTTCCGGCTGCAACCGAAGCAGAATTCGGAGATTCTCGAAGCTCAGGGGATCATGGCCAACGACGTTATCACCCAGGTCAACGGCATTGCGCTGAACAGTCAGAAACAAGGCATCCGCGCTCTGCGCAATCTGGTCAAGGCCAACAGCATAGAGCTGACCGTGCTGCGTGACGGCGTCGAAATGCCGGTCATGATTTCACTTGATCAATAATTGGCATCAACTGACCAGCAGACGATGCACAACGGCACAGTTCTTCTATAGAAAACAAGATACTCATTAATCAGACGCACCACGGGTTGAAAGTCGCACGAACACGTCCGGCGCAAAACCCGTTGCTAACGTTCGAACGAGAGACGTTTTGAAAACAACAGGTATGAAAAAGCTGCTGATCGCAGCGATGATCGGAGCGGCGCTGCAAACCGGCGGCACAGCATCCGCATGGGCTCAACAGGCTGAGGAAGAGAACTTCACGCTCAACCTGAATAACACCGACATCCACTCGCTGATCGCGACCGTCTCCAAGCAGACCGGTCTGAACTTCGTGATCGACCCGCGTGTAAAAGCCAAGGTCACAGTCGTGTCAGCCGAGCCGATGGACAGCAAACAGCTGTATCAGGTGTTCTTATCGGTTCTGCAGGTGCACGGCTATTCGGCCGTCCCGTCCGGCGACCTGATCAAGATCGTGCCGGATGTCACCGCCAAACAGGGACCTGTGCCCATGGCCGGCGATGATTCCTCGGACCGCTCGGACCAGCTGGTCACCAAGGTTATCCCCATCGTCAACGTACCCGCCGCACAGCTGGTGCCGATTCTGCGTCCGCTGGTGCCACAGCAAGGTCATCTGGCAGCCTACGCCTCGACCAACTCGCTGATCATCACCGACCGGGCCGGCAATATCGAACGTCTGGCTGAAATTATCGAACGCGTCGACCGTCCGGATAATGCCGCGATTGAAGTGATCCGCCTGCAACACGCCACCGCAAGCGAGCTGGTGCGCATCGTCAGCTCTCTGGAAGGCGGCAGCGCTGCACAGGGCACGGTCGGCGGCATGAAAGTCGCGGCCGATGAACGCACCAACAGTATTCTGGTCAGCGGCGATCAGGCCGTCCGCCTGCGCGTGCGTACCTTGATTGCCAACCTCGACACCCCTGTCGAATCCGGCAGCGGCAACACCCGTGTTGTCTATCTTAAATACGCCAACGCCGAGGACATCCTGACCGTACTCAACGGCGTCTCGCAGGGTCAGGCAAAAATCGGCACCAGCCCGGCCGACAATAGCAATAACACGACGACCGCCGCTCAGGTCAGCACGAACAAAAACGGCAACGGCACTACCGTGCCGGCGCTGGTGCGCCGCTCCACCACTAACAACTCGTCTAATCAGGAAAACGAAGCCAGGGTTGATATTCAGGCGGACGCGCACACCAACTCACTGATCATCACCGCACCGCCCGATGAGATGCGCAATATCATGTCGGTCATCGAAAAACTCGATATCCGCCGCGCTCAGGTTCTGGTGGAAGCGATTATCGCCGAGCTGTCCGAATCCAATTCGGCGGCGATCGGCTCCAACTTCCTGGTTGACGGCTCCGACGCCAACCGCCCGATCGGTTACACCAACCTCGGCGGCGCGACCCAGAGTGTCCTCACCAGTGCCATCGCTATCGATGAAGGCAGCAGCAGCGCGTCACTGAGCGGTGGCCTGTCCATGGCGCTGGGCAGCTTCGGCACCGGCAATGTGGACTTCGGTTTCCTGCTGACCGCACTGGCCTCTGACGCCAATAACAATATTCTCTCGACACCGACACTGGTGACCATGGACAACCAGGAGGCTGAGATCGTCGTCGGCCAGAACCTGCCCTTCGTCACCGGCCAGACTCTTTCGTCCACTAACTCCAACCCGTTCACCACCATCGAACGGCGCGATGTGGGTATCAGCCTGAAGGTCAAGCCACAGATCAACGAAGGCAATAACATCAAAATGGAGATCCAGCAGGACGTGGAAAGCGTCAGTGCTACGACGGTCTCCGGTGCCTCGGACATCACCACCGACAAGCGCTCAATCAAAACCACGGTGATGGTTGAAAACAAGCAAACCTTGGTACTGGGTGGTCTGATTGACGATCAGCTCAGCGAGCGGCACGAAAAAGTCCCGCTGCTCGGCGATATCCCGCTGCTCGGCAATCTGTTCCGCTACAACAATGCGGAAAAATCCAAGCGCAACCTGATGGTCTTTCTGCACCCGACAATCATGCGTGACGCTGAAACCGCCGACTACTACAGCGACCTCAAATACAACGACCTGCGCAGAAAGCAGCTTGCATTTTTTGACAAGGACAGCGAAGAAGATCCCTTCGACGAAGTGCCCGTACTGCCGGAGCTGCGCCTTTATTACAAGGGTGAGCAGATCAGCAACCGTTTCGGGCCTGACTCTGTAGTCACCGGCGAAGAAGCACTGCCGGCCGCAGTTCACACCCCGGACAGCACGCCTGAGCCTGTCAGCGTCAGCGAGGACCAGCTGCCGGTCACCTCACAGCCGACCGATGAGGACGTTTCCCCGTCCACTGTCAGCGACTGGTCAACCGAAAGCCCGGAGGCGGAGAAGTAAGCCTGTGGCCGAAGAACAGACAATCGACGGAGCACCAGCGGAGGCCGGGGAACAGTCCAGTGTGACCCTGCCGTACAAGTACGCCCGTGAAAAAGGCGTTGTGCTGTATACCGACGACAACGGCGCCTTGACACTGGCACACCGCCCTGACGCACCGGTCGCGGCACTGCTCGAAGCACGCCGCCGCGCCGGCCGTGCGCCGGTGGTGCTCGAGCTGGCCGGGGACGATTTCAGCGAGTTTATCACCCGTTATTACCAGGAAACTGAGAGCGGGCTGAGCAATATGAATGACGAGCTCAGCAATGTGATCGATATCGTCGATGAAGGCATGCCCGAGCCGGAGGACCTGATGGAGTCCACCGACGAGGCGCCGGTCATCCGCCTGCTGAACATGATTATCAGCCAGGCAATCCGCCTCAATGCGTCGGACATTCATATTGAGCCCTTCGAGAAAAAACTGCTGGTGCGTTACCGCATCGACGGCGTGATGCACAAGATCTACGAGCCGCCTGCGATCGTCACGCCCGCGCTGATCAGCCGTATCAAGGTTGAATCGCGCCTGAATATTTCCGAAACCCGCAAACCCCAGGATGGCCGCATGTCGGTCCGTCTCGGCGGTCAGCCGGTCGATATCCGTGTCTCCACCCTGCCCGCAGCCAATGGCTATGAACGGGTGGTTATGCGTCTGCTGGATAAACAAAAAGGCCGCCTCGACCTGAACCTGTTGGGCATGACAGAGCAGAACTGTTCGATGATCCAAGAGATGCTCGCCAACCCCTACGGAATTATTCTGGTCACCGGGCCGACCGGTTCCGGTAAGACCACCACGCTGTACGCATCTCTGGGCCGTCTGAACGATTCCAGCCGGACCATCCTCACGGTCGAAGACCCGGTCGAATACTATATCGAAGGCATAGGCCAGACTCAGGTACGCGAAGACGTCGGCCTGACCTTTGCCGCCGGACTGCGGGCCATCGTGCGTCAGGACCCGGACGTCATCATGGTCGGTGAGATCCGCGATAAAGAAACCGCGGATATCGCCGTGCAATCGTCACTGACCGGTCACCTGGTACTGTCGACGCTGCACACCAACACCGCCATCGGCGCGGTGACACGCTTGCGCGATATGGGCGTAGAGCCGTTTCTGCTGTCTTCCACACTGGTCGGCCTGATCGCCCAGCGTCTGGTGCGTCTGCTCTGCCCTGATTGCAAAACGCCGCGCCCTGCCACCGAAGCCGAATGCCGGCAGATGGGTCGTGACCCGGCCGATCCGCCGATTATCTACGCCGCCAAGGGTTGCAGTAAGTGCGGACACACGGGCTATCAGGGGCGCTCGGGGATATACGAAGTGGTTCCGGTAGACCATACACTGAGCGCGATGATTCACGACAACGCCGCCGAGAGCGCGCTGGAAGCTCATGCGCGCAGCCACACACCCGGCATTCTGGAAGACGGCATCCGCAAAGTGCTGCTTGGTGAAACCACGCTGGAAGAAGTTTTCCGCGTCGCCCACACGACTGCCTGATTATGCCTGCATTCGAATATACAGCTCTGGAACCCGGTGGCCGCGAAACACGCGGCATTATGGAAGGCGACAATCCGCGCCAGATACGCGACCGTCTGCGCGAAATGAAGCTGATTCCTGTGGACGTCGAAGAGACCCGCAGCAAGAGCAAAAACAGCAAAAAATCCAACGCCGGCGACAAATCGCGTAAAACAACCCGCCTGAAAGCGTCCGATCTGGCGCTGGTCACCCGCCAGCTTGCCACCCTGGTCTCCTCCGGCACGCCGGTGCCCGATGCCATGGAAGCGGTCAGCCGGCAAACCGAACGGCCGGTGGTCAAATCACTGATGTTGTCAGTGCGTTCATCAATTCAGGAAGGTAAATCGCTGGCTCAGGCCCTGTCGGCCTATCCGCGCGCTTTCCCGGAAATCTACACCGCAACCGTGCAGGCCGGCAACGAGTCAGGCCATCTGGCGCCGGTACTGGAACGTCTCGCCGACTACACCGAAGAACGTCAGGTCATGCGTCAGACCATCACCAAAGCGCTGATGTATCCGACCGTCCTGATCTTCGCTTCGATTCTGATCGTCGCCCTGCTGCTGGCGTACGTGGTGCCGCAGGTCACCGAAGTATTTGCCGATATGAATCAGGAATTACCGACCCTGACGAAAGTCATCATCGGCCTCAGCGACTACATCAAAACCTGGGGGCTGCTGACCGCTGCGGTATTTGTCGGGCTTGTATTTCTGTTCAAGCGCGCGATGCGCTTCGACGGCTTTCATACCCGTGTTCACGCCCTGCTGCTCAAGCTGCCGCTGATCGGCAAACTGATGCGCGGCATGAACACCGCCCAGTTTGCCCGCACCCTGAGCATTCTGATCGCCAGTGGCGTGGAAACCCTGCATGCACTGAATATTGCCGCGCAGGTGGTCTCCAACCGCCCCATGCGCGAAGCCGTCACCCAGGCTGCCGGCAAGGTCCGCGAAGGGGCCAAGCTTGCAAGCGCTCTGGAACGCACAGGCTACTTCCCGCCGCTGTTGGTACATCTGATTGCCAGTGGCCAGAACTCCGGCCAGCTCGACAAAATGCTCGATAAAGCGGCCACGCATCAGGAACGGGAGTTCAACGCCACCATCGGTATGGTTCTGGCGGTCTTTGAGCCGGCAATCATTCTGCTGATGGGCGGCGTCGTCATGGCCATCGTGGCCGGTATCCTGATGCCGATCTTCGAGATGAACAATATGGTTACCGCCTGAGCAAAACGCTTGGCGGCGAATAAAAAAAACGGCGCGAATCATCGCGCCGTTTTTGTTTCTGCGGGGCGAAGCCACAAGGGCCTCATTCAAAGGTTCTCGGTTTCAGCGCCGCGGGTTTGAGAAACGGCTTGGAACCGGTGTTGTCATGCTGGCCCAGAGTCCGTCCGTCACGTTCGGTGCCGTACATGGAGTATTTGTGGAAGTTCAGATACTTCTCACGGGTCTCTTTGGCATCGCCGGTATAGCGCGGATCCTGCGGGCGTTCCTGACTGTTGATATACAGCGCAACATTCCAAGCGTCAGCATCACTCAATGAACCGGGTTTGCCAAGCGGCATATTGTTTTTGATAAAGGATGCAGCCGTATAAACCCGGACCATTCCCGCGCCCCAGTTATAGGAACCGTCGCCCCAGAGCGGCGGAAACACCACCTGACCGTCTTTTTTCTGCCCGGCACCGTCTTCACCATGACAAATCGCGCAATTGGCCTCGTAGACCACCTGGCCTTTCTCGTAACTGATATCGGCCGGCATTTCGCGGCCCAGATGCCCGAAACCACGACCGCCGATATTGCGCTCATATACCGGCGCGTTGGTCGCGACCCACTGGTGATAAGCGGCCAGGGCCAACATGTCATCACTGCCGTATTCCGGCGGCGTACCATTCATGGAAAAGGAAAAACAGCCGGCGATACGCTCTTCAAGCGAATTCACATGCTGGTTCTTACCGCGAAAATCCGGCAGTGTGGTGACCGCCGGCCAGACAGGGCCGGACCAGTTCAGCTTGCCCTCACCCAGGTGGCAGCTGCTGCAACTGAGGTCATTGAAGACATATTCACCACGGAACTGCTGCGTGTTGATGAACATATCACGGCCTTTGAGGATGACCTTTTTCAGTTCAGGGTTAATGCTTTCATCGGCCTCCAAGTCTTCCAGCGTCGGTGCCTCATGCACATACTTACCCTCGGGCATGGGTGGCAGATTGACCGGCACCTTTACGTCCTGTGCCTGCAAGGGTGCGGCAACCAGCGCCAGAAGCATCGCATACCATGTGGTTTTCATATTACTGACCTCCGGATACGGTTACGGGCAAACGGCTCAGATAGGCCGCCACAGCGTCGATCTGCGCATCACTTAAACGCTCGGCCACACCGGTCATCAGCAGATTCGGGTCGTTGTGCCTTGTTCCGGCCTGCCAGGCCCGCAGTTGCTGGGCAATATAGGTCGGGTGTTGTCCGGCCAGCATCGGAAAGTCAGCCCCGACGCCAAGAGCGCCCGGCCCGTGACAGGAGTCGCAGGACGGAATGTAAGCACTCCAGTCACCGCGCTCGACCAGTTTGCGGCCAAGTGCCATTTCCGCCGCATCCGGCTCCGCCGGCTGCGTTGAAGCAACAACTTCCTGCCCGGCATAGTAAGCGGCCACATCCTGAATCTGCTGCTCGCTGAGCTTCGTCACGTTGGGCTGCATAATCGGGCTGACGCGGCTGCCGTCGTTATAGCTGCGGATCTGGTGGGCCAGATAGTCCGCATCCATGCCCGCCAGACGCGGGAAACCACCGGCATCATTACCGGCACCGTCGAGGCCGTGACAGGCCACGCAAGGCGCCCCCTGACCGTCACCCTTCATCACAATCTGCTGACCGGCTTCCGGGTCACCTGCGGCCTGCGCCGACAAGCTCACCAAGCAGGCCGCCAAGGCCCCGCCTGCCAGACGGAATAATCGTCTGTGCATCTCTGATCCTCCTTACAAAACATACAGAGGCCCGATTCAACCACCGACACCGCCCGCACGACACTAAAAATTATCTATGCGCAATAAGTAGAACTGTGCGGAACACGCACACGGCAACCAGCGCGGCTTGCCCGCATTAACGCTACGGGCTTCTGCGTCAGGTCTGTGCCGGCCGGCAGTGTCCGCCGCTGTTTACCCGCGCCGGTGCCGCGGTTAGAGTCAGGCATCTTTGTCTTACGTAGCCTGACGCCGTGAATCAGATTCCCCTGCGCTTTGTTCCCGTGGTTTTCGTACTGCTCTGGTCCACAGGGTTTATCGGTGCCCGCTATGCCATGCCGCACGCAGAACCCTTTACGGTACTGGCCATCCGCATGGCCGTGGCGACGCTGTTGCTGTGGCTGCTGGCCCTGAAATTCCGCGTGCCCTGGCCCGATCGGCCACAGGCGATGCACGCCATGTTTGTCGGTCTGCTGGTCCACGGGGCTTATCTCGGCGGCGTTTTCAGCGCCATCCGCAATGGCATGCCGGCCGCCACGGCGGCGCTGATCGTCGGCCTGCAACCGCTGGTCACCGCCATCATCGCGCGTTTCTGGCTCGGCGAGCGACTGCTCCGGCAACAGGTGCTGGGCTTGCTGATCGGTTTGTGCGGAGTCGCGCTGGTGCTCTGGCCGGATCAGTCCGGCACCCTGGCCAGCGGTTTCGGTCCGGGCGCAGTGCTGGCCACCGTGGTGGCCCTGTTCGCCATATCCCTCGGCACGCTCTGGCAAAAGCGTTACTGCACCGGAATCAGTCTGCTGGCCGGCGCCTTCTGGCAATACGTGGCCACGGCAATCGTGCTTAGCCTGGCCGCGCTGTTGTTTGAAACCCGCCAGATCACCTGGAACGGTGAGCTGATCTTCGCCCTGTTCTGGCTGGTCTTTGTGCTGTCGATTGCAGCGATATTGCTGTTAATGCTGATGATCCGCCATGGTCAGGCAGCCGTGGTGGCGAGCTATTTCTATCTGACCCCGGCCGCAACCGCGGTGGAAGCCTGGTTTCTGTTCGGCGAACGTCCCGGTACGCTGGCCTTCGCCGGCATCGCCGTGGTTTGTTTCGGGGTCTATCTGGCCCGCGCACGTCAATAAGGCGCGGGCAAAGCCCTGCCCATCCTTCAAAGCGGTAATGGCGCGCTACATTAACCTCATCACGTCAGCGTGGTATTTTAGTTGCTAATATCAACTTTCTATTTTAATGTGCCACGCTTGTTTTCCGCCCCGTGACGAAGATTTTCCCATGACCCAGTCCAAAATCCCTTTCGCACCGATCGCCATTCTGGTGCTCGCCCTGCTTTCCGCGGTCGCACCGCTGTCCACCGATATGTACCTGGCGGCGTTTCCGCTGATCGCCAGCGATCTCGGCACGGATGCGTCCGGCGTACAAATGACGCTGACCAGCTTCCTGTTCGGCCTGGCTCTGGGCCAGCTGCTGTTCGGCCCGCTGTCTGACCGCACCGGTCGTCGCCGGCCGCTGCTGGCCGGCACCGCGCTGGCCGCCGTCGCCTGTATCCTGAGCGTATTCGCCCCTGACATCCACACCCTGATTGTGCTGCGTTTTCTGCAGGGGCTGGGCGGTGCCGCCGGCGTTGTGCTGGCTCGCGCGATCATTGCCGACCGTACGGAGAACGCCACCGCAGCGGCCAAGCTGTTTCAGATTATGATGATGATCGGTGGTCTGGCCCCGGTACTGGCACCGATGGCCGGCACCGGTGTTGTTTCGCTCAGCGGCGACTGGCGCACGGTGTTTGTTGTTCTGTCACTGCTGTCACTGCTGTCCCTGACAGGTGTGTACCGCTATATCGGCGAGTCGCTGCCGGCGGAGCAGCGGGCCGCCGACGGTGTGCGGGCGCAAATGGCCGCCTTCGGCAATGTCATCAGCAACCGCCGTTACCTTGGCTATATCCTCACCATCGGCATGACCTTTGTGGTGCTGTTCGGCTATATCTCGGCCTCCCCTTTTGTCATTCAGGGCGTGCTTGGTTTATCACCGCAGGCCTTTGCCCTGGTCTTCGGCACCAATGCCGCCGGCATCATCATCGTCAGCGCGTCCACCGCAAAGCTGCTGGACCGCTTCAAACCACGGCAACTGGCCGCCGCCGGACTCAGCGTCCTGCTGTGCGGCAGCCTGCTGGTCCTGCTTGCCGTGCTGAACGGGGCCAGTGCGATGTTTTTGCTGCCGGCATTGTTTATCACCGTGTCCTCGGTCGGTTTGGTCATGGGTAATTCAAGTGCCCTGGCATTGGCCCAGACACCACACGCCCGCGGCACGGCCTCGGCCCTGATGGGCGCGACACAGTTTTCCCTCGGCGCGGTGGCCTCGCCGCTGGTCGGGCTGGCCGGTAAACACAGTGCCCTGCCCATGGCCGTGGTGATGGTGACGGCGGCAATACTGGCGATCACAGCCTTCTCAACCCTGGCCCGCGCCGCCGAGGCGGTGCCCGATGCCGGCGCTCTGACCTGAGCCCGCGTGCCTGCCCCCGGCCGCCACCGGGGTCAGGCGTGACGCTGCAACCATTCGAGCAGATCCCGGACGACCTCCTCTGTATTAGTCTCCTGCAACATTTCATGACGGCCACCGCCGTACAGCCGCATCTGCACATCCCTGACCCCGCCTTCCAGCAGCGCATCACGTACCTGCCTGACACCTTTGCCGTAATTGCCGACCGGATCTTCAGCACCGGAGAACAGATACACCGGCAAGGACGGCGGCAAAGCCCGATAGGCTTGTTTTGAATGGATACGGATCAACGCACTGGTCAGCTCATACCAGAATGACGGCGTGCAATCACGGCCGCACAGCGGATCGCTCAGATAGGCCTGTACGGCCGCAGGATCACGCGACAACCAGTCTGCCGGTGTCCGTGCATCGGCAATACGTTTGTTAAAGCTGCCAAAGCCGAGCACGCTCAGAAAACGCGAGGGCTTATCGGCACCGCTGAGCGCCGCCACCGCCGCGACCATCGCCCGGCCCGCTCGCAGACGCAGCGCCCCGGCCGATCCGGTGCCCGAAAGGATCAGTGCATCCGCACGCTGCGGATAACTGCAGAGAAAATCGCGGGCGATAAAACTGCCCATGGAGTGACCGAAGAGAATCAAGCGCCGGCCGTCGGGCAGCGTGTCCTGAATCCGCGCAATATCATCCAGCAACAAAGCCCACTCGCCGCGTGCCAGATGCCCGGCAGGCAGACGATCTGCGTGACCGCGGTGATTGTGCAACCAGACCGTGTAACCGGCCCGCTGCAATTGTGCGGCAAAGGCCTGATAACGGCCGGCGTGCTCGGCCATGCCATGGAGGATTTGTATTACAGGCGCGTCGGCAGCGCCTTCGGCGGGGAAGACACTGACAGGCAGATTCTGCCCGTCAGCGGTGAGAATGGTAAAGTCAGTGGTGGACATCCTGTGCCGCCCGGTTGCATCGATCGCCCGAGCATAACCGTCACGGCGCAGGATTCCCAATCAGGCGCTTTCGCGGATGATTTTGGTTTCCGAAGTCCAGCCTTTGCGATCGGTTTTCTGACCACGGTGGCCTTGCGTCATTTCAAACTCGAACACCACACGAACCTCACCCGCATCGGACTCGGTCTGCCGGAATGAAAGCACCTTTCCGCCAAAATACGACGGCGACGTACGCTGCTTGTGGAAGAAAATATCGCCTCCGACAGCCTCTTCTGCCACTTCCGGGGTGACGGCCCAGTTACCGCTTTCCCAGCGGTTGGCGTCAGCAGCCAAGCGTTTGAAATCTTTTTCCTTCTCGATGAAGTGTATCTGCATAGTCAATTCCTTGGCATATTCGGGTTAAGTTCAGGGCCGAACTAGCCCGCTCCCAGCGGATCGGGCGAGACTTTCAGCACTTCTTCTATGGTAGTCACACCTTGTGCCACTTTTAGCATGCCACTGATTCGCAGCGGACGCATACCCGAAATACAAGCCTTACGACGCATCTGTTCGAGCTGGGTTTCCTGAGTGATCGCGTCGCGCACCACGGGGTTGATTTCCATCAGCTCATAAACACCGGCACGTCCGCGAAAACCGGTGTTGCGGCATTCCAGACATCCGACCGGTTTACGCGCCTGCGTGGGCAAAGGCAACTTCCAGGGCTTGAGCAAAGAATGCCAGTCTTCTTCGTCTACTTCGGCCGGTGCCGCGCACTGCGGACACAAGGTCCGCACCAGCCGCTGCGCGATCACGCCGATCAGCGTCGAACGGATCAGGTAGTAAGGAATGCCCAGCTCCAGCAAACGGGTAATTGCCGAAGGGGCATCGTTGGTATGCAAGGTCGATAATACAAGATGGCCCGTAAGCGCGGCCTGCACCGCCATCTGGGCGGTTTCGCGGTCGCGGATCTCACCGACCATGATGATGTCCGGATCCTGACGCAGCAGCGTGCGGATACCCGAGGCAAAATCCAGATCGATATTGTGCTGGACTTGCATTTGATTGAAGGCCGGTACCACCAGCTCAATCGGATCTTCCACCGTACAGACATTCACTTCCGGCTGAGCCAGCTGTTGCAAACTGCTGTAGAGCGTGGTGGTTTTACCGGAACCGGTCGGGCCTGTGACCAGCAGAATGCCGTGCGGCTGACGGATCATACGGTTCCAGATAGTCGCCTCACGCACATCAAAACCGAGTTGTTGCTGATCCTTGACCAGCACGTCCGGATCGAAGATCCGCATCACCATCTTCTCGCCGAAGGCAATCGGCATGGTCGACAGACGCAACTCGACCTCTTTGCCGTTCTCATAACGGGTTTTCAGACGCCCGTCCTGCGGGCGGCGTTTTTCCGCCACATCCATACGACCGAGAATCTTCAGACGACTGGTCACGGCCATCATGACCGGCGCCGGCATGGCGTACACATCGTGCATCACGCCATCGATACGGAAGCGCACCTGGCTGAGCTCACGGCGCGGTTCCAGATGAATATCACTGGCGCGTTGCTCAAATGCATACTGCAATAACCAGTCAACAATGCTCACCACATGCTGATCATTGGCGTCCAGCTTGCCACGCCGCCCGAGCTCCATCATCTGCTCAAGGTTCTGCATTGCATTGCTGGTGCCGGACTTGGCTTGATCGTGCTCAGCCCCCATCACCGAGCGGGACAAGTTGTAGAACTCGACCAGATAGCGGTCTATGTCTTTGGGATTGCAGATGACCCGCTTGATCTCTTTGTTGAGAATCGGCGCGAGTTCATTTTCCCATTCTTTCAGAAACGGTTCGGCGGTACCGAAGGTCACGCTGTCGTCGGTGACATCCAGCGGAATGATCCGGTAGCGCGAGGCATAGGCGTAGGACACCACCTTGGTCACGCGCGAGACCTCGATCTTCAACGGGTCGATACGCTGAAACGGCAGACCGGTTTTGGCCGCCAGCCAATTGGCCAGAAACTCCGTATCAATCGGTTTGTTCGGCTCCTTCAGACTGGTCCAGTTGCTCTTGGCGATCACCTCCATCGCATTCTGCTTGCGCCGCTCGGGCGTGTCGGAAAGTGAGGTCAGCAACTCGCAGTTTTCTTTGGCAATCAATCCATCGGCCAGCAAACCGCTGAGGACCTGGCCGAGCAACAATTTGCCGCTGGCGCTGTCAGCAAAAGGATGAGAGGTGTCTTTGCGCACGTAGTGAGCCTGTAGTCATCGGGAATTGGGTATAAGGGTATATCGGCGCCGCGCGCGCAGAGTAAAGCCGGCGTACTGGTCAGTGCGCCGCGGTGTGCGGCGGCTGACTGGCCAGTTTGAGCAGTTCACGATGAAAATCCAGCCAATCAGCCGGATCATCCGACCAGCGCGCCGCACCGGAGCGGGCCGCGCCCAGAGCTTCGGGCATTTGCCGGCGCAGCAGTTCATCGACCGCCGCGGCGTGGCCGGCTTGCTTTGCCAGCGCCACCAGATCGGCATCCTGCAGCCCGCGGCGCCAGTTTTTCAGGCGGATCGACGGCAAGGGACCGGGCGCCGCCGGATAGCCGATCTTCGGCAATTGATTGCCCGGATAAACCATCACGCCATTACCGAAACGATCATCATCATCTTTGTAGCTGGGCCGTGCGAACGGACGCTCATCACTGCCCAGATTCACTGCCCACATCAGCTGCCCGTCAAACGCGTAGCGCGCCCCGATCACGCCCCAGGTACGCATATCGATACCTGAGGCATTGATACTGTGAACGCCCACATGCGGGTGTCCGTCGTGGTAGAACCAGACCTTCTCGCCCTGTGCCGCACGATCCCCCAGATACTGCGGATCGGCAGCACCGGCATTGGGTACCCAAAGGCGGATGGTGCCGGCCAGATCCACACCTTCGACCCCGTCCCATTGTGCGGGATCGGAATGACTGGTCCACATCAGATCAATCGGTATATCGCCGCTGCCCGCATCCAGCGCCTGCTGCACACGGCGCATCTGGGTGTGCGCCATGGTCAGATACCCGCGCCGCATATCGCTGCTGTCGGATTCATCCGTCGGGCCGTCCACCTCATCGAAAATATAGGCAAAGTAGTCAGTGCCCTGCCAGCCACGTTCACGCACATGCTCAGCCCAGGCCGCCGCACGGCTGCGCCACAGATCAATCTCTGCCCCGCTCAGCGGCGCTTCGACGCGGATATCGTAGTCCTGCGGCCAGGGCGTACGCCAGACCGGCACCGGCTCACCCTGCCCGGGGCCATAGTAGCCTTGTTCGCGGGTAAACAAAGAGCCGTCAAGCACCGGCTGGTAAATCGCATCATAATCCGCCCAGTCAGTATCATCGGCCAGAGCCGGCGTGCGCTCGAGAAACACCGTGCGGTGCGCGTGCGCGATCTGCTGATAACAATGCGACATCCCGCGCCAGGCCGCCGTGCGCATATCTTCGCCGGGACCTTCCAGACGATAAGCGCGATAAACTTCGCCAACGGCCGTAATCGACGGCTTCGCCGGCAATGTCGCAGGCCAGACTTGCAGTGACAGCGCCTGTACCACTTCGTGCCCGTCCGGGCGCGTCAGACGCAGTTGTCCATGGTAGCGGCCCGGTGCCTGTGTCGGCGGAATATACAAGTCCACCCAAACCACCTGCAGATCATGTTTCTTCTGCGGTACTGCAATCGCGTCGTAGAGCCTTACGGTTTCACCGCAACCGGCCTCAGGTGGCAGCAAGGCATCGGGATAGCTGGCCGGCCAGTCCAACACGCGGCTCCTCGGCCCCCAGGTATAACCACCCTGATCCACGTGGTGATACCAACCGAGGAAGTACCGCAGATTATCCGCTACCGGCAGGCTTGCCGCGTCACTGGTGAAATCATCAAACGCCAGCTTCACCTCGCCCTGAGCATCGCCAAGGTTCTGCAAATACAGCTGAAAAGCCACGGTTTCATTGCGCCCTGCGTGCAATTGCAAGGGCCCGTCCGCGATTGCGTAGTCCTGATGGTCCAGCGGAACCCTGCCGTGATCGGACAATTTCGCCATATCGCTGCTCGCACATAATGCAAGGTCGCCACCGATATCACGGCAAGCCCGGCTCTCCAGGCGCTCTATGCTCATGGAGAGAAACACCGCGCCAAGCGCGGCTAAAAGCAGAACTGAAACGAAAATGCGTTGCATGCGGAAACGGTGCTGTTTGGTCTACCCCGTTGCATCGGCCGCAATCCTGAACGGTCGCGGCAATTCCCCGCCGCCTGTGAACGCCGTCACATTCACCGCCGTCACACTGGCATGCGGCGAGCCCGTCCACAGCCAGCTCAGCAACGCATCCACCGCCATCGCATCGCCGCCGGCCTGCAACTCGACCCGGCCATCCGGGCAATTGCGCACCCAACCGGCCAAATCCAGCCGCCGCGCCTCAGCTTCAGTAAAGGCACGGAAACTCACGCCCTGCACACGCCCTTCAACAAAAACGTGAACCTGTTTCATGGGATATTTCTCCGTACTGTCGACATTCACCGCTGCGCTCAGTATCGCAATCAGACAAGCCGCCGCCAACCGCCATAGCCGCCGGGGCACAAGCCGCTCCGGCGTACAACCCGCACAAAAAAGCCGCTGTAAAAACAGCGGCTAAGCGGCCGTGATGGCCCGGCCTGCGAAGGAAACAGGCCGGGCCGCGGCTCTGTTTTATACTGAAATGGTGGTATCGCCGTGGACGTTATCTGATCCGCCGAAGCCGGAGGAAGCCAGATTGCCCTGGGTCTGGGCCTGCGTGGTTGTGCTGCTGGCTGTACCCGTGGCCATACCCATGCCACCGATCGCGTCGACGGCACCGGCGCCGCCGCTGGCAATACTGTTAAGGCTCTGGGCATCGAAGTTACCCTGCATGCCGGCATTGCCCTGAAGAATGTCACCACCTGATTTATCGCTCATCGTCTTGCTCCTGCCTGTTGGCGTAAAACCGGAGCGCCGTAGTGCGTCCCCGTGATAGAGATCATGCGCTTTGCCGTCTGCGCGCTCCGTGAGTCAGGCACTGCCGGAATGTGAACTATTCACCTGCGGGCGCGAGGCAAAAAAAAGCCCGGCTACCGAAATCGGCAGCCGGGCCTGACTGTGTCGCTGACCGCCGTGCAGCCAGAGAAACGCTTAGTAGCGATCGATACAGTTGAGTTCGCGGAAAGCCTGCTCCAGACGGGCAACCATGCTGTCCTGTCCTTTGCGCAGCCAGGCACGCGGGTCGTAGTATTTTTTGTTGGGCTTGTCGTCGCCGTCGGGATTGCCGATCTGGCTTTGCAGATAGCCTTCGTTGGCGAGGTAGTACTCACGCACGCCGTTCCAGGTAGCCCACTGCGTGTCGGTGTCGATATTCATTTTGATCACACCGTAGCTGATGGCTTCTTCGATCTCGGATGCCGCCGAACCGGAACCACCGTGGAAGACGAAGTTCAGGGCTTTTTCCGGCAGACCGAATTTTTCCGAGCAGTATTTTTGTGAGTTGTCGAGAATCTTCGGCGTCAGTTTGACGTTGCCGGGTTTGTAAACGCCGTGCACATTGCCGAAGGACGCGGCGATGGTGAAACGTTTGCTGATCGCACTGAGTCTTTCGTAGGCATAAGCCACGTCTTCTGGCTGGGTGTAAAGCTCGGAGGAATCAATACCGGTGTTATCCACACCGTCTTCTTCACCACCGGTGACACCCAGCTCGATCTCCAGTGTCATACCGAGCTTGTCCATGCGTTCGAGGTAGCGCGCGCAGATATCCATATTCTCTTCGAGCGTTTCCTCGGAGAGATCGATCATATGAGAGGAGAACAGCGGTTTGCCGGTCTTTTCAAAGTGCGCTTCGCTGGCATCGAGCAGGCCGTCAATCCACGGCAGCAGTTTTTTGGCTGCGTGGTCGGTATGCAGGATCACCGGTACGCCGTAGGCCTCGGCCAGGGCGTGAACCTGATGGGCCGCCGCTACAGCACCGAGGATCTGCGCCTGCTGGCCTTCCAGCTTGAGGCCCTTACCGGCGTAAAAGGCCGCACCACCGTTGGAGAACTGCACGATCACCGGCGAGTTGACCTTGGCTGCGGCTTCCAGTACCGCATTGATCGAATCACTGCCGACGCAGTTTACAGCCGGTAGTGCAAAACCGCCCTCACGGGCCAACTCAAAGACTTTCTGGACGTCGTCGCCGGTCACTACGCCAGGCTTAACGAAATCGGAGATTTTTTTGGACATTACGGCTTCCTGATCTCAATTGTGTTCAAGAGCGGAGACTGTTCCGCTCCCCTGAATGAATCCCTGTCCGACAGAGCCTAAACGGCTACTCCGCCGGATACCACTCCCCTGCAGCGCTCAAACCTGTCCGCACAGACCTCGGGACGGGCGCGGTGCATCATACGGGATAAGGCGCAAGGTAGCACCGGGGCAAGCCGGTTTCCATAACCTGAGACAAACTCTGAACGCAAAAACAACATCTTATGCGATTTTGCCGGGATGACAGTCACTACAGAAGCGTTCAGTCGGACCGGTCGCTGTCCCGGGCACAAAAAAGGCCGCTGCATGAACAGCGGCCTTGTGCGGATTTCCTGTAAGAGCGACCTCACAAACCGGCCCGTCGGCGCCACGTCCGGAGGCGCCGGACAACCTGTTGCGGCTCAGCTCAGGCCATTGAGCAGACGGGGCTGAACCAGCCGGGCAGCACGGCCCCGGAAAGCCTGCTTCGCCGCAGCCAGCAAGGCCAGATCCAACAGCGGCTCAATCAGAACCACACTCATATAGGCCAGACCGAAACCGCCCACCGCGGTGAGATTGGCCGCGCCGAAGCCCTGACCATAAAAAGCCCAGAAAGCGACCCAGGCGATAATCCCGCCCTGATAGGCCAGCGACAAACGCAGCACGGCGCTGTAGCCGATATCCGCATAGGCTGTACCGGCCGGAATAATCCGTTCAGCCAGTGCCGCACAGGCATACAAGGGCACCAGCAAGGTGGTGATATTGATCCCGTACTGCGGCAGATCAAAGGGCGCAAACAACAGCCCCTGCAATAGCAGCCCGGCGGCCAGGCCAAGGGCGGCCGGGGCCACACCGAAGAACAGCAACAAACTGGTCCCGAGTATCAAATGCACCTCGGAGACCCCGACCGGATGATGTGGCAGCACCTCAAAGAACGCAAACACCAATACCGTGCTGATAAGACTCTGCAGACACAGCACGCCCGCACCTTCCTGTTTGGCGCGCGTGTACGCCTGTTTCAGTCCCCAGCCCAGCGCGGCTGCACCGGTCCCGTAGCTTAAGACCATTTTCGCGCCGTCGACGACGCCCGCTTCAATATGCATGATTCAACCTCTGTTTGGGCTCAGATCCCGGATACACGTGCTGCGTGCCCACAAACGCAAGCGCGTGCTGGTAGCCGGCGCGCCAGTGACGCGCCAGTCGCTGACATCGCCCGGCAGGAGTCCGGTCGACGTCGATAATCGTGCAGGAACCGGCCTGCTGCGGCGCTGCCGGCGGCCGGCTGAAACGTCCGTCGGTAACAAACCACAGCTCGCAACGGAGCTCACGAGCCTGCCGCTGTCGGAACTGTGCAATCACACTGTCACTCAGACTCACGGCGGCTCCGGCGGGACTACTACCCTGTCCCCTGAGCGGCGCAAGCCAGTCTTCCTCCAGCGCCAGCGCCTTGCCCGGCGCGCGTATCAGACGGGCGCCCTGACCGTCGAAACTGACCACCGCCAGCAGATCACGGCTGCGGTAAATGGCCTTCTGCCACTGCATTAACAAGCCTTTTGCAAGCGCCAGCCGTCCGGCCCTGAGCATGGATGAGGAGCAGTCGATCACCATAAAATGCAAGACCGAGCCGCTGCAGGGCTGAGGCCGGTAGCGCAGATGCGCACGCGACAACTCAGCACTACCACGGGCAATCAGGGTTTTGCGCCAGTTAATACGCCGGCGTTCACGCAACAGCGCCGCTGTGCGTCTGCGTCCCTTGCCCTGACCTGAGAACGCGCCACCGGCCTGCGGGCCGGGACGCGTCAGGGCTTTTTTGCCTGCAAAGGCCTGACGGACTTCAGAGCCGCCGGCGCGACCGGCTGTGACGGCAAACTGCCCCAGTCGGCGCCGTCGGCATTCCGGGTTTGCCCATGCGCTGCGCCCTCACCGGGCGCGCTGTCAGCCGCTGAGTTCGCGCCTGTCCCCGACGGCGGCGCAGATGTCGGCGCTTGTGCGGTACTTGGATTATCCTGACGACGATGTGCCAGCGCCCAGCCGGCCACGGCACTGATGTCCTGACTGAGGATCACGCTGCGCTGGTTCAGTGCGGCGTGTGCCCGCGCCGCGCGTAACAACACCAGGTCAGCGCGGACGCCTTCCACGCCGCCCTCAAAACACAAGCGTGCAACCTGTTCGTGGTTCTCATCGCTGAACGCTATCTGCTCCAGACGCTCGCGCGCGGCCTGCAGCTCTCTCCTGAGCATCTGTAAAGCCTGTGCATGCGCGGCGACAAAACCCTGCGGGTCCGCATCAAACGCCAGGCGTTGGCGGACAATGGTCTGGCGGGTTTGCACGGACAGGGTTTCCGGCATCTGTAAATACAAGCCGAAGCGATCCAGCAACTGGGGCCGCAGTTGCCCTTCCTCCGGATTCATCGAACCGATCAGGGCAATGCGCGCGCTGTGTGTGTGGCTGATCCCGTCCCGTTCGACACGGTTAACGCCGCTGCTGCTGACATCGAGCAGCAAATCCACCAAGGAATCGGCCAGCAGGTTTACCTCGTCGATATACAGGACACCGCCGTCTGCTTTGGCCAGCAGTCCCGGTTTAAATGCCAAGCGCTTTTCCTGCAGCACACTGTCGATATCCAGCGACCCGCTCAGCTGTTCTTCGTCGGCGCCCAGAGGCAGATTGACGAAACTGCCTTCGGGCATAACCTCAGCCAGCGCTCTGGCACTGGTGGTTTTCGCCATGCCGCGCGGACCGCTGAGCAACACCCCGCCGATGCGCGGGTCGACCGCCAGCAACAACAAAACCTTTTGCAAGTCCGGCTGATCGCACAAAGCGGTAAACGGAAACACCGGTACGGTCTTATTCATGCGTCTTGCTCCATCGCCTCTTCTGCCATCATCAAACACGCTTCTATCCTCTCCTGCTCCGGCCCGGGCTGCTGCCATAAACCACGCTGCATGGCTTCGAGCAGCCGTTCGCAGATCTCCTGCATCGCCGCGGGATTGTTCTGCAGAAGAAAGTCGCGGTTCTGCGTATCGCCGAGCAACGCCTCGCTGACGCGCTGGTACTGGTCGTCACGGACCACGCGCGCGGTGGCATCAAAAGCAAACAGATAATCCACCGTGGCCGCCATCTCGAAGCCACCCTTGTATCCATGACGGCGCATACCGGCTGCCCACTTGGGATTGGCCACACGGCTGCGCAACACGCGGCTGACTTCTTCTTCCAGGGTGCGGATTTTCGGCGCGGCGGGATTGCTGTGGTCGCCGTGTAGCACCACCGGCTGCACACCGCTGAGGTGACGCACAGCGGCGGTCATACCGCCCTGGAACTGGTAATAATCGTCGGAATCGAGCAGATCGTGTTCGCGGTTATCCTGGTTTTGCACCACCGATTGCAAACCGGACAAGCGCCGCCGGAACAGGCCGATGGCCTCACGGCCGCTCTCAGCCCGGCCATAGGCATAGCCGCCCCAGTTCAGATAGGCTTCTGCCAGATCGGCATCGGTGTCCCAGTTCTGCCCCTCAATCAGACCCTGCAGACCCGCGCCATAGGCACCGGGTTTGGCGCCGAAGACACGGTAGGAGGCCTGCCGTGCTGCGTCTTCAGGCGATTCACCGGAGGCGATCAGCGCCGCACGCTCCTGCCCGATACGCGCACGGATGGGGTTCAGCGATTCAGGTTCATCCAGCTCGGCCAGTGCCAGGACCGCCGCATCAAACAGCTGGATAATGTTGAAAAAGGCATCACGGAAAAAACCCGACACACGCAAGGTCACATCCACGCGCGGACGGTCCAGTATGTCCACCGGAATAATCTCAAAATCAGCCACACGATGACTGCCGTCAGCCCATTTGGGACGCACTCCCATCAAGGCGAAGGCCTGTGCGATATCGTCACCACCGGTGCGCATGGTTGCAGTACCCCAGACCGACAGACCGATACTGCGCGGGTAGTCGCCACGCTCTTGCAGATAGCGCTCGATCACGGAACGGGCCGAACGCTGACCGAGTATCCAGCTGGTTTGGGTCGGAATGGCACGGGTATCGACCGAGTAGAAATTGCGCCCGGTGGGCAACACATCCGAACGCCCCCTTGAAGGTGCACCGCTGGGCCCGGGCGCAACAAACTGCCCGTCCAGCCCTTTTAAAAGATTGCCGGTTTCCTGCGCTCCGCACGCCAGCAGATCGGGGCGCAGAGACTCCGCAATACGCTGCATAACAGCCTGCGTGCGCGACCATGCCGGATCAAGCGGCCGGCTGCCGTCGAGCAAAGCCAAGGCCAGCAGCTCGAGTCTTTCACGGGTATCGCCGGCGCTGCGCCAGGGCGAAGTATCGATGGTCTTTAAAACCGCAGGCCTGACACCCGACCACGGCACGGACCAGTCACTGTCAAGCGGATCGAACTCCTCACCGAGCTGCAGGTCAGCGGCGAGCGCACGGGTCAATCCTTCGGCCGCCGCCCCGCTGCCGACCGGATGGCGTGACAAAGCCAGCAAGGTATCGCGCAGTAAACGGCCCTGCGGGGACTGACCGAAGATATGCAAACCATCGCGGATCTGCGCTTCTTTCAATTCACAAAGATAGGCGTCGGTGCGATTGAGCAGGGCTTGCTTGTCTTCGTCGCTGTCCAGCGCGCTGATGCCAAGATCCCGGTGCAGATCCTGATCGACAATGTTTTGCAGTATCTGATCACGCAACAAGCCGGCCCGCCGCGCGTCCAGCGATAAGGCCTCGTAGTACTCGTCGACCATGCGTTCCAGATCGCGCAAAGGGCCATAGGTTTCTGCACGGCTCAGAGGCGGCATCAGGTGATCGATAATCACCGCCTGTGCACGGCGCTTGGCCTGGCTGCCTTCGCCGGGATCATTGACAATAAACGGATACAAGTGCGGCACCGGCCCGAATATCAGGTCCGGCCAGCAGCTGCCGTCCAGCGCGACACTTTTGCCCGGCAGCCATTCCAGATTACCGTGTTTACCCACATGCACCACGGCGTCACTGCACCAGACATTACGCAGCCAGAGGTAGAAGGCCAGATAGTGGTGCGGCGGGATCAGGTCCGGGTCGTGATAGCAGGCCGCCAGATCCAGCTCGTAACCGCGTGCCGGCTGAATTCCGACAAACACGCTGCCACAACGCAGACCGGCAATCATAAAACGGCCCTGACGCACCATGGGATCGGCCTGCGGCTGCCCCCAGCGGGCAATCAGCGCCTCCCTGTTCGCCGCAGGAATTTGCCCGAACCAGGCCAGATAATCCTCCATCGCCAGACTCTGATTGGCGCTGCGGTAAAGCCAGGAATCAGCATCGTTGGTGACACCGGCTTGCAGTTCACGCATCAGCGCATTGCCGTCTGCGGGGATATCCGCAACACAGTATCCGGCCTTCTCCAGCTGTTGCAGTATGTTGATGACCGAGGCCGGCGTGTCCAGCCCGACGCCGTTGCCGAGACGACCTTCTTTGGTCGGGTAATTGGCCAACACCAGCGCCAGGCGCTTGGCACCGTTCTCCAGCCGCCGCAGACGACACCAGCGGGCGCTCAGCTCGGCCAGAAATTCAATCCGTCCGGCGTGAGGTATATAGCGCACACGCTCAGACTGGGTCAGTTCCGAACGACCGTCGGGGCCTTTGAAGCTGATCGCACGGGTAATAATGCGTCCGTCAACCTCGGGCATACAGATATGCATGGCGATATCACGCGGGCTCAGGCCCTGAGTGTCCGCCTGCCAGCTGGCCTCATCATTTCCGGCCAGAATCGCCTGTAATACAGGAATATCCCCCGCCAGCGCCTGATCAGCCTCCTCACTACCGGGTGACGACCTTGCAAAAGCGGTGGTGTTGATAATCAGCGACACCGCCTGGGTACGGCACAGCTCCCTGAGCATGGCCAGACTGATCCCGTCCTTCAGCGAAGTCACCGCCAGTGGTAAGGGATTCAGCCCCTGCGCGCTGAGCGCATCACACAGCGCACAGAAGACCTGCGTATTGGCAGCCTGCAGATGAGCGCGGTAGAACAAGACCAGCACACAGGGCGCGCCGGCCTGCCAGCGATCCTGCCAGTCCGCCACCGTAGCCGGCTCGCGCTGCGGGTGGAAAACCGCCGCCGGCGGCAACACACGCGGTGGCAGGGCTGGGGTTGCGGCACCGAAAAAAGCCGCGGCCAACGCCTGATAGAACTGTTTGGCGTTAAAAGTCCCGCCTTCACGCAAATAACGCCACAAAAGACGCACGGTCTCTTCATCGGCGGTACTTTTACGCAGCAGATTCGGATCTTCGGTCAGATCCCCGGAGAACATAATCAGCTCACAGCGACCGGACCGGCTCAGCGCCACCAGCTGCTCGGTACCGTAAGGCCAGTAGCTCTCGCCGCCGAGATGATCTACCACAATCACCCTGGCATGTTGCAGAACCTCCTCCATATAGAGGTCCACGGAGGCCGGTTGACGCAAATGCAGCAGATTGGCCAGGCGCACCGATGGATAAGGCGCAGCCGGGCAGCTTGTCGCCAGCAGCGACAAGGTGGTGTCAGCCGCGCTCAGGATCACAATATCAGCCGGTGTCTGCTCCAGACTGACGACCACGCTGGCATCGTCAACATAACCACCCGGTTTGGCTGCCAGCAAATGCATCAGGCACCTATACCCTGTTCTGCAAGCGCGGCACTGAGCTGTTGCGCATCCAGTCCGGCACCGATAAAGACCAGTCTTCCCAGACGCGCTTCAGCCGGCCCCCAGGGCCGGTCAAAATAGCCGTCGATACGCCGTCCGACACCATGCACCACACGCCGCAGGGGCTTGTCTTTCACTGCCACGAAGCCCTTTATCCGGAAAATCGTAAACTGTTCCAGCAGCCTTGCCAGCGCCTGTTCGAGCGTTTCACTTGCCAGCTCCGGCACCTTAAGGACAATCGAATCAAAGGGATCATCATGGTGGTGATGGCCGTCCTCATCGTCGTGATGGTGATGCCCCGGGCGCTGGTCTATGGTGTCCTGCGAATCCGCGCCGACACCAAGCAGAATCTCCGGATCAACACAGCCCCGGTCACTGACCAGCAACTTGACCGTATCCGGCACTTCGGCACGCACCAACTGCTCGACCCGCTCACGCGCGGCCTGATCGACACAGTCACATTTACTCAGCACCACCAGATCAGCAGCACTGAGCTGATCCTCGAACAACTCGTGCAGACCGGCCACATGATCCAGATTCGGGTCCGCCAGACGCTGCGCCTCCACCCGCGCCGGATCGGCGGCAAACTGCCCCGCTGCGGTGGCCGGCACGTCAACGACGGTGATGACCGCATCAACCGTGCAGGCATTGCGGATTTCCGGCCAGTTAAACGCCTGCACCAGCGGTTTCGGCAGGGCCAGCCCGGAAGTCTCAATCAGGATCGCATCGATCTCATCACGCCGTTCGATCAGGCGCTGCATGGTCGGATAGAACTCCTCCTGCACCGTGCAGCACAGACAACCGTTGGCCAGCTCAACCACCTCGGTCTCTTCTTCACAACCAAGACCGCAATCGCGCAGCAACTCACCGTCTATGCCCAGTTCACCGAACTCATTGACGATCACGGCCAGACGGCGGCCGTTGGCATTGGCCAGCACATGACGCAAGAGCGTGGTCTTGCCGCTGCCCAGAAATCCCGTCACCACCGTGGCCGGAATGCGCTTCATCGATTTCATTTACCTCTCCTTCAGAGCCGCGGGCCGACACTGCCACGGAATCACGTAGGGTTGTTGTTCGTGCTCGCCGCTGATCATATTGACCTGGTACACGGCCTGTATATTGGCGGGGGTGAGGACCGCCCGCACATCGCCGAAGGCCACGGCGCTGCCGCCGGACATCAACAACACCTGATCGCAGAAACGGCTGGTCAGGGTCAGGTCATGCAGCACCACGGCAATACAACGGCCGCGCTCGGACTGCTGTCGCAGCAAGCGCATCACATTGAGTTGGTGGTAGGGATCAAGCGCGGCGACCGGTTCATCGGCCAGTAACAAGGGCGCATCCACGGCCAGCGCCCGGGCCAGTCTTGCGCGGGCGCGCTCGCCGCCGGATAGCTGGTCCATACGCCGCAGGCTGAGTGACTCAAGCTCCATCGCCGCCAATGCCGAAGCGACCGCCTCACGGCTTGTATTGCTATCACTGACGCCACGATGCGGCAGGCGTCCGAGGGACACAAACTCGCCGACCCGCATAGGCCAGGCGACCGCACCGTCCTGCGCCAGATAGGCGATTTCCCGTGCCCGGGCCTGGCGCGTCAGCGTGCCCAGGGCTGTGCCGTTAAAGCTGACGCTGCCGTCAAACTCCAGCAGCTGAGCGACCGCGCGCAACAAAGTGCTTTTGCCGGAGCCGTTCGGTCCGATCACCCCCAGCAAGCCGCCGCAGGGCACGCTGGCAGAAACGCCGTTGACCAGCGTCCGGCCACCTGAACTGACAGTCAGCTTCTGCAACTCAAGCCCGTTCACAGGTTTAACTCCCGCGAATTACGCAGCACCAGAAGGAAAAAAAACGGTGCGCCGATCAGCGCGGTGACCACGCCGAGCATGATTTCGCTGCCCTGAATCAGGACCCGTGTAAGCATATCGGCCAGCAACAGCAAGACCGCGCCGCCCAGCATGCTGCTGAGAATCAGACGCGAAGGCCTCGCGCCGACCAGCGGGCGCAGCAGATGCGGCACCACCAGACCGACAAAACCGATGGTGCCGGTCACCGCTACGGTCGAGCCGACGCACAGTGCCGCGCCGATGACCACCTGCAGGTAAAGCGCGCTGAGTCCGACACCGAGCGAAGCGGCCTCATCCTCGCCCAGGGTCAGGGCGTCCAGCGCCCTCCCGCAGAGCAACAGGAGGATCAGGCCGACAGCCACAAACGGCAGACACAAGTAAAGATCTTCAAAACTGCGTCCGTTTAATGAGCCCAGCAACCACAGCACAATATCCTGCACATCATGCGGATCGGGCGAAAGATTGATGGCCAGTGAGGTCAGCGCCGCAGCCAGGGAGGATAAGGCGACGCCGGCCAGAATCAGACTCAGGGGACTGGCATTGCGTTTCAGCAGCAACTGCAGCAGCAGGGTTGCCAGCGCCGCGCCGCCCATGGCACAGACCGGCAGCCACCAGACGTTCTGATAAGCCAGACCGAAATACAGGCACAACACCGCACCCAGCGCAGCACTGGCACTGACGCCGAGCAAACCGGGTTCGGCCAACGGATTACGCAGCAGGCCCTGTAATGCGGCACCGGCACCGCCCAGCGCCGCGCCCACCAGCAAGGCCAACAAGGTGCGCGGCAAACGCACCGAGGTGACAATGCTGTATTCGCGTAGCTGCGCGGCGCTCAGTTCTGCCGGGTCTGAGACCGGTGATAAGGCCGCCAGCACCGTCTGCCAACCCAGCGCCACCGGCCCCGTGTTCAGAGACAGGATCAGCAACACGGTCAGCAGCCCCAACAGAACCAGATTCACCAGCTTAGCCCCCGGTTCAAACCCCGTCATGAGCCCTGCTCCGGCAAGCCCTCAAGCAAGGCACTGAGGTTTTCCGCCACATCAATCAGACGCCACTGGTTACACAGCAGGTCCGAATGCGAAAGACGCAGCACCGGCAGAGTATCGATCATGGCTTGTATTTTGGGATGACGCAGGAAAGTGCTGCGCGCGTAACTGCCGTCGCGGTACATACCGCCGAGCATCAACAGATCCGGCGGATCGGCGATCAAGGCTTCAACCGACACGCGCCCCCAGCCGCGCAGACCAAACCGCGCAGCGTGGTTTTTCAGCCCCACGGACTCAAACAGCACTTCGATAATGGTGTCCTGACCGGCGCTACCGCCGTTGGGACGTAAATACAAGGCAGAACGCCCCTGCCCGGCCGCACCCAGCGCCGCCAGTCTGGCTTCCAGCGAATCGCGCAACTGTACGGCCCGATCGCCGCGACCGATGCTCTCGCCCACCTCAAGCAAAGCGGCGGAGATGCCCGGCCAGTCCTGCGGATAGGGCACGCCGGCGACCCGGATACCTGCTTCGCTGAGCAGGGTCAGCGGCATACGGCGCTGCCAGCGGCGCGATGCCAGCAGCACCTGCGGCGCCGTCATCAAGGCTTCTTCGGCACTGGCGTAGTTGGCCGGTATATGGGCGACACGCTTGGCAAAAGAGGAATAGCGGCTGTCGCGCGATTGCCAGTAGACCGAGCTCAACTGACCCGGCGCACTAAGCTCCAGCGCCAGCGCATCGGCACAGAGATTGGTCGACATCAGCACAGGTGAAGCATGCAAGCCCGGTGAGGCCAGCAGCGCCAGTATCAGTACGCCCGGCAACGCCGCACGCATCAGAAATCCACGCCTGCCCGGGCTTTGATACCGCCTTTGAAGGCGTGCTTCTCGGCGGCGATTTCACTGACCGTATCGGCCAACTCGCGTAAGGCCGGTTGTGCAGCACGTCCGGTAATCACCACAGTCTGCCCTTCCGGTCTGGCCGCAATGGCGTCGAGTACCTGCGCCTCATCGAGAAAGTGGTATTTGAGCATATAGGTCAGCTCGTCGAGCAAGACCAGATCCACCGCCGGATCGGCCAGTAACGCACTGGCATGGGACCAGGCCTCATCGGCCGCCTGTTTGTCCGCATCCCAGTTCTGGGTGTTCCAGGTAAAACCGGTCGCCATGGCAAAGTACTGCACCGAGGGCAGTGCGCACTGTTGTAAAAAGATCACCTCGCCGGTGGCCTGGGTGCCCTTGATAAACTGCACCACACCGACGTTCTGGCCATGGCCGAGAGCACGGAATAAGGTGCCGAAACCGGAGGTGCTTTTGCCCTTGCCGTTACCGGTGATCACGATCACCACACCGCGTTCGGTCTGCGCCCGTTCAATGGCCGCGTCGACAACCGCTTTCTTGCGCGCCATGCGGTCGTTGTGTCTGGCTTTTTTGTCTGAATCCACGCTGAGCTCCAAAGCAACAATCAGCCGGCACAACGGAATCAGGCGCGCAACAGCACCGACAGCAGCGACCGGCCGGAACAGAAACCTAGGGGAGGGGAGTTTGAACGGAGGCGGATGCTGTGCATCGGCTCCTGGACGGAAAGGCCACGCGGACAGGTAAAATCAGGCGGCAGCAATCCCCCGCCACACCCCGTGGCTTCCGGGAAACATCGAGCGGGCAGGTCTTCTGGCTCACCGTCATCCGATTGCCACACCTTCCCAAGCTCTCCGGGCGGAGCTGCTCAGTGGTATCGTGGCATCGTCAGGCTTACAGCAGCGGGGGCTGCGCCGGAATCACAGGTCTGATACCTGCTACACCGGACTTCCCTGATCCCGTGGACAAACATCCGCGGGAAACCCGTTCAACGGCGACGATGTTAACAGCAAAACATGAAAAGTACAGAGGCAATCGAGGCGCCTTGCCGCACTCAGCCCGGCGCATCAGGGCGCGCTGCAAGCGTTGGCAAAGGGCTTGCCCGCCGGGCGGCGCCCACCGTGAACCCGGGTTTCGTGCCGGGATTTGCTGCGCCTTATCGCATCAGGGAGAACAGAGCCGCCGCGACCAGAACCATGCTCAGCAGACGGATAAGACCGGCAAACAGCCACAAGGCCCGGGCAAATGCGTCGTTGTCAGGGTCGGCGGCTTCGCCGTTCAGCCAGGCATCATCTGTGGGGCCGGTGTCGTATTGTCGCGGCCCTGACAGACGCGCGCCGATCAGTCGGGCCATGACGGTTTCGGGCCAGCCGGCATTGGGCGACCGGTGTTGCGCGGCTTCGCCGGCCAGGCCCCGCAGCACGCCCGGCTGTCCGGCCGAGAGTGCCAAAAGCAGCGCAGTCAATCGCGCCGGCAACCAGTTAGCGACATCATCGATACGCGCCGCCACACGGCCGAAGTACAGATAACGCGGGTTGCGGTAGGCGATCATACTGTCGAGGGTGTTGATCATTTTGTAAGCACAGATCCCCGGCAGGCCCAGCAACAAGCCCCAGAACAAGGGCGCGATCACGCCGTCGGAGGTGTTCTCGGCCAGGGTCTCTATAGCCGCACGGCGGATGCCGTTGGCGTCAAGCTTATCCGGATCACGGCCCACTACCTTGGCGACCTCGCGCCGCGCTGCCCCGCAGTCCTGCCGCTGCAAGGGCAATAGCACGGCTTCGACATGGGCATACAAGGACCGCGAGGCCAGCAAAGGCCAGGCACACAGCCCAATAATACAAGCCGTAACAACGGCGGAGCCGGACAACAGCGTCACCACACCCTGCAACAAAGCTCCCGTCAGCGCCGCCAGTGTAATCAGGCCCAAAGTCACGAGCCCGCCGCAGAGCAGCCGGCGCCGCTGGCCGCCGTGGTTAAATCGCCGCTCCAGGGCCGCGATCGCCCTGCCCGCCCAGATCACCGGATGCCCGATACGGCGCAGCAGACTGTCCGGCCAGCCCAGACGCCAGTCGACCCACAGTGCGATAGCAAAACTCAGCAGACTCACAAGCCACCTCCGCTGCGCAATGGCAGAACATGCTCAAGTCCGGTCAGGCTCAGGTTTTCTCCACTGAACATCGTTATAAAGGCGTTTTATTCGGCGAATGCGCGTCTTCACGAACCAGTCTGGGCACCAGATAACCGGGCAGCGAGGCCCGCAACGCTTGCATCAGTTGCGCCGCCTGCGCATCACTGACGGCAAAATGCGCCGCGCCCTGCACGGCATCGAGCTGATGCAGGTAGTACGGCATCACGCCCGCTTCGGACAGGGTTTCGGACAAGCGGATCAGCGTTTCGGCCGCGTCATTGACGCCGCGCAGCAGCACGGTCTGATTCAGCAGCGTGACGCCGGCCCCGCGCAATTGATCCAGCGCCTGCAGCACCTCAGCATCAATCTCATTGGCATGATTGGCGTGGATCACACAAACCACCTGCAGCCGGGTCGCGCGCAGCCAGGCCAGACAATCGTCGTTGATCCGCGACGGTATCATCACCGGCACCCGGGTATGCAGACGCAGGCGTTTGAGATGGGCTATCGCATCCAGCTGTCTGACCTTTTCCGCCAGCGCACTGTCGGTCACGGTCAGCGGATCACCGCCACTGAAAATCACCTCACGGATGCTTGTATCAGCGGCGATATAATCCACAATCCGCTGCCAGTGCGCTTTGCCGATCTGGTGTTCTTTATAGGGGAAATGCCGGCGAAAACAGTAGCGGCAATGAATCGCGCAATTACCGTTTAACACCACCAGCACACGGCCCTGATACTTATGCAGCAAGCCCGGCACCGGTGTGAACTGCGCTTCGTCCAAGGGGTCTGCCGAATAGCCCGGTGTTTCGGTCAGCTCCTGCAGCTGTGGCAGTACCTGCAATAAGAGCGGGTCCTGTGGGTCACCCCTGGTGATCCGGTTCAGATAAGGACGCGGCACCCGCAGCGGAAAATCGCCGCAGGCACGGCGGATTTCTTCCGCATCCGCGCCCTGCAGCCCGAGCAGCGCACAGAGTGTTTGCGGATCGCGCACCAGCGACGCCATCTCCGCCTTCCAGGGCGTACGCGGCGACGCGGAGTCGAAGCTAAGCGGAAACAGAATTTCGGGTTCAGACATCAGCAGCAAGCTCAATTTCAGTCGCGCTATTCTGCACGCGATGGCAGGCTGCGGGCAAACCGTCTTTTTTCGTGCGGCGCGGCCCCGATGGGGCTCAGGTCCGGGCGGCCGCGGCCTGCACCTCATCAACGATAATCGACGCGATCAGACTGCAATCGTCTTCGCTGAAGGTCAAAGGAATGCGCATATCGAGCAGATCATGCAGGACCGCTTCGGTCTGCGGCAAACGCGGCATGTCCCCGAGATAGCGCCAACTGTCATAACGGCTGGTATAGCCTTGCGGTTCAGGTTCACCGAACCACTTCAGCACCACACCGCGTCCGGCACACGCATCCACCACCCGGCGCAGCTGCGCATCGCTGAAACCGGGCAGGGAAAACTGCACCGAGCTGGCCACATAGGCCTCCTGCGGCGCACGGGCCGGCATCAACACCCACGGGCTTGCGGCCAGTGTCGCGGCTATCAAGGCATGGAGACGGTTCCAACGCGCACAACGCCGGTCCAACTCTGCTAACTGCGGGCGCAACACCGCGGCGCGCAGATTGTCCATACGTCCGCTGAAATTGGGCGTCTGGTAGCGGATGTTGTCAAATGCCTGAGACGGCGGTGCAGCGGCATGCCGCGCGTACAACATATAGGAACCGGAACAGATAATCGCCCGCGCCATCAGGCTATCGTCACGGGTGGTCAGCAAACCGCCCTCACCGGCATTGAGATGCTTGTAAGTCTGGGTGCTGAAACAGGCCACGTCACCAAAGGTGCCGCTTTTTCGGCCTTTCCACGAAGCGCCCATGGTATGCGCGCAATCCTCGATCAGGCACAGCCCGTGGCGCTCGCAGATCGCCATGATCCGGTCCATATCGGCAATATGTCCGCGCATATGCGACAACAATAGATACTTGGCACCACTGGTTTCGGCCTTGTATTCCAGATCAGGCGCATCAATACAATAATCCGATGCCGTTTCTACCAGCACCGGCTCAGCGCCGCTGTTGTGGATCGCCCCCGGCACCGGTGCCAGAGTAAAAGCATTGCACAACACCTTGTCGCCGGGCTGCACACCGGCTGCCCGCATGGCCACATGCAGGGCGTAGCCACCGGAGGCGCAGGCCAGACAATAAGGCACGCCCAGATAGGCGGCGAATTCCAGCTCCAGCAAATCCACCTGACTTTGCTCACCGTCCGCCGTGTTGTAGCGGTGCAGCCGGCCGCTGCGCATGACCTCGAGCGCGGCGGCGATGCCCTGCTCCGGGATCGCTTCCTGGTGGGTAAAGGACTTGTTGAACACCTTCATGGCTGGTTTCCCGACATGTCGATACTGAAGAGACGCTGTGCCGGAGCGGACGCACCGGCACAGCAGACAGGTGTGAAGCGAGGCTTAAGCGCTGACCTCACTCAGCGCCTGATCGAGCACCTCAACAATCCGATCAATATGGGCGCTGGTGGCAATCAGGGCCGGACTGAAATTGAGGATGTTGTTAAAACGCTCAAAGCTGCGGTTGGTGCGGCCGATCAATACACCGAGATCCTTGCATTTCGCAGCCACGGCAATGGCCACGGACTCATCGACCGGCTCTTTGCTGTCGCGATCGCTGACCAGTTCCAAACCGGCAAACAAGCCTTTGCCGCGCACATCACCGATAATCGGGTGCCGCAGTTGCAATGCACGCAATCCCTCAAGGAAGTACTCGCCGAGCTTGGCACTGTTTTCGACCAATTCTTCGCGCTCGAGAATCTGCATATTGGCCAAAGCCGCCGCCGGGCCGGCCAGGTTGCCGGCGTAGGTGGAGATATCGCGGAAAAAGCCCAGCTTGTCACTCTCGTCTTCCTGCAGCATCTCGTAGACCCGTTCGGTGGTAACCGTGCAGGAAATCGCTGCATAGCCGGACGCCACACCTTTTGCCATGGTGACAATATCGGGCTGGAAGTCGTAGTGCTGATAGCCAAACCATTTACCGGTGCGGCCCAGTCCGCAGACCACCTCGTCGATAATCATCAGGATGTCATAGCGGTCGCAGATCTCGCGGACTTTCTCCAGATAGCCCTGCGGAGGCAGAATCACGCCACCGCCGGCGGTGATCGGCTCAAGGATAATGCCTCCGACCGTATCGGCCCCTTCACGCAGGATCACTTCTTCGATGGCTTGCGCCGCGCGCAGGCCGTAGTTTTCGGTCTCGCCATACTGATTGCGGTATTCGCAGCAGTGCGGCACTTCGACAAATCCCGGTGCAAAAGGCCCGAACTGCGCACGCCGTTCAGTCTGTCCGGAGGCGCTCAAAGCTGCAAGCGTGGTACCGTGATAATCGCGCTCACGGTAAAGGATTTTATGCTTCTTGCCACCGAAGTGTTTATGCGCGATCTGGCGCACCATTTTGAAGGCTTTTTCATTGGCCTCGGAGCCGGAGCTGGAATAGAAGACACGGCTCATGCCGGGCATTTTCTCCAGCAATTTACCGGCGAACAAGGCAGCCGGTTCACTGCCGGTGGAACTGGCAAAAAAGTTCAGCTTGAGCAACTGCTCACGCACCGCGTCGGCGATTTCCGCACGACCGTAACCGGCATTGACCACCCACACACCACCGGCTGAGGCATCCAGATATTCCTTGCCCGCAGAATCCCAGACATTTAGGCCTTCGCCGCGCACAAAGATGGGGACACCCTTGGCAGCGGCTGCCCCCGGCGTGAGATGGTGCCAAACATGTTCACGGTCCAGTTCGGCGACGGTGTTGTACTGTACTTGGCTGTTCATGATTGTGGTTCCTTGTCGTACTCAGGATTGACGATGAATTGAAAACGGTGACCAGGCTTGCGAAACCGGCATGATTTCCAGCTGGTTGACGTTCAGGTGCGCAGGCAGGCTGGCAAGCCAGAAGACCGTTTCGGCGATATCTTCCGGCTGAATCGGTGCCGCACCCTGATAGAGCTGGTCGTAAGCGGCTTTATCGCCGCCGGTACGCACCAGCGTAAATTCGCTTTCCGAGAGTCCCGGCGCGAGATTGGAAACCCGCACCCCGGTACCGGACAGATCGCAGCGCAAGGCGTAGGAAAACTGCTCAACAAAGGCTTTGGTGCCGCAATACACATTGCCGCCGGGATAAGGCCAGTGACCGGCGATGGAGCCGATATTGATGATCGCCGCGCCGGCGCCGGTTTCGATCAGCTTGGGCAGCAGCGCATGGGTCACTGTGGTCAGGCCTGTAATATTGGTATCAATCATCTGCTTCCAGTCATCCGGATCGCAGTCCTGTGCCGCTTCGGTCCCCAGTGCCAGGCCCGCGTTGTTGAGCAGCAGATCGATCGCATCAAACGGTGCCGGTAAACCATCGACACAGGCCTTCACGGCCGCGGCATCTCGCACATCCAGTGCACAGCAGAGCACCTGACAATCGCCGGCCAGCTCATCTTTGAGCGCCTCAAGACGCTCCTGACGACGACCGGTAAGAATCAGATTCCAGCCGGCACGACCGAAGCGCAGCGCGCAGGCGCGCCCGAAACCCGATGTAGCACCGGTAATAAAAGCAGTTTTTGACATGACTCAGGCTCCTGTAAGCGTTGGAGAAATCAGCGTCCGCAGACTCAGCCACAAGCCGCTGAGCGAAAGCACAGCGAGAATCGGCAAAGCCACCGGATGAAAGGATTTGGGACGGAAGTACTGAAAAGCGAGTTTGCCCAGATGCACGCCCAGCAAGGTGGGCAGGAGCAAAATCAGGATCGGCAGCAGCAGGTGAACGCCCAGCAAACCACTGGCTGCCAACAATGCAAGTGCGACAAGATCAGTCAGGGCAAGAAAAACCACCATGGAGGCGCGCTGGCGACGCGCATCCAGCGGCGTCATCATCAGATAACAAACGATCGGCAAGCCACCGACGGAGGCCGCAGCGGTAAAGGCACCGGATACCCCGCCGGCAATACGTGTCAGCCAGGGGTACTCCCGCCGTGCCGCGGCCGGACGCAGAAACAAGATAATGGTCAGAATCAGCACAGCGGCATTGATGCCGATCTTCAGCCAGTTTTCCGGCAACTGAATCAACAGCGTCAGCCCCAGCGGAATGCCAAGCACTGCCCCTGACGTCAGGCGCGCGATCAGGGCACGGTCTGACTCAGGCCAGACGGTGCGCAGCAGTCCCAGAGAGCCGATCAGATCAAGCAGGAGGATCACCGGCACACTGATCTGCGGCGGCCAGATCAGGTTTAATCCGGTAATTGCCAGAGCGGCAAAGCCGAATCCGGTATAGCCACGCACCATCGATGCGCCCAGAATCAGCAATAAGGCCCAGCTCAGATCAGGATTGATGAATTGTGTGAAGTTCTCCGCCAAGGCTTGCGTCCCCGTTCAGCGGTGTCAGACACGACACCGTCCGTGCTTAAACGTTAGGAGCCTGAGCGGATCAGCGGATAGATCCAGTTACGGGAGATTGTAGAACCAGCGGCCCTCAGCAGTCGGTAAAACGCGCCAGTGTGGCCTTTAACCGGGCAATGCCCGGATCAATTTTGTGCGTCGGAATGGTTGAAAAACCAAGCCGCAGATAGTTTCGCGGCGGATCATCGCTGAGAAAATGCACTGCACCAGGTTCGATCAGTACCCCGTCACGCGCTGCCGCCCAGGACAGCGCTTCGGTGTCTACCCCTTGCGGTGCACGCAGCCAGAACGAGGACGCTCCGGCGCCGATTTCACTGGTCAGCATGTCCGGCAGATGCTGGCGCAAGGAGGCTTCCATACGCACCATCTTGTTGAAATACAAGGTGCGTAACTTGCGCAGATAGGCGTCGTAATAGCCCAGGGAAAGAAACAGCGCAGTCTGGCGCTGATTGTTGGTGGCCGGATGGCGGTACATCAAACGCCGCAGGGCCCGCGCTTCGGCAATAAGAGCCTCATCGGCGACCATAAAGCCGATCCGCAAGCCCGGTGACATGGACTTGGACAGACTGCCCACATAGATAACGCGTTTGTCCGGGTCCTGTGATTTAAGCGCCGGGATCGGATCATCCTGCATATTGATTTCGGCATCGTAGTCATCCTCAATCAGCAGTGCGTCACTACGCTGCGCCAGCGCCATCAGCTCAGAGCGACGGCGCCGGCTCATCTCCGCGCCGGTGGGAACCTGATGGCTGGGCGTGACATAGATATAGTCACAAGCGGCAAGCCGCTCATCGACAACAATGCCTTCCCCGTCGACCTCCTGCAGCACGAGATCAGCATCGAAACTACGGAAAATGCTATGCGCATCACGGAAACCCGGGTTCTCCATCCCCACCCGGGTCTTGTTGTCGACCAACAGATTAGCCAGCAGATAAAGGGAATTCTGCGTACCGATGGTCACGAGAATCTCCTCGGGTTCTGCGTAGATACCGCGTTTGGGCAAAAGCCGCGTGCGCAGCTGCTCGACCAGCATGGGGTCATCGGTGTCGACACGGTCATGCAGCCAGTCAGGAATACAAGCACTGTTCAGCGTGCGCCGGGCGCAGTCACGCCAGTGCTCGATGGGAAAAAACTCCTGTTGAATCTGTCCGTAGATAAAGGGGTATTCGTAAGCCTGCCACTGGTTGGGCTTGACAATACTCTGGTACTGCCCGGGGTTGCGTTTGAAACGCGCGGCCCAGTCCGGCGACACCTCAGTCACCGCCGCTTTGCTCTGTATCCTGATCGGGTCGGGATGATGGAACGCGGGCGCGATGAAGTAACCGCGCCGGTGGCGCGATTCCAGATAGCCGGCATCGCACATCCGCTCATAAACCAGAATCACGGTATTGCGCGACACCTTGAGCCGCGCCGCCAGCTTGCGCGAGGACGGCAGCGCTTCATCGACCGGCAGCTTACCGGCCAGAATCGCCGCCACCAAGCGCTCCTGAATCTGCTCCTGCAGCGAGCGTTCAGCCTCAAAAGGCGCGTTCAGATTGTATTCAATCACGGAGCTTTTGCACCTCAAAACAACATCGATGCTTCACAATGTGGCAATTCAACTGCCCTGCTCTGCACTGGCCCCATGGCCGCACAGAACTGGATCTACGTACACGGTGGGAAGCGAACCTAAGGTGATTACACCGACGACCAACATCCTCTACAAACGACCCAAACGCGGAGAAAACAATGCGCACAATTGCACACAACAAAGGTTTCAAACGCCTGCTGGCCGGCCTCAGCACCAGCGTGCTGCTCAGCACCGGCGCCATGGCCGACACACTGACCATCGGCTATCAGGGCATGATGAATCCTTGGAAATCCGTCATTGACAGCGGCGCTCTGGAAGAGGCTACCGGCCTTGATATCGAGTGGCGTCGCTTTGACTCCGGCGCCAAGGTCATCACCGCCATGGCCTCCGGCGATATCGACATCGCTTCGGCCGGCTCCAGTCCGATTGCGGCAGCGGTCAGCCGCGGGGTCAATATCGAGCTGGTGTGGATTCTCGAAAACATCAACGAAGCCGAAGCCCTGGTCGTCAAAGACGGCTCCGGAATTGTGGCACCGCAGGATCTGAAAGGCAAAACACTGGGGGTTCCTTTTGTATCCACTACGCATTTTCACGCCTTGTTTGCGCTGGAACAGTTCGGCCTGAGCGAAAAAGACCTGAAAGTATTGAATATGCAGCCGAACGCCATTTCCGCAGCCTGGACCCGTGGTGATATCGACGCTGCCTTTATCTGGGATCCGGTGCTGGGCAAGATCAAGGAAAACGGTAAAGTCCTGATCAGTTCCGGCGAACTGAGCCGCTGGGGCAAAGCCACCTTCGACGGCATGGTCGTCAATAAAGACTACGGTGCGGCAAACCCGGACGTGATCGCCACCATGATCAAACTCATCAACGACGCCGATGACGTATACCGCAGCGAAAAAGACAGCCTGACTGCCGACTCTCCCATGATTCAGAGCATTGCCAAAATGACCGGCGGCGCGGCCGAAAACGTCCCCGGCGTGCTGGCACTGTATGACTTTGTCCCGCTGGACAAGCAACTGAGCTGTGACTGGCTGGCCTGCGGTGCCGACGGCGGTGCAGCCCGCGCCCTGCTGTTTACCTCAGAGTTTCTCAAAGACCAGGGCAAGATCCCGGCGCTGAAAGAAGACTACAGCGTCTACGTCAATCCCAGCTACGCCGAAAAGGCACAAGGCCTCTGAACGCACTTACATCCCTGCGGGGGTGCCGCACCGGCACCTCCCGCAAACAGGAGCAAACACCATGAGCAGACTGCAAATTCATGATGTCTCGGTTGTTTACCCCGGCATTAACGGCGGTGAACAGGTACGGGCCTTGTCAGATATCAACTTCACCATAGAACCGGGTGAGTTCGTGGTCGCCCTGGGCGCTTCCGGTTGCGGCAAAACCACCCTGCTGAGTCTGATGGCCGGGTTTATCTCGCCAACCGAAGGTTATCTGACTCTGGGTGACAGCCAGATCGACGGACTGCCGCGGGTCGCCTGCGGGGTGGATCTGGCCGACCAGATCGACGGGCCCGGCAAAGAGCGCGGCGTGGTCTTTCAGAAGCATGCCCTGCTGCCCTGGCTGAATGTCATCGAAAACACTGAGTTCGGTTTAAAACTACAAGGCGTGGGCAAGGCCGAACGCCGTCAACGGGCCGCGAGCTTTCTTAAGCTGGTCGGTCTGGAAGACTTTCACCGCCACCCGGTTTATCAACTGTCCGGCGGTATGCAACAGCGTGTCGGCATCGCCCGCGCCCTGACCAACGATCCGAAAATGCTGCTGCTCGACGAACCGCTCGGCGCGCTGGACGCGCTGACCCGCGAAGTCCTGCAGGAGTTGCTGCTCGACGTCTGGAAAGAAACTCAGAAGATGATGTTTTTCATCACCCACAGCGTTGAGGAAGCCCTGTTTATGGCCTCACGGCTGATCATCATGTCACCGCGCCCGGGCCGTATTACCCACGAATTTGAACTGGATTTTAACGAGCGTTTCCTCGAATGCCGCGACGCCCGTAAAGTCAAATCCATGCCCGAGTTTATCGAAATGCGCGAGCAGGTCCTGAGCATTATTCACGGGGACGAAGCCGCCGGAGGATTACACTGATGAGCGCCACCAAAGCACTCGACGCCAAAGCCGCCATATCACCGGCCGGCAGCCCGCAACAGTCCTCACCGACCTTGCTGCAGCGGCTGAAAAAGATCTTCTCCGCCGGTCCGGTGATGCCCGGCGAGTCCTATGGCGCCCCCGGTCGCGGTAAAAGCGCGGCAATCAGTCTGGTCACCGCCTCGGCCCTGCTGCTGCTCTGGTTTGTCACCACCACGGCCGGCTGGATCGACCCCATGTTTCTGCCGTCGCCTGTTGCGGTACTGGCGCGCTTCTGGGAAGTACTGACCGAAGGCTTTGCCAACGCCACGCTGCTGGAACATACCGGCTGGAGCATGATGCGGGTTTTCGGCGCCTTCGCCCTGGCTCTGGTCACGGCAGTGCCGATCGGCATTCTGATGGGCGTGAACCGCGTCGCCCGTGGTCTGTTTGACCCGATTATCGAATTCTACCGCCCGCTTCCGCCGCTGGCTTATCTGCCGCTGGTCATTATCTGGCTGGGTATAGGCGAAGTGTCCAAGGTTGTACTGATTTACATGTCCATCTTTGCCCCCATGGCCCTCAGTGCCCGCGCCGGTGTGCGTTCAGTGGCCATAGAACAAATCCACGCTGCCTACTCCATGGGGGCCTCACGCTGGCAGGTGATCCGTCACATCATCCTCAAAAGCGCCCTGCCCGAGATTCTCACCGGTATGCGTATCGGTATTGGTTTCGGCTGGACCACGCTGGTCGCCGCCGAGATGGTCGCGGCTCAGGCCGGACTTGGCTTTATGGTCCTGAACGCGGCTGAGTTCCTGGTCACCGATGTGGTCATCATGGGCATAGTCGTGATCGGCATCATCGCCTATCTGTTCGATATGCTGATGCGCTACGCCGAACGCAAGCTGGTGCCCTGGAAAGGAAAGTAAGCACAGTTGTCTTATCAGGGGCATCCCTTCGCATACCGCAGTACGCGGCAAGCGTAAATCAACGACACAAAAAAAGCCGGCTTCAAGCCGGCTTTTTTTTGGGGGCTGACAGAGCGGTGCCCGATCAGATATCGATCACCTCAAACTCAACCTGCGGATCAACATCAGCCTCGTAGTCAACGCCGTCGACGCCGAAACCGAACAGCTTGAGGAACTCGTCCTTGTAGTATTGGTAATCGGTCAGCTCAAACAGGTTTTCGGTGCTCACTTGCGGCCAGAGTTCACGGCAGGCCTGCTGCACGTCTTCCCGCAATTCCCAATCATCCATGCGGTAACGCTTCTGCTCATCCATCTGCGCCGAGTCGCCGTACAGACCGGTGTGGAACAGGCGCGAGATCTGTTGCATACAGCCTTCGTGCAGGTCTTTTTCTTTCATGACCTTAAAGCACATGGCCAGATACAAGGGCATGACCGGAATCGCCGAGCTGGCCTGGGTGACAACCGACTTGAGCACACCGATATTGGCCTGACCACCTTTTTCAGCCAGGCGCGCATCCAGTGCAGCGGCGGCACGGTCGAGATCCTGTTTGGCTTTGCCCAGCGCGCCGTGCCAGTAGATCGGCCAGGTAATATCGGAGCCGATATAGGAGTAAGCGACGGTTTTGCAACCATCGGCCAGTACACCGGCGTCAGCCAGGGCGTTGATCCACAGTTCCCAATCCTCGCCCCCCATCACGGTTACGGTGTTGGCAATTTCTTCTTCGGTGGCCGGTTCGACTTCGGCCTCGATAATGGTGTCTTTATTGGTGTCGATGGCGGTGGATTTGTAGGGCTCGCCGATCGGTTTCAGGCAGGAACGCACCACTTCACCGGTATCGGGCATTTTGCGCACCGGCGAGGCCAGCGAGTAGACCACCAGATCAATCTGGCCCATGTCTTCCTTGATGACCTCGATGGCTTTTTGCTTGGCTTCGTGCGAGAAAGCGTCGCCGTTGATGCTTTTGGCATAGAGGCCGGCCTTACGCGCTTCGGCCTGAAACGCCGCGGCGTTATACCAGCCGGCCGTGCCGGGCTTTTTCTCGGTGGCCGGTTTCTCGAAAAACACGCCGAGTGTTTTGGCACCGCTGCCGAAGGCCGCGGCAATGCGCGAGGACAAACCGTAACCGCTGGAAGCGCCCACCACGAGCACATTCTTCGGACCGTTGTCGATCGGCCCCTGCGCTTTAACATAGGCAATCTGTTCGCGGACGTTCTCCGCACAGCCGGTCGGATGGGTGGTAGTACAGATGAAACCACGGATTTTCGGTTTGATAATCATGACTCGGGCAATTCCTGCTCTCGTTTGCGACGCGCGTAAGATACCCCAAAGCGGGGCTTTTTTATAGGCTGGACCGGTTTGCCGCGGCAGAACCGGCAAAGAACCTGCTAGACAGTAACACTGCCACACTGAGCGAAGCCGACGGCGTGTTTGCGCGAATTTTACAAACCATCCCGGCAGTCCGCCGGCTTGCTGCCTGCTGCGCTGCAGCGTCACTACTGCTGTGCAGCTGCTCGTCCCTGCAGACCGGCATGCGCGCGCTACAGCCTTTGCCCGATGACAGCATTTACCTGCAAACGCTGACCATCCCGGCGCAGTCCAACCCGGCCTGCCCGGCCTTTGCGCCCGGTAGCACGGTGACGCTGGACAAATCCCTGACCCTGCCGCCGGGCTGCCGCTATGAACGTCTGACGCTGCGGATCAACAAACCCGGTATCACTCTGGACTGCAATGGTGCACTGCTGAACGGGCTGGACAGCCCGGAACGCCAGCCTGCCGGACGCGCCTACGCAAGCGGACAGGCCCCGCAAACCTACGCCATACTGATTGCCGGGCACGAGAATGCCGCACGCCCGGTGCGCAACGTCACCGTGCGCAACTGTCAGCTGCTCAATTACCGCACCGCCGTGCTGATCGTGATGGGTATGGAACCGGCCACCTACGCACGCGCGCGTCGCGACGGTCAGGTGAAAGCGGCCGCGCAACTGCAGAGCAAAGCACCGGGCGATATCCGCCTGGACAATCTCAGCATCGTCAATTCACACGACACCGGAGTCTATCTGCAGCGCTTCGTCAGCGGCGTAAGCCTGGAAAACAGCCGTATTCTCGGCTCCGGCGGCGTTGGTCTGTATCTGGAAGCGGGCACACGCGACGCCCTGATCCGCAACAACCGTTTCGAAGGCAACGGCTTTGCCAGCTACGACGCACAGAGCCGGCAACGCAGCCGCCGCCTGAGCGACACGGTGCGCCGCGAAGCGATTGCGGTGGACGGCTCACAGTACAACACCATCCGCGCAAACCTGTTCCGCAATAACGCCGACGGCGGTGTATATCTGTATAAGAACTGCTGGGAGCACGCTGACAGCAAAGCGCGTGAGATGCCGCGCGACGGCGGCGCTGATCACAATCTGATCGAAGACAATCGCTTTGAAAACGAAACCACAGGCGTTTGGCTGGCCGAGCGTGCCGACCGCGATCTGAGCGGTTTCCATTGCGGCGACCCGCTCTATGCCGCCAAGGGCACTGCGAAGTTCTACCGCGATTACGCACAATACAATACCGTGCGTGGAAATCAGTTTACCGGCAATCAGGTCGGCATCAGAGTACAGGATGATCACAACACCCTGACGGCCAACCGTTTTGAAGACGCTGAGGAGGCGGATATTGTGATCGGTTCAAGAATCCGCCGGCAACAGGATCAGCCCGTGCGTGAAACAGAACTACAGGACAACCGGCTCAGTTCTGCGCAGGGTGTGGTCTATCTGAGCCGGTGAGCCGCAGCTCAGTCTATTGCAGCCATGTCCCCGGCAATCCGGCCCGGCTCGTGTGTGATAAGCGCCTCAGCATCAGCGGCAAAGGCTTTGCCGTTAAAGCCGGCAATCATCAGCACCAGCGGAATCGCAGCGTATTTGAACATCAGCGGAAATTTCATCGGCACAGCCGTCAGCACAGAATCAGAGCCTGACTTTAGGCCGGCTGTATGACATGCGTATGAAGCACGCTCTTGCTGCGGGCAAAAAAAACGGGGCAAACCGATGGCCTGCCCCGTCCCACGTGCTTATGCACCTTTACCGTGTATGGCAAAGCGCTGTTTTATACGCTCTGATCAGCTGATATTGATCGTTGTGTTAGCGTTAATATTGTCGTCGCCGCCCATGCCGGACATAGCTGCATTAGCCTGGTTCTGCGCCTGAGTCACCGCCTGATCGGCCATGCCCATGCCGGCACCGGCACCGCCCATGGCGTCAACCGCACCGGCACCACCGACGCCCAGCGCGTTCAGGTCCTGACCGCTCGCATTGCCCTGCATGCCAGTATTGCTTTGCATAATATCGCCACCGGATTTATCTGCCATCGTCTTATCCTCTGTTTAAGGTATAAAGTCGCCCGCTGGCCTGAGCTCTGTTTTGAACGCTGCCAAAAGCCTGCGACGGGTCTGTGAAAACACACGCGATTGCATTCGATCACGCATAGACCTTATTCAACTCCGATAGCCGGCCGGCATCTACTGCACAAACGAGTTAGATAAATGGTGGAACACGCGCGCAGGAAGCTGCGCGGGCAGCGCCCCGGCTTACCCGGAGCGTCGCTGCAAAGTACTGAATACAGAGCGGTTTCGCCTGTCTGCGGCGAGTCCCGCAGCTGCCGCGACAAGCCCGCGGCCAATACTGTGGTTTATTGTGTGTGATTACCGTTTCGCGACCTACCCGACACAATAGCGCTTTGACGCCGCCAATCCGCAAGCCTGTTCAGGGGTTTTCTTTGTCCGGCATCAGCGTGCGTCCGGGCGGTGCAGCGGCCAGCACATCATGCCGCGGCTCTTCCTCGGCCAGATGAGGGTGACGACGGTACACAATATAGGCAAGGCAAGCTGCCAATCCCATCACCGGCACCAGATTGGCCATGGCACTGACCGGATCGCCCATCAAGGCGCCGATGGTACCGAAAAGCAGGCCTGACCCCATCTGCAGAAAACCCATTAAGGCCGAAGCAGCACCGGCATTTTCGCGGAACGGCGCAAGCGCAGCGGTCGACATGGCCGGCATCACAAACGCGATCCCCAGCGCATAGGGCGCAACCGGCCCCATCACGCGCAGATAGGTCGGGGCCCAGAAATTCAGCATAAACACGCCGGCCGAACCCAGCGCAATCAGGCATAAACCGGGCGTGACCAGCTGATAGGCGCTGATCCGTCTCATCAGCTGCCGCGCCATCAGGGCGCCGAGGAAAAAACAACCCGACTGCATCAACATGCCAAGCCCGAACTGCGACGGCGTCAGGCCGACACGGTTCATCAGAATAAACGGCAAAAATGTCGACTGCGCATAAAGCGCGCCGACCGCGCCGGAGATCACCGTCACCGTCAGCAGAAAGTGCCGGTTGGTCAGCAGCAGGCCGTAGCTGCGCAACAAGGAGGCCGGCTGCAAACGGCTCAGATCACGGCCGACGGTTTCGCGCATAAACACACTGACCGCGGCAATACTGCCCACACCGACCAGAAACATGGCCACAAACGACGAGCGCCAGCCATAAAACTCCATCAACACGCCGCCGATGGTCGGTGCCAGTGCCGGCCCCAGCGCGAGGATGATGCCGATCACATTCATGATTTTCGCCGAGGTATGGCCGGTGAACAGATCGCGCACCAGCGCACGCGACACGGCAATCCCCACGGATGCGCCCACGCCCTGTACAAAACGTCCCAGCATCAGCGTTTCAACCGTCGGCGCCAGCAAGGCCAGCACACTGCCAAGCAGGTAAATCAGCAGAAATGCGACGGTGACAGGCTTGCGTCCCAATGCATCGGACAAGGGCCCGGCGATCAGCTGCGCGCAGGCAAAACCGGCAAAATACAGAGTCAGGGTAAGTTTGACGGCCGCTTCGGTGCTGCCGAAAGCCTCCACTATCGCCGGCATGGCAGGGGTATACATCGCCATGGAGATCGGCCCCATGGCGATCAGCAGGCCACCGAGCAGGCTGACCCGGCGTGCGCTCATCAAGGGCGCATCAGCAGTGGCGTCAATCCCGGTTTGTGAGGCACTCATACGGCGCTCCGGGGCGTGGTATCGCCGATCAGGTTTTTCCGGATTTCGACGGCCATGGCGACAAAACCGGCCCAGTCAGTTTCGGGTAACTCGCCGCGCGCACGCTCGCGCACCGAGCGGCCGATAGCACGGATCTGTCCGAGCACAGCCCGGCCCGCTTCCGTCACCTGCAGGGAAATAGCGCGCTGGTCGTCGGGATCGTTACTGCGTTGCAGATAGCCGCCTTTTTCCAGTTTGCAGGTAAATTCGCTGACACTCATTTTGCTGATGCCGAGCGTTGCGGCCAGCTGACCGGGACGCACCGGTTCATAGCGGCCCACATGGGCCAGCACGCGCGCCTCACCGGGCGTCAGCGGCAGGCTCGATTGGCTGACCTGACGCTCGAACTCGGTACGGAAGGCGTGGGCCAGCTCCAGCACGGCGAACGCCGCGATATCGGAGGAAAGAGGCGGTGACATAAAACAGCAGATCCACTTAGTAAGGTAGCCTTACTTTATCACCGTCGCGCAGATTGTGCAGCCGTTTTCAAAACGCCGTGCGGCAGCGGACAACAGCAAGCACGGCCAAGGACTCAGGCCCGCCGCCATGACAGGCCTGAGTCCTTGCTGCACAATGCCTGCGGGATCAGGCGTTGATAGTGGTGTCGGCCTGTACATTATCGCTGCCGCCTGCGCCACTGGCCGCGATATTGCCCTGGGTCTGATTCTGCACCACATTCTGTGTTGCCATCCCCATGGCATCGGCCATCCCGCCGAACGCATCCACCGCACCGGCGCCGGCCCCGGCAATGGAATTCAAACTCTGTGCAGACATATTGCCCTGCATGCCCGTGTTGCCCTGATAGATATCGCCACCTGATTTGTCAGCCATTGTCGTCGTCCTCTGTGTCGTTTAAGTCAGATTGAACCTGCCGGAAAGCCCTGCGCCTTCCTTGAGACACATCATGCGCCAGGCCGCCCCGCACGACTGCGGCCGGTGACCGCTGCTTTTGTGAACTATTCCCCCGCCACCGTCACCAACGTTGCTAATGCGACATTTAGTGCTATATTGTCGTAAATACGACGGATAAATCCTATGAACAGCACGACTCTGAACAAGCTAGGGGATGACCGTACCCTTATCGCCAAAGCGGTACTCAATGCCGCAAGCTATCTGGGCCTGACCCGTAATGAGCTGGGCGAGATTATCGGCCGGCACCGCTCCTCGCTGGGCAAGGGCATAGATCCGGACAGCAAAGAAGGCGAGCTGGCGCTGATGCTGATCCGCTGTTACCGCAGCCTGTTTGCCCTGATGGACGGCGACCGCGACAACATCCGGCACTGGATGCACACGGCCAATCAGGGCACCGGCGGCGTCCCGGCCGAACAGATCAAAACCATCCCCGGCCTGTCACGGGTCATGACTTACCTCGATGCAATCCGCGGCAAACTCTGACCGATGCACAGTACAATCTGGGCGGCCCTGGACGGTGACATCCCGGTCACGCCACTGAACGGCTCCCTGCACCGTCTCACCGAGAGCCAGGAACAGGTTGCCACCCGCCAGCTGTGCGACAATCTGGCGGAACAATCACGCCTTGAAGAGCTGCTCGAAGAAAAATCCAAACCGCCCTTGCCTGAGGCCGTCCGCGGGCTGGATTATCTGCTCGCCACCCCCTGGCGCTACCCGCCCCTGCAATACGGATCACGCTTCGGCAGCCCCACAGAAGCCAGCCTGTTCTACGGTGCCCGTTCCCTCGACACCTGTCTGGCCGAATCGGCTTACTACCGTCTGGTTCTGTGGTTTGATATGCATGAGCCGCCTGCTGCACCGCTGCGCTCCCGGCACAGCGCCTTTCAGGCCCGCTACAAGACCAGCCGGGGACTACGCCTGCAAAACCCGCCTTTCAGCGCCTTCCACGACACACTCACGCATCCGTCGGAGTACACCGCAACACAGCAACTGGGCGCGGCCATGCGCGGCTTTGGCATCGAAGCCTTTGAGTTCTGTTCCGCGCGCGACCCGCAGGGCGGGATCAATGTGGCGCTTTTTACGCCGGCGGCACTGGCCTCGCGCAAGGTTACCGGCAAAACGGAATGGCAATGCGAGACCACCGGCGCCGGCGTGGTCTTCGCCTATATGGGCGTACCGGCAAAGGTGCTGTCATTTAAAGCGGAAAGCTTCTTTCACGACGGCCGCTTCCCGCGTCCGGCCTGAGCCGGCCCCGCCACCGGCACTGGCACTGACGAGGCGGCGCTGTTAACGTCAGACCACGCTGCCATCTGAAGCGATGCGGCGCTACAGGCCCTCCGGCCCGCCACAGTTGTAAATTGCTTTACCAAGGAGCCCACCATGATTCAGGCCCGCCCGTTTGATTTTCCCTATGACGGAAACCTCAAGCCCGACACCACCGCGCTGATCGTCATTGATCTGCAACACGATTTTCTCTCACCGGACGGCTATTTTGCGCGCAAAGGCTATGACCCGGCAGAGCTGCGGACGATCCTGCCGAATGTGACCGCGCTGGTCCGCGCCTGCCGTGCCGCCGGGATTAGCGTGATCTACACCCGCCAGGGCTACCGCGCCGATATGGCCGATATGACAGACTACGAAAAATGGCGCCGGCGGCGCGCCGGTCTGGAAGGGACGGATGTCTTTCTGCGCGGCACCCGCGGTTTTGAACTGGTCGCCGAACTGGACGTGCAGCCGCAAGACATCATTATCGACAAAACCTGCTGCGGCGCTTTTACCTATACGGACCTTGAACATGTCCTGCACGCCCGCGGCATTACGCATCTGTTGCTCAGCGGCTGCACCACCGATGTCTGTGTTCAGTCCACCCTAAGAGAGGCCTGTGACCGCAACTTCCAATGTCTGACCATCACTGACGCCTGCGCCAGTGGTGACGAATACGCCCATCAGGCCGCGCTGCATATGGTGACCGTTGAAGACGGTATTTTCGGCACTCTGGCAGACACCGCTGCGGTGCTTGCCGGTATCGATGCCGCCGCCGGCTGAAAGCGCGACACCAAGCCCGGCCTCAAGGCTGCCAGGCCGGGTCTTTGGTCAGCACGATGGTATCGACCTTCAGGCCGTCTTCGCGCATAAAAAGCGTGAACGCCTGCTCGCCGGCCGCCGGCACCGTCACACTGGCGCGCACGCCGTCGCGGGTCTGGTTACTCCAGTGCCAGCCGGGCGGAAAGCCTTCGATCTTGTCGGCACTGGCGGCAACCGCGCCGTTCAATCCCGCATGCAGGCTGTCGCTCTTACCCTCGCCGCTGCTGTCGGCATCACCGTAGCCGCGCAGCCAGACATAATACAAGCCTGGCTGATTGAAAAAGATCCGGTAAGACAGCGTCGGTGAACCGCTGCCACCCGTTTTGAGCGTGCCCTTGTCCGGGGTTGTGACCATAAAAGCCTGACCACCGGCCGCAGCAGAGGCCGAGCGCACCCATTGATGGGTCGCGGTACTGCCGCTCGCGCTGAAGTCTTCGGCCTCGAAGGCGACAGCGCCGTCGCGGGTCACCAGGCCATCGGTCGAAGCTACAGCGCCGGCACTGACCGTCACATTCACGGTATCTTCGCCAAACAATTCACCGTCGCCGGCCCGCAGTTGCAATGTGTAGCTGCCGGCCGCGCTGAAACTCAGGCCCGGAGCTAAATCGCCGGTTTCGCTGAAGGTCACTGTCCCCGGGCCGCTGATCCGGCTCCACAGATAGCTGAGCTGGCCGGACGGCAAACCGTCATCCGACACAGCCCCCTGCAATGTCAGGCTTTCACCCAGGACAATGACCTTATCGGCACCGGCCGAAACCGACGGGGCGCGGTTCTGCACCGTGTCACCGGTGCAGCCGTCGGTACAGGGCAGAATCTCGATGGCTTTGATTGCCGGATTCTGTATACGTGGCCAGAGTTGTAGATTCAGCGTGCTGTCACTGTCGACCTGAAAGCTCAGCATGCCAGCGGTATTGGCTCCGACTGAGGCAAAGACATCAAACTGCGGTTCCTGCAGCGTGTCTTCGAGATACACATCAAACACCCGCGCGCCGCGGCGGAAGGCACCGGGGTAAATTTCGGCAAAATACAAGCGTACGGTGTAAGCCCCGGGAGCAAGCGGAAACGCCCAGTTCTGGCCATTGTTGTTATCTGCCGACCAGCGCTCACTGGTGAATACGGCGGACGGCACATAGGCCGGCACCGTGGCATTTTTTGTCACCGTGACGGCACGCTGGTAGGTGAACCCGCGACCACTGAAATAGGCACTGGGACGGCTTTTTGTATCCGCCTGCCAGACATTACCCTGACTATCGGTGAGCGCCTCGCCGCCGGCGTTAATCCGCAGCACGGCATCCGGCTCCGGTGACGGCGTTGTATCCTGACCGTCCGGCTCCGGCGTGGTACCGGTGCCGGTTTCCGTGCCGTCGTTTTGCCCGTCACTGTCGCTGCTGTCCTGATAAACCGCCGTGTCGGGCAGATCCAGCACCCGGATATCACTCATGGTCGAGGTCACCAGCCCCAGGCCGCCGCCCAGCACATACAGCTTGCCCTGATGGATACGCGCCGCCGGGGCGACGATTTTGTACGGCAGCTGTAAGCCATCAAGCTGTGTCCAGCGATTGGCAGCCGGGTCATAGCGGATGACGCTTTCCCCGACCAGCCGGGTACCACCGACGATATAGATCAAGCCGTTATGCACAAAAGAAGACGGTTCGGTATGGGAACGGCGGCGCGGCAGATCGGCCAGACGCTGCCAGCGGTCCGTGTCCGCGTCATACACATGCACGTCCGTGACGATTTTCGCGCCCTGTGCCAGGCTTGTACATTTAAGGCCGCCGTGCTCATGACCGAACTGGCCGCCGAGCACATAGAGTTTGTTACCGATACTGACTGTGCCGAAGTGATTACGCGGCTCCGGCAAAGGTGAGCGCGCGGTGATGTCCTGCCAGCCCCGGTCCGGCTGCGCCGTATCCAGGACAAAGTGATGATTCACATCACACAGGGCGCTGACATCAAGCCCGCCGACCACATGAATCCTGCCGTCCAGCAGTGCCGCGCCGCCACCGGCAAAAGGCTTGGGCAGATCCGGCCCGCGCGTCCAGCTGCGTGTGGGAATATGAAAAATCCAGACCTGATCGCTGACCCGGCCCGGATGCGTGCCGATGCGCCCGCCGATCAGCCAGACACTGTCACCGACCAGCACGATACCGTTGTGCGTTACCGCATTGGGCCGGCTTGCCGAGGTGGAGGTCTGACTGATAATTTCCCAGCGGTTTGTCGCCGGCGTGTACTTGCCGACATTGGCGACGATACGGATGCCGATGGTAAAACCATTGAAAATATAGAAGCTGTCCTGATAGCTGACCATCGGCGCTTCGGCGCGGGGTGTATCCAGTTGACCGAGGGTTTGCCAAGCGGATGCGGCGAATACGCCGGTCGGCAGGCTCAACAGGCAACACAACATCAATCGGCTTAACACAGGCATCACTCAACTCCGTTACAACCCGCCCCATCCTCCGCGCACGGCGCTGCCACCGCCAGCGCCGTGACGTGAAACTGACGACCCGCACACAGGCGCGGCCAAGCCTCTGACAAACAAGCCGCAGCGCAATTGCACGAAAGGCTTAGTGCGCGTACAAAGTCACGCAGGTACTTTAGGAAGCTCAAGAACGGCGCACATGTGCAGCGCCCTGTCCCAACCCAAGGAATTGCCATGACAGCCTCTCCCCGCCTTGCAGTCCGGGCCGTCGTTATCGAAGACGAGCGGCTGCTTCTGGCGCGCTACGAATCAGAAGGTCGCGAGTGGTACATCATCCCCGGCGGTGGCGTGCAACATGGCGAGACGCTGGAAGAGGCGTTTGCCCGTGAGACGATCGAAGAATGCGGCCATGCCCTGCCCTTCGGCGATGTGTTGTTTGTCCGTGAGGTGATGGCCGACCGCCATCCCGAAGGCCTGATGCCGGCGGGTCTGCATCAGGTGGAGTTGTATATCGGCTCGGCCCTGCCCGGGGGCGTCAGGCTTGCCCCGACTCAACCGGACCGCTGCCAGACCGGGCTGATCTGGCAACCCTTGAATGAGCTTGAACAGATCCGCTTTTTCCCGGCAGCACTAATCGACAATTTCCGCACCCGCACCTGGCCGACCATTTACTGCGGCGAAACCGGCTGAAGCGCCCCCTTAGCGCCAGACTTGCGCAATTTGCCCGGTGGTGACAGGCTTGTGGGCTTTCTTATTGCTCAGGCTCTCGCGCTTTACCATGCTCACCGTCATTCAGGCCCTCTGGCCGCTGTTTGTTCTGATCATCGCCGGTTACCTTATGCGCCGCAGCGGATTTCCCGGCGATGCTTTCTGGCCCGGTGCCGAGCGGCTGAATTACTTTGTGCTGTTCCCTGCGCTGTTGTTTCGCAGTCTGGCCGGCGCGCCCCTGAATGATCCGGCCCTGTTGCGGGTCTTGCTTGCAGTGTTACTGACGCTGGGGATTTGCTCGCTGGGACTGGCCGCCGCGCGCCGCCTGCGGCACTGGCCGGCCGGCCGTTACGGCGTCTATGTGCAAGGCGTGCTGCGCTTCAACACCTATCTGGGCCTGTCCGCAACAGCCGCCCTGTTCGGCGATCAGGGACTGATGATGGCGGCGGTGTTTCTGGCCGCATTGGTGCCGGTGGTTAATGTGCTGTCGGTGCTGGCGTTTTCCGGCGGGCAAAGCACCGGCTGGCGGGCGCGTCTGATGCCGATTCTGAAAAACCCGCTGATTCTGGCCTGCGCGCTCGGCGCACTGTTTAATGTGAGTGGCCTGGAACTGCACTGGGGTTCGGAACGGCTGGTGGACTTTCTCGCCAATACCAGTCTGCCGCTGGGCCTGCTGACGGTCGGTGCAGCGCTCAAGCCGGAACTGCTGCGCGGCCATCTGCACGGCCTGCTGGGCAATAGTCTGAGTCGTTTACTGATCGCCCCGCTGGTGGCCTGGTGCAGCATGCAACTGCTGCATTTGCCGCCCATGGAAGGGGCGCTGCTGGTGCTGTTCTTCTCCCTGCCGACCGCGCCCACCGCTTATGTGCTGACCCGTCAGCTCAACGGCGATGCCGAGCTGATGGCCGGCATCATCACCTTGCAGACACTCTTATCCGGCCTGAGCCTGATGCTGATTCTGAGCTATCTGCTCTGAACAATACCGACAGCCGGCATCCTGCCGGCCATCGCATCGCTGCCGCCGTGCGGCGCTTCAGGCAATATTGATAGTGGTGTTGGCGTTGATATTGTCGTTCCCGCCGTTACCACTGACCGCCATATTGGCCTGATTCTGGGCCTGACTGATGTACTGATCAGCCAATCCCATAGCCGATGAACTGCCACCGAGTCCGTCTACGGCACCAACACCGCCGACGCCGACTGCGTTGAGATCCTGAGCACCGGCGTTACCCTGAACACCTGTGTTGCCCTGCATGATATCGCCACCTGATTTATCTGCCATGGTCCTGCCCTCTGTCTTAAGTAAAAGTGATGTTGTGTCAGGGATGCGTCCGCCTCCCTTGATGCTTATAGTGCAACAGCCAATCCGGCCCGGCTGCGGCGCAGGCACCGCGGCTTTGTGAAATAGGCACGTCGGGACGCAGACACCGGCCGCTTGCGACAGGGGAATCCGGATTGTCCGCGGCAAAATGCTAAAATCGCCGCCTTTATCAGCGCTGCCGCGCCCCGGCGCTCAGCGCACCACCGCAACCCGGAGCGACTATGTCACGTTATATGATCAGCTATTTCGGCGGGAATCCGCCGGCCACGCCCGACGAGGGAGAACAACGCATGAAGGCCTACGCAGAGTGGCTGGACGGGCTCGGCGACGCGGCGGTCAGCCCGGCCAATCCGCTGCACGATGTGCACACCATCGAATCCGACGGCACGGTGTCCAACCGCAGCAGCACATTAATGACGGGTTATACGATTATCGAGACCGAATCCATGGCGGCCGCCCTGGCCGTGGCCAAAGCCTGTCCCTTTCTGAGTATCGGCGGCACCATCGAAGTGGCCGAACTGCTGGTGATGCCGGACGACAATTAATCCGCGCGCACAAAAAAAGCCCGGCACGATCCTTGTGCCGGGGGGTGCTAACTTGTTTTTAAATCAATCGGTCAAAGCCGCTTTCAGGCAATATTGATAGTGGTGTTGGCATTGATGTTGTCATTGCCACCGTTACCGCTGACCGCCATATTGGCCTGATTCTGCGCCTGGTTGATGTACTGCCCGGCCAGTCCCATGGCCGCTGAGCTGCCACCGAAACCATCCACCGCGCCTACCCCGCCGACGCCGACCGCGTTGAGATCCTGGTCACTGGCGTTACCCTGTACGCCGGCGTTGCTTTGCATGATGTCGCCACCTGATTTATCTGCCATGGTCTTTCTCCTGCCTGTCTGAAGTTACTGGCCCGAAGTTGCCGGCCCGATGCGTTAAGTTCCGGAAGCGATCTGCCGCTGCCTTGGACACTATATTGCGGGTATGGGTTTACCGGCGCGGTGGCTTATGCACCGCGGTTTTGTGAATTTTTACCCATCCGGGCGCAAAGGATGTGTTCAGGCGATACCGGCGACACCACGGACGGGTTTTGTCAGCGCAGTGTAAAGTCACGAAAATCTTCCCCTGACCGGCGCAGGTTTAACCCTCTCTTAACCGCCATGTCCGGACAATCCCGCCCCTTAACCCGGCGAACGTGCCGCTATCTCAAGGAGTACTCTATGGTGTTTTCCGGCCCGGCCCCGCTGCGCCCGACCGCCCTGCTGCTAATGCTGGGGCTGAGTGGCTGCGCGGGCTTGCAAACGGCTACCGATCACCGTGCTGATCTGAACGATCAACTGGAGGCCGTACCGGCCTGGCAAACTGAGCAAGCCGCTTACGCAACAGCGGTCACGCAACTGGACGCTCTGCTCGACGAGGCCGCCCTCAGGCCGCTGATCAGCCGCGCCCTGGCCAACAATCCCAGCCTGGCCCAAACCCGCCTGAGCATGGAAATTCTGCAAGCGCAGGAGCGGCAGATCCGCGCCGGCGGCAGACCCACCGTGTCGGCCGGCTACGGTGCCTCCCGCAGCGAGGGCGAAGACACCTTCTATACCGGCAGTGTGGATATCAGCTGGGAGCCGGACGTGTGGTCGGCGGTACGCAATCAGACCCTGGCCGCCCGCGCCAGCACCGCCAGCCAGCGCGCGCTCTATGACGCAGCCCGCGCCACACTGGCCGCCGATGTCATCAAAGCCTGGCTGAATCTGATCGACCAGCAGCGCACCATCGATCTGGAAACCCGCCGCCTTGAGCTGCTCAACGATACCCATGAATTTATTCAGGCCCGCTACCGCGCCGGCACAGCAACGCTGGAAGATCTGCTCACCGCACGCACCAATGTGGCCAGCACCCGCGCCACAATCAGTGCCGCCGAAGCCAGCTACCGCAGCCTGCAGAACGCGCTGAAGGTCCTGCTCGGCGAGACTGACGGGGAAATTCCGGAACTGCCTGAGGACTATCCGCAGGTGCTGACACCGCTGGCAGGACTGCCGGCCCAGACCCTGGCGCGCCGCCCGGATCTGGTCGCGGCCTGGGAAGACGTCCGTGCCGCCGACCTCAGCGTGCAGGTCGCCTACCGCGACATGCTGCCGTCGCTGAGTCTGTCGGCAGCGCTGCAGGATATTGCCGAATCCCCTGAAAAAGCCCTGCTGAACGATCCGGTCTGGAGTCTACTCGGCCAGCTGACCGCGCCGCTGTATCAGGGCGGGCAGCTGCAGGCCGCCGCCGACAGCGCCGAACTGACCGCCGCACAGGCCGTGGCGGCCTACCGCGAAACCCTGGTTACCGCCGTCAGTGAAGTCGATGATGCGCTCACGCTGGAGACCGCCTACGGCGAACAGATCCGCGAACTGACGCAAGCGCTGGACGACGCCAACACCAATCTGCAGCGCTATCGCGACAACTACCGCCACGGTCTGACTGATCTGCTCGATCTGTTGACCATTCAGGAACAAACCTTCGATCTGCAATCACAACTCAACGCCGTGCTGCTGAACCGTCTGAGCAACCGCATAGACCTGGCACTGGCGCTTGGCCTGGGAGTACAGGAATGACCAAATCTCTGCGTTCTACGCTGATTCTGCTTATCTCGCTGCTGGTGCTGGCAGCGGTACTCTGGATGAACCGCGCGCTGTTCGCCGACACCCCGGACGGCCCGCCGCCGAGTGCACCGGCAGGTGCTGCGCAAGGCCCGGCGCCGGGTCCGGCCAATCAGGCATCTGCCGGCGCCGAACAGACGGTAACCGAAGTGAGCGTCACCACGGTCACCACCGACAGCTACCGCGCCAGCGTGAATGCTTATGGCGAAGCCGCGGCTCGCTACTCACTGACGCTGACTGCCCGCGTGACCGGCTATGTCAGCGAGGTTAACGATGCGTTCTATCTCGGTAACACGGTCAGCAAAGGCGATGTTTTGCTCAGCCTTGATGATACGGCCTACAGCGCCGCCGTAGCCGCCGCCCGCGACACCCTGGCCGAGGCCGAAGTCACGCTGCTTGAAGAGCAGCAAACCGCCGCGCAGGCCTTGCGCGAATGGCGCGCCAGCGGTCTCAGTGGTGAGCCGGACAGCGAACTGACGCTGAACAAACCGCAAGTGCGGGCCGCTCAGGCTGCTGTTGACAATGCACGTGCGGCACTGGCCAGCGCACTGCAGGATTTGCGCGATACACAGATCAAAGCGCCCTTTGATGCGCTGGTGGTCGAGCGCGATGCCGCCCCCGGCAGCGTATTGTCCTCCGGTACCGAAGTCGGCACCGTCTACAGCACCGATGCCGTTGAGATCACCGTACTGGTGCCGCCCGAAAGCGGCGCTCTGATCAACACACAGGACGCGCAGCCGGTCAAACTGCAATCGATCGACGGCCAAGCGCAATGGGAAGGCCGTATTCTCAGCCTCGGACAACATCTGGACAGCGAGACCCGTCAACTGCCGGTCGTCATCGTGGTCGATAGTCCGCTGGACCAGGAACCGCCGCTGCTGCCCGGCAGTTTTGTCAAAGTCACCATGCAAGGCGTCCTGATGGACAATCTCTGGCAACTGCCGGTCAGCAGCCTAAGCCAGCGCGGCGAAATCTGGTATGTGAACGAAAACAACACCCTGAGCCGCTTCTCTGCTGAGCCGGCCTTCAGCGATGAAAACGGAATCTACATCTCACCGCCGCAGGAACTGGCCGGCCGCCGGGTACAGGTGCTGACACAGCCCTTGTCCAGCTACCTTGAGAACCAGCCGGTAAAAGCCAAAGAGGGGCTGGATAATGAGTGATTCAACACGCGGACGCGGCATTATTGACTGGTTTGCGGCCAACCCCGTGGCCGCCAATCTGTTGATGGTGCTGATCATCGTCCTTGGCATATTACAAGCCGGGTCATTACGAAAAGAGGCATTCCCCTCGATGGAGCCTGACAGCATCGATATTAGCGTCAGCTACAGCAGTGGCGATGCGGTACAGAATGAAGAAGGCATCGCGATTAAAATAGAGGAGCAACTCGAAGGCCTGACCGGTATCGAATCGGTGACCAGCACCTCGACCGGCAGCAGCGTGAGCGTCACGGTGGAAAAAACCTCCGAGTACGATCTCGACACCTTGTTGCGCGACGTCAAAACCCGGGTCGATGCCATTTCCACATTGCCGGCAGATGCGGACAATCCCGTTATCGAGAAGGCCACCCGCGAAGAGCATGCCTTGTATTTGCAGTTATTCGGGCAAGCCGACCGCACCACATTGCAACAACTGGCCTACCGCCTGAAGCAGGACCTGCTCAGCAAGGACAATATTAACGAAGTGAGCCTGACCGGCTGGGTTGATCCGATGATGACCATCGAGATCAATGAAGGGCGTCTGCAGGCACTGGGACTGTCGCTGTCGGATGTCGAAGATGCGGTCAATGCCGGCTCGTCTTCACCACAGCAGGCGACCTTGCGCAATGACACCACCTATCTGCAGTTGAAGGCGTCCGAACAGGCTTATCTGAAAGAGGACTTTCAGAAGATACCGCTGACCGTGACCGACAGCGGCGCGCGGATTACGCTCGGTGATGTCACGACCGTGACCGATACCTTCGACGACGAAACACCAACCCTGTCACGTTTTAACGGACAGAATTCAATCGGTGTTCAGGTCATCACCACCGGCACGGACGACATCACCGATTCGGTCGTGGCGGCAAAAGAGGTGGTCGCTGAGTGGCACGAGCGCAATCTTCTGCCTGTCGGCGTGGAACTGCAATCCTGGTACGACCGCAGTGTTTCTATTCAGGAACGTCTTGCCCTGCTGACCAGCAATGCGGCAACCGGTATCGTGCTGGTATTCGTCCTGCTCGCCCTGTTCCTGAACCTGACGGTTGCCTTCTGGGTTGCCATGGGCCTGCCGTTTATCTTCTTCGGTACGCTTTTTGTCATGGGTGGCCATCCGCTGGATCTGTCACTGAACGAGTTCACGACCTTCGGTTTTATTCTGGCCCTGGGGATTGTGGTCGATGATGCGGTGGTGGTCGGCGAGAGTGTCTACGCCCAACGCAGGCGCTACGGCGACACTCTGGCCAATACCATCGAAGGTACGCGGATTGTGGCCGTGCCGACCTTGTTCGGCGTATTCACCACCGTGGCGGCGTTTTACGCCCTGTCGAACATCGAAGGCGGACTGGGCAAGCTCTATTCCCAGTTTGCTGCCGTGGTGACGGCCTGCCTGATCCTGTCGATCATCGAATCCAAATTGATTCTGCCTTCGCATCTTGCGCACCTGAACACGCACAAGGCGCCGGCGAAAAACCCGATCAGCCATGCCTGGCAGAAGCTGCAGCACTTTACCGATTCGGGCTTGCAGTTTTTCACCCGACGCATGTACACCCCGGCATTGCGCGCGGCGATTCACCACCGCTATGCAACCGCGGTCCTGTTTTGCGCGCTGTTTATTTTTGTCATGGCAATGCCGTTTAACGGCAGCGTGCGGGTCAGCTTCTTTCCGGAAATCCCCGGCGAGACGGTACGCGCCACCCTGTCCATGCAAAACGACGTCAGCGTGGGCCTGACCCACCGCACCCTGCTGATGCTGGAAGATCAGGTCTATGAGATTGATGCCGAGTTACGCGGCGATGACAGCGATGATCCGCGGGCCAATACGGCGATTGCCAATCTGCTGATCTCCGCTTCCTCGGATCAAAGCGGCACGATCATCCTGACGCTCAAAGACGATGCGCCTTATGAACTGACAACCCTGACCCGCGCCTGGCGCGCCGCAGTCGGCCTGCCCGAAGGTGTGCGCTCACTGAATATCCAAAGCCGCCGGGGTTCGGTCGATGCCTTGCGTATTGAGCTGCGCGCCGCCGATACCGAAACCCTGACGGCTGCCGGTAACTGGCTGAAAGAGAAACTGGGCGACTACCCGGCGATCAGCGGTATCGAAGACAATATTGAGCCGGGTCTGCCGCAACTGACGCTGAAACTCAATGAACTGGGTGAATCGCTGGGGCTGACCACCAGCGAACTGGCCACACAGATTCTGCAGTCCTTCAGCGGCCAGACCGTACAACGTTATCAACGTGGTGCGGATGAGATCGAGGTCAAAGTGCGCTATCCGGAGGCTGACCGGATGAACCCGTCGGATGTGCTCAAAGCCGATGTGCGCACCAGCGACGGCACGGTGCTGCCCGTGGCCAGCGTCGCCACTGTCACGCGCGGTTACGCACAGAACAGCATCGTTCGCATCGACAGCCAGCGCGCGGTCTATATCACGGCCGAAGTGGACAAGGACATCATGTCCTCCACCGAACTGGTCTCGGAACTGAAATCGGCACTGGTGCCACAGCTGCAACGTCAGTATGCCGGGGTCGATGTGCACTTTGCCGGTGAGGCCGAAGAGCAGGCCGAGACCGAGGCCTCGATGGTGCAGATGTTCGCCGTGGCCATGCTGGTGATCTACATCCTGCTGGCTATTCCGCTGAAGTCCTATGTGCAGCCGCTGCTGATTATGACGGCGATTCCGTTCGGCGTGGTGGGCGCGATTCTCGGCCACTGGAGCAATGATCTGTCACTGGGTATCCTGTCGCTGAACGGCATCATCGCCCTCAGCGGGGTGGTGGTGAACGACAGTCTGCTGCTGGTCTCGCGCTTTAACGATACCGCCGGCGACTTCGACAACCCGGAAGAACGCGTGATCGATGCCGGCACCACCCGTTTGCGTGCGGTGCTGCTGACCTCGCTGACGACCTTTGCCGGGCTGATGCCGCTGCTGCAGGAGACCTCGCATCAGGCGCAGTTCCTGATCCCGGCGGCAGTTTCACTCGGTTACGGTATTATGTTTGCGACTGTGATTACGCTGCTGCTGATCCCCTGCCTGCTGCTGATCGTTCACGACATCCGCAGCCTGCCGGCCAGCTTGCGCCAACGCTTCAAACCCGGACACGCCTGATGCTCAGAACCCTGCTGGTCGAGGACGATACTGATCTGGCGCAAACGCTGATTGACTATCTGGCCTTTGATGACATCAGCTGCGACTACGCCAGCAACGGAGTCGCCGGACTGGCACTGTTGCAGCAGAACCGCTACGACGTAATCCTGCTGGACCTGAACCTGCCCCGGCTGGACGGCATCAGTGTCTGCAGCCGGCTGCGGGAGCAGGGCAACAACACGCCGGTGCTGATGCTGACCGCGCGCGATACCCTCGACAATAAAGCCGAGGGTTTTCGCGCCGGCACCGACGACTATCTGGTCAAACCCTTCGAACCGGCTGAGCTGGTGATGCGGATTCAGGCCCTGTCGCGACGGCGTAGCCTGCAGGGCAATCGCTTGCAGTTTGAGGATATCGAGATGAACACCGATACGCGCACGGTCACCCGCGCCGGGCAAACGATCAGGCTCACCCCGGCCGGCTGGCGGCTGCTCGAAACCCTATTGCGGGCCGCCCCCGACCCAGTGCCGCGGGCCGGCTTGATTCAGGCCGTCTGGGGCGATGACGCGCCCGATTCGAACGCCTTGAAAGTGCATATCCATCACCTGCGCAAGGCCATCGACGGACCTTTCGACACAGCCCTCTTACAAACCATCCCCGGTCTGGGCTTTGCCCTGGCCACCACCGATCCGCACGGATGAAATTCCCGAGCCTGAGTCTGCGCGCGAGCCTGCTTCTCTCGCTATCGGCCGTGTCGGTGGTGTTGGTGTCGTTTTATGCCCTTCTGAGCAGCAATTTCTTTCTGCGCGGCATGGACAATATCATCTCCACCGATATGGAATCGGCGGCGCGCCACTACACCAGCGCGCCACTGCCCGGGCAAACGCAACATCCGCGTTTTGACTGGATCAGTCATGACTGGCAGGACATGCCGCCGGAAATTCTGGACGCCATGCCGGAACCACCGCAGCGCGATGAAAGCCTTATCGTCAAGCGGGTAAAACCGGGCGGCGGGACAGGGCAACAGCAAGGCCGGGTGGTGTTTGCCATGCGCCTGCCCACCGCAGAAGGCCCGCTGTATATCGCCCGCACCCAAACCCGCGCCGAGCGGTCGCCCCTGTTCGGGCGCAATGTGCGCGCTAATCAGCTGTTTCTGGCAACCGTGGTGCTGTGCACGCTGGCGGGACTGACCCTGCTGTTCTGGTGGCTGGCCAGACGCTTTATGCGGCCGGTGACGCGGCTCGGGCGCTGGACCGAGCAACTCAGCCCGCATAGCCTGCGTGAACCGCTGCCGGACTTTGAGTATCCGGAACTGAACAATATGGCAGCGCTGATCCGCCGCAGCCTCAGCGATGTGCAGGCGGCACTGGACCGGGAACAGCGTTTTCTCGGTCACGCCAGCCATGAACTACGCACGCCGATCAGCGTGATCCGCAGCAATGTGGGCCTGATGCAAAAGCTCCAATCACGCCGCGACACGGACGACCCGGCCTTGCGCCAGGTCTGCGAGCGACTCGACCGCGCCAGCCTGACCATGAAACACCTGACCGAGACCCTGCTCTGGCTGAGCCGTGAAAACGAAATGGCGCCGCGCCACGAGGAGCTGTTACCCGGCACGCTGATCCGGCAGATCCTCGACGAGCTGCAATACCTGCGCGAGGGCAAAACCGTGGATGTGGCGCTGACCGTGGTCAGGGAAGATCTCCTCTGTCTGCCAGCGGTGCCAACGCATATTATTCTCTCCAACCTGATCAGAAATGCACTTCAACACACAGAAAGTGGTACTGTCAGAATCATACTCGACGGCACTACTGTGCAGATCGCCAACCCGCTGCCGGCAGGCAGCTCAGGCAAAGCCAGTGAGAGCGGTTTCGGTCTGGGCCTGCAACTGACCAGACAATTATCCGAACGACTGGGCTGGTCCCTGCAAAGGCTCCCGGATACAAGACATTACGCTGTCCGGGTAAACCTACAAAAAGCAGGCTAACTGCCTGAAAATTGGCAGTTGTCCTGACAAGGTATTTTCTGCTAAAAAATAGCCATGATTTAACAGAATTATCACAAAGCGCTGTTTACGGCGCTTAACTCACCCGAAATCTTGCCCCCCCTTACGGTGGCGAAGGGCGGTAGGAGGCAACGATGAAAGACGGCACTTTAACTGATGAAATGTTACGCAACCTCTTCCGGGTTCTGTTGGCCGGGCTGTTGATGACTGCCGGTGTGGGTTTGTTGTTCTACGTCAATTACACAATCGAGCGCAGCAGCGGTAAACCCGCCACCACAAAATCCAACGAACGGATGCTGGCGCTGCAGCCGGCCTGCCACGCACCGGCGCTGCCGCAGGGGTGCCACTCACTGAGCACGATCAGCGTCTGAGCCGTTCGCTGCCGGGCAGTACATCCGCCCTCTGAGGCAAGACCGGGGCAATACTGCGGCAATAACAAGCGCGCACAAAAAAAGGGAGGCAATGCCTCCCTTTTTTGTTTTCAGCGCTGGCCGGCGAATCAGGCCGCGGCTTCATCCGAAGCCGGCACCGGGGTGCGGATCAGGTGATCAAATGCACTCAGGGAGGCGGTCGCGCCGCTGCCCATGGCGATAATGATCTGCTTGTACGGTACGGTTGTGCAGTCGCCTGCGCCGAACACACCGGGCACGTTGGTGGCACCGCGATCGTCGATCACAAGCTCACCGCGCGGGCTGAGCTCGACAGTCCCTTTCAGGAACTCGGTGTTCGGCACCAGTCCGATCTGGACGAAGATCCCCGCCAGCTCCAGCGTATGCGACTCATCAGTGGCCCGGTCGGTGTACTTCAGACCGGTGACCTTGTCGCCGTCACCCAGGACTTCGCTGGTGGCCGCTTCGGTGATGATATCGATATTGCCCATGGATTTGGCTTTACGGATCAAGACCTCATCGGCGCGCAGGGTATCGGCAAATTCCAGCACAGTAACGTGCTTGACGATACCGGCCAGATCGATCGCCGCTTCGATACCGGAGTTACCGCCACCGATGACCGCGATTTTCTTGCCTTTGAAGAGCGGGCCGTCGCAGTGCGGGCAGAAGGCCACGCCCTTACCCATGTATTCCTGCTCACCGGGCACGTTCATTTCGCGCCAGCGGGCACCGGTGGCCACGATCAGCGAACGTGTTTTCAGGGTTGCGCCGGATTCGGTTTCGACCGAGATATAGCCGCCTTCCTGAGCCGCCGGCGTGATCTTCGCAGCACTCTGGCTGTTGATAATGTCGACATCATAGTCACGCACGTGCTCTTCCAGGTGCGCGGCCAGTTTCGGCCCTTCGGTTTTCTTCACCGAGATAAAGTTCTCGATACCGACCGTATCCAGCACCTGACCGCCGAAGCGGGTTGCCAGCACGCCGGTACGGATGCCTTTGCGCGCGGCGTAAATTGCCGCAGCCGCGCCGGCCGGACCGCCGCCGACAACCAGTGTTTCGAAAGGCTCTTTTTCGTTGAGCTTGCTGGCTGCCCGTTTTGCCGCGCCGCTGTCGATACGGGTGACGATGTCTTCCAGACCGATGCGGCCCTGGGAAAACTGCTCGCCGTTGAGGAAGACCGTCGGCACGGCCATGACTTTGCGGCTCTCGGCTTCATCCGGGAAGACGGAACCGTCGATCATCACGTGCGAAACCTTCGGGTTAAGCACGGCCATCATATTCAGCGCCTGCACCACTTCCGGGCAGTTCTGGCATGACAGCGAGATAAAGGTTTCAAAACGGAATTCGCCGTCGATATTTTTGATCTGTTCGATCATCTCGGGCGTGATTTTCATCGCATGACCGCCGCTGTGCAGAATCGCGAGGATCAGGCTGGTAAATTCGTGTCCCATCGGCACACCGGCAAAGCGCACGGCGCTGTCGGCATCTGTAGCTTTGACGCGCAGGGTCGGCAGGCGTTCCTGGCTGCTGCTCTCTTCACGGTAGCTGATGAGGTCGGAGAGTCCGGCCATTTCTGACGCCAGTTCCTTGAGCTCTTTCGCTTTGGCACTGTCGTCAGCAAAAACGATCAGTTCAACGGGCTTTTTGAGGTTTTCGAAGGTGGCCCGGAGTTGTTGTTGGATGTTGGCGTCTAACACGGTTTTCTCCCTGATAATTGTTCTTTTCAAGTGACGGGCCCCCCTCTGGGGGGGCGGGCGGTGGTTGTGGTTTTGGGGAATTTTAAAAAATAAACCAAGCCCCCCCAATACGAGTTTTTATGTGTGGGGGGGGGGGGTGGAATAAAAAAAAAAAAGGGGGGGGGGGGGGGGGGGGGGGGGGGGGGGG
>JAUOPI010000020.1 GCA_030546905.1 Granulosicoccaceae sp. 1_MG-2023 | reverse complement strand
CCCCCGGCGCCTCTCACGCGGGCCCGGAGAGTCCCTTCATCGACACCCTCAGCCTGAGCCCGAACCTGAGCCTGAGCCCGAGCCTGAGCCTGAGCCCGAGCCTGAGCCTGAGCCCGAGCCCGAGCCCGAGCCCGAGCCTGAGCCTGAGCCCGTGCCTGCACCGGCCGAAGCCACACCGGCCGAAGCCACACCGGAACCCGAAACCCGGCCCACGGCAACCGCGGCCCGCGAACCTGACCCCAGCCCCGCGCCGGATACCACCCAAAGCGCCGAGGCCAGCCGTCAGGCCACCGGCACCGGCGAGACCGTCCTTACAGGCGGCCAGGCCGCCAGCCGCCAGACCTACCTCTCACAGGTCGCGGCGATGATCGCGCGGCATAAGCGCTACCCCCGCTCAGCCCGCCGGGCCGGCATCACGGGCACCGCGGTCGTGCGCTTCTCCCTGAAGCGCAACGGCCGTCTCGGCGAGCTTGCGATTGCGGAATCAGCCGGCGATGCCCGTCTCGATAAGGCCGCGATTGAGATCATCGAACGTGCCGGCCCGTTTCCACCGGTCCCGCGCGATCTGGGCGCGCCTTTGTCTCTGACCTTGCCGGTCGCTTTCGAATTGCAACGCTGAAAGCGATCCCGGCATCGTATTAAAAAACTTCTTGCGAATCGTTCGCATTTTCCTTTACGCTTTGCACTCCATTACGATTTACTTACAACCGGGGCGTGCCCGTTATGCAGCGGCACGCCTCTTTTTGATTACGACCGGAGTACTACGTGAAGAACAGCAAGAAAATGCCCACGAGCTTTCGCGCCTCGCCCCTGAGCGTCTCTGTCGCACTGGGCCTCACCTCCTCGCTGGCCATTTCCGGCACTGCCCTGGCGCAGGAAGAAGCCGAGCTCGACACCCTGTCCGTTGAAGAGCGCACCCTTGACTCCAACCCTTATGCCGAACAGGGTGCACCGTACAAGGCCAAGTACTCCGGCGATGAACGGCTGAAAAAACCGCTCGCGGAAATCCCGCAGAACATCACCGTGCTGACCAACACGCAGATTCAGGACTCCGGCTACACCGATCTGCGCGACATCCTGGATGCCCAGCCGGGCATCACGCTGGGCACGGGCGAAAACGGCAACGCCTTCGGCGACCGCTACATTATCCGTGGCCAGGAAGCGCGCAGTGACGTATTCGTCGACGGCCTGCGTGATCCGGGCATGACTACCCGCGAAAGCTTTGCCGTGGAACAGGTGGAAATCACCAAAGGCCCGAATTCCAGCTTCGCCGGTCGCGGCACCGCCGGTGGCGCGATCAACTCCATCACCAAAAAAGCCAGCACCGAATACGATTTCGCCAAGCTTTCTACCGGCATCGGCAGTGACCGCTACACCCGCGTCACGCTTGATGCGAACAAGGTGATTAACGACGACCTGGCCGTGCGCGCCAATCTGCTGTACGGCTATCAGCAAGTACCCGACCGCGAGCCGGCCGACAATGAACGCCAGGGTCTGGCCCTGTCAGGCTTGTATCAAGCCACGGATGATCTGCAGGTGGTGCTGGACTACTACGGCCTGCGCGCCTACGACACGCCGGACCTCGGTGGTTATCTGACCGGCGAAGTGCCCGACCGCGAACCGGTAGATAATCCGCCGGTCTACGTTCAGGAAGAGGATTTTCTCGATACGGAAGTCGACACCTTTACCGCACGCCTGAACTACGAAGTAAACCCCGATGTGCGTGTGACCAACACCACCCGTTACGGCACCACTGATAACGGCTATGTGGCGACGGGGGCACGCGCGACCACGACCACCGAGAACGACCCGAACGGCGTTTACGACACTGCAAGCCTCTCAACACACCAGGGCTGGCAGGACGTGAAATACTTTGCCAACCTGACCAATCTGCACTGGGATGTGGAGACCGGAAATCTGGTTCATCAATTCATCTTCGGTCTGGAATACACGGACCACAACGTCAGGAACGGCACCTACGACGTCGAAAACAACGGCGCGACCAACTGCGTGACCTCCGGTCGCGGCGGTGAGTCCGATTCCTACTGCATCTACGACAGCGACGGTAACGAAATTGCCGGTCTCAACTCGGTGATGGAACGCGAGATCTCCCGCGGTGACTGGGATTCGGACTGGAAGGTGCGCACCTGGGCGGTGTCGGCCATGGACACGGTAGATCTGAATGACAAATGGACGCTGTTCGGCGGGCTGCGTTTTGACCAGTACGACTACGAACTGGACACCCTGCGTAACGGCGAATTTACCAGCTACGACGATTCCGACGGTCTGATCAACGGCCACATCGGCACCACCTACAAGTTCCGTCCGGACGCCAATGTGTATTTCTCCTATGCCACGGCAACCGACATTAATGGCGGCGAGTCCGATGTCGGCACAAGCTCCGGTTACGGCGGATTTATCTCGGATGCCGGCGATACCAAGCCCGAACGTACCGAGAGCTTTGAGCTGGGCACCAAATGGAATATCAACAACGGCCGCCTGCTGGCCACCGCTGCGGTTTTCCACATCGAGAAATCGGACGTGATGGAAGGCGACGGCTACGAATCCGTCGGTACGGCCAACTCCGGCGCCAACGAAACACAGGGCATCGAGTTCGGTCTGTCCGGCAAGCTGACTGACCGCCTGAGCGCGCAAGCCGGGGTTGCATTTATGGATGCGGAAATCACCGAATCCGTCAACGAGGACAGCATCGGCAAAACCCTGAGTAACTTCGCCGACACCACCGCCTCTGCCACCCTGAAATACCAGGCCACGCGTAAACTCGCGATCGGCGGCGGCATCAAGTACGAAAGCAAAAAGTACGCAGGTCAGCCCGATACGGCAGCCGGCTACGACGCCGAAACCGGCGAGTACTCACAACCGGTACCGGCTTACACAGTCGGCGACCTGTTTGCCGAGTATCGCTTTAATAAAGACCTGGATATGCGCCTGAATATCGGCAATATCACCAACGAGGACTACTACCTCGCCGCATACCGGTCCGGCTCGTTTCTTTACAAGGGCGACGCCCGCAACTTCCATGTTACGCTCAACTACCATTTCTGACGGGCGTATGGCGGGCCGCAAGGCCCGCCGCATTTGCGCAAATTTATGAGCAATGTGAACACACTGCCGCCCGGCATTTTTGCCGCGGCGGACTATATTGACCTTGCCAGACAGGCTCTTGAGGAACCTGTCTGGCATTATCTTGCCTGCGGCAGCGGCCGCGAAATCACCGTGCGCCGCAACCGGGGGGCTTTCCGCAACGATGCCATCCTGCCGCGTCTGCTGCGCGATGTCAGCGCAGGCCACACACGCTGCGAGCTGGCCGGTGAAACCCTCGCCCATCCGGTTCTGCTGGCCCCGGTGGCGCACCAATCGCTGTTTCACGGCGACGCGGAGTTCGCCACGGCACAGGCCTCAGCGGCCACCGATACGCGCATGATCGTCAGCACCTTGGCCTCGCGCCGCCTGGAAGAGATCCGCCCTCACTGCGCGCTTAGTCCCTGGTTCCAGCTGTATTTTCAGCCCCGCCGTGAGGACACGCTTGATCTGGCCGCACGCGCCGAAGCGGCCGGCTATGGCGCACTGGTCGTCACACTCGACAGCACCATACAATCACCCGGACTTAACGCCCTGCGGGCCGGCTTCGATACCCGCCGCGACACCGACCCGGTTAATCTCAGCACCTACCCGGGCCCGCAGCCAACACAACTGCGGCGTGACCAGAGCCGTATTTTTCAGGGCCTGATGCAACACGCCCCGGGGCCGGATGATCTGCGTCTGCTGCTGGCTGAAACACGGCTGCCGGTCTGGGTCAAAGGCGTGCTGCGGGTGGATGACGCCTTGATGCTGCGCGACCTGGGTGTTGCCGGACTTGTCATATCCAATCACGGCGGGCGCGCGCTTGACGGCGCGCCTGCGTCACTCGACGTATTGCCGCAAATCCGTGCTGCAGTCGGCGACGACTACCCGCTGATTCTCGACGGCGGCATACGTCACGGCGGCGATGTGTTTATCGCAATGGCCAAGGGCGCAAACGCGGTTGCCGTAGGCCGCTTACAGGCCTGCGCGCTGGCCGTCGCCGGCCCGCTCGGGGTCGCGCATATGGTGCGCCTGCTGCGTGAAGAACTGGAACTGACCATGGCGCAAAGCGGCTGTGCCAGCCTCGCTGAAATCACCGCCGACCTACTGCAAAAGCGCCCGGAGTGATGCGATGTTAATCCCGATCGAAAAGCTGTTGAGCCGTGATGAGGCGGCGCAATTGCAGCAAAAACTGCGGCAAGCCGGCTGGCAGGACGGGCTCGCCACCGCCGGCAGTCTGGCCGCCGGTGTGAAACAGAACCTGCAGCTCGACGATGAAGACCCGCTGGCAGCTGAATTGGGTAATTTTATTCTGCGCCGTCTGGGCCGGCATCCGGCCTTTATTTCAGCGGCCCTGCCCGCGGCAATCTATCCGCCCAAATTCAACTGCTATCAGGACGGCGGTCACTACGGATTGCATGTGGACAGCGCCATGATGGCGGTGCCGCGCAGTCAGGTGACCGTGCGCACGGATATTTCCTGCACCCTGTTTCTTAACGATGCCAGCGACTACGACGGCGGTGAGCTTGAAATCGAAGGCCCGTTCGGCGTGCAGCAGGTCAAACTCGATGCGGGCGATCTGATTCTGTATCCCTCGACCAGTCTGCACCGCGTCACGCCGGTGACACGCGGCGCACGCATCGCGTCGTTTTTCTGGGTTCAGTCCATGGTCGCCGATGCGACCCGGCGCGCCACGCTGTTTGATCTTGACCAGGGTATTCAAAGCCTGACCCCGCGTCTGCCAGCCGATGATCCTGAGTTGCTGAAGCTGACCGCGGTCTATCACAATCTTTTACGACAATGGGGCCATAGCTGAGTTATCAGCGGGCTCTCTTCCACGGAGAAACCAAACCATGCTTTGCCGACGCTTTCTGGGCGCCTGCCTTTCCATCCTGACGCTGGCTTCGTCACCGGCAGTCTTTGCTGACGAACCTTTATTGGTGTATTCGGCCCGCGCCGAGCAACTGATCAAGTCGGTATTCGAACAGTTCACCAAAGAAACCGGCATCGAGGTGCGCTACTTTAACGGTAACGAAGGCGCGCTGATCGAACGCCTGAAAAAAGAAGGCGACCGCGCCAAGGCTGACCTGCTGCTGACCGTCGATGCGGGCAATCTCTGGTATGCCGCAGAGCAAGGCTTGCTGGCACCGTTTGACAGCGAAGAGATTGCCGCACGTATTCCCGCACATCTGCGCGACAGCGAAAACCGCTGGACGGCCCTGTCGCTGCGCGCGCGCACGATCGTCTACAGCACCGAACGGGTCGATCCGGGCAAAGACCACATTGCCAGCTACGCAGATCTCGCCCGGCCCGAATGGCAGGACCGGCTCTGCCTGCGTTCTTCGAAAAAGGTCTATAACAAATCGCTGGTCGCCTCCATGATCGCGCATCTGGGCGAGGACAAAACCGCCGCTATCGTCGATGGCTGGGTGGAGAATCTGGCCCTGCGTCCGCTGGCCGAGGACAGCCAGGTGATGGAAGCGATTCTGGCCGGCCAATGCGACGCGGGAATCATTAACTCGTATTATTTCGGCCGCCTGCAGGCGGGACGCCCCGACGTGCCGCTGGCACTGCAATGGGCCAATCAGGACAGCACCGGCACACATATCAACGTCTCCGGCGCCGGCATTCTCAAATACGCACCTCAAGCGGAAAAAGCACAGCAATTGCTGACCTGGCTGACCGGCCCGTCTGCTCAGGGACTGTTTGCCGCGATCAACAAAGAGTTTCCGGCCAACAGCAAGAGCCCGATCGACCGTCAGGTGCACGAGTGGGGTCCGTTTAAACAGGACGAGCTGCCACTGGAAAAGCTCGGTGAACTACAAGCCCGGGCGACCCGCCTGATGCAGAAAGCCCGTTACCGTTGAAGCGCGGTAGAAGCCTGCTGATCTGGACACTGGCGGCGCTGATCGCGCTGCCGGTGATTACCGTATTTCTGGCCTGGTTCAGTCCGGATCCGGAACTCTGGGCCCATCTGCGCGACACGCTGCTGCCGGAGATGCTGCTCAACAGCGTCCTGCTCTGCCTCTGGGTGGCGGCAGGCTGTCTGCTGCTCGGCGTCAGCCTGGCCTGGCTGGTCAGCCGTTACGCCTTTCCCGGGCGCGACTGGCTGCAATGGGCATTGGTTTTGCCGTTTGCGATCCCGCCTTATGTACTGGCCTTTGTTTATCTGGGGCTGTTTAACTACGCAGGCCCCTTACAAAGCTGGCTGCACAGCCAGTTCGCGCTGCCCGGTGTTGATATACGCGAGTCGCGGCTCGTGCTGGCCGGCATCTTCAGCCTGGTCTTTTTTCCTTATGTCTATCTGCCGGCGCGCATGGCGTTTATGACCCAGGCGGCCAGCTACGACGAGGCTGCGGCCAGTTTCGGCTACGGGCGATTGCGGCGCCTGCGGCATATCACCTTACCGCTGGCGCGCCCGGCACTGGCAGCCGGTGTTCTGCTGGCCGTGATGGAGACTCTGGCTGATTTCGGGGTGGTGGCCATCTTTAACTACACCACCTTTACCACCGCGATCTATTCGGCCTGGGAAGACTACCGCTCCTTACAAAGTGCCGCGCAAATCGCCAGCCTGCTGGTGCTGTTCTGTCTGCTGCTGATGCTCGGCGAACGCTTTCAACGGCATCGTCACAGCCTCAGCGCACGCAGTTCGCAAGCCCTGCCCCGGCAGCGCCTGAGCGGTATCCGTGGCTGGCTTGCCAGCGCCTGTGTCGCGGTGGTGCTGGGGTTGGCTTTTATATTGCCGGTAGGCCAGATGCTGGTGTGGGCGCTGACGCACCCGGCCGGCGCCGGCGTTGCCGACACCCTCGCCTGGTCGCTGAACTCCCTGCGACTGGCCTGCATGGCAGCACTGTTGACCGTCTGCGTTGCGGTATTGCTGGTATTAGGCGGACAAAACGGCAGTAAAAAAGGGCTGTTGCGTTACAGTGCGGCACTGGCATCCTCAGGCTATGCGCTGCCGGGTTCGGTGATGGCGGTGGGTTTGATGATCGGGCTGGATGCGCTGATACCGGGGCTGGCATTCGGCAGCGTCGGTGTGCTGCTCTATGCTTATGTCTCGCGTTTTACCGCGGTCTCGCTTGGGCCGCTGGAACAGGCCGCTGCACACTACAACCCACACTGGGATGAAGCCGCGCGCACGCTCGGCGCCGGACTCTGGCAACGTCTGGCGGCCCTGCGTTTGCCACTCATGTTACCGGCGCTGGCCAGTGGCTTTCTGCTGGTGATGCTGGACGTGCTCAAGGAACTACCGGCCACCTATCTGCTACGCCCCTATGGCTGGGACACGCTTGCAGTAAGGATTTATCAGCTGACCAGCGAAGGCCGCTACCAAGAGGCCGCTCAACCGGCGCTGCTTTTGATTCTGTGCACCTTGTTGCTGTTCGGCCTGAGCGCACTGGTGCGCGCAAAAGCCAGTTTACGCCGGTTCAGCCGCCAGCCGCAGTGCGCGCCGGCTGCGACGCGGCCGGCGACTCAGCACCGCGGCCACGTGCGCTAAGCCAGCAGGCTCAGCCCGGCAGATCACCGGAGCGGTAATGCTCGCGGAACCAGTACGCAGCGATCAGCGTCATGGCATTGGTGATCTGCCCGGCTTCGAGCATGCCGAAGAAACGGTCGGTCTCGATCACGTGTACTTTGATGTCTTCATGCTCTTCACCGAGACCGAAAAAACCGCCGGCTTCATGCAGATTCGCGCGGGCGAAATACAGGTGAACCTTCTCACTGCTGCCGCCCGGACTCACATAGTACTCGTGAATGCGAACCGGCTGTTCGATAAGAATATCCGCCTCTTCCTGCGCCTCACGCATGGCTACCTTCGACGGCATCTCACCGTCTTCGATAACACCGGCGATCAGCTCCAGCTGCCAGGGATCATCCTTATCGACCAGGCCGATACGGAACTGCTCGATCAGCAGCACCGTGTCATTGACCGGATCATAGGGCAGCACCGCCGCAGCCTCACCGCGCTCGAATAGCTCACGGGTCATGGGCCCGAGTGTGCCGCCATCAAAGCGGTCGTGGGTAAGGGTAAAACGTTCGACTTTAAAGAAACCGTCGTAAGCGGTTTCCCTGTTAATGATATTGAATTTCTTTTTCAATCGTCCCGGCCTTAAAGAAGTTACCCGGGCCATTGTCGGCCCTGAATCAGGAATCTGCCATGAAGCGGATCACGGCGTCCAGCTGCTCCGGCGTATCAACGCCATGCGGCGGCACCTGCGCGGCTGTCGCCACATGGATGGCGACACCGGCTTCCATGGCCCGCAGTTGTTCCAGCTTTTCGAGCTTTTCCAACGGGCTTTCGCTGAGCTGCTGCCAGCGACGCAGAAAGCCGACCCGGTAAGCATAGATCCCGATATGCCGCGCCGCCTGCGGCGGCACACTGTCCGGCGCATCCCGTACAAAAGGTACGGGCGCACGGCTGAAATACAAGGCTCGCCCGTGTTCGCCGGCAACCACCTTGACGATATTCGGGTTGCGGAAATCCGCCAATGAACTGATCGGCGTACACAGCGTGGCTATACCGGCCCACTCATGCTCTGCCAGATTGGCCGCCACCTGCCGCACCACGGCAGCCGGGGTCAGTGGCTCATCGCCCTGCAGATTGACCACCAGACTGCTGTCATCCCAGTTTTCGGCCACCGCCACCTCAGCGATCCGGTCAGTGCCGCTGGGATGCGCCGCCGAGGTCATACACACCCGCGTGCCGGTGGCTTTGACAGCGGCGGCGACCCGCTCATCATCGGTGGCCACGACCACATCCATGGCCCCGCAGGCCCGCGCGCAATCGATCACATGGGCGATCATCGGCCGGCCATGAATATCGGCCAACGGCTTGCCCGGAAAACGCGACGAGTCGTAGCGTGCGGGGATAACAATATAAAATTCCGGCTTGTTGTTACTCATCAGAAGTTCCTTTGGAAGCAGGCCGCAAGCCACTCAGGCGTTGCGCCAGCAATTCGGTCAGGGTCTCGGGCAGCTGCGCCGAGACAGGCAACACCCAGGCATCCTTCAGCCCCAGGTCACGGCATTTAACAGCGTCTTTTTCGGTCATCACCAGCGGCATGCCCTGCAGGGCGGCAAAGTCCTGCGCACAGAAAGCGTGATGATCAGGAAAAACCACCGGCGTGACGGAAAACCCCAGCTGTGCCAGGGTTGCAAAGAACCGTGCAGGACTTGCCGTACCCGCAACAGCAAACACCGGCTGCGGCCCCAGTGTCTGAGGATCGCGGCCCAAGCCATTGAGGGGGCGCAGCGTGTCGGGCCGGAGATAGACATTGCCGGGCAAGTCCGGCCGCGCCACGCTGCCGCTGTTTTGCAACACGTAATCGACCGAATGCAAGCGTGACACAGGCTCACGCAAAGGCCCGGCCGGAAGACAGAATCCATTGCCGTGACCGCGCTGCGCATCGCAGACAACGATTTCGACATCACGCTGCAGCCGGTAATGCTGCAAACCATCATCGGTGATAATCACATCGGTGTCGCTACCGGCGAGCAGCGTCTGCACTGCCGCCGCGCGGTCACTGCCGACACAAACCGGACAGCCGCTGCGCTCACGGATCAGGGCGGGCTCGTCGCCCGACTGCGCCGCGGTGGTCGCGGCCCCGAGCAACAAAGGCGCACCGCGATGGCTGCCGCCGTAACCGCGGCTGACTACGCCCGGGTGCCAACCCTGCGCTTTCAGATACTCAAGCAAGGCGATCACCACCGGAGTTTTGCCGGTGCCGCCGACACTGATATTGCCCACCACAATCACCGGCACGGGCGCACGGTAGGATTTCAGCAAGCCATGCCGGTACAGCCGGCGACGCAGTCCGGCCAAACCCCGGAAAATCAGGGATAGCGGCCAGAGCGTCAGTGCCAGGGGGCCGCGCTTTTGCCAGAAATCCATCCCCGGCCCCGGATCAGGATTGGAACTGCAGCTTGTGCAGATAAGCGTACTGCCCGCCTTTGGCCAGCAGTTCGGCATGCGTGCCCTGCTCGGCAATCCGACCCTGATGCATCACCACGATCCGGTCGGCGTTTTCGATCGTCGACAGGCGGTGAGCGATCACCAGCGTGGTCCGCCCTTGCCGTAGATTATCCAGACCTTGCTGCACCTTGCGCTCGGATTCGGTATCCAGCGCCGAGGTGGCTTCGTCGAGAATTAGAATCTGGGCATTTTTCAGCAAAGCCCGGGCAATGGCCAGGCGCTGACGTTGTCCGCCCGAGAGCATCACACCGTTTTCGCCGATATAGGTGTTGTAGCCTTCGGGCAAACCGTTGATAAAGTCATCGGCATGGGCGGCAATCGCCGCCTCACGGATCTGCGCTAAAGGCACTTCCTGTAACGCACCATAGGCGATGTTGTTGGCAATCGTGTCGTTAAACAGGGTCACGTCCTGACTGACGTAGGTGATCTTCTCGCGCAGGCTTTGCAGACGCAGCTCATCGATCTCGATACCGTCGATGGTGACCCGGCCGCTTTCGGCCTCGTACAAGCGCGGCAGCAGATTCACCAGCGAGGTCTTGCCACTGCCCGATTCGCCGACCAGAGCGACGGTTTCGCCGGGATTGACAGTCAGACTGACACCGTTGAGCACCGGCGGTTTTCCGGCCTCGTAGCGGAACACCACATCCTCGAAACAGACATAGCCCTGCACCGAATCGAGTTCGCGGGTACCTGTGTCGCGTTCGGACGGCAGATCCAGCAAAGCGAACAGGCTCTCGCCGGCGGCGATGCCTTTTTGCAGCTGAACATTGAGCGTGGTCAGACGACGCATGGGCGCAAACAGCATCAGCATGGCCGAGACAAAAGCCATAAAGGTGCCGGGGCTGATTTCATCGATCAACGAGCCACTGGTCGCAAGATAGATAATCACGGCCAGCGCGCTGGCAATCAGCAACTGAATCAAAGGCACATTGGCCGCTTTAGCCAGGGTCTGGCTCATATTCAGGCGGCGGTTATTCTCATTGGCAAGTTCGAACTGGCGGCGTTCGTACTCCTGTCCGCCGAAAATCTTCACCACGCGCTGACCTTCAACGGCTTCTTCGATCACGTGCGAGACATCGCCCATGGAATCCTGAATGCCGCGGCTGATATTGCGGAAGGTAAAGCTGACCTTGTTAATCAGAAAACCGATCACCGGCCCGATAATCAGAAAACTCAGCGACAGCTTCCAGCTCAGATAAAACATCAGGCCGAACAGCCCCAGCACGGTCAGCGAATCGCGGATCAATACCGTTAAGGTGTTGCTGGCAGCCTGGGCCACGTTCTGGGCGTTAAACGTGACCTTGGAAATCAGCTCGCCGGAAGAGGCGTTGTCGAAAAACTGCGTTGGCATCGACAGGTATTTGTCGAAGATTTCCCGGCGCATGGATTTGATGACGTTCCAGCCGATCAGCGACATGTAGTAGGTCGAGGCAAAGCCGGCCAGGCCGCGAACGATAAAGATGGCGATAATCAGGACCGGCACCAGCGCGATGGCCGAGCGGTCCCGTTCGACAAAACCGGCGTCCAGCATCGGCTTCATCAGCGCCGCAAAGCCGGTATCGGTAAGGCCGTAAACAATCATGCCGGCCACGGCAAAGCCGAACTGGCGTCTGAAGGGCCGGACATATTTAAGCAGGCGCAGATAGGTCTCTTTCGCCTTCGGTACTACGGTTTCTTCCGTCGTGCTCACGGTTGTGCTTCACCTGCCGTGGCCGTGGCGATCGACAGTTTCAGCATGCCGAGCTGCGCGGCCGCATCCATCGCTGTCACCACATACTGATGCGGTGTTTGCGCGTCAGCGCGGATAATCAGCGGGATATCACGTTGCCCGCGGCTCATCTTCGCCAGCGCCGTACGCAGGGTTTCGAGGCGGTTATTGGTCAGCTCGCGGCCGTTAATAAAATACCGGCCCTGCGGATTGATGGTCACTTCGAGCTTATCCACCGGTTGGGCGGTCGGCTCCTGGGTAGCCGACGGCAACTGCACCTGCAGATCTGCTTCTTTCTGGAACGTGGTCGAGACCATAAAGAAGATCAACAACAAAAACACCACATCGATCAGCGGCGTCAGATTGAGATCAAACTCCTCACGGTTGCGGGTGCGGAACTTCATTGCGCGACCCTGGCATTTCCGCGATTACGGCGATGATTGAGAATTTCCATCAGCTTCAGCGCCTCCTGCTCCATCCCCACGGTCAACGCTTCCACACGCCCGCGGAAATAGCGATAAAACATCAGCGAGGGAATCGCCACGGAGATACCCGCTGCAGTGGTGATCAGCGCTTTGGAGATGCCATCGGCAAGTTCGGCCGGATTGCCGACCCCGGCGCTGGTGATATGGGTAAAGACGTCAATCATACCGACGACCGTGCCCAGCAGCCCCAGCAGAGGCGTAACCGCCGCGATGGTGCCGAGGGTGTTGAGGTATTTTTCCAGATCATAGGAGACGTGACCGCCGACTTCTTCGATCGCGTCTTTCATTTCTTCGCGGTCGTAATCGCGGTTAACCAGCCCGGCGGCCAGCACCCGGCCCAGCGGTGAGCCCTGCGACAGCTCGCTGACCTGCTGTTGTGTGAGCTGGCGCTGGCGTGCCATCTGCCAGACCTTATCGACCAGACCCGCGGGCAGGACTTTGTCTTTTTTCAGCGTCCAGAAACGCTCGGCGATAATCGCAACCGCTGCAATAGAACAGAGGATAATCGGCAGCATAAGAAGGCCGCCTGCACTAATCAGTTCCCACACAATAAAACCCTTGAAATTAACCGGTGACTGAGATGGAGCGCCGCCGACATAACGACGCGCAGGAAGACGCGTCCCTGTCGGGCAACGCATCATACTGTATTGTAGTCACAAATCGAAAGGCGGCCGCCAAAATCGCACATGAGCGTCCCGACAGGCACGCACAGCCGGACCTGCGGCGCTGCCAAGCGCGATGCTGACACAGCCGTCACGGTCCGTGCGCCAGTGCTGCGCGCCGGCCGCCTCGTAACGCGCTACCACCTGCGCGGTCGGAAAACCCCAGCGATTGCGATAGCCCACCGTATAGATCACATGTTGCGGCCGCAAGCGCGCGATAAAGCCGGCCGTGGAGGACGAGCCGCTGCCGTGATGCGGCGCAACCAGATAGCTCACCGGACGCAGCGCACCGCTGCCGAGCAGTGCCGCCTCGGCCGGCGCTTCAACATCGCCGCTCAGCAAGAGCCGTTCACCGCCGGCACTGACCTCCAGCAGACAGGAACGGTCATTCTCAGTGGCGTCGGCCGGCAAATCGGCCAGCAACAAACGAAACCGCACCCCGTCGCGCTGCCAGCTCCGGCCGTGCCGGCAGGGCCTGTCGATACGCCGGAAGTTGCCGGCAAAGGCCGGATTGGCAATCACCTCACGCACCGGCAAATCCGCCAGCAGGTCCGCATAGCCGGCTGCGTGGTCGCTGTCCGGATGCGAAACCAGCAGACTGTCGAGCGAGTCCAGCCCGCGGGCATGCAGAAACGGCACGACCAACCCGCGCGCCACCGTCAAACGCCGCGAGAGATAGGCACCTGTGTCATAAAGCAGACTGTAGCGCCGCGTCTCCACCAGCACACTCAGCCCCTGCCCCACGTCCAGCACTGTGATCCGCGCCTGCCCCTCGGGCACGCCCGGCAGGCGCGGCATAAACAACAGCAGAAAAAACACCGGCGTCAGCGCCCGCAGATGCAGCGAAGCCGGCGTCAGCATTAACATCGCGCCAAGCAATCCGGCCGCAGCCGCCAACGGCGTCACCGCCGGACTTTGCCAAAGGGCGCCGGGCAGCGCCAGCAACAAGGCGAGCAGATCGCTGACGCCCCGCACCACCGCCACCAGCTCGCCCATCAGCCATTGCCCGGCCGCCTCCCACAAAGCCCCGAGCGCAACAGCAAGAAAGCCGCCCGGCACAATCAGCAGCGAATACACCGGCACCACCAGCAAATTGGCCAGCACCGACAAGGGACTGAATCGCTGAAAAATCAGCAGCATCAAGGGTAAGGTCAGCAGCGTCATACGCCACTGCCAGGGCACTACCTGCAACCAAAGCGGACTGAAGCGATCCAACGGGCGCATCATGATAATGACCCAGACCGCGAAGAACGACAGCCAGAAGCCACTGTCCAGCGGCGCGCGCGGCTCGGCCAGCAATACCAGCAGCAACGCCAGCTGCAGTATCTGTAAGGGCGGCACATGCCGGCGCAGCAGACGGCAGCCCGTCCAGACCAGGAGCATCAGCCAGGCGCGGGTGACCGGCACGGTAAAACCGGCCAGCGCGGCATAGACACTGGCAGCAGCAAAAGAGACCAGCACCGCAAACCGCTGCCGCCCCGGCCGGCGCAGCGCCAGGAGCGGCCAAACCCACTGCCCGAGGACAAAGCCCAGCCCCGCCATCAGGGTAATATGCAGACCTGAAACCACCAGCACATGCGCTGTGCCACTGTCGCGGTAAAGCGCACGCAACTGCGGACTCAGTGCGCTTTTATCGCCGGCCAGCACAGCCCGCAGCACACCCGGCGCCTGTGCGGGCAGCAAGTCACGCAGATGCGAGGCAAAGGCGTTTTGCATCCACTGCAAGGGATTGGCCGGCTGCGCGGCCAGCAGCTGCGCGGAATCGCCCCGGTACACATAGCCGACGGCCTGAATGCCCTGCACATAAAGCCAGCGTTCGTAGTCAAAGCCGCTCCGGTTAAAGCGTCCGCGCGCCGGCTTGAGCCTGACGGTCATATGCCATAGCTGCCCGCGCCGCAGATCCGCCGGCGCCTTATACCAGCTCAGCCGCAAGCGCAGTGGCAGCTCCTGTGTACGGTGACCGGGAATCTCGCTGACACGCAGTTGGAACACCGCTTTATCGCCGTCATACTTCGGAATTGAATCAATTCGGCCGATAACCGTCACAGCAACCGACGTTGGCTGTCCGGCAATCAGAGCCGGCGGCTGCGCCGCCGGTGCCGCCAAGGCAACCCAGAGCATGCCCGCGAGTAAGGCTGCAATCCGTCGCCGGCGCTGCCACCAGCAAAAACACATAACCGCAAGCTGCACGCAAATGTGCGTCAGACTTGGTAAACTCGGTAATTGGTAGACGAGTGTCATACCCGCCAGGAAAAAGACCGGTAAGCCATTCATCAGCTTGCAATACGCAGGCTATATACCTGCCCGAACCCGACTGGATTAGCTGACAAAGAGAGACTGACCGGCCCCGCGCTGTAACCGCTGATGCCCCGTAAACTGCTAAAGAAGTACGCCTCCACACTCGATGGGCTCCGCCATTCGCCTTATCTGGCGTTTCTGGGCGCGCGTATCCATGATCCGGGGTTGTGGCACCTGAACCGGCGTTCCGTGTCCGGTGCAGTGGCGGTGGGCTTGTTCATGTGCTGGGTTCCCTTCCCGTTTCAGATGGTGATCGCGGCCTTCCTGGCCATGTTGTTCAAGGTCAATTTGCCAATTTCCGCGGCGCTGGTCTGGACCACCAATCCGGTGACCATTCCGCCGATGTTCTACGCCGCCTACCGGCTCGGTGCCAGCGTGATAGGTGAACACCCGATTTCGCCGGAGCTGCGTTTCGGCCCGCGCTGGATTATGGAGAAGCTATCGGAGATTTGGCTGCCGCTGACGCTGGGCAGCCTGATGTTTGCGGTGGTTTCGTCCCTGCTCGGCTTCCTTGCCGTGCGCTTATTCTGGCGGATTATTCTGATCCGCCAGTGGCAGGCGCGCCGTCATGGGCGCCGGCCGGCAGCCGACCCGAAGTCTTCTTCCGTGACAAAAGTCTGACTCAAGTCTGTCACGCGGCCGGTGCGAACTCAAGCCCCGGCGGAGGTCTGCAGGGTTCCCGTGGTCAGCAGCAGCGAGCGGTCCATACGCGCGGCCAGACCGGTGTCGTGGGTCACGACCAGAAAGCTCGTGCCCAGATCCTGATTCAGTGACAGCATCAACTGATAAACCTTACCGGCGGTTGTCTCGTCCAGATTCCCGGTCGGCTCATCGGCCAGCACCAGTCGCGGACGCGTGACCAGTGCGCGGGCAATCGCAGCACGCTGACGCTCACCACCGGAAAGCTCACCGGGCTTGTGCGTGACCCGTTCAGCCAGGCCGACGCGGCCGAGCATCTCACGGGCCTCAGCGGCGGCGCGGGATTTTTTCTCGCCGCGGATCAGCAACGGCATGGCGACATTCTCCAGCGCGGTAAATTCCGGCAGGAGATGGTGGAACTGATAAATAAAGCCCATCGCCGCATTGCGCAGCTTGCCGCGCTGGCGCGGCCCCAGCTCAGCGATACGTTCGCCGCAGACTTCCAGCTCACCGCGACTGGGCGTATCGAGCCCGCCGAGCAGATGCAGCAGCGTGCTTTTGCCGGAACCGGAGGCGCCGACTATCGCCACCTGCTCACCGGCACTTACCGTCAGGTCGACCGATTTGAGCACCTCAACCTTGTGCCGCCCCTGCACATAATCCTTGCAAAGGCCACTGGCCCGCACAATCAGCTCACTCATAGGCCAGTGCCTCCGCCGGTTCGATACGCGATGCCCGCCAAGCCGGATAAAGCGTGGCCAGCAGGGAAATAACAAAGCTCACCGCGGTGATGCGCAGAACATCCGAAGCACGTAAATCCGACGGCAGCTCACTGATGCTGTAAACACTCGGATCCAGGAAGTGAGTCCCGGTAATGCGCTCGATAAAAGGCACCACGGTCTCCACATTGCTGGCCAGGAGCACGCCGCCAAGCAGACCGAGCAAGGTGCCGACCACGCCGATAATGGCGCCCTGCACCAGAAACACGCCCATCACACTGCCGGGCGAAGCCCCGAGGGTTCGCAAAATGGCAATATCCGACTGTTTGTCCGTCACCACCATCACCAGCGTGGAGACGATATTAAAAGCCGCCACCGCCACGATCAGGGTGAGAATGACAAACATCACGGTTTTTTCGGTCGCCACAGCCTGGAAAAAGTTGGCATGACGCAAGGTCCAGTCCGTAACCCAGTAGTCCTCACCCAGCTCACGGGCCAGATCGCGCGCCACCGCACGGGCACCGAACATATCCTGCAACTTGAGGCGCACGCCGGTATAGCCGCCGTCCATGCGCAACAGCACCGAGGCGTCATCGGCGTGGATAATCGCCATATTGCGGTCGTATTCGTACATCCCGATCTGGAAGATGCCTTCCACGGTAAAGCGCTTCAGGCGTGGCATCACACCGACCGGCGTGACGCCGGCCTCGGGCGAGATCACCGTGACCTTGTCGCCGGGGGTGACGTTAAGAAAGCGCGCCAGATCACTGCCGAGCAGAATCCCGAATTCGCCGGGATGCAGCGCGGTGAGCTCACCGAGCAGCATCTTGTCACCGATTTCCGACACCTGCGGCTCCTCGTCGGGCAGGATGCCGCGCACCAACGAGCCGGTCACGCGGTCGCCGTTGACCAGCATGACCTGGCCTTCGACATAGGGCGCCGCTCCGGTCACTTCCGGATGCTCACGAGAGGTATCGGCCAGCACCTGCCAATCGCTCATGGGCTTGTCGTAGTAGGTGATGGTGGCATGCGCGGCGGCGCCGAGGATGCGTTCGCGCAGCTCTTTTTCAAAGCCGTTCATCACGGAGATAACCGTGATCAGCGCAGTCACACCCAGCGCGATGCCAAGCATCGAGATCAGGGAGATAAACGAGATAAAGTGGTTACGTCGCTTGGCGCGGGTATAGCGCAATCCGACGAAGAGTTCGTATGGCTGGAACATGGGCGGCGATTAGATCACAAAACGCAGCAAAATACCCCCGCTTTTCCAACTGGCAAAGGAAAAAATGCGTCTCCGGTCATGCGCCCGGTTGAACCGCTGCCGCCGCGTGCCGATAAGAGCGGTAAAGACGCCGGCGGCGTGGCCATGCCGCTGCCCCGTCAAGCACCGGACCATATAACAAGAACAAGCGGGTAGCCGAGGCGGCCCGCCCACTGCGGAGAGACCATGATGAATCGTCTGACTATCACACGCGCGTTGTTACTGGCGGCACTGCTCGGCAGCGGCGCGGCCGTGGCCGACAACCTCAAACTCCCGGAACCGGGACGACACGATACCGCCGCACCACGCCACGGCGAGGCCATGCGCGATGTGCTGGCCGAGTACGGCGAGCCGTCCGAGCGCCTGCCGGCGGTGGGCGCGCCGCCGATCTCGCGCTGGGTCTACGACGAGTTCCGCGTTTACTTCGAAGGCGACCGGGTGATCCATTCGGTCTCGCGCTGAGCGCGCCCCGCCCGCGGACTGACATCCCCGACAACGCCGGCCCCATGGCCGGCGTTTTTTGTGCCTGCGCGTAATCGACCGGCAATGCGCGGCGGCCGCACTTACATAGACATTTGCCGTCAGTGTGGGACAATTGCCGGCTTGTTTTCTCTGCATACCCCACAGATGCTCCAAAACACCGCTTCACTACTGCCCCTGCCTGACGAACATATCCGCCACTGGGGACGCCTTTACGGCAGCGCACCGGCGCTGGCGATCAGCGAATACGCCAAACAAAGCGACACCCTGGTCACCGTACTCGTACCGGCCATGCACGAGCTGGTACAGCTGGAAGCGGAGTTGCGCTTTTACGGCGGCGAGGCGCTGGAGGTGCAGACGTTTATCGACTGGGAAACCCTGCCCTACGATCTGATCTCCCCCCATCAGGACATAATTTCCGAACGAATCCGCAGTCTCTACCGGCTGCCGCGGACAAAACGCGGCGTACTGCTGGTCAGCGCCGCGGGTTTTCTGCAGCGTCTGTCGCCGCGCAGTTATCTTGAACAGCATGCGCTGATGATCCGCAACGGCGACAAACTCGATCCGGAGCTGTTCCGCGAGCAGCTGGTCGACGGCGGCTACCGTAATGTGGCGCAGGTCGAGAGCCACGGTGAGTTTGCCGTGCGCGGCAGCATTATCGACCTGTTTCCCATGGCCAGTGACGCGCCGATCCGTCTCGACGTCTTTGACGACGAACTCGAGAGCATCCGCGAGTTTGATCCGGAAACCCAGCTCAGCACCGGCACGCGCGACAGCATCGACCTGCTGCCGGCGCACGAATTCCCGCTCAACAGCGACGGCATCAAGCGCTTCCGCAGCCAGTTCCGCACACGCTTTGAAAGCTCCGGCAAGGACGTGCCGCTGTATCAGAGCGTCAGCGACGGCTTTGCCCCCGGCGGCATTCAGTACTACACGCCGCTGTTTTTCGATGCCATGGCGACCCTGTTTGACTATCTGCCCGCCGATTGCCGTTTTATCGCCACTGACGGCGCTGAAACCGCCCTGCATCAGTTCTGGGAAAGCGTTGCCAACCGCTACGAAGAACGGCGTCACGATATCGAACGCCCGATATTGTCGCCCGAGGAGCTCTACAGCGCACCGGATGAGATGCTGGCAGCGCTTGAGCAACGCGGCCTGATCCGCATGCAGGATTTTAAATTCGACGAAAGCCGCGAGGACGGGGACTGCGTGAATTTTGATTTCACCGCGCCCGGCCAGTATCCGGTCAATGCCCGCGCTGAGAAACCCATGCAGCTGCTGCAGGGCTTTCTGGACAGCTTTGACGGACGCACCCTGCTGGTGGCGGAATCGGCCGGGCACCGCGAGATGCTGCTCGATCAGCTGCACGGCAACCGTATCCGCCCGGCCATGGTCGACAGCTGGCAGGCTTTTCTGGCCGGGCACAAGCCCGTCGCCCTGACCTCGGCGCCGATTGATCGCGGTCTGCAGCTGCGTGAGCCCGCGCTGGCGGTCATTTGCGAAAGCCAGCTCGGCGGCGGGCGCATCCGCCAACGTCAGCGGCGCCGCACCACACGCGATGCCGACGCCATTATCGCCAACCTGACCGACCTTAAAATCGGCGACCCGGTGGTGCATATCGACCACGGCGTGGGCCGTTATCAGGGCCTGACCACGCTGGACATAGGCGGGGTAAAAACCGAATTCCTGACCATCACCTACCACGGTGATGACAAGCTCTATGTGCCGGTCTCGGCACTGCATCTGATCAGCCGCTACACCGGCGCCGGTGAAGAAGCCGCGCCGTTGCACCGCCTTGGCAGCGAGCAATGGGCCAAAGCGCGCCGCAAAGCCGCGGAAAAAGCCCGCGACGTGGCCGCCGAACTGCTGGAAATTCACGCCAAGCGCGCGGCCCGCCAAGGCTATGCCTACCCGGGCGATTCCAGCGATTATGACGCCTTTGCCGACGCCTTTCCGTTTGAGGAAACCCCGGACCAGCTGGACGCCATCAATGCGGTGGTCGCGGATATGCGCGCCGACACACCGATGGACCGCGTGGTCTGCGGCGATGTGGGTTTTGGCAAAACCGAAGTGGCCATGCGCGCAGCCTTTGTCGCCGCCGATGCCGGCAAACAGGTGGTGGTACTGGTGCCGACCACCCTGCTGGCCGAACAGCATTTTCAGAACTTCCGCGACCGCTTTGCCGACTGGCCGATCCGTATCGAGTCGCTGTCACGCTTCCGCTCCGGCAAGGAACAAAAAGCCGTGATCGACGACCTGGCCAGCGGCAAGGTCGACATTGTTATCGGCACCCACAAACTGATTCAGAAAGGCATCAAGTACAAAAACCTCGGTCTGGTAGTTATCGACGAAGAACACCGCTTCGGGGTGCGCCACAAAGAGCATATGAAAGCCTTGCGCTCTGAAGTGGATATACTGACCCTGACTGCAACGCCGATCCCGCGGACTCTGAACATGAGCCTTTCGGGCCTGCGCGATCTGTCGATTATCGCCACCCCGCCGGCTCACCGTCACGCCATCAAAACCTTTGTCGGCGAGTGGTCGGACGTGCAGATCCGCGAAGCCTGTGAGCGCGAACTGGCCCGTGGCGGTCAGGTGTACTTTCTGCACAACGAAGTCAAAAGCATCGAGAAAATCAGCCGCCAGCTCGAAGAGATCGTGCCCAATGCGCGGGTTCGCTTCGCCCACGGACAAATGCCTGAAAGCGAACTCGAGTCGGTCATGCTCGATTTCTATCACCAGCGCTTTAACATCCTGGTCGCCACCACGATTATCGAATCCGGCATCGATGTGCCGAGTGCCAACACCATTATCATCAACCGCGCCGACAAACTCGGCCTGGCGCAGCTGCACCAGTTGCGCGGCCGCGTCGGGCGCTCCCATCACCGCGCCTACGCCTATCTGGTAGCACCGCCCAAAGGCCTGCTGACCGGCGACGCGGAAAAGCGTCTGGCGGCCATCGAATCCCTGGAAGATCTGGGTGTGGGCTTTACCCTCGCCACCCACGATCTGGAGATCCGCGGCGCCGGCGAACTGCTTGGCGAAGGTCAGTCCGGCCAGATTCAGGAAATCGGCTTTACGCTCTACTCGCAGCTGCTCGAGCGGGCTGTGGAAGCGCTCAAATCGGGCAAAATGCCGGAGCTGGACGCGCCCATGGACGAAACCACCGAGGTTGAGCTGTCGCTGCCGGCGCTGCTGCCTGACGACTATGTGCCGGATGTACACACGCGCCTGATTCTCTATAAACGCATCGCCAGCGCCAAAGACAGCGAACAGATCCGCGAACTCAAGGTCGAATTGATCGACCGCTTCGGTCTGTTACCGGATGCGGCCAAAACCCTGTTCGATATCACCGAGTGCAAGCTGCGCTGCGCCGGACTCGGCGTCAAACGCATCGAGGCCAATGCCGCCGGCGGGCGCATGGTCTTCACCGACTCACCGGCGATTGATACCATGGCGCTCCTGACCATGATCCAGAAAGAACCGCAAACCTATAAATTCGACGGCAAAACCACCCTGCGCTTTGCCGCCGCGACCGAAACCGCCCAAGAACGTCTGGCATTTATCGACGCCATGCTGCAACGACTCGCCACTAACGAGGCCGGCTCCTGATGAAAAAAAACACCGCTTTGCTGTCCGCTTTGTTGTTTGTGCTGACCTTGACCGTCAGCGGCCTTGCCCGCGCGCAGGACTATCTGGTCGAGATCGTACTGTTCGAGAACCTTGATCCGGGCAACGACGCGCCCTACAGCGGCAAGCTCTATTACCCGATGACCGGCAATGCCATCGGCATCAACAGCCCGGCTGCGGTCAGCGCGGGCTTTCGCAGCGCTGCCGGCAGTGCCGGCATGAATGCGATCGTCGGCCGTCTCAACAGCAGCGGACGCTACCGCGTGATCGACCAGCTGGCCTGGCAACAACCGGGTCTGGCCGCCGCCGAAGCGCGTGCCATCCGTCTCAGCTACGGCTCGCCCATGACCGTCTATGTCCCGGCCGACGCGGTCGCCGAAGACGGCCTGATCACCGCCCTGCAACCAGGCGTGATCGACAGCAGCATTGACCTGAAACCGGTCAGCACCCATCAGCTCGACGGCACGGTAACCATCTCACTGGGCAAGTATCTGCATATCGACGCCAATCTGGTCATGCTCAATGAGACCGGCACCGACAGCGCCCGGCTGCGCCAGCACCGCCGCATGCGCAGCAAAGAGATCCACTATCTGGACAACCCGCGTTTTGGTCTGCTGGTGCTGATTACACCGGTCGGCAACGGCGCCTGAGGCACGCCAACAGCACGCCCGTCCCGGGCGACACATCAGGCGCGGCGGTTCAGTACGGATTCAGCCGCGCCCGCGTAATCTCTCCTTCAAGGTCAGACAGACCTGACCCGACGGCCCGATGCCACGGCCGGACACAACGGAGAGAGACCATGAAAAAGACCCTGATCACACTGACCGCGCTGGGCGCCCTGCTGGGCGGAACCCATGCGCTGGCTGACACCAGTTTCACCGCCTACGGCCGTGTTATCGACGCCCGCCCGGTATACAAGCAGGTTAAGGTCAACCCCGGCGTCTGCCGCGAATCACGCCACGAACGCCACTCCGGCACCAGCATCCGCGACAGCGCCCGCGTCAACAACGCAAAAGTCACGGTAACAAGCCGCCATATCAGCCGCGAAACGCGCCCGACCGGCCGGCAAGACCGCACACCGGCCTGCGACACCACGCGCCCGCAGAAGCATATCAGCGGCTATAAGGTGACCTACCGCTATAACGGACGCACCTATCACACCTTCACCCGTCATCACCCGGGCACGCGCCTGAGCCTGGCGGTGAATATCCGCCCGCTTGAGCGCTGAGCGGCCAATGCCGGTACGGCGTCACAAGCGGCAAATCCGGCTGCCGCTTACGGGCTCTGAGTTGCTACACTTTGCTGCTTAAGCAGCTATTATCTAACTGACTTACAGGCCCTGTTCCCTGCACACAGCCGATCCGGAAAACTTATGTTGTCACTGAAACGAACCCTACTTATCTGCCTGCTCGTCGTGGCCTCGGCGGCGTTTTGCTCGCCGGCCATCGCAGCGGCGAAAAATGCCAGCCAGGCAGCCGCCCAGGCACAGAAGCGCAACGGCGGCGGCAAGGTTCTCGGCGTCAGTGAGAGCAACAAAAACGGCCGCAAAATCTACAAAGTCAAACTGATCGACAAGGGCAAGGTCCGCGTCATCACCATCCGCGGCGAATAAGCGCCGCCGGAAAAGCACACACACGTAATAAGAGGAGATCCGCAGCATGCGAGCGCTGGTTGTGGAAGACGACGCACAGCTGCGCGGTCAGCTGGTTGAACGTCTGCGACAGGAAGGTTTTGCCATTGATGAGGCCACCGACGGGCGTGAAGGCGCTTATCTGGCCAATGAGATGCCACTGGATATCGCCATCGTCGATCTCGGTCTGCCCTACAAGGACGGCAGCGAGATCATCCGTGAGCTGCGCAGCAAAGGCCGCACCTATCCGGTACTGATCCTGACCGCGCGCGATAACTGGCAGGACAAGGTCGAAGGTCTGGAAGCCGGCGCGGACGATTACCTGGCCAAGCCGTTTCATATGGAAGAGCTGCTGGCGCGCCTGCGTGCCCTGTTGCGTCGCAGCGGCGGCTGGGCCGAATCGGTACTGCGCTTCGGTCCGCTGGAAATCGACACCCGTGCGCAGAAAGTCAGCGTCGACGGCAACAATGTCGAACTCACCGCGTTTGAATACAAGGTGCTTGCTTATCTGGCGATTAACGCCGGCGAGACCATCTCGAAAAACGTGCTGCTCGATCACCTCTATGACGAAGACACGGACCGCGACCCGAATATTCTCGAAGTGTTTATCAAACGCCTGCGCAGCAAGCTCGATCCGGACAAGACCCTGAAACCGATTGAAACCCAACGCGGCCGCGGCTACCGCCTCGCCCTGCAACGGTCCGCGGCAGACACACCGGCAGAATGAATTCCATTACCGCCCGGCTCTTGCTGGCCAGCTCGCTGGTGCTGGCGCTGTTTATCGGCCTGACCGCCCTGTCCTTGCAACACTCCGTGCACAGCCGCGCCGAGCAAGCCCAGCGCGACCGCATGGAGGGATTGATCTACGGCGTGCTCGGTGCCGCCGAGCTGGACGATCAGGGCCGTCTCATTATCAACGAATACGGCCTGCCCGACGGTCGCCTGCGGCAACCCCAGTCCGGGCTGACCGCACGCATCTACGACCTGCACAACCGCCTGATCTGGCAATCGCCTTCGGATAGTGGCGACACCCTGGCCGGCAACGACGAACATATCAGCATCGGCCAGTGGCGCTTTCGCCTGTTTGATACCCCGGACGCACAGGGCCACTTCAGCCTGCGCTTCGGTTTTTCCTGGGCCGCGCCGGACCTGCCGGAACAGCAGTTTAATATTCTGCTGCGTGCCGATGCCTCAGACCACGCCGAGCAGCTGGCGCTGTTTGACCAGAAACTCTGGACCACGCTGCTGTCCTCGGCACTGCTTCTGCTGCTGGTGCAGTTACTGGTGCTGATGTGGGGGCTGAAACCGCTGGCGAAAATGAGCCGCGGCCTGCAACGCATCCGCGCCGGCGAGCAGGAAGCGCTGGACACACGCCTGCCGCACGAGCTGCGTCCGGTCGCGCACAGCATCAACACACTGCTGCAAAGCGAACACAACCGCCGCATGCGCTACCGCCATGTGATGGATGATCTGGCCCACAGCCTGAAAACGCCCTTATCCGTGCTGCAGAACCTCAGCGACAGCCGCGACGTGGGCGCCGACTCACGGCAAATCCTGCGCGAGCAAAGCGGCCGTATGCGCGATATTGTCGCCTACCATATCCGCCGCGCCTCGGTCAGCGGCAGCCGCCCGCTCGGCCCGGCCGTGCCGCTGGTGCCGCTGATTGAACGACTTGGCAACAGCCTTAAACGCGTTTATGCACGGCGCGACCCGCAGTTTGAAATCCGCCTTAACCCGCAGTGCCGGCTGCGTATGGACGAGCCGGACATTATGGAAGTGTTCGGTAATTTGCTGGAAAACGCCTGTAAATACGGCGCTTCGCGGGTGCGGATCAGCTCCGAGCGCAGCAAGGAGAAAAACCGCATTGCCTGTATTCACATTGAGGATAACGGGCCGGGGTTTCCGGCCGATGTGGGTGATGAACTGCTCGAACGCGGCAAGCGCGCCGACACCCGTATCGAAGGTCAGGGTCTCGGGCTTGCGGTATCCAACGAACTGCTGAGCGCCTACGGCGCCTCGCTCAAACTCGGCGCCAGCGAAGCGCTCGGCGGCGCCCGCGTAACGATCTACTTTTCCGCGACAATATAACCGAGCCAGCAGGCGTAATCGTCCGCCTCGTCGGTGGCGATATATTCGTCGAGCGCTTCGTCGGTTTCTTCATCAAACGCCTGCAAATACAGGGTGGTTTTGCTGAAACCGGCCTCTTCGAGTATCTCGCGCAACTCTTTCGCGCCCCAGATACGCCAGACATAGGTAAAGGCCTCGCGCAGCTCGGAATCGTCCTTAAACCGGAAATGGATATGGCAGCGCTGTTCGCAGGTCACGGCATTAAATGCGGCCTGCTCCCAGATATAGGTGAAATCCTCAACTTCACGCTCCTCGACCTGGCACTGATAGGCCTCGTGACCACCGTACGCATCGAGGAACAACATGCCGTCGTCTTTCAGGCCGGCATGACAGCGGGTGAAGTACGCCAGCATGGTGCGCCGCTCCTGGAAACACCAATAGCTGAAATTAAACGCCTGAATCACATCCACCGGTTCGTTGGCAATTTCCAGCACATCGCCTTCAACCAGTTCCAGACGCTCACGGGCCTTTTTCTTCAAGCCCGGCACAATATGTTCGCGACTCCACTGCAACACGTCCGGATCTATATCCACCGCCATTGCCGTATTGGCTTTGTCCTGCGCCACCCAATGCGCTGATGCCAGCGCGGTGCCGCAGAAATCCTCGCGCAGACTGTGCGGCGAGCTGCCACGCAGATCACGGTAGGTGTCGCGCATAAACGCCAGCTCAAAGTCGACGTTCTGCACTGACTGCTGGTAGAGCTCATGCTTATCGGCCTGCTCTGCCAGGGTGGGTTTGGTTCTTTTCTTTCCGGTCAAAACGACACCGCTCGTGTGGATGAATGAATAGCCAGAGGCCGAAGCAATAAGCGCACCTTAAGTGCGAATGCCAACCCCGTGACGCAGCAACCACATCGCCCAGTAGCCCAGCACGCCGATAAAAGCCAGGATCACCAGATAGGAAACACTCACCGGAATATCCGATTCACCCAATACGCCAAGGCGGAAACCGTTGATCATATACAACACCGGATTGACCAAGGAGACCTTTTGCCAAAAGGCCGGCAGTATGCTGATGGAATAGAAAATTCCGCCCAGATAGGTCAGAGGCGTGAGCACGAAGTTGGGAATAATCGAGATATCGTCAAAGCTGCGCGCAAACACCGCGTTGATAAACCCACCCAGGGAGAACAACGTGGAAGTCAGGAACATAATCAGCAGCATATGGATAAAGCTGTGCACCTGCAGGTCGGTAAACAGCAGCGAAACCAGCGCCACCAGCGCACCGACGGTAAAACCGCGCGCCACGCCACCGGCCACATAACCGGCCAGGATCGTAAAATTACTGACCGGCGAGATCAGCAGTTCCTCGATATTGCGCTGGAATTTGGTGCTGTAGAACGAGGACACCACATTGCCGTAGGAGTTGGTAATCACCGACATCATGATGATGCCCGGCACAATGTATTCGATATAGGGATGCCCGCTCATATTCTCAATTTGCGAGCCGATCAGCGTCCCGAAAATGACCATATACAAAAACGCATTGATCGCCGGCGGCACCAGGGTCTGCACCCAGATGCGCACAAAACGCATGATTTCTTTGATGACGATGGTCCGGAAGGCAACGATATTTTCAGCCAGCCACATAAGGCAATTCCTGATTAATGCTTGGTTTTAACGAGATTGAGGAAGAAGGCCTCAAGACGGTTGGTTTTGTTGCGCAGACTCTGCACACGGATATTCTTCTGCGTCAGTTCTTCGAACAGGCGGTTCAGCGGTTGGCTTTTCGGCACTTCGATCTCAAGCCGCCCCGGCTCACGCGCATTGATGGTGTAATCGGGCAACACCAGCTCATCCTGATTGCCTTCATCTTCCACATCCAGCACAAAGGTCTCGGACATGGCGCGGCTGAGCAGCTCGCTGACCCGGCCGTTCTCGACAATCCGCCCGCCGTTGATAATCGCCACATTGCGGCACATGGCCTCAGCCTCTTCCAGATAATGGGTGGTGAGGATAATGGTGATGCCTTCCTGCTTGTTGATGTCCTGAATAAATTCCCACATGGAGCGGCGGATCTCGATATCCACGCCGGCGGTGGGCTCGTCAAGAATCAGCAGCTTGGGCTGATGCACAAGCGCGCGGGCAATCATCAGCCGGCGCTTCATACCGCCGGACAATTCCCGTGAGTTGCCGTCCCGCTTGTCCCATAAATCGAGTTTTTTCAGATAAAACTCGGCGCGTTTGGCCGCTTCGCGCCGGCTGATACCGTAGTAGCCGGCCTGATTGATGACCACTTCGCGCACCGGCTCGAAGACGTTGAAGTTGAACTCCTGCGGCACCAGCCCGATGCAACGCTTGGCCTCGTTAATCTGTGTGTCGGTGTTATAGCCGTAAACCTCCACCGAACCGCCGGTTTTATTGACCAGACCGGTAATTATGCCGATGGTGGTGGATTTGCCGGCACCGTTGGGGCCCAGCAAGGCAAAGAAGTCACCGGCAGCCACATCCAGATCGATTCCGGAGAGCGCCTGAAAGCCGTTGTCGTACTGTTTGGTGAGATTGCGGATGGAAAGCGCCTTCATAGCGGGAGTTCAGTTACCAATGAGGCGCGCATTATAGCCGCTCAGCGCGGAGAATTCAGAACCGCTAAAGCGCCACAGCGGCAACCCGCCGCTTACAAAAATAACCTTAGCTTTTTAATGGCTTAGGCCGACCACCGCTACCAGGGCGACTGCGCACCCGGGACCTGCAGCCGCCGCGCCAGACGTCGTAACAGACCGCCGAGCAAGGGCACCCGCGACCACAGCACAGCGGTGGTGTCCCAGTAATCGGTATGCGCGGCGATACGCCCGTCGTCACTGATCAGCAAGCGCGACACCCCGTCAAAAGCGACGTCACGGCCCCGCACGCGGCAGCTGAAGCGCCAGAAGATATAGCCGGCGGCAGGTGAAACACTCCAATCGTGGACCTCAAACACCGGAGCACTGGTGTTTTCAAACATATGCCTGAACAGGTCCTCCAGCGCATCCACCCCACAAAGCCGGTTAAACGGGTCCTCAAAGCGGATATCGTCAGTGCAGTAGCGGTTGAGCAAGTGCAAACGCGCCGGACTGAGTTCGGTGAAAAACGTGGCATAACGGCTGACCGCCTGCTCGCGCAGTGCTGCCACGCCCGTCACAACCCACCTCTGCCGCGCCTGCCAAGGGCCCGCATCAGCCTGACAGACCGACTGCTGTTACCTGGTGCCATCGCATTGTCTCCGTGTTGTGAATAAAACTTATACAGACCAGAAAACTTCTGTACAAGTTTTCCCTAAACACTTAGGGTGGATGTACAAGTTTTGTAAAGGGTCTGTTTAAGCAGCCCCGACAACCGGAGTGTCACCCTATGAAGATCGCCGTTATCGGAAGTGGCATTGCCGGCATGGGCGCCGCCTGGCTGCTGCGCCAGCAACATGAGCTTACCCTGTTCGAAAAAGACGCGCGCTATGGCGGTCACGCGAATACCGTCACCGCGCACACCCCGCAGGGGCCGGTGGCGGTCGATACCGGCTTTATGGTCTACAACGAGCCGAACTACCCGAATCTGTGCGGTCTGTTCCGCGCTCTCGGCGTGCAAGGCCGCGATACGGATATGTCGTTCGCCGTGTCCGCAGCCGGCGGCGACTATGAATATGCCGGTGACAACCTTGCAAGTCTGTTTGCCCAGCGCAGCAATCTGTTCAGCGCCCGTCACTACCGGATGCTGGGTCAGATTCTGCGTTTTAACCGGCTTGCTGCTCGGGCACTACGCAGCGCCGGCGACGAAACCGTCAGCCTGGGGGAGTTTCTTAGCCAGCACCGTTTCGAAGGCGATTTCAGCGAGCGCTATCTGCTGCCCATGACGGCGGCAATCTGGTCCTGCCCCGGGCGCACCATGCGGCAGTTCCCGGCCCTGAGCCTGTTCCGGTTTCTCGATAATCACGGCCTGATTTCACTGAACCGACGCCCTCAATGGAAAACCCCGCAAGGTGGCAGCGGCCAGTACGTGCGGCGCCTGACCGCACAGCTCGGTGATGCCCGCTGTAATGCAAGCGTGGTAGAGGTCCGCCGGGTCAGCGACGGGGTCAGCGTGCGCTGCAGCGACGGCAGTGAAGGACATTTCGACGCGGTGATTATGGCCGCTCACGCCGATCAGACACTGGCCATGCTCGCCGACCCGCACCCGGCCGAGCGTGAACTGCTCAGCGCTTTCACTTACCAAAACAATCAGGCCTATCTGCACGCCGATACGCGCCTGATGCCCCTGCGCCGACGCGCCTGGTCGTCGTGGAACTACCTGACCGATAACGCCGACGACACCGCTGATGCGCAGGCGGTTTCCGTGACCTACTGGATGAACCGCCTGCAACACCTGCCCATGGCAAACCCGCTGCTGGTGAGCCTGAATCCGCTTTGCCCACCTGCCAGCGACAGCATTTACTGGCAGGCGCAATACGAGCATCCGGTATTTGACGCCGCAGCGCTACAAGCGCAGACGCGTTTGGCAGAAATACAAGGGCAGGACCGGATCTGGTATTGCGGCAGCTATTTCCGTTACGGCTTTCACGAAGACGCGCTGGCCTCAGCGGTCAAGGTGGCACGCGCCCTTGGCGCTACGATTCCCTGGCAGGAAGGCGGCACCGCTGAAAACAACACAAGACCGGATAGCGCGCCGCAAGCATTGACCGGAGCTGCACTTTGACGGCCGCGCTGTATACCGGGCCGGTCATTCACCGACGCCTGAGTGCGCCTCGCAACCGCTTCCGCTACGAGGTGTTCTGCACGCTGCTGGATCTGGACCAGACCGACAGCACCCTCGCCGGCTTGCGCCTGTTCAGTCATAACCGCTTTAACCTGTTTTCCTTTTACGAGCGCGATCACGGCCCCGCCGACGGCAGCTCTCTGCGCGACTGGGCAGACGCCATGACCGACCGCGCCGGCCTGCCGCAAGCCGAGCAATGGCTGCTGCTGAGCATGCCACGCGTCCTGGGCTACACCTTTAACCCCTTGAGCCTTTGGTATGCCAGACGCAACGGCAAACTGTTCGCCGTGATTGCCGAAGTGCGCAACACTTTCGGCGGACGCCATGCGTATTTACTGCATGATCAGGGTAAGCCGCTGGCCTCACCGGTCTGCGACAAGCACAACAAGGTCTTTCCCGTCTCGCCCTTTCAGCCCATGGATCTGAGCTACGAATTCCGTCTCAGCGAACCGGGCGCGGATTTCCTCAGCGTCATTCGCTGCAAACGCAAGGGCGACACCGTTTTCACCGCCGTACAACAAGGCGTGCAACAAGCGCTCACCGACCGCAATCTGCTGCGCCAGTTTTTCCGCCTGCCCTGGCTGACACTCAAGGTCACGGGCTTAATCCACTGGCAGGCGCTGAAGCTCTGGCTTCGCGGTGCGCCTTACTACCGGCATACACAAACAAACCCCAAGGAGCCCCGCCCATGATCCGGGAACTATCTCTTAAACACATAGGCGCGCTGGCCTTCGATTCACCTGCGACCAAAGTGATGGACCGGCTGATACAGCGCATCGCTCACGGCACATTGATTGTCAGCTATCCGGGCGGTCGCACCACCCGTGTCGAGCGTGACGACCAGATGACCGCCGCACTGGACATTCACCGCCCGCGCCGCTTGCTCAAGCGACTGGCCCTGCGCGGCACCGTCGGTCTGGCCGAAGGCTATATGGACGGCGACTGGGAAACCCCGGACCTGCCCGCCTTGCTGACTCTGTTGGCGCGTAACGAGGCGGCGATTCTCGGCAATCCATACGGCACCCCGCTGGCGCTGCTGGACCGCGTCCGCCATCAGTTCAACAAAAACAACCGCCGCGGCAGCCGCCGTAACATCGCCTATCACTATGACCTTGGCAATGACTTCTACCGCCTCTGGCTGGATGCCGGCATGAGTTATTCGGCGGCACTGTTCCGGCGCAAGGACAGACAGGCCAGCGAACCGCTGGAAGACGCGCAGGACCGCAAATACCAGCGTTTGCTGGACGAATGCGGTGCCAAAGCCGGTGAACATATTCTGGAAGTGGGCTGCGGCTGGGGTGGTTTTGCCGAATATGCGGCGCGCCGCGGCATCCGCGTAACCGGCATTACGCTTTCCCGCGAGCAGCACGATTACGCCATAGCACGGCTGGCGGCCGCAGGCCTGAGCGATTTAAGTAAAATACGCTTGCAGGACTACCGCGACGTGCAGGGCAGTTTCGACCATATTATCTCGATCGAAATGATGGAGGCCGTCGGGGAAAGTTACTGGCAGACCTATTTTGACAAGCTCAGCAGCTGCCTCAAGCCGGGTGGCACACTTGGCTTACAGGTCATCACCATCGATGAAGCGATTTTCCCGCTGTACCGGCAAACCCCCGACTTCATCCAGCTGTATGTGTTCCCCGGCGGGATGTTACCGACGCGTACGCATCTGGCCGACCTGGGCCGCAGCAGCGGTCTTGAGGCCGGCAATGAAAAACGCTACGGCGCCGATTATGCCGGCACCTGCCGCAACTGGCTGGCGCGCTTTAATAACAACAGCAGCAAGCTCGATGCGCTGGGCTATGACGCTTCGTTCTTACGCCGCTGGCGATTTTATCTGTCCTATTGTATTGCCGGCTTCAGTATCGGATCGATTGATGTGATTCAGCGTTTCTACAGCAAGCCGGCCGTCTGAGCGTGCGCCAGTAAAACACAAGCCCGCCCCTGCAACCCGGCAAATCCAGGCCGGGCATCCGTATAAAACCCACCCGGCATTAAACGCCCTGATAACCGGGGCGTTTAAGCGCAGCATTGAGCTGACTGAGCGCACGGCTGACATCCTGATCGAGCACCCGCAGTCCGCCTGCCCGCAAAAGTCCCGCCTGCACTTCGGCAAAAGCCCCGCCGACAAACACCGGCAAAGACGTTTCCGTGGCCAGCGCCGGCAAGTCTTCGTGTAATACCTGAGGCGCCGGACACGCCGTCCCGGACAGGACAATCCCATCAACGCCGGCGGCCTGCGCGGCCGCAGCCAGACCGTTGAGCGGCGTATTAGCACCGAGCAGCACCGTACGGAAGCCCTGGGTGACAGCGCTGAGGCAGAACAGCAGGATGCCGATCTCATGGTGCTCGCCGGGCAGACAGGCAAGCATGATTTTCGGCCCGCGCGACACCTCACTGCGGTACTGAAAGCGGGCGCCGAGTTTGTTTCTGAGGAACAGGGAAAAGAAATGTTCTTCGATCACGCCGGTTTCGCGCACCCGCCACAACTCACCGAGCTGCTCCATCAAGGGCAGAATCAGCAAGCGCGTCACCAGATCGACCGGATACAGGGAAAGCGCTTCGTTGTAGGCATTTTCCAGACGCTGATCGTCGAAGGACTGAATCGCCTGCAGCATCCGCATGCGGTAAATCTGCCAGGGATCGCCGGCGTCAGCGCGGCTCAGCGGCGTGTCGGCGTTATCCTGAAGGAAACGCCCGACCTGACCGATGGCAATGCCATCATTGACCAGCTCCACCACGCGCCTGATCAAGGCAATCTGCGCGTCACTGTAAAGCCTGTGGCCTTTCGGGGTGCGTTGTGGTTTGATCAGCCCGTAACGGCGTTCCCAGGCCCGCAGGGTGACTGCGTTCACGCCGGTCAGGGCCGCGACGGTTCGAATCGGATAGAGCCCGCCACTGCGGCTTAAGGCTTTGCTTGCAGGGGCGTTCTCATCGGCATGCGCCATGCGGAAGTACCTGAATGATCAGGCGGTTTATTATACAAGAATTGTACAGGCCCCGTGCCACTGACTGCGCAAAGCGAAACGCCGCCCTTCCGCGCTACGCACGGCAGCAGACGGCAGCGTCAACCCGGGACAGACAGCAGCACAGCGACCGGCACGCACAACGCCATGGTCACGGCCAGACTGGTATACACCGACCAGACCCGCAGACGGGCACCGAAAAAACAATGTAGCGCTATAAATATCAGCCCAATAAAATACGGTGCGAGCGTCATATTTTTTCTCCCGGCAGCAATAGAGACAACAGCATAGAATTGCTGCACGGGGGGCGTCAATTTGACGGCTCACAGTTTCGGCATTGAGATATCTCAATACCGAACCGGCATGTAATGGAACTCATTGCATGTTTATTCAATAGTTAGCGTTCCAACAAAAATTAACCGGAGCAACACACAGATGAACTCGTTTATGCGAATTACTGCAGCCGCTGCACTGATGACGGCCGTCAGCCTCCCCGCACTGGCCGAAGATCCGTTTGAAACGGAAATCGAGGCACGCCAGGGCCTGATGCAGGTTTACAAATACAACGTCGGAATCCTCGCTGCGATGGCTAAAGGCGAAGCCGACTACGATGCGGAAGCCGCGCAGAAAGCCGCAGACAACATCAAGCTGGTGACCATGATGGACAACGGCGGACTGTGGGCGCCGGGCTCGGACTCAGACAGCGTCGAGGACAGCAAAGCGGCACCGGAACTGTGGAGCACGTTTCCGAAAGTCGGTGAATACGGCGAAGAAATGGCCTCCGCTGCTGCCGCCATGGCCGACAACGCCGGCCAGGGCCTTGATGCACTGAAAGCCAACATCGGCCCGCTGGGCAAGTCCTGCAAAACCTGTCACGACGATTTCCGCGTGAAATAAGCCGGACACTGAGCAAATAAAAAAAGCCGGCTTTATGCCGGCTTTTTTTATTCAGACAAAATTCTATTTATTCCTTTAAGCGGTATCCGGTTTTAAACATCCACGCCACCACCGCAATACACATTCCGAGAAAGACCAGAATCATGGTCAGACTCACCCCTACGCTGACGTCCGACACGCCAAAAAAACTCCAGCGGAAACCACTGATCAGATAGAGCACCGGATTGAACAGCGTGACGGTCTGCCAGAACGGCGGCAACATGCTGACCGAATAGAAACTGCCGCCAAGAAAAACCAAAGGCGTGATCACTAGCATGGGAATCAGCTGCAGCCGTTCGAAACTGTCGGCCCAGATCCCGATAATAAAACCCAGCAAACTGAACGAAATACAGGTCAGCAGCAGAAACCCGATCATCCAGAAGGGATGCAGAATGGTCAGGTCGACGAACAAAAACGCGGTAATCAGGATAATTACACCGACCAGCAGCGCCTTGCTCGCGGCCGCGCCGACATAGCCGAGCAGTATCTCAAGAAAGGACACGGGCGCCGACAGGACTTCGTAGATCGTGCCGGTAAAGCGCGGGAAATAAATGCCGAAAGAGGCGTTGGAGACGCTTTGTGTCAGCAGCGACAGCATCATCAGTCCGGGCACGATAAACGCCCCGTAGCTGACGCCCTCGACCTGCTCGATGCGCGAACCGATGGCTGAACCGAAAACGATGAAATACAGCGAGGTGGACAGCACCGGGCTGATAATCGTCTGCAGCAGCGTGTTCCACGCACGCCGCATCTCGTTGATGTAGATGACATTGATTGCGTGAAAATTCATGATTGCGGGTGCACCAGGTTAACGAAGATCTCCTCCAGCGAGCTTTTGTGTGACTGCAGGTCCTGCAGCGGCAGACCGAGTGCGGCCACCGCCTTGACCAGCGCCGTGATGTCGCTGCTGCCGGCCGCCGGATCGTAGCTGTAGATCAGACAGGTTTTGTCCTGCGAAAGACTCAGCCCCGGACGCGCCAAACCGGGCGGGATCGCCGCCAGCGGTGTTTGCAGCTGAATCTCCAGACGGCGTTTGCCAAGCCGCTGCATCAGCGCGGTTTTCTCGTCCACCAACAGCAGCTCGCCGCCGTTGATAACACCGACGCGGTCGGCAATCGCTTCGGCCTCTTCGATATAGTGCGTGGTCAGAATAATCGTCACACCGGACTCGCGCAGCCGCCCGACAATACGCCACATATCACGGCGCAGCTCCACATCCACGCCGGCGGTGGGCTCATCCAGAAACAACACCCGCGGCTCGTGGGACAAGGCCTTGGCGATCAGCACACGTCGCTTCATACCGCCCGACAGGCTTCGGATCGGGCTGTCTTTTTTGTCGTCCAGCGACAAATCGCGCAGCAGCTGGCGGATGAACTGCGGATCGGCCTTCTTGCCAAACAGGCCGCGACTGAAACTGACCGTATCGAACACCGTGTCGAAAGCGCCCAGCGTGAGCTCCTGCGGCACCAGACCAATCAGCGAACGCGTATGCCGGAACTGCGTCACCGTATCGCAATTGTCGACCAACACCTGACCGGTGGTGGGCGTGACGATACCGCAGATGGTGGAAATCAGCGTGGTCTTACCCGCGCCATTGGGTCCCAGCAAGGCCAGGATCTCGCCTTCTGCAATATCGAGATTGATGGATTTGAGCGCCTGATGGCCATTATCGTAGGTCTTACAGAGCTCACGGACTGAAATTATCGCGGTCATTCGGGTCAGCTGCCGGACAGGGGAAATACCTGCGCGGTATGGTAGGCGCCGTCGCGGCCTGTTACCAGCAAAAAGGCTGACATTGCGCTCAGCTGTATCGCGACGCACGCAGCGGCACGGCCGGCTTTGCGCACAGACGACATGCAGGTAAAATCAGCTTTTGCCAACGCCTATCAGCTGACGGAAAACCGATCATGACAGAACTACTGGTGCTCGCCATTGCGCTGAGCATGGACGCCTTTGCGGTTGCCATCGGCCTGGGCTCACGGCATCAGGAGCACACCGGCCGGCTGGCGCTGAGCACCGGGCTCTATTTTGGTCTGTTTCAGGGGGCCATGCCGGTGGTCGGCTATCTCGCCGGCCTGGGGCTGGCGGGCCTGATTACCGCGATTGACCACTGGGTCGCCTTCGCCCTGCTCAGCATTATCGGCGGCAAAATGCTCTATGAAAGCCTCGGCGAGCCCATCGAAGAAGATATCTGCCATCTCAGCCACCGTGTTCTGCTGACCCTGGCCATTGCCACCAGCATTGACGCCATGGCTGCCGGTTTTACCCTGACGCTGATGAGCACCGGTTTGTGGCTGTCGGTTATCAGCATCGGTCTGGTTACGTTTTTATTCAGTTATGCCGGCGTGTTTATCGGCGCCCGCAGCGGCATCTGGCTGGAGAAAAAAGCCGAAGTCCTCGGTGGCGTGGTGCTGATCCTGATCGGCGTCAAAATCCTCATTGAGCACACGCTGCTCAGCTGAACCGCCTTGTCAGGCCCTGCGCACATTCTCCCGCGCCACCATCAAGACCCCGCCGATCACCAGCATCGCCCCGCCGATCTGATACGCCCCCAGATGTTCGCCCAGCAACAGCCAGGCAAAACCCATGGTCAGCACCGGTCCCAGATTGGCCGTCAAGGCCACCTTACCGGCGCCGATCAAACGAATCGCCTGTGATAAACACCAGACCGGCAACACGGTCGACAGCATCGCCATACCGAAGGCATAGGCGTGGACCTGCCAGGGCTGCACCAGCGCACTGACCGGGCGCATGGCAAAAAACTGCCCGAGACTGATCAGACAGGCAAAGCTCGACGCCCAGCCGGTCAGGTGCTGCGCGCCGATCCGGTGCACCACCTGCGCATTGCCGACGATATACAGGGAATAAGACAAGGCACTGCCAAAGACCAGCGCGGCACCGGTCAACACCGCCGCGCGGCCCGGCGCGAGCATCAGATCATGCCCGACCGCCAGCCCCACACCGGCATAACACACCACCAATGAGACCAGCATGCCGCGGCTCAGCGCTTTGCCGAAGTACACGACCGAAATCAGCACCACCAGGGTCGGATAGGAAAACAGAATCAAGCGTTCCAGCGACGCACTGATGTAATTGAGTCCGAGAAAATCCAGATAGCTGGCCAGGTAGTAACCGAGAAAGCCCAGCACCAGCAAAGCCAGCCAGTCGCGGCGCGTCAGGCGATAGCCGCCACGCCACAGGGCGAACAGCCCGATCGCCAGAAAAACCGGCAGGCTGTAGGCCATGCGCAGGGCAAGCAGGGTTTCCGCGTCGACGCCGTAGACATAGGCCAATTTGACGAAAATCGCCTTCATGGAAAAGCCCGCCGCCGACGCGACCGCCAGTGCCATGCCGAGCGCGGCAGCCGCCGACGGCACCTGAACCTCAGAACCAGAACCTGCCGTGCCCGTATCAGCGGCCATCGCCTTACCCTTGCGCTTGAAAACAGGCTGCATTAAGACACGCGCACTGCACTGCGACAATTGCTATTATGGCAAAAGAGCTTTCGTTATTTTCGAAACCGGATGAACTACGACCTGACCGATCTGAAGCTGTTTGTGGCGGTTGCCGAAGCCGGCAGCCTGTCGCGCGGTGCCGCGCGGGTGCATCTGGCCGTATCCTCCGCAAGCCACCGCATCAGCCGCCTGGAAGCGGACATCGGCGCGCCGCTTCTGCACCGCCTGCCCCGCGGCGTGGCACTGACCCGGGCCGGCGAGCTGATGCTTGGCGGCGCCCGCGACGTGCTGGCCCGGCTCGAGCAACTGCACGCCGACCTGCTGCCCCATGCCAGCGGTATCGTCGGGCAGGTTTCGCTGTGGGCGAACACAAATGCAATCAATATCTTTCTGCCGCAGGATCTGCCGGGCTTCCTCAGCCGCCATCCGCAACTGCGGGTATCACTGCGCGAAGCGGCCAGCCCGGACATCGTGCGCGCCGTTAGTGGCGGCGAAGCCGAGATCGGTGTGTTTGCCGGTGAGATGGACACGGGCACACTCTGTGTCCTGCCGTACCGGCAGGACCGTCTGGTGTTAATCGCCCCGCCGGGCGCGGACGAAGCCGGACAAGGCCCGCTTGCATTCCGCCATGTGGTCAAACGCCCGTTTGTGACCCTGGCCAGCGGCACGGGCATACACACGTTTCTGATGAGCAAGGCCGCCGAATGCGGCGCCACGCTTGACGTACGGATACAGGTGCAGAGCTTTCAGGCTGTGCTGAACATGGTCGCCGCCGGCGTCGGTTATGGTCTGGTACCGGCGTCCAGCGTCGGCGCCGCCATGCCCGTGGCCGTGATCGGCCTGAAAGACGCCTGGTCAGAACGCCAGGTCAGGCTCTGTTACCGCGCCGACGTCCCCCTCAGCAAGCACGCCGCAGGACTGCTTGAGTGGCTCGGGCGTGCCGGCCGGCAGCACCGCAACACAAGCGCCTAACCCACGGACGCGGCGCTGTAAAGTGCCAACTGTGGGTAGTGCCAAGCGACGCAGCAAGGCTTAATCTCGGCTTGTCTCCGGCTGTCTCCTGACCGTTCGGCCGGGGATGCCCGGGAAGGTGCCGGTCAGCACGGGATCCGGTTTCTGCTCCGCCCCGACCAGCACCTTCCCTCTCCCATCCGCTCCGCACTTTCACACACTGTCATTTACCCGCCCCGCACTTAGCGGGACAATAGTCGATTGCATTGATAACCGACCTGACTTTATGCCCGCTTTCTCACCGACTTTCCGCGCCATGCGCGTGCGCAACTACCGGCTCTGGGCAGCCGGCGCCCTGATCTCCAATATCGGCACCTGGATGCAGCGCACGGCACAGGACTGGCTGGTTCTGACGGAACTGACCCGGCACAACGCCGGCGCGGTCGGCATCGTAATGGCGCTGCAGTTCGGTCCGCAGCTGCTTTTGCTGCCCTGGACCGGGACCGCAACCGACCGCTTCGACCGGCGTAAGCTGATGATTATCACCCAAACCGTAATGGGCCTGCTGGCGCTGGGTCTGGGACTGCTGACCATCAGCGGGCATGTGACGCTATGGCAGGTTTATACCTTCGCTTTTGCCTTCGGTTGCGCCTCAGCCCTGGACATCCCGGTGCGGCAGACCTTTGTCAGCGACCTGCTCAGCGACCGTGATCTGCCCAACGGCATAGCGCTGAATTCCACCTCGTTCAACTCCGCGCGCATGATCGGACCGGCGGTGGCAGGCTTGCTGATTGCCGCCGTGGGTACGGGCTGGGCTTTTATTATTAACGGCTTGTCTTATGTGGCCGTACTGGCCTCATTGCTGTTGATGCGACCGTCGGAAATGCAACCCGGGGCAATCGCTCAGAAAACCCGGGGCGGCTTCCGCGACGGCCTGCGCTATGTGCGTGAACGCGGCGATCTGCTGGCCATGCTGCTAATGCTGTCGCTGATCGGCACCTTCGGCATGAACTTCCCTATCTATATTTCCACCATGTCGGCCAAGGTCTTCGCCACGGATGCGCGCGGTTACGGGATTCTCTCATCCTTCGTCGCCATCGGCACCGTGCTCGGCGCCCTGCTGGCCGCTCGCCGGCAAAACCCCGGTATCGCCACGCTCCGGGGCGGTGCACTGTTCTTCGGTATCGGCTGTGCCGCCGCCGCTTTGGCGCCGGGCTATTACTGGTTTGCCGCGGCATTGGTGTTGATCGGAATAGCCGGCATGACCGTGATGAATACCAGCAACAGCCTGATGCAACTGGGCACCGAACGCGCCATGCGCGGGCGTGTTATGGCCTTGCGCATGGCGGTGGTGATGGGCGGCACACCGATCGGCGCGCCGATTGTCGGCTGGATCGCGGACAGTTACGGCCCGCGCCAGGCATTGGGGGTCGGTGCCGCAGCAGGCTTTGCTGCCGCACTGGTGGCGCTGCTCTATTGCCGCCGCGTTTCAGCGCGCAGCGGACAACTCAGTCACAACGCAAGCGGCGCCGCTCAGTCCTGACAAGCGCGGATTTTCGCTGCCAGCGCTGCCAGTTCCGCGTCGTCGGCACGCTCGAAATCGTGCGAGGAAATATACCCCTCATAGCGCTCAAAATACCGGTCATGAGCCTTCGCCAGACGGGTGAACTCACCGCTGCCGGCGGTCCCGTGCATGGGCACCAGCTTGGCATGCAGATGGTTGACACCAAAACCTTCGAAAATCAGCCCGGTCCGGCCCACATCGTCAAATGCCTTATCGAGCAGACGCCCGACCTGCTTGGCAGCCGACATCAGCGACGCCAGCACTTCTTCGTCCTGATCAAACACGTAACTCGGATAATGCTGTTTAGGGATGACCACCGAAAACCCTTGGGTATTCGGAAAGATCGACAGAAAAGCCAGGTGCGTCCCGCTTTCCCAGATTTTGTGACACGGCATCTTGCCTTCGACAATATCGCAAAAAATACAACTCACGCCTTTCCCTCCCGGCATTTTGTTTTAGTGAATAAGAATTGCGCCTGCCGGCGACCTGCCGCAGCTGAATCTCCCTCCGCCGGTCGCAGCCATGGCCGCTCCTACAAATCACACACCTGTAGGAGCCTGCACGCAGGCGACCCGCCGCAGCTGAATCACCCTCCGTAGGTCGCGGCCATGGCCGCTCCTACAAATCACACCTGTAGGAGCCTGCACGCAGGCGACCTGCCGCAGCTCAATCGCCTCCGCCGGTCGCGGCCATGGCCGCTCCTACAAATCACACCTGTAGGAGCCTGCATGCAGGCGACCCACCGCAGCTGAATCGCCCTTCGCAGGTCGCGGCCATGGCCGCTCCTACAAACCGCACCTGTAGGAGCCTGCACGCACGCGACCCACCGTAGCTCAATCGCCTCCCACAGGTCGCGGCCGTGGCCGCTCCTACAAACCGCGCCTGTAGGAGCCTGCATGCAGGCGACCTGCCGCAGCTGACGCCCTCCGCCGGTCGCGGCCATGGCCGCTCCTACAAACCGCACCTGTAGGAGCCTGCACGCAGGCGCCCCACCGTAGCTCAATCGCCCTCCGCAGGTCGCGGCCGTGGCCGCTCCTACAAACCGCACCTGTAGGAGCCTGCACGCACGCGACCCGCCGCAGCTGAATCGCCCTCCGCAGGTCGCGGCCATGGCCGCTCCTACAAACCGCACCTGTAGGAGCCTGCACGCAGGCGACCCGCCGCAGCTGAATCGCCCTTCGCCTGTCGCGGCCATGGCCGCTCCTACAAATCACACCTGTAGGAACCTGCACGCAGGCGACCTGCCGCAGCTGACGCCCTTCGCAGGTCGCGGCCGTGGCCGCTCCTACAAATCACATACCTGTAGGCGCCGGCCGCTCCAGAATATCACGGGCAAAGTCATACCCGACCTCCGCATAGAGATCAAAGGTCCAATCAACACCGGCTTTGCGCAAGGGTGCCTCTTCTTCGGCGTATTTCATCACCGCCGCGATAAACCCTTTATAGCCCCAGGCCCGCAACGCTTCGGCGGTATGCCGGTTGGCGCTGTGATTGGGCATGCACAACAACACCCGCTCAAAGCTGTCAGGCGAATCGTTCAGCCGCTGCCAGAAATCCGGGTTACTCGAATCGCCGACGATAATCTTCCGTCCGGCATTGCTGTGCAGCTCGAACTTCTTCTCATCAAAGTCAATCCCGGCCACCCCGTCAACGCCGTAGTCTTCCACCAGCCGATGATAGGCGCCTCCGCCGATCCGCCCCATACCGCAGATCAGCACGCGCGCCGGCGCGACCGAGACCTGCTCATCGCCGGGCAGGCGTTTATGACTTTCCAGACGAACCAACCACGGCTTGAGCCGCTGGTAAATCTCGCTCTGAAAGGCGTTAAGCGGCGACGCGAGAATAAACGACAACACCACCGCCAGCGCCATCACCACCAGCCATTGCTCGCCCAACCAACCGTTGCCGGTGGCAATCGCGGTTACGATCAGGCCGAACTCACTGAAGTTGGACAAGGACAGGGCCGCAAACGTGGCCTGACGTGTACGCATGCGGAAACGTGTAAACAGCAGAAAGAACAGCAAGCCCTTGGCCGGCACCGCCAGGACCAGTATCAGCGACATCAGCACCGTCTCCGTACTGAGCGTGACGGACATGCCGATACTGAGAAAAAAGCCGACCAGAAACAGGTCTTTCAGGGTCATCAGCGATTTGGCCAGCTCCCCGGCTTTGCTGTGCTGGGCCAGCAGTACGCCGAAAAACAGCGCCCCAAGATCGCCCTTCAGGCCGACGAACTCAAACAAACCGGAGCCGCCCAGGGCCAGTACCAGGCCAAGCAGAATCAGCAGTTCACCGTGTCCAGCGCGTTTGAGCAGCCAGATCAACGCCGGACGCGCAGCAAACAGCCCCGCCAGCAACACCAGCGCCCAGGGCGACGGCAGTTTTTGTGTCGAGGCGGCCAGAAACACCACGGCGGCAATATCCTGCACGATCAGCACGGCAATGGCGACCCGGCCATATTGCGCGCCCATCCCGCCTTTGTCTTCGAAGACCTTAACCGCAAAAACCGTACTGGAAAATGACAAGGCAAAGGCCAGCAGCAATGCGGTTGCCGGCGTCAGATCTGCAAGCATGGTCAGACCGAAGCCGGCCAGCAGCCAGATCAACGCCGCCACACCGAAACTCATGGCCATCATATGTGCGGTGGCAACGCCCCAGACGTCCGGTCTGAGCAACTGCCGCACATTGAGTTTCAGGCCGATGGTAAATAACAACAGGGTGACCCCGAGGTCCGCCATTTCACTGAGAAACGCGCCACCCGAGGCGCCGAACCAGGTCAGCGTAAAACCGGCGAACAAAAAGCCCACCAGCGGCGGCAAACCGATCAGGGAGGCGACAAAGCCAAGCAAATAGGCCACCGCAATCCAAATCGGATCACGGTAATCGATGGCGGCAAACAACGTGCTGAGTGTGTCCATAAAGAAGCCGTCAAGAACTGGAGCCATAAGGTTAGCAAATGAAACGCAGTTGGTGCGCGCCACATTGCAGCTCGCGGCACAACGCAAGCCCGTACGCGCAACTTGCGCTCAGAGTGAAAAGGCGCCGTCGATCTGCCAGGGGTTGGCATCCTTCACCGACGGATCGGCCAGCAGCAGATTCTGGTACACGCGCACCACCGCCAGCGCCGCTTTTGCAAGCGGAATACGGTAGTTCTTGTGGCAATCGAGTGTGTGACCGGCGAGAAACTGTTGCCAGTCTTCGCTCAGGCCGTTAAACCACAAGTCCGAACCCGCCTGACGCAAAGCCCGTGTGGCCGACTGCAGATCCGCTTGCGCTGTAAGAACATAGTCCATGGAAAATAAACGCCCGCTAGTGATGAAAGATAACTGCCGGCAGCAAATTCAATACCAGCGCTTACGCCGCGAGTCCGGCGATCAGCCCTACAGGAGATTGGACAATAACAAGCCAATCCCGACACGTTGCTGAAACTGGTTGTAATCGATCAGCGAATTGCCGTAGCCGTTAAAGTATTTCACCACGACCCGAAAACGCCCGAAGGCCGGAAAGCTCATGGCCAGCTCCCCGCCACCCTTGCCGGTAGACGGATTTCCGTGCGCACGAAGGGTAAATTCCTGAGAATCGCCGCGCCAGCCGAGCAGCATCTCACCATAGCCGTAGTAATCGAGAATATCGGGATTGTCGTCACCCTTGGCATCCAGCGGCGAGGTTTTTTCCTCCTCCGGCAGGCGGTACCAGAGCCGGCCGCCGGCAACAAGCCGCTCACGACTGTAAAGCACGCCGGTATAAAGCCGGTTCCAGCTGCGCGAGTAGGCCTGCGACTGACCGTTGGACTGATGCTCAAGACCGGCCATCAGAGCCAGATCACCACCGGGCAAGGCCTCCTTTAACTGCGCCAGATAAAACACCTCCGGGGTGTAATTTGACTCGCGGAACGGCGACGACAGCTCGCGCGAATAAAACTGCCACCAGGAGGCCACGGTAAACGCCACATACAGAGCATCATCGGGTAACAGCAGGTCGCCGCCGTTAAGTTTTAGCTTGAGACTAAGCTGAAACTCCACCTCATAGGACTTCAACGCGTCACTCTGTCCGGACACCAGCTCGCCAAGCTGCGCCTCGTTGAAACCGGTGCTATAGCTGAACGGGATAATGAAATTGGATTTATGCGCGGTAAACAGATAGGGATTGGAACCGGCAAGACTCTCCTGCTTCAGTCGTTGCGCGATCTCCGGCAGACTGCTTTGCGCCGCCATCTCAGCACAGGTATCGGCACATTCCGCTGCCGGCGCCAACGGACCGTCTGTTTCAGCCGGTGCCGTTCGTGGCAACAGCAGCACGCAGCAACAGAACAAAACAAACCTGAAACACGAATTCGCCCGGCGCAATGGCCGGGCGTCGAAAGAATCTGACAAAAGCACCGCTGTCCCCCGGAACCCTGAAACGCCCGCGAGTGTAACAGCGAATCCGTGAAAAGCAGAAGGTCAACGGCGTAACGAACCACCGCAGCTCGCCCTGTAGGAACGGCCATGGCCGCGACCGGCGGTGCCTCGTCAAACCGCCGCAGGTCGCCTGCATGCAGGCTCCTACAAAACAGCACCACACCACCCTGTAGGAGCGGCCACGGCCGCGACCAGCGGTGCCTCGTCAAACCACGCAGGTCGCCTGCATGCAGGCTCCTACAAAAAAGCACCGTGCCACCCTGTAGGAGCGGCCATGGCCGCGACCGGCGGTGCCTCATCAAACCACGCAGGCCGCCGGCATGCAGCCTCCTACAAAAAAGCACCGCGCCACCCTGTAGGAGCGGCCACGGCCGCGACCGGCGGTGACTCGTCAAACCTCCGCAGGTCGCCTGCTTGCAGGCTCCTACAAAAAAGCACTGCACCACCCTGTAGGAGCGGCCATGGCCGCGACCGGCGGTGCCTCATCAGACCACCGCAGGTCGCCTGCATGCAGGCTCCTACAAAACAGCACCGCACCACCCTGTAGGAGCGGCCATGGCCGCGACCTGCAGTGCCTCGTCAAACCACCGCAGCTCGCCTGCATGCAGGCTCCTACAAAACAGCACCGTGCCATCCTGTAGGAGCGGCCATGGCCGCGACCGGCGGTGCCTCATCAAACCACCGCAGGTCGCCTGCATGCAGGCTCCTACAAAAACACCGCAGGCGGCTCATTTAATAAACAACATCTCACGGTATTTCGCCAACGGCCAGAGCTCATCGGCAATCTCCGCTTCGAGCGCATCCGCATAACCCCGGACCTCAAGCATGAGCGGACAAATTTCGTGGGCACAGAAATGCATATGCGCTTCGGTGGATTCGAAATCGTGTTTCTCAACCGCAGCACTGAGCTTGTCTGTTGCGCCGAGCAAGGCATTGGTCTGTGCCACAACACTCTCCAGCACGCTGCTATCGAGCGAGAGACTCAGTCCGGACAAGCCGGCATTCGCCCCGCTCAGCGACTTGATATACGCCAGTGCTGCCGGATAGACGCTGGTTTTGGCCATCTCAACAACCAGCTTGGCTTCGACCTCAATCGACAGAATATATTGCTCGGCATAGACCTCATAACGACTGGCCAGCTCGGTGTCGGACAGCACGCCGGTATTGCTGAACAAGGCTTTGACCGATTCTTCCTGAAACGCACCGAGCGCATCAGCTGTGGTCGGGATGTTTTTCAGGCCGCGTTCTTCGACCGCCATTTTGTGCCATTCGGCCGAATAGCCGTCGCCGCCGAAGACCACATTGCCGTGCTCTTCCATCAACTTTTTCAGTACTGCGATAACCGCCGTGGCCTTATCGGCACCGCCCTTGAGCTCTGCCTCAAGATTCTCCGCCACCCACTCCAGCGAGTCGGCCAGCATGGTATTCATGGCGACCAACGGTCCGGACACGGACTGCGATGAGCCTACCGCGCGGAACTCAAAGCGGTTGCCGGTGAATGCAAACGGTGAAGTCCGGTTGCGGTCACCGGGGTCACGCTTGAATGTCAGAATCTGGGTCAGGCCGAGATCCATATCACCGCCCTGCATGGAGCCGGTGAGTTTGCCGTCTTTGATATCGTCAAACACCTTCTCCAGCTGGTCACCCAGATAGACTGACAGAATCGCCGGCGGCGCTTCGTTGGCACCGAGACGGTGGTCATTCGAGGCTGTGGCTATCACCGCGCGCAACAGCGGCCCGTAAAGGTGCACGCCGCGGATCACCGCACCGCAGAACAACAGGAAATTCAGGTTTTCGTGCGGCGTATTGCCCGGATCGAGCAGATTACCCTGGGTTGCATTACCCACGGACCAGTTAACGTGCTTACCCGAACCATTTACCCCGGCAAAGGGTTTTTCGTGCAGCAAACACATAAAGCCGTGCTCACGGGCAGTGTTTTTCAGCAAGGTCATCATCAACTGCTGATGATCGGCTGCCACGTTCGCCGCTTCGAAATAAGGCGCGATCTCAAACTGGCCCGGCGCCACTTCGTTGTGATGGGTTTTGGCTGGAATGCCCAGACGATAGAGCTTGTCCTCAAAGTCCTGCATAAAGACCTGCACCCGCTCCGGGATCGCACCGAAGTAATGGTCATCGAACTGCTGCCCTTTGGCCGGGGCGGCACCGAACAGCGTGCGTCCGGCCAGCACCAGATCGGGCCGGCTATTGGCAAAATGCGTATCGACCAGAAAGTATTCCTGCTCGGCACCACAGCTGGAATTGAGGGTGGCAATCTCCGTTTCCCCCATCAGCGCCAGCACTTTCTGCGCAGCCTGATTCATCGCATCATTGGAACGCAGCAAGGGAATTTTTTTATCCAGCGCCTCGCCCGTCCAGGACATAAACACGCTGGGAATCATCAAGGTCGCGCCATTGGCGGTTTGCATAATGTAGGCAGGACTGGTCGGGTCCCAGGCCGTGTAACCGCGTGCCGCATTGGTCATACGGATACTGCCGTTGGGGAAAGACGAACCATCCGGCTCGCCCTTAATCAAAAGACTGCCGGTAAATTCGGTAATCGCATTGCCTTCGGCATTGGTGACGATAAAACCATCATGCTTTTCGGCCGTGATATTGGTCATGGGATAAAACACATGCGAGAAAAACTTCGCGCCCTTGGCCATCGCCCAGTCTTTCATCGCCGCCGCAACCACATCAGCGGTAGCCGGATCCAGTGCCACCCCGGTTTGCACCGTCTTCTTCATGGCTTTAAAGGCGTTTTTCGACAGCTTCTCTTCCATGGTGGCCAGATTAAATACATCGGTGGCCCAGATTTTCTCCAGCGGCTGCGGCGTCAGCGCCGGCACCGGTACACGGTTGGTAATTTCAGCGATAGCCCGGGTGCGGGATTGGGATGTGCTCATACAGTCGTTCCTTTGCTGGGGATTAAAAGTGGCTCGGTGAGTTGACCGGCGCCCGGTTTCTGCAAGATTCCTATACGAGCGAATTCATCAGAGACGATGAAAGAAGTGGCGGGACGAAGGGCAAGCAGCCTTGCATGTAAGTTTATGCACCGCAATAAACAGTCCAGACGGAAACACAATGCATGCCTCTTCAGGCCGGCACACACAAGCTCAGGCTAAGTTACTAATAAGGCTCAGGCTTATGCGGACCGCGGCAGCACGACAGCCACGGCAGCGATGCGCCGCAGACCAGCGCGCACGCAATGGCATGGGGCAGGAACGCACTATTAAAAGGCATTTCGCGCCGATGCGGCGCGCCGTCTGCGGAAGAATACGGCCGCAAAAGTCGCGGCCGGAAAGGAAAAGGGATAAAGCTGAAATGACAAGCCCGGAGGGCGCCGACACGCCCTCCGTCAGACACTCAGGTATAACCGACCAGCCCGGGCAGCCAAAGCACAATACCCGGCAAGGCAATCAGCACCGCAATGGTCAGCACGTCCGCGACAAAAAACGGAATACAACCACGGAACACATCCTGTACAGAACACTCAGGCCTGACCCCGGCGACCACAAAGCAGTTAAGCCCGATGGGCGGCGTAATCAGACATAGCTCGGCCATTTTTACGACAATAATACCGAACCAGATCGCGCACCCGGGACCGGATATGCCGAAAGCGGCATCCGCTGCCGCCACATCCATACCACCGTTCAGCGCGATCACTGCCGGAAACACCACCGGCAAGGTCAGCAACAGCATCCCGATCGCATCCATAAACATCCCCAGCACCGCGTAGGCACAGAGAATCAGCAACAGGGTCAGCATCGGGCTTTGATCCAGACTGACGATCCAGTCCGAGAATGCGCTGGGCAACTCGGCAAAACCGAGAAAACGCACATAGATCAGCACACCCCAGATAATGGCAAAGATCATCGCCGACAGCTTGGCCGTTTCCATCAGAGAGCTCTTCAGCTCGCTCCAACGGCTGCCGCGGTAAAGCGCCATACAGAGGATCACAAACGCACCCAGCGCACCGGCTTCAGTGGGCGTGCCCACACCACCGTAGATGCAAACCATAATAATCGCCACAACAAAGAAAATCGGCATGGCCCCGGGCAGCGACGCAAAGCGCTGCTTCCAACTATAGCCTTTGACCGGCGGACCGAAGTTCTTACGCGTCATGGCCAGAAAGATCACCAGTCCGGCATAGATAATCGCCGACACCAGGCCGGGCAGAAAACCCGCCATCAACAGCGCGCCCACATCCTGCTCCACAATAATGGCATAGATAACCAGGATCGCTGAGGGCGGAATCAGTGATGCAAGCGTGCCACCGGCGGCAACCACACCGGCAGCAAAACGTTTGTCATAACCGAGTTTAAGCATCTCCGGCACGGCGATCCGAGCAAACACGGCCGAGGTGGCCACCGATGCTCCCGACACCGCGGCAAAACCGGCGGTGGAGAACACGGTCGCCACGCCCATACCGCCCGGTAACCAACCGACCCAGCGCTTGGCTGCCTCGAACAATGTCTGGGTCAGCCCGGCGTGATAGGCCAGAAAGCCGATCAGGATAAAGGTCGGGATCAGCGACAGGGATAAGGAGGAGACCTTGGAGTGCGGGATCGTGCCGGCCATTTTGACCGCCACCATAAAACCGCGCTCAAATCCGAGCTTGGCCGAGAAAATCCACAGCAGCCCGAGAAAACCGGCAATCGCGGCGGCAAACGCAACCCTGACGCCCAGCACCACAAATACCAGCATGGCACCGCTGACCCAAAGCCCGATTTCCATGGAATCCATATTGCCCATGACCTGGAAGAACTCAGTCATCAGCTCTCTCCCTGATCTTTGAGCACACCGACACTGATGGCTTCCCTGGCTGCGACCTCAGCCGCAGACTCCGGCAAAGGCACCGCCACCGGCTTATCACCGCCATCGCGCAGAGCGCGCAGATAGGCCCAGAGCTGCAACAGGAGCCTGAGGGCAAAAATGCTCAAGGCGAAAGGCACAACCAGCTTGGCCGGCCAGGTGGGGAGATTGATATCCAGCGACGAATCGCCGATCGAATAGGCCCGCCAGAAATGCAGGGATGACCCGTAAATAAGAACCAGTGTCACGGCCAGCATCAACAGGGTCGACAGGCATTCGGTGAACCACAGGTAACGCCCGTGCAGGTGCCCGACGACCAGATCCATGCGGATATGACCGCCCTGTCGTTGTGTATAGGCAATACCGAGGAATGCGATAAAGGCCATTGCCTGCTCAACCCAGTCAACGTAACCACTGATGGGTTTGGAAAACAGCCAGCGGCCGAGAATATTGGTGGTGGCGAGCAGGACCAGTAAAAAAATCGCGACCCCACCGGCGAGATTCAGAAATGACTCAAAACGGAAGAACCCGCGGTCGATGCGACTGATGGTCGAATCGTCGCTCAGTACAGATGCAGCAGCGGACATAGCAGCCTCGTAGGAACCGGAACAGAACGAAAGGCCCGCGAGGCAGTACCCGTTGCAATAACAGGCAATACCCCGCAGGCCGGCAGATCACTTCTCAGCAAACAGCGCCGCGGTAAAATCGAACAGCGTCTGTGCGTCGAAGCGGTCCTTGTACTGTGTGACCCACTCATCACGTACGGACTGCGCCAGTGCATCGAGCTCGGCGGTCTGCTCCGCAGTGAACGTGACCTGCGTCAGGCCGGCTTCCTCGATTGCGGCCAAGTACTTAGCCGTGGTGTTGACTTCGTAGTTTTCAACATAGAATGCCAGCGCCTCATCCACCGAACCGAGCAAGGCCTCCCGGTGTGCCGGCTCAAGCATCTCAAGCGCTTCGGTATTGACCACCACCGGACAGTTGGCCGTCCCCAGATTCAAGTTGGTGGTTGCCCACTGCCCGACCTTGTAGGTGTTGGTCGACAAGTGCGCGTGCGGTGCGAATGACGCCGCGTCAATCACGCCCGAATCCATAGCCTGGCGCACTTCGGCAAAAGGCACACCGGTTTTGACCGCGCCGAGTTTGCTCAGCACGCCCATAATGCCGCCCGGACCACGCACCCGCAGACCGTCGAAGTCCTCCAGTGAGGTCAGCGGATCGCCTTTGCTGACCAGGTTGTATTGCGGCATCGGCGTCGGCATCAGCAGGGTCGCATTCCACTGGGCGAGGTCTTTTTTGACAATCGGGTGTTGAAACACCTCCATGTAAATATCACTGATACGCGCCAGCGAGACATCCTTGGCAAACGGCAGCTCGGTCACCGTGATCGTGGGGTTTTTGTCGGCGTGGTAGAAAGCGCAGAACTGCGCCATCTCGAACGCGCCAAAGGAGATGCCGTCGAGATTTTCACGCGCTTTGGACAAACCGCCGTAGGAGATATTGAGTTTGAAATCACCGTTGGTTTTGGCCTCAACCAATTCGGCGAGTTTTTCGACGTTTTCGGTAAACGCCCGGCGCTTACCCCACAGAGACACATTCCACTCGGTCGCGGCCTGCACTTCAGTGGCAATAAAACCGCCCAGCACGGCACTGATAATCGCAGCTGTATGTAACGCTTTCATACTTTCCTTCCTCGTTTTCGGTGTGTTTTTATGATGTGGATTCCGCCCTTTGAAGCGGCAGAATGGGTTCTTCAGAGCAAGCCCTTTGCCGCTCGGCTGGAACAAGCCGGAGCAAATCTATTTATCCCACAGAAACAGAATCTTAGCGAGTCTTTTGATAAGCCTTGACGGCACTGCCTTACTATGCAGGCAAGCCTGATCGGCCAAATCCGGCCGGTCAGCGGGCGTAAAAAAAGCCCGTGTTGGCCAGATTTGGCCGACGGCCGCGTCACCTGTACACGCCCGCACGCCTGTCCGGACTGGGACGCAAGCCGTTTACACTTACAAACAGGGCTCTGGCTTATAAACTGCGTAGTCATTACCTTCTTAAGTCCTGACGACTGCCGATGCCTGAACGCATGCCTAAAGCGCTTTTTGTTGCCGCCAAACCGCGGCACCTGACACAGTGGATCCTTGCCGGTGCCGCGCTGGCCGGCCTGATACTGGCCCTGTTGCTGGTGCGCGCCACCGAGCGCACCCAGCTGGAAAAGCTCGAACGCATCGGTGCCGAGCGACTCAATCTGTATGTCTCCACGGTGCAGGCCGCGCACAGCCGCTTTGACTATCTGCCCTATATCGTGGCCCGCGACCGCCAGGTGATCGAACTGCTGGCCGGCACCGGACCAGCGTCCCTGGCCATGTCGCTTAACCACAAAATCGAAAGCTGGCAGCGCGAGTCCGGGGCCGACGTGCTGTACCTGATGAACAGCGACGGTCTGGTCGTGGCCAGTAGCAACTGGGCCGCCGGTGAGGACAGTTTTGTCGGCAAGGATTACCACTTCCGGCCGTATTTTATCGATGCCATGCAAGGCAGGATCGGGCGCTTCTTCGCTGTCGGCGTGACGACCGGTCAACCGGGGCTGTTTCTGTCCCGTCCGGTCATACAGAACGAACAGCTTATCGGGGTTGCCGTACTGAAAATCGACATGACGGTGCTGGAGGCGGACTGGGCTGCCGGCGGTGAGAATGTCTGGGTCAGTGACAGCGACGGCGTGATCTTCCTCGCCAGCAATCCGGCCTGGCGTTATCACTCACTCAGCCCCCTGCCTGAGGCCACATTGCAGCGCCTCAAGCGCATCAGCAAATACAATGTTGACCCTATCACACCCTTGCAGCTGAGCGGCTTCGCGCACTCCCCGCACGGCAACCGCCTGATTCGCCTGACCCCGCCGGACGGCCCGGCCAGGGAATTTTTGCTGCATCACCGCAGCATCGCCGGACTCGACTGGGATCTTTACTACCTCAGTGATCTGGGCGGTTTGACCACCGGAAAAATCTACGCCATTGTCATCGCGGTGCTGATCAGCGCCCTGCTCGCGCTGCTGAGTCTGTTCCTGACCAGCCGTTTGCGTCACCAGCAGCAACTGGAACTGCAGGTCACACGACGTACCCGCGAGCTCAAACACAGCAACGCCCAACTGCAGCAGGAAATCGACGAGCGCATCCGCGCCGAGCAGGCCCTGCGCCAAGCCCATGAAGAGCTTGTGCAGGCGGAAAAACTTGCCGCGCTGGGCCAGCTGTCGGCCGGACTGGTGCATGAGATCAGCCAGCCGATTTCAGCCATCCAGACCTATCTGGCCAGTACCCGAGTACTCTCGCTACGCGGCCAGAGTGAGCTGGCACGCGAAAATCTGGACGAAATCGACGTCCTGATCCGGCGCGTCTCGGCCATCGTCACACACCTGAAAACCTTCGCCAGCAAATCGCGCGGGACGCGCAGCCGGGTGGATCTGGCTGCGGTAATTGACCACGCACTGCTGGTGACAGGAATGGGGCTGGACAAGTCGGCCATCCATGTTGACTGGCAAGCGCCTGAACAGCCGCTCAGCGTGATGGCAGACGAAATCAAACTCGAACAGATTCTGATCAACCTGCTGCGCAATGCCATTGATGCGATACAAGACAAGTCCGACACAGCGCAGGGTAAGATCCGGATTACACTCACCAGCGAAGGCGATAAAGCGGTGATCGCCATCAGCGATGACGGCTGTGGTATTGAGCCAGACGACCTGCCCAAGGTTTTCGACCCGTTTTTCACGACTAAACCACCGGGCAAGGGTATGGGACTGGGCTTGTCATTATCATTTGCACTGGCCGGCGAATTCGGCGGCCGGCTCGAGGCGCGGCCCGATCCGGTGCGCGGCACCACCTTTACCCTGAGCCTGCCACAAGCGGAAGCACAGCATGATTAACACCAGCGCGGTACAAAGCAAAGCGATCCGGGTCATTCTGGTCGATGATGAGGCGGCGATTCGCAAGGCCACGCGACAGTGGCTCAACCTGGCCGGCATGGAGGTCGAGGACTATGCCAGTGCCGAAGCCGCGCTGCCGCATATCGACGCCGCCTGCGACAAAGTGGTGGTCTCGGATATCCGCATGCCCGGCATGAGCGGCACTGAGTTCGCACGAAAATTACAACAACTGGACCCTGATTTGCCGGTCCTGCTGGTGACCGCGCACGGCGACGTCAGAATGGCCGTGGAGGCCATGCGCGAAGGCGTGTATGACTTTATCGAAAAACCGGTCGAGCCGGACTTGCTGATCGACCGCATACAACGCGCCGGCGAGAAGCGTCGTCTGGTACTGGAGAACCGCGAACTACACCGGCTGCTGGCTCAGGGCTCCAGTCTGGAAAACCGCATGATCGGGCGCTCGCCCGCCATGGTCAGCCTGCGTCAGCAAATCCTTGAGCTCGGGCAAACACCGGTCGACGCCGTCATCAACGGCGCAACCGGCACCGGCAAGGAACTGGTGGCGCGCTGCCTGCACGAATTCAGCACCCGCAGCGACCACCCTTTCGTTGCCGTCAATTGCGGGGCAATCCCTGAAAGTCTGTTTGAAAGCGAACTGTTCGGCCATGAAAAAGGCGCTTTCACCGGCGCACACAGCCGCCGCATCGGCAAAATCGAACACGCCCAGGGTGGCACCCTGTTTCTCGACGAAATTGAATCCATGCCGGTCAGCTTCCAGATCAAACTGCTGCGCGTTTTACAAGAGCGGCGCCTGGAACGGGTCGGCTCCAATCAGGAAATCCCGCTTGATCTGTGGGTCATTGCCGCCACCAAGGTCGATCTGGGTCAGGCCGCAGCCGCCGGCGAATTCCGTGAGGATCTGTACTACCGTTTTAATGTGGTCGAGCTTTACTTACCGAAGCTCGCAGAGCGCCGCGAAGACATACCACTGCTATTTGAGTTTTTTGCCCGCAAAGCCGCGCTGCGGTATGAACGCGATTATGATGAACCGGATGAACAGGAAGTGGCGCTGCTGATGGACCAGGAATGGCCGGGTAACGTGCGGCAGTTAAAGAATATCGCCGAACGCTATGTGCTCGGCATGGGCGCGACCCGCAGTATCCGCGCCAGCCTCGGGCTGGCCGATGAACCGGGCTTGCACCAGCCCGGCCAGAGCCTGACTGAAAGGGTACAGAACTTCGAGCGGCAACTCATCGTGCAGGCCCTGAAACGCCATCAGGGCAATATACAAGCCGCGCTCGAAGAACTTGGGCTGCCACGACGCACCATGAACAATAAGATGAAACAATACGCCATCGACCGGCGCGACTATCTCGGTGACAGCTGACCCGGGGGTTGTGCCAAAGGCGCGGACTCAGGCCGGTACGATCAACGACTGGGCGTAAAGTGCTGCGACGATGGCCGAGGCACGGCGGGTCCGCACCGTATCGGCGCGGGACGTCAGAATCACCGGCACCCTTGCCCCGATCACCACGCCGGCAGCATCAGCGTTGGCCAGAAAGGTCAGCTGTTTTGCAAGGATGTTACCGGCTTCCAGATCCGGTGCGACCAGTATATCGGCCTGACCTGCCACCGGTGAGACTATGCCCTTGATCCGCGCTGCCTCGCTGTTAATGGCATTGTCCATGGCCAGCGGCCCGTCCAGCACACCGCCGCAGATCTGCCCGCGTTCAGCCATCTTGCACAAGGCCGCCGCTTCGACTGTGGATGGGATTTTTGAACGCACCGTTTCGACCGCTGACAGGACGGCAACTTTCGGGTGATCCACGCCTAAGGCCAGAGCGAGATCAATGGCGTTCTGACAGATGTCACGCTTGGCATCCAGATCCGGCGCGATATTCACGCCCGCATCAGTCACCAGCAGCAGTTTGGGATAGGTCGGCACGTCCATCACGAAAACATGGCTGATACGCCGTTCGGTACGTATGCCTTTTTGCTTGTCGACCACTGCATCGAGCAACTCATCCGAATGCAAGCTGCCCTTCATCAGCAGGTGCGCCTCGCCGCTGTGAACCAGGGCCACGGCTTTAAACGCGGCGGCATGACTGTGCTCAGCGTCGATCAGCGTCAAGGCACTGATATCCAGACCGGCCTCATCCGCGGCACTGCGGATCTTCGCTTCCGGCCCGACCAGAATCGGCCGGATAATGCCTTCCCCTGCTGCGTCCAGCGCCCCTTCCAGCGAGACTTTATCGCAAGGGTGAACCACCGCTGTGGCAATCGGTTCGATCCGTTGAATACGCGGCTCAAGCGCGGCGAAGCTGTCGTGGTGGTTGATCGAGATAGTGGCCGGCTCGTTCAGTTCCACCCGTAGCTTTTCGGCAGGCGCCAGCACACCGGCCCGACCTTGCATTATGCATTCGCCGTCGCTGAGCTCCACCCGGCAGGCAAAGATCACCCGGTCGGGCGCTTGCTTTTCGATCACCTCTATACTGGCGTTAACAGTATCACCGGGACTGACGGGGCGCAGAAAATCCACATCCAGATGCTGCAACACAGTGCCCGGGCCGGGCAACACATTGCCAAGCAGACCGGAAATAATATTACTGCTCCACTGCGCATGGACGGTATGCCGGCCCGGTCCGCGACCGCTGTGCAGCGGGTTCATATTGCCCGAAACGCGGCTGAACAAGGTAATATCGTCGTCGGTGAGCTTGCGACTCAGCGTGGCACGCTGGCCAATCGTAATCTCCGAAAAAAGCTTGTTCTCAGTGATGGCATGGGTGGTCATGGAACACTCCTGTTTAACCGCTGCCGGTGATAATGCAAGCACGCTTGCTGTTGGCTACTTGCCGGGCCTGCGCTGAAATGTCATCGCAACACCGGTACGGGCCATTTTGCGACGCAGAAACGCCAGTTGCGACTGCAAAGGCAGGTTTTTCGGGCAGACATCCTGACAACCTAACAAGGTCATGCAGCCGAAGATGCCTTCGTCTGTCCCCACCAACTCGTAAAAATCGGCATCACTGCGCTGATCCCGCGGGTCCAGCTGAAAGCGCGTTATCTTGTTCAGGCCCACGGCGCCGACAAAACTCTCACGCATAATCGCCGTACCGCAACCGGCCACACAGCAGCCGCACTCGATACAACGCTCCAGCTCATAAATGGACTCGGCCAGTGCAGGGTCCATTTTTTCTTCCATGGCGTGCAGATCTTCGGCTTCCTGCGAATGTACCCAGGTCTCCAGCGCTTCGCTCATATTGCGCATCCATTTGCCTGTATTGACTGACAGATCACCGATCAACTCGAACACCGGCAAGGGAGCCAGCCGGATGGTCGCATCCAGCGACTGCGTCAGTGTGCGGCAAGCCAGCGTGGGCGTGCCGTTGACCAGCATGGCGCAACTGCCGCAGATGCCCGCACGACAGACGAAATCAAACTGCAGACCCGGGTCCTGCTCTTCACGGATAAGCGATAGGGCGATAAACAGCGTCATACCGGCAGTCTCTTCCAGCGTATACGTCTGAAAATGCGGCTCACTGGCCGGATCGGCCGGGTTGTAACGAAAGATCTCCAACGTCAGCGTGCGGGGTGTTGCTTCCACTGTTACGGGTGCGGTATCAGACATCGTCAGTCTCCTTATAGCGCGCGTTGCCCGGACGGAACTGCTCCGGCAGCAGATGCTTAAACGGTAAGGCCGCCTCCTGCCGGGCGAAACGATCCGCCTCCCGCTGTGCTATAGCGGCAATTTCCTGTTCGCGTTTTTCTGTATCCGGATGGGGAATATGATCCTTAACGCCGTATCCGCGCCAACCGGGAGGCAATTCCATTTTCATCACATCCAGCGGCTCATAGGACAAGACCGGTGAGCTGGCGCCCTCCTCCCAGCGTTCCAGAGTACGCTTAAGCCACCGGCTGTCATCACGCTGCGGATAATCCACGCGGCTGTGTGCACCGCGGCTTTCGGTACGCGCCAGCGCCCCTTCGGCCACACACAGTGCAAGTTTCAGCATACGCGGCAGGCGGTATGCCATCACCAGTTCCGGATTCGCACCCGGGGCCGGACTTGCATGAAGGTTTTTACTGCGTTCAAGCAGCTCCTGCAGCCCGCTGACCGCTTCGCTCAACCCCGCCTCATCACGGTAAATCCCCACCTTATCGGTCATCAGGTTCTGCATTTCGCGGTTCAGATCAGCCGCCTTCTCACCCTCGCCCCGGCCACACAGGCTATCGAGATGGGCTTGCTCACGACGATAGAAATCGCGCACCAGAGCCGGACTGAGCGGCACTTCGCCGCCGGCTCCGAGGCAGTAATCGGCCATGGATTCGCCGACCACCATACCGGCGACCACCGTTTCGGCCACCGAATTACCCCCCAGGCGGTTAAAGCCGTGCATATCCCAGCAGGCCGCTTCACCACAGGCGAACAGCCCTTGCAAATTACGGCTCTGCCCCTGCGCATCAGTGCGCACCCCGCCCATGGAATAGTGCTGCGCCGGGCGTACGGGGATCAGTTCGCGGGCCGGATCTATACCGAGGAAATACTGGCAGATTTCCTTCACTTCACGCAGTTTACCGTTGATATGCTCCTCGCCTAGCAGACGGATATCCAACCACAGATGTTCACCGAAGCGCGAACGCGCGCCGTGCCCCTTACGGATATGGTTTTCCATATGCCGCGAGACCACATCCCGCGAGGCCAGCTCCGCCTTGTCCGGTTCGTAGTCCGGCATAAAGCGATGCAGCTCGCGGTCAAGCAACAGCCCGCCATCGCCGCGACAGCCTTCGGTCACCAGAATACCGGCCGGAAAAATCCCGGTCGGGTGAAACTGTACCGCTTCCATATTGCCAAGCGTGGCGACGCCGGTCTCCAAGGCGATCGCCGCCCCCATGCCTTCGTTAATCACGGCATTGGTGCTGACCCGGTAGATACGGCCGAAACCGCCGGTGGCAATACAGGTTGCCGTGGCCGTATAGGCGATCAGTTCGCCGTTGATCAGATTCCGCACGATGGCCCCGAAACAGCGCGAACCATCGTGAATCAATGCGACCGCTTCCATACGCTCATGCACCGGAATCTGTTCCGCGATGGCCTGATCACTGACCGCGTAGAGCATGGAGTGACCAGTGCCGTCAGCCACATAACAGGTCCGCCATTTGGCCGTGCCGCCGAAGTTACGCGCCGTAATCAGGCCGTGCGCGGCTTCGTCTTCGGTCAGGGTTACCGGCTTGCCGTTGATAATGACCTGATGATCACCAGCGCGCACACGGTTCCAGGGCACGCCCCAGTGGGCCAGCTCACGCACGGCTTTGGGCGCCATATGGGTAAAAATCCGCACCACATCCTGATCGGCGCCCCAGTCGCTGCCACGCACCGTATCGGCAAAGTGCACATCTTCATTGTCCCCGAAACCCTTCAGGGAGTTGGCCAGACTGGCCTGCATACCGCCCTGCGCCGCAGCCGAATGCGAACGCTTGGGCGGCACCAGCGAGAGTATTTTGACATCCAGACCACGACGCCGCGCACCGATACCGGCACGCAAGCCCGCCAGACCACCGCCGATGACCAGCACATCACTGTGAATCACTTTCATTGACTGACCTCCGTCGCGGGCGAATAACGCAAGCCCGGTTGATCCTGCATTTCTACGCCGAGGCGGTAATAGGCGGTCAGGGTCAGTAAACCGAGCACGATAAAGAAGACACTCATGCCCCATTTCACGCGCGTCAGGCGCCGGTGCAGCACATCCGCCTCCACGCCCTTAAATGACCACCATTTCACCGTAATGCGGTACAGCCCGATGGCGCCGTGCAGCTCAACGGCAAACAACAGCACCAGATACAGAGGCCAGTGAGTGTGATAGACGCGTGAAGCCGATGCATAAGGGCCGATCATATCCGGCTGGGAAAACATGCCGAACAGGTGCATCGGGGCGAGAAAGAACAGCAAAAAGCCGGTCACCACCTGCCACCACCACAACGTGGTATCAGGATGACGGAAGCGCTTTTTATGTCCGAGAAACAGCTGATACTGACGCGCATTCTGCGGAAACTTGCGCATGGCCAGCAAGGCGTGCAGCATCATCAGCAATAACACTGCAGCTACGGCACCTGAGACCAGTGCCGGATAGGATTGCCCGAAAATATAATAGCCTTCAAAAAGCTTGGCAACGCGGTACATGGCCTCGTGACTGATCAGGATCGACGACACGAGAAACATATGAACCCACATAAACAAGGCGAGAATCAACCCCGTCGCGCTCTGCGTGATATCCATCCAGGCCGGTAACCAGGGTGAGACACCGATTGATCGCTGCATGCCGCTCTCCTTAAATTAACGCTGCATCGCAAAAGACAGGCTTAGTTTTACACCTCCGGCAATCAGAAGGGAATAACGCAGATCAAAGCTACGGCCGGCCACCGCCGCGCTGCCCGGAGGCCGTCGCTTCCGCACCGCCGTCAGGGCAGACGGCGGGAAATCAGTGTGGCGGCGAGCAGGAAAAACGCCGAAATCCAGAGACAGGCGACCAAGCCGCCGGTTTGATAGGCCAGCCCTGACGCGACAGTGCCGATCAGCCGTCCGCCGGCATTGGCCATATAGTAGAACCCCACATTCAGGGCTACCTTGTCGTGATCAGCGTAGGCCAGAATCAAATAGGAATGCACGGCCGAGTTGACGGCAAAGACGGCACCGAACAACAGCAGCCCGCCGACCACCACCGCTTCGGCCGGCCAACCGGCCTGCAGGCCCAGGGCTATTGCCGCCGGTATCAGTGTCAGCAGCAAAACCCAGAACAGAGCCGAGGCACCACGCGGCGCGGCATGATGGTGTTTCATCCAGCCCGGCACCGTGGCCTGGACAATGCCGTAGCCGATCACCCACACCGCCATAAACGCGCCGGTGCCGGAGAATGACCAGCCGAGCTGATCGGCCAGAAACACCGGCAAACCGACCACAAACCAGACATCGCGCGCGCCGAACAAAAAGAAGCGCGCTGCCGAGAGGCGATTGATCGCCGGATTTTTGGAGAATACATCAGTGAATTTCGGCTTGCCTGCGAGCTGCCCCACCCCGGCCGGCAAGAGACTCACGGTCAGCAGAAACACCGCAAACAAGCCACCGGCCAGCCAGAACAAAGCACCACGGAAACCCGCCACTTCCAGCAGGACAGCGCCGAGGAAGAAACCGGCGCCCTTGAGCGCATTCTTGGAGCCGGTCAACACCGCCACCCAGCGGAACAGGCCGCTGTCACTGTCGGGCGAGAAGTGTTTCACGCTGGCCTTGGCGGACATCTTGTTCAGGTCTTTGGCGATGCCCGACAGGGCCTGGGCGCACATCACATAAGCCACCCCCAGCCAGTCTTGCGGCACGGTCAGCATCAGCAAGGCCCCGACCTGCAATAGCATCCCGGCATGCATAATCCGATTAAGGCCAAGCCTGGCCCCGAGCCAGCCGCCCACCAGATTGGTGACCACGCCGAAAAACTCATAAAAGAGAAACAGCGAGGCAATCGCAAAGGCCGAGTAGCCGAGCTGGTGAAAATACAACACCACCAACATGCGGATCGCGCCATCGGTCAGGGTAAAACCCCAGTAACCGCCGGTGACGACCAGGTAATTGCGCAAGGCGGTATTCATCAGAGGCCCTGCGCGACCTTCTGCGCCAGCTCCGTCATCCGGTTCACATAGCCCCACTCACTGTCATACCAGGCGACAATTTTGACCAGAGTATCATCGACCACCATGGTCGACAGCCCGTCGACCACACCCGAGCGCGGGTCGTTGAGATAATCCACCGAAACCAGCGGGCGCATTTCAAAACCGAGAATACCCGACAGCGCCCCGTCTGCGGCTTCGGCAAACAGTGCATTGATTTCATCGACACTGACCGCGCGCTGCGCATCGAAGACAAAATCCACCAGCGAGGCATTGAGCAAAGGTACGCGAACGGCCATGCCGTTGAGCTTGCCGCTGAGCTCGGGAAAGATTTTGCTGATGGCTTTCGCTGAGCCTGTTGTGGTCGGGATCAAGGACTGTCCGCAGGCCCGTGCACGACGCAGATCTTTATGCCCGCGATCGACAATCGTCTGCGTATTGGTGATGTCGTGAATCGTGGTCATGGTGCCGCGCACAATGCCGACCTTCTCGTGCATCACCTTGACAATCGGTGCCAGGCAATTTGTTGTACAGGAGGCGGCGGTCAGCAGACGATGCTGATCCGCCTGATACTGATCATCGTTTATCCCATAGACAATATTCAGCGCGCCTTCAGTGGGCGCGGCCACTATGACCTTTTTGACGCCCTGATCAAAATAGGCCTGCAAGGTATCCGGCTTTTTGTGGTGTTTGCCGGTGGCTTCTAGCACAATATCGCAAGCTGACCAGTCCACCCCGTCGATGGAGGCCTCGCGACTGCAAGTGAGCGTCTGTTCATCAACCCTGAGCGTCTGACCTTCGCCCGAGCAAAGCCGGTCCCAACGCCCGTGGACCGAATCGAACTCCAGCAAATGTGCGTTGCCGGCCGCATCGGCGGCCGTTTCGTTGATGTGGGTGAACGTCAAGCCGGGCTTATCCCAGCCTGCACGCAATGCAAGCCTGCCCATCCGGCCGAAGCCATTGATACCTATCGTAGCCATAATATGTCCTTAGCAGCAGCTCTTGCCCGCCGGCGAAGGCGCGCAACAGTTGCCTGCCGGTGTCGGTGCACAGCAGCTGTTCTCTTGCGCGGGTACGCCGCAACTGCCGGTGCTGTCGTTGAAAGTCGGCGCATCACCGAGCGTATGAAACGCTTCCCAGGCGATGCCTTGCGGGTCAGTGACCCAGGTTTTATCGGAGCGTGCGTAACAACAGGTTGTCCCTTCCTGCACCAAGCCGCTGATGTCCGCCGCTTTCAGACGTGTTTCAATGTCGCCAAGCTGCGCATCATCGGCGGCCTGTATGCCCACATGGTCCAGACCGGGTTTATTGCCGCGTGCGGAGATGGCGAAGTTGACCGCCGGGTCAGTCAGCTCCCACTTGGCATAGTCGGCTTTTTCGACACTCGGGCCGCAGCCGAACAGCGCACTGTAGAAACGGATATTCTCAGCCAGTGACTCAACCGAGATGTGCAGATGCATACGCGCCATTAACAGCTCCTTTATATATGCGGTTTCAGATATTAATAAGGGAATGTTTCAACAACATGACAAGCCGCGGATACGCGCTGCATCATCCGTAAACGGCGCTTTATTGCTGGCCGCATGATGCAGGGACGTGATCACCGAAAATGCCCAATGCGGCAGATCCGGGTGTAGCCGGTAGTGCATCCACTGCCCATCGCGGCGAGCCAGCACAATACCGGCTTTTTTCAGCACCGCCAGGTGCCGCGAGACTTTCGGCTGGTCGGCCGCCACCGCATTCATCAGGTCGCAGACACACAGCTCGCTGTGCTCCGCCAGCAGTACCACGATACGTAGCCGCAACTCGTCGGAAAGGGACTTTGTCAGATCAAGAGGTTCCATTGTCATCGCATCATCATATGTGTTTTTTCGTATATATAAAAGACACAGGCAAAAAAAAGCCGGCGTAACAGCGCCGGCTTTTTCCGAATAAAAACACAACCACTACCCCGCCACACACGACATAGTGGTTGCAACAACGATCACTTTTTCTTTGGCATATAAAGATCGGTGATCGTCCCCTCAAACGCTTCTGCCGCCATGGCAACCGTTTCCGACAGCGTCGGGTGCGGGTGAATTGTCAGCCCGATATCGGTTGCATTGGCACTCATCTCAATCGCAAAGGCCGCTTCGGCAATCAGGTCACCGGCATTCACACCGACGATACCGCAACCGATAATCGCTTCGCTTTCTTCGTCGAAGATCACCTTGGTGACACCTTCATCACGACCGAGCGAGACGGCACGACCGCTGGCAGCCCAGGGGAAGGATGCCTTGCCGTATTTGATGCCGTCTTTTTTGGCTTGTTCTTCGGTCACACCGACCCACGCCACTTCCGGATCGGTGTAAGCGACCGACGGAATCACGCGCGCGTCAAAGTGACTGTTCTGACCGGCCGCCACTTCCGCGGCAACCTTGCCTTCATGGGTGGCTTTGTGGGCCAGCATGGGCTGACCGATAATGTCGCCGATGGCGAAAATATGCGGCACATTGGTGTGCATCTGCGAATCGACCACCTTCACAAAACCGCGCTCATCGACTTCAACACCGGCTTTTTCTGCGGCGATTTTCTTGCCATTCGGCGTACGCCCGACCGCCACCAGTACGCAGTCATACAGCTGCGGCCCTTCCGGCGCGTTCTTGCCTTCAAAGCTGACCAGCAGGCCTTCTTCTTTGGCTTCCACCGCGGTCACACCGGTCTCGAGCATAATGCTCTCGTAGCGTTTTTTAATGCGGTTCATATAGGGCTTGACGATGTCTTTGTCTGCGCCCGCCATGATATTGGGCAGCATTTCCACCACCGACACCTTGGCCCCGAGCGCGCGGTAAACCGTCGCCATTTCCAGACCGATAATGCCGCCGCCGATAACCAGCATATGCTCGGGCACAGTTTTGAGCTCCAGCGCGCCGGTCGAGTCGATCACGCGGGGATCGTCCGGGATAAACGGCAGTTTCACCGGCTCAGAACCGGCTGCGATAATGGCTTTCTCGAATTTGATCGTAGTGACACTGCCATCGTCAGCGGTGACCTTAACGCTGTTGGCATCAACAAACTCACCGACACCGTTAACCACCTCAACTTTACGTTGCTTGGCCAGCGCACTGAGGCCGCCGTTCATTTTGCCGACGACTTTTTCTTTCCAGCCACGCAGGGCATCGATATCGATTTCCGGCTTGGCGAAGGTAATGCCGTTACCGGCCATTTCTTCGGCCTCGTCGATGACTTTGGCCGCATGCAGCAGGGCTTTGGAGGGGATGCAGCCCACATTCAGGCAGACGCCGCCGAGTACCGGCCAGCGTTCGACCAGCACGGTTTTGAGCCCGAGGTCAGCGCCGCGGAAAGCCGCGGTGTAACCACCGGGTCCGGCACCGAGAACCAGGAGTTCGCAAGTAATTTCAGCCATGTTTTTTAGTCTCCTCCTCAGAGCATCAGGTTACGCACATCCGAGAGGATGAACGCTAAATGGGAAGCGAATCGGGCAGCATAAGCGCCGTCGATCACACGGTGATCATAGCTCACCGCCAGCGGTTGAATCAGCGCATCGACGATTTCCCCGTCTTTGCGCACCAGGCGCGATTGCGCACGGGTCAGGCCGAGAATACCGACCTCCGGCGCGTTTACGATCGGCGTAAAGTTGGTACCACCGATGCCGCCGAGGCTGGAGATCGAGAAGCAGCCGCCTTGCATATCAGCGGCCTTGAGCTGACCTTCACGGGCGCGCTTGGACACCTCACCCAGTTCAGCTGCCAGCTCGAACAGACCTTTACGATCCACATCACGCACCACCGGCACAACCAGACCGTCCGGCGTGTCCACCGCGATGCCGATATTGTAGTAGGAACGCTGAATCAGATTCTCGCCGGCGTCGTCCATCGCGCTGTTGAATTTCGGGAAGACTTTCAGACCCGAGACCACCGCTTTCATCATGAAAACCAGCGGTGTCAGGTTAAAGCCCATTTCTTTGGCCTTGCCCTTCATGGCCTGACGGTAGGCTTCCAGTTCGGTGATATCGGCTTCGTCAAACTGGGTAACCTGCGGCACGTTCAGCCAGGCGCGGTGCAGATGCTTGGCCGAGAGCTTGTTGATCCGGCTCATGGGCACAGTCGTGACCTCGCCGAATTTGCTCCAGTCAGGCTGGGTAATAACCGGAATACCCATGCCGCCGGCCGCCGGTGCCGCCGCTGCAATACCACCGGTTTCCTTGAACTGACGCACATCCGCTTCGGTGACACGGCCGTGCGGACCGGTCGCCGGGATTTTGCTCAGATCGACACCCAGCTCACGTGCGATACGACGCACTGAGGGACTGGCGTGCACGCGTTTGAACGCCGCGTCATCCACAGTGCCGGCCGGCGCTGCAGCGGCTGCTTTGGGCGCAGCCGGCGCCGCCGCGGCGGGTTTGCTTTCTTGGGCAGCCGGTGCCGCAGAGGTGGTTTCCAGCAACAGGATCACATCGCCTTTGCTGACTTTGTCGCCGACCACGACCTTGACGCTTTTGACAAGCCCGGCACTGGGGCTGGGAATATCCATAGAGGCCTTGTCGGACTCCAGCGTGATCATGGATTGCTCTTCGACCAGCGTGTCGCCTTCCTGCACCAGCACCTCGATCACATCGACCGAATCGAAATCACCGATATCCGGCACGCGCACGGTTTCGACCTGAGTTTCACCTTCGGCTTCAGCCTCGGCGCCGCCGGAGACCTTCGGCTGGGCGGTGTCACTGGCCACATGCACGCTCGGCTCGTCGGATTCCGACAGCACCACCACGGCCGTGCCTTCGGAAACCTTGTCACCGACGTTCACGAGGATTTTTTCCACCACACCACCGTGCGAGGACGGAATATCCATCGATGCCTTGTCCGATTCGAGCGTCAGCAAGGGATCATCAACACTGACCGTGTCGCCCACATTGACGAGCACCTCAATGACATCAACTTCGGCAAAGTCGCCGATATCCGGGACCTGAATTTCTCTACTCATAGTTTGTAACTCCCCTCTTCAGTGCTCAGGCAAACAGCGGATTCGGGCGATCCGGATCGATGCCGTATTTTTCGATGGCTTGTTTAACTTTGGCGGCCGTAATACCACCGGCCTCCTTACCTTTTCTGCGCGACAAAGCGCTCAGCGCGGTCAGCACCACGTAGTAGCGGTCGACCTCGAAGTGATGACGCAGTGCCTGACGGCTGTCAGAGCGACCGAAACCATCGGTGCCGAGAACGTGGAAGTCACGCGGGACAAAGGCCTGAATCTGTTCGGCGAAGGAACGGATATAGTCCGTGGAGGCGACCACCGGGCCTTTGGTGTCTTCCAGACATTGCTCAACCCAGCTCTTGCGCGGTGTTTCGCCCGGATGCAGCCGGTTCCAGCGCTCAATATCAGCACCGTCGCGGGCCAGCTCATTAAAACTGGTCGCTGACCAGACATCGGCGTCTATATCCCAGTCCTGTTTGAGCAGCTCAGCGGCGGCAATCACTTCACGCAGGATAGAACCGCAGCCAAGCAACTGAACCCGCGCCTTACCGTCGTCCGCACCTTCGCTGAAGCGGTACAGGCCTTTGATAATGCCTTCTTCGCAACCTTCGGGCATGGCCGGCATGCTGTAGTTTTCGTTCAGCGTGGTCAGATAGTAGAAGACGTTTTCACCGCGCTCATACATCCGCTTGAGACCTTCATGGAAGATCACCGCCACCTCATAAGCGAAGGTCGGATCGTAGCTGATGCAGTTGGGCACGAATTGCGCGAACAGCTGGCTGTGACCGTCCTGGTGCTGCAGGCCCTCACCGTTAAGCGTGGTGCGTCCGGATGTACCGCCGACCAGGAAACCACGGGCCAGCATGTCGCCGGCCGCCCAGGCCAGATCACCGACCCGCTGGAAGCCGAACATGGAATAAAAGATATACACCGGAATCATCATGACGCCGTTGTTGGCATAGGAGGTGGAGGCCGCAATCCATGAGGAAATTGCGCCGTCCTCGTTGATACCTTCCTGCAACAACTGGCCCCGCTTGGATTCCTTGTAGGGCATGATTTCATCGGCATCCATGGGCTTGTAAAGCTGGCCCTTGGGTGCGTAGATACCGACCTGACGGAACATGCCTTCCATACCGAAGGTGCGCGCTTCATCAGGCACAATCGGCACCAGACGCGGACCGATCTCTTTGTTCCGCGCCACCGCCACCATGCAGCGCACCAGCGCCATGGTGGTGGACATGGTGCGCTCACCGGTATCGCTCAGCAGCGCTTTGAAAATACTCAGATCCGGGATGGGCAGAGTTTCAAACTCAGTCGGCCGCGAAGGCAGATAGCCACCCAGCGCTTTACGCCGCTCGTGCATGTATTGCAGCTCCGGCGAATCGGCCTCGGGCTTGTAGAACTCGGCTTTTTCAACCACCTCACCCTTGACCGGAATATCGAAACGGTCGCGGAGCTTACGCAGCTGATCGTGGCTGAGTTTCTTTTGCTGGTGCGAGATATTCATCCCTTCACCGGCCTCACCCATGCCGAAACCTTTTACCGTGTGCATCAGAATAATGGTCGGCTGACCGGTGGTTTCCACGGCAGCCTTGTAAGCGGCATAGACTTTGGCGTGATCATGACCGCCACGCACCAGATCGTAGTAGATCTCGTCGTCGGTCATGTCCTTGACCATCTCGGCGGTCTCCGGATAGCGGCCGAAGAAATGCTCACGGGTGTAGGCGCCGCCCTTGTTTTTGAAGTTCTGGTACTCACCGTCGACGCATTCCATCATCAGCTTGCGCAGCACACCTTTGGTGTCCTGTGCCAACAGACGGTCCCAGCCCGAGCCCCAAAGTACTTTAATAACGTTCCAGCCGGCGCCACGGAAGTTGCCTTCCAGCTCCTGCACGATCTTCGCGTTACCGCGTACCGGACCATCAAGACGCTGCAGATTACAGTTAACAACGAACACCAGGTTGTCGAGCTCTTCACGTGCGGCCAGCGCAATCGCGCCCTGGGATTCCGGCTCATCCATCTCACCGTCACCCAGAAACGCCCAGACCTTGCGGTCCTCGGCGTGATTCTCGGCAACCTTGGCCAGACCACGGTGTTGCAGGTATTTGAGGAAACGCGCCTGATAGATCGCCATGATCGGACCAAGCCCCATGGAGACCGTGGAGAACTGCCAGAAGTCCGGCATCAGATAGGGGTGCGGATAAGAGGACAGGCCTTTGCCCTGCGTCTCAAGACGGAAGTTATCGAGCTGCTCCTCACTGACGCGCCCTTCCAGATAGGCCCGCGCGTAAGTGCCCGGCGCGGTATGTCCCTGGATAAACAGCATATCGCTGCCATTGGGGTGGCCGTGGCCTTTCCAGAAATGATTAAATCCGACCTCGTACATAATCGCCGAGGACTGGAATGAAGCGATGTGGCCACCGGGCTCGGCCGGTTTGCGGTTGGCCCGCACCACCATCGCTGTGGCATTCCAGCGCAGCGCGCGGAGGATTTTGTGTTCCAGCTCCAGGTCACCCGGATACGCAGGCTGACGCTCGACCGGAATGGTGTTGATGTAAGGTGTATCGACGTTAAACGCAGGCACCCCGGCCTCGTAGGCCTGTTCCACGGTTTCGCGGATCAGCTGCATTGCGCGCTCAACGCCGAGACGCTCGACAACCACGTCGATGGCTTCGCGCCATTCACGGGTCTCCTGGGGATCAGGGTCATTCGGGTTAACGCTTTCCGGCATCGTACTCACGGCATTCTCCTCTCGTAGCGCGCAGCCTGACGGCGTGCTGCGTAATTGGTGTTGTGTGAGGGCTGTCAGCCCGGGCTCACGAAAGGCCGGAAACACAGCACGCCGCGTACCCTGCGCCGCTGTTTTGCGGCACTCAGGTGGTGCGACTGCGTGTCTCCGACCTTTGGTCTACTCTTCATACCAGTATGATGTTTTACAGTTCACTTGCGTTTTCGTCAAGTCTTGTGCGACATTGCGGTGCAACACACCCCGCGCGGTTTGCCTGAGGTAGACTATAGGGGTCGCCGTGCTGTTTGCCGGCGGTTCATGTCATGAGGCTGTGAAAATACATGCACTACACCCCTATCAATCCACAAAAACTGTCAGACTCGATCGTCTCGCATATTGAGGAGCTGATCCTCAACGGATTGCTGAAACCCGGTGACAAGCTGCCCGCCGAGCGCGAGCTGGCCAAGGAGCTGGACGTCTCGCGGACCTCGCTGCGCGAAGCGATGGTCAAACTCGAATCACGCGGCCTGCTGCAAGTGCGCCACAGCAGCGGCACCTATGTGCGCGATATTATCGGGCCGACCCTGACCGACCCGCTGGTGCACCTGCTGACCGAAACGCCTTCGGCGATGATCGACCTGCTGGAAATCCGCGAGTCGCTGGAAAAAACCGCCGCGCGCTTCGCCGCCACCCGCGCCACCGAGCCGGACCGCGCCATCCTCGAACAGCGCTTCGGTATTCTTAACAAGACCACCGCCGACGGCGACCCCAACGAAGACGCGCTGGCGATCACCGAGTACTACATGACCATCGCCGACGCCTCACACAACATCGCCCTGATGCACGTGATGCGCGGTTTGTTCAACCTCATGCGGACCAGTATCAGTCACTCCCTGGCGACAATCTATCAGCATCCTGGGGTATACGAGAACATTCATAATGCACGTAAAGCCATGCATCAGGCGATCCTCGACGGCGACCCGAATCAGGCCGTTGAAGCCACCGATGCGGTTATCACGACGCTGCATAAAACCTTCCGTGAACTGCGGGTGCAGCCCCTGCCGGACACCGCTGATTTTGACGCAGAAACCTTTCTGCCGGTCGATAACGCGGTCCTGCGCCCCGGCCGCCTGTCCGACGCGGTCGTGACCCAGATCGAACAACTGATTCTCAAGGGCAAACTCAAAGCCGGCGATCAGCTCCCGCCCGAGAAGGAGCTGGCCGACAAGCTCAATGTCTCACGCGCGGTACTGCGTGACGCGGTGGTACGTCTGGAAGCACGCGGCGTACTGACGATCCGCCAGGGCGGTGGCACCTTTGTCTGCGACGTGCCCGGCCCGACCGTCGATGATCCGCTGGCCTATTTGCTCGAATCCCACCCTGATGCGGTTTTTGATTTTCTGCACCTGCGCGGCCCGCTGGAAGAACTCTGCGCGGCCTATGCAGCCGAGCGGCATAACGCCGGCGACCTGCAACAGCTGCACGAACGGCTCGAACAGGTACGCGCCGCCGTCAGCCGCCCCGACCCCTTCGGCGATGCGGAAAGCGTCACCGGCTTTCATCTGGCACTGGCCGAAGCCTCGCACAACGTGGCCCTGCTCTACATCGTGCGCGGCCTCTACACCCTGCTGCGCACCAGCATCCGCAACAACCTCGAGCGCATGAGCAGCGACCCGGCCATCTACAATCTGGTGCTGCGCCACCACGAGGAGATCCTCAGCGCCGTCGAGCGCCGCGACACCACCGCAGCACAACAGGCCGCGCGGGTTCACATCCATTTCGTCAACGAATCGCTGTTGCAACTGGGCATAGAACAGAAACGTTTGGCGCGCTCCAAACGCCGAGCCCGCAGCCTGCTTAAAAACAACGACAGCGATTCCTGACACGCCACAAACAGCCGGGACGGCAGACGTCCCGGCCTGCCCTCATACTTTCATCCAAGGGTAAGTTTCCAAGCCGAACAAAACCCCACACAAAGTAGTATAAAGAATTGATAATTCGCTATTTTCCGTCAAATAGACATTAATTTCCGGTCACACTTCTGAACAGATGTTGCAACGCAACACAGGCCGCCTTATTCTGGCTGCGAAACAATCGTGTTTCATTAATTTACATTTCACGGAGCGTGAACCCATGGCTATTGAATTCCCCAACCCTGACGTCCTGATGGCACCGATGAAGGCACAGAGTGAGCGCCTCATAAACACCACCACCAAGCTGGTTGAAATGCAGAGCAAGAATTTTGAGAAATACTCAAAACTGATGCTCGACAGCATGAAAGAAGCAACCGAGCTGAAAGACATGGAAACGGCCAGCAGCTTTTTCAAAAAACAGCCTGAACTGACCGCAGAGCTCATGAAATCAATGATGGAAGATGCCAAAGAACTTGGCGAAGTCAGCAAAGCGTTCCTCAGCGAAACCCAGGAAGCGATGACATCAGAAATGGAAAAAGTAAAAACCGAGGTCGACAAAGCCGCCGACAGCGCAGCGAAAAAAACAGATAAAGCGACCGCCTGATCCGGGGCAGGAACCCAAATGCAAAAAGGCCGGCGTACACACGGTACGCC
>JAUOPI010000002.1 GCA_030546905.1 Granulosicoccaceae sp. 1_MG-2023 | reverse complement strand
CCCCCGCTCAGGGCCGGCGGATCGCAACCCCACACAATGTAAATGACGGAAGGACGGTTATGAAAAGTATTGAATCACTCTATATCGGCGGCCGCTGGTGTCCTGCCAATAGCAGCGAAACCATTACCGTGATCAACCCAGCCACAGAGCAACCGTGTGCGACCATCCCCAAAGCCAATGAACAGGACGTGATCCGCGCCATCGAAGCCGCCCGTGCGGCCTTTGACGACTGGGCCGCCAGCAGCGCAGAGACGCGTGCCGCACTGATGCTTGCCACCGCTGATGAAATGCAGGCCCGCTACGACGACCTGGTTGACGCGCATGTCTCAAGCATGGGTTGCCCGGTCAGCCTTGCCGGTTACCTGCATATTGACGCGGCAATCGAGGGCTTACGTTACTACGCCGCACGGGCCGCGCGGATGGACGAGATCAGCGAGCAAGAGAATGTCACCGTCATCAAAGAGCCGATCGGCGTGTGTGCCTTTATCAACCCCTGGAACTACCCGCTGCACCAACTGATGGGAAAACTGGCACCGGCACTGGCCGCCGGCTGCACCATCGTCACCAAACCCGCCGAACAAACCCCGTTGCAGGATTTCATCATGGCGGAAATATTCGACAAGGTCGGTCTGCCGGCCGGCGTCTTTAATCTGGTGTCAGGCTCAGGGCGCGAGATCGGCCCGCTTATGTCCGGCCACCCCCAGGTTGATATGGTGTCCTTCACCGGCTCCACTGCCGCCGGTATTCAGGTCGCGTTGTCAGCGGCCGACACGGTGAAACGGGTCTGTCAGGAGCTGGGCGGTAAATCACCTCTGATCATCACCGAAGACGCCGATCTGGAAGCTGCCGTGCGTTACGGTGTCGCCGATGTGATGGCCAACACCGGCCAGACCTGCAACGCGCTGACGCGCATGCTGGTGCCAGCTTCACGCTACAATGAGGCGGTCGACATCGCCGTAGCCGCCGCTGCCGAACAGCGCGTAGGCGACCCGCGCGACCCGGAGGTCACCATGGGACCGATGGCCTCAAACCGCCAGCGCGAGACCGTCATCGGCTATATCGAACAAGGCATCAAAGAAGGTGCGCGTCTGGTCTGCGGCGGCACGCAAGCGCCGTCCGGACTGGAACAAGGCGCCTATGTGCAACCGACCATCTTTGCCGACGTCACACCGGATATGACAATCGCCCGGGAAGAAATTTTCGGCCCGGTGCTGTGCATGATCTCCTACGACGATCCGGAAGACGCCATCGCGATAGCCAACGACTCGATTTACGGACTCGCCGCAGGCGTTTATGCCAAAGATCAGGCCAGCGCTATGGCCATCGCGCGACGCCTCAAGGCCGGCCAGTGTTATACCCAGGGCGGCTACTTCACGATCAAGGCGCCCTTCGGCGGCTACAAACAATCGGGCAACGGCCGCGAATGGGGCGAGCACGGTCTGGATGAGTTTATCGAGACCAAGGCAATCATCGGCCCGTCAGACTGACCGCTTCAGCCCCGTCCTCGCCGGCGGGGCTGACACAGCCGCATCAGAATACGGTACGCATCACCAACGTTACTGGCAACACGTCGCGCAATACGCAGATAACCGACCACGCACTCAGACAACCAAGCTCCGCGAAAGCCCTTCTGAACGGCCGGCAAGCTCCACTTATACGGACATATAATTGCCTTACCGGAGCCGCTGAAAAGCACATCAAAAAAGGTTTAATGACGCCCTTGTATTAAACCGGCTTGTGCGGTAAAGAGATCGGTGAGGAGGGAAGTTCCTGTTGATTGATTGCGAAAAGAATCAGGGGCGTGACCCGATGTACCGGCGCAGGATTGCCTGCCCGCCAATCAGGTAAGTCACACTCGATCGTCTTAATTGCATCTACGCTGTGAACCATAAAAACAATGAAAACCAAGATAGATTTACGTGCACTACCACCGTTGAAATCGCTCAAAGGCTTTGAGGCAGCCGCGCGCTTGCAGAGTATTCGCGGCGCTGCGGATGAACTGAACCTGACCCACCCGGCAATCACCCACCAAATCCACGCATTGGAGGAACATTTAGGCACCAAACTGTTTACCCGTGACGGGCGTAATATCATCATGTCCGCCGAAGGTAAGCTGTTCTATCCCTATGTCCGCCAGGCCATCGAGACACTGATCAACGGTACCGAGACACTGCGCCGCGCCGCTATGTCACACCCTCTTCGGGTTCAGGTTTACGTAACGACTTCCATTCGGTGGCTGGCCCCTCGGCTACGCGATTTCCGCGAGCGCCATCCCAATATAGACCTGCATCTGAATACCTGTAGTGTTGGCTGGGAATTCGACGAGGCCAATGCCGATATCGGCCTGGTTCACCGACGAAGAACACCGCTAGCCGCACATTTACACTGGACCAAGCTGTTTGACTCAAAACTGGTACCGGTATGCAGCCCTCAGTTGCTTGAGGGCAAGCAAGTCCCGCTACAACCTGAAGACCTGTTGGCCTATCCGTTACTACAGGTCTATACCGAAGGCTGGAGCTGGGACGATTGGTTTAACCAAACCACCATATCGGGCCGGATCAGCACCAAGTCGCGCATCGTCATCGACACACTGGCGGTCGCGCTGGAGATGGCAATCCGCGGCGAAGGCATCGCCTTGGTCAACGGTCCTTCAGCTGACGACGACCTCAAGTCCGGCCGCCTGATCAAACCGGTTGCCCAGAGCGTCGATAGTTTGGGCGAGTGGGGTGTTATCTGCCGTCAGGATATGCGCAACGATACCCGTGTCGCAGCCTTTGTCGACTGGCTGATCGAGGTAGCGGCAAACCGCTGATTCTGAATCCGCGCACTGCACGACAGCTTGTCTGGCTTGTTGGAAACTCGGCAACTACTGCACTTCTGTCCCCGACCAGGCGGCTCAGTCTTGCCAGCAAGGCTGAGCTGCCTACATCGGACTGACACTGATGAGCGCGCTGCTCATACCGCGTAACGACGTTCGCGCCAGGCCAGCGCCTGCTTGAGCCCGTCGCGCTCCAGAATGGCATTGAATTCACGCGATTCCGGTGTTTCCGTGGTTTCGATCACCACATCAAGCTCGAGAGCCTGTAGCAGTGCCTGACGCATGCCGCTGATATCGTAGCTGCGGTTTATTGCCTGTTTGGTCAGGGTGATAGCCGTGTTATCCAGCGCGGCCATAGTGCGGGCAAAACGCAAGGCCACATCCAGATGCTCACCTTCTGCGGCCACCTCATTGATCAGCCCGAGTTCATAGGCGCGCTGCGCCGTGACCCGGTCATCACCGGTCAGCAACAACTGCTTGGCCTGCTTGGGTCCGGTCAACCAGGGCATCAGCAAGGCCACAATGCCGGAGCCGAACTTCGGCTCCGGCTCACCCAGCCGACAGTCTTCCGAAGCAATGGTCAGATCACAGGCCATGGCCATTTCCAGCGCCCCGCCCAGACAGTACTTATGGACCGCGGCGATGGTCGGTTTCGGGCTCTCCCAGAAACGCATGATGATATTGAAATCCTCAACCAGCGTTTGCCGTTTACTGCTGATATCGCCCCCGGCGGTGCCGCCCTCAATATCGAAACCGGCTGAAAACGCCCGCCCCGCCCCGTGCAGCAAAATCACCCGGACCTGCTCATCCGCTTCCGCCAGATCAAGGGCCTGATGCAGCTCTGTCACCATACGGGCATTAATCGCATTGAGTTTGTCCGGCCGCGCCAGAGTCAGCAAGGCGATGCTGCCCTTTACCTCATATTCAATCGTGCTAAATGACATACCTATCCCCTCAGGGGCGGCCCGGCCGCCCCGGATGTTCAGTTTGCGACCAGTTCAGTTCCGCTCAGGCAACTTCGGCCTCGGCTGCAGCGGCACCCGCCTGCGCCTGACGCGGAACCACCAGCGCATCGACAGCAAGGCAGCCGCACGCATCCAGTTTGACCGGGTTAACATCAAGCTCGGCAATCAGATCCCCGAGATCAGCGGCCAGCAGCGACAATCGGGCGAGAGCTCTGGCCAGTGCATCCACATCCACAGCCTCGCCGCCGCGGATGCCGTCCAGCACCGGCCTCATCACAAGCTTGTCGATCATCCGCCGTGCGCCATTGACATCAACCGGTGCCAGCGCAACCTGCGAGTCCTTGAGCACCTCGATAAAGATGCCACCGCCGGCGACCATGACCATCGGGCCGAACTGCGGATCCGACAGCACGCCCAATGCAACTTCGACACTGCCCGATGCCATAGGCGTAATCAGCACGCGCGGACCGAGCCTTTCTGCAAGATCGGCATAGGCCGCCTTGAGCGCCTCGTCATCGCGCAGATTCAGCTTCACGCCGTCAACATCGGACTTGTGCAGAATGCCTTTAACGGCGGTCTTGAGCACTACCGGATAGCCCAGGCTTTGCGCCGCTTCAAGCGCCGCGTCCTGCGTATCGGCAATACTCACCGGCGGGGTCGGGATGCCGTAATCGGACAGCAACTGCAAGCCCTCGGCCTCATCCGGAATATCACCCTGCTGCAAGCGCTCCCGCCACGCTTCACGCTTCGCCGGGTCAACCGCAGCGGACTCCGGCTGTACACGGGCGCTTTGGAAATCACGGTAAGCCAGCGCGTGTTTGATCGCACGCAAGGTCGGCTCCGTGCCGTCAAACACAGGCACACCGGCCTGAGTCAGCCGCATCGCCAGATCCTGACTTCCCGAACCCTGGTGATTGGTCATCATGATGACCGGTTTACCCACCCGTTTGCTGACACGCCGGCAAATCCGCGCAAAGGACTCGTGCAGCCAGAATCCGGAGGTCAGATCAGCGACAAACACGCCGATGGCGGTGTCCGGATCATCCATCAGGGCCTGCCAACAGTTTTCGTAGATCGCCTGGTAGTTATTGCCCGTACCCCAGGCGTCCAGGGGATTAATCGGCTCCAGACCTTCATCGAGATTCGCCGCCAGCACGGCTTTGGTTTCAGGGCTGATCTCCGCGAAGGGCACGCCGATATCATCGGCCAGATCCATCAGAATCTCGCGCTCGCCACCCGAATCCATAATCGCCGCAACACCGCCTGCTCCGACCCGCCGTGGCATGGACAGCAGCAAAGTCGTGGCCGCCAGCTCGGCAATGCTCTTGACCCCGATCACACCATAGCGCTCAAACAAGGCCTGATAGGCCGCATTATCACCGGCGATGGCGCCGGAATGACTGACCGCCAACGCCGCCGAGGCTTCGGTTCTGCCCGCCTTGAGCACCACCACCGGAATCTGTTTCTCCTGCGCCTTGGCCAACACCGCAGCAAAGCGTTCCGGATTGCGGGCCGACTCCAGAAATAATGCAATCACCCGCGTAGAGGCCTGCTCCAGCGCATAATCCATATATTCCTCAACCGTGGTGACCAGCTCCTGACCGGTGGAAACGGCGAGGTTGTAGCTCAGCTTCAGATCATTCCACAGCAACGACGTCAGCACCGAACCGGACTGGCTGATCAGGGTTACGCCGCCGCCGCTAAAGCGGCGATCGATATGCTGAGGGAAAACGCGGATCTGCTTATCAAGGTTGTAAAACCCCATGCAGTTGCCGCCGCAAACCGGGATATCGGCCTCTGTCGCCAGCCGCCGCAAACGCTCCAGCAAAAGCGGCGACAGATCCTCTTCCAGATGCCCGCTGCCGAAAATAACCGCCGCGCGGGCCCCGTGGCGTATCGCCTCTTTGAATTGCGCCTCAAGGCGCTTGTTACCAATCGCCAACACCACCAGATCAACCGGCCCGGGAAGCTCCGCCAAAGAGGGATAACACCGCAATCCCTCGACCTCGGTGTACTTCGGATTGACCGGATAAATATCTCCCTCGTATCCCGATTGCAGCAGCTCCAGGATCATGTCGTTGCCGGCAACATCAAGCGTCAGGGACGCACCCACCAGCGCAATTGAGCGTGGTGCCAGCAACGGCTCCAGTCGATGTTGATATGCGTTAGTCATTATTTCGCCTCTTCTCAATCACCCGATAAGCCAGGTCAATGGCCTCCATCGGACAGGACCGGTCGCCGCTTGCAATACAAGCAATAAGCGACCGGGAAAATCTGCTTAAATCAAATTGCGGAGCGGCGAAAACCGGCTGACGCGGCCCGAGCTAAGGTCGCATTCAGTGACTGTTTCCTCATCCGCCTCCGCTTATTTGCTCTTACCTGACGCGCCTGGACGGGCGCCTTGTAACAACCGCCATCTTCCTGATACGGCGGATGTCATCGCACACCTGACAATCAGTATCGCGATTACCCGAAATACTCGGATGAATCCCCCGCTCTCACAATTGATAAGATTTTTTTAATCCGTTAGAAAAATCTTCCAATCCGCGTCCAGGCAAGAAGCGCCGCGAACGCGCAAGAATGACAGATGCAGGATGGCTGTCCGTTCAGAACAACGAACGGAGAAAATGGACAAAAATAAGGCTGCCGGGCCAGCCGGCTTAAGGGAGATCGGAAATTCCGGGCGACAAACCAGACGCAAGGAGCGGCGCCGGTCCGCTTGTGTCATACTGAGCACCAGCGCCCTGTCGGCGCACTTACAGGACCCATATGAAATTACTCTGCCGAAATTTAGACCGCAGCACCTCCGAAGACGAACTGCATGCGCTGTTCAGCGAATTCGGCATGGTGCAATCGTGCAATCTGGTGATGGATCAGGAAAGCGGGAAATCGAAAGGTTTCGCGTTTATCGAAATGCCCAGACCGGGCGAAGCCAAAGCCGCCATGAAAACCCTGAACAACCGCACGCTCGGCGACAGCGTGATCCGTGTGAAAAAAGCCGGGGAAAACAATGGCTGAACGGTATTTTCCTTCCGTCGTTCAGCCTCGGTCAGCTCCCGGAAATACTGATACCCCGGCATGAGCGGCAGTCAGATCAACAACCCCTTGCACGGGGTCACGCTTGAACAAGTGGTGACAAAACTACAAGCCCACTACGGCTGGGAAGAACTCGCACGCCGGGTCAATATCAACTGCTTCAAAAAAGATCCCTCGGTGAAATCCTCCCTGAAATTCCTGCGCAAAACGGCCTGGGCCCGTACAGAAGTCGAAGCCTTGTATATCAAGACATTTGCCGCATCTGCACCGAAAACGCCCGCGCCGTCACCGTGGCCGCAGCGCAAGCGCGGGGAATAACAGGGTCAGACTTGCTCTAAACACGAGGCCAGTTTATCCAAGCCTGTCACCGTACAACTTGGCGTTACGCCCCAGGGATCAAACACCGTCGCCGGATTGCGCTGCACCCAGGCCGTCTTCCAACCGACCGCCTGCGCACCGAGCACATCAAAGGGATTACTGGAAATCAACCAGACCGAATCCGCATCACTCCCGGTTGCAGCCAGAAAATGCGCGTAAACCGCCGGGTCCGGCTTAAACGACGCGACCGCCTCAACACTCACAGCCCCGTCGACCAGATCATCCAAACCGGCATGGCGCAGCAGGCCGTTTACTGCCGCTGCTGAACCATTGGAAAAGGCATAAACCCGGTGACCCGCCGCGCGCACCTGCTGCAAACCCGCCGCCACATCATCAAACGCCGGCAAGACACGATAGACCGCCATCAAACTCTCGCGTACCGGCTCGGGCAAGGGCTTGTCCAGCGCGTCACAGGTATAGTCCAGCGCCTGCCGTGTGCAGATACTGAAGTCCGCATAACAGCCCATCAAACCACGCCGGAATGAATACTCCAGTTGTTTATCGCGCCAACACTGCGAAAAACGCACCGCATCCGGTCCCACATGCGCCTGCAACGCCTCCACCACCCCGTGCGTATCGATCAAAGTGCCGTAAACATCAAAAGCCAAGGTATACGTCATCGTTTTATCCTCCTCCAACCCGACACCTGACCGTAGCACGACCGTGCCCGGCATACAGTGGGAAAATGGCACGCCGCCACCGATCAAGCCACCGGCCGCACAATGCGGACTGCCCGGCGCCGACGCAGCGCCCCCACCCTTTGCAGTTGACCCGCAGCACAGCCTCTGCGTAGAATCCCCGCCGCCTCTGGTATCCGCATTCAGTCATGCGGATTTAAACGGGAAGTCGGTGCGTGCGGATTCATTGCGCACAAGGCCGACGCTGCCCCCGCAACGGTAGGCAGGTGAAGAAACGGCAAACGCCACTGTGTCGGCTGACATGGGAAGGCTTCGTTTCACGGGACACTGCGTCCCTCCCTGCGAGTCCGGAGACCGGCCGGAAGCACAGACGCTGGAACTTGCGGTGGGCAGGTGGATGCGAGGCTTCTGAACGTATGCCTTCCTCCTTTGTCCCCCCGCTGCCATTTCTCCAATGACTGCGTGCGGGCGGCGCGCAAAGGGACTCATACGACAATGCAAAAGCTCTATTTTCCGGCAGCGCTGCTGCTCGGCTCTTCTTTCCCGGCACTTCAGGCAGCCACACTCTCCCCGTTACCGGTCACCGCAACACGCGGTGCACAGACCACTGACGACAGTCTGGCAGCGGTCACGGTAATCGATCGCGATGAGATCGAACACAAACAGGCGCAAAGCGTGACCGAACTGCTCGACAGCGCAGCGGGCGTGCAACTGGTCTACAACGGCGGACGCGGTAAAAGCACTTCGCTTTACATGCGTGGCACCAACAGCGATCAGGTGCTGGTGCTGATCGACGGCATCAAAGTCGGTTCCCCGACCACCGGATCGACTGCGTTTCAGCATCTGGAAGTGGATCAGATCGAACGGATCGAGATCGTACGCGGACCGCGTTCATCACTGTACGGCGCAGAAGCCGTGGGCGGGGTCATTCAGATTTTCACCCGTCCGGCAGCCGACGGCTTCAATCCCCGCTTCAGTGCCGGGCTTGGCAATAACAACAGCCATAAGCTGAGTCTGGGCGCCTCTGCAAAGCATAAAAACGCCTGGTTCAGCGCGGATCTGAGCGACTATCATACGGACGGTTTCAGTGCCAAAGCACCAGACAAGTCCGGCTATAACGAAGATGACGACGGCTACGACAACCTCTCCTGGGCACTCAACGGCGGTTACCGTTTTTCCGATACCTTCGGCGCCAAACTGCACTGGACACGCAACGAAGCCGACAACGAATACGACGGCGGCTCCACCTTTGATGATTACTCCGCTGATACAACCCTGGAAACAATCGGCGCCACCATCAGTCTGACACCGCTACAGAACTGGTCCCTGGACCTGACCCTGGGACGCAGCCGCGACGACGCCACGCAGTACGGCGACGGCGAGTACCAGAGCCATATCGACACAGACCGTGACAGCGCTTCGCTGATCAGCCGCCACGATATCAGCAGCGCACATACGCTGAGCTGGGGCGTGGATTATCAGGAAGTCTCTGTCGACAGCAGCAACGACTACACCGAAACCTCGCGCGATAACAGTGGCATATACGGCTTGTATCAGGGCCGGTTCGGCGCTCAGGATCTGGCCTTCAGCCTGCGCGCCGACGATAACAGTCAGTTCGGCCGCTATAACACCGGCAGCCTCGCCTGGGGCATGCAGTTTTCCGATGATATGCGCGTTTATGCCAGCTATGGCACCGCATTCAAAGCCCCTACCCTCAACGATCTCTACTGGCCTGACAGCGGCTGGTACAAGGGCAATCCGGATCTGGAACCGGAAGAGTCGGAAACTCTGGAACTGGGTTTAAGCGGCTCGTTCGGTGTGCTTGGCTGGCAGGCCAATGCCTATCAAACCGAGATCGAGAATCTGATTGCCTACAACTCCGACACCGCCTCCCCGGACAATGTGGAAAAAGCCCGCATCCGTGGACTGGAGCTGAGCGCCGATACGCGTCTTGCCGCATGGGATATGGCCGCATCGCTGGATATTATCGATCCGAAAAATACCGAAGACGATTCGCTTCTGGACCGGCGTGCACGGCGGATTTTCAAGCTGTCTGCCGATCGTGATCACGGCGATTGGTCAGCGGGCCTGAGCTTACAGGCCGTCGGCGAGCGCGAGGACAGCGGCGAGACCCTGGCCGGCTACACGGTGCTGGACCTGCGTGGCAGCTTCAAGGTCGGACGCGACTGGCGGTTCAGTGCGAAGATCAACAACCTGCTGAACCGGCAATACGAAACCGTCGACGGTTATAACCAGCCGGATCGCGGTCTCTGGCTCTCGGTCAACTACCGGCCACAACCGAAAACAGGACATGCCCATGAGTGAGTCTTTGAACACGGCCAAACTGCAAGCCCCGGTAATGCCGTCCTGCCGGTTCCCCTGTGGTCAAGGGAACCGGCGGTGAGCGCCGTCGCACCGGAATCCATGCCGGCGCGGCGCTGCCCCGCCCTGCTGATTTGCGCACCGGCATCCGGTCAAGGCAAGACCACGGTCACCGCCGCGCTGGCGCGAATGCACCGCAATGCCGGACGCAAGGTGCGGGTGTTTAAAAGCGGACCGGATTTTCTCGATCCGATGATTCTCAGCCGGGCATGCGGTCACGAGGTGTTGCAACTGGATCTGTTTATGGGCGGTCCGGATCACTGCCGGCAACTGCTCTGGGAGGCCGCCGGCGAAGCGGACCTGATTCTGATCGAAGGCGTGATGGGGCTGTTTGACGGCGAGCCCAGCAGCGCGGATCTGGCGGCCTTGTTCGGCCTGCCGGTGCTGGCCGTGATCGACTCCGCCGGTATGGCGCAAACCTTTGCCGCGCTGGCCTACGGCCTGTCGCAGTACCGTCCCGAACTGAACTTCAGCGGCGTACTGGCCAATCAGGTGGGCGGCCCCGGGCACTGCCGGCTGCTGGCCGGAAGCCTGCCGGCAGCGCTGTCCTGGTACGGCGCTCTGACACGCGACGCCGCCTTCAGTCTGCCCGGCCGCCATCTCGGTTTGGTGCAGGGAGACGAGATCGCCGATCTGGAGGCACGCCTTGATGCCGCTGCCGCTTCGATTGCCGCCAGCGCCGAGGTTTCCCTGCCCGAGCCGGTAAGATTTGAGCCGGTCGCCGCCGCAGCTGTTGCGCCGCTACTGGACGGCCTACGTATCGGCGTGGCGCGGGACCGGGCTTTCTCGTTTATCTATCCCGCCAATCTGGCACTGCTGAGACAAATGGGTGCAGAGCTGCACTTTTTCTCGCCGCTGCAGGATAGCGAGCTGCCGCCGGTGGACAGTCTTTATCTGCCCGGCGGCTATCCGGAGTTGCATTTGCCGGAACTGTCGGCCAACCGCACACTGATGACGCAGATTGTCAAACACGCCGAAGCCGGCAAACCCATTCTGGCCGAATGCGGCGGCATGCTCTGGCTGACAGAGGAGCTGACACCGCTGGAAGGCGAAAGCCGGCCGCTTTGCGGTCTGCTGCCTGCCCGGGCGCGGATGCAGAAACGCTTTGCCGCCCTCGGCCTGCAACGGCTGGCCCTGCCGGAAGGCGAATTACGCGGCCACACGTTTCATCATTCGTCTCTGGATACAAACCTGGAACCCATTTGCCAAGGGCGCTGCCCGAACGGGCGTGCAACCGCCGAACCGGTCTACCGGATCGGATGCGTGACAGCCAGTTATATCCACAGCTACTTTCCGTCCAATCCGGAGGCAACCGCCGCGTTGTTGGCACCATGAATGATGCTTTCAGCGAGCAGGAAAAAGCCGGTGTCTACCGCGCCATCCGCGAACGCCGCGATATGCGCCACTTTGCCGATAAGCCGCTGGACCCGGCAATACTGCAACGCCTTCTGGAAGCGGCCCATCAGGCGCCCAGCGTCGGGCTTATGCAACCCTGGCGTTTTATCCGCATCACCTGTCCTGAGCTACGCGCTGAGATACGCACACTTGTCGAGGCCGAACGCCGCGCGACCGCAGCGGCACTGAATGAGCGGGAAGCTGAGTTTCTGCAACTGAAGGTGGAAGGACTGGATCGCTGCGCCGAACTGTTGGTCGTGGCCTTAATGGACCAGCGCGAACGGCATGTATTCGGCCGCCGCACGCTGCCGGAAATGGACCTGGCCTCGGTAGCCTGCGCGATCCAGAACCTGGCGCTGGCAGCCCGCGCCGAAGGTATTGGCGTGGGCTGGGTTTCCTTGTTCGATCCCGCCGCGATGGGCAGCTTGCTGAACATGCCCGCCGGCAGCAAGGCGGTGGCAATACTCTGCATAGGGCCGGTGGAGAAATTCTACGACAAACCCATGCTCGAAGAACAAGGCTGGACCCGGGCCAGACCGCTGTCGCAACTGATGGCTGAAAACCGCTGGCCGGACAACACCCCGCCCGGCACAGATCCGGACGGGGCGAGCTGAGTGGCGATTAGCGCACGCTGTAACCGCGTGCTTCAAGACAGGCCGTCATTGCCCGCTGATACTCACTGCGCTTGCTGCTACGCTGGTCGGCGCTCACGCCGCCACCACTGAGAGTCGGGTCATAACCGGTTTGCTCGCCGGCCCACTCATGGCACTCAAAGCGGTCGCTGGCTTGCAATTCCACACTCTGCCCCTGGCGCGGATAGACAAACAAATCATCCGACACAGTTTCTTTCACTTGTGTGTTTTCAGCCGGGGTTTCAACCACGCGGTAGCCGTCAGGTCCGCGCTTGTAATAAACGCTGCCATAGCGGTAGTACTCCACACCGGCGATGGTAGCCAGCACGGCGCCGACCGGTAAGGCAGGCAGAACCAGGCCAACCGGCGGCGTCACCACCATATAGCGGTTGCCCACCGAACGATACCAAACGCCGTCGTTCAGGTGATATTTACGGCCATTGTGACTGTAGATACGATGCGCCCGTGGTAGCTGGTCAACCACCGCTCCGCGCGACGGATACCGGTAGGTCTTATGCCGTTCCGTCTCAGCGTGACCGGGTGCGGCTGAAGCCGGCAATACCACCAGACTGCTGATTAACAACGCAACTCCTGCAGTTACAGGACTAAAACGCTTTCTCATACTCACCTCCATTTCAACGCACGCTGTATCCACGTGCATCCAAACAGGCCGACAGCGCACGGCGGTAAGCCGCTATGCGCCGGTTTTCCGCTGCCACCGCGCTGGCTTTATAGCGGTTCTCAGCCGCTTCGGCCCGGGCCTGCCGGTCTGCATCCACACTGGCTCCGGCCAGTGCGCCGACCAGCGCTCCTACCGCAACCCCGGCACCGCCCCGGTGAGGTCCGGACATCAGAGCACCGACGGTGGCGCCGGTCACGGTACCGGAGACGGTCGCACTGCCACCGGGCGGGACAGCGGCCGATGAACCGCTGACTTCCACAGTGCCGGTCTCAGTGGCCGGGTCATAACCGCTCTGCTCTACGGCCCACAAATAGCACTCGTAGCGATCCTGACGGATCTGGCGCTGGCTTTGCCCGAGCAACGGATAGGCCGCGACGTCGGCGGTATCGACCTCAGGCGCAACCTCCTGGGTCGCCACGCGCGGGGCCACACAACCGGCCAAAAGAAACGCCGGGATCAGTACGGGAACAAGACGCGCGGCCAGGCGGCTGCGCTTGCTTACGACAGGCGCCGTGCAGCGGCGCTGATGAAATGCCCTGAGGGCTTGTGCTGTTTTGGCTTTCATGGCCTGAAGTATCCGGCATGAATCAGCACAAGTTGTGGAGGAAATATGGAAATTCTCCCCCGGTTCTGTAAATTTTTGCCGGCTTTTTGTGATTTGAGCTGCCGCAGCCGGGCACATGCCGGGCTGCGCGCACGTGTCATTCAGACGCCGGCAAAGGCCTGACAGCGCTCAATAAAACCGCTCAGTGCCGGCGTGTTACGGCGTTGCCGGTGCTGCACGATATAGAACCAGCGACTGATTCGCCGGTCCGGCGCAATCTCCAGCAAATCCCCCGATTCCAGCCCCCGCGCCACCACATGGCGGGACAAACAGCTCACCCCCACGCCCTCAAACAAGGCCGTGCGAATGGCTTCGGAACTGCCCAGCTCGTAGGCAATATTGACCCCGTCAAGATCGGACAACAGCTGCTGCTCGACCACACTGCGGGTACCCGAGCCGGCCTCGCGCATAATCCAGGGCGCGCCGGCCAGCGCGGCGCGGGCGTGTCCGATCCGCGCCCAGGGCGAAGCGGCCGCGGCCACGATCAGCATTTCATCCTTGCACCAGTGACTGACGGACAGATCCGGATGCTGCACACTGCCTTCGACAAAGCCGAGCTCCAGCGTACAGCTGGCCACCTGCGCGGCAATATCCAGCGTATTGGCGATGGTCAGCTGCGCGCGGCGCGGTTGCGGGCTCAATTGCCCAAGCATTTTGGGCAGCAAATAGTTGCCGATGGTGGTACTGGCACCGATTTGCAGGCGGCAGCCCTGTTCTTCAAACAAACAGCTCATCTGCTCGGCCTGATGCAAGAGCTGCCGGGCCTCGGGATAAAAACAGCGACCGTTGCCATTGAGCACCAGCTTACGTCCGACACGGTCAAACAAACCGGCGCCCAGACGCTGCTCAAGCTCGGCCAGTGCGGCACTGGTGGCCGACTGGGACAGTCCGATCGCGTCGCCCGCTGCGGTGGTACTCCCGCGTTCGGCAATCGCCAGAAACACCTCAACCTGTCGCAATGAAATCATCTTTCTACCAATTTTTTAGGTTATAACTACGCATTTAAACCGTTTTATCAATTTATAGCCAGCCCCTATACTGCCGCTTCCTGACATAAGCAACCACAACGAGGCCGGGGATGACGCCGGAACAGAGCAAGTCCGTTTCTTCAATACCGCATTTCAATGGCCTCACCACACGCTTTCCCGGCCTGCTGCTCAGCGCCGGTATTGCCACTGCGGCACTGGGACTCAGTCAGTTTGCGCTCTTCTCGACACTGGGTCCGCTGACGCTGGCCATGTTACTCGGCCTGCTGCTCGGCCAGCGTGTGAGCGCGGATTTACGCCACCGCACCGGCCCCGGCACCGCCGTGGCCAAAACCCAGCTGCTCCGGCTTGGGATCATTCTTTATGGTCTGCGCATCGGTTTCGATGACCTGTTGCATGTGGGCACACCGGCGCTGCTGACGGACGCGATTGTGGTGCTGGGCGTCTTCAGTCTGGCCGGCTGGGTCGGCACGCGTTTTCTGAAAATGGAGGCCCGCACCGCGCTGCTGGTCGGCGCCGGCAGCGCGGTCTGCGGCGCAGCGGCGGTGCTGGCCATGGCGCCGGCACTGCGCGCACGCGAACGCGATATTCCGGTGGCCATCGCCACCGTAGTGTTGTTCGGTACGGTGTCCATGCTGCTCTACCCCTGGTTATGGACGCTGGCCCCGGTGCAGCAGTTGTTCGGTGGTTCGGATCTGGCTTTCGGCCGCTATCTGGGCTCGACCATCCACGAAGTGGCACAGGTGGCGGCTGCGGCGGGCGCGCTGGACCCGGCCGCCGGTCAGGCAGCCGTCATCACCAAGCTGATCCGCGTGATTCTGCTGGTGCCGCTGATTTTCCTTGTCTCAGCCTGGTTCGCACGCCGGGAAAACAGCAATGAAACGGACAAGGTAAAAATGCCCGTGCCCTGGTTCGCCCTGCTGTTTTTGCTGATGCCGCTGGTCAATGCCAGCGGCGTGTTGGACGCGCAGGCGCTGGGCCTGATCGGCCAGCTCGACAGCTTTCTGCTGGCCATGGCCATGGCCGCGCTGGGCGTGGAAACCCAGCTGGCCACACTGCGCTACAGCGGTGCCAAACCCATGTTGCTCGGCGCTGTTTTGTTTGTGGTGCTGGTCTTCGGCGGGCCGGTCGTGGCCTTGCTGGCCGGCACGCTGGGCTGATCCGGCCGGCGCCGGCAAGACCCGCGACTCCCGCCCCGATTGGGTGCGGGATCGTCCATTTTCAGGCATAATTCCCGCCCGATACGCCCCCTGACGGCAGATTTTACGCTTTACGCCCTGCGACGCGTGCGGCATATTACTGCCCCGAAATCACAAAAGGCCATCTGTGGTCCCCGATGGCCCTGCTAATAACTATTCAAAAAAAGGACAACCCTCGATGCTAACAAGACGCTCCTTGCTCGCCGCCGCAGCGGCCTGTCTGTTGCTCAGCCCCCTGGCACAGGCAGAATATAAAACCGAATACACCGTCTCCACAGTCCTTCCCTCCCCCTTCCCCTGGGGCGAAGCGGCTGAAAAATGGGTGGAACTGGTCAATGAGCGCTCCGAGGGGCGCATCAACATGAAGATCTACAGCAACTCGCAGCTGGTCTCCGGCGACCAGACCAAAGAGTTCTCTTCCATGCGTTCGGGCCTGATTGATATGGCCGTGGGTTCGACGATTAACTGGTCTCCGCAGGTGCCGGAACTGAATCTGTTCTCCCTGCCGTTTCTGATGCCCGACTACGATGCGGTCGATGCGATCACCGGCAGCGAAGCCGGCGAAGCGATCTTCAAAGCCATTGAGAAACGCGGCGTGACACCCTTGGCCTGGGGCGAGAACGGTTTCCGTGAGCTGTCCAACTCCAAGCAAACCATCACCGGTCCGGATGACCTGAAAGGCCTGAAAATCCGCGTGGTCGGCTCGCCCCTGTTTCAGGACACCTTCAACACGCTGGGCGCCAACCCGACGCAAATGAGCTGGGCCGATGCCAAACCGGCGCTGACCACCGGCGCGGTCGATGGTCAGGAAAATCCGCTGTCGGTCTTTGATGTGGCGCGTATTGATCAGGTCGGACAGAACTACCTGACACTCTGGCACTACATGGCCGATCCGCTGGTATTCGCTGTCAGCACACGCGTCTGGCGCACCTTCTCGGCTGAAGATCAGGCCCTGCTGAAACAAGCCGCAATCGATGCCGGCCAGTGGGAAATTGAAAAATCCCGCGCCGAAGAAGCCGAGCGTCTGGCGAAGATCCGCGAGCGCGGCGTCGAGGTCACCGAACTGAGCGCCGAACAACACGCAGCCTTCGTCGAAGCGACCCGAGCAGTCTATGAAAAATGGTCACCGAAAATCGGTGAAGCGCTGGTCGAACAGGCTCAGGATGCGGTAGCCAACCGCAACAACTGATTCCCGTTTAAGCTTTTCCTCCTGCCCGCAGCTTCCGGCTGCGGGCTTTTGTCCTTCCGGAGTTACCATGTCTTCCAGACCGCCAAAGGCGCGCCCGGAACGTTTTCTCGCCGCGTTGGCGCTCAGCATTATCTGCCTGATCAGCCTCGGCAACGTGATCGTGCGCTATGTCACTGATGCCTCTTTTGCCTTTACCGAAGAGTTTTCCGTCTTCCTGCTGGTCATAGTGACCTTCGCCGGTGCCGCCGTGGCTGCGCGCGATAATCAGCACATCCGCATCGAGCTGATCGAACACCGTCTGCCGCGCCCCTTGCTGCCGGTACTTTATGTTCTGCAGTGGGCGGCCGGGGTTGTCGTGATGGGTGCCACCACCTGGTATGGCTATACCTTTGCGCTGGAGGAGTACCAATGGGAGTCACTCTCGCCCGGTCTGGGTCTGCCGACCTGGCTGTACGTGGCCTGGCTGCCGATTCTGGCCTTCGCCATCTGCCTGCGCCTGACTCAGAATCTGATCGACCGCCTGCGCGGCAGCAACACGACGGAGGGCGAGCGCTATGACGCCTGATCTGATCATTATCGGTAGTTTCCTGCTCGCACTGGTCGCCGGCATGCCTGTGGCGATCGCGCTCGGGCTGGGCGGCATGCTGGGTATTCTGGCCGGTCTCTCACCGGATATGCTGGCCACCCTCGGCACCAACACCTATAACAGCGTCGCCAAATACCCGCTGATTGCCATTCCGCTGTTTATCCTGACCGGACTGATTTTCGAATACGCCGGCGTGGCCGCCAGTCTGGTGCGCTTTGCCCAGGCGGTAATAGGTCCGCGCCACGGTGGTCTGGCGGTAGTGGTGGTGATGGTCTGCCTGATTATGGGCGGCATGAGCGGCTCAGGCCCGGCCGACGCGGCAGCCGTTGCCATGGTGATGTTGCCGAGTATGAAAAAAGCCGGCTATCCCCAGCCTTTTTCGGCCGCCCTGGTGGCCGCCTCCTCGTCCACGGCAATCCTGATCCCGCCGTCGATTGCGCTGATTCTCTACTCGATTGTGGTGCCCGGCGTGGATCTGCGTGCGCTCTTTGCCGCCGGTATTATCCCCGGCATTCTTGCAGGCCTGTCCCTGCTTCTGCCGGCCTGGCTGCTGGCACGGCGCTACGGCTGGGAAAACCCCGAAACCACCGAACGGCCGCCGCTTGGCGAAAGTTTCCGCAAAGCCCTGCCGGCACTGTTTGCGCCGGTGCTGATTCTCGGCGGGCTGCGCTCTGGCCTGTTTACACCGACCGAAGCGGCGGTGGTCGCGGTGACCTACGGCGTGCTTGTGGGCACGCTGATCTACCGCAAACTGAACCTCAAAGACCTGTGGCGTCTGATGGGCGATGCCGCCGTCACCTCGGGCATCGTCATGTTTATTATTGCCCTGGCCGGCATTTTCGCCTGGGCCGGCACCACACTCGGCACCTTCACCCATCTGGCCGAATCCATTCTGTCCCTGTCCGATAACGGCTGGGTGCTGCTGGGACTGGTGATGCTACTGGTGCTGATTGCCGGTATGCTGCTTGATGCGATCTCAATCTACCTGATCCTGATTCCGATTATTCTGCCGCTGATGCAGCATTTCGGCTGGAACCCGGTCTGGTTCGGCATTCTTCTGGCTATGAATATCGCTATCGGCCAGTTCACGCCGCCGGTCGCCGTCAATCTGATGGTCACCACGCGGATTGCCAATATCCGCCTTGAGCAAACCCTCGGCTGGACCCTGATCTTCGTCCTCAGCATGGCCGTCAGCCTGCTGCTGGTGATGCTTGTGCCCGGCCTTGCACTGTGGCTGCCGGACAAGCTCGGCTACGTTGTCGGCAACTGGTAAGCCGGCAATCACCAAGCCCGGACACGGTAGCTTTACCGTGTCCGGCGTTTTTTCCCTCTCATTCCACCTCACCCCGCCGGCATAAGCGCCGACAGACCCTACACTGTTTAGTTGTTTACAAGCTTTATACAGAAAGCTAGCCTTTACGCTTCCTGACAAACGGACTATTGAACAGTGCCCAAATACTCGCCGTCTGTAACCGCAATCGCTCTTCTTCTGACACTCAGTACCCTCGCCGCATCCGGCTGCTCATCAGAAAGCAGCAGCTCAGACAATGACAGCCCGCAATCACAAGGCACGCCGCCGACGCAATCGGATGATCCGGGCAGCAATGCCGGCGGAACCGCTCAGGAGACAACAGCGGATAGCGGGAGCGATGCCACACCGGACGATAATACAAGCAATGGGATCGGTGGCGGACAGACCGGAACGGAAGCAGAAACGCCGCAGGATACCGGCTCAGAGACAGACAGCTCTGAGACAGACAGCTCTGAGACAGATAGCTCTGAGACAGATAGCTCTGAAACAGATAGCTCTGAAACAGATAGCTCTGAAACAGATAGCTCTGAAACAGACAGCTCTGAGACAGACAGCTCTGAGACAGACAGCTCTGAGACAGACAGCTCTGAGACAGACAGCTCTGAGACAGATGGCTCTGAGACAGATGGCTCCGAGACAGATGGCTCCGAGACAGATGGCTCCGAGGCAGATGGCTCCGAGGCAGATGGCTCCGAGGCAGATAGCTCTGAGACAGATAGCTCTGAGACAGATAGCTCTGAGACAGATGGCTCTGAGACAGATGGCTCCGAGGCAGATAGCACTGAAGCTGATAGCTCTGAAACAGACAGCGCCGACAGCGGTGAAAACACAAGTGATGCACCGCCGGTCGAAGACGACGATCAGCCCGTTGACGAAAACACCGCCGGCAATAACACAGAATCAGAAGACAGCGAACAAGCCAACACCGGCGACGACTACGCTGCCCCTGCAGACTGCAGCGTCCCGACCCGGCTTTTCGACGGCGTCGATGCCGATTATCAGGTCCCTGTGGAATTTATGCCGCACCTGACGGACGATGAGAGTTGCGCGGCACAGACAAAGGCCTATCTCGATACCTATGGGGAACCTGAGGCGACAACACACTACGTCACCTGCCCCGGACCGATGGCTGCCCCTGGCTGGGTCTACAATAACTGCGAGATGTACAGCACCTATCACTACACCTGTGCAGGCTATAGCATTGGCTTTAGCCGACAATATATGACGGGCTACTGTCAGGTTTCCGGAAACCCGATGACGGAAGAACACCGGCTATCCGTCGAGGAGGATGTTCAGGAACGCAAAGCCCTGCAGGAACAGACCGGCGCGCCCTGGCAGCCTCTGTTTATTGCCGATTTCGACGGGCACTACTACACCGTATTTCAAACCGTTGAAAGCGCCAGAACCTATCACGACTTGCATTATGCTATCCACGCCTGGGAAGATTGCTACCACGATTACATGGGTGTCACCGCCATCGCTGATGAGAAAATCTACATCATGATCGGCGACTTTCCCGCCGACACAATCGCGCAGGTTGACGGTGAATACGCCATCAGCCCCGACGGCAGTCTGTTTCTGAATCCTGAGATTATCAGCCTGACCGACGATGAGCTGCGGGCGAAAGTCCAGAGAGCTTATGCCTACGCACAGTTTCTGGCCGGCGAGTATCCCCCGGAGCGTGACTTCAATTCCAACTGGGCTGCGACGTGCGTGGGAAGTTAGGCAGCCGGCCTGAGCCGGCTGCCAAAAGGCCTTAGCTCGGCAGATACTCCTTACCCCAGCCCAGACCGGCTATCCCCTGCTCTATCATCAGCCGGATTTCCGCGTCGCTATAACCGGCCTCCGCCAGCACACTGCCGGTGGAGTGACCGAAACGCTCCGCCGGTGTAAAGGCGCGGATACGCGCCTCGGCCGGCCGGATGGCATAGTGATCCACCTGGGTGATGCAGTGACCGCTGGGATGATCCGGGAACACGGAGAAGGCAAAACTGCCCAGCGCCGTACCCGGCGTTCCATCGGCGATCCGGCTGTAGGTTTCCCGCAGATGCTCGATGGACTGAGGCTCAGCGACAGCAATATCCACGTCCCGCAGCACGCCGGCCCAGTATTGCGCCGGTGCAGAACGCAGCGCCCGGGCAAGAAACGCCCCCTTATCCGCAGCAGCGGAAATACCCGCCAGCGCTTCCACCTGCTCCAGCCTGTCCAGCTCCGAAGCCTGTGCATCAATAAAGATCCAGCCATCTGCAGTGGAATAGAAATGGGACAGCGCATGATTACCCAGCGCTTCGCGCCCGGACGGTTCATCAAACGGCGCCCTGCCCGCATAGTCGAAAGCAAAGGGCAGCTGAGCCAGATTGGTCACCGCTGACAAAGAGGTTCTGGCTCTGGAAGTCTCACCGGTCTTGTATTTACGGTACAGGGCCACCGCCATGGCCAGCCCGCCGGCAAAGCCACAGTTCACATCCAGCGTACCCAGATGGGCATGCTCTTCCGGCGTTTGCGGTCCGCCGAAGCGGCTCATAATGCCACTGTTGGCCTGGATGATATCGTCATAGCCGATGTAGTCGGTTTTCGGTCCGCGACGCGGCCCGCCGAGGCAATCCAGACGACAGAAAATCACGCCCGGATGCACCGCCTGCAAGCTGTCGTGATCCAATCCCAGCGGTTTCATCTGACGTTCCGGCGCATTGATCACGACCATATCCACCGACCGGACCAGCCGGTTGAAGGCTTCACGGCCCGGCTCCGTCATGATGTCCAGCAGCGCGCTTTTCTTATTGACCCCGGTCTGGAAGGTAAACAGCGTGCCGATCAAGGGATCATACAAGGGTGTTACCGGGTCAAGCTTGATGACTTCCGCCCCGAAGCGGCTTAAAAACGCAGTGGAATGCGGCCCGGCGATGACATTGGTCAGGTCCAGAATACGTACACCGTCGAGCCAGCCCTTTCCGGAAGCGGGCTGAATAGCCTGTCCGGTCGGGCGGGTCACGACTTGCGCTTTGCCCGCTTGCTGCAGCTCCGCCAGGGCTTGCTCTACGCTGACATTACGCCGCGGCCGCGGCGTCAGCATGTCTTCGGCAATATCCTCCAGCCAGGCAATGGGACCGCCCTGCTTCATCGGTCCGTACTGCGGATCGTCCACCTCGACAATCAGACCGGCGGCATTGGTGTGTTCGTCGTTAACCCATTCCTCAGTGGTACGGTGGGGCGCGCCCGGAATCCGGCCTTCACCGAACAACCGTCCCCATTCGTCCGATGTCCGGGTCAGAAAGGCCTTTTTCATTTTCGCCGAAATGATATCGGCCCATTTCTTCGGCAAGGGATAGACACCGATAGAGGTTTCGCCGTCCCACTCGGACACCGGCAGATGCAGGTCCTGCACCTCCGGCAGGCCTTCGGCGACCAACTCATCATAGATACCCAGCAGCTTGAGAGCGCGTTTGGCGTGATTGCGGTGCGACGGGCAGACACAGTAAAACATGCGCCCGTCGGCGCATTCGTAGGTGCGGTAAAAAGGATCCAGATATTCCTGCAGCTCGTCGTAGCTCAGATCCATAGGGATATTGTTGGCCTTGCGGTATTCGATTTCCTCTTCGCGCATGGTCTTGTAACGGTCCGGCAGACCATCGATCACATAGGAGTTGTAGGACAGCCCCTCCATCAGGGCGGCCGCCACCGGTACTTCGATGCTGTCGCCGCGGCCGGTTTTTTCCCGTTCCAGCAAGGCCAGAACCACGGCGCTGGCGGCCAGAGAAACCGCGTAGGAAGAGCCCAGTGGCAGCGGTGAGAAGCTGGGGTTAACGCCCATCAGCACGCGGTTAAAGCCCATATCGGTAAAAGCGCCGCAGGTGGCAGCAACCACCGCCTCGGTGGCTTTCCATTCCTTGCGCAGATCATCGTTGCTGGCAAAGCCCGGAATCGACAAGGCGATCAGATCCGGCCGTTGTGAACGCAGCGCGTCGAAATCAATGCCCAGCTTTTTCATCACGCCGGGACGAAAGCTCTCGATCACCACATCGGCGGCATCGATCAGTGCCAGCGCCTGAGCCCGGCCCTCTTCCTGTTTCAGATCGATGCGAACGCAGCTCTTGTTGCGGTTCAGTACCGCATTGGCCGGATGATCCCACTGCGGGCCTTGCGGCGGATCCACATGGATCACCGTCGCACCAAAGTCAGCCAGCGCCATGGCCACCGCCGGACCGGCGATCTGCTGACCGAAATCCACCACTCGTACTCCTGCCAACGGCAGTCTGCTTTTATTGCTCATCACAGTCTGTCCTACCTTTTTCTTATTGTTTCAGCGCACCCACGGGATATGGGCTGTTGTCGAGCACGGGTCTCGATGGCGCAATGGTAGGGACAGAAACGGCCGTCAAACCAGCAATAAAAAATACCCCTCAGACCCCATTTTTTTTATGGCAGGACGCGCCATAAATATATTTATGCCTAAGGGGTGCTTTTTATTGTTTCAGTTTCAAATTCATTTCTGGCAAAAATACCGCCACGGGATTTCAGCCGGCCGCCGTAGCAGCTGAACAGCTCCAGGAACAGAGCAAATATAAAAATGAAAATGTGGAGGAATGATGAACAAGCAATACGACAATATCCTTGTCCCGGTAGACCTTGCCCATGCCAGCTCCTGGCGCAAGGCGCTGCCGGAGGCTGTCGCCTTCGCCCTGCGTCATCAGTCGCAGCTACACCTGATGACAGTGGTGCCGGATGCGGATATACCGGCCATCGCCGTCCACCTGCCGGATAATATTGATCAGAAAATCCGCAGAAAAGGTCAGGAAGCGCTGGAACAGCTTTCACAAAGGGAAATTCCGCAAGACCTCTCCTCGCGCACGGTGGTGGCCCAGGGCCGGGTCGACAAGCAAATTCTGCGGGTAGCGGCCGAGGTCGGCGCCGATCTGATCGTGATGGCCTCGCACCGCCCTAAAACCAGCGACTATCTGTTCAGCGCCAATGCCGCCTATGTCACCCGCCACGCCGCCTGCTCGGTGATGGTGGTACGCGAAAAACAGGAGGAACACTGATATGGCCTCCCCTGATCAATTGCGCAAGCCATCCGGCATCCTGATGGGCACCAATCCGGTCATGTCCGTGGGTTCCGGCATACTGATTCTGGCCTTTGTCCTCTTTACCATTCTGGCCCCCGGGCTTGCCAATCAGGTCTATAGCGGAATCAAGAGTTTTATTGCGACGGACCTGGCCTGGTATTACGTGGGCTTTATGAGCTGTTCTCTGTTCCTTGCGATCTGGCTGATTTTCAGCCGCTACGGTGATATCCGTCTGGGCAAGGACACGGACCGGCCGGAGTTCAGCAACTTCTCCTGGTTTTCCATGCTCTTCGGCGCCGGTATCGGGATTGGCATATTGTTCTGGAGTATTGCCGAACCCATCTACCATTTTCAGTCCAATCCGTTTATCGCCGAAAGCCAGCAGCTGTCAGTGGAAGCGGCTCAGGTGGCCATGCGGATTGCGATTTTCCACTGGGGACTGCACGGCTGGGCGCTGTTTGCCCTGGCCGGTCTGATTCTGGCCTATTTCTCTTACCGCAAGGGGCTGCCCCTGTCGATCCGTTCCAGTCTGTATCCCATCTTCGGCGAGCGCATCTATGGCCCCATCGGTCATGTGGCCGACATGCTGGCCGTGTTCGGTACGGTTTTCGGCATTGCCACCTCGCTCGGGCTCGGCGCACAGCAGATCAATGCCGGCCTCAACTACCTGCTCGGTATCGAGGTCTCCACCAGCACCCAGATTGTTCTGATCGTGATCATTTCGATTATTTCCACCGCCTCGGTCATGACCGGACTGCATAAAGGTATCCGCCTGCTCAGTGAGCTGAATATGCGCCTGACCATGGTAATTCTGGGGCTGTTTCTGGTCATAGGCCCCACCGCCTATGTGCTCGGCACCCTGGTCACCAATCTGGGCGACTATCTTGTGCACGCGGTCGAGCTGGGGTTCTGGGTGGACCCTGATCCGCAGGGCCAGTGGCAGGGCTGGTGGACGATTTTCTACTGGGGCTGGTGGATTGCCTGGGCGCCTTTCTGCGGCATCTTTATCGCACGTATTTCCAGAGGCCGCACCATCCGCGAGTTTGTGCTCGGTGTGCTGATCGCGCCGACCCTGCTGGCCGCCATCTGGATCACCATCTTCGGCAATACCGCCATGTTCCTGGAACTGTACGGAGACGGCGGCGTGGTCAATGCGGTGAACGAAGACACCACCATGGCGCTGTTCGCCACCATTGAACTGATGACCGACAGCCATTTCCTGGTGATGGCGGTATCAGCGATCTGCACGGTTATGCTGGTGACCTACTTCGTGACCTCGGCCGATTCGGCAACACTGGTAATCTGCACGCTTATATCCATTGGTGATGAGCACCCTCTGGCCCGATACCGTGTATTCTGGGGGGCGGCGATCGGTGCCTCGGCGGCAGTGCTGCTGTTGGCGGGAGGTCTCAAGGCGCTGCAAACTGCCTCGGTAGTGGCGGCCCTGCCCTTCTCGTTCATTCTGATTATGGCCATCTACGGGCTGTTCAAATCGCTCGCGGAAGAGAGCTTACCGGCCCGGGAAAAATCCCGTTTCTGGCGAAGGGACAAACCGCAGGCAACCGGACAGGACGTATCAGAGGACACGGCAGCTGCCACTAACAAGCCCTGATCGCGCATTTCATAATAAGTAAAAAAACTGCGGCCGCAACGCGGCCGCGGACAACAAGCTAACCAAAGGAGTACTCATGTCTACTCAAGTGATTCTTCCCCGGATAATGCAAGTCGGTGAAGGCGCCGCACAGCAGGTAGCGGATGTTCTGACCAGCCTCGGCTGCTCCCGGCCGCTGATCATTACCGACAAGATGATGGTGGAGCTCGGTTATGCCGGACGCATTCAGGAATACCTCGCTCAACAAAACCTGTGCGCCGATGTGTTTGACGATACGGTGCCGGAACCGACGGTCAGCTCCATCGCGGCCGGCGTGGACAAGGTCCGTAACGGCGATTACGACTGTATTATCGCCCTTGGCGGCGGCAGCCCCATCGACAGCGCCAAGGCGATCGGTATTTTGGGTAAATTCGGCGGCGTGATGCAGGACTACAAGTTCCCGCGTGTGGTGCATGAAGCCGGCTTGCCCATCATTGCCATTCCCACCACCGCCGGTACCGGCAGTGAAGTGACGCGTTTCACCATTATCACCGATGAAAGCAACGACGAAAAAATGCTCTGTGTCGGGGTTGGCTTTATGCCCGTGGCAGCACTGGTGGACTTCAGCCTGACCCTGAGCCTGCCCGCGCGCACCACCGCAGATACCGGCATTGATGCCCTGACCCATGCCATGGAGGCCTATGTCAGCAAAAAGGCCAATCTGTACAGCGACAGTCAGGCCTTGTCGGCCATGCGTCTGATCGGCCCCAATCTGCGCCGCGCCTATCACGACGGCTCGGACAAGCAGGCCCGCGAGGCCATGATGCTCGGCTCGACGCTGGCCGGGGTCGCTTTCTCCAATGCCTCGGTGGCTCTGGTACACGGCATGAGCCGCCCCATCGGCGCGGCCTTCCATGTGCCCCATGGTCTGTCCAATGCCATGCTGCTGCCGGCGGTTACCGAATACTCCATACCCGCCGCACCGGAACGCTATGCCGACTGTGCCCGTGCCATGGGCGTGGCCGCTGAAACGGACGACACCGAACAGGCCAACCGCAAGCTGCTCGATGAACTGCAGGCCCTGAACGACGAACTGCAGGTGCCCACGCCGGCCCTGTTCGGCATAGACCGCGAGGAATTTTTTCAGCTGATGCCCACCATGGCGGAACAGGCCCTGCAGTCCGGCTCACCGGGCAATAATCCAAAGGTGCCGGACGCCGACGACATCATCAGGATCTACCGCAGCCTGTGGTAACAGCGGCCATTTTTTACCCGGCGTCGGCCAATGCCGTTGCCGGACAAAATTGATAACAACAGAGGAAATCATCATGACTATCGTAGGACACCTGATCAACGGCCGGACGCAGACCACGGCCGAACGTACCCAGCCGGTCTACAACCCGTCCACCGGCGAAGTTTCCGCACAGGTGGCGCTGGCGTCACGCAGCACGGTGGAAGAGGCAATCGCAGCGGCACAGGCCGCCTTCCCGGCGTGGCGTGCCACCCCGCCCATCAAACGCGCGCGGATCATGTTCCGCTTCAAGGAACTGTTGGAGAAAAACGCCGACCGTATCTGCGAGCTGATCGGTCAGGAGCACGGCAAGATCCGCCACGACGCCATGGGTGAGCTGCAGCGCGGCATCGAAAACGTCGAATACGCCTGTGGTGCGCCGGAGTTGCTCAAAGGTGAGCACAGCCGCAATGTGGGGCCCGACATCGACGCCTGGAGCGAGTTCCAGCCGCTCGGCGTGGTCGCCGGTATTACCCCCTTCAACTTCCCCGCCATGGTGCCCCTGTGGATGTACCCCTCGGCGCTGGTCTGCGGTAACTGCTTTGTCCTCAAGCCCTCCGAACGGGACCCCAGCTCCACCCTGCTGATTGCCCAGCTGCTGCAGGAAGCCGGCCTGCCGGACGGGGTTATGAATGTGGTCAACGGTGACAAAGAAGCGGTCGATACCCTGCTGGAAGACCAGCGCGTACAGGCAGTGAGCTTTGTCGGCTCGACACCGATTGCCGAATACATCTACAGCAAAGCCAGCGCCAACGGCAAACGCTGTCAGGCCCTGGGCGGTGCCAAAAACCACGCCATCGTTATGCCCGATGCGGATATGGACAACGCAGTGAATCAGCTGGTCGGTGCCGCTTTCGGCTCCTCCGGTGAACGCTGCATGGCGCTGTCGGTTGCCGTGGCTGTGGGCGACGCCGCCGCCGATGCCCTGATCAGTAAAATGACTGAAGCCATGAAAAACCTGAAAGTCGGCGCCTACTGCGACAGCGATAATGACTTCGGTCCGGTCATTACCCGCGAGCATCAGGAAAAGGTCATCGGCCATATCAACAGCGCCGAAGCACAGGGTGCCACAGTTGTGGTAGACGGGCGCCAGCCGAAGGTCGCCGGTTACGAAAACGGCTTTTTTGTGGGCGGCACGCTGATTGATCACGTGACCCCGGAGATGAGCAGCTACCGGCAGGAAATTTTCGGTCCGGTACTGCAAGTCGTGCGGGTTAAGACCATGGAAGAGGCCATGCAGCTGATCAACGATCACGAATATGGCAACGGCACCTGCATCTTCACCCGCGACGGTGAGGCGGCACGCTACTTCACCGATCATATTCAGGTCGGCATGGTCGGTATCAACGTGCCTCTGCCGGTGCCGGTGGCCTATCACAGTTTCGGCGGCTGGAAGCGCTCCCTGTTCGGCGATCTGCATGCCTATGGGCCGGACTCAATACGCTTCTACACCCGGCGTAAGGCAATCACCCAACGCTGGCCCTCTGCGGGCGTCCGTGAAGGTGTGGAATTTTCCATGCCGACAATGAAATAAGCCGCTTTCCAAAGCGGACTACGGACCATCGGGCAGTACCACCGGTACTGCCCTTTTCCCTGCAGGTTTCTACTAGACTGTGGTCTGCGGAACCGTCCAGCGCAGGCTCCGGCATGAATTCAGCCCGACCAACAATAACAACAGGGTTTGCTGTAATGAAAAAGCAACTTCCTCCGCTGAACTGGCTCCGTTCCTTCGAGGCCACCGCCCGTCATCTCAATTTCACTCAGGCCGCCGCTGAACTCAGTCTGACCCAGGCGGCCGTCAGCCAGCAGATCAAAGGACTCGAAACCCGTCTCGGCATGATGCTGTTCAAACGTCTGCCGCGCGGACTGGAAATGACCGATGCGGGCAAGGCTTACCTGCCGGTGGTTCACGAATGCATACGCCGGCTCGCCACAGCCACCGACGAAATCTTCGGCCAGGGCAAGTCGCGTGCACTGACACTGCGTTGCAATCTGGTGTTTTTCACCAACTGGCTGGCGCCCCGTCTGCACGGCTTCCGCGACGCCTACCCGGAAATCGGGATCCGCTTTACCAGCAATATCTGGATCGAAGAAGACAACAGAGAAGCGGATATGGAGATCCGCTATGGCAACGGCCAGTGGCCGGGTTTGGAGTCGGACCGTCTGACCTGGGATGAACTGTTCCCGGTGTGCAGTCCGGTGCTCTCCGAAGGCCTGGCGCCGCCGGAAAAACCCGAAGACCTGTGCCACCACACACTCTTGCATGTGATCGGTTATGAGGAAGGCTGGGGCTACTGGCTGGATCAGACCGGTCACCCCGGTGCAAAGTCACTTCAGGATTTGCAGTTTGACACCCTGATCACGGCACTGGAAATGGCGCGCCGCGGCGGTGGTATTGCTCTGGGGCGTACCTCGCTGGTCCGTGATCTGCTGGAAAAACGCGAGCTGATCGCCCCCTTCGACCTGTCAGTAGCGACCTCGGAAGCGTTCTATCTGGTGCGCGCGGAACACAAATACATTCATCCCCATGCGGAAATTTTCCGCGACTGGATCATCAACGAAGCCTTGCTGCAGAACTGACACGGCCGGCCGTCGCAGGCAGGCCGACACTCGCCGGCTAGCGCGGCGCTTGCCCCCTGGTGCTGCGCAGCAAAGACCAGGCATACAGCAGCAGTCCCAGCCAGATGCCGGCAAAACCGATCAGCTTGTCAGTATCGACAGGCTCATGAAAGATCAGCGTGCCACTGAGAAACTGCAGCGTCGGCGTCAGATAAAACAGAATGCCAACCGTGGCCATCGGCAGCAGCTTGGCTCCGGCGTTGAACAAGGCCAGCGGAATCACCGTCACCAGACCACCGAGTACCAGCCAGAGATCATCGAGCGGCGGGCCGTGCAAAAAAGCCGCCTTGCCGCTGAACAGCAGAAAAAGCAGATACAAGACCGCCACAGGACCTGCGATCAGGGTTTCGATAAACAAGCCCGGCACCGAATCGACCGCGGCTTTTTTTCGCACAATGCCGTAGAGCGCAAAAGACAAGCCCAACACAATCGCCACCCACGGGAAACCGTCCACGCGGCTGATGTAATACGCCACTCCGAGCATGGCGCAGACAATCGCCCATTTTTTCAGCGGATCGAGGCGTTCGTGAAAGACAAGTACCGCCCCGGCCACATTCAGCAAGGGCGTCAGAAAATAGCCCATACTGGCTTGCAGGACCTGCTGATGGGAGACGGCCCAGACATACACCAACCAGTTGGTACTGATCAGTGCCGTCGTGAACAGCAGATAGCGCATACTCGTGGGCTGTCGCAGAACCTCCCCCACCACGGCGCGGCGCGAAGGCAGGCGCCAGACCATCAGGGCCAGCACCGGCAGCGCCCAGATCATGCGGTGCAGGGTGACCTCCACCGGAGGCACGTGTGCCGTCAACGACCAGTAGAGCGGGAACAGCCCCCAGCCGATGTAACCACCTATCAGAAGTAAATAGCCTTTTATCATGGGCGGACAGTAAAGCCCGGCGCGGGAATTTCCCAGTGTTTTTTTCCCGCATGCTCAGGCGCTGCCGCCGGGCACCGCCCCGCCCGTCCTCAGGGCGACGGCCAGTCACCGAAAGGAAAAGGCTTGTTTTCGCTGGTGAAGGTCAGAAACTGTGCGATCTGGTAGATATAGCGGCTCAGCGCGGCCCCGAACACCCGCAGCCTGAGGTTGGTCTCACGGGTCAGCAGGCACAGCACGAGCTGGATAACAGCGACGGCTGCCAGCGCCATTTCGGCCACACTCCAGATCACTGCAAACAGCAGCATATACAGGGCACGCATCAATACATCGGATGTGGTGAGAGCTTGTTGATCAGCCATGGTTGCTCGCTTGGGTTGGTATGTACCACTAATCTGGGGCCGGCGCTCATACGAATCAAGCGGCAAAGTCCCGGCCTCCACGGCGGCCACACCCGTACAAGCCGGCCAGCGCTCAATGTGCCATTGTGCCCCTGGGCTCGACGGGAAGTTGCGGATAGTAGTGTTTCAGCAGCGCTTCAAACAGATCGCTGCGCTGGGCTTCGGGTAAGCGCGTGTTGATATAGGCCCAGTTAAACTGCAGGCGCTCACGGTCGGGACGGATCTGCGCACCCAGTCGCCGGCTCAGGCGCCGGTAGTTGCCGATTACTGTCTCTGCATCCGGCCCCTGTGCGCCATAGGCGATCCTGTACCCTTCAAACAGCCAGCGCAGACTGTCTTCAATCGCCGGTAACACCACGCTTGAGTGATCGCTGCCCGGGTAGAACTGCCCGCGCACGGCAAAGTCCGGCGACGCACGCTGCTGCAGTGTGTCACTTAGTCCGCGTATCAGCTCGCTGTGCAAGGACGACAACCCGAGGCCCGGTGTAAACGGATTATCCGAGGCCGCGATAAACAGCGCGCTATGTCTGCCGCCGGACAAGCCGCTTTCTTTCGTCAGACGTTGCTGATAGGCCGGATAATCAAACCAGAGACTGGGGTCAATGGCGACCACGGCGTTGAACGCCCTGTCGCTGCGCAAGGCTTCCAGAGCCAGCAGACCGCCGAACGAGTGACCCATCAGGATAGTCACTCCGGACGTGGCATAGTCCGCGTCAATCACGGCTTGCAATTCCTGCTCAATAAAATCCAGAAACCTTTCCCCGCCTCCGGTCACTTTATAAGCCTTGCTGCCGGGCTGGCCGTTGGGCAGTTTCAGGGTGTGAGTCGGGGTGTAATCACGCATACGCTTGCGGCCGTCCAGCCCGACCACAATCGCCGACGGCATGGCCGGTTGCAGGCCGTCGGTAAGGCCTTCAATCACGCCCAATAGCTTGGTGCGGTGACTGTCCCCGTCCAGCAGATAGATCACCGGATAGCGCTTTTGCGCATCATAGCCCTTCGGTAAATCGACGCTGTAGCGCTGCGTTTCCCCCAACACACCGGAGTCCAGCGAAGAATACGGCCCGTGAAGGTCTCCCTGCCCTTGCGCAGGCGCTCCGGAAGGCTGCTCACGCGCGTGCAGCGACAGGGGTAGCAGCCATAACAAGGCCATCAGCGGCAGAGCGGCGGCGCAGCGCAGGCACGGTGCAACTATCGGAATCGGGAACATGGCGTAGCTTTCCGGAGCTCAGTGAGGTTGACGGGAAAACAGAAGCCGCCTGTCCCCCGGCAAAGGGAAACAGGCGGCGTTTGCTGCAGGCTTAAAGATCGTAGCGCAGACCTGCCATCACATTGCGCGACGGACCGTAGAAGTTAAAGGTGGCGACACTACCCACCCGTGAATAGTATTCGCGGTCGAACAGGTTGTTTACATCAAGCGTGGCCTTCAGCCTGGGCGTGATCTGATAGGCAAGCTTGGCATCCACCACGGCGTAACCCGGCGCTTCAAGACGGGTACCGGAACGCTCCAGATAGAAATCACTCATACCGGTGACCCCGACCCCGACGGACAGCCCGTCCACCGGGCCTTCGTTGAAGCTGTATTTACCCCACAGAGAAACCTGATGCCGCGGCATCAGCATAAACAGCGTGTTGACGTCGCCCTCGCGGTTTTCCGTGTCCATGTAGGTGTAGCCGGCGATCAGGTCCAGACCATCGGTCGGTGAGCCGCTGAGTTCCACTTCACCACCGGTGATACGTGTCTCACCACTGGCCTCGGAATAGCTCAGGGTGTTACCGCTGCTGTCATAGGCGGTCGCGGCGCGGTTCTTGTCATCAAGCCGGAAAACCGTGAAGCGGGAGTTCAGCAGACCGTTGTAGTAGCTGCCCTTAACGCCGAGTTCAAACTGCTGACCTTCACGCGGGTCCAGCATTTCACCGTCGGCACCGGTCTCATCCTGCGGCTTGAACACTTCGGAATAGCTGGCATAGAGCGAATGCGCGTGGTTCAGGTCATAAACCAGTCCCGCATAAGGGGTCAGCTCACCATCGTGATTTTGCTCGTCGTCGACAGCCACACCGCTGGAATAGTTCTCGCTGGTCGATTCGCTGTCGTACCAGCTTACGCGGGCACCGCCGATCAGAGCCAGATTCTGAACCGGGCGGAAAGTCAGTTTGGCATACAGACCGGTTTCCGATTCCTCGCTATCGACGCCGGTGGTGTAGTCCACATCGGGCTTGTCGAATTGGTCGGCGCTGTAGTCATAGATATTAATCGTGCCGAGGCTGAAGCTCCCATTCTTGTATGCGGTCTTGTAGTGCTTGTGGTCAGCACCGACGACAAATTCACTGACCTGCCCCAGCGCCGCAAAAGGCTGGCTGTAGCTGACGTCCAGCGCGTAGGTGTCCTGATCAAAGGTCCGGTCCAGGCCCGACATGCTGGTCTCACCGTCGCTGTCGACACCGGCGCTGGTGTAGGCATAGAACAGATCAGCATCACGATTGGAGGTACGCAAGCCAATCTGACCGTAACCACCGTTAGCGAAATCGTGGCTCAACTGCGCAAAGACATCCGTCATGCTGCCGTCAAAACTGTTCCAGTCCGCGCCGAAAAAACGGCTTCGGTCAATATCGAGCAGACTGCCATCGGCATTGGCAGGCAGGCCGTTGGAAGGCGTGATATCGCGGTCGGTATGCAGCACACCCAGCGCCAGCATCGTATCTTCGGACAGATCCACATCCAACGCGCCGTACAGGGTCTGATGGGCGCTATCGTTGTAGTCGACCTCGCCATCCGTGCGGGTGTCATTGGCCAGCAAACGCCCGCGGACACTGCCGGATTGACTGAGCCCGCCCGACACATCGGCTTCGAGGACACTGGAATTCCAGCTGCCATAGCGGCCGGTCAAATGGCCCTGAAACGCTTCGGTGGGACGCTTGCGGACCAGATTAATGATGCCGCCCAGTTCACTGGTACTGCTGAACAGGCCGGACGGACCACGCATAATCTCGACCCGGTCTATGGCCGCCAGCGAAGGCAGGGTTCCGTAGATACTGGACATGGGCGCCGGCAGGCCATCGATATTGGACTGATCGTATTCATAGCCACGGGCGTAAACCGAAGAACGGCCACTGTCGTTGGTCAGCGTTCTCAGCCCCGGCGTGTATTTGGCCATATCATCGAGATTGACGAACTGCCGGTCATCCAGATAGTCCCGTGTCAGTACGGTGATCGATTGCGGAATATCCCGCAGTGCGGCGGGCGTTTTGGTCCCCACCGTGGCCGCCTCAACAGCGTAGCCTTCCGTGACCTCTGAAGCTTCCATACCATAGAGTTTGTTGCCCTCGACAGAGAGCGTCTCCAAACGGAGCGGGCCCGTTTGCGCGGCATCGTCCGCAGCCGCGATGTGACACAAAGACACGCTCAGCCCCATGGCCAGAACGAGCTTGGCGAACTTGAAATGCGCAAGCCCTTTCCATGCGGATGAACGTGCAGCTTCAGGGTTATTCATACATATCCTCACTTGATTGTCCGGCCGGGGCGCGAAGGCCACCGATGCGCAACATGCGACCTGCAATATCACAAAGAAACTTAATGATAATGAATTGCATTCACAAACAGGAGGTAGATTATTTCAGAAGCGAAAACAACTTGCCTTTGCAAAAGCAGCAGACTGGTTTGAGAGATGGTCAAAGATGGCCCTGATGCCAGGCAGTGGCGCCGCTGCGGGCCGGCAAACGGGCTTTCTCAGGCTGAGCCAAGCGGCTACGCGGGCAACCCACAGCACCGCGCGAGCAACAAAAAGGCCCGCGGGGATGCGGGCCTGTCAGTGTCAATCCGGTTTGACCAGTGCCGGTGAGATCATCCGCCGCAGCACATTATCGCGCCGCACAAAATGATGATAGAGCGCCGCCGCGGCGTGCGCGGCGATCAGCACCGACACCACATAGGCTCCGCCCTGTTTGTGAATCACATCCATCGGCGCTTCGAAGGCTTCCCAGCTCAGGCCCATCCAGCCATTGACCACGGTCTGGAAAACCGCAGTATCGGCAAAACGCGGAATCTCCACGACAAAAAACAACTGTGAAGGCCCGCCCGTGCCCAGATAACCGGACAAGGGCAAGATGATCATCACCAGATAGAGCGCGTGGTGCATGGCGTGCGCCAGGAAATGCTCCAGTCTCGTGCCGGGCACATCGTCCGGAGTGCGGTTGCTCCACTTCCAGAACAGGCGCAGGGCAACAAATACCAACACCGACACACCTATCGCCGTGTGGTAGGACAGCATGGCCCGCGCTTCTTCAGAACGCGGCACCATAAACCACTTCATCGCATAAACAATCGCAAAATTGGCAATAAACGCCGCAGCGACTATCCAATGCAGAAAAATAGCGACAAGTCCGTAGCGGTCCTGCCTGTTACGCAACGCAAGTGCGTCACTCATATGAATAATACCTCGTAAGTCAGTGTGGTCCGGACAAGCCGGGAAATATTATCAATCCCGCACAAAGCGGTGTTTGCAGGGTGTGGCCGGCCTGCGCCCTCAGTCGGTCGCGGGCACCTCTTTGTCGCTGCCGCCCAATGCCTGATAGAGTCTGGCCTGTAATACAAGCCGGTTGTAGCGATTCTCCAGCAACGACGACTCGGCGCTGCGCCGCGACTCAATCGCATTGAGCCAATCGATCATATCGCTCTCGCCATAGTTGTATTTACTCTGATAAATACGTTCGGTCTCGCGGGCATTGTTGTATTGCTCACGATACACCCCGTTCTGGAAGTCGTAGTGTTGTTTGCTGGTGAGCAGATTATCGACTTCTTCAAAAGCCTGGTAAATCGTGTCCCGGTAATCCACCACGGCCATTTGATAGTCCACTTCGGCAATATCTTTATTGAGCTGCATCTCGCGCCACTGCAGAAACGGCAGCGAGATACCACTGCCTAAACTCGCCACCGGGTTGCTCAACAGGCCCAGCAGCGCAGAAGACGAGGTATTGAGAGAACCGGTCAGGCTGATCGTCGGCAGGTAGCTGGCCGCCACCGCGTCCCGCGAGGCAAGCGTGGATTTGAGCTGATAAAGCGCGGCGCGGATATCCGGTCGGCGCAATAACAAATCGGCCGGCAACCCGGCCGCGATGTCCGGCACCGCCTGCTCGGGCAAGTGTTCGATGCTCAGGCCGCTGTCCTGCAAAGGCTGATTGAGCAGGATGGAAAGCGCATTCTCTGCTTCGGCCAGTTCCTGCTCCGATTGACTGATCTGCAACTGCAGATCCAATACCGCGCGGGTCGATTCCAGCACTTCCAGCTGCGTATTGGCGCCATTATCAAAGCGCACACGGGTCAGCTCAGCAATGCGCTGGCTGTCCTTCAGGTTGTCCCTGAGCAAGGCCAGCTTCTGCCTGAGATAAGCCAGATTCCAGTACAGCGTTGCACTGGTGACCACCAGATCCTGAACCAGATCCTCGCGCTCCTCGTAGCTGGCACCGGCAGCCAGTTTATCGGCATCGGCCAGCGCATTAACACGATCCCACAGATCCAGCTCATAACTCAGGGACAGACTTGCACTGGAGCCGGAGTCCGTTGAATCGTCATCTATGTCGTAGGCAACAGAGGCGCTATGCGAAAAACCCAGGCGTGGCACCTTGTTGTTCTCGCTGACACCGGCCTCCAGCAAGGCCTTTTTCAGGCTCAGCGTGGCTTTCTCGATATCGCTGTTGGAGGCCAGCACCCGCTCTATGAGGGTGTCGAGCTGCGGGTCCTGAAACAGGCTCCACCACGTGTCCCGGCGCACCAGTGCCTGCGTCTCACCGGGCGTGGCCTGAGACCAGCCTTGCGGCACATCCAATGCCGGCTCTTCGTACTCACTGCGCATCGTACTGCAGCTGACCAGTGAGATGACGCACAGAGCCGCAGCCGGGGTCGTTATCATCCGCTTCATGGTAGTTTTCCTAGTCTCTGGAGAGTGCATCTATCGGGTTAAGCCGGGCAGCGTTACGGGCCGGGAAATAGCCGAATACAACGCCGATCAGCGTCGAGCAGACAAACGCCGCCACGATGGACGCAGTCGAATAAATCATCCGGTAATCACTGCCGGTATAGGTGATCAGCGCACCGACCAGAAAGGCCAGCGCCACGCCCAGAATACCGCCGCAAAAACACACCAGAACCGCTTCGATCAGAAACTGGCGCATAATATCGGCCTGACGCGCGCCCACGGCCATGCGGATACCGATCTCGCCGGTACGCTCGGTGACCGACACCAACATGATATTCATCACACCGATGCCGCCGACCAGCAGCGAGATAAAGGCGATCGCCGAAATCAGCAAGGTCATGGTCTCGGAGGTTTTCTCGATGCTTTTGCGTATGGTGTCAGTGTTGATGGTAAAGAAATCCACAATACCGTGACGCGTGGTCAGCAGGCTGATAATGCCCTGCTCGGCCACGTCGGACGCGACGTTGTCACTGACGCGCACCGTGATATCACTGACATAGTTCTGCCGGTAGATGCGCCCCGATACCGTGGTATAGGGCACCCAGACATTCAGTTCATCACTGCTGTCGGTGACACTGTCGGTGGCTGCGGTCACGCCGATCACCCGCACCGGCAGGCGGCCGAGAAAGATCACACTGCCCAGTGCCCCGCCGTCGGGGAAGAGTTCTTCTTCGGTATTCGGGTCGATAACCGCCACCTGATCCAGAGCCGCGACACTGTCCTCATCAAAAGACTGCCCCTGCGCCAGGCTGTAACCACGCACCCGGAAGTACTCCGTCCCCACCCCCTGCACCGAACCGGTCACGGTTTCGTTGCCGTAGCGAATCGCCACATTGGCCCTGACCGTGGGCGTGACGCTGTCGACAAAAGACAGCTGCTTGAGCGCATTGGCATCACCGGCGGTGAGTGTGCGCACGCGGTTGGAACGACGGTCGCCGCGCCCGGTGCCGGGCTTGATTTCAATGGTGTTGGTGCCCATTGACGCGATCTGGTCGAGAATCGATTGCTGCGAGCCAGTGCCCAGCGCGACGACGGAAACCACCGAAGCGATACCGATAATGATGCCAAGCATGGTCAGAAAGGTGCGCAGGCGATTGTTCGACATGGCGATCAGCGCCATCCGCAGGGCTTCGGCGTAACGTGCCCAATTCAGGCGGTGTTTTGGCGCTGGCGACTCAGCCCGGGTTTGCGCGTCACCGGCAGGCGCACCACGGCTTTCTGACTGTGCCTCAGCATTGCGTTGATCCCGTAGGATTTCGCCGTCTTTGATCTCGATAACGCGATCGGCAAAAGCAGCAATATTCGGGTCGTGCGTCACCAGAATAATGGTGTGCCCATCACGGTGAAGCTCACGCAGCAGCTTCATCATCTCTTCGCCGCTATGGCTGTCGAGCGCGCCGGTCGGCTCGTCGGCAAGGATCACCTCACCGCCGTTGATCAAAGCCCGGGCCACGCTGACACGCTGCTGCTGCCCGCCACTGAGCTGATTCGGCTTGTGTTCAAGGCGATCTGCCAGACCCAGCCGGCTGAGCAGCCTGGTCGCTTTGTCCTGACGCAGCTGCGGGCTGTCGTTGGCATAAAGCGCGGGCACTTCCACATTCTCCCGCGCGGAAAAATCACTCAACAGGTGATAGCGCTGGAAAATAAACCCGAAATACTCGCGCCGCAGGGCTGCCAGCGCGTCATCGTCCATGCTGGACGTGTCCTGCCCGTTGATGAAATACCGTCCCCGGCTTGGCTTATCCAGGCAACCGAGGATATTCATCAAAGTGGACTTGCCCGATCCGGAAGCACCGATAATGGCGACCATCTCACCACGGTTGATTTCCAGACTGATGTCCTTCAGAACCGTCAGTTCCTGCTCACCGGCAGAAAAACTGCGGCTGACACCGTCGACTTTCAGCAAAGCCTCAGACATGGCTTATAGCCTCATGCCCGGTGCCCGGCGCCCCATCATGCCGCCGGGCAATCCGCCGGCCGCCGGGTTCGTGCCGGAAGATTGGCCGATGACGATCTCATCGCCCTCCTCCAGACCCGAGAGTATCTGGGCGTAGATTTTGTTATTAATTCCAACCTTCACTTCACGCGGTTCAGCGCGATCGCCCTGCTTGACCAGCACCTGCCATACATCGCGGGGCCCGGGTCTCTTACTCAAGGCCTGCGCCGGCACCAACAAGGCATCATCGGCACGCTCCAGCACAATCGACACCTGCGCGGTCATACCGAAGTGCAGCTCATTGTCGGGGTTTTCCACATCAAACAAGGCATTGTAGTAAATCGCCTCGTCATCCCCGATGCTCAGGCTGCTGTCATCACCCGTCAGCAAGGTCGGACCCGGTTCGATGGCCCGCAGCACACCGCGATACTTTTTGCCGCTCGAACCGAGAATACTGAAATACACTTCCTGCCCCGCCCGCACATGGATAATGTCCGCTTCAGAAACCTGGGCTTTGACGGTCATCACATCAAGCTGCGCCAGCTCAATAATGCTCGGCGTGCTCTGGTTGGTGTTGACGGTCTGACCTTCCTCCACCGACACGTAAATCACCGTGCCGTCAGAGGGGGAAGAAATGGTGGTGTAACTGAGATCAAGCTTGGCGTCATCCACACTGATAATCGCCTTCTCTTTCTCGGCGCTGAGCTGATCGAGTTCGGCACGGTAAACCGCCAGCGTGGATTCGGCAGAATCGTATTCGACCTGCGAGGTCGCCGAATCTTTCAGCATGTTTTTCTTGCGGATAAATTCCGCCTCAGCGGCCTTGATCTGCGCCAGCTTGGCCGCGTACTGGGCATTGATACTGCGCAACGAGGCCTGCGCTTCCTTGAGCGCATTTTGCTGAGCAAGATTGTCGATCTGGGCAATCAAATCGCCCTTTTTGATGGTATCGCCGAGCTGCACATCAATTTTATCGATCATGCCCGACACCTGCGCGCCCACACTGACCAGTTTCGAGGGATAGAGAACGCCGTTGGCCAGTACCACGCTTTCAATATTGCCGCGGGTCACGGGCTCGGTGATAAAGCCGGGAGCAGGCTTGTTTTGTTGAGTGTACAGATAGCCGGCCCCGCCAAGGATAGCGACGACCAGCAACAAAATAAGTAAACGAGAAAAGAGTTTCCGATTCATGGCCCTACACCCGGAGCAGTTAAGCTGACGTTATACTGAAACGCAGTAAGTCTGGCCGTCAGGCACGGGCTACAGGTGACAAGCTTGTCATATCAGGGACGAGCCTGTGCGTAAGCACGTACCGGCCGGACTGCGGCGTATCGCGCATACTAAAGCCTACTACGTCAGATTGTGTCAGCAGCCCGGGCCCCGCTCTGTTCAGGCAACCGGGCTTGCCGAAAGTGATCTTTCTTAAGAAGTCCACGGACAAGCAAACACGGTGCCGGAAGGTCCGCCGCAAGCCCGGAAACGGGTGCGATCAAGGGTGCGCCGCTTTACGCAAAGACCGCCGGGCCGGCGCGAGGATGTGTTCATAACTTTGTGTCACTTGTTAGACTGAACCCTAAACAGGTGACACATGACCAAACCTACTTTCGACATCAACGAGGCTATTGAAGCCCTGCGCAACGGCACGGATCTCAACGGCAAGGACGGCATCCTGACGCCCCGCGTGTTCGTGCCGGCTCCTTTGCACCGCAGATCGTCAAGAAGCACCAAACGCATCTCACCGAGGAACTGGAACGCAAGATCATCGCACTCTACGCGCTCGGTAACAGTTACCAGGACATCCATGCCCACATCAGCGACATGTACGACATATCGCTGTCCAGAAGTATGTGGCGTCGAAGAACCAGAAGGCCTTTATGGCTGATCTCAAGTGCGTCTACAAAGCCGCCACGCTCAACGCTGCCGAGATCGCGCTGAACGAACTGGAAGCCAAGTGGGGGGACAAATACCCGATGCTGATCAAGTCCTGGCGCTCAAAATGGCTCACGCTCTCTGCCTATTTCAAATACCCTGACTTCGTCAGAACTGCGATCTACACCACCAACGCGGTTGGAGCTGTACACCGCCCGTTCCGCAAACTGACAAAAGCCAAGGGTGGCTTCGCCAACGAGAATGCATTGCTCAAGCTCCTCTACCCTGAAGGGCATAAATACGCCGGCATACTCAAAGCCTCAGAACGCTGGACGCATCCGATCCGCAACTGGAACCTCACGCTCTCGCAGATGATTATCCACTTCCCGGACCGGCTCGATGACTACGTCACTCTGTGACGTAGCTACGCTGACACAGAGTTTTGAACACCCTTACGCCGTACAGTCCAGCGCGGGCACTCTGAGCCAGCATACCAAGCGAAACACACAGCAAACTGAACGCGTATAAGCCAAATCCGCTTTCTGTATCCCACGCAAGCCATCCGGATACCGTGGACGCCAATCGGGACTACCTCGCACGCCCCATCCGACACAAAAGAAAAAGCCAACAGAATCAACTGCTGGCCTTTCATATTTCTAAGAACAAATTGAAATCAACTCATCATCTGATGCAGCGGCCTACTCCCACTCAATCGTCGCCGGCGGCTTGCCGGAGATGTCATAGACCACCCGTGAGATACCGGGGATGCGGTTGATAATCGTGCGCGAGACTTCGTCGAGGAAGTCATACGGCAGATGCGCCCAACGGGCAGTCATAAAGTCGATGGTCTCAACTGCACGCAGGGCCACGACATAATCGTAGCGACGGCCGTCACCGGTGACACCCACGGATTTGACCGGCAGAAATACGGCGAAAGCCTGCGAGGTTTTGTTGTACAGGTCGTTGCGGTACAGGGCTTGTATAAAGATATCGTCAGCCAGACGCAGCAGGTCGGCGTATTCTTTTTTCACTTCGCCGAGAATCCGCACGCCAAGTCCCGGCCCCGGGAAGGGATGGCGGTAAACCATTTCTGCCGGTAAGCCAAGCTCGACACCGATTTTGCGTACTTCGTCTTTGAACAGTTCACGCAACGGTTCGATCAGCTTCAGCGTCATGTCTTCGGGCAAACCACCGACATTGTGGTGCGATTTGATCACATGCGCCTTGCCGCTTTTGGCGGCGGCCGATTCGATTACATCTGGGTAGATGGTGCCCTGGGCAAGCCATTTGGCATCGGTCAGTTTGCCGGCTTCTTCTTCGAAGATGCGTACAAACAGATTGCCGATGATTTTGCGTTTTTTCTCCGGATCGGTCTCGCCGGCCAGGGCTTCCAGAAAACGCTGCTCGGCATCAACGCGGATCACATTCACGCCCATATTGCGGGCAAATGTGGCCATCACCTGATCGCCTTCATTGAGGCGCAACAGGCCGTTATCAACAAAGACACAGGTCAGCTGTTTGCCGATGGCTTTGTGCAGCATGGCCGCCACCACGGAAGAATCGACACCACCGGACAGGCCGAGGATAACCTGATCTTCGCCGACCATTTCGCGCACGCGCTTGATCTGGTCTTCGATGATGTTGTCCGAGGTCCACAAGCCCTGACAGCCGCAGATATCGAGCACAAAACGGCTCAGAATGCGCTGGCCCTGTTTGGTGTGGGTGACTTCCGGGTGAAACTGCAAGCCGTAGAAGTGACGTGTTTCGTCAGCCATACCGGCGATCGGTGCGTCGTCGGTGCTGGCGATCAGCTTGAAGCCTTCGGGCAGGACTTCAACCCTGTCACCGTGACTCATCCACACGTCGAGCATACCGAAGCCTTCTTCGGTGACGTGGTCTTCGATATTGCGCAACAGCTCACTGTGGCCGCGGGCGCGCACTTGTGCGTAGCCGAATTCGCAGTGATCGGAATGACTGACCTGCCCGCCGAGCTGCGCGGCCATGGTCTGCATGCCGTAGCAGATCCCCAATACCGGCACGCCGAGCTCGAAGACACAGGCATCGGCCTTGAGTGTTTCTTCGCCGAGCACCGACTCCGGCCCGCCTGAAAGGATAATGCCGGACGGCTGCCAGGCACGGATGTCGTCGGCCGGCATCTCGCAGCTGTGGATCTCGGAATAAACCCCGGCCTCGCGGATACGTCGTGCAATAAGCTGGGTGAACTGTGAGCCGAAATCCAGAATAAGGATCCGGTCGGAATGCAAATCGGTCATTGTTTCTCTGCCTGAACCTGAAACGCCGGCAAAGCCGGCGCGAAAGGAGGAGTGCCGGTGCTGAGGTCAGCACCGGCAGATGCGGTTGTAGTCTTCAACAAGGTCCGCCGGATCAATCAGTTCATCCGGTAGTTGGGTGCTTCCTTGGTGATCTGAACGTCGTGCACATGGCTTTCACGCATACCGGCGGCGGTAACGCGGACAAACTGGGATTTCTCCTGCATCGCCTTGACGTCAGCAGCACCACAGTAGCCCATGCTCGAACGCAGACCGCCCATCAGCTGATGCACGATGACGTGCAGCGGGCCTTTGTACGGGACACGCCCTTCGATACCTTCCGGGACCAGTTTCTCGGCGGAATCTTCGTCGTCCTGGAAGTAGCGGTCGCTGGAGCCTTTCTGCATGGCGCCGATCGAGCCCATGCCACGGTAAGACTTATAGGTACGGCCCTGATACAGCTCGGTTTCACCGGGCGCTTCTTTGGTACCGGCAAACAAACCACCGATCATCACGCTGGCTGCACCGGCGGCGACAGCTTTGGCCAGGTCACCGGAGAAGCGGATACCGCCGTCGGCGATCAGCGGCACACCAGTGCCTTTGAGCGCTTCGGAGACATTGCGGATGGCGGTAATCTGCGGCACACCGACACCGGCGACGATGCGTGTGGTACAGATCGAGCCGGGCCCGATACCGACTTTGACGCCGTCAGCACCGGCATCGACCAGATCACGCGCGGCCTGCGCGGTGGCGATATTGCCGCCGATGATCTGCAGATCCGGGAAATTGCGACGCACCCAGCGGACGCGTTCGAGCACACCGGCCGAATGGCCGTGCGCCGTATCGACCACGATCACGTCAACACCGGCGTTAACCAGTGCTTCGACGCGTTCTTCGGTATCGGCACCGGTACCGACAGCGGCCCCGGCGAGCAGACGCTCTTTGCCGTCTTTGATCGCCATCGGGAAATCCTGAGCTTTCTGGATATCCCGCACAGTGATCATGCCGCGCAGTTCGAAGTTATCGTTCACCACCAGGACTTTTTCGATGCGGTGACGGTGCAGCACGGTGATGGCCTCATCGCGGCTGGCATCTTCGCCGACCGTGACCAGACGGTCTTTCGGCGTCATGATGTTACGCACCACTTCGTCCATCCGGTGTTCAAAACGCAGGTCACGCTTGGTGACGATGCCGACCAGATCATGCCCGTCGACCACCGGCAAACCGGAAATGCCGTGCTTGCGGGTCAGCTCCAGCACCTCTTTAACACGGGTATCAGGCGAGATGGTGATGGGTTCGGCGACAACGCCGCTTTCGTATTTCTTGACCTTGCCCACTTCACGGGCCTGCGCCTCAACCGACATATTCTTATGAATAATGCCAATGCCACCTTCCTGCGCCAATGCGATGGCCAGACCGGATTCGGTCACGGTATCCATAGCGGCGGAAACCAGCGGGATGTTCAGGGTGAGGTTACGGGTGAGACGGGTCCGAAGGCTGCACTCGCGTGGCAGAATCTCGGATTTGCCAGGCACCAGTAGCACATCGTCAAAGGTGAGTGCTTCCTCGATAATCTTCATGTCTTTTACTGCCCCTTTGCAAAAAAAAAAGACGAAAAGCCTTGAGGGCAAAATTTCGCGCGGTAACCGATCATTATAAGGATTGACCGAACTTCCGTAAACTGATTACCCTTGCCCGTTGCCGCGGAATTTAACCGATTCCGGTGACAACAGGACGACAAACCGCCCGGAGAGTGCATGCAACCATCGCCTGACGACGTTTTTACCGTCACCCGACTCAATCGCGAAGTGCGCCTGCTGTTGGAGCAGAACTTCGGTTTTATCTGGCTCGAAGGGGAAATTTCCAACCTGTCGCGCCCCGCTTCGGGGCACTGGTATCTGACCCTCAAGGATCAAAACGCCCAGATACGTTGTGCGATGTTCCGCAGTCGCAACAGCCGCGTCAAGTTCGATGTGGCCCACGGCGATCAGGTTCTGGTGCGCGGCTCGCTCGGCCTGTATGAGGCCCGCGGTGATTTCCAGCTCATTATCGACCGCATGGAACCGGTCGGCGAAGGCGCACTGCAGCGCCGCTTTGAACAGCTGCGCGAAAAGCTGCAGGCCGCCGGCCTGTTTGACGAAGCCCTGAAAAAGCCCCTGCCCTCACACCCGCGCTGCATCGGCGTAATCACCTCGGCCACCGGCGCGGCCGTGCGCGACGTTCTGCATGTGCTGGCGCGGCGCTACCCGGCCGCCGATGTGGTGCTCTACCCCACCGCCGTGCAGGGCGAGGCCGCCGCCGCGCAGATCGCGCATATGCTCGATCTGGCCAATGAGCGGCGCGACGCCGATGTACTGCTGCTGGTGCGCGGCGGCGGCTCGCTGGAAGACCTCTGGTCTTTTAATGAGGAAATCGTCGCGCAGGCCATTCACCGCTCCGCCCTGCCGGTAGTCAGCGGGGTCGGCCACGAGACTGACACCACCATCGCCGATTTCGTTGCCGATCAGCGCGCCCCCACGCCCTCGGCCGCCGCCGAACTGGCCACCCCCGACATCCGCGAAGAACGCGCGCTGGTCGAAAGCTGGCAACAAGCCCTCTGCGATGTCATGGAAGGCCACCTGCAACAACAGCTGCGCGAAGTCGGCCGGCTCGGTGAACGGCTCGCCGCACAGCACCCGCAGCGAAAGTTGGCACAACGCATGCAAAGGGTCGACGAACTGACAGAACGGCTCGGCCACGCGCAAGCCCGTCAGGCACGGCAGCAACAACAGGCCCTGGGCGCACTGCAACAGCGCCTGAAAGCGGCCAGCCCGGCCGGCGGCATACGCACAGCAGAGCACCAACTCAATGCGCTGCGTGAAGCCCTGCTCCGGGCCCGTGCACGAAAACAGGAGCAAGCCGCGCATCAACTCACCATAATGATGCGCTCGCTGCACAACGTCAGCCCTCTGGCCACACTGGAGCGCGGCTATGCCGTACTGCAATCGGACAAGGGCGCGACGATCAGCACCATCGGCGAGGTCAGCGACGGCGACACGATCGAAGCGCGGGTCAGCGACGGTCGCATTGCCTGCACGGTGGTAAAAACCACAGCAGAGAAATAACACTGACCCGGAACAGGAAAAGCGATACAGTAACTGACTTTAATTTAGCATTGCCGTCATACCGAAGCGATTTAAGTGAATTGTTGCCTCAGCTCAATTTATTTGCTAAAAGATCGCGCTCACAAAATAACGCTAGCAGAACAGGGCTAACTACATGGCTGTAACAACCACCAAAAAAGCCAGCGAACTTTCACAATTCAAATCTTTCGACCCTTACGTAGAAAAAGAGGGTGAGGAATACATGAATCCGGCTCAGCTTGAGCATTTCAAGCAGATCCTGCTGGCGTGGAAACGTCAATTGATGGAAGAAGTTGACCGCACAGTGGGGCACATGAAAGACGATGCGACAAACTTCCCGGATCCCAACGACCGTGCGACTCAGGAAGAAGAGTTCAGCCTCGAGCTGCGCACCCGCGACCGCGAACGCAAACTGATCAAAAAAATTGATGAAGGTTTGAAAGCGATCGAGGAAGACGACTACGGTTATTGCGAATCCTGCGGAATCGAAATCGGCATCCGTCGTCTGGAGGCCCGTCCGACAGCGACCATGTGCATTGACTGCAAAACCCTTGAAGAGATCCGCGAAAGACAAACTGTCTGACCGCTACCCGATAAACAGCCCGCCCGCCGCGGGCTGTTTTGCTTTACCCGTCTGACTCTTTATGTGTCATCAATCCCCTGTGCCCGCCGGCCGCTTTGCCCCCTCTCCCACCGGCCTTTTACATTTCGGTTCACTGATAGCCGCCATGGGCAGCTATCTGCAGGCCCGCAGCAGCGGCGCCCGCTGGTTATTGCGCATCGAAGACACCGACCCGCCACGCGAGATGCCGGGCGCGGCAGCGGCGATTCTGCGCACCCTGCAGACTTACGGCTTCCGCCACGACGGCGACGTGCTGTATCAGAGCCGGCGTGCCCGGCACTACGATGCCGCACTGCAACAACTGGCCCGTGCCGGTTTGCTTTACGCCTGTGACTGCAGCCGCAAACAAATCCGCGAAGCCGCCGCCCGGACCGCTTACCCCGCGGCTTATCCCGGCACCTGCCGCGAACGCGGTCTGCCCCTGGACGGCCCTTATGCCTTGCGCCTGCGGCTGCCCCGCGACGCTGCGGTGAGTCTGCAGGACGGGATTCAGGGACTCTACCGACAGAATGTACGCGAGGCCTGCGGTGACTTTGTCCTGAAACGCCGCGACGGGCTTTACGCCTACCAGCTGGCGGTGGTGGTCGATGACGGCCTGTGCGGGATCAGCGACGTGGTGCGCGGCGCCGACCTGCTCGACAACACACCACGGCAGATTCTCCTGCAACAGGCGCTGGGCCTGCCGACACCGCGCTACTGGCATCTGCCGCTGATCGTCAATGGCGACGGCGAAAAGCTCAGCAAACAAACCTATGCCGCCCCGCTGGACGACAACCCCCTGCCACAGTTGCAACAGGCCTGGTGCTCACTGGGTCAGCGCAAGGCCGCAACAGCGGGCGCGCAGACGGTCGCCGCCTTCTGGGATCTTGCGCTGCAGCATTGGCAGATGCAGCGCATTCCACCAGGCCCTCTGCCACAACCGGACAGCGCGGACTTGAATCACCCGCCCCCTCAAGTGTAAAAAAACATTGCCTGCACGCGCGTCAACCCTGCTAACATGACGCCGAAAGGCCGTGGCAATAAAACTCAAACAATATGCTGCTATGCCAGTTTTACAGCCACCAGGCCCGGACGGCCCGTGTCTGCGGTTAACCCCGTTTTCACAACCATCCGGTGCGAAGAGGGTTGCCTATGCCTCATACCAGCTTTATCCACACAGAACCCGTGACACAACAGAACGACGCTATCGATTCCGCCGACGCACAGTACTGGGCCGACGCTGCTACCCGCTATCTCGATTGGTTTACCCCTTGGGATGTAACCCAGCACGGGCGCTTCGGCCAGGACATGCGCTGGTTTGAAGGCGGTAAGCTCAATGCCAGCTACAACTGCCTTGACCGCCATCTGGAAACCACGCCCGACAAAACCGCCCTGCTCTGGCTCGGTGAAGACGAAGACGAAAGCCGCAGCTACAGCTACCGCGAGCTGCACGCCGAAGTCAGCCGTGTCGCCAATGCCCTGAAAGGCCTGGGCGTGAAATGCGGCGATGCCATCTGCATCTGCCTGCCGATGATCCCCGAAGCGGTCATAACCATGCTCGCCTGCACCCGCATCGGTGCTGTGCATTCCATGGTGTTTGCCGGCTTCAATGCCGAGTCACTGCGCCAGCGTGTGCAGGATTTCGGCACCTCGGTGATGATCACCGCCGACCACTACCGCCGCAGCGGTCGTCTGCATGAACTCAAGTCGATTGCTGACGAAGCGGTCAAAGACGTCAAAAGCGTGCGCAAAATGATCGTCGTGCAGAACTGCAAGACCGACATCGACTGGCAACCGACACGCGACGTCTGGTATCACGAGATCTGCCAGCGCGCCCAGCCGGACTGCCCGCCGCGCGAGATGGACGCCGAAGATCCGCTGTTTATCATCTACACCTCCGGTGCCAAACACCTGCCGCGCGGCGCCATCCACACCACCGGCGGCTACCTGACCTACGCGGCCATGACCGCGGACAAAATCTTCGGCCTGAATGCCGAAGACACCATCTGGTGCACCGCTAATCTGGGCTGGATCACCGGCCACACCTACATCCTCTACGGCCCGCTGCTGCGCGGCGCGACCACGGTCCTCTACGAAGGCTCGCTCGGCATGCCGGACCGCAACCGCATGAGCCGCGTCGTTGAAAAGCACAACGTCAGCGTGCTCTACACCTCGCCGACCGGCCTGCGCCACCTCAAGTCCGGCGAGATGGACCGGCCTTTTTCCGATCAGCTACGCGTGCTCGGCACCGTCGGCGTGCCCATGGCTCCGGACCTGTTTCCGCTGGTGCGACGCATGGTGCCGGACGGCTGCGCCATTCTCGACACCTGGTGGCAAACCGGCACAGGCGGCATCATGATGGCGCCGCCGCTGGAGGAAGGCCGTCACAGCGACGCCCTGACCGGCAGCCTGCCGATCGAAGGCATTGATGTGGCGGTCATGGACGACGACGGTAACGAGATCACCGGCGCCGGCGAAGGCGAGCTGGTCATCAAAACCCGCTGGCCGTCCATGCTGCGCGGCCTTTACGAAAACCCTGCCCGTTATCAGGAAATCTACTTTTCCCGCCATCCGGGCTGTTATGACACCGGCGATATTGCCCGTCGTGACGAAGACGGCCGGTTCTGGGTTATCGGCCGCCGAGACGACCTGATCCGCACCCACGGCAAACGCCTCAACGCGCGCGAGATCGAAGAATCACTCAGCGAACATCCGGCCGTGGCCGAAGCCGCCGTGGTGGGATTCCCGGCCGGCAGCGCCAATCAGCAGATCGCCGCCTATGTGACCCTGCTGGCACCGGAGAAGGAATCGGACAGCCTGCGCGATGAACTGCTGCACCATATCCGCCAGCGCGCCGGTGTGCATGCCTCGCCGGATATGCTGGTCTGGTGCTCAACCCTGCCACGCTCACGGGCCGGCCGCATACGCCGCAACCTGCTGCGCGAAAAAGCCCGCCGCGCCGCCGAAAAAGACGCCTGATCACAACGGCTGATCCCGGCGGACTTGTCCCGGACAAGCCCGCCGGAGCACCAACGGCCAGCGGATTTTCCGTCAGGCGCGTTGTCTGCGTGAGCTTGCAAAGCTGGTAAGCGCACCGCCTCACCCTACCGAAACCGATCCCTAACAACGCCGCTTGTTTCTCAAAAGCCCGGCCCGGCGCCGTACGCTGAATTTTCTGCTGCACAATCCGGTCATGCGCAAGCGCAGCCCCGGACGTCACAGCGCGGTCACATCCGCAGCTTAATCTCCGGCAAAACCTTTACTTTGCCGGAGTTTCCCCATGCACCGAAGCGCCTTGAAAACACTACCCCTGATCCTGCTCGCCGGCCTGAGCGCCTGCAGCGATTCAGATGACAGCGATACACCCGTCGCACAGAGCAATGTTGATTTCTCACTGCGCGTGCTGCATATCAACGATCATCACTCCCACATTGAACCCGAATCGGCCACCTTGCTGCTGGGCGGCACCGAAACCGATGTCAGCATCGGCGGCTTTGCCCGTGTCACCGCCAAGATCCGCGAACTGCAAGCCCAAGGCGGCAATGTGCTGAAACTGCACGCCGGTGACGCCATCACCGGCACCCTCTACTACACCCTGTTCGAAGGCGAAGCCGATGCGGCGCTGATGAACGATGTGTGTTTTGACGCCTTTGTGGTCGGCAATCACGAGTTCGACCGCGGTGACGAAGGACTGAAACAGTTTCTGGATTTCCTCTCCGACGGCAGCTGCAACACGCCGGTACTGGGTGCCAATGTGATCCCCGAAGTGGGCACACCGCTGGCACCGGTCAGCGAAACCGATTACATCAAGCCCTACACCATCGTTGAATACGACGGACACGAGGTCGGCATTATCGGTATCGAAATCGCGCAGAAAACCAGCAGCTCATCGAATCCGCTCGACAGCACGCTGTTTCTCGACGAAGCCACGACCGCACAGCGCTATATCGACGAACTGGAAGCGGACGGCATCACACGCATCGTCCTGCTGACACACAATCAATACGAACGCGATCTGGCGATGGCCGGCGTCCTGTCCGGTGTTGATGTCATTATCGACGGCGACAGCCATACCCTGCTCGGCGAGGAATTCAACCAGCGCGGCCTCAGCGCCGCCGGCCCTTATCCGACCGTGACCCGCGATGCTGACGGCAACACGGTTTGCGTAGCGCAAGCCTGGCAGTACAGCAATGTGGTCGGCGAGCTGAGCATCGACTTCGACAGCGACGGCACGGTAAGCGCCTGTGAAGGTACACCCCATCTGCTGCTGGCCGATGAATTCCACCGCGACGACGAAAATGGTGACAGTGTTGAATTAAGCGGCAGCGAGCTTGATGCGGTACTGGCCGATATCCAGGCCACCGACGAACTGTCAGTTGTCACTCCGGCGTCGTCTTCGCAGGCCATCGCCGATCGCTTCGCCGGCGATGTGGAAGTGCTGAAAACCACCGTGATCGGCACTGCCACCGAAGACCTCTGCTTTGAGCGTATTCCCGGTCAGGGCCGCAGCGAAATTGCCGGCTGTCAGGCACAGACCAATGCCCGCGGTTCGGATATCAGCAATATCGTGGCGCTGGCATTTAAAGAGCAGAGCCTGGAAGCGGATGTGGCGATCCAGAACGGCGGTGGTGTACGCACCGATATCGCTGCCGGCGATATCACCATCGGCGATGCCTATACCCTGCTTCCCTTCGCCAACACCCTCTACAACCTGGATATGACCGGCGCCGAAATCAAACAGGTGCTCGAAGAAGCGATCGACTACGCGTTTGCCGAAGACGGCTCCAGCGGCGCTTACCCCTACGCCTCCGGTCTGCGCTGGGATGTGGATATGACGCAGCCGTCCGGCTCACGCATCCGCAATCTGCAGGTAAAACTCAAGACTGACACCGACTACACGGCCATAGATGAAACCGCGACCTACACCGTCGTCACCAACAGCTTCACCGCCGGTGGCAAAGACGGCTATCTGACCTTCGGCGACATCGAAGAAGACAAGCGGCTGGACACCTATCTCGACTACGCACAGTCCTTTGTGGATTACGTGGAACGGGTCGGTAGCATCAGCAAGCTGGCGACCGAAGACTACAGCACACAGAGTTTCACCAACGCCGACGGCGTGCTGCAACAATAAGCGCCGCTGCTGCGGGGCAGCCGTCGCGCTGCCCCGCGTTTTCCTGCGCCGGCGGGACAACCACAGCTGCCTGCCGGGCCACGCGCATCTGGGCTAAAATGGCGTTTTCTGACAACCGGGGCCGCCATGCCGCCTATTCTCAACGACTACTTTGTCGCCCAGACCTTTCTGAGCCGTCTGACCTGCCCGCACGCTGTTGACCACAGCGGCGACGCGCTGGGACGCAGCACCGCCTTTTTTCCGCTGGTCGGCACGCTGATCGGCCTGCTCGCGGCACTGCTGCTATGGCTTGCCAACAGCCTATTCGATCCTTTGCTGAGTGCCACTCTGGCGGTGATGAGCACGATCGTGCTGACCGGCGCCTTTCATGAGGACGGCCTGGCCGATACCGCCGACGGCATCGGTGGCGGCTTTACACTGGAACGGAAGCTGGAGATTATGCGCGACAGCCGCATCGGCACCTACGGCGCGACGGCCTTGCTGCTCGGGATTTTGCTGCGGATTTTTGCTCTGGCTTCGCTGCCTGCAAGTCTGGCACCGGCTGCGCTGATTCTGGCCCACACGGTGGCGCGCTTTTCCAGCCTGCCGCTGATTTACTTCAATACCTATGTGCGTGAGCAAGGCACCGGCAAACCTTTTGCTGCCAAGGTAACACCCTTGCGTATGGCCGCGGCCGGCGCCTGGTGTCTGCTGATCTGGCTTGTATTACCCGGCATGCTCTGGCCGGCGCTGATCGCCGCCCTGCTCAGTACCCTGGCCGCACAGGCCTACTTCCGCCGCAAGCTCGGCGGCATCACCGGCGACACACTGGGCGCGGCCAATCAGGCGGTGGAGTTGTCTGTGTATCTGGTGTTAGCGGCACTAAGCGGTGCTGTGCTGACGGCCTGAGTACGACCCGCCTGTGGCCGGCGCAGGACGCCGGCCACAGATGCCTTACACCAGTCTTTCGACTTCAAGAATATTGTGCAATTGACGCAGCTTCTGCATCACGCGGCCGAGCTGCTGGAGATTGTCGACTTCCACCGTAATCTTCATTTCGGCGGTTTGTTCGTCGCGGTTTGACTGGGTATTGACCGCCGTCATACTGATGCGCTCATTGGACAGCACGGAAGTAATATCACGCAGCAGGCCCCGGCGGTCGTAAGCGATGATCCACAGATCCACCGAATACACCTGATCCGACTCGGCGCCCCAGTCCACATCAATCAAACGCACCTGATCCTCAGGCGGCAGATTCAGAATGTTTTTGCAATCCTGCCGGTGTACGGAAACACCCTTGCCCTTGGTGATAAAACCGACGATCGAATCATAAGGGACAGGCTTGCAACACGATGCAATCGTTGTCAGCAGGCTACCGACGCCGGATACATTGATCTGTCCGCTGCCGTCGCCCTGCAAAGGCATATGCGGGCGGATCGCCGGCTCGGCCTCGCCGTGGCGGCGGTTCTCCAGCGCGGTAATCGCACCGACCAGCTGCGACACGCTGATGTCGTTGCGCCCCAGCGCCACGTAGAGCTTGTCCAGCGAATCGGCGCGCAGCTGAGCGGCCACGTCCTCGGCCGACAGATCACTGGCACGCATGCGTTTGAGTTCGCGCTCAACCAGCGCCTTACCGTCGGCGCGGTGTTGTTCCTGATCCTGCTGATTAAACCAGGAGCGGACCTTGGCGCGGGCGCGGCCGGAGACCAGATAGCCAAGCTCTTTGTTGAGCCAGTCACGGCGCGGCGCGGCTTCACGCGAGGTCAGGATCTCGACCTGATCGCCGTTCTCCAGCGAGGTGGTCAGCTGCACGATACGGCCGTTGACCTTGGCGCCGCGGCACCTGTGACCGATTTCGGTATGCACCTGATAGGCAAAATCCAGCGGTGTGGAACCCCATGGCAGGTCGATCACATCGCCGTTGGGCGTAAACACGAAAACCCGGTCGTTAAAGACCTCCGAGGCCACGGATTCGAGGAAACTGTCCTCATCCTGTGACTCGAGCAACTGACGCAGATTGTTGATATTGCGCTGCATGCGCTGGTCCTGCGGACCGCCTTCCTTGTAGCGCCAGTGCGCGGCAACCCCGAGCTCTGCGTCTTCATCCATTTGCCGGGTGCGGATCTGCACCTCAACGGGCTTGCCCTGCGGGCCTATAACCGCCGTGTGCAGCGACTGATAGCCGTTCTCTTTGGGGTTGGCGATGTAGTCGTCGAATTCCTTGGGCACATGCTGCCAGGTGCTGTGCACCGCACCGAGCACGGCGTAGCATTCCTGCACCGTATTGACCAGCACCCGCACGGCCCGCACGTCAAACAGATCGCTGAACTCCAGACGCTTGCGCTTCATCTTCAGCCAGATGCTGTAGATATGTTTGGGCCGGCCGTAGACCTTGGCGCCCTGAATATTCAGATCCTGCAGCTTGCCTTTGAGGATGGAGACGAAGTTCTGGATATAGGTTTCGCGGTCCTCGCGACGCTCCTCCAGCGCCTTGGCAACCCGCTTATAGGCATCGGGCTCCAGGATGCGGAAGGCCAGATCTTCCATCTCCCACTTGAGCTGCGCGACCCCGAGCCGGTTGGCCAGAGGCGCGTAGAGTTCGAGGGTTTCGCGGGCGATGTGACGCCGTTCGTCTTCGGGCAACATGCCCAGCAACGGCATGCGTTGAGCGCGAAAGGCCAGACGGATCAACACCACCCGCGCATCGTCGACGATCGACAACACCATGCGGCGCAGGGTTTCAGTCTGTTGCGACGCGAAAACACCCGGGGCGTCGTCGCCGGGATAGCTGGAAACGATCAGTGAGTTAAGCCAGCGGACGTTCTCGACCAGGCGGCCGATGTCGTTGCCGTAGTTGCTGCGGACATCGTCCACCGACAAATGCCCGGCCACCAGGTAGCTGCCCAGCAGCGTGGCCACCACCGTGTCCGCATCGACACCGAGCGTCTTCAGCCGCGCCGCCACCGAGACCGGGTCCGGCAGGTAATCAGGCCCGCGCTCGGGCAGTGTCCAGAAAAAACGCAGCGCCCGGTCAATGAGCGCAACGCCGGTTTCATCATAGCCGTCCGTCAGGATGTCTCTGGCCTCTTCAAAAGAGCCGTAGTCATCCTGCCAGTTGTTCTGTGTGGATTTCATTTGGTTGTGTGTCCCGACAAGCGCCTGCCCGGATAGCGGAAAACACGACCATAAGAGCGTCGCGGATTTCGCTACATCGCCGGAAAAAAACAACTTTCAGGCGGGAGCTCCCCGTGATTCCTTGCCCGGGAGAGCCGCCGGCCCTTCCCTCAGACGTCGCCGCGTAATGCGGCCAAAGGCGCGCGGTTTAGTACCCCGCGATTGGCGAGGTAGCCGCTGATGCCGACTAATACTGCACCGCCGGTGACGCCTATCACCCATACCAGCGGATCCGGGTGATAGCTCGCCTCCAGCAGCTGACGGGCGATAAGCCAGGCTGTCAGGCTGGCAAAAAAAGCAGCAAGAAAGCCGGCTGTGGCACCCATCAACGTAAACTCAAGCCAGATACTCGCACGCACCTGACGATGTGAGGCACCCATGGTACGCAACACAGCCAGCTCGCGAATCCGTGCTGCGCGGCTGCTGCGTACGGCTGCCAGAAGTACGATTATACCGGCAGCCAGCGTGAACAGGAACACAGACTGCACGGCGAGTGATCCGCGCGCCATAATTTGCTGCGCCTGCTGCATGATCCGGCCGGTATCAATCACCGTCACACCGGGAAATTGCCGCGCCAGTGTGGCGGTGATATCGGGCTGCTGCGGGCCTTGCCGGTAGCCGGTGATATACATGGCCGGCAGGTCTTCGAGCATGGCGCGGCTGGTAATCGCGTAGAAATTCACCTGAAAAGACTCCCAGGAGACTTCACGCAGATTACTGACCACACCCTCGCGCAGCTGCGAGCCGATCGAAAAACCGAGCCGGTCACCGGACCTCAGACCAAGCCGTTCAGCAAAACCCGACTCGACCGAGATCAGATTCTCCGCCGCCGGCGCGCTCCACCACTGCCCCTCAATCAGCGTATTGTGGGCCGGCGCACTGTCACTGTAGCTGAGATTGAAATCGTGGCGCAGAAAACCTTCCGCATCGGCATTGCCGGCATAGCGTTCGGCGGCCGGCTCGCCGTTAACCGACACCAGACGTGCCCGCGTCACCGGATAAAGCCGCCCGTCAAAATCCAGCGTCTGCTCAAGCAGCGCCTGAACCCCGGTCTGCTGATCGGGGCGCACATTAACCAGAAAACGGTTCGGCGCATCAGACGGAATCGTCATCTCCCAGGCCCGCATCAGATCACCGCGCACCACGCCGATCAGCAGCATCGCCATCAGGGTCAGGCCGAACACGCTCAGCTGCAGCAACATCAACGGCGTACGGCGGCGCAGCACCAGACGCAGCAAGGTCTGGCGGCTTGGCACCAGACGCCCGAGCAGCCGATAAATCGCGGCCCCGCCGATGGCGAACACCGCCGTCACCAGAAACAAAGCCAGCGTCATAATCAGAACCAGCTTCCAGTCACCGGTCTGCAGAAACATCAGCACCACACAGGTCAGCAACGCCAGCAACAGCGCATTGCGGGCCCGGCTGTCGAGCCGTCCGCCACCCTGGCGCAGGACCGCCACCACCGGCACGGCACCGGCCCGCAGCACCGGTAAAGACGCGAAACCGGCCAGTGCCAGCAAGGTCACCGCCGCGGCATAGGCCACCGGGGCAAAACTGGCCGGCGGCAGGTCCAGCGCAAACAAATCCCCCAGCACCAGAGTCAGCAAGGCCTGCACGGCCAGGCCCAGCAATACGCCCGGCCACAGGGCAATCAGGGCGATCAGACCAAGTCGCTGGAACAACCAGCGCAACACCCAGCGACGGCGCGCACCCAGTGTGCGCAGCACCGCGCCGGCAATGGCCTGTTCCTGAGCAAACTGCCCGACCGACATGGCGATCGCCGCGCCCGCCAGTAACACGGTAACCAGCGCCGCCAGACCGAAATAGGTACTGATCTGACGCAGCACACGGGCCATTGCCGGCCTTGCATTATCCACATCGCGCAGGGAGAGCTGCGGCAAATCCTGCGCCTCAAACCAGTCACGAAACGCTGCCAGAGCATCTGCCTCGCCGGCCAACAGCAAGGCATAGCGGGCACGGCTGCCCTCGGTGATCAGACCGCTTTGCGGCAGGTCGGCCAGATTCATCATGACGCGCGGCGCCAGCTCGGAAAATCCCTGACCGCGGTCCGGCTCACTGAGGATCTCGCGCGCCACCGACAGCTGCAGTTCGCCGACCCACAGCGGCGCGCCGCCGCTGAACGTCATCAGCGCCGGTTCCACGTAGACCGAGCCGGGCACCGGTGCCGGCGAGACTTCTGCGGTCGCGCCATCGGCTGTCTGCGTGCTCAGCGCGCCGCGCAGCGGGTATTGCTCACTGACCGCTTTGACCGACACCAGCTGGCTGTCGTCCTGCCCGTTCAGCACCACACTCGGAAAGTTCACGGTTTCGGCCATTTGCAAACCAAGCGAGGCGGCCTGCGCCGATACCGCATCCGGCACCGGCGACGACGATCGCAGCAACAGATCGGCTGCCATTAACTCATGGGCTTGCATTTTCAGGGCGCGACTGACGCGGTCGGTGAAAAAGCCAACCGAGGCCACCGCCGCGATAGCAATAATCAGCGCCGCCATCAGAATCCGCAGCGTGCTGTCGCGCAAATCCCGCTTTAAGGAACGTCGTACCAGGCTTGTCGTATTCATAGGGCAGTCAGCTTACCGGCCTGCATGCTCAGACTGCGATCACAACGCTGCGCCAGCGCCGGGTCGTGGGTGACCAGCACCAGCGAGGAGCCGAACTCCTCACGCAGGGAAAACATCAGCGAGATGGTTTTTTCGCCATTACCGGCATCCAGATTGCCGGTCGGCTCATCGGCAAACAACAACACCGGCCGCGTCACAAAGGCCCGCGCCAGCGCCACCCGCTGTTGCTCACCGCCGGAGAGCTGATCCGGATAATGCTGCAAGCGACTGCCCAGTCCCAGCTGACCGAGCAGCTGCGCGGCGGCATCCTGCTCGCCGTGCCGTCCGGCCAGTTCCAGCGCCAGCGTGACGTTTTCCAGCGCGGTAAAACCGGGCAGGAGATGAAATGACTGAAAGACAAAGCCGACCCGCCCGGCACGCAGTTGCGCGCGCCCGTCTTCATCAAGCGCCGCCAGCGACTGACCGAGCAAATGCACATCGCCATGATCCGGCACATCAAGCCCGGCCAGCAGCCCCAGCAGGGTTGATTTACCCGAGCCGCTGGGCCCGACAATCGCCACCGCCTCGCCTTCTGCGACTGACAGGGATACGTCATCGAGAATCGTCATCGGCCCTTCCGGGCCCTGCACTGTGCGGCTCAGGGCCTGCGCGGAAAGGACGCTCACGTTGTCGGACTGCTCTGGGGATGTCATGCTTTGCTTTTCCATTTTTCCGGGACAATCAGAACCGCGATGAAACGACTCTGGCTACTTATCAGTATAACGATGGCCGCGCCGCTGGCCGCTGCGCAGAACATTACTGTTCTGGTATTCGGTGACAGCCTCAGCGCCGCCTACGGCATCGCGCAGGAAGCCGGCTGGGTGGCGCTGACAGAAGCCGAACTGCAAGCACGCTACGACGCTGTCAGCGTGGTCAACGACAGCATTTCCGGCGAAACCAGCGGCGGCGGTCTGGCCCGCCTGCCGGCCACCCTGGCCCGCGTCAAGCCGCAGATTGTGGTGCTCGAGCTCGGTGCCAACGACGGTTTACGCGGCCAGTCACTGCGTCTTCTGCGCGAGAATCTGACGCAGATGGTTGAACTTAGTCAGGCTCAGGGCGCAGAAGTTTTATTGCTGGGCATGCAAATCCCCTCCAACTACGGCCCGGCCTACACCCGCCGTTTCAGCGCCGTATTCGATGATCTGGCCGACAGCCACTCGCTGGCCTATGTGCCGTTTTTTCTGCAGCCTGTCGCCACCGATCCGGCCATGTTCCAGGCTGACGGTCTGCACCCGACCGCGGCCGCTCAGCCGCAGCTGCGCGACGCGGTACTGCCCGCGCTGACGCCGCTGATCGAGGCGCTTCAGTCCAACCACTGAACCGGCCGCGCCGGATCGGTCAGGCGCTCGCGCAGCCACTGCAGGGCCAGACCTTTGCGCTTGTTACGCCAGGCGCAAACCAGCGGAAAACGTTGCGGGTCCCGGCCTTCGAGTTCTTTTTCCAGCAGGCGCCCGTCATCCAGATACGGCTGCACCATCGCGCGCGGCAAGGTGCCCACGCCTATGCCCTGCAGATGCGCCTGCAACTTCATCTGCGGCGTGGAGACCGTCAGCACCGGCTGTCCGGGTAACAACGACAGGGAACGGACCGGCAATTGCCGCGAGGTGTCAGCAATCGCCACCGCCCGGTGACGACGCAGTTCGTCTTCGGGCACCGGCCCCTGCCAGGCTGCCAAAGGATGATGCGGCGCCACCACAAAGACAAACTCCACCTGCCCGATCTCGGCCTGCCCGTAGCCGCCGCCTTCAGGCCCGTCACTGCCGATGGCCAGAATGATATCGGCCCGCTCGCCGAGCAAGGCGTCCCAGATGCCGGTCATCACTTCGGTGCTGATGCTCAGACGCGTCGCCCGTGCAACGGCGTAAAACTCCTCAACAAGCGGCATCAGCTTGTCTTCGGGAAAGAAATCATGCACCGCTAAACGCAGCTGCGATTCCCAGCCGGTGGCCAGATGACCGATGGCGGTTTCAGCCTCGGCCGCCACCCGCAACAGTTCCTGCGCATGCCGGTAAACCTCCTGACCGGCTTCGGTCAGACGCACTTTGTGTCCCTCCCGCTCAAACAGGCGGATACCCGTGCTCTGTTCAAGCTTGCTGACCGCATAGGAAATGGTCGAAGGCACCCGGTGCAAGGCATTGGCCGCTCTGACAAAACTTCCTTCGGCCACGATCGTGCTCAGCACGCGCAGGCTATCCAGATCCAATCTGGGATTCGAATTCATCGAACAAAACCTTCGTTATTTTTCGTTTGATTTAGTTTTACCCGCAAATATCATTGGGTTCAAATTCGAACTTATCGATTTAAAGGACGTATTGTGGTCTTACCCAGCCTCTATCTGTCGCACGGCTCACCCATGCTGGCACTGGATGACACGCCGACGACCCGCTTCTGGCAAAGCCTGCCGCAACTGGCCGGCCCGGCACTGCGCGGCATCGTCTGCATCTCGGCGCATTGGCACAGCGAGGTGACGACGGTCACCGGCGGCCACCCGGACAAGCCCGTTTTGCATGACTTTTACGGCTTCCCGCCCGCGCTCTACCAACAGCACTGGCAAATGAGCGATGCCCGCGCACTGGCACAACAGGTCACTGAACATCTCAACGCCGCCGGTGTCCAAGCGCGGCATGAGCCGCAACGGCCGATTGATCACGGCGCCTGGGTGCCAATGCGATTTGCCTGGCCGGCGGGCGAACTGCCGCTCGTACAGGTTTCGCTCAATCAGCATGCGGACGGCGGGTTTCACTGGCAGCTCGGCGAGGCGCTGGCCCCGCTGCGTGAACAGGGACTGCTGATCGTGGGCAGCGGCAGCATTGCCCACAATCTGCGCCTGCTGCAGCCGCAGGTCACCGACGAGCGGCCCGGCGCTGAGGCAGAGGTCTTTGTCAGGCACGTGCAGGACGCGGTCAACCGCTTTGAGCGCCAGCGCCTGTGCGACTGGCCGTCACTGCCTCTGGCGGCGCGCTACATACCGACGCCCGAACACTATTACCCGCTGCTGGTCGCTACCGGCGCTGCACGCGGCGATAAGCCACGCTGGCTGCACGAGAGTTGGAGCATGCGCGAGCTGGATCTCTTTGCCGTCTGTTTCGGAGGACAAGCATGACTGACGGAATCAAAAAATGGCCGCTGCTGAGCCGGAGCCTGCACTGGCTCAGCGCCTTGTTTGTCTTCGGCCTGTTCGCAGTGGGCTACTATATGACCGGCCTGGGTTATTACGACCCGCTCTATCACACCCTGCCCTGGTGGCATAAGAGTTTCGGCCTGTTGCTGATGGCCCTGGTGATCGTGCGACTCGGCTACCGGGCCAAAATAACAACCCCGCCACCTGAGCCCGGGCACAGCAGGTTTGAAAAACGCGCCGCCGCCCTGACTCACGCCCTGCTGTATCTACTGATACTGGCGATCGGCATCAGCGGCTATCTGATTTCCACCGCCGAAGGCAAGGGTATTGTTTTCTTCGGCTGGTTTGAGGTTCCGGCACTGAGCCGGCCGTTCGATGGCCAGGCAGATATTGCAGGCCTGGTACACCTCTGGCTGGCCTGGAGCTTAATCGCATTGGTTGCAATACACGCCGCCGGCGCCCTCAAGCATCACTTTATCGACCGCGACAACACACTAAAACGCATGTTATGAGACATTTAACTATGAAAAAAACACTTGCCGCTCTTTCTTTTGCAAGCCTGGCATTTGCCGGCACGACTCTGGCTGACGACTACGTCATCGATACCGAAGGCCAGCACGCCTCGGTGCAGTTCAAGATTTCGCATCTCGGCTACAGCTATATTTTCGGGCGCTTTGATGAGTTCAGCGGCACCTTCAGCTATGACGAAGAAAATCCCGCTGCAGCAACCGTGAATGTGACGGTCAACACCGACAGCATTAACACCAATCACGCCGAACGCGATAAGCACCTGCGTTCAGCAGATATGCTGGATGTCAGTGAATTTCCGCAGTCAACATTCGTCAGTACCGCTTATACCCCGGGCGAAGGCGACAGCGGTGTGCTCGAAGGGAATCTGACTCTGCACGGCGTAACCAAGCCGATCAGCATTGCGGTAGAACAGGTCGGTGCCGGTGACGATCCCTGGGGCGGATTCCGTCGCGGCTTTACCGGTACGGCGACCATTACCCTGGCCGACTTCGGCATTGACTACAATCTCGGGCCGGCCTCACGGGAGATGGAACTGATCCTGGCCGTGGAAGGCATACGCCAGTAGCTCCAACACCTTAAAGCGCCCGCAACGGGCGCTTTATTGCAGGCACAAAAAGAGCCGGGACGATATCCCGGCTAACCCACACACTCTCGTTGTACCCGGCCCTGCCGGTCGCAGCGCGGCAAGGCGGGTAAGCAAAACCGCATCCAAACTGTTACAAAATACAATCCATAATTATGCATTCCGGTGTCATCATAGTATGCGTCAGCCCTCCCTGACACGCAACCCGACTTCGGTAGGATATTATCCGTCACCCAAGCCCGCCCGACACCCCTTCGGGGCCGGAACAGGCACAAAGGACCAGACACCTCAAACCATGGTAGGAGATTGTCCCCTTGTCGCGCACGCAGGCCCGCACCTACACTGACTGTCTTGCGAAAACGCCGGACAATAAGAATGAAAATACAGGTACTCGGCTCCGCTGCCGGAGGAGGATTCCCGCAGTGGAACTGCAACTGCAACAACTGCCGCGGCATGCGCGAAGGCACGCTTAAGGCCAAAGCCCGCACCCAATCCTCAATCGCTATCAGTGTCGACGGCACCGACTGGGTGTTGTTCAACACCTCGCCGGACATACTGGCGCAGATCGCTGCGTTTCCGGCCCTGCAACCGGCCCGGCAGATACGCGATACCGGGATTGCCTCGATAATCCTGATGGACAGTCAGATCGATCACACGACCGGACTGTTGATGCTGCGCGAAGGCTGCCCGCATGAAGTCTGGTGCACGGATATGGTCTATCAGGATCTGACCAGCGGCTTCCCGGTCTTCACCATGCTCGAACACTGGAACGGCGGTCTGAAACGCCGGCGCATTGATGTCAGGGAGCAGCACAACCACTTCCGTATCGACAAGGCGCCCGGCCTGGTCTTTACCGCCATTCCGCTAACAAGCAGCGCCCCTCCCTACTCACCGCACCGCAACGACCCGCACCCGGGCGACAACATCGGCATGTTTATCGAAGACAGCGAGAGCGGTAAATCAGTGTTTTATGCGCCCGGCCTGGGACGCATTGAGGATCATTTGCGTCCCTATATGGCACGCGCCGACCTGTTGCTGGTCGACGGCACCATCTGGCGCGACGACGAGCTGCTGGTCAGCGGTGTCGGCGACAAACTCGGCGTCACCATGGGACATCTGGCGCAAAGCGGCGAGCACGGCATGATCAGCTATCTGGACACGCTGGATAAACCGCGCAAGGTGCTGATCCACATCAACAACACCAACCCCATACTCGACGAAGACTCTGCCGAACGTGCGCAACTGACCGAACACGGCATTGAGGTCGCCTACGACGGCATGAGCATTGCGCTTTAAGGGACACGACGATGAATGAGAATGCAGCCATGAGCCGCGGGGACTTCGAACAAGCCCTGCGCGCCAAGTCCGCCTACTACCATATCCACCATCCCTTCCACAAAGCGATGTACGAAGGTCGCTGCACACCGCAGCAAATCCGTGGCTGGGTTGCCAACCGCTACTACTATCAGATCAGCATCCCGATCAAAGACGCCGCGATTATGGCCAACTGCCCCTCGGCCACGGTGCGCCGGCACTGGATACAACGGATTCTCGATCACGACGGCTACGATGACGATGCCGGCGGCATCGAAGCCTGGCTGGCGCTCGGTGAGGCCGTGGGCCTGAGCCGCGAGGAGATTATCTCCCAGCAACACGTGCTGCCCGGGGTCCGCTTCGCGGTCGATGCTTATGTGAATTTCGCGCGCCGCGCCAGCTGGCAGGAAGCGGCCAGCTCCTCTCTGACGGAGTTATTCGCCCCACAAATACACCAATCCCGTTTGGACAGCTGGCCGCAGCACTACCCCTGGATTGATGAAAAAGGCTATAGCTATTTCCGTAAACGCCTGTCCGAAGCACGCCGCGATGTCGAACACGGCTTGCAAATCACCCTCGACTATTACCGCACCCGTGAACAGCAGGAACGCATGCTGGAGATCCTGCAGTTCAAGCTCGATGTGCTGTGGAGCATGCTCGACGCCATGAGCATGGCCTATGAGCTGGGGCGAGCGCCCTATCACACCGTCACGCAGGAACAGGTCTACCACCGGGGAATTGCCTTATGAACGATCTGAACCGGATCCCGCAGATCAATCCGCATTACCGTTTTCAGTTCGAGAAAGCGCAAAATTGCTATGTGCTGCTCTACCCTGAAGGCATGGTCAAACTCAATCCCAGTGCCGGCGAAATCCTCTCGCGGGTGGACGGCCAACAAAGCGTCGGCGAGATTATCGCCGCCTTACAGGCACAGTTCCCGGACGCGCCGGGTCTGGCCGATGACGTGCTGGCCTTTATGAGCGATGCCGAAAGTAAAAATTGGCTGAAATAGCCGCCCCTCTGAGCGCGGCCGCTGCAGTGGCCGCCGGCGCCGAACTGGATCAGCTGCGCGTGGACGCACGCGGCCTGTGGTGGCGCGAATCCGATCCGCACAGCGGCCGCCACAGGCTGCGCCATTTGCCGCACGGTGCAACCCGGGCACACGATATCACCCCCGCCGGCCACAGCGTACGCAGCCGCGTCCACGAATACGGCGGCGGCGACTGGTGTCTGGCCGGCGATCTGCTCTGCTACACCCGTGAACAGGACCAGCAGATTTACCTGCAACAGCCCGGCGCCGAAGCCCGACAACTGACCGCCCTGCCCGACTGCCGTTTTAACGGCCTGTGCTACGATCCGGCGCACAAGGCCGTGGTCGCGGTCTGCGAACGCCATCAGGGCGATACAGTCCACAACAGCCTGGTGATGATCAAACTTGCCTGCGGGCGGATCAGCACACTGCACAGCGGGCACGACTTCTATACCATGCCGGCGCTAAGTGCGGATGGCAGCGCACTGGCGGTGATCGTCTGGGATCATCCGCAACAACCCTGGCGCTGTAACCGGCTATTGTATTGCCGACGCAACAGCGACGGCTCACCCGGCTCCCTCACTTACAGCCAGGGCGAAGAATCCTTTCTACAACCGCGCTTCAGCGCCGACGGGCAACTCCATGCGGTCACCGACAGAAGCGGCTGGTGGAATCTGCACCGCTACGACCGGCAGCAGAATGACTGGCTCAATACCGCGCCGCTCAGTTGCGACTGCGGCTTTGCCCAGTGGCAATGCGGCCCGTCAGTCTGGGACAGGCAGGACACTGGCGGACTTGCCTTTTGCGGCATGCAGGACGGCGAAGGAAAACTTTTCCATCTCGGCCCGGACGGCAGCTTTGCCGACCTGAGCCTGTCGGAATTTTGCCTTTATCGCGAAATCTGCTGCCACGCCGACCGGGTCTATCTGATCGCTTATGCGCGTGATCAGGCCGCGGCCGTGATCAGCATTGATCTGCACAAACGCCGACAACAGCTGCACTACCGCCTGCCGAATCCGCTCAGCGGCCCGCTCAGCCGGGCACGCGCCTTCAGCTTCCCGGTCGAAGACACGCGCAGCCACGGCTTTTTCTATCCGCCGGCCACAGCCACGACCATTCAGGCGCACAAGCCGCCGCCCTTGCTGATCTTCACCCACGGCGGGCCGAGCGCGGCCTGCTATCCGGTGCTTAATCCTAAAATACAATTCTGGACCCAACGTGGCTTTGCGGTCGCCGACATCAACTACCGGGGCAGCACCGGCTACGGCCGCGACTACCGCCTGTCTCTGGCGGGTCAGTGGGGACAAAGCGACGTGGCCGATTGCGTGGCCGCGGCCGACTATCTGGCCCGGGCCGGACTAAGCGACGCGCGGCGGGTGTTTATCCGCGGCTCGTCCGCCGGCGGTTTTACCACCTTGTGCGCACTGGCCTTTACCAGTCGCTTCGCCGGCGGCGCCAGTCTGTACGGCGTCAGCGACCCGCTGGCGCTGATTAAGGCCACGCACAAATTCGAAAGCCACTATCTGCAGTGGCTGATCGGCGATCCGCAAACCGACCTAGAGCGCTACCGCGAGCGCACCCCCTTGTTACACGCCGGACGCATCCGCACGCCGGTGATCTTTTTTCAGGGCCGCCGCGATCCGGTGGTGGTGCCCCAACAAACCGCCGATATGGTCGCCGCACTGCAAGCCGCGCAGGTACCGGTCAAATGTCTTTATTTCGACGAGGAGGCACACGGATTCCGCCAGCCCGCCAACAACGCGCGGGTACTCGAAGAAGAACTGGCGTTTTATCAGGGCATTCTGAGCCGCAGCGCAGCGGAATAAAAACAGGGGATTTTTAAACGTCAGAAACGACAAAGGCGAGCCCGATGCGGACTCGCCTTTGCGTGAAATAATGGTGGCTAAGGCGGGATTCGAACCTGCGACCCCAGCATTATGAGTGCTGTGCTCTAACCAACTGAGCTACTTAGCCTTATTTGCAAGCCGCGTATTCTGGTGATTTTTAACGCGCCTGTCAAGCCCTATCAAACATTAAATCGAAAATGCACCACATCGCCTTCGTTGAGCACATAATCCTTGCCTTCAAGGCGCAGCTTACCGGCGTCTTTAGCGCCTTTTTCACCGCCGTTGGCGATAAAGTCCTCGTAGGCGATGACTTCGGCTTTGATAAAGCCTTTCTCAAAATCGGTGTGGATTTTACCGGCACCCTGCGGCGCGGTATCACCTTTATTCACCGTCCAGGCACGGACTTCTTTGACCCCGGCGGTAAAATAGGTTTGCAGCCCGAGCAGTTCGTAACCGGCACGGATCACACGGTTAAGACCCGGCTCTTCGAGACCCAGCTCTTCAAGGAACTCGCCTTTCTCTTCGTCGTCGAGAACGGCAATTTCCGCTTCCATCGCCGCACAGACCGGTACAACAAACGCACCCTGGGCATCGGCATATTCGCGCAATGCATCGAGCAGCGGATTGTTTTCAAAGCCGCCCTCGTCCACGTTGGCGATATACATCGTGGGTTTACCGGTCAGCAAATGCAGCTGCTTCATCCACAACTGCTGTTTTTCACCGGCCTCAAACAGAAACGCCGCTTTACCCTCACCCAACCAGGCAGCCAGCTCTTCCATAAAGGCTTTTTCAGCAATCGCTTCTTTGTTACCGGACTTGGCATTCTTACCCACACGCAGCACAGCCCGGTCGACCGTTTCCATATCGGCCAACAGCAACTCGGTATTGATCACTTCCACATCGTCGAGCGGACTGACCTTTCCGGAGACGTGCACCACATCGTCGTTTTCAAAACAACGCACCACGTGGGCGATCGCATCGGTTTCGCGGATATTGGCAAGAAACTTATTGCCCAGACCTTCGCCTTTGGCCGCACCGGCCACCAGGCCTGCAATATCCACAAACTCCATAGTGGTCGGGAGAACACGTTCGGGTTTGACGATTTCGGACAATGCATCAAGCCGCGGATCCGGCACCGGCACTATGCCCACGTTCGGCTCGATGGTGCAGAACGGGTAGTTTTCCGCCGCAATCTCAGCCTGCGTCAACGCATTAAACAGCGTGGACTTACCCACATTCGGCAAGCCGACAATGCCACATTTAAAACCCATGAAACACTCCCCCGGGCAATCCGGTACTGAAATTAAGTCAGGCAGGTTTTCGCGAATGCAGTGCCTGCATCGCTTTGTTGAGTTCGCCGCCGCTGATATGCCCGAACTCCTGCATACAATCGGCAATCGCGTCCATAATCAGCGCGTGATCACTCTTCGGTGTACGCGCTAATACGTAAGACACCACATCGTCCTTATGGCCGGGATGGCCTATACCGAGGCGCACGCGCCAGAAGTCCTTGCCCAGCCTGGCGATGGTATCGCGCAGACCGTTGTGCCCGCCGTGGCCACCGCCCTGCTTGATACGCACGGCACCGACCGGCAGATCCAGCTCATCGTGCACAACCAGCACACGCTCAGCGGGAATACGGTAATACGCCGCCAGCGAAGCGATGGACTGGCCGCTGCGGTTCATAAAAGTCATGGGTTTGAGCAGTGTCACAGTGCGCTGCCCGACACGAACCTTACAAACCTCGCCGGCAAACTGCTTGTCCGGCCGGAACACACCCTGATAGCGCGCTGCCAGCTCATCCAAAAACCAGAAACCCGCGTTATGGCGGGTTTCTTCGTATTGCGGGCCCGGATTCCCGAGGCCCGCAATCAGGTCGAATGCGACTTCCTGGCTCATGGACTGATCATCCCGAGCGGCACTGAATTACTCAGCCGCGTCGCCTTCTGCTGCTGCAGCGTCATCGCCTTCGGCCTCTTCACCTTCACCGGCAGTGGCGCGGGTGACGTGAACAGAAACGATAGTGCGGTCGTTGTCTTCACCGTGAGACAGCGCGATGCTGCGAACACCTTCGGGCAGCGCCACTTGTGACAGGTGGATGGATTCGCCGAGCCCCAGCTCAGTAACATCGACTTCGATGTACTCAGGCAGCGATGCCGGCAGACAGGCAACTTCGATTTCCACGTCCACTTTGCTCAGCGCGCCACCGGCTTTAACGCCAGCGCATTCTTCTTCACCGATAAAGTGCAGCGGAACGTGAACGTGTACTTCTTCGTCAGCACGTACGCGCTGGAAATCCACGTGCATCACAGCCGGTTTGTAGGGGTGATGTTGCAGATCACGCAGCAGAACGCTTTCTTTCTTGCCGTCGATAATCAGATCGATGATAGCTGAGTAGAACGCTTCATTTTCCAGGTGTTTGGTAATAACGCGCTGCTCCAGTGAAATTGCAACCGGATCACCGTTACCGCCATAGACGATACCGGGAACCCGCAATTCACGACGCAGACGGCGGCTCGCACCTTTTCCGAAATCGCTGCGCGACTGGGCTTCCAAAGCGATAGAATTCATTGAGTGGGACTCCAAAAAGAAAAAACCGCATCACCCCCTTGGTGAAGCAGCCCGGAGCCGTTCGCGACCAAACGACCCCGTAAAACCGCGGGAGTATATCAGAGTATTCCTGATAGAATCCAGAGAGGAATGGAACTTAGTCCATATAGATGGAACTGACCGATTCGTTTACCTGAATCCGGCGGATTGTCTCAGCCAACATGCCGGCTACCGACAGCTGACGAACCTTGCCGGAGGCACTGGCCTCTTCCGTGAGCGGGATCGTATCGGTCACAACCAGCTCATCGATCACCGAATTGCGCAGGTTATCGACCGCCGGCCCGGACAGCACCGGGTGTGTAGCATAGGCCACAACTTTGGCCGCGCCGTGTTTTTTCAGGGCTTCGGCCGCTTTGCACAGCGTGCCGGCCGTATCGACCATATCGTCGATAATGACGCAGGTCTTATCCCGCACATCACCGATGATATGCATAACTTCGGAGCGGTTCGCTTCGGGACGACGCTTATCGATGATCGCCAGATCCGAGTCGTCGAGCTGCTTGGCTACCGCACGCGCCCGCACCACACCACCAACGTCAGGCGAGACAACAATCAGATTGGGGTATTTCTGACGCCAGATATCCCCCAGCAACAGCGGCGAGGCGTAGACATTATCGACCGGGATATCAAAGAAACCCTGAATCTGGTCGGCATGCACATCCACCGTCAGAACGCGGTCGATGCCCGCCACACTGAGCATATTGGCGATCAGTTTGGCCGTGATCGGCACCCGTGCTGAGCGGACCCGGCGGTCCTGACGGGCATAGCCGTAGTAAGGCACGACTGCCGTGATACGCTTGGCCGAAGCCCGGCTCAGCGCATCGGCCATAATCAGCAGCTCCATCAGGTTCGAGTCGGTCGGCTCGCAGGTGGACTGCAGGATAAAGATGTCACAACCGCGCACGTTCTCGAGAATCTCGACGGCGATTTCACCATCACTGAACCGCCCCACGGTAGCTTTGCCGAGCGGCACATGCAGGTGTTTGGCGATTAATTTGGCAAGTTTAGGGTTGGCGTTACCGGCGAAGAGCTTGAGCGTTTTCTCTGTCACGGGAAAATTCCGGGTGGCTGTGGACTGAGTCGCGTCTGAGTTGATGATTCGGCACGTTGAGGAGAACGCACGGAAAAAATATGGCTGGGCCGGCAGGATTCGAACCTGCGCATGCTGGGATCAAAACCCAGTGCCTTACCGCTTGGCGACGGCCCAGTTGATGTTGCTTATTTTACCACCTCAAGAAGCGGTGATCTATTGCAGCTTTTCGCTGCAAACCCGCGCCATGGCGCAGGCAATCGGTCAACAGCTTTTTCAGCCGATGACCTGTCAGGGTAAGCTGCAAATACGCAGCTGCCGGTCCCTGTCATCCGGGCAACGCCGGAAGGGGCCGTATTATCCAGAAAATCAATTGCCTTGGCAACTGCCGGATACAACTTTTTTGCCACCGGTTCGCAAACATTGCTAACCGGGGCCCCTGCAAGAAAGTCGCGTATTGTGAGGGCTCGGCAGTCGCGTGTCAATCCATCATGGCAGAAAATTTTCGGGGTCGGGATTTCCACGCCCGGATAGATCACGGCGAACCAGGGCTCGGGCAAATCCACAGCAGTGAGATTCTCCCCTACCCCTTCGGCCCAGGCCGCGCGACCGCGGATAAACACCGGCACATCCGCGCCCAGCGTCAGGCCCAGCGCGGCCAGCTCATCTTCATTGAGGCCGCAATCCCAGAGATGGTTTAACGCATAGAGTGTGGTCGCCGCATCGGAACTGCCGCCACCGATCCCGCCGCCCATGGGCAGACGTTTGTCCAGACCGATCGTCACCCCGCAAAACCGCCGCGCCCGCGGACGCAGCAACTGCGCCGCCTTATATATCAGATTCGATTCCCAATTGACGCCGGCCAGAGGTTCACGCTCGCTGATCAGGTCATCGTCACGCGGCGTAAAGCGCAAGGTATCGCCGTAGTCGAGAAACTGAAACACACTCTGCAACAGATGATAGCCGTCATCACGACGACCGGTGATATGCAGAAACAGATTGAGTTTGGCCGGTGCCGGCCAGCAAGCGCTGAAGTCAGACATAAAAAAGAAAGGTAATCAGTTACGGCCGGGAATCATCAGTCGTGGCGGCGCCGCGGGCGTACTGACGCGCCGCTCACCGGGCAGCCATTCATCGGCAGATAAACGCAGTGTGAAACCGGCTCCGCGAACCTGAATACGCAAAGGCAGTTGCAGATCTTCGACCAGGGTGTATTCCTCGAACCCGGCACGCCAGACAATCCCTTCCGGGTCGGTATAGCTGAGAGTTTCAAGGCGGCCGAAATCGTCATAGACCGCATCGTCGAAAGGACCTGCCAGACCGATCAGCCAGGACGACAGGGCTTGCAACGGAATGCGCAATCCGGTCTCCCAATAAAGCAGGCTTTCGGCGTCATCGCCGTACAGCGGTTTGTCGCCGTCGAGGTAGATTTCAGCGCCCTGCGCTGAACGCACCACCCGGGTCGCTCCGGCACCGAAGGCACCGGCCAGACGGATATCGCTGCGATTGCCGTCCTGACGCCAATCCAGATTTGCCGTAATGCCGTCTGTTTCGGTACGGATCGCGATACGCCCGCGCAACTGCCAGGCTGCCAGCGCCTGTAACTGCGCGCGGCGCTGCGCCTGATTCAGGCCGTCAGTGGGCTTATCCACGGGTGACAAGGTCGAACAGGCGCTCAGCGTCAGCGCCAACAACAAAACAAAAAACGACTTCAAGGAATGTAACGCTCCATCACGCCCCGCAACAGGCCGTCATCGGGCTGTTTTTCGAGCCCTTTGTTCCAGATCTCCTGCGCGGATTTCTCGTCACCGGTCACCCACAGCACTTCGCCCAGATGAGCCGCGATCTCCGGGTCAATCAGTTTGGAAAACGCACGGCGTAACAACGCAATGGCCTGTTCGTGATCACCCTGGCGATAGCGGAGCCAGCCGAGGCTGTCGATAATGGCCGGATCTTCAGGCAACAGACTGATGGCCTTATTCAGGTAAACCTCGGCCTCTTCAAGACGATGGCCCTTGTCGACCAGAAAATACCCCAGCGCGTTAAGCGCATGGGCGTTATCCGGCTCGAGCTCGATGACCCGGCGCAAATCCTGTTCAAAGTCGCCGTCCAGGCCGAGCCGTTCAGCCGTCAGGGCATGGGCATAAAGCAGCTCCACGTTGTCCGGAAACTGCTGCAGCCCCTCACCGAAAACTGACAGCGATTCGGTATAGTCGCCGGCATCGCGCAGCATCCGCCCTTCGGCCAGCACCAGCTGCAGCAAAATACGCGGATCAGTGTTAATCATGCGCAGACGGTGAATCCGCGTCCGCCCTTCATCCAGATCACCGCTGGCGGCAACCAGTTCGGCCGCGCGGATATGCGCATCCATCACATTGTCGCCTTCCTGCACGGCTTCATAGTGGATCAGCGCACGCTGGATTTCGCCGCGGTTATCGGCGATCCGGGCCAGATAGTAGTTGGCATCGGACTGATACTCACCGAGCTCAAGCACCCGCTCCAGATAGTCCTCGGCCGCTTCGGTGCGGCGCGATTCAATTGCCAGCAGCCCGAGCGAGAACATGGCATTGGCATCATCCGGCGCCAGCGCTGCGATAACCTCGAACTCACGGCTGGCTTCATCATAGCGCCCGGCCTGCACCAGCATGCGGGCAAACCCCAGACGCGCGACCAGCGGGTCTTGCAGATCATCCAGTCGGCCGCGCACATAGTCATAACCTTCGGCGGCCCGTCCGGACTCAGCGAGAATCTGGCCTTTGAGCAAAATCGCATCGGCCGATTGATCATCCAGCATCAGAGAACGCTCTACCGACTGCAAGGCCGCGCTCTTGTCATCGGCCGAGAGCTGCAGACGCGCCTGACCGAACCAGAGCATGGCGCTATCGGGCCGTTTGGCGCTAAGACCCTGCATCACGTCCAGTGCGAGACGGAAATTGCTTTCGTGCAGCAGCGTCGAGACCACCGTGCGAACCCCCGCCCGGGTGTCCGGCGAGCGTTCGATCAATGACAGAAAGGCCTGTTCGGCAGCGGCGGCGTCGCCCTGATAGAGAGAAATCTGGCCCAGCAGCTGCCAGCTTTCGAGATTATCCGGATCAAGCGTGCTCCAGCGCCCGGCGGCCTGCGCGGCCTTATCCCACTGGCGACTGAAAACGGCCAGTTTGGTGGCCCGTTCGGCGATCCGCACGTCAGCGGATTTGGCCGAGGCGCTGAGGTAATTTTCGGTCGCCGCATCGAGCATGCCGCGGCGTCCGGCCAGTTCGGCGGCCAGCACCTCGAACATCACTTCCGAACGCGGCGAAACCGATGTGCCCTGCAGCACACTATCCTGCGCCATGGCGCCGCCCCGCTCGTTGGTAGTGCAGGCAGACAGAACAGCACAGGAAAGTGCCGCAGCGAGCAATGACGCCGGTCGACGACGGATGTTTTGCATAAGAGAGTTCCCTTGGATCACTTCAGCCGGTTCGCTGCCGGTCCTTGTTCTCCGGCATCTTACCCCGCAGCGCACCCGCTCCGGCAAGTATGCATGCGTATTATGCGACAGAGTCGGTTTTCCGACCCGCCGTATGACAGACCGCACAAGTGACTGATTACGGCCCAGTTTAGCCCAAAAGCCACGCCACGGCCCGTGCCGGCGGCGGTTTTCGCTATTACGCCAATGACAGACAGGCATTAAACCTACAAACAGTGTGGCAAATTGCGACAAGGGAGAACTCCCGTGCCGTGATTTTTGCTACAATCCCGCGCGATGTCACTCGTAGCCCTTGGCCTTAATCACAATACCGCCCCGGTGGAAATCCGCGAGCGAGCCAGCTTTTCTCCCGAGAAGCTGCCCGACTCCCTGCGCGAATTAAAAAGCATCGAGGGGGTGACCGAAGCGGCCATTGTCTCGACCTGCAACCGCACCGAAATCTACTGCGGCATGGAAGACGACGCGGTCGCGCAGGTCATCGCCTGGCTGCACACACACTTTCACGCCGACCCGGACAGTTTCTCCCCCTATCTGTTCCGCCACGATGATCAGTACGCGGTACAGCATCTGTTGCGGGTCTGCAGCGGGCTGGATTCACTGGTACTGGGCGAACCGCAGATCCTCGGCCAGATCAAACAGGCGTATCAGACCGCCTCGCAGAACGGTGCCCTCGGGCGCGAACTGAGCCAGCTCTTCGAGCACGCATTCAGCGTCGCCAAACTGGTGCGCACCAATACGCGCATCGGCAGCAACCCGGTGTCGGTCGCCTTCGCCGCGGTCAGCCTGGCACGGCAGATCTTCGGCGACCTGTCCGGCAAAACCGCGCTGATGATCGGTGCCGGCGAAACCATCGAACTGGTCTCCCGCCATCTTTACAGCTCCGGCATCGGCAATATGATCATCGCCAACCGGACGCTGGCCAGGGCCGAAGCCATCGGCGCCGAATACAAGGCCCGCGCCGTGCGGATCGCCGATATCCCGGACGTGCTGGCCGAATCCGACATCGTTATCGCCTCCACCGCCGCACCACTGCCAATCCTCGGCAAAGGCGCGGTCGAAGCGGCCCTGAAAAAACGCCGCCACGAACCCATGTTTATGGTCGATATTGCAGTTCCGCGGGACATCGAGCATCAGGTCTCCGAACTCGATGATGTCTTTCTGTACACGGTCGACGACCTGCAGAACGTCATCGACGAGAACCGCAAATCGCGTCAGGAAGCGGCCGACCAGGCCGAGGAAATGATCCTCACCCAGGTCGAGCAGTTTATGCGCAAGCTGCGCGCGATGAACGCCATGAACACCATTAAGCAGTACCGCCAGAACGCTGCCGGCATTCAGCAGGAACTGCTGCAAAAAAGCATGCGCGAGCTCGAACGCGGCATGCCTGCCGAACAGGTACTGCAGCGTTTCGCGCACAGCATGACCAACAAGCTGCTGCACACCCCGAGCGCGCGCCTGCGCGAAGCCGGCGAAGAAGGCCGGCTGGATATTATCGAAGCAGCCAACACCCTTTTCGGACTGGATAAAGACCAATAATGAAAGACTCGATCAGGGGCCGGCTGCAACAGGCAAGCGAACGCCATGAAGAAATCGCCGCCCTGCTCGGCGAAGCCGATGTCATCGCCGACCAGAACCGCTTCCGCGACCTGTCGCGCGAATACGCCTCGCTGGAGCCGGTCATCAAGGCCTGGAACGACTACGAAAAAGCCCGCGACGACCTGAGCAGCGCACAGGAAATGGCCAATGACAGCGACCCGGACATGCGCGCCATGGCCGAGGACGAGATCCGTGCCGCCAGCGCCCGGCTGGACGCGCTGGGCAAAGAGATCAACACCCTGCTGCTGCCCAAAGACCCGCGTGATGAGAACAACGTCTTTCTCGAAATCCGCGCCGGCACCGGCGGCGATGAAGCGGCACTGTTTGCCGGCGATCTGCTGAAAATGTACACCCGCTACGCCGAAACCCGGGGCTGGCGCAGTGAGCTGCTCAGCGAACGGCCCGGCGAGCACGGCGGCTACAAAGAAGTAGTCACCCGCATTATCGGCAACGGCGTGTTCTCACGCCTGAAATTCGAATCCGGCGCGCACCGCGTGCAACGGGTACCCGAAACCGAATCCCAGGGCCGGGTTCACACCTCGGCGGCAACCGTGGCGATTCTGCCCGAGCCGGACGAGGTCGAAGAAATCAATATCAACCCGGCCGACCTCAAGGTCGACACCTTCCGCGCGTCCGGCGCCGGCGGTCAGCACATCAACAAAACCGATTCGGCGATCCGCATTACCCACCTGCCCAGCGGCATAGTGGTCGAATGTCAGGAAGAGCGCTCGCAACATAAGAACCGCGCAAAAGCACTGTCACTGCTGCAGGCCAGGTTGATGGACGAACAGATCGGACGGCAACAGGCGGCCCGCTCCGAATCACGCCGGCTGCAGGTCGGCAGCGGCGACCGCTCCGAACGAATCCGCACCTACAACTTCCCGCAGGGACGGGTCACCGATCACCGCATCGGCCTGACACTCTACAAACTCGAAGAGATTCTGGCCGGCGACCTGGCCCAGGTCATCGATCCGCTGCTCGCCGAACATCAGGCCGACCTGTTGGCAGAGCTCGGTGACTGACAACACCATCGCGCAGCTGCTCCGCGCCGCCGCGCAACAACTCAGCCCGCACAGCGACTACCCGCTCAGCGAAGCGCGCCAGCTGCTCAGCCAGGCTCTGGCGCGGCCGGCCACCTGGCTGATTGCCAATGATGAGCAACAACCCGACAGCGCCCAATGCGCCCGCTTCAGCGAGGCCCTGCAACGGCGTTGCAACGGTGAACCGCTGGCCTATATCACCGGCCACGCAGCGTTCTGGTCGCTGGAGCTCAAGGTCACTCCCGACACCCTGATTCCGCGGCCCGACAGCGAAGTGCTGGTCGAGCAGGCGCTGGAGTGCTTCGACGGGACCGCCCCGGCGCACGTTCTGGATCTCGGCACAGGTACAGGCGCGCTGGCACTGGCGCTGGCCAAAGAATGGCCCGCCAGCGACGTGACCGGCACTGATATCGATCCCGCTTCGCTGCGTGTCGCGCGCGACAACGCGCTCAGCAACCACATCAGCAACGCCCACTTTTGCCAATCCGACTGGTTCGGCGCGGTCAGCGCCAGGCACTTCGGGCTGATTGTTACGAATCCGCCTTATATCGCCGACAACGACCCTCACCTGCTGGACCGCGGGTTACAATACGAACCGCGCCGGGCACTGACCAGCGGCCGCGACGGTTTGGATGATCTGCGCCTGATTATTGCTCAGGCACCGGCCTACCTGAGCCCGGCCGGCTGGCTGCTGTGCGAACACGGATACGATCAGGGCGCCGCCTGCCGGCAGCTCTTCGCTCAGGCCGGCTATATACAAGTACAGACCCGGAACGACTATGCGGGACACGAGCGCGTGACTCTGGGACGAAAACCTCACACCTGACGGAAATCAGCATGACCACCAGCGCCGATAAAACACACAGCTATGCCGCCATCGACCTTGGCTCCAACAGCTTCCACATGGTGGTGGCACGACTCGAAGGCCAGTCGCTGCGTCTGATCGACCGGATCCGCGACTCCGTCCGGCTCGGCTCCGGACTGGACGGTAAAAAAAACATCAAGCCCGAAACCATGGAACGGGCCCAGGCCTGTCTGGCCCAGTTTGAGCAACGGCTGCGCGGCATCCCGCGTGAAAACATCCGCATCGTCGGCACCAACACCCTGCGCCGCGCGCGCAATGCCGATGAACTGAACCGCCACGCCGAAAGCCTGATCGGGCGCAATATCGAGATTATTTCCGGCCGTGAAGAAGCGCGCCTGATATTCTCGGCGGTCGCGCACGGCCAGCCCAATCACGACGCACAACGCCTGGTCATCGACATCGGCGGCGGCAGCACCGAACTGATTACCGGTGCCGGTTTCCGTCCGAACCTGATGGAAAGCACGAATATGGGCTGCGTCAGTTACAGCGATCAGTTTTTCCCTGACGGCCACATCAGCGACGAAGGCATGCGCACTGCCATACTGCATGCCGAACTGGAACTGCAACCGATCATCCGCGCTTACCGCGAAGAGCCGCGCGACGAAGTGATCGGCTGCTCGGGCACCATCAAATCCGTGGAAAAAGCCCTGGTCGAACTGGGCCTGAGCAAAGAACACATCAGCCGCAGCGGTCTGAAAACACTTTGCGACCGCTGCATCAAGGCCGGCAGCATCGAAAAACTCAAGCTCGAGTCGGTCAGCAACAACCGCTGCAAAGTCCTGGCCGGTGGCATTGCGGTGCTGTACGGCATTATGCGCGCACTCAAGATCGACGAGATCCGCGTCTCCCCGGTGGCACTGCGCGAGGGCGTGATCTACGACATGATTGGCAAAGCCGAGCACGAAGACGTCCAGCAATACACCATCAATCAACTGCAAACGCGCTACTGGGTGGACAAAACCCAGGCCGAGCGCGTGACGCGCACCGCCGGCAATCTGTTCCGCGCCGTGGCCAAAGCCTGGGAACTGGACCCGCAGCACGACCTGAACCTGCTGACACGGGCTGCGCAATTACACGAGATCGGCCTGATTCTGGCCCATCAGCAATACCACAAGCATGGCGAGTACATCCTGAAACACTCGGATATGCTGGGCTTTTCACGTACCCAGCAATACGAGCTGGCCCTGCTGGTGCGTTACCACCGGCGCAAGGTCAACAGCGATGCTCTGGCCGACCTGCCGGGCAAACGCAGCAGCTCTCTGACCCGCCTGCTGGCCCTGCTGCGCATCGCTGTGCTTTTGCACCGTGACCGCTACACACACAAGCTGCCGACAATCCGCCTGACCGTTCGCAAATCGGAACTGCGGATCGGTGTGCCGCGCGAATGGATGGAGTCCCACCCCTTAACAACGGTGGAACTGGTCGAGGAAACCGGCCATCTGAAAAACGCCGGTATCAAACTGGTGTTGGATCTGTTTGAGGACGAGAGCGCCTGACACGGCGCTCCCGGATAAGACAAGCCAGGCTAAGACCGGCAATTAACCGAGCGACTCGACACGGATACGCACAACCGGCTTATCCACACTGGACAAGGCCTCAAGACGCGCAATCCCTTCGTTCATCAGCCCTTCATTAACCCGCCGCGTGAGCAGGATAATCGGCACCACCGAAGAATCCTCGGCCGGCTCTTTCTGCAGGATAGCTTCGATACTGATACCCAGATCGCCGAACACCCGCGACACATCCGCCATCACACCAGGCTGATCACAGGCTTCCATGCGCAGGTAATACGCTGACTCAAAGGCATCCTGACTGACCGGCGCCAGATTTGACAGGGACTCCGGCTGAAATGCCAGATGCGGTACACGGTTATGCGGATCGGCCGTCATGGTGCGCACCACATCGACAATATCGGCGACCACCGCAGAGGCCGTGGCCTCGGCACCGGCGCCCTGACCGTAATACAAGGTCGGGCCGGCCGCATCACCATTGACCAGCACCGCATTCATCACGCCGTTTACATTGGCCAGCAGACGACGCTCAGGGATCAGGGTCGGATGCACCCGCAACTCGACACCGTCTTTGCTTTTACGCGCCACACCGAGATGCTTGATGCGATAGCCGAGCTCTTCAGCATAGCTGACATCTTCACTGGTGATGGCGGAGATACCTTCTGTGTAAACCGCCTCAAACTGCAGCGGAATGCCGAAAGCAATCGAGGCCAGAATAGTCAGCTTATGCGCTGCATCTATCCCTTCCACATCAAAGGTCGGGTCCGCTTCGGCGTAACCGAGCGCCTGGGCTTCGGCCAGCACGTCATCGAAATCACGGCCCTTCTCACGCATCTCAGAGAGAATAAAGTTGCCGGTGCCGTTAATAATGCCGGCCAGCCAGGCAATCCGGTTGGCCGCCAGGCCCTCACGGATCGCTTTGATAATCGGAATACCGCCGGCTACCGCCGCTTCGAACGCGACCATGCAGCCCTTGTCCTGCGCGGCCTGGAAAATCTCATTGCCGTGCAGCGCGATCAGGGCTTTGTTGGCCGTTACCACGTGCTTGCCGTTTTCAATGGCACGCATTACGCACTCACGGGCGAAATCGCAGCCGCCCATCAGCTCAACAACAACGGAGATTTCCGGATCGTCGACCACCGACATGGCATCGGTTGTCAGAGCCACGCCTTCAATGCCCAACGCTTCGGCTTTACCGAGGTTACGTACCGCAGCGGATTTCACTTCAATGCGGTTGCCGGCGCGGCGACTGATTTCCTGTGCGTTACGCGCCAGAACACGCGCGGTTCCCTCTCCTACAACTCCCAGCCCGAGCAGGCCGACTTTTACCGGTTCCAAACGAAAACTCCCAAGATTACCCACCACCGCGACAGGCCTTAGCGACCGGCACCGCGACAGAAAAAATTCCGTGACTGACAAAGATCATCAGCGCCCCGGCGGACCGGAGTGTGATGCAGGGCACGTAGTATACGCATGTACGCAGGCTTTGTGCAGACCCGCTCCGGCACACACCCGGCCACAACCACCCCGGTTTGCAGACAAAAAAAACGCCGCTCGGAAGCGGCGTTTTCCTCATTCGTGAGCCGGCGGCTCAGGCGAGAAACAGGTTCTCAGCCGAATAGCCGTTGCTTTCCAGATGACGGCGCAGACGCTTGAGCGCTTCCATCTGAATCTGACGCACGCGCTCGCGGGTCACACCCAGTTCGCGGCCGACTTCTTCCAGTGTGGATTTGTCGTGGCCGTGCAGACCGAAACGACGCACCAGCACTTCGCGCTGCTTGGATTCGAGCTTGCCCAACCAGTCGTTAATATGAGAGTTAACGCGCTGATCCTGAAGGATATTCGACGGGTCCGGGTTGTTATCGTCCTGGATAATATCCAGCAGCGGCCGTTCGCCGTCTTTGCCGATGGCCACATCCACTGAACTGACGCGGTCACGCAGCGACAGCAGGCGCTTGACGTCAGCGACCGGACGCTCGGTCAGCTGCGCAATATCCTCAGCCGAGGGATCGCGGTTGAGCGTTTGCTGCAAACGGCGCTCGGCTTTGATGTAGACATTCATCTCTTTAACGATATGAATCGGCAGACGAATGGTCCGCGTCTGATTCATCAGCGCACGCTCGATGGTCTGACGAATCCACCAGGTCGCGTAGGTTGAGAAGCGGAAACCGCGCTCCGGATCGAATTTTTCAACCGAGTGAATCAGACCCAGATTGCCCTCTTCGATCAGATCCAGCAGCGCCAGTCCGCGATTCATATAACGACGGGCGATTTTTACCACCAGCCGCAGATTGCATTCGATCATCTTCTTGCGCGAGGCTTCACAACCGGCCTGCGCCTGACGCGAATACATTTTCTCCTCGTCTGCCGTAAGCAGCGGTGAGAACTCAATTTCTTTCAGATAAAGACGAGTCGCGTCCATATCCTTACGGGATACTTCACGCGTTTTGTATTTACTCGGCGTGATCTGCTCTTCGGCTTCCACGCCGGCTGCGTCAGCCACCGCTACATCCATGTCCACAACATCTGCACTTTCGGTGTTGGCGTCGCCAGCGTCATTCATTCGAGCCATCAAAATTCTCCGGGTCTTCGAGCTACGTCCGGAACTCCGCTGCCGCACTCAGTCGGAATTCCGTCACAAAATAAGTTACAGGTAAAACTAAGCAATTAACACGCCAAAAATCAGACGCGCTGTCAACGTTTTGGCAAATACGTCACCGGATCCACAGGGTTGCCATTCTTGCGGATCTCAAAATGGAACATCGAACTGCCCTGATCCCTTTTCAGGCTGGCGATCGCATCGCCGGCACGGACAGTTTCGTCTTCCTTAACGTAAAGCTCATCAGCCATTGAGTAGGCAGACAACAGATTGTTGTCGTGGCGCAGAATCACCAGCTTGCCGTGACTGGCCAGATCCTGACCGCTGTACACCACCGTACCGTCAGCCGCAGCGACTATGTCCTCGCCTGACGCGACCGTGATGTCCAGACCCTGACGGTTCACCACATTGGGCTGGAAGCCCCGCGCGATCTGACCGCTGGCCGGCCACATCCAGCCATTGGCTGTTTTCTGCTGCTTCTTCACCGCAGAGGTGTCGGCCCGCTTGGCCGGCTCGACAAACTCAACGGTTTCGATGACTTCCTCACGCGGTGCCTTACGGACACTGGCCGGAATCTCGACCTGCGCCAGCGGTTCACGCTGAACCACCGCCGGCTCGCGCCTTGCCGTGTTGACCACAGCAACCGATTCCGTACGCGCCACAGGCGCCTGAGGCGCAGTCGTGGCAACCACAGGCGCTGCGATCACCAACTGCATGCCCGGTGGCAGAATGCTGCCGCCGGTCAGACGATTACGCGCCCGTAGCTCATCCGGTGTGAGTTTGTAGCGCCAGGCTACCGACTCGACTGTATCACCGGGGCGCGTGATGTATTTGTCATACGCAAACGAAGGCTTACGGGCACTCCCGGTACCGGCACAACCGGCCAGAGCAAGACACCCGAGAAGTAAAACCGAATGCCGAAGACGCTGTGACATCTAACCTCCGCGAAACCAGATCACGGCCAGAACAAACAGGGCAACAACACCCCAGCCTAACCACTCAACGTACTTTTTAATCACCGGCTCGACACGCGGGCCAAACCGGCTGACAAGAAAAGCCACCAAAAAAAAGCGCGCTCCCCGTCCGACGACGGAACCCAAGAGAAAAGGTATCAGAGTGAGCTTTAAACTACCGGCGGCAATCGTAAACAACTTATACGGAAGCGGGGAAAAACCTGCAATAAAAACAATGCTAAAGCCCCACTTCTTAAACCAGTCTACCACCTTTTCGTACTTTTCCCAATAACCAAACTCATGCAACAGAGGCTCGAGCAGTTCGTAGGCAAAGTAGCCGATCAGGTAGCCCGCAAGACCACCCAAAACCGAAAAAAACGTTGTCCAGGCAGCCAGTTGCATCGCCTTGGACGGCTGCCGCAGGACCATCGGAATCAACATCACATCCGGCGGCGGCAAGGGCGCAAAAGCGGACTCGGCAAAGCTCAGTCCGGCCAGATAACGCGTGGCGTGACGATGCCCGGCCCAGCCCAGCACCAGATCGTAAAGTCGGGAGAAGATATTCATCGGACATTGCCCTGTTGCGGTCCGGTGCGTCCTCTCCATACGGCGGAAAACAATCCGGTGATCCTTGTTAATTTCATGGCCTCTTCTGAACTAATAGCAGGTTTTCAGGATTTTCCACCTAAAAACGGCACGAAGCGCACTGACTCAAGTAAATTCGTCGTGACGCCGTCCTCATTGCGGGTCAGGACAGCCAGTTTCTGATCCGCCTCCTGCCCGCCCAGCGGGGTGACAATGCGTCCGCCGATACGCAGTTGTGCAATCAGCTCCGGCGGCACTTCTTCGGGCGATGCGGTGATGATAATGGCGTCGAAGGGGCGCTTTTCGGGCCAACCCAGCGCGCCGTCGGCATAACGGGTGCGGATATTTTTGTAGCCCAGACGCAGAAAGCGCCGCTCGGCCCGGTCAAGCAGTGTTTCGATGCGTTCGCAGGTGTAAACCTCGGGTACCAGACGCGAGATCACGGCGGCCTGATAGCCCGAGCCGGTGCCGATTTCCAGCACGCGGCGCAGCTCGCCCACTTCCAGCACCAGCTCGGTCATGCGCGCGACTATATAGGGCTGGGAGATGGTCTGGCCGCAACCGATCGGCAGGGCCACGTCTTCATAGGCCCGTGAGGCCATGGCCTCGTCCATAAACAGATGCCGCGGCACGGAGCTCATGGCCGACAGCACGTCACGGTTTTGCACGCCCTGCCCGCTCAGACGCCCGACCATGCGGTCGCGGGTACGCTGGGAGGTCATGCCGATGCCGGCAATCTCGGCCGGACTGAAAGGTTTCAGAGTGAGGACAGCCATGTAGCCACATCCGCCAGCGCCGCGTGGCGCGTCAGATCAATTTGTAACGGGGTAACAGAGACATAGCCGTTGCGCACGGCCTGGAAATCAGTGCCTTCGCCGGCATCGGACTCCGGCCCGGCCGGCCCCAGCCAATAGACGGTTTCACCGCGCGGGTCTTTCTGCGCGATCACACCCTCGGATTTATGCCGGCTGCCAAGACGCGTGCTGCGCAGGCCCTTGATCTGCGCCAAAGGCAAATCCGGCACATTGACATTCAGGATGGTCGACTCGTCGATGGGATTGTTACAGATATGCGTGACCAGCCGCGCCACCACCTGTGCGGCGGTTTCGTAGTGTGTCGGGCGCGAACTGGCCATGGACACGGCAATCGCCGGAAAGCCCAGAAAGCGCCCTTCTATGGCGGCCGCGACCGTGCCCGAATAGACCACATCGTCGCCCATATTGGGCCCGTCATTAATGCCGCTGACGACCATATCCGGCACTTCGCCGAGCATGCCGTTGACGGCCAGATGCACACAGTCGGTGGGCGTACCCTCGACCGAACGGAAGCCGTTCTCATGCACACGGCTGCGCAAGGGAATACGCAGCGTCAGAGAGGAGCTGGCAGCACTGCAATTGCGGTCAGGCGCGACGACTTCGACATCAGCCACGCCGGCCAGCACGCGCGCGAGCGTGGCGATGCCTTCTGACTGATAGCCGTCATCATTGGAAACAAGAATTTTCATTGAAAATACAACCCGGAATCGTCTGCGGTAACGATGCCGGTCTGACCACGCTGGCACTTGCAGGCCATAGCGCGGCGCTAAACCGGTCCTTGATCAGAGAGAATAGTCAAAATTCCGGGGTGTGCCTGTTTTTTGTCGTTAAAAACGATTTTTCGACAAAATATTGACTCAGAGCTGGCTCAGCAGGCCCTGAATATGCGCGTCAAGCACCGCGCGCTGGGTCTCGTCCAACCGGCTGAAAGCGGCCCGTGCGGCATATTTTCCGCCACGGATACTGCGTCCGGACTCCGCCGTACCACCGACGCTGACCACCGTCGCAGGCAGCGACAGAGGCTGCTGTGCGGGGAACAGGACCAGATCCAGTACGATCCGGTCACCGGGCTGCAGCACCCGGTCGTGGGCAAAAGCAATACCGCTGAGCGAGAGACTGACTTTATGCGTCGGAAACTGACAGCGTGCGGCGTCAGCGCTCTGACGGCTGATCAGCCCCAGCTGCGATTCCAGAGAGAGAATATAGGCGACCGCCTCAGGATGGGTTCTCTCAAGCTCGGCAAAGCCGGCAAATCGCGCCGGTGCACCGACCGCCGGCTGCGCACTGCCGGCACGGCGCTCCTCACCCTGCAGCCGCACATCCAGCCCCACCGCATCGGTGACCCGCGCCGAGCCACGGCGGTCGGTGAACTGATCATTGGAAAAACGCATTGCTGTAGCCATGGTGCTTTCCTGTCCTGAGAGTAGCCTTAACGCGCAAAAATTACGCCGGAACCCAGAGAATAGACCGGACTGGCGAAAAATCACGGCTGGATGCCGCGGCGGATTATCTTTAGAATGCGCTCTGCCCGTTCCGGCAGACGTCCGCCCCTAGCTCAGCCGGATAGAGCGTCCCCCTCCTAAGGGGAAGGTCAGAGGTTCGAATCCTCTGGGGCGGGCCATTTCAACGCAGCGCGGCCTGTGTCCGTGCGGCATGTCCACCGGACAACGTATAGGCAATCGCGCCACGGACCGTGCACTCATCCGGCAGGGATAAGGCGGTTACCGCAGTGCCGGCCTTCTCCGGCTTCAGCACCTGCCTGCGCAGCTCGTCCCGCATCGGCGGGGAAAACCAGCGAAAATACTCGGCCAAAGGCCCGCACAGAATCACCCGTTCCGGCGCCAGCAGATTGATCACATGGCCGATACCGGTGCCGATCACCCGACCGGCACGCTCGAACCATTCCCGCGCCGCCTTATCGCCCTGCTCCGGACAGGCCGCATCGGGAAGTTTATCGCCCAGATCGCGGCGTAAGGCCCAGCCGCTGACCAGGGTTTCAATACAGCCGTCAGCACCGCAACGGCAGCGCAGGTGCTGCGCGAGCGGGTATTTGAGATGCCCGAACTCGCCGGCAAAGCCGTAACGGTTGTTGTAGAGAGCGCCGGCCAGCACCAGCCCCATGCCGATCCCGTCTTCGCCCAGATGCAGACAGGCGAACTCACGCAGATTACGGCAATCGGGCAAGCCACTGACAGCCAGGGTTATCGCATCGGCTTCACTGACCAGTGACACCGGACACTTAAAGGCCTCACGCAAAGGACCGGCAACAGCGACATTGTGCAGCTCCAGCGCAGGACTCCAGAGCACCCGCCCTTCAGCACAATCGAGCAAACCATGCAGGCAGATACCGATACCGAGCAGTCGCTGCGTGGGCAGACCGTGGAACCCCAGCAAACGCGTGATATCCGCACAGAGTCCCTCGGTGAGCTGTTGGCCGGCCCTGTCACCGCTAGCGATACTGGCCGGCGTCTGCTCCAGCACGTGGCCGGCAAAATCCACCAGCGACCAGCGCCCCTGCCCGCTGCGGATCACCAGAATCAACAGATAACCGGCCTGGCCATTGACCTCAAGCCGGACTCTGGGCCGCCCGCGCCCCGCCTCATCTGCCGGCCCCTCGTCCACCTCACGGATCAACTGTTCGGACAGGAGCTTGCGGGTAATGGCCGTCACCGTAGCCGGACTCAAACCGGCGAGGACACCGAGCTCCACTCGGGCGAGCCGGCCATGTTGGCGCAGCAGCCGCATAATCGTTGTTCGGTTCAGCTCGCGTTGCGACTCAGCAGAGGACGTTTTCAGAAAGGGCATAGGGCTCCGTGTGCGGTCGTTGGGTTCACGCTACAGTCATCGTGAATGATGATTGCTGCAGCGTATTTTTGGCAGGACACGGCCGGCCCGCAATACCTCCTATTGCAAGCCCGCACCGGCCTGTCAATCCCCCCGCATGGCAGGCAAGCGCCCCCCCCACTCACGGCAACATAAATCCGCGGATCATATAAAACAGCATTGCCGCAATAATGGCCGAGACCGGTACCGTGATAATCCAGGCGGCGGCGATTTTGTACAGCGCCGAACGTTTGACCAGCTCCTGCTTGTAGACCTTACGCAGGCTTTTGCGCTCGGCTTTGCTGAGCTGGGCTTCGCCGCGGTTCTTTTTCAGATCCTGCAGCATGATGCGCTTGTCGTTCAGCGAGGCCTTCTGAAACTGCGCGAGGAAGCGCTCGATGGTCTCCTGATCCTCACCTTCATGGTGGGCGATGATCTCATCGACCATGCGGGCATAGGATTTTTTCAGGTACTCGCGCAGAAAACCGACACCGAAGACCCCGCCGACGGCAATATGCGTGGAGCTGACCGGCAGGCCCAGTTGTGAGGCCAGAATCACCGTAATCGCCGCAGCCATGGCGATACAGAAGGCGCGCATCTTATCCAGCTCGGTGATTTCCGAACCGACCGTGCGGATCAGCTTGGGCCCGTACAGCGACAGTCCCAGGGCAATACCGAGCGCACCGACCATCATGACCCAGACCGGAATGGTCGCCTTGCTGGCCACACCACCGTGCAGGATCGCGTCGTTAATCGCCGCCAGCGGCCCGACCGCGTTGGCCACGTCATTGGCGCCGTGGGCAAAACTGAGCAAGGCGGCAGCAAAAATCAGCGGCAAGGTAAACAGCTCATTGACCGACTGTTTCGTGTTCTCGCGGCCCTGTGCCTTGCGTGTGATGTAGCGCTTGACCATCAGATAAAGCGAAGCGGCCAGTGCCAGCCCGCAAGCGGACGCCTCATAAAACGACAGTGCCCAGATGCGCTTGAGGCCTTTGATCAGCAGATAGGTCGAGAAAGCCCACAACATCAGGCTGATCAGCACCGGCACCCAGCGCCGGGCGGCGAGAATCTTATCCGGCTGGTAGGTAATCGTGCGCTTGATCAGCATCAGAAAACCCGCTGCGATCACCCCGCCCATGACCGGCGAAATGACCCAGGACGCGGCAATCGCCCCCATCTGCCCCCAGTTGGCAATCTGCCAGCCGCCGGCGGCAATCCCGGCGCCGAGCACGCCGCCGACGATCGAGTGCGTGGTCGAGACCGGCGCGCCCATGGCGGTGGCCAGATTCAGCCACAGCGCACCGGCCAGCAAAGCCGCCATCATCAGCCAGATAAAGGTCTGGGAGTCGGTAATCAGATCCGGCGAAATAATGCCTTTTTTGATGGTACTGACCACATCACCACCGGCCACCAGCGCGCCAAGCGCCTCGAACACCGCGGCAATGACAATCGCGCCGGCCAGCGTCAACGCCTTGCTGCCGACCGCGGGCCCGACATTGTTGGCCACGTCATTGGCGCCGATATTGAGCGCCATGTAACCGCCGATCATGGCCGCCACCACCAGCAGCATCCCGCCTTCGACATCACCGGCGCGGACCCAGGTAAAGAGCATAATCCCGACAATAAACAATAAGGCAGCGCCGATTCTGAGGGTCTCACGTTTCCCCGGTCCGGCCGCTTTGTCGAGCGATTCAAAACCGGACAGCTCTGTGAAATTCCCGCCCTTAGGGTTAGGCATGCACGTCTCCTGCTTACTGGACTCAATCTGTGGCCGCGAGTCTAACGAATATGACAGGTTGATGACATGACTTAAGCCAGTTCTGTGCGGCATAAGGAATGTCTTCCGGTGCCGGCGGGCGCCGATTTATACTAGCGGATTGTTCTTATCACGGAGAGTGGCCCGATCATGTGTGAATTGCTGGGGATGAGCGCGAATGTGCCGACCGACATTTGTTTTAGCTTTTCCGAGCTGATGCGGCGCGGCGGCGGCACCGGTCCGCACCGCGACGGCTGGGGGATCGCCTTCTATGAAAACGCCGGCTGTCGCAGTTTTCACGACCCTAACCCCAGCTACGAATCGCCCATGGCTGATTTTGTGCGCGACTATCCGATCAAGTCGGATGTGGTGATCGGCCATATCCGCCACGCCAATGTGGGCCGCGTGTCGCTGGAAAACACCCAGCCCTATATCCGCGAGCTCTGGGGCCGCTACTGGTGTTTCGCCCACAACGGCCAGATGGAGGAGATTTTCGACACCCTGCCCATGCACGGGCGCTTCTGCCCGGTCGGCAGCACCGACAGCGAATACGCTTTCTGCTGGCTGCTCAACTGCATGCAAGCCAGCTTCAACAGCCTGCCGGACGAAAAAGACATCGAGACCCTCGGTCAGTTCCTGCTGCAACGGGCCCTGCAATTGCATCATATGGGCGTCTACAACATGTTGCTGAGCAACTCGCAATACCTGTTTGCCTTCTGCAGCACCAAGCTCTGGTGGATCACCCGCAAAGCCCCGTTCGGCGAGGCCCAGCTGCGCGACGCCGACATGACCATCGACTTCAAGAATGAAACCACACCCGATGACATCGTCACGGTCATCGCCACCGAGCCGCTGACCTGTAACGAGACCTGGCACAGTATCGCGCCCGGCCAGCTTTGCGTGTTCCGCGACGGCAAGTTGCTGATGACCCTCGGCGAAGCCTTGCCAGCGGCCGGCTGAAACACTGGCGTCCAAATTGCTTGATGGCAGTCAGACTGACAAGGATTGTCCATCATGCATAAGGATTTTGACGCAAACGACCTGCGTTTCCGGGCCAACGCCCATGGCGACCTCTACCTGCCGGAGGTAGTCAGCGAAGCTGTAGCCCGCCACGAGTACGCCGACCTCTGGCAAACCCGCTACGCGCCGATCGACTTCAAGCGCAGCAATAATTACGTGTTCTGCGGCACTGACAGCGGCTTGCTGATCAAGGCTTTTGCGGCCGCCGCACAACACCGCGATCTGGCCCTGTGGTTTGTCGAAGACGAACGCATCATCGCTCAGGTACGCCGCGAATGCGCCGCTCAGCTGGCGCAACTGCCCCACGCACTGCTGCTCAGCGGCGACGAACTGCAAGCCCTGCTGGACTCCGGTCAGCTGGACAACAGCGTGCTGGCCGGGCGCGTCAATATGCTGCGCGCGGCCTGCGCCGAGCATGACGAAAGCGGCTGGTATACGCCGATGTTCGCCAAGCTGCATCAGCGCATTGACGCCCGCCATACCCTGATAAACAGCCTCGGCAGCCGCCTGCCCTTTATCGCCCAGACACTGCTGAACCTGCCTTCAACCCAGGTTCCGGCCAGTATTGTCAAAGACCGCTTCGCCGGGATGACCGTGTGTCTGCTGGCCGCCGGGCCTTCGCTTGATGAACATCTTGACTGGCTGCGCCTGCACCGTGACGAGGTCGTCGTGATTGCCGTTTCGCGCATCAGCCGGCGCCTCAGGGAAGCCGGCATCATCCCTGACTTTGTGGTCAGTATTGATCCGCAGGAAATCTCCTTCGACGTCAGCCGTGAAGGCTTGCAGATGCAACCGACCCCGGTTCTGGCCTTTGCCAATCAGACCATCAGCCGACTGGTCAATCAATGGCAGGGACCGAAAATCTACTTCGGCCCGCGCCTGCCCTGGCATAAGCGCGATGACGAGACGCCAGTCGCCTCCCTGACCGTCACCAACCAGGCTTTTGAGTTTGCCGTAGCCGGCCGGCCTGAGCAGATTATCCTGATGGGCACGGACTTTTGTCTGGACGCGGCCGGCCATACCCACGCACAGGGCAACCCCGAACGTGAACAAGGCATTTCCCTGCGCGCCGATATGGAAGAAGTCGTCACCTATGACGGCAGCGTACGCCTGAGCTCGTATGACTACTACAACTCCGGCAAGCAGCTCGAAATACAGATCGCCGCGGTGCACGAATCCATCCGCGTGATCAACCCTTCCGCCGGCGCCATGCGGCTGAACAACGTAATTCACACAACGCTGGAAGACACACAAAGCAGCATCGCACCGGTACAGCAACAGCTGCAAAGCCTGCGCCGGGATATTCAGGCCGCCACCGGCAAGCCCGGCTATATGCGCCACAGCTGCGAAGAACTGCGGCTTTTCCGCAAGCGCAGTGCCGATCTGCGCAAACTTGCCGAAGAAGCACTGAAACTGACCGGGGTGGCCGCCGAAGACTCGCCACGTGGCAACAAGGCCAACCGTCGCCTCTTCCGCATCGACAAGCAAATCCGCAAAGACTACGCCCGCGAGCGGCAATTCTGCACCGACTATTTCCCGGCCTATTTCAGCGACGTTTTCCAGACCGGTGCCGACCTGGCCGACAATACACCTTTGGCGTTCGGCGATGCGCTGGACAAAAGCCGGCACATCTATGAAGCCTATTGCCGCATTCTCGAAGGCGTGGACAGTGTTGCAAAACACACCCTGAAGATCATCAAACTCTGGCCCGATGACCCGGCTGAGGCGCCCGCTGATAAATTCTGTCAACTGATGCTGACGCTGGACTGGCCGGCGGTTCTCCTGCGCAATGAGAGTCGGGTCGCGCCTGAGTGGCTTGAGCAAGCCCGGCAACAACATGAGGCACAGTTCAAGCGCCGCTCGGTACGTCTTGAGCAGGTTCTGGAGACGCTGACGGTCAATGAAGCGAGTCTGTTTAAGGTGCTCAGCAGCGCCTATAACCAACGCAGTCTGGACAAGCTCGCTCACTTTAAAAACGCCCTGACGCAAATGAACGACTTCCCGTCACGGGAGTTATATTACCGGCTGAGCGATGCCTATCACGCCGAAATCATCGGCAATACGGATCTGGCCATGGACAGCTATCGCTGGATTATCGATCAGGGTCAAACCAATCTTCTGGAAGAATCCCTCAACCGCGTGGCATTTCTGTGCATCCGCACCGGCGACAGCGAGACCGCGCTCATGGCGCTGAGCGTGCTCAGCGAGATCAACCCTATGTACGAGGCCACACTGGAACAATTCCGGCTGGTCGCCTGAACAGGGCCGCCACCGACAGCAATGAAAACGTGCTGAAAGCACACGCGCGCAACGGACAGGCGCAGCAGAACAACAAGGAGCAGTTATACATGTTATCTGGCAAATCGCTATTGATTACCGGCGGCACCGGCTCATTCGGTAAGGCCTTTATCCGCACGGTACTGGCGCGCTATCCGGACATACACCGTCTGGTGATCTATTCCCGCGATGAACTCAAGCAGTTCGAGATGGCCCAGGAGTTCTCGCCGCAGGAGTATCCGGCCTTGCGTTATTTTATCGGCGATGTGCGTGACGAAAACCGCTTGCGCCGGGCCATGCAGCGCATTGATCTGGTTGTCCACGCCGCCGCCCTGAAACAGGTTCCGGCCGCCGAGTACAACCCCTTCGAGTGCATCAAGACCAATATCCTCGGTGCCCAGAATGTGATCGAGGCCGCGCTCGATAACGGCGTCAAACGCGTTGTCGCGCTCTCGACCGACAAAGCCGCTGCTCCGATTAATCTGTACGGCGCGACCAAACTCTGCTCGGATAAGCTGTTCGTGGCCGCCAACAATATCCGCGGCGCACGTGATCTGCGCCTGTCGGTCGTGCGTTACGGCAATGTGATGGGCAGCCGCGGCTCGGTTATCCCCTTCTTCCAGTCGCGCGCGGCCAGCGGCGTACTGCCGATCACACACCCGGATATGACCCGTTTTAATATCAGTCTCGAAGAAGGCGTGCAGATGGTGTTGTGGGCGCTGCAAAACGCTTGGGGCGGTGAAGTGCTGGTACCGAAAATCCCCTCCTACCGCATCACCGATGTAGCCAAAGCCATCGCACCGGAATGCAAACAGGAAATCGTCGGTGTCCGCCCCGGGGAAAAAATCCATGAGGAAATGATTACCCCCAGCGACAGCACCCATACGGTGGACCTGGGCGAGTACTACGCGATTCTGCCCATGGCCGGACACTACAGCATCGAGGCCTATTGCGATAAGTTCTCGGCCCACCGGGTACCCGCCGGTTTCTCATACAACAGTGGCAGCAACCCGGATTTTCTCGATGTCGATGCCCTGCGTACATTGATTAACGGTGAAACCCAAAAGGCGGCCTGAGCAGATGAGAAGCACGGCCGTAAGCCACGCTGTAACGCCGGCAAACCCGCCAGCCGCGGAGTTCATCCCCTACGGCAGGCAGTCCATCAGTGACGCCGATATACAAGCCGTGGTCGACGTACTGCGCTCGCCCTTCCTGACTCAAGGACCGCTGGGCGAACGCTTTGAAGAAGCCATCGCCGGCTATTGCGGTGCGCAATACGGTGTTGCTGTCAATAGTGCAACCTCGGCACTGCATATTGCCTGTCTGGCACTTGGCGTCGGCCCCGGTGAGCAGGTCTGGACAACACCGGTCACCTTTGTCGCCAGTGCCAATTGCGCCTTGTATTGTGGCGCCGCTATCGACTTTGTCGATATAGATCCGGCCACCGGCAATATTGACCCGCAGGCACTGCATGCGCGTTTGCGCCAGGCGCAATCACAAGGCAGCTTGCCCCGGGCCGTGATCGCCGTCCATCTGGCCGGCCTGAGCTGCGAGATGAAGACACTGCACCGGCTCTGCCGGGACTTCGGTGTCGCACTGATCGAAGATGCCTCACACGCCATAGGCGCGCGTTACGACGGCGCACCGGTGGGCAGCTGCCGTTACAGCGATATCACCGTCTTCAGCTTTCATCCGGTCAAGATCATCACGACCGGCGAAGGCGGCATGGCGCTGACCAACAAGCCTGAGCTGGCAAAGAAAATGACGCTGCTGCGCAGCCATCATATTACCCGCGACGCAGCCGATATGACGCACGAACCGGACGGGCCCTGGTACTACCAGCAGACCGGACTGGGATTCAACTACCGCATGACCGATATACAAGCCGCGCTCGGCCTGAGTCAGCACTCACGCATTGATGAGTTTGTCGCCCGGCGCAATGTCCTCGCGCGGCGCTATCACCGTGAACTGGCCGCCCTGCCCCTGACCCTGCCTTGTATTGCCGGGGACAGCGAGCAATCACGCTCGGCACTGCATCTGTATGTGGTCAGGCTGCAGGACGATGACAGCGGCCGCCATCGCCGCGTGTTTGAGGCACTGCGGGCGCGCGGCATCGGCGTTAATCTGCATTATATTCCCGTGCACCTGCAGCCCTATTTCCGGCAAATGGGATTCGCGCCGGGTGATTTCCCCCACGCCGAACGTTACTACCGTCAGGCCATCAGTCTGCCGCTGTATCCCGGCCTGACAGAAGAACTGCAGGATCGCGTCATCGCCGCGCTCGCTGAGGTACTGATATGAAAGTGGCGGTGATTCCCGCACGCGGCGGCAGCAAACGTATTCCGGGCAAGAACACCAAGGACTTCTGCGGTAAACCCATGATCGGCTGGTCAATCGAAGCCTCGCTTAACAGCGGCTGCTTTGATCGCGTCGTGGTCTCCACCGACGACCCGCAAACCGCGCGCATGGCCGAACAGCTCGGCGCCGAGGCGCCGTTTCTGCGCCCGCCTGCCCTGGCCGATGACTTTACCCCCTTGGTGCCGGTCATTGCCCACGCCACAAGCGAGCTGCAGAAAACCTCGCCGGCGATTGATCTGGTTTGCTGTATTTATGCCACAGCGCCTTTTTTACAAGCCGACGACCTGCGTTGCGGACTTGAGGCGATGCAGGACGAAACCGTGGAATACGCGCTTTCTGTCACCAGCTACCCCTACCCGATTCAGCGCGCACTGCGCATTGATCAGGGCGAAGTCAGCATGTTTAATCCGGAACATTACAACACCCGTACTCAGGATCTGACACCGGCTTACCATGATGCGGCACAGTTTGTCTGGGGCCGCCGCGAAGCCTGGCTGGCCGGTAAAGCCGTGTTCGCCAGCCGCACACGCCCGGTGATTCTGCCGCCCGGGCGGGTTCAGGACATAGACACTGTGGAAGACTGGCAGCACGCCGAATGGCTGTTCCGCGCACGCCAACTCAGCCGGGTGCAACGCGTGGCATGAATGTGCTGTTCCGCGCTGACGCCGGCAACACTATCGGCCACGGCCACGTCATGCGCTGCCTGACACTGGCCGACGCCCTGCGTGAACGCGCTGTCAAAAGCCATTTTGTCTGCCGCGACCACCCGGGCAATCTGATTGCCCTGATCCGTGCACGCGGCCATGAGGTCAGCGTCCTGCCGCAGCAAGGCACAGCAGCGGCTGTGGCAGAGGACTACCGTACCTGGGCCGGTGCCGGCGAGGCCGAGGATGCGGCGCAAACCCGCGCTGCCTGTCCACAGAAATTCGACCGCGTGGTGGTCGATCACTACGCCCTCGGCGCAGTCTGGGAAAAACAGCTGCAGCGACCGGCGCGTGATCTGTTGGTGATCGACGATCTGGCCAACCGCCCGCACTGCGCCGCGCTCTTGCTCGACAGCGGCCTGCAACGCCGCGCCGACGATTATGCAAGCCTGCTACCGAGCGGAGCGCAGCTTTTGTGCGGACCAGGCTATGCCCTGCTGGCATCCGGCTTTGCCGCACGGCGCGCCGCCACGCTGGCGCAGCGGCAGCAGCGGACATGCCGCAATCTGTTGATCTCTCTCGGCGGCGGTGACAGTGCGCGACGCATCCCCGCGCTGCTGCCCCGGCTGGCCGGCATCGCCCGGCAACATGCCCTGCAACTGACCATTATCACGGGCAGTGAGGACAGGTCCCTGCAACAGCCGATCCGCCAGGCGCTGGCGCGCAACGCATTGCAAGCGCAACTGCTGGGACGCGTTGACGATATGCCCGCACGGCTGGCCGCAGCCGATATTGCCATCGGCGCCGCCGGTGGCAGCGCCTACGAAAGAGCCTGCCTTGGCTTACCCTCGGTGGTATTGCAAATGGCCGAAAACCAGGCAACTCAGTTACGCGCCTTACAGCAATACGGCGCTGCCATCGCTATCGGCGACCCCACGGAACTGCCGGCGGCGCTGACGCAGGTCATGCAACAACACCAAACAATGCAAGCCGCCAGTGCCGCGCTGTGCGACGGTCTCGGCGCGCAACGGGTCGCTGAACGGCTTTGCCGCAGCGGCGCGCAATCTGACAACACACCGGAAACACCCCAATGAAGCCTCAGTTTGAACTCGACAGGCGGCCCGTCGGCGACGGTCTGCCGCCTTATATGATCGCCGAACTCTCAGCCAACCATAACGGCCGGCTGGACAATGCCCTGCGGGCGATCAGTGCCGCCAAAGCCGCCGGTGCCGATGCGGTGAAATTACAAACCTACACCGCCGACAGCATGACCATCCGCAGCGACCGGCCGGAGTTCCGTATCCGGGGCGGGCTCTGGGACGGCTACACCCTGTACGAGCTGTACGAGGAGGCGCACACCCCTTATGCCTGGCACAAACCGCTGTTCGAACATGCCGCGCGTGAAGGGATCACACTGTTTTCCTCGCCGTTTGATGAAAGCGCGGTCGATCTGCTGGAAGACCTGCATGCGCCGGCCTATAAAATCGCCTCATTCGAGGCCACGGATCTGCCCCTGGTGCGCTACGCCGCCTCGACCGGTAAACCGATCATCGCCTCAACCGGCATGGCCGACGAGGAAGAAATTGCCGAACTGGTGGCCACGGTGCGCGACGCCGGCAACGACAAGCTGATTCTGCTGCATTGCATCAGCAGCTATCCGGCGCCGCCCGAACAGGCCAATCTGCGCACCATCCCGGATATGCGGCAGCGTTTTGCCGTACCGGTCGGCCTGTCCGACCATACCCTGACCCACACCACGGCACTGGCCGCCACCGCGCTGGGCGCGTGTGCAATCGAGAAGCACTTCACCCCCGACCGCAGTGACAAGGGCCCGGATTCGGCCTTTTCGCTGGAACCACATGAACTGGCCGAACTCTGTGAGCAAAGCCGCGTGGCTTACGCCGCGCTGGGTCAGGCCGGTTATGAACGCCGCGAGGCCGAGAAAGGCAATCTGCAGTTCCGCCGCAGCCTGTATTTTGTCAAGGATCTGGCCGCCGGCGAGACCATCACCGCCGCGCATCTGCGGCGCATCCGTCCGGGCCTCGGCATGGCGCCGCGTCACTATGACGAGGTGATCGGCTGCCAAGCGGCCAGAGCCATAGCGGCCGGCACACCGGTCACGCCGGACTGTCTGGGTTAAATCCGTGTAAACCCGTGCCGGATTAACGCGCGGAAAGCCGTCTGCGGCCGTTTTTGGGTTATGATCTGCGTTTGTAAAAACGCCGGAAAGTCATGACACTGAAGAACATTCTCGTTGCCTATAACGGTAACGAATCCAGTGACGCGGCGCTGGCCACAGCGCTGCTGCTGCAGAGCCGGCATGATGCCCATGTCACCGGGCTGCTGGTGCACGGGCCTTCGGCCATGACGCGCAATCTCAAACCCTGGATGCCGCCGGATGTGGTCGACACCGTCAGCGAGCTCGAAGAACGCAGCTACGACGGTATCCGCGAGCGATTCTACCAGCTGGCCTCACAGCACACCGATGCCGAGCGCATCCACTGGCTGCAGACCGGTGGCGAAACCGACCGCACCGTCTCGCACTATGCGCAGTACTTTGACCTGACCGTCGTCGGCCGCCTCGAAGCCTTGCAGGAAGACCTGCATCTGCAGCTGCATCCGGAGCAGATCGCCCTCTACAGCGGCCGTCCGGTGCTGGCCGTGCCGCGCAAGTTCAGCATCAACCGCTTTAACAACTCGGCACTGATTGCCTGGGACGGCAAAAGTGCCGCCGCACGGGCCATGTTCGAAGCCCTGCCTCTGCTGCACGGCCGTCAGACGGTGACGATCCTGACCATCGCCGACGAAAACACCCCGCCGCCGCCCGACGGTGTTACCCCCTCACTGGCCTTGCAACGGCACGGCATTGAGGCCAAAGACGTGCTGCTGGTCCGTGAAGGCAGAACCAGCGTCGAGTCGCTGCTGGCGCGCTTTGTCACCGAACAGCAACCCGGTCTGCTGATTATGGGCGCCTATCAACGGCGCAAAACCCTGGGCCGGCAAGCCCCCTCACTGGCCGACAATGTGCTCGCCGGTTCACGCATTCCGGTGTTTATTTCTTACCGGCGCTAGTGCGTATTGCCTGCGCCCTGCCCCTTCTGCTAGCGTGAGCTTATGGAACTGCCACTGTTTCCCCTGTCCTCGCTGGTACTGCCCGAAGGACGCATCAGTTTACGTCTGTTCGAGCGCCGCTATCTTGATATGGTCGCCGCCGCCATGCGCAGCGGTGACGGCTTCGGCATCTGTCTGATCAGCGAAGGCGAGGAAACCGGCAAGGCCGCCGTGCCGCATCCGCTCGGCACGCTGGTCCATATCAGCGACTGGGATCAGGGTGACGACGGCCTGCTGCATATCACCTGCGAAGGCCGGCAGCTGTTCCGCATCCTCAACACCCGCGTGGCCGACAACCAACTGCTGATCGGTGAAGTGGCCCTGCAAGCGGCCGAACCGCCAACCCCGCTGGCACAGGAATTCGGCACCCTGGCCGGCCTTCTCGGGCAACTTCTGGACGATCTGCGCGACTACGTCAGCTACCCGGCACCACGGCTGGACGACGCGGTCTGGGTCAGCAACCGCCTGATCGAGCTGCTGCCACTACAGGCGCAGGACAAAATCCTGCTGCTGCAGATGCAATCCTCAGGCGATCGTCTGCGCCTGCTCAAGCAACTGCGCTTTGCCTGACACGCCCGCGCAAGGCACGCAACAAACCCGGATAGGCCAGCCCCAGCAGACCACCGCGCAGAAGATGAAACACCATCATCGCCGCCCACAAGCCGTGATTGCCCAGTAAGGGCATAAGCCACCAGGCCGACAAGACCAGACCGAGCAGGGACAAAAACGCGCTGTTCCGCATTGCCGCGGTACGTGTGGCACCAAGGAAAATCCCGTCCAGCTGATAACACCAAACCGCCACCAGCGGCGAAAACACCACCCACGGCAGATACACCGCGGCCTGCGCACGCACGCCGGGCAAGGTCGTCATCAGGGCAATAATGCCCTCACCGGCAAACGCATAGAGCACACAGGCCAACACCGCGGTCATCAGCGACCAGAACGTGGTGTAGCGCACCGCGCGCCGGAACACGCTGACCCGGCCGCCTCCCCAGGCCGCACCGGTCAGTGCTTCGGCGGCGTGGGCATAGCCGTCCAGACCGTAGGACAGCATCATCAGCATGTTGATCAGAATGGCATTGGCGGCCAACACCCCGGCACCGAAATCAGCGCTCTGAGACGTGAAAAAGAAAAACCCGCCGGTCAGCAGAAAAGTCCGTACAAACAAATCCCCGTTCACACTGAACAAGCGCCGCCAGGCAAGCCGGTCGAACAGCTGCCGCCGCCCCGGCGCCGAACGCAGGATCTGCAGAGGCAGGATATGGCGGAGAAAATACAAACCGGCCAGCGCCGTCAGGACTTCGCTGCACAGCGAGGCCAGTGCCACGCCCCGGACCTGCATGCCCAGGCCCGGCACGAACAACAGATCCAACAGCAAATTGCACAGATTCAGGCCCACCTGCAGCAGCAGAACCGCATTGGTGCGTTGCTGTCCGATCAACGCCCCGAGCACGCAGTAATTGATAAACGTAAAAGGCGCGCTCAGCACCCGCAGGCTGAAATACTCAGCCGCCTGCCGGGTCACCTCCGCCGGCGCCCCCATCAGCCGCAGCGCCAGACTACCAACCGGCCCCTGCAACGCAATCAGCGCAAACCCCAGCACCAGCGCGGTCAGCAAAGCCCGTCCGAACGCCACCGAGGCTTCCTGCCTGTCGCCGCGACCGTGCGCCTGGGCGATAAAGCCGGTGGTGCCCATACGCAAAAAACCGAAAACCCAGAACACCGTGCTGAAGATGGTCGCCCCGACCGCCACCGCAGCCAGCGGAATTTCATTCTCGAGCCGCCCGACCACGGCCGTATCCACGGCACCGACCAGCGGCACCGTCATACCGGCCAGCATCACCGGCAAAGCCAAAGACAGAACACGCCGGTGCCAGCCGGCCTGATCAACAGGAAAAGACATGGGAAACACACCGCTGAGGTGAGAAAAACCACCAGTATACAAGAGCCGGCGTCCGCACGGCCGCTCGCGCCGTGTGCTTCAAAACACGGACCTGCATCACAGACAAAATGACAAACCGATCGCAACTGAACGGCGTTTGGTGAAGCACCTCTGATTCACGCATATCGGCAGCAAAGAAACGCCCGCTGCGCCCGTTAACCCTTTTGAGCGTCGTGCTCACGGTTGCATCCTCCCCTTCCGGGGCTGTTACCGCGGGCCGCAGCTCAGCGGCGGGTGTCGCAACGGACAGGCTGATCGGGCAAACGGGCGGGAAGATCCGGGCCGGAGTAAGCCGAAGACAATAATAAGAATGGATCCCTGGTTGACGTGATGTGGTTTGACCAGACAATCCTCCATTAACACCCAAACTTGACCGGCCTTCGGGCCGGTCCGTTTTGGACATATTGTCCCAGGTTGCATGCGTACCCACGCCGTTTTCTTTGTTGGGAAACTCCGAGGGCGACCATGACAACCCGAATAAAGCCGGTGGCACCAAGCCTGATATGTTGCGCAGTCCTGCTGGCCGCGGCAACACCGGCAAACGCCGGTGCGAATGCCAAAACAAGCGTCACCCTCAACCTGCCCGACGGACACTACACAACCTATCAGACCGAACTCATCAACGGCGTAGCTGTGGCCGAAGGCGATATCCTGCTCTCCCGCGCCGACGATAGCGACGCCTTAAGCACACGCGGCTTTGCCAACAACCTGACCGCCAACCTCTGGTTTGACGGCATCGTGCCCTTTGTGCTGGACAAGGTCAGCGACGAAGACACCCTGAGCCACGTTAATGAAGCGATCGAACACTGGAATCTCTACAGTTCGGTGCGCTTTCAGGAAGTAACCCGCGAGGACATCGACAACGGCCTGGTTGTGGACTATCTGGAATTCACGCCCTATGAAGGCTGCAGCTCCTACGTGGGCCGGATCGGCGGTGCCCAGCCGGTCTGGGTGTCCTCTTCCTGCACCAGCGGCAGCATTATCCACGAGCTCGGCCATGCCATAGGGCTGCTGCACGAACACACCCGCACCGACCGCGATCAATATATCCGCGTCAATGAAGAGAACGTCATGGAAGGCAAGCTGTTTAACTTCGCCATCCCCGATTCGACGGTCTCGGATCTGGGCGACTACGATTACGGCTCGATCATGCATTACGGACCGACGTCATTTTCGGCCAACGGCGAAGACACCATCTCCGCGCTGCAGGATATCAGCGGCATCAACATGGGCCAGCGTATCCGCCTCAGCGACGGCGATCTGGGCGCGGTTGACGAACTCTACGGCACCGATCTGGCGCTGGCCGAATACAGTGACGGCGAGCTGCAAAGCGGCGCCACCGTGGCCATCAGCGCCACCATCAGCAACAACGGCGACATGGGCGCCAACGAAGTCGTCTATGCCCTGGAAGTGCCGACCGGCAGCACACTCAGCACCTTCGACGGCGAGGACTGGGACTGCGATAACCAGGCCGGAGCAATCGTGTGTACCCGCGACACACTGGTGGAAGGCTCGGTCTCACAGCTGGACCTGAGCGTGACCCTCGGCGCCACCGTGCCTGAAACACTGGCCGGCTATATCACCAGCCGCACCTTTGACACAGAAACGTCCAATAACGGCAACGCGCCGCAGGATTATGACGTTGACGAGGCCCGCGCAGACCTGTTTGACGAGCCGGTGCTGGGCGCCGCCACCAGCCAGAGCAATTACACCAGCGCCTCGGCCAGCGGATCGGCGGCCGGCGCAGCCGGGCCTCTGATACCGGGCGTACTGCTACTGTTGCTGCATTGGCGCAGAGGCCGCCGGCAACACAGCTGAGCCGGTCTTATACCTGAATGGACAGCACCGGCCAATTGCCGGAAAATAGCGCCACCTTTCGCTGTCCTTCAGGTAAAACCCCATGATTCCGATGGTGGATCTGCACACGCAGTACCAGTCACTCAAAGCCGGGATCGACGCCGGCATCCAGTCCGTTCTCGATAATACCCATTTCATTCTGGGCGAAAATGTCCGCGCCCTTGAGGCGGAAATCGCCGATTACCTCGGCGCCGCACACGCGGTCAGCTGCGCCTCCGGTACCGATGCCCTGCATCTGGCCCTGCTGGCGGCCGGCATCGGCCCGGGCGACGAAGTCATCACCACACCGTTTACCTTTATTGCCACCGCCGAAGCGATCGCCTATGTGGGCGCCACGGCGGTGTTTGTCGATATTGATCCGGCCACCTTCAACCTCGACGTCAATCTGGCCGAAGCGGCTATTACGGACAAAACCCGCGCCATTCTGCCGGTTCACCTGTTCGGCCAGGCCTGCGATATCCCGGCGCTGAGCGCGCTGTGCGAAAAGCACGGGCTGTTGCTGATCGAAGACTGCGCGCAGAGCTTCGGCGGCAAACACGGCGACCGCTTTACCGGCACCTTCGGCGCGGCCGGCTGTTACAGCTTCTTTCCCAGCAAAAATCTCGGCGCTTTCGGTGACGGCGGTCTGGTCACCACCAACGACGACGCGCTGGCCGACCGCCTGCGTATGTACCGCAATCACGGCAGCCGCAAGCAGTATGTGCACGAGGAAATCGGCTACAACAGCCGGCTTGATGAATTACAGGCCGTGATCCTGCGTCAGAAACTGCCGCATATCGACGAGTTCAACGCCGGCCGCCGCCGCGTCGCCCATCGCTACAGCCGCAATCTGGCCGACCTGCCGGTGCAAACGCCGGCCGAATCGGCCGATGCCTATCACGTCTACCACCAGTACACCCTGCTGCTTGACGACCGTGCTGCAGTTCAGGAGGCGCTGCGTGAGCAGGACATCGCCTCAGCGGTCTACTACCCGATTCCGCTGCACAAACAGGAAGCCATCATCAAACACAGCAAGGTCGCGCAAGCCTTGCCGGTGGCCGAACAAACCGCCGCACGCTGCCTGTCCCTGCCGGTCTATCCGGAGCTGTCGGACGACAATGTTGACCGGATCACGGAGGTTATCCGTCGGGTACTCGCATGAGTCGTCCGTATAAGGTCATGTTTTCCGCCGGCGAGGCCTCCGGCGATATGCATGCGGCCAATGCCCTGCGCTCGCTGAAAGCGCAGGGCATTGAGCTTGAGGCGGTGGCGGTCGGCGGGCCCAAGCTGGCCGCCGAGGGTGCAGAAATCCTGCTCGATTGCCGCGAGCTGTCGGTGATCGGTATTTTCGAAGTGCTGATCCAATACCGCCGTCTGCTGAAAAAGCTCAACTTCGTCCGCGATTGCCTGCGCGAGCAAAAGCCCGACCTGCTGGTCATAGTCGATTACCCGGATTTCAATCTCAAACTCGCCGAAACCGCCCGCGAACTGGGCATTCCGGTGCTGTTTTACGTCAGCCCGCAGGTCTGGGCCTGGCGCGAACACCGGGTCCACCGCATCGGTTCACTGGTGTCGATGATGGCGGTGATTTTCCCCTTTGAGGTGGCCTTTTACGAAAAAGCCGGCGTGCCGGTGCGTTATGTGGGCCATCCGCTGGTCGATGAGGTCGGCTCCGACCTGAGCCGCGAACAGGCCCGTGAAGCACTCGGCGTGGCCGGCGAGGCGCCGGTGGTAGCCCTGCTGCCCGGCAGCCGCCGCGGTGAAGTCGGGCGGATTCTGCCGGTCATGCGCGACGCGCTGGAGATACTGCGCCGGCAGCGCCCGGATGTGCGGTTTTTACTGCCGGTGGCCGGCACGCTGGAAGACGGGCTTGTCGATAATCTGCTCGGCGACAGCAGCGAGGCAATTATCCGCGTACGCGGACGCGCCTACGATGTGATGCAAGCGGCCGATGCCGTGCTGACCGCCTCCGGCACGGCAACTCTGGAAACGGCCATGATGGGCACACCTATGGCCATCGTGTACCGGGTCAACTGGCTGAGCTATGCGATTATGAGCCGCATGATCCGCATCCCCGACATCGGTCTGGTCAATATCGTCGCCGGCCGGCGCATCGTGCAGGAATTTGTGCAGAAACAGGCCCGCCCGGAGGCGATTGCTGCCGAGCTGCAGCGCCTGCTCGACGACCCCGGCTACGCGGCACAGATGCGCGCCGAGCTGGCGCAGGTGCAGGCCAAAATGGGCGAAGGCGGCGCCTCGGATAAGGTCGCCGCACTGATAGGTGAAATGCTGACCGGCAAAGCGGCCTGAGAACGGCTCAGTCGCCGGCCTCATGCAAAGGCACACGCGGCCCGCCGCCGGCCGGCTTGACCAGCACCGTCGGCGACGGCATCACCACCACCGAATCCGGCGGCACGCTTTCGGTCAGCACCACATTGGCGCCGATGCGGCTGCGCTCGCCGACCGTGATATCACCGAGGATCACCGCCCCCACGCCGATATCGACATGATTGCCGAGCGTCGGCGCGGTCCGCGAGCGGCGGGTGCTGCCGGCGCCGAGGGTAACCCCGTGGCGAATCCGGCAACCGTCACCGATCACCACCGCCGGATGAAAAACGATCGCGCCCTGGTGAAAAATCCCCACCCCTCTGCCGATACGCACGGAAGGGGGGATTTCGATACCCCGATTACGGCAATGGCGGTGGCCGAACCAGTAAATCCGCCATAAGATGAACCGAAGTGGCCCACGCGCCCGTTGTGCTCTTTCACCAATACGGTGTACCAGCAAGGCGCGGAATCCGAGCGCCAGCCAGTCACGGCCGTTGGCCGACCAGTCCTCGCGGATCTGATCAAAAAAACGTGGCGCTTGTGCATCGGTACTGGGCATAGAAAAGCTTCCGGTTTGTTGCAAGCGCATTATTATGCCTCGCCGCTGCGACAGCGTCAGCCGACGCGGCGCACGGTTTGCTAAGATTTCAATCAACTAACTGCTACAATTTAAGCGCGCCGACGCGCCTGAACGGAAAACTGCTTTATGAGCGATACTGCACCGAAGTCCTCTGCCATGTTAATCGGCTTCCCCGATACCGCCTCCACCGTCGAGGCCCTGGCCGGCGCGTGCGGCATTTCCTGCGAGACCATCGAACTGCGGCGGTTTCCCGACGGCGAGTCCTATGTCCGCAATCCCGCCGCCCTGCCCGACCATGTTGTGATTTTCAGCAGCCTGCACGGCGGCAACGACCGCCTGGTCGAGCTGATGCTGTCAGCCCGCACGGCACGCCGCGCCGGCGTCAAACGCCTGAGCCTGCTGGCGCCGTATTTGTGTTACATGCGTCAGGACAACGACTTCAACCCCGGCGAAGCGGTCAGCCAGACCATCGTCGGCGAATGGTTTGCCGGCTTGTTTGATGATCTGCTAACGATTGATCCGCATCTGCACCGCGTCGGCGAACTCGCCAACGCCATGCCGGTCAGCAACACCTGCACGCTGACCGCCTCCGGCGTGATCAGCGATTTCCTCGCCACCCGCGTGCCGGATGATGCACTGATTCTCGGCCCCGATGCCGAATCCGAACAATGGGCCAAACAAATCGCCGCGCCGCGCTCCATGGAATACGCCATTTCCCTGAAAACCCGCCACGGCGACCGCGATGTGGATGTGGATGTACCGGAGATTGATATCACCGACCGCGACGTGGTGCTGATCGACGACATCAGCAGCACCGGCAATACGCTGATCCAGGCCGCCCGCCAGCTCGAGGGCAAGGGCGCCCGGCACGTCTACGCCATCGTCACCCACGCACTGCTTGACGAGGCAGCCATGCAGGCCATGCATGAGGCCGGTATCGAAAAGATCTGGAGCACGGACACCATTCCGCATCCGACCAATGTGGTCAGTGTTGAACCGGTTCTGCATCAGGCCCTGCAGACACTGCTGAGCTGAGGCCGGCCCGCCATGCTGAGCAGACCCCCGTTCGGATCCGGCGACGGCGGAACCCGCGACCGGGAATACAACGCGGACTTCAGCCAGCGCATCGTAATCCGCCCCGGCGACGGCGGCTGGAGCGAGACTGGCATGCCCGGCATCCGCTATAAACTGCTCGAAGCCTGTTGCAAGCCCTACCCCCGCCGGACCCTGATTCTCGACTGCCTGCCCGGCACGGTAATGGACTCCGGCGATATCCAACTGGAAACCGAGTTTCTGGTACTGCACGGCGAAGTCACTGACGACAGCGGCACCTACCCGGCAGGCACTTATGTGCGCAATCCGGTCGGCACCCGTCACGCCAACAGCGAAACCGGCTGCCGGCTGTTCGTCAAGCTCAGCCAGATCCACGAAGAGGATCAGGGCCACCGCATCATCGACACCTGTAACAACAGCAACTGGCTGCCCGGCCCGTCAGAGCACACGCGGGTCTTTCCGCTGCATGTCTGGGACACCGAAAGCGTAATTCTGTTGCGCTGGGACGAGGACGACAGCATCAAACCCGCGCTCGACCCGCAGGGCGAGGAAATCTTCGTTGTCAGCGGCGAGTTACGCGACAGCGAAGGCAGCTACCCGCAGCACAGCTGGATACGCAATCCGGCCGAAGCCTGGCAACAATGGTCAGCCAGCGGCGGCACTGTGATTTACTACAAGACCGGCCACTTCCCCGACGATGTCTGATTGGCCGCAGCTGGCCCGCGATATCAAACGCTGGGCCCGTGAAAGCGGGTTTCAGGATTGCGGCATTACCCATACACAGCTCGATCAGGACGAACAGCGTCTGCTGGCCTGGCTGGACAAAGGCTATCACGGTGAAATGCAATGGATGGCCAGCCACGGCAGCAAACGCAGCCGCCCGGCGGAACTCGAACCCGGCACGATCAGCGTAATCAGCGTGCGTCTGGACTATCTGCCCGAACCCTCCGCCGATGCACTGGCACAGCTGGCATCGGCCGACGGCGCTTATATTTCCCGTTACGCACTGGGCCGTGACTACCACAAACTTCTGCGCAAACGCCTGCAAAAACTCGCCACACGTATTTCCGGGGCCACCGGCGGATTTGCCTACCGGGTGTTTACCGACAGCGCGCCGGTGCTGGAAAAGCCACTGGCGCGCAACGCCGGTCTCGGCTGGGTCGGCAAGCACAGCAATCTGATCAACCGCGACGGCGGCTCATGGTTTTTTCTCGGCGAGATCTACACGGATTTGCCCTTGCCTGCCGATCCGCCCTTCACCGAAGAGCATTGCGGCACTTGCCGGGCTTGTATTGATGCCTGCCCGACCGGCGCGATCGTCGCGCCTTATGTGGTCGATGCCAGACGTTGTATTTCCTATCTGACCATTGAACTCAAGGGCGCAATACCGCCGGACTTACGCAAGGACATCGGCAACCGCATCTACGGTTGTGATGACTGCCAGCTCTATTGCCCCTGGACCCGCTTCAGTGACATCACCGGCGAAGACGACTTCAAAGCCCGCCATGAACTTGACCGGCAGACGCTGGTGACACTGTTCAGCTGGGATGAGGAAACCTTTCTGAAGAAGACCGAAGGCTCGGCGATCCGCCGTATCGGCCATGTCCGCTGGCTGCGCAATATTGCCGTGGCACTGGGTAATGCAGCGTCCTGCGACGCGGTGCTGGAAGCGCTGAGAAGCCGCGCGGATCATGAACACGAACTGGTCCGTGAACATGTCCGCTGGGCCCTGGAACAACACGGCGCAGCGTAATCCGCTGCGCCGCAAACAATATCAGCCGACGGCTTTATCCAATGCCTGCGAGACATCGGCGATGATATCGTCGATATGCTCGATACCGATGGACAAACGGATCAGATCAGAGCTGACACCGGCGGCTTTAAGCTCTTCTTCACCGAGCTGACGGTGCGTGGTGGTCGCCGGATGACAAGCCAGCGATTTGGCATCGCCGATATTGACCAGACGCAGAATCATCTGCAGGGCATCGATAAACCGCGCACCGGCTTCACGCCCGCCACGGATACCGAAACTGAGAATGCCTGAGGCGCGGCCGCCGCAGATTTTCTCGCAGGTGGCTTTATAGGGGCTGTCCGGCAAGGTGGCGTAATTGACCCACTCGACCGCCGGATGCTCAGACAGGTATTTGGCGACCGCTTCGGTATTTTCGCAGTGACGCTCCATACGCAGCCCGAGCGTTTCCAGGCCCTGCATCAGCAAAAATGCGCTGTGCGGCGACAAGGCCGAACCGGTATTGCGCAGCGGCGCCACACGGCAGCGACCGATAAACGCCGCTGCACCGAGCGCTTCGGTAAACACCACGCCGTGATAGGACGGATCCGGTTCGTTGAGAATCGCAAAACGCTCTTTATTCGCCACCCAGTCAAACTTGCCGCTGTCGACCACCACGCCACCGATCGTGGTGCCGTGACCGCCGATGTATTTTGTCAGCGAGTGCACCACGATATCGGCGCCGTGTTCAAACGGGCGGCACAGATACGGTGTGGCAACCGTGTTGTCGACAATCACCGGTACGCCGTGGCGGTGTGCGACCTCGGCCAGACGCGCGATATCGACGATATTGCCGGCCGGATTACCGATGGACTCGCAGTACACGGCTTTGGTTTTGTCGTCGATCAGTGATTCGATTTTGTCGAAATCATCGGCCGAGGCCATGCGTACATCGATGCCCTGACGCGGGAAAGCATGCGCGAAGAGATTGTAGGTGCCGCCGTAAAGCTGCGAGGTGCTGATGATATTGTCGCCGGCGCCGGCAATGGTCTGAATCGCGTAGGTGATGGCTGCCATACCGGAGGCGACCGCCAGTGCTGCCACACCGCCTTCCATCGCTGCCATGCGCTCTTCAAGCACGGCGTTGGTCGGGTTCATGATACGGCTGTAGATATTGCCCGGCACTTTCAGATCAAACAGATCGGCACCGTGCTGGGTGTTGTCGAAGGTATAAGAGGCGGTTTGGTAGATCGGCACGGCCGCGGAATGCGTGGTCGGCTCAGAGCTGTAACCGTGGTGCAAGGCAATCGATTCGAGTTTCATCGGGACTTCTCCTGTTGTACAAACGCCACACGACCGGCAGCGTCCGGTTTCTATTGTTGTTATGTTGGCCAGATCAGAGCGGCAATCAGCTCAGCACAAAGCTGCCCTTGGCACGGAAGAACTGCGTAAACAGCGCCTCAAAATCGTCGACCACGGATTGCTGCACCGACTCCAGCGCCAGCAGCGCATCGGCCCAGGCCGCCAGACGCGAGCCGGGTTTGAGGATCCCCGTGTCGCGCTGTTTGTTAACGATCGCCAGACGCATAAACAAGGGCGCGTAAGCGGTGTCGATCAGCGCCAGCGCGCTGCCTGAGAAATACGGCCCCTGCGGGTCCGCCGCCGCTTCGAGCTTCGCCAGGCCGTCTTTCAGGGCCTGCAGACTCTCTTCATAAGCCGCTTCATTATCCGCTATCAACATCCGGAACTGCGTGCCGATAAGTTCCGAGCCGAACTCGATCCAGGCACGGTGATGGGCCCGCGTCAGCGCCGCTGCCGGGTGCAGGGGCGGCGCGTAGGTCTCATCGAGAAATTCCGAAATGACTGCCGATTCAAATATCGCCGTGTCATCGACCTTCAGCACCGGCACCTTACCCAACGGTGAGATTTCGTGGAACCAGTCCGGCAGGTCTGCCAGATCCACGTAGGTCAGATCGAAATCGACGTTTTTCTGCTTCAGCGCGATAACAGAACGCTGAACATAAGGACAGATTTTAAAGCTGATGAGCTCAAGTTTGTGTGGGTTTGTCTGATTCATTGCTCCTCCGCTGGATCGGATGCCCCGCTGCTCAGGCAGGCATATCGCCGGAATCCAAAATGTAATGTACGGGACCGGGAGCACTGCAGGTCAGGTGCGGGACGGGTCGGACGCGCAGACGCGCACGCCACCCCGGCAAGTTTACACACTATTGCGATCCCCTCAACAGCGATGACGCGGGATTTACCTATACTCGGCCCTTGTCGCAAATGTTATTTCCGTCAGCGCGATGTATTCGGAGCAGGTATGAAAAAGGTAATTTTTGTCGCAAGTACCAGTTACAGCGGCTCAACATTTCTCGATATGACCCTCGGCAACGATCCGGCCGGATTGTCGCTCGGCGAAGTCGATGCGGTTTACGAACCGACCGAACCTCATCATCTGAAACGCGAATGCGGTTGCGGTACCTACAATTGCCATGTCTGGAAATCGCTGGAAAAGGTCCCGGCCAGTCAGCTCTACCAATCGCTGTTCAAGACCTATCCGCATATCGACTACATTGTCGACTCAAGCAAATCACCGCTGTGGATCAACCGGCGCATTAAGGACCTGCGCAAACAAGGTATCGACTACCGCATTGCGGTGATCTGGAAAACCCCGCTTGAGATCGCCCAGTCCTTTGATAAGCGCGGCCAGTTCGACAACTGGGCACGCAGTTGGGTGAACTACTACCGGCTCCTGCACACGCTGCAACCGGAACACTGGACCATGGTCAAATACCGTGACTACGCGAGCGACCCGGAAACCCTCAAAGACATCTGCGCCGGTCTCGGCATTGACTGGTTTGCCGGCAAAGAAGCCTATTGGGAAAAAACCCAGCACATCCTGTTCGGCAACCACTCGGCGCGCAAACACCTGAACCCGAACCACCGCGACAACGCCACCAGCACCGATAAAGCTGCATTTCAGACCGTCAGCTACACCCCGGTCGAGGATCCGGCGCTGGAAGCGCGGGTCAATCAGGTTATCGCCGCCAATCCGGTCATAGGCCGCGTCGCCGACGCCCTGCAGCGCATGACCGCAGGGGATGAGGCAGGCGGCCGGCAGGCCTTGCAGGCCGACCGCATGAGCCGCGCCGATATCTGGCTGCGGGAGGCCAAACTGGCACTGCGCATTCTGGCCGCGAAACGCTACCGCATCGGTTTCAAACACCCGCAGACCGTAACCAGTATTGTCCAGAACAAGGAGCCGGATCAGGCTGCTTAAGGCGACGGCTGTTCGCCGGTCGGACATGGCTATGGTCAGCGACGCGCGCAGCTTCTAGAATACGGGCCTGTCCTGCAGGAGTCCCCATGCACAGGCCCGACACCGATGACTATCTTTCGCTACTGCTCAGCGATACCCCGCTGATCGATACGCGGGCGCCGGTTGAGTTCGCCCAGGGCGCCTTCCCCGGCGCGGTGAACCTGCCGCTGATGAGCGATGACGAACGCGCTCAGGTCGGCACCTGCTACAAGCAGCACGGCCAGGCTGCCGCCATTGAACTCGGCCGGCGTCTGGTAACGCCCGCTCTGCAGCAGGCCCGTGTCGAAGCCTGGGCCGACTTTGCCCGCCGCCACCCGCATGGCTACCTGTATTGTTTCCGTGGCGGCCTGCGCTCACAGATCTCCCAGCAATGGCTGCATGAAGCCGGCATCGACTACCCGCGTATCCGTGGCGGCTACAAAGCCATGCGGCGCTTTCTGCTCGACTCACTGGAACCGCTTTTACAGCGCCTGCCACTGCTGATTATCGCCGGCAGCACCGGATGCGGGAAAACCGATCTGATCCGCGCCCTGCCGCGGGCGGTTGATCTGGAAGGCCTGGCCGGCCACCGCGGCTCGAGCTTTGGCGCCGTGTCCGCCGCGCAGCCGCCGCAGATCGCCTTCGAAAACGCCCTGATTATCCAATTGCTGAAACGCGATGCGGCCGGTCCGGCGCCGGTTCCGCTGGAAGACGAAGGCCGACTGATCGGCCGCCGTGACCTGCCCCAGCCCCTGCTCAACAGAATGAAGCAGGCACCGGTGGTATTGCTCGAAGCGCCGCTGGAAAGGCGCATAGAGCTGGCCTTACGCGACTACGTCAGCGACCTCTACGCGCGCCTGCGCCAACAGGGTATGGACCATGAGCAGGCTGTCACCACACTGGCCGGGCGGCACCGGCAAAGCCTGTTCCGTATCCGCAAACGCCTCGGCGGTGAACGCTACCAGTACGCCGGCAAACTGCTCGATATCGCCGTACAACAACACCTCAAACACGACCTGCTCAGCGCTTACGAGCCACTGATCGCCCTGTTGCTGACCGACTACTACGATCCCATGTACCACTACCAGCTCAGACATCACGCCCGCACCGTACTGGCCAAAGGCGATCACGACACACTGCTGGCCTTTATCAGCGACCATCTGCAACACGAAAAGGGTGGCAACTGATGGACGGCCCGGTGCCGGTCAAAGATCTGCTGCTGGTCGGCGGCGGCCACGCCCACGCGCTGGTGATCCGCCGCTTCGCCATGAAGCCCCTGCCGGGCGTGCGCCTGACCCTGATCTCGCGCGACCCGCTGACGCCCTACTCGGGCATGTTGCCCGGTCTGGTCGCCGGTCATTACACATTCGACGAAACCCATATTGATCTGGTGCGCCTGTGCCGCCGCGCCGGCGTGCGTTTTATTGCAGCCGATGTTTGTGGTCTTGACCCGCAGCAAAAAACAATACAACTGCGTGACCGCCCGGAGATAAGCTACGACCTGCTATCGCTGGATACCGGCTCGGCACCGGACACACAGAGCGTGGCGGGCGCCGCTGAACACAGCACCCCGGTCAAGCCGGTCAGCCGTTTTTTCGCGCGCTGGCAATCCCTGCTCAAGCGCCTTGAACAGGACCCCAGCGAGGCGCCGGCGATTGCCGTGGTCGGCAGCGGTGCCGGTGGCTTTGAATTGCTTATGGCCATGCAGCACGCGCTTGCCCGGCATGCCGGCAAACGCCCGCAACTGCATTGGCTGATCCGCGGCCGCGAGCCCCTGAACGGCTATCCGGCCCGGGTGCGCCGCCAGGCGCTGACACTGGCGCAACAAGCGGCGATTCAGATTCACAGCGGTTTTGACGTGGCAAGCGTCGGCCCGCGACACGTGCACAGCCATCAGGGCGACACGCTGCAAGTCGATGAAGTGATCTGGTGTACCGGCGCGACGGGCCCGCAATGGCTGCAGAACACCGGACTCGCGCTCTGCGACAAAGGCTTTTTAGCGGTCGATGAACACCTGCGCTCACTCAGCAATCCGGCCATCTTCGCCGCCGGAGACGTGGCCACCCAGGTCAGCCAGCCACGCCCCAAAGCCGGCGTATTCGCCGTTCGTGCCGGCCCTTATTTGTATGAAAACCTGCTGCGCAGCCTGACCGCCCGGCCGCTCAAGCGCTTTCGCCCGCAAAAAGACTTCCTGAGCATTCTGGCCACCGGCCCGCGCCATGCCATCGCCGCCAAGGGCGCGTTTTCCGTCAGCGGCAAGCTGATCTGGCGCTGGAAAGACCGCATCGACCGGCGTTTTATGGCGCGTTTTGATCCGGCCAGCCTGCCCGACAGCATGCACGCCGGCGGCAAGACGACAACAGATCCGGCCTTGCTGCAGGACGCGCCGCGCGAACAAAGCCCTTACCGCTGCGCCGGCTGCGGTGCCAAGGTGGCCGCCGATATTCTGATGGACAGCCTCAGCCGCCTGCCCGGGTACAACAGGGCCGGCGCCGAAGACGCGGTGCTGCTCGAGCTGCCCGGTCAGGCTCTGGTGCAAACCGTCGATCAGCTGCGCGCGATCTGTGACGATCCCTGGCTGTTTGCCCGCATCGCCACCCAACATGCACTCAGTGATCTGCATGCCAGCCTTGCAAAACCGCATTCGGCCATGGCCATGATCACCCTGCCCTATGCCAGCGAAGCATTACAAGCCCGCGACCTGATGCAAGTCATGCAAGGCGTGGTCGGCGTCCTGCAAAGCAATGATTGCCGTCTGATCGGCGGCCACAGCAGCGAGATGCCGGTCTTATCAATCGGCCTGAGTATTAACGGGATTCCGGGCGCGCGGCATTACGACAAGTCCGGCCTGCGCCCCGGCGATAAGCTGATTCTGAGCAAGCCAATCGGCACAGGTGTGTTGCTGGCCGGCGATATGCGCGCCCTGACGCACGGCGCGGACTTGCATAAAGCCTTTGCCGTGATGCAAACCGGCAACGGCGAAGCGGCGGGGATTCTGGCGGCCGCCGGTGCCAGCGCCATGACCGATGTGACCGGCTTCGGCCTGCTCGGCCATCTGGGGGAAATGCTCGACGCAGCCGGCCTCAGCGCGGACATCGGCAAGGACGCGCTACCGGTGCTGGACGGTGCCGATGCCTTATTCGCCGCGGGCATTCACAGCTCGCTGCAAGCCATGAATGCGCGCAACGCGGCCCGTCTCGGGATAGACAGCACGCAACTGAGCGCTGTCTGTGCGGGGCGTTTGTTCGACCCGCAAACCAGCGGCGGTCTGCTGGCCGGCATTGCCGCGGACGCGGCTGAGGAATGCCTGGCTGCGCTGCAGGCGGCGGGTTACCCTGAAGCGGCCGTGATCGGCGAGGTCCGGCACGCGCAGCCCGGCGAGCCGCGCGTGCGTCTGCTGACTTAAGCGAGCGGTTTGAGCCCCTCGCGGTAAATCGCCACTTTCTGTGCGTAGTGATCAGCCCCCGCCAGCAGTTTGCGCTGGGTGTCTGCATCCAGCTGACGGACGATCTTGCCGGGCGAACCGAGCACCATACTGCCGTCGGGCACCTGCATGTTTTCCGTCACCAAGGCATTGGCGCCGATCAGGCAGCCTTTGCCGATATTGGCGTGATTGAGCACCACCGCATTCATGCCGATCAGCGTGCCGTCGCCGATCGTACAGCCGTGCAACATCACCTTATGCCCGACCGTCACATGCCGGCCGATATGCAGCGGCACATCATCGTCCACATGCAGAACACTGCCGTCCTGGATATTGCTGCCCTCACCGATCTCGATCACATCGTTATCGGCGCGGATCGTCACGTTAAACCAGACGCTGGCTTTTTCATGCAGGATCACCGAGCCGATCAGCTCGGCTGAAGGCGCAACAAAGGTGTCGCTATGGATCTCGGGACGGCGTTCGCCCAGTGCGTAAATCATATGGTCTCCCCGGTTTTATCGCCGGACCTGAGGCCCGGTCTCAGACTATGGCCGCATTGTGCCTGCGGCTTCACATGTTGGTTAGTTGTTACGGCGGTTTTTTCTGCATTGCGAAATAAACGCTTGCCGCAGCGCAGCAAGCGTGTTTTTATGAGGTTTAGCCGCAACAGAGGTGACCATTATGGCACGACGGCAACCCAAGCAAAGCCTCACGGAACTCCCCGCCCTGCTCAGCGACCTCGCACTGGCCACACCGCAGGTCATCGCGGCACGACTCTGCTTGTTCGGCTCCGCAGGCCCGCAGCTCAATCAACACGAGCAGCGCGAGTTCTTCGAGATGATCAACGAGAAAGTCACCGGCTTCAGTGAATCCTGGCACACCCTCTGGCTCGAGAGCATGAAACTCCATCAGCGGATGTTTTTCGATGTCCTGAGCTTCAGCCCGGCAACGCCGGAGCACACCGCCGACAGCATCGGGAACTGGCACCGGACGGCGTTTGATGCCCTGCCGGTCAGCGTACTGCGGCCGATCCACGAGCGCGCAACAGCAAACGCGGCACGCCTGAGCGCGGGCTGAGCGAAAGGCCGGTTCTTAGCGCGAAAGCGAGTTTTTCAGGGCCAGACGGATCAGCTCTTCGGTATCGAGCCCTTCGTCTTTGACTGAGGAGACCATTCTGGCCGCCTCGGCCGGTTTGTAGCCCAGCGATTCCAGAGCCGCAACAGCCTGCGCGGCGGCATCGGATGCGATGGCCGGCGCGGGCTTGCCTGCCACCGGCGACAGTACAGCCGCTGTGCCCAGCTCATCGGGCAGCTTGTCCTTCATTTCCACGATCAGCCGCTCGGCGGTCTTCTTGCCGACACCCGGCAGGCGCGTCAGCGCCCGCGCATCTTCCGCCATAATACACGCGGCAAACTCATCGGCACTCATACCGGACAGTATGGCCAGCGCCATCTTGGCGCCGACGCCGTTGATTTTGATCAGGGTGCGGAACATGGTCCGTTCGGCCAGACTGACAAAGCCGAACAACAGATGCGCATCTTCACGCACGATCAGATGCGTGTGCAGCGTGACCGGCTCGTCGCGTCCGGGCGGCAGATTGTAGAAAGTCGACATGGTGCATTCGACTTCGTAGCCAACGCCGTTGACGTCAATCAGTAAAAACGGCGGGCTTTTATCGAGGACTTTGCCCTGCAGGCGTCCGATCATCGTCTTCTCCGGCGGCTGCGGCCCAAGGCCGCCTTTTTGATATTCAGGCCATTGCGTGAATGCCCGTGACAGATGGCCACGCCCAGTGCGTCGGCGGCATCGGCCTGTACGTTTTCGGTAATGCCCAGCAGTGCACGGACCATATGCTGGACCTGTTCTTTCTTGGCCGCACCGGTGCCGACCACGGATTGCTTGACCTGCGTGGGCGTGTATTCGGCCACCTTGACGCCGTGCTGCACCAGCGCGGTGATCGCCGCGCCGCGGGCCTGGCCCAGCTTCAGCGCGCTCATGACGTTATGGCTGACAAAGACCTGTTCGACACCGGCCTCGGCCGGCTGCCATTGCTCGATCAGTTCAGAAAGGCGGTAGTAGATGTAGCCGAGTTTCTCCGGCAGATCCTCGCCGGCCACACGAATGTGGCCGTGCGCGACGTGAAAGCAACGGATGCCGTCCGTGTCGATCACGCCGTAACCGGTAATCACCGAGCCCGGGTCTATGCCCAGCACCCGGGTCAGTGTGCCGCGACCGGCCGCCGGCTGGCTCAGGCGTCACCTTCAAAGGCGTCGTCCGCAAACGCCGCATTGCTGTACACGTCCTGTGTATCGTCGAGATCTTCCAGCGCATCGATCAGCTTCATCAGCTTCTGCGACTGCTCTTTATCGAGATCCACTTCAGTCGAAGCTTTCATGGTCACTTCGGCATGTTCCGGCTCGAAACCGGCCGCCACCATGGCCTCTTTCACGTCAACAAACGCATCCGGTGAGGTGGTCACATCCACCGAGCCGTCGTCGTTGCTGACCACGTCTTCGGCACCGGCTTCCAGCGCCACTTCCATCAGTGCATCTTCATCAACGCCCTCGCCGTAGCTGAGGATGCCGACTTTTTCGAAGAGATAAGCGACCGAACCGTCGGTGCCCATATTGCCGCCGTATTTGTTGAAGGCGTGACGCACTTCGGCCACGGTGCGGTTGCGGTTATCGGTCATGCAATCGACCATAATCGCCACCCCGCCGGTGCCATAGCCTTCGTAGCGGATTTCTTCGTAAACCACATCCTCGAGCTCACCGGCGCCGCGTTTGATGGCGCGGTCGATGGTGTCCTTGCCCATATTGGCGCCGAGCGCCTTGTCCACCGCCAGACGCAGCCGCGGATTGGAATTGATATCAGATCCGCCCATGCGCGAGGCGACGGTGATTTCGCGGATGAATTTGGTGAAGATTTTACCGCGCTTGGCATCCTGGGCTTTTTTGCGGTGTTGGATATTGGCCCACTTACTGTGTCCTGCCATGAATTTTCTCGCTCCCGTCCCCTTTGGCAATAGCACTGCCGTGGACGTCATTTCGGGTTAAAACGTAATTGCCGGCTTATCTGCGAAAGTGTCCGGCTTGCAAAAAACTGATTATCTGTTCGGCCACAACACGTGAGAAAAGCATCGACGTATGCGTCTCCGGCACGTGTATTTCGTCGGCGCTGTGGCGCACGCGCGTTTCGCTGAGATAGACCGTCCCGTCGCCGGGCTGGGTATCGCGACAAATCAGCCGGCCCAGGCCAAAAGCCCGTTCGCCGCAGATCAGACCAAGCTCGCGGTGTCCGGCAAAACGCGGCGCATTGCCGAGCAGACCATTGGTGACGCTGCGCCCGAGCAACAAGGCCCCCAGCACCGGAAAACGCGCCAGGCTCGCGGCCACACGGCTGCCGCCGACCGGTGAGCCCAGCAACACCACCCGCCCCGGCTTCAGTTGCGGATGCCGGTCCAGCAAGTGCAGCAGCACGATTCCGCCGAGACTGTGCCCGACCAGATGGATCACCGGTGTGTCGATTTTCTCCAGTCGCGCGGCCAGCCGGTCCGCGGCCTGCGCCGGTGTCTGCAACAGGCTGTGGTAGGAAAAGACCCGGGTGCGGAAACCGGCGCGCCCTACCAGACGCGCCAGTCTGAGCATCACGGTGCCGTGCATCCACAGGCCGTGGACGAAGACCACCGTCTCATTGCCGGTTTGCAGCCTGTTCTCCTGCGCCGGCACGACCGGATTACTCCGCGCTTTTTTCCCGTTGCCGCAGGCGCAGGTTGAGGTCGCGCAACTGGGCTTCGGAAACCGTACCCGGCGCGCTGGTCAGCGGACAGGCCGCGGTCTGGGTTTTCGGGAATGCCATCACGTCACGGATCGAGCCGGCACCGGTCATCAGCATGATCAGACGGTCGATACCGAAGGCCAGACCACCGTGCGGCGGCGCACCGTAACGCAATGCGTTGAGCAGGAAGCCAAACTTCTCATTGGCTTCTTCCTCGCCGATGCCGAGCACGCCCAGCGCCGCCTGCTGCATTTCCATGGTGTGGATACGGATCGAGCCACCGCCCAGTTCGGTACCGTTAAGCACCATATCGTAGGCCCGTGACAGGCAGTCTTTGGGGTTGGCTTCGAGCGCTTCAGGCGTATCGACTGACGGCGCGGTAAAGGGGTGATGCAGTGCCTGCCAGCGTTTTTCGCGTTCGTCCCATTCGAACATCGGGAAATCAACCACCCACAGCGGCTCCCACTGCCCTTGCAGCATATTCAGGTCGTGGCCGAGTTTCACGCGCAGCGCGCCGATGGCTTCGTTAACCACCTTGGCGCTGTCGGCGCCGAAGAAAATCAGGTCGCCGTCTTTGGCCCCGGTGCGCTCGAGAATCACGCTGATGACCTCGTCGTCGAAGAACTTCACGATCGGCGACTGCAGCCCTTCGCGTCCGGCAGCGGCATCATTGACCTTGATATAGGCCAGGCCTTTGGCGCCGTAGCGACCGACGTACTCGGTGTAGATATCGATCTCTTTGCGGGTCAGGGACGCGCCGCCGGGCACGTTCAGCGCCACCACGCGGCCGTCTTCGCTGTTGGCCGGGCCGGAGAAGACCTTGAACTCGACCTTGGCCATGGCATCGGACAGCTCGACGAATTCCAGCGGAATACGCATATCGGGCTTGTCGGAACCGAAACGGTGCATGGCTTCGGCGTAGGTCATACGCGGAAACGGCCGCGGCAGTTCCACGTCCATGGTTTCTTTGAACAGATCGATGATCATGTTCTCCATCAGCGTCATGATGTCGTCTTCATTAATAAAGGACATCTCTATATCGAGCTGGGAGAATTCCGGCTGACGGTCAGCACGCAGGTCTTCATCGCGGAAGCAACGGGCGACCTGATAGTAGCGGTCCATACCGCCCATCATCAGCAGCTGTTTGAACAACTGCGGCGACTGCGGCAAGGCGAAGAAGTGACCGGCGTGGGTCCGGCTCGGCACCAGATAGTCGCGCGCGCCTTCGGGCGTGGCACGGGTCAGGATCGGGGTGTCGACCTCGATAAATTCGTTATCGTCGAGGTAGCGGCGCAGGCGCGAAATCACCTGTGAACGCATACGCATGCGCTGTTGCATTTCCGGACGGCGCAAATCGATGTAGCGGTAGCGCAGACGGCTTTCCTCGTTAACATCGGTGTCGTCGAGCTGGAACGGCGGTGTTTCGGCACGGTTGAGGATTTTCAGATCCGTACCAAGCACTTCGATCTCGCCGGTGACCAGATCCGGATTGACCGTGCCCTCAGGGCGACGGCGCACCCGTCCGGTGACCTGCAGCACGAACTCATTACGGACCTGCTCGGCGAGCTGAAAGATATCGGCCCGGTCCGGATCGAAAACCACCTGCACCAGACCTTTGTAGTCGCGAAGATCGACGAAAATAACGCCGCCATGGTCGCGCCGGCGATGCACCCAACCGGTAAGTACAACCTCCTGATCCAGGGCACTGGTATCGACCGCGCCGCAATAGTGAGTCCGCATGGTTTGTAATTCCTGAAATAGACTGCGCCGACAAAGGCGCTGACAAAACGGGGTATTTTAGCCGGTCTGGCAACAGGTGCCAACGACTGTGACAGTGCTCAAGGTTTGTTTCAGCCCTCCCTGCCCGCCATAATGCCCGCCTTCAGTCCATACGGAGAGAGTTATGAAGCCCTATCACGTCTACGCCATCGGTAATGCACTGGTTGATATGGAGTACGAAATCAGCGATGCCGGTCTGGCCCGATTCGGTATAGAGAAAGGCGTCATGACGCTGATTGACGAGCCGCGCCATGACGAACTGACGCAGCTGCTGGCCTCGCATCCGCACAAACGGGCCTGTGGCGGCTCGGCGGCCAATACGGTTATCGCCGTCGCCCAGCTCGGTGGCAGTGCCTATTACTCCTGCAAAGTCGGCAACGACGAAGGCGGCGATTTCTACCTGCGCGACCTGACCGACTGCGGTGTCGCCAGTGCCGCGCTGGACGGCCCGCGTGACAACGGCACCACAGGCAAGTGTCTGGTGATGATCACACCCGATGCCGAACGCACCATGAACAGCTTTCTCGGCATCACCGGCGATCTGAGCGAGCGCGAGATCAACGCCGACGCAATCAAAGCCGCCGAGTATGTGTATCTGGAAGGCTATCTGGTCACCGGCGACAGCGCCCGCGCCGCGGCTATCGAAACCGCCCGCCTGGCCCGCGAAGCCGGTGCCCGCACGGCCCTGACCCTGTCTGATCCGAATATCGTCAAATTCTTCCGCGACGGCCTGCTTGAGATGGCCGCCCCCGAACTGGACCTGCTGTTCTGCAATGAAGCGGAGGCGCGCATTCTGGCCGGCACCGATGACACGGCCGCAGCGATCGCCGCATTGCAAAAACTGGCCGGGCAATTTGCCATGACCCGCGGTGCCGACGGAGCGCTGGTCTACAACGGCAACGAGCTGATCGAAATCGCCCCGCACAAGGTGCAGCCGCTCGACAGCAACGGTGCCGGGGACCTGTTTGCCGGCGCCTTCCTGTACGGCATCACCCACGGTATGGATCACGCCGCCGCCGGCGCACTGGCCTCACGTCTGTCCGCCGAACTGGTGACCCGCTTCGGCCCCCGCCTGCCGGCCGGCGTGGCCCGCGACCTGCTCGCCGCGCAGCACTGACATTCCGTCCGGGCCGGCGTCCTGTCCGGCCCTTTACTTGCTTCCTGAATCAAGCCGGATCAGCCCGGGCAAAGGCTGTCAATCTGCAATGCAGGTTAGCGCCCGACGACGGCGCAAACGGCTACACTCACTGAACGGTAAAACCAACAGACGCAAAGCAGGCCGCCGCGCCTGCCCGGAACGGACCTCCGGAAAACGCGCTTTACCCGACGCAAACGGCACGGCAGGGACAACAGCCGATCAGCGAACCACTGGGCCGCTTCGTCACAAACTTGCAAATGAACCCCACAACAATAGTGCGCCCCAATCTGCCGGAGGAAAAGCATGATCAACCGCACCACCACCGCAAACGACATAATCGGCAACCTGACCCTGACGGCCGGCGAAGACCTGCCGGCGGAGCTGCTCGATCAGGCCAGACAGTTTATCGCCCTCTATTACGATGACGTCTCGCTCTCGGACCTGGAAAAGCTCAAGACCATGGATCTGCGCGGCGCCGCCCTGGCGCACTGGATGCTGATGCGTGAGCGTCGTCCGGGCGAACCCAAGGTGCACGTGTACAACCCCAACTTCGAGCATCACGGCTGGCAGTCAACACATACGATTATCGAAGTCGTCACCGACGATGTGCCCATGCTGGTCAATTCGCTGTCGATGGCGATCAAGCAGCGCGATCTGGAAATCCACCTGATCGTGCACCCGATCATGCAGGTGGTGCGCGATGACAAAGGCGTCTTGCTCGACCTGCCCGAAGGCGACAGCGAAGGCGATAGTCACGCTGAATCGGTGATGCAGTTCCAGATCGACCGGGTCACCGGTCAGGCCGCGCTGGAGGACTTGCAGAAAGCGGCGCTGCAGGTCATCGACAATGCCCGCGCGGTGTTCGAAGACCGCCCGGCCATGCAAAGCGAAATGCTCGCCCACGCCAAGGCCATCCGCACCCGCGGTGATGATCACAATGAAGCGGCTGAATTACTGGAATGGCTGGCCGGCTCGCGCTTTGTCTTCCTCGGCTCGCTGGAGCTGGAACTGCAATCGCAGAAAGCCGATATCGCCCTGGTGCCCGTACCAGGCTCCGGACTTGGCTTATGCCGCCCGGAGAAACAGAATCACGGGCTGGCCGTCAACGACGTCATCCCGGCCGATTCAATCAGCTTTATCCACTCCGCCGAATCGGTCAGCATGACCAAAACCAGCGTGCGCTCGCCGCTGCACCGCGCCGATCATATGGACCTGATCTCACTGCCCCGCCTGGACAGCGAAGGCCATGTGACCGGCAAATACTGCTTTCTCGGTCTGCTGACCTCCGCGGTCTATAACGCCAGCGGCGGCGACATTCCGTTTCTGCGCACCCGCATCAACCACGTGATGGAAGCCTCGCGCCACCGCCAAGGCTCCCACGCCGCGCGCGCCTTGCAGAATATTCTTGAGACCTTCCCGCGCGATACGCTGTTTCATGCCGACGAGGACTCAATCCTCAAAACCGCCCAGGGCATATTACAACTGCAGGACCGCAAACAGGTGCGCCTGTTTACCCTGATGGACAAGTACGACCGCTTTTGCGATTGCCTGGTTTATATCCCGCGCGAAGTCTATCACCGCGACCTGCGGGTCAAGATCGAACAAATCCTGCTCGAACAACTCCAGGGCGACAGCGTCGAGTTCAATATCGAGTTCTCCTCCGAGTCGGCACTGGCGCGAATTCACTATGTGGTGCAATTCAAGCGCAATCTGCAAGCCGAGCCCGACTGGCGCGAGGTGGAAAAAGCCGTCGCCAACGCCGGTCGCTCCTGGGATGACGATTTTCACGAAGCCCTGCAGGATTATTTCGGTGAAGAACGCGGCAATGCCTTGTTCAAACGCTACCAGTACGGAATTCCGGGCAACTACAAAGAAGACTTCCCGGCACGCAATGCCTGCGTCGACATTGAGCATATCGAGGCACTCGAAAGCACCGGTTCGATCAGCCTGAGCGTGTACCGCCCGGTGGTCGCCGGGCGCGATGTAGTCAAGTCAAAGATATTCACACTGGGCCAGTACATCGCGCTCTCGGATGTTATTCCGGTGATCGAGAATATGGGCCTGAAAGTCGTTCATGAGCGGCCCTATGAGTTTCACCGCGCCGACGGCGACAGCGTCTGGATCCATGAATTCACTACCCATCATGCGGCCGGTCTGGAAATCGACCCGGACGTGATCGGCGAGAATTTCAAGGACGCATTTAAGAAAATCTGGCACGGCGAGATCGAAAACGACGGCTTTAACCGTCTGGTGCTGGACGCCGATCTGAACTGGAAACAGGCCCTGATGCTGCGTTCCTACTGCAAGTATCTGCTGCAGATCCGCGTGCCTTTTTCGCAAAGCTATATGATCGAAACCCTGGTCAGCAACGCAGCGATTACACGCAATCTCGTCGCCCTGTTCGAAACCCGTTTCGATCCGTTACGCCAGAGTACGGCCGCCACCCACAGCGCCAAATTGATCGAACAGCTGGAATATCAGCTGCAGGACGTAAAAAGTCTCGATGAAGACCGCATCCTGCACGCTTATATCAATCTGATTCAGGCCACCAAGCGGACCAACTTCTATCGCCGTGACAAAGACGGCAAGGATCTGCCCTATTTGTCTTACAAGCTCAGTCCGCGCGAAATCAACGATATGCCAAGGCCGCGACCGCTGTTTGATATTTTTGTCTACTCGCCCCGGGTCGAAGGCGTGCACCTGCGCGGCGGCAAGGTCGCGCGCGGCGGTCTGCGCTGGTCCGACCGCCGGGAAGACTTCCGTACTGAGGTGCTCGGTCTGGTCAAAGCACAGACCGTGAAAAACGCGGTTATCGTACCGGTCGGTTCCAAAGGCGGCTTTATCGTTAAGAACCCGCCGGTCGGCGCAGCGCGTGAAGTGCTGATGGAAGAAGTTATCTATTGCTACAAAACCTTTCTGCGCGGGCTGCTGGATCTGACCGACAATATGCAGGGCTCAGCGATTATTCCGCCGCCGCAGGTGGTGCGCTACGACGGTGACGACCCCTATCTGGTGGTGGCCGCCGACAAAGGCACGGCGACCTTCTCGGATATCGCCAACGGTGTTGCAGCAGAATACAACTACTGGCTCGGCGACGCTTTTGCCTCCGGCGGTTCGGTCGGTTACGACCACAAAAAAATGGGTATTACCGCACGCGGCGCCTGGGAATCGGTCAAACGCCACTTCCGCGAACTGGGCCGGAATATTCAGACCGAACCCTTCACCGTCGTTGGTATCGGCGATATGTCCGGCGATGTTTTCGGCAACGGCATGCTGCTGTCAGAGCAGATCAAGCTGATCGGTGCATTTAACCATCTGCATATTTTTATCGACCCCGATCCCGACCCGGCGGTGAGCTTCAAAGAGCGTCAACGGCTGTTTTCGCTGCCGCGTTCGACCTGGGACGATTATGACAAATCGCTGCTATCGGAAGGCGGCGGGGTCTATCCGCGCAGCGCCAAATCAATCAAGCTCAGCGATGCAGCGCGCCAGGCCCTCGGCATCGAAGAGACAAGCCTGACCCCGAACCAGTTGATTCAGTGCCTGCTGCGCGCACCGGTGGATCTGGTCTGGAACGGCGGCATCGGCACCTATATCAAGTCCAGCAAAGAAAGCCACGATGACGCCAGCGACCGCAGCAATGACAACCTGCGCGTTGACGCCGATCAACTGCGTTGCAAGGTGATCGGCGAAGGCGGCAATCTGGGCGTCACGCAGCTGGCCCGAATCGAGTTTGCGCGCAACGGCGGCGCTTGTTTTACCGATGCGGTGGACAACTCAGCCGGTGTGGATTGTTCGGATCACGAAGTCAATATCAAGATTCTCGTCGACCAGATGGTGCAGGCCGGCGATATGACGGCCAAACACCGCAACCAGTTGCTGGCGGACATGACCGACGAAGTCGCCTCGCTGGTGCTGCGCGACAACTACCTGCAAACACAGTGCATCAGCATCAGTGCCAGCCTTGCATCACAACAGCTGGAAGAACACGCACGTTTTATGAGCCATCTGGAGTCGCACGACCTGCTCGACCGTGCGATCGAGTTTTTGCCCGATCATGAATCGATCGCCGAACGTCTGGCCGATCAGAAAGGTCTGGTGCGACCGGAACTGGCCGTGCTGGTCTCCTATGCGAAGATGACGCTGTTCGATGAGGTGGTCGCCTCGACGCTGCCTGACGACCCGTATCTGCATCACAGACTCGGTGCGTATTTCCCGCACCGCATCCGCGATAACTACCCGGAGCAGATCGGCAAACACCGTCTGCACCGTGAGATTATTGCCACCTGTCTGGTCAATGAAGTGGTTAACCGTCTGGGGCCAACCTTTGTTTTCCGCATCACCGACGAACTCGGTGTGGCTGCCGCCGATGTCTGCAAAGCCTACGAGGCAGCGGTGGCCATCTTCGATATGCAAAGCCTCTGGCACGATATCGAAGCGCTGGACAACAAAGCCCCCGACCGCATCCAGCAGGAACTGCTGATTCTGGTCGGCGGTCTGGTCGAACGCAGCGTGCACTGGCTGCTGCGCACCCGGCGCTACACCGCCCCGGTCGAAGAGCTGGTGTCGTTTTTCCGCCCCGCTATCGGCAAGCTGCTCGAAGGCATGCCGGCCTGCCTGGCGCAGGTCAACCGCGATTCGCTGGAAGCGCGCTGCAATTACTTTGTCGACAACGGTGCGGATGCGGACCTGGCCATGCGCGCCGCACGCGTGGTGCCACTGTCATCCTCGCTGGATCTGGTCGAGATAGCCGACTCCACCATGCAGGCCGTGGACGCGGTTGCCGCCGTCTACTTTGAGCTCGGCGCACGGCTTGATCTGCAATGGCTGCGTGATGAGATCGCTGAACTGCGCGTGCGGAACCGCTGGCACACGCTGGCCAAATCCAGCCTGCGCAGCGACTTGCATTATCAGCAACGGCACCTGACCGCCGATGTGATCGCCAATAGCAAGGATATCAGCGACCCGGTCGCGGTTGTCAGCGAATGGGCCGGTGCCGCCCCCGAGGTCGACAATTATCTGGCGCTGATCACCGAGCTGAAAGCCAGCTCTTCAGTGGACTTTGCCATGTTGTCATTGGCAGTTAACGAGGTCCACAAGCTGCTCCGCTCTGACCGCCCGCTGAGCGGCGCGGCCACTGACTAAGCGGCTTTTCTGTCTCGCTTCAGGGCCGGCAAGCTGCCGGCCCTCCTTCTTAAATACAAGTCCGACACGGCTTTCAAAAAAATAATCCGGCTTTACGATTGCTGCAGGCGCTTCGCCTGTTTAGACTGATCATTCCGTCGTCGCTTGCCACACCTACCGACGGTTCTTCCGTATCGCAAATGAGAAAGTCAAAGATGTTTTTAACTGACCTTGTATTTGCTGCACTCGTGGGTTTCACCATCGGAACAGTCTCGGGTTTCTTTGTCCGCTCCAAACGCCGCACGGCAAAAATCATGGTGATCATTACCGGCGTCAGCGGTGCCCTGATCATCAGCGCGCTTGCCCTGGCCCTTGGCGTGGCACTGCCCGTGCCTGCGGTCGCAGCCGCCGGCGCCCTCGCCGCTCTGACCCTGCGTCTGATTTTCCACAAACCACCCACGGACCATCGGCGCTACTTGATGTAAATCCGTACACAAAGCGGAAATTCCCACCCGCCGGCATCAATCTGAGGCCGGCGCGGCCGATATCTTTGCCAACGGCGCCCCCGCAGCGCCATTGACATAGAGGCCGCCGGTTCTGACGGCCGTGAATTTCCAAGGTGTACGCATGCGCAAACTGACAACATCTCTTCTCGCCACCACGGTTGCCATGGCTCTGACGGCCTGCAGCAGCAGTTCCTCCGACAGCGGCGGTGACGATACCGCGAGTATCGCTCTGCCCGACAACTACGTGCAGATATCCCATGAAAACGCGCCTGCCGTTGCCGCAGCGGCCATGCAAACCGCCGTGGAAGCCAGCGATTCGGGCCAGAGCAGCGAGAGCTACGGCGGCTATCAGCCCGCTTACAGCGCGGCGACCCGCAACGCCGGGCTCAGCGAACGAAAACAATATGAACAGAGCCTGGACTGTGACAGCGGCGACTTCACCCTGAGCTGGGACGATGCCGACGGCTCGGAAGAAGTGGACGCCGGAGACAACCTCACCGCGGTCTATCGGGAATGCGTGTACAACTATGACGACACCTCGCTGTACACCGACGGACGCATGAGCATCGACATTCACGCCGGCGATTACGACGGCAGCGACTCGGACATGACCACCGCTTATACGGACTTTGTCGTCGATGACGGCGACTACTATTCGCGGATGAACGGCAGCATGCGCATTATCAGCGAGTACAGTGACAGCACCGTCAGCAGCACCCTGAGCAGCGAGTCGCTGACCGTCGAACACGACGACTCGGCTATCCGCCTCAGCGGCCTGTCACTGCAAGACAGCTACAACCTCGCCGACGACAGCTGGACCATGAGCTACGATGCCCTGCTGCAAAGCACCACGCTTAACGGCGCACTGCAGATCGAAACACTCAGCGTCTTCGAAGGCACCTACCAGGACGAGCCGGTAAGCGGCAGCATGAAAGTCAGCGGTGCCAACGGCAGCTATGTGACCATCGACGCCGCCAGCGGAAGCGACGATACACTTTATGTGACCACCTTCGACGGCAGCACCACAACCAGTGAAGAGATGAGCTGGGAAGACTTTTACGCTGCCGGCCAGTAGCCGCACAACCTCTGCTGACGCGAAAGCCGGCCACGTCAACGGGGCCGGCTTTTTTATTGGCCGCTGCAATTGCACTGCTATATAGTTATATGCAATAACAATAATACAGAATCACTTTCCCACCCCGCACCGCGATCCATGTCATTGCTTTATTACGGAGCCCGAGGAGTAGCGGCACAATGAACAAAACCTCTTTTGCACAAGCGCAGCCCGTCAGCTTTACCGGCTGTCACGACAATATCCTGCGTGGCGAAATCTACCGCGGCGACACCGGCAAACCGCCGGTACTGCTGGCCCACGGCGGCGGCCAGACACGCCACTCCTGGAAAGGCACGGCAGCGCAGCTGGCCGCGGCCGGTTATACGGCGGTGATTATCGACCAGCGCGGCCATGGCGACAGCGACTGGCAGCCGGACGGCTTTTACGATTTTGCCCATTTCGCGGCGGATCTGCGTGAGGTGGCCAGCCAGCTGTTTGCGCAATTTGCCCGGCGCCCGGTGATCGTCGGCGCCTCCTTAGGCGGCATAGCCGCGCTGCTGGCCGAAGGTGAAGACCACGGCCACGATCACTTCAGCGCGATCGTGCTGGTCGATATCACCACCCGCCTGAGACGTGAAGGGGTTGAGAAAATTCTGGGATTTATGGGAGAGAAAGCCAACGAAGGCTTTGCCTCACTGGAAGAAGCGGCCGACGCCATCGCCGCCTATCTGCCGCACCGGCCGCGCCCGCAATCGCTGGACGGACTGGCAAAAAACCTGCGTCGCGGCGCCGACGGCCGCTACCGCTGGCACTGGGACCCGGCCTTTATCCGCCGCGCCGGCCCGGACGCGGATTTTCAGGCGCATAACAGCCGCATGGACGCCGCCGCCCGGCAGGTGGCCGCGCCCTTGTTGCTGGTCCGCGGCCGCGAAAGCGAGCTGGTCAGCGAAGCCGACGCCGCCCACCTGCTGTCGCTGATCCCCGGCGCGCAGTATGTGGATGTCAGCGGCGCGGGACATATGATCGCCGGCGACCGCAACGATGTGTTTACCGACGCGGTGATGGACTTTCTGCGCAAGCTGCCGGCGCCACGCGCGCAAAACACGCCTTAGGCGAACAGACGCGCCAGATTGTCCGTGTAAGGCTGGCGGACAATGCCGCGTTCGGTAATCAGCCCGCTGACCAGCTCCGCCGGCGTCACATCAAAGGCCGGATTGCGGGTCTCTATGTCCGGCGGCGCCACCCGCACGCCACCGAAGGTGGTCACTTCTTCGGCACCGCGTTCCTCAATGCGGATCTCCGCGCCCGTCGCGGTGGCCAGATCAATCGTCGAGGACGGACAGGCCACATAAAACGGAATGCCGAAATGGCGCGCCAGGATCGCCACGCCCAGGGTACCGATCTTATTGGCCACATCACCGTTGGCAGCCACCCGGTCAGTGCCGGTAATCACCAGATCAATCAGCCCCTGCGACATCAGATGCGCGGCCATATTGTCGGTAATCAGCGTGGTCGGGATACCGGCCTGCTGCAACTCCCAGGCGGTAATGCGCGCGCCCTGCAACAGCGGCCGGGTCTCGTCCGTGTAGACGCGGAACTTCACCCCGCGGCCATGCGCCACATACATGGGCGCGGTCGCGGTGCCGATCCCGGCGGTGGCCATGGCGCCGGCATTGCAGTGCGTCAGCACACCCGTATTGTCGCCGATCAGCGGCGCGCCGTGCTCACCCATGGCCGCACACAGGGCCACGTCCTCGTCCTGAATGGCGCGCGCTTCAGCACACAAGGCGCTGTAGATGCCGGCCGCATCCAGCGTGGCCGGCAAGGCCCCGGCCAGCTCCAGCATCCGCCCCACAGCCCAGGCCAGATTGACCGCCGTGGGCCGCGCGGAAATCAGATACGCGCCGGCCTCGCGCAGAGCCGCAAGCAGCGCCTCGCGCGGCAGAGCCTGCTTATCGCGCACCGCCAGACACAGCCCCCATGCCGCAGCCACGCCGATCGCCGGCGCGCCGCGCACCGCCAGACGGCGGATGCTGTCATGCAGTTGTTGCAGATCCTGCTGCTCTTCGATCCGCGTCTGCGCCGGCAACAGCGTCTGATCGAGCAGATAGAGCCGCCCGTCTTCCCAACGCACCGTGGCCGGCAGCGTGCCGGTCAATGCTCCGCCTGTCATGCCTGCCGCTCCCGTGCTCAGGATTTCTCGCCGATCAGCTCGACCTGATAGCCGTCCGGATCTTCCAGAAAAGCGATGATCGTGGTGCCGGCGTTCATGGGACCGGCTTCGCGGATGATTTTGCCGCCGCTGGCGCGCATTTTCTCGCAGGCTTCATAGACATCCGGCACTTCGATGGCGATGTGGCCGTAGCCCGTCCCCAGGTCATAGCTGTCGGTACCCCAGTTGTAGGTCAGCTCAATGACGGTCTGCTCGGACTCTTCGCCGTAGCCGATAAACGCCAGCGTAAACTCACCTTCCGGGTAATCCTGACGGCGCAGTTCGCGCATGCCGAGCACCTCGGTGTAGAACTTGATTGAGCGTTCCAGATCGCCGACGCGCAACATGGTGTGAAGAATTCGCATACATCTCTCCGCTAAAGGTTATCAACTGAAAGCGGGCAGTATAGGCGGAGCACGGGCCCGGTGCAGCCGCAGATTCACCGCGCCGTGGCGGACCCGCCGCGTCTGTGGAAAAATACCGCCTCCGCCACCGGCCCGGAATCCGACGCAATCGCCGTGAAAGCCTTTTTCTTCAACATCTTCTGCGTGGCCTTGTTGATGGTCGGGCCGGCCGCTGCTGCCGGCGCGTGTGAGATCCCGCCGCAACGGCGCGTGGTGGATCTGATTATGAACGCCGATTTCAGCGGCGCGGAAAACGCGCTGGCCGCCCTGCCCGGCGAACGCCGCCTGTTTCAGGCCATGATTCACCTCGGCGAAACCCATCACGCCCGCGGCCGCCGCTATGAACGCCTGCTCGGGCTTGCTGCGGCCGAGCTCGACGCACTGATCGGCGCCACACACGACCCGCGCCCGCAAACGCAGCTGTATCTGGGCATGGCCGAGGCCTTCCGCTCGCGTATTCATATGGAAAACAAACAATGGCTCAAGGCCTACCGCCTCGGCCACCGCGCCCGCGAGCGCCTGCAGGCGCTGTTGCAAGGCCCGCAAGCACCACAGGACGCGCTGCTGGTGCTCGGCCTGTTTGACTACTACACCGCCAGCCTGCCGGCCGCCCTGCGTTGGCTGACCCACCTGGTGGATATGGCCGGCGACCGGGCGCGCGGGCTCCGCCACCTGCAAGCGGCGGCGAAACATGCGACAATCGCCGCGCCCGAAGCCGCGCGGGTGTTATTCGATGAGATCACCGACACGGCCCCTGAGGTCTGCCGCTGGCTCGGCACCAATCGCGAGATGCGCCGCCGCTACCCGGATAATCCGGCCTTGTCGCTGGCACTGCAGCGTAATTTGCGCAAATGCGGCCAGCCACGCGCGGCCCTGCAGGAAAACGCGCTGGCACGGCAGCAGTTTCGCACCAACCGTCATTTCCGGCAGGCCTTCTATGCCGAACAGGCACGCAGTCTGCGTGACCTGGGCCAGGCATCGGCCATACGGGCCATGGCGAAGCACTTTAACGAAGACTGGCTGGGCCAACGCATCGCCGAAGCTGAAGCGGCGGCCGATCCGGCCAAAGGCGCTTACCGGCCGCCGGCACGGGTCCCCGAAGGCCCGCCGCTGGAGATCAATCGCGGTTGTCCGGCCACACAATTGACATCGGACAAGGCAATCAAGGCGCAAGCGACCGATAAATCACGGCCGATAACGCAAAACCCAACGGAGCCTGCAACACGCGATGACGCTCAGCACTGACAATCTGGCCTGCCGGCGCGGCCACCGCACGCTGTTCAGCGGCCTGAATCTGGCTGTCGGTGCCGGTCAGGTGCTGCTGGTCGAAGGCAGTAACGGCAGTGGCAAGACTTCGCTGCTGAAAATGCTCAGCGGCCTGCGCGCGCCCGACGAGGGCGAGATCTATTGGCACGACACGCCGATCCGCAAACTGGGTGCCGATTACCGCCGCCATCTGGCCTGGCTCGGTCACGACAACGGCATCAAGGAAGACCTCACCGCAGCGGAAAACCTGCGTCTGGCCACCGCGCTGGCCCCGGCCGGACCGCGCAGCCTCAACGAGGCGCTCGACGAAGTCGGCCTGCGCGACCGCAAACACACCCTGCCGCGGCTCTTCTCAGCCGGCATGAAACGCCGTCTGGCACTGGCCCGCCTGCGGCTGCTCGACAGCCGTCTCTGGATACTCGATGAACCACAAACCGCCCTCGACAAAACCGGCATCGCCCTGTTTGAAAGCATCCTCACCGATCACCTGCAGGCCGGCGGTATGGCGGTGATGACCTCGCACCATGACGTGGAACTCGACGAATCGCTGCTGGTCAGACTGAGGCTGTCGGAATGAATTCACCTGCCAGCGCCTTCTTCGCCCAGTTGCGCCGCGACCTGCTGGTCGCTTTCCGCAACCGTAGCGAAGCGCTTAATCCGCTGATGTTTTTTGTGCTGGTGACCCTGCTCTTCCCGCTCGGCGTCGGCCCCTCGGCCAATCTGCTGCAGACCATTGCGCCGGGCGTGCTGTGGGTGGCGGCGCTGCTGGCGGCCTTGCTGTCACTGGACTCGCTGTTCCGCAGCGATTACGAGGACGGCACGCTGGTGCAGCTGGTGCTGTCGCCGCAGCCGCTGGGTCTGTTGGTGGTGGCACGGGTGTTTGCCCATTGGCTGATGAGCGCCGTGCCCCTGCTGTTGCTGTCGCCGCTGCTGGCGGTCAGCCTGAATATGACACCGCGGGCGATTCCGGTGCTGATGCTGACGCTGCTGCTGGGCACGCCGGTGTTCAGCGTCATCGGCGCCATCGGTGTGGCTTTGACGGTCGGTTTAAGGCGCAGCGGCATGCTGCTGGCGCTGTTGGTCATACCCCTGTATATCCCGGTACTGATCTTCGGCGCCGGTGCGGTTGACGCCGCGGCTTCGGGTTTGCCTGTCACGGGGCAACTCTATATTCTGGCCGCGCTTTTGGTTTTGAGTCTGACATTAGCGCCGGTGGCGATTGCCGCCGCGCTACGGATGAGTGTGTCGCAATAATGAATTGGTTTATGCGTTGGTTTCACCGCTTCGGCTCGCCGGTGTGGTTTTACCGGATTGCCGGCAAATGGCTGCCGTGGCTGAGCGGGCTGTTTCTGTTGTTGTTTATTCCGGGCCTGTACTGGGGACTGTTTGTGGCCCCGACGGATTACCAGCAGGGTGAGTCCTTCCGCATTATGTATGTGCATGTGCCGGCGGCCTGGATGTCCATGTTTATTTACGTGGCCATGGCCGTATGCGCCGCGATCGCGCTGATCTGGCGCATGAAGCTGGCCGATGTGGTGCTGATCTGCAGCGCGCCGGTGGGCGCCAGTTTTACCTTTCTGGCCCTGATCACCGGCAGTCTCTGGGGCAAACCCATGTGGGGCACCTACTGGGTCTGGGATGCACGTCTGACCTCCGAGCTGATCCTGCTGTTTCTGTATCTGGGCATTATGGCGCTGTACAACGCTTTTGAAGAAAAGCGCACCGCCTCGCGTGCCGTGGCCATACTGACGCTGGTCGGCGTGGTGAATATCCCGATCATCCATTACTCGGTGGTCTGGTGGAACACCCTGCATCAGGGCGCCAGTGTGAGCAAGATGGACGCCCCCTCAATCCACGTTGACATGCTGATCCCGCTGATCCTGCTCGGCCTCGCATTTCAGGTCTTTTATGTGCTGGTTCTGTTTCTGCGCGTACGCGCCGAACTACTCGACCGGGAACTAAATACCGGTTGGGTGCGTCAACTAGCCTTGGAACACGATGATGACTGAGTTTCTGCAAATGGGCGGTTACGCCCTGTACGTCTGGCCGTCGTTTGCGCTGGGCATGCTGGTTTTACTTTATAACGTGGCGGTGCCGCTGCTGACGCACCGCGCGGCCCTGCGCCGTGCGGCTGATTTTCACGCCGGCCGCCGGACAAACGGAGAACAGATCCAATGACCCCAGCCCGTAAACGCCGACTGACAATGGTCGTCCTGCTGGTCGCCGGTGTCGGCCTGGCCGCCGCGCTGATGGCCAAAGCCTTTCAGGAAAACATGAATCTCTACTACGAGCCGCACCAGGTCACCGCCGGTGAAGCACCGGTCGATCACGATTTCCGCCTCGGCGGCATGGTCGTCGACGGCAGTGTGCGCCGCGAGGAAGGCAGCCTGACCGTGCAGTTCGATCTGACCGACTACACCGACACCGTCACGGTCAACTACACCGGCATACTGCCGGACCTGTTCCGCGAAGGTCAGGGCATCATCACCCGTGGCCGCCTCAACCAAAGCGGCAGCTTTATCGCCGATGAGGTGCTGGCCAAGCACGATGAGAACTACATGCCGCCGGAAGTGGCCGAGTCGCTGAAAAAAGCCGGCAAACTGCCCGACGGAGAGGCCCAATGATCCCGGAGATCGGACACTATGCGCTGATACTGGCGTTTGTTCTGAGTGTGATTCAGGGCGTGGTGCCGCTGCTTGGCAACGCCACCGGCGCTGACCGCGTGATGGCGGTGGCACGTTCGGCCATCAGGGCGCAGTGGCTGATGATGGCCGTCGCCTTCGGCGTACTGACCTACGCCTTTATCGCCAATGACTTCTCGGTGCGCTATGTGGCGGCCAATTCCAACACCGCCCTGCCCCTGATCTACCGCATTTCTGCGGTCTGGGGCGCACACGAAGGCTCCTTGCTGCTGTGGGCTTTTATCCTGACCAGCTGGGCGCTGGCAGTCAGCCATTTCAGCCGCCGCATCCCCGACCGCGTGGTCGCGCGCGTGCTCAGTATTATGGGCCTGGTCGGCGCGGGCTTTATGTCCTTCATGCTGTTCACCTCCAACCCTTTTGCACGCCAGTTTCCGGTACCGGCCGAGGGGCGCAGCCTCAATCCGCTGCTGCAGGACCCCGGCCTGGCCATACACCCGCCCATGCTCTACATGGGCTATGTGGGCTTTTCCGTGGCCTTTGCTTTTGCGATTGCCGCCATGGCCGGCGGCAAGCTGGACGCGGCCTGGGCCCGCTGGGCGCGGCCCTGGACCAATATTGCCTGGGTTTTTCTGACCTTCGGTATCGCACTCGGCAGCTGGTGGGCCTATTACGAACTGGGCTGGGGCGGCTGGTGGTTCTGGGACCCGGTCGAAAACGCCTCGCTGATGCCGTGGCTGGTCGGCACGGCGCTGATCCACTCGCTGGCGGTGACCGAAAAACGCGGCGCCTTCAAAGCCTGGACACTGCTGCTGGCGGTCTTTGCCTTTTCCCTGAGTCTGCTCGGCACCTTCCTGGTTCGCTCGGGCGTACTCACCTCGGTACACGCTTTTGCCAGCGATCCCGGCCGTGGCATGTTTATCCTGTTTTTCCTGATCGCGGTGGTCGGCTCGTCGCTGACCCTGTTCGCCTGGCGTGCGCCCAAACTGCGCTCGACCGGCCGCTTTGAGCTGACCTCCCGCGAAACCGGCCTGCTGATCAATAATGTGATTCTGGTTGTAATGTGTGTGACCGTGCTGCTTGGCACCCTGTTCCCGCTGATCACCGAAGCTCTGGCCATGGGTAAGTACTCCGTAGGCCCGCCGTTTTTCAATGCGGTGATGGTACCGCTGTCGGTACCGCTGTTTATCGTGATGGGCTTCGGTCTCTTGCTGCGCTGGAAGCGAGACACTGCACAACGTCTGATGAAACAATCAGCGCTGGTGCTGATCGCCTCCCTGCTGATCGCCGTTATCCTGCCGCTGGTCTGGGCGCCGTCTTTTGAGCCCCTGATGGCGCTGGGTCTGCTGATGGCCAGCTGGGTGGCACTGACGGCACTGATGTGGGTGCTGCGCCAGGGCAAGTCCCCCTTCAAACAGCCGCTGGCCAACTGGGGCGCGATGATCGCCCATGTCGGTATGGCCATGACCATCACCGGCATTACCCTGGTGTCGGTCTTTAACAGCGAGAAGGACATCCGGCTCGAACCGGGGCAGTCCTATGAGCTGGCCGGCTATGAATTCCGCTTTGACGGCGTCGACACGGTGCAAGGACCCAACTACGTGGCACAACGCGGCAGTATTTTTGCCCTTTTGGACGGTCGCGAAGTGGCTGAAATGCACCCGGAAAAACGCAACTACGGCCCCGGCCAGATGCCCATGACCGAAGCCGGTATCGACGCCGGCCTGTTCCGGGATCTGTTTGTTGCCCTGGGTGAGGATCTCGGTGACGGCGCCTGGAGTCTGCGTGTCTACCACAAGCCTTTCCTGCGCTGGATCTGGCTGGGCGCGATTCTGATGGGTGTCGGTGGTCTGATGGCTGCGCTGGACAAACGCTACCGTAAACTCGCGGCCCGCGATGCCCTTCAACTCAATGCACAGGTACAACAGGCATGATGAAGTATTTTCTGCCGCTGGGCGGTTTTATTCTGCTTTGCGCACTGCTGTTTTTCGGCTTGGGCAACGACCCGAAGAAAGTCCCCTCGCCGTTTATCGGCAAGCCCGCACCGGCTTTCGAGCTGCCGCGCCTTTACGCTGACGGCGAAACCCTGAGCCCGGCGGATATGCAGGGCAAGGTCTGGCTGCTGAACGTCTGGGCATCCTGGTGCGTGTCCTGCCGTGCCGAGCACGCCGTGATTACCAAGCTGATCGGTGACACCGGTATCGATATCGTCGGCCTGAACTACAAGGACACCGACGACGAAGCGAAACGCTGGCTCACGCAATTCGGCAATCCCTATTACGCGATTGCCGTGGACGCCGAAGGCCGCACCGGTATCGACTGGGGTGTCTACGGCGTGCCGGAAACCTTTGTGATCGATAAAAAAGGCACCATCCGTCTGAAACACATCGGCCCGGTTACGGTCGATGATCTCAAGACAGAACTGATCCCGCTGATCGAAACCCTGCGCGGAGAAAGCGCATGAACCCGCTGGCACGTCTGATCCTGTGCATGCTGCTGTGCTGCCTGCCGCTGAGTGTCACGCTGGCCAATATCGAGCTGCATGATTTTGACTCGCCGCAACAGGAAGAAGACTACCGCGAGTTGATTTTCGAACTGCGCTGTCTGGTCTGCCAGAACCAGAATCTGGCCGATTCCAACGCCGAACTGGCGGTCGACCTGCGGCGGCAGATTTACGAGATGCTGCAGGACGGCGCCGACAAGCAGGACGTGATCGACTATATGGTCGAGCGCTACGGCGAATTTGTCCTCTACAAGCCGCCATTTAACGCACAAACACTATTGCTTTGGGGCGGCCCGTTTGTATTCCTGCTGCTGGGCCTGTTTGTCCTGTTCCGTCTGGTCAGACAAAACCAGCGCGAAACGACAGCCAAAACACTGAGCGAGGCCGATCGCGAACGCGCCCGCGCCCTGCTTAACGAACAATCCGAACAAGACTAGCCTGACCCGCGCCACTGTCGACAGTGGCGCAGCGGAACCCACATTATGATCACTTTCTGGCTTATTGCCGCGCTCCTGACCGTCCTCGCCCTCGCCGTGCTTCTGGCCCCGCTGCTGCGTAAAAGCGCGCCGCAGGAAATCGGTGATGAACGCCGTGCGCAGAATATCGCGATTGCCAAAGAGCGCATTGCCGCTCTGGAAGCCGAACACGCGGCCGGCGATGTCGACGAAGAAGAATACAAGGCGACCCTCGACGAGCTGGAGCTGTCCCTGCTCGAAGACGTTAACGAGGAGCAGCGCCAGACCCATGCGCCGCAGCGCCGGGCCTGGTTTACCGCAGTTGTGCTGGCGGCGCTTACACCGCTGGGCGGTGTTTTCGTTTATCAGCAACTGGGTAATCCACGTGCCGTCACCGTGGCCCCGGTCGCCGCCGCACCCGATGCGCAGAACGGCGGCGATATGAATCAGATGCTGGCGCAGCTTGAAGCCCGTCTGGAAACCGATCCGGATGATCTGGACAGCTGGTATCTGCTCGGCCGCACGCATATGGCACAACAGAACTATGCAAAAGCCGTCGCCGCTTTTGACCACATCCTCACGCAGCAACCCGAGGCCGCCGAGGTGATGCTGCTTAAAGCCGACGCCATGGCCATGGCTGCCGACGGCAAGCTGGCCGGCGAACCGGCCGCACTGATCGCCGACGCGCTGGCACTGGATCCGGACAACTTCACCGGCCTGTGGCTGTCCGGCATGGCCGCGCGCGAAGCCGGCGATACGGACACCGCACTGCAACAGTGGTACCGCCTGCGCGAACTGCTGCCGGCCGACTCCCCCGACCGTGACAACCTCGAACAACTGATCGCGCAAACCGAAAACGGCAACGCCACACCGTCGGGCATGCCCGATATTGCGGAGATGGTCGGCACACTCGAAGACAAACTCAAAGCCGAGCCGGAAAACCCCACCGGCTGGCTGATGCTGGGACGCTCCTATATGGTTCTGCAGCGCTTTCCCGATGCGGTCGGCGCGCTGGAAACCGCGTTGGAACAGGACGCGGAGAACCCCGAGGTAATGCTGGCGCTGGCCGATGCCATGGCCATGACCCAGGGCGGCCGGCTCAGCGGCCGTCCGGCAGAGCTGGTCACACAGGCGCTGGCAAACTCACCGCAGAATCCCAAAGCACTCTGGCTGGCCGGTCTGGCGGCCAACGAAGCCGGTGACAAAGCCGCCGCCATCGGCCATTGGGAAACCCTGCTGCCGCTGATTCAGTCCGATCCGCAGTCGGTCCGTGAAGTCGAATCGCTGATCAGCGAGGCCCGCGGCGAGAAGCCCGAAGCCACACCCGACAGTGCCGCTACCGGCGGCCTCAGCGTGACTGTGGCACTGTCCGATGAGGTACGTGAAGCGGCTGATGAGAGCGATTCGGTGTTTATTTATGCCAAGGCTGTCTCCGGACCGCCTATGCCGCTGGCGGCAAAACGCCTGACGGTGGCTGATCTGCCGGTGACCCTGACGCTGAACGACAATGACGCGATGATGCCCCAGCTGACACTGTCCTCACAGGCACAAGTGATTGTCGGTGCCCGGGTCACCAAATCCGGTCAGGCAATCGCTCAATCCGGTGATTATGTGGCCGAAAGCGAAGCGGTCAGCAATAACGGCGAGGTCTCACTGACCATTTCCGAACAGCTGCCCTGACCCTTTACCACCAACCACGCCTGCCGGCCGCCGGATTCACGACGGCCGGCGACTCAATCCAGCCCGGCCGGCAAGGGCCGCAAAGCGCCTTCCAGAGGCCATCCTTGCGCTTGAGCCAGCGCCCTCAGATCGTCAATCCGCTCCTGTGTCAGCGGATGCGTCTGCATCAGCGCCGTATAGCGTGTCCCCGCAGCGCCGCTGTTACGCAGTAATACGGTGTACAGATCCAGCGCCCCGCCCACATGTCCGTATCGGCGGTACACGGCCTGCAATGCGGCCTTATCCGCAGCCCGCTCCATATCGCGGCTGAATTTCATACGCGTATAAAATCCGCTGTCACGGAAGATGTCCGGACCGGCCCCGCTGAACAGCAGCGACAAACCGGACTCAATTGCCAAGCCCTGTCCCAGCGAGGTAATCGGATGGCGTTGCTGTACATGAGCCAGCTCATGGGCGATCAACATGGCCAGCGCATTCTCACTGCCAAGCTGCGAAACCAGTCCGCGATGAAACAGCAAATGTCCGCCAAGGGTGGCGAAGGCATTGACGGTATTGTCGTCAACATAGTGGATGGTCAGCGGCATAAATGCCTGCATTTGCATGCTTTCGGCCAGCTCATCGGCCAGCCTCTGCAAGACACGCTGTGGTGCCGACGCTTGCACCTGCGCCATGCCGCTGCGCGCCACCAGCGCCTGCTCCTGATCGTAACTGAGCAGCATCGCAAGCATGGCACCGGTACGCCCCAGCACCAAGGTGGCTGCGGCCAGCACCAGCAAGATCGCGATCAGCATTACCCAGAACGAGCGCCAAAAAGGCGTCTTCGGATTATTGATGCCCTCCGGCAGCGGGCGGTTGGAATACTTCATACCCGCCGGGACGCATCAGCCGGCAACAAGGCAGTACCGTAAGCCAGCACCTCAACCGTGCCGACACTGTCGCCCTCGCCCTTGGAAATAGAGGCGGTTTCATACTTGACGTTCAGGATCAGCTCGGCGCCGAGCTTGTCCGCTTCGGCCTTCATACGCAGAATGGCCTCGCGCCGCGCACGGTCCAGCAGCGATTCATAGGCGGTCAAACCGCCGCCGAAAAACATATGCAAGCCCGACAGAAAACGCTTGAAGTAATCCACCGAGACCGCCACCGAGCCGCACACCAACACCTGTTGCGCCGGACGCGCCGGGGCAATCCGGCTGGAGACGGCCGGCAGATGCATCAGCGCCGCCTCGCGGGCGATAATGCTGCGATAGTGACGCCGCTCGTTCCAGCTGCCGAAGACATAGCCGAGAATCAGCAGCAACAGCAGTACGACGATTTCCATCAATCCGACTCCAGGATCACGGCAGTCCCGTAGACATAGATCTCCGCGGCACCCTGCGCCACGCTGGAGGTCGAGAAACGCACATTCAGCACCGCATTGGCGCCCAGCGCCGTGGCCTGCGCAATCATCCGTTGCAGCGCCTCGTCACGCGATTCCTGCAGCAACTCCGTATAGCCGGTCAGCTCGCCACCGAAGACATTTTTCAACGAGGCCATCATGTCGCGCCCGACATGCTTGGAACGCACGGTACTGCCCTGCACCAACCCCAGATGCTCACGGATGTGCTGCCCGTGAACCAGTTCCAGATTGGAGATCATCATGGTTTATACTCCTGCCTTAAGCTATCAAAACCGCAGTATAGCCGCAGGCCGGCAGCGCGGTATCACCCGATCTCACGGAACCGGACATGAGCTATCTTGAGCGCATCGAAAACTGCAACCGCTACGACCTTTCACGTTTCCGCCCTTTTACCGTCGGCGAACGCCGCTTCGGCTGGGTCCGCGATGACTTCGCGGCCAAGCTCCGTGAGTTCGACAAGGTCTTCAAGGTCAGCGACAGCGCAGTGGCCATCGCCGCTGATCTGGACAGCTATGAGGCTCGCAGCAGCGCCGCGCATGAGGTCATAGCCGAGCTGCACGCACGCGGCGATATCGATACCTGGGTTAACGAACCCTACCCGGTCACCGGCGCGTTTGACGAAGAACCGGTCATGGAAGTGGAACGCAGCTCAATTCTCTATCTGGGTCTGCCCGGCTTCGGCATTCATATGAACGGTCTGGTGCAAACCGATGAAGGCATTCACGTCTGGATCGGCACCCGCTCACGGGAAAAGCCCTTCTTCCCGGGCATGCTCGATCAGATGGTGGCCGGGGGCCAACCTTTGCGTATCTCGCTGGAAGACAATCTGGTCAAAGAGTGCGCCGAAGAGGCCAATATTCCGGAAGCCCTGGCCCGCACCGCCCAGCCCCGTGGCACAGTTCACTATATGCAGGAGTGCTCCCGCGGTCTGGATATCTCGACGATTTTTCTCTATGACCTGTGGCTGCCGGAAGATTTCGAACCGGAAAATACCGACGGCGAAGTGGAGAGCTTTGCGCTTATTCCACTGGACGAAGTGGCACGCCTGACCAACGATACCACGCTGTTTAAGGACAACTGCAATCTGGTGAATGTGGATCTGCTGATCCGCTCCGGGCTGATCACCGCCGATCATGCTGATTTCCAAAAGATGACGGACTTGCTTTATACCGTGCCTTACTGAGCCCCGCCTCCCGTTCCGGCCACCTCAGCCGCTCACGCCGATAACAGCTTACCGGTTTGCTGCGGCCCCTTCGCATTTCGGATCAAGCAATCCCTGAACAAATGCGGTCCTGTCCGCACAAAGCAGCACAGGACCTGCATCTGACCCGCCATCCGCGATAGTACGCACTCTGTACGGCGCACCCGCTTAACCCTGCCTGTAGCCAAAACCTGTCCGCTGGCGCGGTTATATGCGTTTATTCATATATTAAAATATCATCCCGCACAGAAAATCAGGCGCTTTCAGACTCACTCTGATGTGGCACCCAGTGGTTAGCGGAGATATATCCACAAGAACCGGGGCTTTCCTCTCATCCGTTTCAGAAGCTAAGGCTTAACATATACGTTTACACATATATATGTCACAATACGCTGTCACTATTGCAGAGTCGCCGCCCGGATCACACCGGCCGGCAAAGCACAACAATGCCGTAATCAGAGAACCGGATCAGCTAAAGATGAACATATTGTTTCTATGTACCCACAACGCCTGCCGCAGCGTTCTGGCCGAAAGCATCGCCCGCCATACCGGCGTTGGTCTGTGGCAGGTGGCCAGCGCAGGCAGCCATCCCGCCGGCCGGGTTCACCCGGACACGCTCGCGGCTCTGCGTGAAAAAGGCCTGCCCACCGACGGCCTTAGCAGTCAGAGCTGGGATGAGCTCAGCGACTTTCAGCCCGACGTCGTGATTACCGTATGCGATCAGGCCGCCGGCGAGACATGCCCGGTCTGGTTCGGCAAGGCCGTCAAAGCCCACTGGGGACTGCCGGATCCGACACGCGAAGACGATGACAGCAAACGCCGGCAGCGCTTTGACGAGGTGATCAGCACATTGGAAAGACGCCTTCAGCGCCTGGCGCAATTTATCAGCAAAGGCGCCGCCTCGGACCGCGACGCCCTGCAAGCACAACTGACAACACTGAAGGAGATCAACTGAAATGGGTCTGTTTGAACGTTATTTATCAGTCTGGGTCGCGCTCTGCATCGCCGCCGGCGTACTGCTGGGCAATGCATTTCCCGGGCAATTTGCCATGATCGCCTCGCTGGAATGGGCACATGTGAATCTGGTCGTGGCTGTGCTGATCTGGATCATGATCTATCCGATGATGGTGCAAATTGACTTCGGCGCCATCAAGGATGTGGGCAAGAAGCCCAAAGGACTTTTCCTGACCCTGGTCATAAACTGGTTAATCAAACCCTTCAGCATGGCCGCACTGGGCTGGCTTTTCTTTAAGGTGGTGTTTGCCGGTCTGGTCGATCCGCAAAGTGCCAATGAATATATTGCAGGCATGATCCTGCTCGGCGTGGCGCCCTGCACGGCCATGGTCTTTGTCTGGAGCCAGCTGACCAAAGGTGATCCCAACTACACCCTGGTTCAGGTCTCAGTGAATGACATTATTATGGTGTTTGCCTTTGCGCCGATCGCCGCCTTTCTGCTGGGCGTAAGCGATATCACTGTCCCCTGGGAAACCCTGCTGCTGTCGGTCGTACTCTATGTGGTGCTGCCCCTGGGCGCCGGTATTTTTACCCGTCACAAACTTGAAGCCGGTGGTGACGACGCACGCCTGAATGACTTCCTTAAAGTGATGAAGCCCTGGTCGGTCATCGGTTTGCTCGGCACCGTCATACTGTTGTTCGGTTTTCAGGCCACCACCATCCTCGAACAACCGCAAACCATCGTGCTGATTGCAATTCCCCTGCTGATCCAGACCTACGGGATTTTTATCGTCGGCTATGCGGCGGCCAAGGCCATGTCGCTGCCGCATAATGTTGCAGGTCCGGCTTGTCTTATCGGCACCTCTAACTTTTTCGAACTGGCCGTGGCGGTGGCGATCTCGTTGTTCGGGCTGCACTCAGGCGCGGCTTTGGCCACGGTCGTCGGTGTCCTGGTGGAAGTGCCGGTGATGCTGTCGCTGGTCGCTATCGTCAACCGCACCCGGCACTGGTTCCCGCAAACCTGAATCAGCGGCAAACCCGCCGCTTATTCCGACTGACAACAGAAGGCCCGTAATATGAGCACGCATCCGTTTGATATTCTGCCGCTGCCCGATGGCGCAGCGTTTATTTTTACGCCCTGCCCCGGCACCCGCGGCAGCAGCCTAAGCGACTCACTTCAGACACTGAAAGATGCCGGTGCAGACGGGCTTGTCTGTATGTTGTCCGACGCGGAGTTGGCGCAATTGTCGGTGCCCTCGCTGGGCGCCGGCGTGCGCGCGCTGGGTATGCGCTGGTTTCAGCTACCGGTAACTGATGATGCCGCGCCGGAGGCCCGGTTTGAGCAAGCCTGGGATGCGCAACGCGCCGCACTCCTGGCCATGCTGGAAGCGAAGCAGACGCTGGTGATTCATTGCCGCGGCGGCACCGGCCGGACGGGTATGATGGCCGCGCTGCTGCTGTTGGAACGCGGCTATGATTGGCAGGAAAGCCGCCGCCTCGTGCAATCGGTACGCCCCAAAGCCCTGACGCTGGCTCCGCACCTGGACTACATCAGCGCACGCTACGGCATTTAGGCGCCGGCTCAGTGCTCGAGGATCTGGCTCAGGAACAACTGCGTACGCTCTGACTGCGGATTGTTAAAGAAGGATTCCGGGTCATTTTCCTCGATAATCTGGCCGGCATCCATAAAGATCACACGGTCGGCGACAGTGCGGGCAAATCCCATTTCGTGCGTCACGCAGATCATGGTCATGCCTTCGTCGGCCAGCTCGACCATCACGTCGAGCACCTCTTTGATCATCTCCGGATCCAGCGCTGAGGTCGGCTCATCAAACAGCATGATCTTCGGGTTCATACAGAGCGAACGGGCGATGGCCACACGCTGCTGCTGACCACCGGAGAGTTGGCCGGGATACTTATTGGCCTGTTCCGGAATCTTCACCCGCTCTAGGTATTTCATCGCCGTGGCCTCGGCTTCCTGGCGCGAAATCCGCCGCACCCAGAGCGGTGCCAGTGTGCAGTTCTCCAGCACTGTCAGATGCGGAAACAGGTTGAAGTGCTGGAAACACATGCCCACATCACGCCGGATCGCATCAATATTTTTCAGGTCATTATTCAGTTCAATACCGTTAACCCGGATACTGCCTTCCTGATGCTCTTCAAGACGATTGATACAACGGATCATGGTCGACTTGCCCGAGCCCGAAGGCCCGCAGACCACAATCCGCTCACCGCGCCGTACGCTGAGATTGATATCGCGCAGTACATGAAACTGGCCGTACCATTTGTTCATACCGGAAATGGCAATCGCCACTTCATCGGAAGCTGCAGAAGGCGTGACTGTATTCATTATATAAACCTTTACTTACTGTGACCGGTGTTGAGCTTCTCTTCCAGACGGCGGCTGTAAATCGCCATGCCATAGCAGGAACACCAAAACACAAAGCCCACAAAAACATAACCGGTATAAGGAACCGAGCGGATAGACCACTGCGCGTCTGCCAAGGCAGACTGCACCATACCGAGCAAGTCCAAAAGACCAATGATCAACACCAGCGTGGTGTCTTTAAACAACCCGATAAAGGTATTGACGATACCGGGAATCACGATTTTCAAAGCCTGCGGCAGAATCACCAGGCGCATGGACTGCCAATAGCCCAGCCCCAGCGACGAGGCGCCTTCGTACTGGCCCTTGGAAATTGCCTGCAAACCGCCGCGTACAACCTCTGCCATATAAGCCGAAGCAAACAAGGACACCCCGACCATTGCCCGCAATAACTGATCAACCGTGACCCCATCGGGCAGAAACAGCGGAAACATCACCGAGGCCATAAACAGAACGGTAATCAACGGTACGCCGCGCCAGAACTCGATAAAGATAATACACAGGCTGCGCACAACCGGCATTTGCGAACGGCGTCCTAATGCAAGCACTACCCCCAGTGGCAGGGACACGACTATGCCTGTCAGAGCGATCACCAGCGTCAGCATAAAGCCGCCCCACTGGTCCGTGGAAACCACCGGTAATCCAAGCGCGGGCACGCCGTACAGAAACAAATAGGCCAACAACGGAAAGCCGAACAGCATAAACAGCCCGACCAGATTACGCGCCGGGGCCCGCTCCCAGACAAGCCAGGCAATGCCGGCAAACAAACCGGCCAGCACCAGATTCACCCGCCAGCGTTCGCTCTCTTCATAAAAGCCGTACAGAAACTGATCCCAACGCTGGGTAATAAACGGCCAGCAGGCGCCGTCGGGATTGGCCCGGCAGGCATCGGAGCCGCCGGTCCAGACCGCATCGATCAGCGACCACTGTAGCGCGCCGGGCAACACCAGCCAGATCAGCCACAGCGAGAGCAAGGTCAGCAGCGTATTCCCCCAGCCACCGAACAGATTATCCTGTAACCAGCGCAACGGCCCCGTCGCCGACGACGGTGCCGGGCGGGCCTCGATCAACGTATCGTTGACGACCGCTTTGGATTGTGTGGATTCACTCATCGCTTAACGCTCCACCAGCCGGATTCTGTGGTTGTACCAGTTCATAAACATCGAAGTGAGCAGACTCAGCAGCAGATAAACCGCCAGCGTAATCGCCATGACTTCCACAGCCTGGCCGGTTTGATTGAGTACGGTACCGGCGAATACCGACACCAGATCCGGATAGGCAATAGCCGTGGCGAGACTGGAGTTTTTGGTCAGATTCAGATACTGGCTGGTCAAGGGCGGAATAATCACACGCAAGGCCTGCGGGATAATCACTAAACGCAAGGCCTGCCCCGGCGACAGATTCAGCGCCTGCGCCGCCTCGCTCTGACCGTGACTGACGGACTGGATGCCCGCGCGTACAATCTCGGCGATAAAAGCGGCGGTATAAACCACCAGCGCCAGCAACAGCGCAATCAGCTCCGGAATAATGGTGACCCCGCCGCGCAGGCTGAAGCGGCTCATCTGCGCCGGTTCAAAATGCAAGGGCATGCCCGTCAGCAAAAAGGCCAGCAACGGCAAACCGAACACCAGCGCCAGGCCGGTCAGCAGCACCGGGAACGGCTGCCCTGTCTTCTCCTGCCGCCGGCGTGCCCAGCGACGGATAAACCAGGTCCCCGCCAGCGCCGCCAACAAAGCCCATAAGACCCAGGAAAATCCGGCTCCGAAAACCGGCTCGGCCATGACCACGCCACGGTTGTTGACTGAGAAAAACACCTGATCGCCCGCTTCATGCAATGAGCGTGGGCCGGGCAAGGGTTTAAGAACCGCGCTGTACCAGAAAAAGATCTGCAACAGCAGCGGAATATTGCGGAAGGTTTCCACATAGACAGTGGCCACCTTGGCGAGAAGCCAGTTAGGTGACAGGCGTGCAATACCGACTAAAAAGCCAAGCACGGTGGCAAGCACAATACCAACAATGGCCACCAGCAGCGTATTGCACAAACCAACCCAGAAGGCCCGTCCGTAGCTGGAGGCTTCTGAGTAAGGAATAAGGGATTGGATAATGCCGAAGCCGGCCTGAATATCGAGAAAACCGAAACCGGTGGCGACGCCACGGTTGCGCATATTGGTTGCGGTGTTATCGACAATAACCCAGACAAACCAGGCCGCGAGTGCGAATACTATGAATTGAAAAATAAGCGCCCGTTTGGACGGATCGCGCCAGAAAACGGCGCGGCTCGGTGTGTTGCTACCGGTAGAGTCTGCCGCCATTCATACTGCCCCGACCGTTAACCGGTCTGTTCTTTATCCATCGGGATGCGCATAACGAAAATGCCGGCCCGAAGGCCGGCATTACAGTGACAATTAACGCATCGGCGGCGCGTAGAGAATACCGCCGTCTTTCCAGAGCGCGTTCAGACCACGCTCGAGGTTAATCGGTGTGCTGGTTCCGACATGGCGCTCGTAAATTTCGCCGTAGTTACCGACACCGGCCACCACCTGTGCACAGAAGTCGTCCGGCAGGCCGATTTTCGAGCCCAGGGCCCCTTCCGCACCAAGCATGCGCTGCAGATTCGGGTCATCGCTTTTGGCCATGTCCATCACGTTGGCTGAGGTCACACCCATTTCTTCAGCATTCACCAGACAATTGAGCGTCCAACGCGCGGCATCTTCCCAGGCCGCATCATCGGCCCGCACAACCGGTCCCAGCGGCTCTTTGGAAATAATATCCGGCAGGATCATATGCTCTTCGGGTTTGGACATTTTCGGCAATTGCGCGGCCAGGCCTGAGCGGTCAGTGGTGTAGACATCGCAGCGCCCGGAATCGTAAGCGGCGACCACTTCGTCATATTTTTCAAAGGCCACAACGGTGTAGTTGAGCCCGTTGGAGCGGAAGAAATCGGCCACATTCAGCTCGGTCGTGGTACCGGTCTGTGTACAAACCGCAGCCCCGTCGAGCTCGGTGGCGCTGCTGACTTCCAGCGCTTTGGGGATCATAAATCCCTGACCGTCGTAGTACATCACGCCGACAAAGTTACCGAAGTCGGTGTCACGGCTCATGGTCCAGGTGGTGTTACGCGAGAGGATATCAATCTCACCCGATTGCAGGGCCGTGAAACGCACTTTGGCCGACAGCGGTGTGTATTTCACTTTGTCCGGATCGCCGAACACGGCCGCTGACAGCGCGCGGCAGTAATCAACATCAAGCCCGGACCAGTTACCTTTATCATCGGGCGCGGAGAACCCCGGCAAGCCGGTGCTTACACCGCACTGAATAAATCCTTTTTCTTTGACATTATCGAGCGTGCCAGCAGCTTGCGCGGACATCGCAGGGATCAGGGTGGCGAGCGCAGCGCCCGTCATCAAGGCATTTTTTAGCGTCATGTGTTTGCTCCATTGCAGCGGGTTTAATGACCGGATCGATAAAAACCTAGCACAGAGTTTCTGCAGCAAACAAACAAATTCTTTGCCTTGGTGATAAAAACACTGCGCACGAAAACAGTGAAGTACGCGCAAGAAAATAAAGCAAAATGACGGGATTTAACGCGAACGTTGCAAGAGACCCGCATTCGCCCGAAGAGATCTGAGGCCTGGCGCGCCCCGTTTTAGTGCGGCCCGTTTCTGTAGGAGCTTGTATACAGGCGACCTGCGGTGTGAGCCTCGGCACCGGCAGGTCGCGGTGATGATTTGTAGGAGCCTGCATGCAGGCGACCGACGGAGTTAAATTCAGCACCGGCAGGTCGCGGCTATAGCCGCTCCTACAACAGCGTACAGCGGCTGAATCTTACGCCCCGGTCGCGACGGCGATTTGTAGGAGCCTGCATGCAGGCGACCTGCGGGGCTGACATGTTGCTATCCTTGCGGGCAAGGCATTTGCCACGCTCTGATAGCGCTGCTGGACCGGTTTCGCTCGTAAAAGTAACCGTGTTTTCACCGAATTCCCGTCAGCGAGCGGGCCCCTTTTTGCCTGCACTCAAAAAGGGGCGAAAAACGCGCTTTGGATGTTTTAGCTGTGCTTTTGGGGAATTGATGGTGGCGCGTGATCGGGCTTTGGTGTGCTGGTGAGTTTTACGTCACGCGCACACTGCAGCAGGGGTTTAACCGGCTGCCTACCGGCTGGTTGTTTAGGTGGTACCGCGCCGTGGCGAATGTTGTCGCGCGGCTGTAGTGCGATCTGTAGGAGCCTGCATGCAGGCGACCTGTGGTGTTCGCCTAAGCACCGGCTGGTCGCGGCTATAGCCGCTCCTACAAAGGCTCCCGGCGGTTGGACCTTGCGCCACGGTCGCGGTGATGATTTGCAGGAGCCTGCATGCAGACGACCTGCGGAGTTGAATTCGGTACCGGCCGGTCGCGGCTATAGCCGCTCCTACAAAGGCACCTGGCGGTTGGATCCTGCGCCCCGGTCGCGGTGATGATTTGTAGGAGCCTGCATGCAGGCGACCGACGGAGTTAAATTCAGCACCGGCTGATCGCGGCTATAGCCGCTCCTACAGGGGCCACCAATTGGCAACGCAGTCTGTTCGCCCCCGATAAGCCGGACCTGTAAAGAGCAGTGTGCGGGCGCACCCTATGCCACGCACATTTCGACCGCTTAATCGCCCGCACCACCCGTGCACCGATAACTCAACTCCCGCACTCTTAAGCGCCTTTTCGTCCCTTTGTGGCGCAAGACAAAGGGACTCGCTCGCCATGAACGCGGCCGGCGTCGGAGCACCGTGGCTTCGCGAGCGAAATACCCGCCACTGCCGGATAACAATTTTGTTTTGTGACCTGACAGCTCAGGTGAAAAAATTTCGCTCGTGAAAGTAACCGTGCTTTCACCGGATTCCCGTAGGCGAGCGAGCCCCTTTTTGCCTGCGCTCAAAAAGGGGCGAAAAACGCGCTTTGGGTGTTTTAGCTGTGCTTTTGGGGATCGATGGTGCGCGTGATTGGGCTTTGGTGTGCTGATGAATTTTACGTCACGCGCACACTGCAGCGGGGGTTTAACCGGCTGTTTACCGGCCGGTTGTTTAGGTGGTACCGCGCCGTGGCGAATGTTGTCGCGCGGCTGTAGTGCGATCTGTAGGAGCCTGCATGCAGGCGACCTGCGGAGTTAATTTCGGCACCGGCTGGTCGCGGCTATAGCCGCTCCTACAACAGCGCGCGGCGGTTGGATATTGCGCCACGGTCACGGTGATGATTTGTAGGAGCCTGCATGCAGGCGACCGACGGAGTTGAATTAAGCACCGGCGGGTCGCGGCCATGGCCGCTCCTACAGATTTAGCCGTTGTGGATCACCGAACGCAGTGCAAGCGACTCGGGAAAGGGATCGAGATAATGCTGAGTTTGCAGATAGGGATCCGGAAAAACACGTAGGTGATGTTTTAAGAGAATCAGCGGCGCCACCAAAGGCACGTCACCGGCTTTATAAGCCTCGAAAAGCCTGAGCAACTCCTGCTTGTCATGACCGTCCAGACTTTTCTTGAAATACCCCATCACATGCATCAGCACATTGACTTGCCGGCCACGGTCGGGATGTTCGGCCATAATCTCCATAAAACGCTGAATATACTCACGCCGGCGCGAAGGCAGGTCTTCCCGCCGGACACCGGCCACCAGCCGTCCCAGTTCGGCGTAACAATGCCCGCCGCGGGCCATCAGCATCAGCTTGTGCGCAGCGTGATAGCCGATAAAACCGCTGACGCTGTGTTCATCGAGTTGCTGCCAGCGGTGCCAGGCAAACACGCGTTCGAAGAAGTTCTCGCGGATGGCCGGATCGTTAAGCCTGCCCTCCTCTTCGGTCGGGACCAGCGGATAGCGCGCTTTGAAGGCCTCACAGAAAATGCCCCGGCCGTCGTAACTGCGTGGCCGGTCGGGCTGATCGACTACCGGCACGCGCGTCATTCCGCAACTGGGCGAACCTTTTTTGAAGATATAAGCGCTCAGTCCGGCCAGATCCGGCATCAGGCCGTCGGCAAACTCCCGCATGCGATCGGTGTAATCGAGACTGTCGTCTTTGCCGTCGACCAGCCGGATATCGCCGCCGATACGACGCAGGCGGATGGTCGGACGCGGGATGCCCAGACCGATGGCGACCTCGGGACAAACCGGCAGGAAATCGAAATGCGCGCTCAGCTCATCGGTGATGTAGCGGGCGTGTTTGTGCCCGCCGTCATAGCGAACCGGTTGTCCGAGCAGACAGCTGCTGACACCGATCAGCGGTTTGTTGGTCATGTTCCGCCTCCGCGAAAATACTTGTACAGACCCTATACCCCGTGTACAAACTGCGCAACAGACTGACAGCAAACATCCTATAAATCGCGGTTAACGGGAGTGCGTCCTGAATGAAAGCCCTGCTATTGGTAGCACACGGCAGCCGCCGTGCGGCCTCAAACGAGGAAGTGCAGCGGCTGGCCACCGCCGTGGAGCAACAGCTCGACGGGGCCTGCCCCATCGTCACCACGGCGTTCCTGGAGCTGGCTGATCCGCTTATCCCCGAGGCGATAGACCGGTGTGTCGCACGCGGCGCAAGCGAGATTATCGTGCTGCCCTATTTCCTCGCCGCCGGCCGCCACGTGGCCGAGGATATCCCGCGTATCGCAGAACAGGCCGTGGCCGCGCATCCCGGGGTGAGACTGACACTGGCGCCGCATCTGGGCGCCTCGGTTCTGATGAGCGGCTTTCTCGCGGCCAGCGCACAGGCCGCGATAAACGGCGATAGCCGCTAGCGGCTGCGCTTCCAGGGGCTGTCCGGCGACGCCGACGGGCCCTGCGGCGCTTTGACCGCACCGGCGGCCGGTTTACGCCGTTTGCCGAGGTTTTTCTTAACGCGGTGACGCTGGCGGTTTTTATCTGCCGCGGCGCGGGTCTTTTTGTTTTTCTTGCCCACGGCCTTGCCGGAGGCTTTGAGTTTTTTCGGCCCTTTAAAGGCCGCCTCAAGCCCCTCCAGCACACGCTCTTCGGCGCGTCTGCCGAGATAGCGTTCGATACCGGCAAAGTCATTCCATTGCGCATGGGAGACCAGGGTCGCCGCCACGCCCTCCTCGCCGCCACGACCGGTGCGGCCTATGCGATGGATAAAGTCACGGGCATTGCGCGGCACATCGAAGTTGATGACCAGCGTGATTCCCTCCACGTCCAGTCCGCGCGCCGCCACGTCGGTGGCGACCAGCGTGTTGACGATGCCGCGACGGTATTTGCGCAACACCTCACGGCGCTGCACCTGGGTTAACTCGCCGTGTAAGGCAATGGCGCGCCGGTCGGCGCGCTGCAGATCGGCACTGAGCTGCTCGGTGGTCTCACGCTTGTTGCAGAAAATAATCGCCTTTTCCTGTTCAGGGCGATCCAGCAAGGCGGCGCAAACGGCAACTTTGTGCGCATGATCGTCGACCAGAATCCGCTGCAGCCTGACCGCTTCGCTGGCATCGCGCGAGGTGCTGAGCGTGATTTTCTCCGGCGCGTTAAGCAACTCGTTTTCCACTGCCCGCACGCCGCGATGGCCGAGCGTGGCCGAGAACAGAAAGGTCTGGCGCTGCGGATTGCATTTGCCGGTGATTTCCAGCACCGCATCACGGAAACCCATATCCAGCATGCGATCGGCTTCATCCAGCACCAGCACTTCCAGCGCGGCCAGATTGATCACGTCCTGGCGCAGCAGATCAAGCAGGCGACCCGGTGTCGCGATCACGATTTCGGGGTTTTTCTTGGTAATCAGAGCCCGTTGCACAGGGATTTTCTCACCGCCGGTGATCAGCCCGAACTGCAGCTGGGTATAGCTGCCGATGGCAAGACAATCCTGGCGGATCTGCTGCGCGAGCTCACGGGTCGGCGCCAGAATCAGCGCGCGCGTACCCTGACGCGTATCCGGCGTGGTCAGCAGGCGCTGCAACACCGGGATCAGAAAAGCGAAGGTTTTGCCCGAACCGGTTTGCGCACTGACCATCAGGTCGCGCCCCTGCAAACCCAGTGGCACGGCTTTTTCCTGCACTTCGGTCGCGGCATCGAAAGCCAGTTTCTGCAGGCCGCGCTGCAAACATTCGTGTAAATCCAGAGTATTGAACACGCTGAAACTCCGCTTAAAACTCGCAATCATAACAGCAAAGCCGCAGCGGCCGGACGGCTTTGCTATTATCAGCGGCATTTGCCGGACAGGTAATTAACGATGCAGATTCAATGGTTCCCCGGGCATATGCACAAGGCGCGCAAGGAAATGGCCAAGGTGCTGCCCGGCGTCGACGTGATTATCGAAGTGCTGGACGCGCGCATCCCCTATTCCAGCGAAAACCCGATGCTTGCCGAACTGCGCGGTGACAAACCCGTGTTACGCCTGCTCAACAAGGCGGATCTGGCCGATCCGGCACTGACACAAATCTGGGTCAGCGAGCTCGAAGTCGACAGCGGCAGCCGCGCCCTGCCCACACGAATGGATGATCCGGCCTGCCTGAAGCAAATCACCGCGATCTGCCGTGAACTGGCACCGCACCGTGAGGACGACTTCCGTCCGGTGCGGACCATGATCACCGGCATTCCCAATGTGGGCAAGTCCACGCTGATCAACAAGCTGGCCGGACGCACCATCGCCAAAACCGGCAATGAGCCGGCGGTGACCAAAACCCAGCAGACCATTCGCCTGGAGGACGGCATCGCCCTGCTCGACACCCCGGGTGTGCTGTGGCCGAATGTGGAGAATCCCAACAGCGGCTACCGCCTGGCCATGACCGGCGCAATCCGCGATACGGCGCTGGATCACGCCGATGTGGCCTATTTTGCCGCCGCCTGGTTCCGCGACCATCACCCCGATCTGCTGTGCGGGCGCTATGAGCTGGAGAGCCTGCCGGACGAGGAGCTGGCGATTCTCGAAGCCATCGGCCGCCGTCGCGGCTGCCTCGGCGGTGGCGGACTGGTTGATCTGGACAAGGTCGCCAAAGTCATTCTGACCGATTACCGCAGCGGCAATCTGGGCGCACTGACGCTGGAAAGCCCGCAGGACAAGGCGCAGGAACTGCAACTGGTCGAGCAACGGCGCATCGAAAAAGAACTGAAAAAACAGCAACGCGCCGAACAGCGCAAAAAGAAAAAGCGCTGATCGGCGCCTGTACCGGAGTTGTATTTAAAAAATCATAGCAGGCCTGGTTTGCAGGCCTGAAAAAAAGCGGAGGCCCGGCCTCCGCTTTTTTTGACTGTGACAAACCTCAGGCGAGTTTTTTGTAACGCACGCGGTGCGGTTGTGCCGCCGCATCGCCGAGGCGTTCTTTGCGGTCGGCTTCGTACTCGGTGTAGTTACCGGCGAAGAAACTCACCTTGCCTTCGTCCTCATACGCGAGGATATGCGTGGCCACGCGGTCGAGGAACCAGCGATCGTGCGATATGACAATCGCGGCACCGGGGAAGTCCAGCAGCGCTTCTTCCAGCGCACGCAGGGTTTCCACGTCGAGGTCATTTGACGGCTCGTCAAGCAGCAGGACATTGCCGCCTTCTTTCAGGGTCAGTGCCAGATGCAAACGACCGCGCTCACCACCGGAAAGGTCTTTGACAAACTTCTGCTGATCACCGCCTTTGAAGTTAAAACGTCCGCAATAATTGCGCGACGGCACTTCGTAGTTATTGATACGGATAATATCCGAGCCCTGCGAGATCACTTCAAAAACGGTTTTACTGTCATCGAGATCTTCCCGGCCCTGATCGACACAGGCCAGCTTGACGGTATCGCCGATCTCGATCGTGCCGCTGTCCGGTTGTTCACGCCCCATAATCATACGGAACAGGGTTGATTTACCGGCACCGTTACCGCCGATTACGCCAACTATGGCCCCTTTCGGCACACTGAAGCTCATATCATCGATCAGCACACGGTCGCCGTAACCCTTGCTGACGTTGTGGAACTCCAGCACTTTGTCGCCGAGGCGCTCACCGGGCGGAATATAGATTTCGTTGGTTTCGCTGCGTTTCTGGAACTCGCGCGATTGCATTTCTTCAAAGCGTTGCAAACGGGCTTTGGACTTGGACTGACGGGCCTTGGCACCTTTGCGTACCCATTCGAGCTCGGCCTTCATGGCTTTGGCGTGTGCCGATTCCTGCTTGGCTTCCTGCTCAAGACGGGCCGCCTTGGCATCCAGCCATTGCGAGTAATTGCCTTCAAACGGAATACCGTGCCCGCGGTCAAGCTCGAGAATCCAGCCGGCCACGTTATCGAGGAAGTAGCGATCGTGGGTGACCGCTACCACGGTGCCCGGAAAATCGTGCAGGAAGCGTTCAAGCCAGGCCACTGAATCGGCATCCAGGTGGTTGGTAGGCTCGTCCAGCAGCAACATATCCGGCGCCGACAGCAGCAGACGGCAAAGCGCGACACGGCGTTTTTCACCACCGGACAGATGCTCGACTTTCGCATCCCATTCCGGCAAACGCAGTGCATCGGCGGCGATATCCAGCTGCCGGTCCAGGTTGTGTCCGTCAGCGGCCTGAATAATGGCTTCCAAGCGCCCTTGCTCGGCAGCCAGCGCATCAAAATCCGCATCCGGCTCAGCGTACGCGGCATAGACTTCTTCCAGACGGGCCTGCGCATCTTTGATTTCGCTGACCGCCTCTTCAACGACCTCACGCACGGTTTTATCCGGATCGAGCTGCGGCTCCTGCGGCAGATAGCCGACCTTGATGCCCGGCATGGGCCGCGCTTCACCTTCGATCTCCGTATCGACACCCGCCATAATCCGCAGCAGAGTCGATTTACCCGCCCCGTTTAAACCGAGAACACCGATTTTGGCGCCGGGGAAAAACGACAGGGAAATGTCTTTAAGAATCTCGCGCTTGGGCGGCACGATTTTGCCCACGCGGTGCATGCTGTAAACGTATTGAGCCATGAAAACGACTTCCTGAAATGCTGTTGGCCACAAACCGGCCATTCTACCTCAGCGGCGCTCCGCCCGCACAATTGCCGGCCCGCGTTGGCCTCAGGTAAATGCCTGGCGAAGAAACTGACCGGCACTGTGCAAGGCTTCGGCAGCCGACCCGAGCTTCGGTGCAAAGCCCTGAAATACATGCGGCATACCGTCGTAGACCTGCAGCTCCGCGTCACCGCCGTCGAGCATGATCTTACCGGCCATGCGCCGCGCGTCATCGAGCAGCACTTCTTCGGAGCCGACCTGGATCAAGGTCGGCGGTGCGCCCTGCCAGTCACCGAACACGGGTGAAGCCAGCGGGTCGCGGCGTTCGTGCTCGCCCAGATAGATTTGCGGAATCACCTCGTAGACCATGTGATGGATGATCGGGTCACGCCCGGCGTGCGATTTCAGGGATTCGCTCTGACCGGTAAAGTCCGTGGCCGGTGAAAACGCCACCAGCGCATCGGGGCCGGGCTTGCCCTGTTGTTTGAGCGCCAGCCAGCAGGCCAGCGTCAGATTGCCGCCTGCTGAATCACCGCAGATAGCGGCTTTGGCCGCCGCGCCCGGCCCTTGCGGTCCGTTCTCTCGCATCCAGGCAAAGGCCGCAACGCAATCATTCAGCCCCGCCGGGAACGGGTTTTCCGGCGCCAGCCGGTAGTCGATCACCAGCACGGCGGCCTTGGCAGCGGCGCTGATCTGTGACGCCAGCGAGCGGTAGCCTTCAAGAGAACCGCTGACCCAGGAGCCGCCGTGGATGTACAGCACGCGTTTATCCGGCTTGGCTCCGGGCGCCGTGACCCACTCGGCTGCCATGCCGTTGATACTGATACGATGCGCCTGGCCGAGCACCGGCGGCGCTTCGCCGTCGAGCTGAAAGTAGCGGTCGATGAGCTTGCGCCGGGCCGGCAGATCATTCAGCAAGGTCAGCGACTTTTTGGCAATGCCCCGCAGGTGCGCGAAGACGGCTTCTGTAACCTGATCTGTCATTTTTCCTCCTTAAAAACGCACAACGCCCGGCAAAAGCCGGGCGTTGTATCAACAGCATAGCGCTGCGAATAGCTTACCGGTCTTCCGGCATCACATATTCGCGCTGCGCCTCGCCGGTGTAAAGCTGACGCGGACGTCCGATCCGTTGGCTCGGATCTTCGATCATTTCGCGCCACTGCGAGATCCAGCCGACAGTACGGGCCAGTGCAAACAGTACGGTGAACATTTCGACCGGGAAGCCCAGCGCACGCAGCGTGATGCCGGAGTAGAAGTCGATGTTCGGGTAGAGTTTTTTCTCGACAAAGTACGGATCGCTCAGTGCCACACGCTCGAGCTCGTGGGCCACGTCCAGCAGCGGGTCGTCTTTAATACCCAGCTCGTTCAGTACTTCGTGACAGGTTTTCTGCATGATCTTGGCGCGCGGATCGTAGTTTTTGTAGACCCGGTGACCAAAGCCCATCAGGCGGAAAGGATCGTTTTTGTCCTTGGCGCGCTCAATGAACTCAGGGATGCGGTCCGGCGTACCGATCTCAGCCAGCATGCTCAGTGCAGCTTCGTTTGCACCACCGTGTGCCGGTCCCCACAGACAGGCAATACCGGCCGCGATACAGGCAAACGGGTTGGCGCCGGACGAGCTGGCCAGACGTACAGTCGACGTGGAGGCGTTCTGTTCGTGGTCAGCGTGAAGAATAAAGATACGGTCCAGCGCACGCGCCAGAATCGGATTGACTTTGTATTCTTCGGACGGCACTGCAAAACACATTTGCAGGAAGTTGGATGCGTAGTCGAGATCGTTACGCGGATAAACGAACGGCTGGCCGATGGAGTATTTGTAGGCCATAGCGGCGATCGTCGGCAGCTTGGCAATCATCCGGCGGCTGGCGATTTCGCGCTGCTGCGGATCGTTGATATCGGTGGAATCGTGGTAGAACGCAGACAGTGCGCCGACCACACCGACCATAATTGCCATCGGGTGCGCATCACGACGGAAACCGGCAAACAGCTTCTGCATTTGCTCATGGATCATCGTGTGGTTGGTAATGGCGTCTTCGAATTCCTGGCGCTGTGCTTCGTTGGGCAGTTCCCCGTACAGCAGCAGATAGCAGGTTTCGAGATAGTGGCCGTGTTCGGCAAGCTGATCGATCGGATAGCCGCGATGCAACAGAATGCCCGCTTCGCCGTCGATGTAAGTGATAGTGGACTCACAGCTGGCTGTGGATGTGAAACCCGGGTCGAGCGTGAAGGCACCGGTTTGCGCGTAGAGCGAGGAGATGTCGATGACATCCGGGCCGATCGTGCCTTTACGCACGTTGAGTTCAAATTGCTGTCCGTTGTACGTCAGCGTTGCTTTATCCGACATAGTTGCTTGCCTCTGTTGTTGATCTCCGGCACTGAGCTGATTCATACCATTTGCTGGCAGATTCAGCCGTGCAGATATTCTAATCTGAGTGTGGCCTGCTGATTTTCGGAAATTACCGGCCAGTGTGGGGACGCCGGTGTTTATCAGGCTCGGGCAAGTATCTCACAGCCGGAGGGTTCCACGCATTGTATCTAATTATCAAAAGCTATGAATTTGATAAGACAATGATGCACAAAGATGGTGCTTTGGCTGCGAAAATCGTCGATCTGCAATTAAAAGTCGCGGAAACCAACGCCGTAAGCGCCGCGCGGAGCCACTAACAAGGCTGCGTAAAGACGGTTCCGGAAGCATCTGAGCCCATACAGAAACAGTGCGATTACCGGGGCAAAGGCCAGAAACGGCATCACCGCAGGCCGCAGCGGGTGTGCCGTAGCCGGCACAGCGGGCAAGATCAGGGTAATCAGCACAGCGCTGAGCAACACGAGAATTAACTGTCCGTATTTGGATCGCATCAGGCTCCTCCTGAGCTATGCGCCGGGCGCCGGAAAGCGCGCAGGGAGATTGCAAACAGGCCGGATTATGGCCATCAGGGCGGTTTACGGCCGCTGCCGCAAAATCTTGCGCCCGGCGGGGTTTGCCGGTGTATCAGTCGCGCAGGCGTAACTGATGGCAAGCACTGCAGCTACCGGACAAACGGCCCGCTTCATAGTAATTGGGCGGCTCCTGCTGCGCCTGCAGACGCGCCCGCGACACCTGCGTCAGGAAACCATCCAGCTGCGCATCGAGCGCCGGATGATTCGTCGACTGCCCTTCCTCGCCGAGCGTCGAGGCCAGCCGGTTAATCTCACCGAGCACACCGACCACACGCGGCTGCACGGCCGGCGCAGACGCCGCGCCGGCAACCAGCTCATCGAGCTGATGTAACTGCACCGCCATCGCGTACATGGTCGACTCAATCTCCTGCCGGTCGATGTAACGAACCTGGGCCGGATAGGTCACCGAACGGATTTGCGCGCAGGCGGCCAACCCGGCTCCGGCGGCCAGTAACAGTGATAAAACAGTCAGTTGTCGGCGTAACATCGCAAGTCTCCTGAGCATCCGTCCAATCCTGAGTATAGTCCTGTGCCGGCGCGGCTGTCGCGCACACGTTTGGCTTGCAGCGCGAGCCCGTTCAGCCACATGCGCGGGCTTGTTAGAATAGTCTGACCACACACCACTACGGCGCATTGGCAACGCCACAGGAGGATCACAGATGAACGGCATCAGCCTATTACAGGACCTGCTGGAAACCATTGTTGACCGCGGTGCTTCGCTGGCCCGGCTACGTAATAGCGGGCGCGAGACCGCACCCGGCATTGATGGCCTGGCCGAGCTCGGCGACACCCTGCTTTCAGCCCGCGGCGAAGCATCCGGCGCCGCTCTTTCGGCGCAGTTTCTGGCCGGTTTCGCCGCACTCGATGCATCACAGCATGACGCCTTCTTCAGTATGCTGGCCGATCGTTTTGACCCGTCTTTCGATGATATTCAACGCGCCGCCGGCGCCTTTGCCGCCACCCCCGACACAGATCACTGGCTGGCCCTGGAGGCGGCCACCGAGTCACCGCGGCGACGCCTTTTGCGGCGCCTGAATATGGCCCCCGGTGCCACCGCCGAACTGGTCACCATGCGCAAGCGTTTGATGCCCCTGCTTAAAACCCAGCCGGAACTGCGCCGTGTGGATCACGATTTTCTGCACCTGTTCCGCTCCTGGTTTAATCGCGGCTTTCTGATTCTGCGCCAGATCGACTGGTCCACACCGGCCAATATTCTGGAAAAAATCATCGCCTATGAGGCGGTCCACGCCATCGACTCCTGGGACGAGCTGCGCCGGCGTCTGCTGCCGGAAGACCGCCGCTGTTTCGCTTTCTTTCACCCCTCCATGCCGGACGATCCGCTGATCTTTGTTGAAGTGGCGCTGACCGGCTCTGTTCCGGACTCCATCCAGAGCCTGTTGGCAGGCGACCGCGATCCGCTGCTGGCGCGCGATGCCGACACTGCGGTGTTCTACTCGATATCCAACTGCCAGCCCGGACTGGCGCGGGTCTCTTTCGGCAGCTTTCTGATCAAACGGGTGGCGCAGGAACTCTCGCGCGAACTGCCGTCGCTGAACACCTTTGTCACCCTCTCGCCGGTGCCCGGCCTGATGCAGTGGCTGCAACGCAAAGCGGAAAACGATAACGAAGGCCCGGCCGCCCAGGTGCTGAGTCAACTTGGCAAGGAGGGCTGGCACAACGATGAGGACACGGCCGCGGCCCTGCGCGAACCGCTGCTGGCCCTGGCCTGTGAGTATTTCGGTGCAGCCAAGAACAAAAACAAGCAACCGCTGGATCCGGTGGCGCGCTTTCATCTGGGCAACGGTGCGGTGTTGCACCGCATTCACTGGCTGGCCGACACCTCCGCCAAAGGCCTCGCCCAATCAGCCGGCATTATGGTCAACTACCTCTACGAGCTGAACGATATCGAAGAGCATCACGAAGCCTACGCCGATCACGCTGAAATCGCGGTCTCCAAAGAAGTCCGCACCATGGCGCCACAGGTTTTCGGCAAGCGCTGAACAAGTCTGCCTAGAGCCGGCGCGGGCCGCTGATCAGTTGCAGCAGCAGTTCTGCATCGGCGGCCCGCAATGCGTGGCCCGGCGGGGTACTGACACTTCTGGCCATACGGGCCAGCGCCGGCACCGACTCCATGCGTTGGCTGGCCGGCGGCACCAGCCAGTCGCCGGGCAAACCGTTGGCCCCCTCGCGCACCAGCGAGACATAATCGATCCGCGGATGCGGCTGGCGGTTCAGCCGGTAGAGCAGGTTGCCTTCGGACTCGGGAGCCAGATCGCGGAACAGCTGCGCTGCGCCGGTCAGGCCACCGAGTCCGAGCATGGCCGCCATATCCCCGACCGGACCGGTGGCCACGCGGGCCCCGATGCCGGCCAGCTCCACGCCTGAATGCGGCGAGGCGATGGTAATCAACTGACTCACCGGCAAATGCTGTTGCGCCCGTACCAGTGCCAGTCTGGCCGCCACCCCGCCGGCCGAGTGCCCGACCAGAATCAGTGCCTCGTCACGCCCTTCGCTGAGTTGCTGCAAGACCTCAGTCAGCCGCCCGGCCTGCTGCACCAGCGGCGCATCCGAGGGCATTTGTAAGGTGACCAGCCAGCGCCCTTCAGGCCGCGCCGCCGGCAACCGTAGCCAGCGGCCGTGCTGCCGGCTGTAAACCGGTGTGCCCGCATCCTGCCAGCCGGCCGCCACCAAGCGCTTTACAATGCCCGAGCGGCGCCAGTCATCCGCTCTCCCCTGATAACCGTGCTGCAGTACCAGCAAATCGGCAAACGCATTTAAGGGAAACAGCACGACAAGAATCGCGATCAGGTATTTCAACATCAGCAGGGTCCGCTTGGATTTTCAGGCTAACAATGGTGATAAACACTAGCCGAAGCTCAGCTGAACGAGGCAGAAGCTGACGATACAAAGCCGTAATCTGCTATTCTTCGGCGCAATTTGGTAAGCGGACTGCGAAGCATGGAAAAAACAGCCATAGAAACGCTGGTGCGTACGGCACTGCAAGAAGACATAGGTACAGGCGACGTCACGGCGCAGCTGATTCCCGCCGGTGCAGAATCGGTGGCGGTGATTATCAGTCGCGAAGCGGCAGTGATTGCCGGTTGCCCGTTCGTCGAGGAAGTGATGCGCCAGATCGATAGCAATATCCGTATCGAATGGCAGGTCAGCGACGGCGATCAGGTCGCGCCCGACGATACGCTGTGTGTGGTTCGTGGCAACTCACGGGCCCTGCTGACGGCCGAGCGTACGGCGCTGAATTTTCTGCAGACCCTGTCCGGCACCGCCACCCTCACCCGCGCTTATGTCCGGGCCATCGGCGAGCACAAAGCCCGCGTGCTGGATACGCGCAAGACCATTCCCGGCCTGCGCCTGGCGCAGAAGTATGCCGTGACCTGCGGTGGCGGACACAACCACCGGGTCGGGCTTTTTGATGCGTTTCTGATCAAGGAAAACCACATCCATGCCGCCGGCAGTATCAGCGCTGCGGTGGAGGAGGCGCGCAAGATCGCGCCGGACATTCTGCTGGAAGTGGAAGTGGAGACGTTTGCACAGCTCGACGAGGCACTGGCCTGCGGCGTGAAACGGATTCTGCTGGATAATTTCTCACTCGATGAGCTGCGCAAAGCCGTTGCCATCGCCGGCGAGCAGGCCGATCTGGAAGCCTCCGGCAATATCGATCTGAATACCATCGGCGCGGTTGCCGCCACCGGCGTGGACTTTATCTCTACCGGCTCGATCACCAAGCATGTCACCGCTATCGATCTGTCGATGCGCTTTCGCGATGCCTGATGCACTACCCGGCTTAATACAAGCCGGGTAGTTTTTCTGCAAGACCGGTAAAAACGTAATTCAGCGCTTCCTCACTGGAAGGCGCTTTGGGCTGTGCCGGCTCCGAACGCCCGTTGCTGAGGATATTGGCCGCACTGACCACCAGCGCTTCGGCCGCACTGTCGCCGTGGTAACGAACAAAGCGCGATTGATTGCGCGGCGCACTCACCAGACGCTCCTGCCAGACCTGACGCCCGGTTTCCAGATCATAAATCTGTCCGGTCACCACGACTTCACGGCGCGTCGCCTTCACCACGTTCTGGCGGTCTTCGAAGTACCGGCCTTTCTCGTCCTTATAGGGCAAGACCTGCACCGGCAGCTTCTGCGCCTCGTCGCGTTCGATGCGCGCAAACATCACATAGCGCGAAATCAGTCCCGCACGCCTGAGCATTTCCAATTCGGCACGGCCGACGGTGTTGTATTGTTGAAAACCGTCCAGCACCGGCTTGTAGTTATTCCCGAGCCGCTCACGGGTCGCCTGAGCGCCGACCAAGGGCAAAGACGGCCGCGTTTCATGCAGCGCGGTTTGCAGACGCTTTGACCAGTCGAGGTACTGATACAGCGGTTGCGCACCGCTGGCCGAGACCACGCCGCCGACGGCCAGACCGTATTTCTGCATCCGCTCATAGCTGAAACCGCCCGCACGATAAGAGCTCTGCGGAACGACGCAGGCCGTCAGCAATGCCAGAAGCATCAGCGCCGACAGCATTCTCGCTTGAAGATAGTTCATGTGGTTTCCGGTATTTCCTGCCTGCCCTGACTGAATAGTCACTTATCCTTTAAGCAATAGCAGTTTTTCGCAGGTTTTCGAGCCGCACACGCAAAAACCGCCCCGTAAGGGGCGGTTCCGGTTTGCCGGCCTCTGGACGCGCTTAGCCGCGAATCCGCTTGGCAACCCGCAGACGCAAGGCGTTGAGCTTGATAAAGCCGGCCGCGTCAGCCTGGTTGTAGCGACCTGCATCGTCTTCGAAGGTGGCGATGTTTTCGTCGTAGAGGCTCTGATCGGATTTGCGTCCGACCACGATGACATTGCCTTTGTAGAGCTTGAGGCGCACCACACCGTTGACTTCGGCCTGGGTCGAATCGATGGCGGTTTGCAGCATTTCGCGCTCCGGACTCCACCAGTAACCGTTGTAGATCAGCGTGGCGTAACGCGGCATCAACTCATCTTTCAGGTGTGCTACTTCGCGGTCCAGTGTGATCGACTCGATTGCGCGGTGCGCTTTGAGCATGATGGTACCGCCGGGTGTTTCATAGCAGCCGCGGCACTTCATGCCCACATAGCGGTTCTCGACGATATCGATACGACCGATACCGTGCACCCCGCCGAGGCGGTTCAGCTCAGCCAGCACCTGCGCCGGGGTTTTGTCCTCACCGTTGATCTGCGTGATATCACCGTTGCGGAAGGTCAGCTCGACATATTCGGGCTTATCCGGGGCCGCTTCCGGGGCCACGCTCCACAGCCACATGGACTCTTCCGGCTCAGACCACGGATCCTCCAGAATGCCGCCTTCGTAGGAGATGTGCAGCAGATTGGCATCCATGGAGTATGGCGATTTCTTGCCTTGTTTTTTCTCGATCGGAATACCGTGTTTTTCGGCATAGTCGAGCAGCTTCTGGCGTGAGTTAAGGTCCCATTCGCGCCAGGGGGCAATCACGCGGATATCGGGGTTCAGCGCATAAGCGCCGAGTTCAAAACGTACCTGGTCGTTGCCCTTGCCGGTCGCGCCGTGAGAGATGGCATCAGCGCCGGTTTCAGCGGCGATTTCCACCAGACGTTTGGCAATCAGCGGCCGCGCGATGGACGTGCCGAGCAGGTACTCGCCTTCGTAAATCGTGTTGGCGCGGAACATCGGATAGACGAAGTCACGCACGAACTCTTCGCGTATGTCTTCGATAAAGATTTCTTTAATGCCCAGTGCTTCGGCTTTGGCGCGCGCCGGTTCGAGCTCCTCGCCCTGCCCCAGATCGGCGGTAAAGGTCACGACCTCGCAGCCGTATTCCTCTCCGAGCCATTTCAGGATGATTGACGTATCCAGCCCGCCTGAATAGGCAAGCACGACTTTATTGACTGACGACATAGACTCAACGCTCCGCAAGGTCGAAAACCGGCACCGGGCCGGTAAAAGAGAATTAGCCGTTTATTTTACGACCTCTGCGGGGTATTGGCTATGGATCTGTCGGCGGGACCGCGTCAGACCGCGGTTTTTATGGCCACGACCGGACTGTCGGCGTCCTTCATCCAGCCATCGAGCAACTGCGGACGCGCCACACCGTAGCCCTGAAAGTAGCTGACGCCGAAGCTGCGCAGCATGGGCAACAGACTCAGGTCCTCCACCGACTCGGCGACGATGGCGAAATCCATGGTCCGGCTGAGCTCGGCGATGGCTTTGAGAACCGCCTGATCGACGACGCTGTTTTTCAGTTCGCGGACAAAGCTGCCGTCGATCTTGACGTAGTCGACCGGGAACAGCTTGAGGTATTGCAGCGAGGCCATACCGGTGCCGAAATCATCCAGCGCAAAGCGGCAACCGCCTGAACGCAGGCCCTTGATCAGCGTGGCGGCCTTGGCCGTATCATTCACGGCACTGGTTTCCGTGATCTCAAAACAGACTTTATCGCGCGGCACCGCGTAGGCGGCCAGTTTTTCGCGGATAAAATCAAACAGGTGTTCATCATCCAGATTGCTGCCCGAGAGATTGATAAACAACCCCGCATGCGGGAAGCGCGCGGCAAAATCGGCGTACTGGCGGCAGGTCTGCTCGATCACCCAACGGTCAAACTGCCCCATCGCGCCGTAGCGCTCGATGGCCGGAATAAACTGTCCGGAAGAATGCGCTTCGCCGTCGCCGGCAAGCTGGCCCAGCAGGACCTCGAAATGCGCCACCGAGCCGTCACCGGCAGCCACCGGTTGATAGCTCAGGACAAAGCGCTGGTTATCCAGCGCATCGAACATCTGTTGCACACTGTGCGCATCGCTCTCGTCGCCCGCCCCTTCGAGCGCTGCCTGCCCGGTCAGGAACATGCCCTGCTTCTGGCTGCGGGCCTTGTGGCAGGCACGGTTGGCCTGTTGCATCAAGCGGTAGGCATCAACCCCCGCGTCGCTGACCTGGACCATGCCGGCAAAGGCGCCGACCGCGTAGTTGCGCCCTTCACAGGAATAGCGGTAGCCGCGAATACGCTCGACGATCGCCAGCACCTGCCGGCGGGCCTCATCTTCCGGCGTCCCGATCAGGACGATGCCGAATTCATCGCCGCCGATACGTGCGATACGTACATCCTCGGACTGAAAGGCCAGCAATTCCTGTGTGAGTCCCTGCAGAAAATCATCACCGGCCATATGTCCGGCAGTATCGTTGACGATATTCAGGCGTTCCAGATCAATAAAGACCAGCATAAACGGCACAAACCGCCCGTCCAGGCAGGTCAGGCAATTCTCCAGCACTGACAAAAAGCTGCGCCGGTTGACCAGCCCGGTCAGGCTGTCGTGCGTGGCCTCGAATTCCAGTTTACGGATCTGCGCCTTCTGGGTGGTGATATCACGCGCCACACCGCGGTAACCGAGGAAACGACGGTTGGAGTCGAAACAGGCTTCGCCGTGAACCGAAAGCGTAATCACCGCGCCGTCCGGACGGGTCATCATGATTTCCAAATCCTGCAGGCTCTGGCGCGCTTCAATACGCCGGAACAGTTCCGCGATACGGAAGTTCTTGTTGTCCGGATCATCCGGAAACAGCTTCTCCAGCGGCTCTCCCAGCACACTGTTAAGCAGCACGCCGGTGAGGCGGTTAAAACCTGCGGACAGATGCGTCACATTCAGCGCCGCATCGGTTTCCCAGCTCCACAGCCGTCCGATATCAATAAACGAGAGGTTGCGGTTAACACCCGATTGCATCTGCTCAAGCTGTTCGCCCTGGGTCTGCAGGCGGGTTTCATACTCACGGTTTTTCAGGGCCAGCTGCAGCGACGACACATAAGTCGAGTTGACCCGCCGCGAGGTAACCAGCAGGACCGCCAGGTAACTCAGGGCGAGCAGAACGAATACCACCCCGAGCTGCTCACTGCGGTGGAGCATACCCAGCCCTGCCGTGAGCGTCATACCGCCGGCGAACAGTGAAACGAGTGCGGGCCAGATCCAATAACTCATCAGGCTTGCCATACAAATACCGGCCAGCACCAGCGTCAGAAACAGACTGTGCGCAACCGAGCCTGTATCGAAGAGATAAAAGGTCGACGCACCCCAGACCATACCCGCACTGAGCGCAGACAGCCGTACAGCCCATGCGGCACGCTGCACACGCGACAGGGGCATGTCTTTGTCAATAATCCGGTTCAATACCAGCAGCCGCGTCGCCGAAAGCAGCAACAGGGCCATCAGCCAGTAGAACGCACGGTCATGCGAAAACAGCGCGTAGTCACCGGCTGTGATCGCAATCGCTGCCAACATTGACACCACCGTCAACTGCGGCAGTGTCCGTTTGATGTTCAGCAACCGGCGTTGCGCTATGTGCTGTTTCGTCTGGTTATCAGTCATTAAAGATGGGCTTCGTATTCACGGCAGAAAACGGGATCGCTCACAGAATGCTGCCCGCCGGCTTTCGTGGGCGGGAACGTCAGGAAAGATGCAGCATGCTAATCACACGTATCGACGCCACAGGCGCGCAGTTGAGTGGCAGACAGTGAACTGAGTAGCAGAAGGGGAAATGGCGGAAAAAGAACGGGCGGATCAGACGATCCGCCCCAATGAGACATCCCAAACGGGACTACTGAGCATCCCTTGAACAAAAAGGAATCAAACTATTGCGGGAAAGATACTAACCGCTAGCCAAGGGGACACTCATTGACCGAAATCAATCACTCTCCACTGCGTCAGTGGCGGATGTCTGACGCACGCTGGCCAGGAGGCGTAACACCAGATGCATGACCAGCTCGTCCTGCATCTCGCTGCGCAAAATCTGCGCTTCATCGGCCTTACCCAATACGCCGGTGCGGTCGTAGGTGTATTCACGGATAACTGTGACGGTGTTGGCTTTCTGCGCCTTGTCTATCTGCGGCTTGGCACCGTCGATACTGCGGGCGATCTGCATATCCACCGAATGACGCAGCTCGTACTCACTGACCCGTCCGGTACTCTCCACCGACACGATCCGCTGGTCCTTCTGCTCATTGCTCAGATTAACCAGGATCGTCGCCTGATCACGGAATTCAGTCACCGAGATATTGCGCTCGCGCAGCGAGTCGCCCAGACGCCGTCCGATCGACACGCCCTTGCCGGCGGCTATATACACCGTCCCTATATCGGTCGACTGCGTGATACTGCCGCGCGGGGCAAAGCCGCACGCCGCCGGCAGAAGCAAAACAAAGAGCAAACCAAGGTGTTTAAGAAGGCTCATAAACTCACCCAAAACGCCGTACATCGCCGGCAACGCTGAAACAACAAAGCCCGGAAGTACCGGGCCTTGTCGTGCTACACGAATTTACCGCCACGCCTTACTCGGCCGGTGACAGAATCGCATCATTTATCTCAACCCGTGCTTTGCTGCGCAGGCTGCGCACCAGTGCATTGTACTCCACCGCACCGGCCTGCTGGGCACTCAGCAATGAGGCATCGTCCGCTTCCGCCTCGCCTTCTTTGACTTCATTGAGCCAGATCACGAGCTGGTCGCCATTGCCGGAGCTTGCCACGCCGGAAGACAGCGCTTCCTCCGTGGCCGGACGAGGCAGAGAGAACAGCGTCGCTGCGATCGCCGGATCCGGGTCGGTTTCGCCACGCTTGTAGTCTTTAGCCTCGATCAGGGTTGCGCCCTGCGGCAAATCATCGGCGAGCGGACCGGAAACGAAGTTCCCGCGCAGCTCGTCAGCACGCGCAATCAGCGCCTCACGGGCTTTTTGATTCTTAAGCAAATCAGCGATCTGCTCTGACACTTCTTCCAGTGTTTTCTCTCGGGGTTCGTTGTAATCCAGGGTACGTAAAACCACGATATGCGTGGGTGCCAGTTCAATTACAGGCGAATTATTCCCTTCGACCCGCACGTCTTCATTCAGCGCCGCTTGCAGAATACGCGCATCCGCACCTATACCCTCTGAGGTGTTGGCATCAATCCAATCTGACTCCTGAATTTCCAGCCCCATTTCTTCGGCAGCCGGTACCAGCGAGTCCGGATTTTCAAAAGACAGATTCGCAAGTGTCTCACTGCGCTCGTAGAACGCCTCATCGGCACGTTGCTGCTTCAGCAGTGCAGCAATCTCGTCACGCACTTCGTCAAAAGATTTACCTGTTTCAGGCTTAATTTCATCAAGACGGATAATGTGATAACCGAAATCAGATTTAACCGGTTCGGAAATATCCCCGGCGGCCATGCTGAAGACGGCCTCTTCAAACTCCGGCACCATCGCGCCTTTTGCAAAAAAGCCAAGGCTGCCACCATTGGATGCCGAACCCGGATCGTCTGAATTGGCTTGCGCCAATGCCGCAAAATCACCGCCTTCATCGAGTTGCTGTTTCAACTCCTGCGCTTTGGCCAAGGCCGCCGCTTCGTCCGTGTCGCCATCTATACTGATAAGGATATGCGAGGCTGAACGCTCTTCGGCGACCACGTAATTGCTTTTGTTTTCGTCAAAGTACGTGCGCAACTCGTCTTCTGACGGCTCCAGGATATCCTGCAGTGTCGCCGAATCGAGTTCCAGATAGGCAATTTTGACGCGCTCCGGGTGCATGTAGCGCGCTTTGTTCTCCTCGAAATAGGCGCTGATTTCTTCTACAGTCACCTCGGTTTCTGCCAGCTCATCTTCCAGTGAAAGCCGTACCACAGTTGCATTTCGCACCTGTGAGTTCAAGACATTGACCCGTGTCGCTTCGCTGTCCAGCACGAAGTTGCTGGCCGCGACACTGCCACGGAAATCCTGCATGGCCACATCACGCCGGAATTGCTGCTCAAATGATTCGACCGTAAAACCCGCCGAGCGCAGCTGCGCTTCGTAACGCGCCTTATCGAATTTACCGTCTACCTGAAACACCGGCGTTTCCGTAATCGCCTTTGCCAATGCAACATCGCTGACCCGGATATTCTGCTCATCAATAACGTCATTCATCACCTGACCGACAACAAGCGTTTCTATGGCCTGCTGCTTGAGCATGTCTTCGCTGGCAAAACCCTGTGGAATCGTGCCGCCGAAAGCCTGACGCAGGCGGTTACGCTGCGCATTTACCTCTTCGTCAAACGCACGCACGGAAATCTCTTCGTCATTGACCTTAATAGCGAAAGCATTTGCGCCGCCACTGAAATACGAATTGATTCCGAAGAACGCGAATGGAGCGCAGATAAAAATCAGCAGTACAAACTTAATTACTTTTGAATTTTTAATGCTCTCACGCATGTTGGTTAACATGGAGAATCACCTGTCTGATCAGAATTGGCTTAAAGGGAATGGTTCCGGATAAACGGTAAAAAAAAAGGCGCCTGATTAGGCGCCTTTTTCTATTTGGCGGAGCGGACGGGACTCGAACCCGCGACCCCCGGCGTGACAGGCCGGTATTCTAACCAACTGAACTACCGCTCCAAAATTTTTGGTGGGTGCTGAGGGGTTCGAACCCCCGACCCTCGCCTTGTAAGGGCGATGCTCTCCCAGCTGAGCTAAGCACCCAATGAAAGCGCTTTAGTTTACAGCATCTTTCAGAGATTTGCCAGCCTTAAAACTCGGAATATTTGAGGCTGCAATCTCGATTGTGCCACCGGTGCGCGGGTTACGACCCTGACGCGCCTCACGGCGACGTACCAGGAAAGTTCCGAACCCGACGAGCGTCAGCTGATCGCCTTCTTTCAGGACTTCAGTGACTGACTCAATCATCGCGTCGACAGCTTTTGCTGCTGATGTTTTAGGCAGATCAGCCTTGGCAGCAACAGCATCAATGAACTCAGACTTATTCATTCAGAACTTCCTCGATTCTTTTGTATTAACCGATGGCGCCGTAATTATACACACCTTGCCACCGTTTTCAAATTCTTTTTTTAACCGATGATCTTTTCAGATCTCTTCGGTTAAAACGCAGCCTGATCAATCAAGCTACATCTTCCGGGGTATCTTCCCCCGATTCGAAGCAGGGCTGAATAATACTCCAAGTTTCGTCACTTGCAAGCAGAAATTTAAAACTTTCAAATCCACCGCTGCAAGCGAGGCGCGATTATAACCAGAAACTTTGCCCTTGCACCAACTTTTTTTTGCGTCTGGCTGAAAAAAGGCGGGAGACCCGCCTTTTTTCGTATGCCTAGCCTGTCCCCTGCCCCTCAGTGATGCCTTAAAGTATCAGAGGAATCCTCTGACGCGCCTTCGGCGGCAGCCAAAGCTTCTTCGGCAGACAAAGCCTCAGGATGCGAGACAAGCGCCGTCTCGAGAACTTCGTCGATCCAACGCACCGGCTGAATAGTCAGACCGGATTTTATCTCATCAGGCACTTCAGCCAGGTCTTTCTCATTCTCCGACGGGATCAACACAGTCTTAATCCCACCGCGCTGGGCGGCAAGCAGTTTCTCTTTCAGGCCACCGATCGGCAGCACCTCGCCACGCAGCGTAATCTCACCGGTCATGGCCACATCAGCCCGCACAGCGATATTGGTCAGGGCCGAAACCAAAGCAGTACACATGCCAATACCGGCACTGGGACCGTCTTTCGGCGTCGCGCCTTCCGGCACATGCACATGGATGTCGAGCTTCTCGTGAAAACCCGGTAACAAACCAAGTGTGGCACTGCGACTCCGGACTACCGTCATGGCAGCCTGTATTGATTCCTGCATGACATCACCGAGCTGACCTGTATAGCTCAGTTTACCTTTGCCCGGTACAACGGCGGTTTCGATGGTCAGCAGCTCACCACCCACCTCGGTCCAGGCCAACCCTGTGACCTGACCGACACGGTCGCCCTCTTCGGCCTGGCCAAAGCGGAAACGCTTCACGCCGAGGAAATCCTCGATATTGTCTTCATCGACAACAATCTTGTTCTGCGCCTTTCCTAATTGAAAGCGTGTCACCACCTTACGGCAGATCTTGGCAATCTCACGTTCGAGATTACGCACCCCGCTTTCGCGTGTGTAACTGCGCACTATTGCAAGCAAGGCACTTTCTTTGATCTCGAGTTCTTCTTCACTGACGCCGTTGTCCTTCATCTTGCGCGGAATCAGGTAACGGCTTGCAATGTTGAGCTTCTCGATCTCGGTATAGCCGGGCAGACGAATCACTTCCATACGGTCCAGCAAGGGACCGGGAATGTTCATCGAGTTTGCTGTCGCGACGAACATGATCTCCGACAGGTCGAATTCGACCTCCAGATAGTGATCAACGAAAGTATGGTTCTGCTCCGGATCGAGGACCTCGAGCAGGGCCGAAGACGGATCGCCACGGAAATCCATGGACATCTTGTCGATCTCGTCCAACAACACCAGGGGGTTGCGCTTTCCGATCTTGCTCAGATTCTGAACAATCTTGCCCGGCATGGAACCGATATAGGTCCGGCGGTGCCCGCGGATTTCAGCTTCGTCACGTACACCACCGAGCGCGATCCGGGAAAAGGAACGCCCTGTCGCGCGCGCGATGGATTTACCCAAAGAGGTTTTACCCACACCGGGCGGTCCGACCAGACAAAGGATCGGGCCCTTGAGTTTGCGCACGCGTCGCTGCACGGCCAGGTGCTCGATAATGCGTTCCTTAACCTTTTCCAAACCGTAGTGATCTTCGTCGAGTACAGCTTCGGCAGCGGCAAGATCAGACTTGAGTTTGGTGCGCGATTTCCAGGGCAGATTGACCAGGGTATCGATGTAGTTACGCACCACTGTCGCCTCGGCAGACATGGGCGACATCATCTTGAGCTTGGACAGTTCAGATGTGGCCTTTTTGTGCGCTTCCTTGGACAGCCCGACAGACTCGATCTTCTCGGTCAGTTCTTCGAGTTCATTCGGCGCGTCTTCCATCTCGCCGAGCTCTTTCTGAATGGCCTTCATCTGCTCATTCAGGTAGTACTCGCGCTGGCTCTTTTCCATCTGCTGTTTGACGCGTCCGCGGATCCGCTTTTCGACCTGCAGCAGATCCAGCTCCGACTCCATCAGGCTCATCAGGTGTTCCAGACGTTCCTGCGGATCCAGGATTTCCAGAATCGATTGCTTTTCTTCCACTTTGAGCGACAGATGCGCGGCGATGGTATCGGCCAGCCGCGAGGGCTCATCGGTGCCGGCCAGAGAGGAAAGCACTTCTGACGGCAGCTTCTTGTTCAGCTTGACGTACTGGTTAAAGAGATTGGTCACCGAACGGGCAAGCACCTCGGCCTCTTTGGGATCTTCGGCTTCCGGCTCGTCCAGGACATCCACCTCGGCAGAAAAGTATCCGGCCTCTTCCTCGTCCTGCAGGTCCAGTATCCGCGCGCGGCTGACACCTTCGACCAGGACCTTGATGGTTCCGTCAGGCAGTTTCAGGAGTTGCAGTATGGTGGCGACCGTGCCCAGGCGGTGAATGTCATCTTTACCCGGCTCATCGACCTCAGCGACGGTCTGCGCGGCCAACATGATCTGTTTGTTGGCAGCCATACCGACGTCCAGCGCTTTTATCGACTTTTCACGTCCGACAAACAGCGGGATCACCATGTGCGGATAAACGACCACATCCCGCAAAGGCAGAACCGGTAGTCTATTGTGCTCCAGGGTTAAATCCGGAGCGAGGGTGTGTTCTTCGTTAGCCACTCAGCGGCACCTCGTACTGAAAAATGTCAACGACACGCCATCGCGGGGATGGCGCTTGCCGTCATGTATCGATTAATCATGACGGCGCTTTTGTGAAAATCAAGCGCTATGAAACCTGCCCGGCCTTATAAGCTGAAAGTCAGTCACCGTGTCAGCCTGACCGGACAAAGAAAAAGGGCGCCGTTAAGGCGCCCTTTTCGGTCAACCGTTGTTGCCGCTTCCGCTCAGTCGTCGGATGCCGCACGCTTGAATTTATCGTCTTCGATAACCTGCTCCTGCCCTTCGAGCAACAGGAACGGCTTCGCTTCACCGCGGACAACCGAGGCATCGACCACGACCCGCTTGACGTTTTCCATGCCCGGCAGTTCGTACATGGTCTCAAGCAGAACGTTTTCGAGAATGGTCCGCAGTCCGCGTGCACCGGTTTTGCGCTCGTTGGCTTTGCGCGCAACCTCATACAAGGCTTCTTCACGGAACTCGATTTCAACGTCGTCCATCGAGAGCAGTTTTTCGTACTGCTTGGTGATCGCGTTTTTCGGCTCGGTCAGAATCCGCACCAGCGCCTCTTCGTCCAGTTCACGCAGCGTTGCGACAACCGGCAGACGACCGACGAATTCCGGAATCAGGCCGTAGTGCACCAGATCCTCGGCTTCGATCGCTTCGAGCAGCTGACCGAAGGAACGGGTGTCGTCCTTGGAGCGTACTTCTGCGGCAAAACCGATACCGCCTTTTTCGGAGCGGTCACGGATGATTTTATCAAGACCGGCAAAAGCACCGCCGACGATAAACAGGATGTTTGAGGTGTCGACCTGCAGAAACTCCTGCTGCGGATGCTTGCGGCCACCTTGCGGCGGTACCGAAGCGACCGTGCCTTCAATCAGTTTCAGCAGTGCCTGCTGTACGCCTTCGCCGGAAACGTCCCGCGTGATCGAGGGGTTGTCAGACTTGCGCGAGATCTTGTCGATCTCATCAATATAGACAATCCCGGTCTGCGCTTTTTCGACGTCGTAGTCGCATTTCTGCAGCAGCTTCTGGATGATGTTCTCGACATCCTCACCCACATAACCGGCTTCGGTCAGGGTGGTCGCATCGGCGATGGTAAACGGCACGTTCAGCAAACGCGCCAGGGTTTCGGCCAGCAGTGTTTTACCTGAGCCGGTCGGACCGATCAGCAGGATGTTACTTTTTGCCAGCTCGACATCATCTTTGCCGCTTTTGTACTCAAGACGCTTGTAATGGTTGTAAACGGCAACGGAGAGGATTTTCTTCGCTGCGTCCTGACCGATTACATACTGGTCGAGAATATTTTTGATCTCATGCGGTTTCGGCAGCTCGCTTCCTGAACTGGCGGCCTGCTCCTGCATTTCTTCGGTAATGATGTCATTACAGAGATCGACGCACTCATCGCAAATAAAGACCGATGGTCCTGCAATCAGTTTACGGACCTCATGCTGACTCTTACCGCAAAATGAACAATAGAGCAGTTTTCCGTCTTCCTGCTGCTTGTCGTCTCGGTCACTCATTTAAAAAACCTCGTCTGAACTTACGCTCAACCTTGCCGTGTTTTCCTGAAAGTTTCAAGGCACGTCCCTGTGATGCGCGCCAAGGCATAAGGCCTGTCACACAATGCACACGAACGATTTCACGAAACCCTGTAATTATTTTTATCCGGCGGACAATGCGGTCATTCGCCCGCTTTGTCACCGGCGCTACCACGGGTAGAGACAATGCTGTCAACCAGACCGTAGTTCAGTGCTTCCTGCGCATTCATGAAGTTATCGCGCTCAGTGTCCTGGGCAACCTTTTCAATCGGCTGACCGGAGTGATGCGCCATGATGCCGTTGAGCTTATCCCGGATTGCCAGAATCTCACGCGCGTGAATATCGAAGTCGCTGGCCTGGCCCTGGAAGCCACCGAGCGGCTGGTGAATCATGACGCGCGCGTTCGGCAGAACGAAACGCTTGTTCGCCGCACCGCCGGTCAGCAGCAGCGCACCCATGCTGGCCGCCTGCCCCACACACAGCGTGCTGACGTCGCATTTGATGAACTGCATGGTGTCATAGATCGCCATACCCGCGGTGACAGAGCCACCCGGCGAGTTGATATACAGCGAGATATCTTTATCGGGGTTTTCAGACTCAAGGAACAGAAGCTGCGCCACGATCAGGTTGGCCATGTAATCCTCTACCTGGCCAACCAGAAAGATGACGCGCTCCTTCAGCAACCGGGAATAAATGTCATAGGCACGCTCTCCACGGGGAGATTGCTCGACAACCATGGGGACAAGTCCCGAAGCCATGGGGGCGATCAGTCCTGACTTTTCCGCTTCAAAATTCATTGCTTGTTTATTCTCCGTTTGCTGTGTCTTTAATTACGCCTGAAGGCGCTGTGAATCAGCCCCGGCGCGCCTGGTTCATGACGTCTTTGAACTCTTTCTCAACGTCGGAAACCTGGGCTTTGTCCAGAACCCAATCGCACACCTGCTGCTCCAGAACCACGCCTTCCATGTTCTGCAGAAGTTCGCGGTTACCATAATAGTAGTCAATAACCTGCTGCGGCTCCTGATAAGAAGCAGCAATGTTTTCAATTTGCTCGCGCACTTTTTCCGGGCTGGCCTTGATCTCGTTCTGTTTCACGATCTCGGCAATCAGCAGTCCGAGCTTGACGCGACGCGTGGCATCGTCTGCGAACAGATCATCGCTCAGCGTGTCTGCATTCGCGCCCTGCGGCATTTGCTGCATCAGCTGTTGCTTCATGCGGCCGGTCTCTTCTTTGACCAGCGCCGCCGGCACGTCGATCTCGTTAACTTCGAGCAGACCTTCCATCACCTGGTTTTTGACTGCCGCATCAAGCGCTTGTTTCAGCTCGCGCTCCATGTTGTTGCGGATATCCTTACGCAGGGCCTCAACATCACCGTCTTCGATACCGAATGATTTGACGAACTCTTCATCAATTTCGGGCAATTTGCGTTCCTGAACGCTGTGAACCCGGATATCGAACTCAGCTTCTTTACCGGCCAGATGTTCGGCCTGGTACTCTTCCGGGAAAGTCACCTTGATGGTTTTCTCTTCACCGGCTTTCATACCCACGATCTGGTCTTCAAATCCCGGAATCATGGAATTGGACCCCAGTACCAGCGGCGTGTTCTCAGCCTTGCCGCCGTCGAACTCTTCGCCATCAACACGGCCGGTGAAATCGATCACCACCTGATCTTCATTCTGGCTGGCACGGTCGGCATCTTCCCAGGTACCACGCTGCTTTTTTAAGGTTTCCAGCATGTCATCGACGTCACTGTCTTTTACTTCAGCGACCGGACGTTCGATTGAGATACTGTCCACAGCTGCGGGGGTAATTTCCGGGTAAATCTCGAACACAGCGTCGAACGTAAAGCCTTCTGCGGACTCACTCTCGACCGGTGTGATCTGCGGATAACCCGCCGGACGCAGTTTTTCCTGAGATACGGCTTCGTAGAAGCTGCTATTGATGACGTCACCCAGTACTTCGCCGCGGACCTGCCCTTCATAGCGTTTTTTGATCACCGACATCGGTACTTTGCCGGGGCGGAACCCATTGACCTTGACGGTTTTTTTCATCGAGTTGAGGCGTTCCTCAACTTTCGAATCAATTGCCTCTGAAGGAACGGTCACAGTGAGTTTACGCTCAAGACCCTGGGTTGTTTCGACTGATACTTGCATGTTCCACCTCAACACCTGCAACGCAAGCAATCGTTAGCAGGTATGTTTTTGAAGGGCACCCCGATCGGGGGCACTGGGTTAATGAAAGAGAATACACAGATGGTGCGAAAGGAGAGACTCGAACTCTCACGGGTTACCCCACTGGAACCTAAATCCAGCGCGTCTACCAATTCCGCCACTTTCGCGTCACTTATCCAAGCCGCATAGTATATACCGCAAACGACCCGTAAATCTCGGACATAACAGCGTAATCGGGTGAGAGACGCCGCTTCCGGCCTGGAATCTCGGTACCGGCTGTTACAGCCGGCCCGTGAGGCACCGGCAGACCAGATCCGTCTGAGTCTGCCAATGAAAAAATGGGGTGGACGATGGGATTTGAACCCACGACCACAGGAATCACAATCCTGCGCTCTACCAACTGAGCTACGCCCACCATTGATATGAAACTGGCACGCCCGGCAGGATTCGAACCTGCTACCCTCGGCTTAGAAGGCCGATGCTCTATCCAAATGAGCTACGGGCGCATTATACAAACCTGAACCGCCCGGGCATCGGAAATCGGGAAAAGTATGGTCGGGGCAGCAGGATTCGAACCTGCGACCCTCTGGTCCCAAACCAGATGCGCTACCAGGCTGCGCTATGCCCCGGACTCGCCAGACTTCCGGCAAACGACAACGCTTGCCTGTCGCGTCATGTTTGCAGGGGCGCGAGTTTACGCAACCCCGCAGGGCGAGTCAACGACCCATTTAATCTTTTTCGTCAATCCAGGCCATTTGTATGGCCTCGAGTATCTTTTCGTTGGAATTTTCCGGTTCATCGGCAAATTCGTCAAGCGCACAGATCCAGGCATGCAGATCCGTAAAACGGATATAACGCGGGTCGGTATCCGGGTGCGCCTCGTCCAGTGCGATGGCGATATCGAGCACATCTGTCCAGTTCATCAGCCCTTCCCTCTTAGTGGTTCTCGGAGACCATATTGATCGTATAACGCGGAATCTCGATCACGAGATCCTCATCAGCGACCACCGCCTGGCAGCTCAGACGCGAATCCGGATCCAGACCCCAGGCCTTGTCCAGATAATCCTCTTCCTGCTCGCTGGCCTCCTCCAGGGACTCCAGCCCTTCACGCACGTAGACGTGGCAGGTCGTGCAGGCACAGGACTTCTCACAGGCGTGCTCAATCGGCACATCGTTGGCCAATAAGGCATCACACACCGAGACGCCCGGCTCGGTTTCAAGCACGGCGCCCTCGGGGCAAATATCTTCGTGGGGCAGCACAATTATCTTGGGCATGTTGGTTTCGCCGGTTTCATGTTCTAAAGAATTACTCCGGGTCCTGAGTCCCGGCACTGAATTCGTCCACAGCGTGGCCTGCCATGGCATCGTGCACACTGGCATTCATACGGCGCTCGACGTAGTCGGCACTGGCCGCTTCGAGCTTTTTGACCGCCGCATTGATTTTATTCTCGTCGCTGTCGTCCACGACCGCGGCAAGCTCGTCACGCACAGCCTGCAGGGCACTGAGCTCTGACGGCGAAAGAAAACGTTCGCCGTCATTGCGCAAGGCGGAATCAATCGCTTCAAGCACCCGCCGGGCCTCAACCTGCTGCTCAGCCAGGCTGCGTGCCCGCACATCGGCTTCGGCATTTTCCATGGAGCTGCGCAACATGGATTCGATTTCGCCGTCGCTGAGACCGTATGACGGCTTCACATCGACGCTGGCCTGCACGCCGCTGGACTTTTCCACCGCTGACACGCTCAGCAGCCCGTCGGCGTCGACCTGAAAGGTCACCAGAATCCGCGCCTGCCCCGCCACCATGGGCGGAATACCGCGCAACTCAAAGCGCGCCAGCGAGCGGCAATCACTGACCAACTCACGCTCGCCCTGAATAACGTGCAGCGACATGGCGGTCTGGCCGTCTTTATAGGTGGTGAACTCCTGCGCGCGGGCGACCGGAATCGTGGTGTTACGCGGGATGATTTTCTCCGCGATATTCCCCATGGTTTCCAGCCCCAGCGAAAGCGGAATCACGTCCAGCAAGAGCATATCCGAATCGGGGTTATTACCGGCCAGCACATCGGCCTGAGCCGCCGCTCCCAAGGCAACCACCTGATCGGGATCTATATCCGTCAACACCGGCTGGCCGAAAAACTCGCTCACGCGGCGGCGTACCGCCGGGGTGCGGGTCGATCCGCCGACCATCACCACCGCTGTAATCTCGTCTTTGCTGACACCGGCATCACGCAAGGTACGCCGGCACGGCGCCAGGGTTTTCGCGATCAAGGGATCGATCAGCTGCACCAGCTCCTCGCCGCTGAGCTTGCCGCTGTATTCCTGACCACCATGGCTGAACGTATAGCCGGCTTCGTCAGCATCCGAGAGCGCTTCTTTTAAAGCGCGCGCCGCATCGCGCAGACGCCGGTCTTCCGCCGCATCGCTGTCAGCCAGCCCGTGGCGGGTAAGAAGATGCGCAACCACGGCCTGATCGAGATCATCACCACCGAGCGCCGCATCGCCGGCCGTTGCCAGCACTTCGAACACGCCTTTATTCAGGCGCAAAAGAGAAATATCAAAGGTGCCGCCGCCGAAGTCATAAACCGCAATCACCCCTTCGGCGCCTTTATCCAGACCATAGGCCACCGCCGCAGCGGTCGGCTCATTGATCAGGCGCAACACATGTAACCCGGCAATCCGTGCCGCATCTTTGGTGGCCTGACGCTGCGCATCATCGAAATAAGCCGGCACTGTAATCACCGCGCCAACCAGCTCACCGCCGAGCGCTTCTTCCGCTCTTTGCCGCAGCACCTTGAGGATTTCCGCCGACACTTCCACCGGCGAAACCGCCCCGCTACGGGTTTCAATCCGCGGACTGCCTTCATCTTCTACAAGCCGGTAGTGCCCGGCTCCGCCTGCCGCGCTGATCTCGTCGGCCGAACGGCCCAAGAGGCGCTTGGCCGAACTGATGGTATTGAGCGGATCCGCAGCTGCAGCGCTCTTCGCGGCCCGGCCGACGACGACGCCGTCTTCGCTGTAGCGCACCACTGACGGCAACAACGGCTGACCGTCCGCATCCGCCAGAATCACGGCCTTGCCGCTTCTGACACTGGCGACCAGCGAATTGGTTGTGCCCAGGTCAATCCCGACAGCCAGACGGTGCTGATGCGGTGCGCTGGACTGACCGGGTTCTGCTATCTGCAATAAAGCCATGATTCCACTCTGCTATCTCAGTCGCCGTCGAGGCGCTGTTCTTTTTCATCCAGTTCGCGGCGGAGCTTGTCGAGAAACTGCCACTCACGCGCAAGGTCGCGTGCCCCGGCCGTATCATCGCCCTCCCAGGCCGCGGCAAACGTTGTTGCCGTATCACGGGCATGGACTGCAACTTCATCACGCAGCTTATCGATCGCCGCATAAGGGTCGGCCGCGCCGTCGACCAATTCCAGGCGCTCGCGCAATTCCATCTGTGCCATCAGAAACTCCGGCCGCATACGCGTGTCGGTCTCAGCGTCCAGATCGACACCTTTGAGGGAAAGCAGATAGATCGCTCTGGCCAACGGATCAGTCAGGGTCTGACGGGCCTGATTGATCACCGAGGTGTACTGCATGGCGCGACGCTTTTCCTCATCGCTACCGGCCGAGAAACGATCCGGATGCCATTCCCGCTGAAGCCGTTTATAAGCCTCATCAATTGCCCCGGCATCCGGTGCCGTGGACACCGGCAAGCCGAAGATTTCGAAATAATTATCGCTCAGTTTCACGCCAGCCACGCTCCCCGCGCCCTAAAAAAAACGCCCTGCTTGGCAGGGCGTCCTTGTTTGCTGAACAACCCCACTCAAACAGTGAAGCTTTCACCACAGCCGCACTCATCTTTGACGTTAGGATTGTTGAACCGAAACCCTTCGTTCAAGCCTTCGCGGGTGAAATCCAGTTCCGTCCCGTCCAGATAGAGCAGGCTCTTTTTATCAATTACGACCGTGACGTCCTTATCTTCGAAGGTCACATCGTCTTCGCCCACTTCGTCGGCAAACTCGAGCACATAAGCCATCCCCGAGCAGCCGGTCGTGCGCACGCCCAATCGCAGGCCGACACCCTGGCCGCGGTTGTCGAGAAAATTGCGGACATGTCTGGCCGCTGACTCAGTCAGGCTGATGCTCATGACGTTTTACTCTCCTGCTGCACCGCGCTTGCGATTGATATCTTCAATCGCCGCCGCAATCGCATCCTCGGCCAGAACCGAGCAATGGATTTTAACCGGCGGCAGCGCCAGTTCTTCAGCTATGTCTTTGTTACGGATGCTGCTGGCTTCATCGAGCGTTTTGCCCTTAACCCACTCTGTCACCAGAGATGAGGAGGCAATCGCCGAACCGCAGCCATAGGTTTTGAATTTTGCGTCTTCGATCACGCCGTTTTCGTCGACTTTGATCTGCAGACGCATCACATCACCACACGCCGGGGCGCCAACCATGCCGGTACCGACACTGGGGTCTTCTTTGTCCAGAACGCCGACGTTGCGCGGGTTCTCATAATGATCGATTACTTTGTCGCTGTAAGCCATGTCAGCCTCCAATCAGCTAAATCTTACCGGATTTGTTCAGTGCGCCGCCCACTGGACGGAGTCGAGATCAATTCCTTCTTTATACATATCCCACAAGGGTGAGAGCGCACGCAGTTTTTCCACGGCCTCGCGAACCGTCTTCGCTGTGTAATCCACCTCTTCTTCCGTGGTGAATCGTCCCATAGTGAAGCGGATGGAACTGTGTGCCAGCTCATCAGAGCGACCCAGCGCACGCAGCACATAGGACGGTTCCAGGCTGGCACTGGTGCAGGCCGAGCCGCTGGACACCGCCACACCTTTAAGCGACATCATCAGGCTCTCGCCCTCGACGAAGTTAAAGCTGACGTTCAGGTTACCCGGAATGCGCTGTTTCTCGTCGCCGTTCAGGTAAACCTCTTCCATATCGCTCAGAGCAGTCCAGAGACGGTCACGCAGTGCGCGGATCCGCTCGTTTTCCTGCGCCATTTCTTCACCGGCCAGGCGGAAAGCCTCACCCATGCCCACGATCTGGTGGGTCGGCAGCGTGCCGGAGCGCATGCCGCGCTCATGACCACCGCCGTGCATCTGCGCTTCGATACGCACCCGCGGCTTGCGGCGTACATAGAGCGCACCTATACCTTTCGGGCCGTAGACTTTGTGCGCGCTCAGGGCCAGCAGGTCGACATTCATGGCATCCACGTCGATATCAACCTTGCCCGGGCTTTGCGCCGCATCCACATGGAACAGAATCTTGCGCTCACGGGTAATTTTACCGATCGCGGGAATGTCCTGAACCACACCGATTTCATTATTCACGTGCATGATCGAAACAAGGATCGTATCGTCACGCAGCGCGGCAACAAACTTGTCCAGATCCAGCAGACCGTTCGGCTCCGGGTCGAGATAAGTCACTTCGAAACCTTCGCGCTCGAGCTGACGGCAGGTATCGAGTACCGCTTTGTGCTCGGTTTTCATGGTGACGATGTGCTGACCTTTCTTCTTATTGAAGTGGGCAGCGCCTTTGATCGCCAGGTTATCCGACTCGGTCGCACCCGAAGTCCAGACGATTTCACGCGGATCGGCCTTGATCAGATCGGCAACATTTTTGCGCGCTTCTTCGACCAGCTTTTCCGCATCCCAGCCATAGCTGTGCGAGCGTGAAGCCGGGTTTCCGAAAGTGCCTTGCATGGTCAGGCAATCACACATCTTTTGCGCGACCCGTTCGTCCACAGGTGTTGTGGCCGAATAATCCAGATAAATGGGGACGTTGACTGTACTCACTGCCTACCTCTTTTGAAGATCGTCAAGCTCGTTTCAGCCCAGTTGCTGAAACACGACTTTTGATTCGTTTGTGCCTTCCGCAACGGCTTTCTCGCTCTGATGGCGATGATTAATGAGCTGCTGAAGCGAGATGCCACTGAGGAAGTCCTCAATCTGGCTGCTCAGGCTTTCCCATAAATCATGCGTCAGGCAGCGCCCGTCCGTTCCGTGGCAATTGCCTTTGCCGCCGCAACTGGTTGCGTCGACCGATTCGTTAACCGCGCCGATGATTTCCGAAACCGAGATTTCATCCAGCGAGCGGGCCACACTGTAGCCGCCGCCGGGTCCGCGCGTACTTTTCACCAAGCCATTGCGGCGCAACTTAGCGAAAAGCTGCTCCAGATAGGAGAGGGAAATCAGCTGCCGCTCGGAAATTTCTGCCAGTGAGACCGGTCCGTTCCCTTCGCGCAGCGCGAGGTCCAACATCGCTGTTACGGCGTATCGCCCCCGGGTTGTCAGTTTCATCTCTGCCCACCATCGTTAGTGCATGGTGGTGAGTATTCCTTACCTGAGCGTTTTAGTCAAGTATATACCCGACTATTTTGCTTGGGATTGCAAAGGCGCGTCTTCAGCCGCCCCGGCAGGCTTTTCCGGCTCACTGCCATCGTCGTCAAACTGCATGTCCAGCGGCTTGATACCGTCGACCTGCTCGCCCATCCGCGACAGGCTGCCGCACATCTTGTCCATCCGTTCGTCAAGCAAACGGATATGGTCCAGCATGCCGCTGATCGCATTGGACACCGGATCCGGCATACCCTCGGTCATACCGTAGGCGTCAAACCCCATTTTCTCGGCGTAAGCGCGGCGCTCGGCATCGTCACCTTCACGGCGACGTACAATCTTGCCCGGAATACCGGTGACCGTCGCCCCTTCCGGCACGGCTTTGAGCACCACTGCATTGGAGCCGACCCGCGCATCATTACCGACCGTAAACGGACCGAGAACCTTGGCGCCGGCGCCGACAATCACATTGTTGCCCAGGGTCGGGTGGCGCTTGCCTTTCTGGGTGCTGGTGCCGCCCAGGGTAACGCCCTGATAAAGCGTCACATCGTCACCGATCTCAGCGGTTTCACCGATCACCACCCCGAGGCCGTGGTCGATAAAAAAGCGTCGCCCTATGGTCGCCCCCGGATGAATCTCGATACCGGTCAGCCAGCGCGCAATATGCGAAACAAAACGCGCCAGCCATTTCAGGTTGTAACGCCACAGCCGGTGGCTGATACGGTGGAAAATCACCGCGTGCAGACCGGGATAACAGGTCAAGGTCTCAAAAACCGTTCGCGCGGCCGGATCCCGCTCGAAAATGCTGTAAATATCTTCGCGGAGAAGTTTAAAGAAGCCGACACGTTCTGACATGGGTCATACCCGATTAAAAAGGTGGGAGATTATAACGACTCTGCCGCGCAGAGTCATCGCCGGCCCGCATCAGCGGTCTTTGGCTGCCGCTTTATCGGTCAGACTCAGAATGCCTCTGAGAATGGCCAGCTCCGAACGGGTCGGATGGGCACGCTGATAAAGCTTGCGCAAACGCCGCATCAACTGGCGCGGATTTTCCGGATCCAGAAAGCCCAGCCCCACCAGGGTTGACTCAAGATGCGTATAGAAATGCGCCATAGCGTCCGCCGGCGCCGGCTCGTCTTCCTTGCGCACAGCGGCCGCCGCTGCCGGCGCGGGGCTGTCGCCCTCGAGCGCCATGCGTATCTCATAGGACAACAGCTGCACGGCAGCGGCCAGATTCAGCGACGCGAAAGACGGGTCGGTGGGAATATAAACCCGGTGGTGGCAGAGCGCGAGCTCCTCGTTGGTCAAGCCCGAGCGCTCCCGGCCGAAGACGATGGCAACCTGTGCACTGCCGCCGAGCGCGCCGATCTGCGCCGCGCATTCGCGCGCTGAACAGTCTTCCCACTCCAGGGTGCGGCTGCGGGCACTGGTGCCGTAAACATGCGTGCAGCCACTCAGCGCTTCGGTCAAATCCTCGCAGACCACCGCATTATCCATAATGTCATTGGCGCCGGAGGCCCTGGCATAACCGTCATAGGTGCGGAATTTACAGGGCTGCACAAGATAGAGCTCGGCCAGCCCCATATTCTTCATGGCTCTGGCCACGCCTCCAACATTGCCTGCGTGTGTGGTGTTAACCAGAACGATACGTACGGACGGTTTCATCGGCCTACTTCAATGCATGAAATCTGGTATTCTACACGCCGCTTCAACCTCCTGACAGTAAAGGCCCTTCCCACAATGCATCCCATGCTGAATATTGCCGTCCGTGCGGCTCGCAGCGCCGGCCGTGTTATTACCCGAAATATGCACCGGGTTGACACGCTGACCATCGAAAGCAAACAACGCAACGACTTTGTTACCGAAGTCGACCGGCAAGCCGAGGCAGAGATTATCCAGACTCTGCACAAAGCCTATCCGGATCATGCATTTCTGGCCGAAGAATCGGGCCAGCAAGGCGACAGCGAGTTTGTCTGGATTATCGACCCGCTCGACGGCACCACCAATTTCCTGCATGGCTTTCCGCAGTTTGCCGTCTCGATCGCACTGCAGGTCAAAGGCCGCCTCGAACACGGCGTGATTTACGATCCGGTCGCCGACGAACTGTTTACCTGCTCGCGCGGCGAAGGTGTTTCGGTTAACAACCGCAAGCTGCGCGTCAGCAAACAGAAATCGCTCAGCGGCGCCCTGCTCGGCACCGGTTTCCCGTACCGCAACGACCAGGAGCTGGACATTTACCTGGAGACATTCCGCCAGTTCATCGCCAAGACCGCCGGCGTGCGTCGCCCCGGTGCCGCCGCGCTGGATCTGGCCTATGTGGCCGCCGGCCGTCTGGACGGTTTCTGGGAAATGGGCCTGAAACCCTGGGACATGGCCGCCGGTGCACTGATGGTACGTGAGGCCGGTGGTCTGGTCGGCAATCTCGACGGCGGTGATAACTGGCTGAAGAAAGGCAACATCATTGCAGCCAACCCGCGTGTCTTTCACGAGATGCTGCAAGTGCTCAAGCCCTATGCCGAACGCTACGCCTGAGACGACACAAAAAAAACGCCGCTGATGCGGCGTTTTTTTTTATTCTTTCAGTGCCCGCACCTTATCGAGTATGGCGTCATCATCCCAGGCCCGCGCGCCCATAGCCTGGTACACCAGCCGGCCTTCGGCATCGGCCACAAAGGTCACCGGCAAACCACGCAACGGCCAGTTCCCGGCCGTCTCGCCCTGCTCATCGAGCAACACCGGAAAACTCATGGGAAAGTCTTCCTGAAATGCCGCCACTGTCGCCTCCGGCTCGGAAAAATTCACCGCCAGCAACAGCACGTCCTCGCCCTGCAGTTTTTCCCAGGCCTTTTCCATGGCCGGCATTTCCGCCCGGCAGGGCTCGCACCAGGTCGCCCAGAAATTAATAATCACCGGCCGGCCGCGCAGATCGTCGGCCTGCCAGAGCTTGCCGTCCATATCCCGCAGCGCCAGGGGCGGCAATGGCACAGGCGCGGCAATCGGATCCAGTTGCGTTGCCGCCTCATCGGCACAAACCACGCCGCCTGACAGCGCCGCCAACAGTACAAGCGCAGCAGCTGCGTGCTTCATTCCCCCTCCCCTTCGGCAGCCACAAAATCCAGTGAGGCCGAGTTTATGCAATAACGCAATCCGGTCGGCTGCGGCCCGTCCTCAAACACATGCCCCAGATGCGCACCGCAACGACCACAAAGCACTTCCGTGCGGACCATGCCATGGCTGTGATCGGTCTCGACGGCAACAGCACTCTCGCTGACCGGCTGCCAGAAACTCGGCCAGCCACTGCCCGAGTCGTACTTGGCCTGCGACGGGAACAAAGGCTCAGCGCAGCACACACAGGTGTAAGTACCGGCCTCTTTGTGTTGGTAAAAACGCCCGCTGAAGGGCGCTTCGGTGCCCTTGTGCTGGGTTACACGGAATTGCTCTTCGTCGAGCTTGTTTTTCAGATCCTGATCCTGTGGTACAGACATCCCACTTCTCCCGGCCATTTCTGGCATATAATCTAGCGCATGAGCGGCGACAATCCTATCAGCGACGAGGACCGTAACCTCTTTCTTGAGGCCGTGGGCGAGGTACGCCGCATGGAGCAGCGTCACGTCCCGTCCCCGGCGAAACGCCCGCCGGCACGCGCCTTACAGGCCGAAGCCGACGAGCGTGCGGTGCTCGACGAACTGCTCGCCGACCCGTCCGAAGCCGATCTGCTGGAAACCGGCGAACATCTGTCCTGGGCGCGCGACGGCGTGCAAAAAGCCGTATTGCGCAAACTGCGTGCGCAGCGCTACAGCATTCAGGGCGAACTGGATCTGCACGGCATGACCCAGCACCACGCCCGCGAACAACTGCTCGGCTTTATTGAAGAAGCCCGCCGCCGCGGCCGTTACTGCGTGCGTATTATTCACGGCAAAGGCCGGCGCCACCCCGACAAAGGCCCGGTACTCAAACCCTCGGTCAATTTCTGGCTGCAACACCACAAACGCGTACTGGCCTTCTGCTCGGCCCCGCCGCACGACGGCGGCACCGGCGCCGTCTATGTTCTGTTGCGCAAGTAGGCCGCGGCATGTCTGACCACAGCACCGGCCGCCCGGTTCCCGCCCGCGTCCTGCAACTGGTCGTATTTCTGCGCCTGTTTGCGGTTGCCGCACAGCTGACCACCGTGCTGCTGGTGACCGTCTGGCTGGGCATTCCCCTGCCGCTGCCATTGATGGGGCTGGTGCTGGGCGTGCAGCTGGCCGCCTCGGTGCTGACGCTTCGCAACCTGCGCCGGCAACGCTACTATCAGGAAATCACGGTCTTTCTGCATCTGGCCTTCGACGCGGTCTTACTCGGCGTCATGCTGGGCCTGGCCGGCGGCTATACCAACCCCTTTATTTCCTTGTTTCTGGTGCCCATCGCCCTGGCCGCTTCGTTTCTGAAAATCAGCTACGGCATTGCCATGCTGGTGTTGTGCTCGGCGCTTTATTCGGTGCTGATTTACCTCTATCTGCCGCTGACACCGCCGACCGACCACTTCATCGATATCTATACCCTGCATCTGGCCGGCATGTGGGTAAGTTTTCTGCTCAGCGCGGTTCTGACCACCGCCTTTGTCGGCATACTCTCGCGCATTGCCCGTGAGCGGGAGGAAAGCCTGGCACGGGCCCGGGAAACGATGCTGCAGAACGAGCACCTGCTGTTGATGGGCACACTGTCGGCCGGCGTGCTGCACGAGATCAATACGCCGCTGGCGAGCATCCGGATGCTGCTGGACGAAATGGAACAAAGCCCGCCGGGCGATCCCTGGGTGCAGGAACAAATCCCCTTGCTGCGTGAACAGACCGGGCAGTGCATTGAGCGCATCCGGGAGTTGTCCGAGACCGGCAAACCTCTGACCGCTGAAACGCCCTTGTCCCTGGCCGATTTCCGCCGCCGGACACTGCAGCGCTGGGCAGCCATGCGCCCGGAAATCAATATCCGGGAGGCGCACGGGGCGGACGAGGGGTTCCTGATTCAGCACCCGCAGGCACTGGCGCAGGTGCTGGTGAACCTGCTGAACAACGCAGCCGATGCCAGCCTCGAAAACGGCCAGTCGCAAATCTGTATTTCCTTCACCACGCAGGACACGCAACTGACCATCGATATCGACGACCGGGGCAACGGCCTGCCGCCGCACCTGCATGATCAGGTCGGCGCGCTGATACGCTCGGACAAGAAAAACGGCCTCGGCGTGGGCCTGATGTTGTCACACGCCACGCTGGAACAAATTGGCGGTACACTGGTCTTAAGAGATACCCCGAACGGAACCCGCGCGACAGTCAGACTCTCTCAACATGCCTCAAGCTAAACTGCTGATTATCGACGATGAGCCGGTCTATGCCGGCATTCTGCAGCGCTCGCTGGAACGTCATGCCCTGACGGTGTCTGTGTGCACCGACCCGGACGAGGCCGTTGCCAGTGCAACCGCCGTGCAACCGGACTATATCGTGCTGGATCTGCGTCTGGAGTCGGTCTCGGGACTGACCCTTATTGAACCGCTGATTGCCGCACAACCGGCAGTGAAGATTTTGGTGCTGACCGGCTATTCCAGCCTCGCAACCGCGGTACAGGCCATCAAACTGGGCGCGGTCGATTATCTGCCCAAACCCGCCGAAGTCAGCGATATTCTGCGCGCGCTGGGGCTGAGCGGAGATGAGGCCGGCGAAGCGCCGCCGATTGCCGACAAACCCGTCTCGCTGAAACGCCTCGAATGGGAACAAATCCAGCGCGTTCTGGCGGAGAACGACGGCAATATCACCCGCGCCGCCGAGCAACTCGGCATGTACCGCCGCACCCTGCAGCGCAAGCTTCAGAAAAAACCGCAAAAGCTCTGACCGCGACACCATGCCGCAGTCACTGCCAGTGTCCTTCGGCTAAAATGATCCGCTTAACAACCCGAGTATCCCATGACCGACACCGCTCTGCCCCGCAGCAAACCCGGCCCACTGGCCTGGCTGACCGCCCTGATCATGGCCCTGGTGGTCGGTCTCGGCCTGCTGCAGCTCTGGCGTCTGGTCAATCCGCCGCGAGCCGAAACGGCTGCGCTGAACCCGGCCTGTGATCTGCACAGTGGCCCCTGCACAGCCACCTTCAGCGATGGCAGCCAGCTCACCCTGAGCATCTCGCCGCAGCCGATCGTGCAGCAGGAACCACTCACCCTACAGGTCCGCATCAGCGGTCTGACGGTAGACAGCATGCAGGCCGACATTGTCGGCATCGGTATGAATATGGGCTATAACCGGCCTGCGCTGACGGCCCGGCCAGACGGTCACTTCAGCGGCCGGGCCATTCTGCCGGTCTGCGTTCTGACGGAGATGCCCTGGGAGATCCGCCTGATGGCGCAAACACCCGACCGCGGCCTGCTGGTCGCCCCCTTCAGATTCACAACCAGCAAGAGGCAAGGATGAAGAAAGCTTATCTGATCGCACTACTTTCACTGGCGCTGCTGGCGCTGGCCTGGACGGTGACACTGCGTTCTCAGGATCCGGCCGACAGCCTGCCGGCAGGCTTTGCTTCAGAGCCGCTGGGCGGCGAGTTCAGCGTATTAACCGCCGCGGGTGAAAAACAGCTGAAAGACTTCCGCGGCAAAGGCGTGGTGCTGTATTTCGGCTACCGCAGCTGCCCGGACATCTGCCCGACCACACTGGGGTTTACCGCCGCAGCACTGAAGCAATTGGATGAGGCCACGCGGGACAAGCTACAGGTGATTTTCTACAGCGTTGACCCTGAGCGCGACACGCCGGCGCTGGTTTCCGAATACGCCGCCTACTTTGACCCGACGTTTATCGGTGGCACCAACACCCGCGAAGAGATCGACCGCAGTGTCGCCGACTACGGTGCGTTTTACCGGATTCTGGAAAGTGATTCGTCGATGGGCTATCTGGTCGACCACAGCGCCCGCCTGTACCTGATCGACCCGCAAGGCAAGCTGGCCGGCCATATCGAACACGGCACACCGCCTAACGAAATCGCCGAACGGCTCAAGTCGCTGGTCGCGTCTTAGTGCAGCAGGCCCGGCGGCTGGTAAGGCGCATCACCGTGCAGCGGGGATTCTTCCTCATCGTCCCCGCCCGCAGCGGGCTCTTGCGCGGTCTCAGCCGGCGGTCCATCGGCGGCCGTCTGCGGCGCGTCCTCAGTCACTGAGTCCGGCGCCGCCGGCGCATCCTCGCCCTCCGCAGGCGCGTCCTCGCCGCCTTCGGCCTTGTCAGTCTGATCCGCCCCGGCCTGACCTGCCTCACCTTCCATGCTCGGCAGATTCAGCGAACTGCCCAGCTTGTCCAGATCCTTCAGTTCCTGCAGCGTCGGCAACTGTTCCAGGCCTTTGAGATTGAAGTAATCGAGAAACTCTTTGGTGGTGGCAAACATGGCCGGCCGGCCGGGCACTTCTTTATGCCCGACAACCTTGACCCACTCGCGCTCCTGCAGGGTTTTCATAATGTAGGAACTGACACTGACGCCACGGACTTCCTCGATCTCCGAGCGCGTTACCGGCTGGCGGTAGGCAATCAGCGCCAGGGTTTCCAGCAAGGCCCGCGAATAACGCGGCGCTTTTTCCTGAAACAAGCGCGAAACCCAGGGTTCGAGCTCCTGGCGGGCCTGAATACGAAAGCCACTGGCCACTTCCTGCAGCTCGATACCGCGTCCTTCGAAATCCGCCGACAACTGTTGCAGCGCCGCCTGCACGGCTTTGCGGTCAGGCGCATCGGCATCGCCGTCGAAGATGGCCAGCAACTGCGTGACACTTTGCGGCTTGCCACTGACCAGCAGCACCGCCTCAAGGATGTTTTTCAGTTTTGTTTGATCAATCGCCATGAATACAACAGGTCCGCAGGGTTACTCGCCACCGTAGGTGGTTTCGGAAAAACTCACCGCATCTTCATGCACTTCCGATCGGGTTTTCAGATAGATCGGGGCAAAGGGTTCGTTCTGCACAATGTCGATCATCGACTCTTTGCACAATTCCAGCATGGCCAGGAACGTCACAACCACACCAAGACGGCCTTCTTCAGGATTAAACAGCGTCGAGAATTCGCAGAAATCGCCCACACGGATGACCTGCAAGATGGTCGACATGCGCTCGCGCACGGTCAGGGTCTCGCGGTCGATATTGTGGTGTTTGTACATCTCGGTGCGCACCACCACGTCCTTAAAGGCCAGCAACAGCTCCTGCAGGGTGACTTCCGGCACCGGCCGTTCGTGCGTCATCTGCGGCGGCTCCGCATCGGCCGGGAACACATCGCGTCCGACCCGCGGCAGACCATCGAGATCCTGCGCGGCGGTTTTAAAGCGTTCGTACTCCTGCAAACGGCGGATCAGCTCGGCGCGCGGATCCTCTTCATCCTCAGCGTCTTCCTCGACCCGCGGCAACAACATGCGCGATTTGATCTCGGCCAGCATGGCCGCCATCACCAGATAGTCCGCCGCCAGCTCCAGGCGCAGCGTCTCCATCAGCGCGATATAGCTCATGTACTGGCGGGTAATCTCGGCCAGCGGGATATCGAGAATATCCAGATTCTGGCGCTTGATAAGGTACAGCAGCAGATCCAGCGGGCCTTCAAAGGCTTCGAGGAAGACCTCCAGCGCATCCGGCGGAATATACAAGTCCTTGGGCAGAACCGTTAAGGGCTCGCCTTCGACCACCGCAAACGGCATTTCCTCCTGAACGGGTACCGGAGCAGGTTCCGGGGCTGAAGGCCCGGTCGGTTGTTCGCTTTGCATGGCACACTTCCTCTGTCAGGTCGCCCGAGTATAGGCCAGCGGCGGGCTAATTCAGAAACGCCGTATCCCCGGCGCCGTGGCGCACAACCTCAACCGCGTCATCGGTGAAGGCAAGTACCGTGGTCGGTTCCAGCTGACAGGGACCGCCATCGATAATCAAATCGAGCTGCTTGCCGATGGCCTCGTCGATATCGACCGGGTCGTTCAGCGGCATATCCTCACCGGGCAGGATCAGCGTACTGCTCATCAGCGGCTGCCCCAGCGCATCGAGCAGGGATTGCGCGATACGGTTGTCCGGCACCCGGATGCCGATGGTTTTCCGTTTCGGGTTCTGCAACCGCCGCGGCACTTCGTGGGTGGCCTTCAGGATAAAGGTATAGGGCCCGGGCGTCAGGGATTTAAGCATCCGGTAGGTGCTGTTATCGACTTTCGCATAGGTCGCGATGTCCGTGAGATCCCGGCAAACCAGCGTGAAGTTGTGTTTATCATCGACGCGACGGATGCGCCGGATACGTTCCATGGCGTGCTTGTCACCGATGTGGCAGCCCAGCGCGTAGCTGGAATCCGTCGGATAGGCGATAACGCCGCCGTCGTTGATGATATCAACCGCCTGCTGAATCAAACGCGCCTGCGGGTCGACCGGGTGTATTTCGAGAAATTTAGCCATGATCTGAGGCGTCTCGCCCCTTTGCTTATCAAAGCAGACTATTTTGCCTGTAATCGCCGCGAAACTCACACTTTTGTGCGCCCGCAGCACAGGCCACAGGGGCTGTAACGTATGACAGTTTCGCCAGAGAAAACCGCCGCCGCACCGACTATGCGGTACACTCCGCCCTCGCCGTCACGCATTACATTGATTATTCATGAAATTTCTTTACGACTATCTGCCGATCGCGCTGTTCTTCATCGCTTACAAGTTCGGTGGCATATACACCGCTACCGGTGTCGCGATGCTCGCGTCGCTGGCCCAGGTCGGCTGGGGCTACTGGCGCCACAAACGCGCCGAACCCATGCATCTGGTCTCCCTCGGTCTGATTATCGTACTCGGCGGACTAACCCTGGTTCTGCGTGATAAAGCCTTCATTATGTATAAGCCGACGCTGGTGAACTGGCTGTTCGGGGTTGCCTTCCTCGGCTCGGCCCTGATCGGCAGCCGGCCACTGATTCAGCGCATGCTGGGCAGCCAGATCGGCCTGCCTGAGCGGATCTGGAAGCGTCTGAACATGATGTGGGTGGTGTTTTTTCTGTTCACCGGCGCCGTCAATGTGGCCGTCGTCGGACACTACAAACAGGCCGAATCGGCACTCCTGACGGTGGTGCCCGATGCCCTCAGCGGCCACGAGGGAGAGCTCGAATGCGACACCGGTTACAGCGGCGAAGCGCTGCAGCTTTGTGAGCTGGCCGCAACGCGCGAAGCACGCTGGGTGCAGTTCAAACTCTTTGGCATGCTCGGCATGACCTTCATCTTTGTTATCATTCAGGGGTTTTATCTGCATCGCTTTGTCGATTCACCTGACACCCCGGGGAACCCGGCCGGCGATTCCTGATCCAACCAACGCTAGGAGAGTAGTCCCGTGCTTTACATGATTCTCGGCAAAGACGTTGCCGACAGCCTGGAAAAACGATTGGCAGCACGGCCGGAACATCTGGCCCGGCTGCAGGCCTTACAAGAAGAAGGACGTCTGGTTTTGGCCGGCCCGTTTCCCGCCGTCGACAGCCCGGACCCGGGTGATGCCGGTTTCAGCGGCAGCCTGATTGTCGCTGAGTTCGCATCACTGAATGACGCCGAGATCTGGGCTGCGGGCGATCCGTATATGGCCGCCGGCGTTTACGAACATGTCACGGTAAAACCCTTCAAACAAGTACTACCCTCCTGACACCACAAATTGACTTAACCGCTTAAGGACACTACATGATGCTGATTACAAAACGGCCGCTTGCAGTCATCTGCACCGCCGCACTGCTTGCCGCCGCCTCTCTGAGCGCTTCCGCACAGGACGCTGCCGGCGCTCCCGACGATGTCATCGCGACCGTTAACGACACGGAAATCACCCGTGCCGAACTCGACAGCGTAGCCGGCCAGCTCGGCGCCCGCGGCCAGCAAATTGATCAGGCCCGCCTGACCGACGAACTGGTCAATATGGAACTGATGCGCCAGGAAGCGGTAAAACGCGGCCTGGAAAAAGACCCGGAAGTCCAGTCTCAACTGGAACTGCTGAAAAAACGTGTCCTGGCCAATGCCGCAGTCAGCGCCTTGAACGACGAGATCAGCGTCTCCGAAGACGACGTTAAGCAAGAGTACGAAACCCAGGTCGCGCAGATGGACCTGAAAGAGTTCAAAGCCAGCCACATCCTGCTGGAAGACGAAGAATCCGCCAAAGCAGTCATCGCCGAACTGAACGACGGCGCTGATTTTGCCGAAACAGCCAAAGCCAAATCCACCGGTCCGAGCGGCCCTAACGGTGGTGATCTGGGCTGGTTTAACAGCCGTTCCATGGTGCCGGAATTCTCCGCCGCAGTCGCTGCGATGGAAAAAGGCGCGATCTCCGACGCCCCGGTCAAAACCCAGTTCGGCTACCACGTCATCCTGCTCGAAGACATCCGTGAAACCGAGCCGCCCCAGTTGGAACAGGTCCGTGGCGAGATCGAAGCCATGCTCAAACAAAAAGCACTGTCAGAGAAAATCGATGCGATGCGCGAGTCAGCTGATATCGAGCTGAAATAAGCCCGTCAGTCGCCTGACCCGATCCCGCGCCCCTTCCGGAGCGCGGGATTTTTTTTGCCTGCAACACACCCGCCTGTGCGCACTCATTTATACTTACGCCCGTCTTCCCGATTTTCCGCCCAGTTTATGTTCCCCTATCTGAAGCGCCTTGTACTGCCCTTGTTCTTTCTGCCCTGTACCGCCGTTACGGCCATCGCCGACGGGGATTGTCCCGCCGCGCTTGAACAGGCCTTGCAGGATAGCGACACAGCCAACGCGCTCAAGGCGCTGGTCGAACCCTGTGCCGACGATCCGCTGGTGCGTCACAATCTCGGCGTGCTGGCCGTGCAAGAGGCCCGCTATGACGACGCGATCGGCTATTTTGAGTCGGTACTGCAGGCGCTGCCGGTCACCGCAGCGAGCTATGAACGCCTGCAGACGCTGCACCGTCATCGCGCGGTCACGGCCTACCGGCAAGCACTGGAATCGGCGCTGCCGGCACCGGCGCCACCCGACTTTGATTTTCTGCCACCGGAACTGAGCAGCAACACGGCGGCGCTGCGCGAAATCTTTACACAATGGTGGCGTGAACAATGCGCTGAAGCAGACTGCGCCGATAGCATCCCGCCCTTCCGCCCGGTCCGTCTGGATAAGAACACGGTCCTGCTGCTGCAGCATCAGGATGACAGCGTCAGCGGACCGGCCGCACGGCTGCGGCGCGGCCAATGGCAACGGCTCGAAGGTATCCCATGGTGAGAAGTAAACTCCGTCATCTGTTGTACGGTGTGGCGCTTTGCCTGCTGGCACCGCTCAGCCAGGCCGGCGATCTGGACAGCACCCTGGTCCGGCTCAGCGAGCTGATCCTGCAAGGCGAATTCGACAAAGCCACACCGCTGGCACAGGAAGCCGTCACGCGCTATCCCGGCTCCCGCGCGGTGCAGCTGCTGGCCGCAGATCTGGCCAATGTCTCGGCCGGCCGCCTGGTCTCGATGGACCCGTCGGTGAGCTTTTCGCCGGCATTGCTGGAAATACTCAATGAGTTAAAAAAGCGTCGCCACCATGCTCAACACCGCCCGCCGGCCGGCACCCTGCCCGACGTGCTGGTGCAGCCTGCGCCGCAGACGCAGCATATTATTGCTGTGGACCTGCATGCCGCCCGGCTCTACCTGCTGGCGCGTGACGATGAAGGTCACTTCCACCTGAGTGAAGATCACTATATTTCGATCGGCCTGGGCGGCAGCGGCAAACGCCGCGAAGGCGATTTACGCACCCCGGTCGGCATCTACGATATCGACGGCTTCAAGCCGGACCGCAAACTGCCCGAGCTCTACGGCAGCGGCGCCTTTACTCTGGCCTTTCCTAACCACTATGACCGGCAACGCGGTATTGACGGCTCCGGCATCTGGTTGCACGGCATGCCCCACGATCAGCTCAGCCGTCCGCCACAGGACAGCGAAGGCTGCGTGGTGATGCGCAACGATCTGCTGGAGCATCTGTATGCCCTGATCGAGCCGCAGACCACACCGGTGATTCTGGCGGAGCAGCTCAATTGGGTGCCACAGGGCACGGTTCCGGTGCCCGATACGGCGCCGTGGCGCGATGACCCGGCGGTCCCGGCCGGCCCGCTGGCCTACAACGGGACCGGTCTAAACGCATTGGCAGGTCTGGTCGATAAGGGTGGCGAACCGGCGCTGGAGATCTACCGCTACCCGACGAATGTAAATAACACTGAAACACAACTCTTTCGGGTAAGGATTTTGCAGAGACTTGCTGGTGCGCCGGACAAGGCCGACCACGCAACCGATCAGTATTGGAGCTTGCGTGACGACGGTCAGACATGGCGGCGGCTGGATACAGACTGAACGGATCCGGATAGAAAAAAGCGGCTGGTTCGCAAAATACGTCAAGTATTTTCTGCCGAAGCCGATCACATAACTGACGAAAGCAAAGCTTCGCGCCAAGACAGGGCAGCCAGCTAGCGGATTTGTATTAAAAAATACTAAAGCAGACACGCAACTACATGTTTTTTAAACTCTTTAAATCAGAGCCAACGCCCAGACCCAGCGCCGCGAGAAAGAAAAACGCGCGTCGCCCGGCCTCGCATGCTCAAGAGAAAAAACAACGCTTGGAGAAAATCCCGGTCGATCAGTTGCGTATTGGTATGTACGTACGCGAACTGGACAAACCTTGGGAAGAAAGCTCTTTTATGTTCCAGGGGCTGGATATCCAAAGTCAGCAGGACATCATCGCGGTACAACGCGAGTGTCAATTTGTCTGGGTCGATTACACCGAGTACTCCCTGACCGGCAGCAAAAGCAGCCGCAGCGCACCGACCGGCCTGCCCGGTACCATGACCGGCCAGTCATCCTTACTCGTAGAAGACGAATACGATGACGCCAAAGAAGTGCACTCACTGGCTCAGGCCACCGTCAAACGCATGTTCGAAGAGCTGCGCCTCGGTGGTCAGATCGATGCCGGTAAGGTCAAAACCGCTGTCAACAACACCGTCGACTCGATTTTGCGTAACCCGGACGCCTCAATCTGGCTGACCCGTCTGAAAGCCAAAGACCAACACACCGCGCAACATTCACTTAACGTGACCGCCCTGAGTATCGTGATGGGCCGTGGCATGGGGCTCTCCGCCAAAGAACTGGAAGACCTGGGTGTCTGTGCGATGCTGCACGATGTGGGCAAAACCAGTCTGCCCGACGAACTGATTAACAAACCAGGCCCCCTGACCGAAGAAGAATGGGAGCTGATGAAAAAGCACCCCAAATTCGGTCGCGACATCCTCGTTTCCACACAAAGTGTGTACTCCGGTGCCGCTGACGTGGCCTACAGCCACCACGAGCGTCCCGACGGCAAAGGTTACCCGCGCGGCCTGACCGACGAATCCATTCCGCTTTATGCCAAGGTCGTGGCCATTGCCGAAGCCTACGACACCATCACCTCGACTCAGGTTTACCGCGATGCGCGTTCACCTTCTGAAGCGCTGCATATTCTCTACAAAGAACGCGGCAAGCAGTTTGACGAAGAGCTGGTCATCAAGTTTATCGACTCCGTGGGTATCTTCCCGCCCGGCAGTATCGTTGAACTGACCAATGGTGAGGTCGGCATTGTACTGTCCAATACCTCGGACAAACTCAAGCCACGGGTGATTATTCTGCTCGACAACAACAAAGACCCGGCACAACAGCGGGTGGTGGATTTGTCGCAGATGCAGCCGGATCAGAACAATATGCCCTACCAGATCAAAACCACCCTGCGCGACGGCGCCTACGGTATTGTGGTTGAGGACTTCCAACGCGCCGGCCTGCGGATCGGCTAAGCCGCAGTCAGACCGGACGACACAAAAAAAGGGACGCATCAGGCGTCCCTTTTTTTATTGCAGCAGCAGACCGGCGCTCAGCCTACTCCCACATCTTCCATAACATTGGGAATATCGTTGTCCCGCGCGCCGGAACGACGGTTTTTCTGCAGGTTTTCCAGATACGCCTGATCCACATCGCCGGTAATATACTCACCGGTAAAACAACTGGCATCGAAGCTGTCGATCGCCGGATTGCCCGCTTTAACCGAGCTGATCAGATCGTCTATATCCTGATAAACCAGCCAGTCGGCACCGATGGCTTCACAGACCTGCTCCACGGTGCGGTTGTGGGCGATAAACTCCTCCACCGCCGGCATATCGATGCCGTAGACATTGGGGTATTTGACCGGCGGCGCAGCAGAAGCCATATAGACCTTGGCTGCCCCGGCTTCGCGCGCCATCTGCACGATCTGCTCCGAGGTGGTGCCGCGCACGATCGAGTCATCGACCAGCAGTACATTCTTGCCACGGAATTCCAGATCGATCGGGTTGAGCTTTTGACGCACGCTTTTCTTGCGCAGCTTCTGGCCCGGCATGATGAAAGTCCGGCCGATATAGCGGTTCTTCATAAAGCCTTCACGATAGGGCCGTTTCAGCACCCGCGCCAGTTCCAGCGCCGATGTGCGGCTGGTATCCGGAATCGGAATAACCACATCGATATCGTGATCAGGGAAGTCGCGGATGATTTTTTTCGCCAGCATCTCACCCATGCGCATACGCGTCTTATAGACCGAGATATTGTCCATAATCGAATCCGGACGGGCGAAATAGACGTATTCGAAGACACAGGGATTGAGCGAGGTGTTCTCGGCGCATTGCTGGCTGTAGAACTGCGCGTCTTCAGTGATATAGACCGCCTCGCCGGGGGCCAGATCACGCATGGTTTCAAAGCCCAGCGACTGCAGAGCCACGCTTTCGGAGGCCACCGCATACTCAGTGCCCTCCTCGCTTTCGCGCTTGCCCAACACCGCCGGACGAATCCCGTGCGGATCACGGAAGGCCAGAATACCGCGCCCGATCATCATGGCAATCACCGCATAGCCACCGCGGCAACGACGATGCACCTGGGCCACGGCCGCGAAAATCTGCTCCGGCTGCAGCTGGGTTGAGTTGATGAACTTCTGCAGCTCGTGGGCAAAGATATTCAGCAGCACTTCCGAATCGGAGGTGGTGTTGATGTGGCGCAAATCCGATTGGAAAAGCTCTTTTTCGAGCTCCGCCGCGTTGGTCAGATTGCCGTTGTGCCCGAGCACAATGCCGTAAGGCGAGTTGACGTAGAACGGCTGCGCTTCGGCCGTAGCCGAGGAGTTGCCGGCCGTCGGATAGCGACAGTGGCCTATGCCCATATTGCCTTTGAGCCGCAGCATGTGTTCGGTGCGGAACACATCGCGCACCAGTCCCAGGGATTTACGGACAAACACACGCCCTTCATGGCTGGTTGCAATACCGGCGGAGTCCTGCCCGCGGTGCTGAAGGATGGACAGACCGTCGTAGAGCTGGCTGTTGACCGGGCTCTTACCTACGATTCCGATGATGCCGCACATTTTACTTAAATCCTCTCTGGGCGCAGACAAACCGCGTCGTCATTAACGCTGACCGAAAATACCGGCCACTTCCGCCGGCAATAAGCCTTGTGTCCAGACCGCGACCTGCTGAAACTTGGGCAACAGGAAGGACTGGTGCCACCACGGTTCATCGGGTACTGCCGTCAGCTGCAGCCCCAGAACAATCAATGTGATGATCGCCACGCCACGGGCGACGCCGAACATAAAGCCAAGAATACGGTCGACCGGCTTCATCTTCATTTTGGTAAACAACTGACGCACCAGCGCCGCTGCAAACCAGCCGATCAACAAAATACCAAAGAACAGAATCAGCGCGCTGGCGATGGTGCGCGCGACCTCACTGCCGAAAGACGCCGGCAGAACCGTGGCAAATTTATGCGAAAACAGGAAGGTCACCGCAATCGCCAACACCCAGGCAGCCATGGACACCACCTCTTTGATGATGCCGCGAAACCAGCTGATCAGCCCCGATACCGCGATAACAACAAGAATAACGATGTCGATACCCGTCATCGGTATACGCGCTCCTTAAATTGACTGCAGACAAGCTGCCCGCAAAGGCAGGCATTTAATAATAAGTACACGGGAATTGCCAGCACGATTACTCACTGAGCGGCAGCAACAAGGTGCCGCGACCGAGGGCCTGTTCGACCTCTTTCTTGAGACGGCGCGCCTCGTTCTCGCCGCTGACCGGCCCGACCGAGACCCGGAATACCGCCTGCCCGCCGCTCTGACCGGCGCGCACATCCACCGGATAGCCCTTTTTCCGCAGGTCGCTGCGCAGGGTCAGCGCGTTGATTTTATCGCCGAAACTGGCCACCTGAATTAACCAGCGCGACTGATCCGCAACGGGCTCAGGCGCGGGCTCAGACTTGGCCACCGCAACCGGTGCACGCACCTCAGGTGCCGGCTCAGCAACGGGGGCAGCCGGTGCCGTCTGCCGTTGTGGTGCCGTTTCAGGCGCAGATGACTGACGCGCCTGTGATTCTGTACGTTGAGCCGGTGCTGCCGGCGCGTTTACCTCCGGCGCGGCAGCTTCGTCCGGTTCGGCGACCTGCGTAACAGGCGGTCGCGCATCCTGCGTCAGCGTCAGGGTTTCACCGCTATCGGTAAACTCCACTTGTGTGCCACCGAACTGCGAGGCGAGCTCACCTTCGGGGAGAATCTCGGCATTGAACTCGGGCGGGTCTTCCAGCGGCGAGATCCGCGTGAGCTGACTTTCCGTACCCGAGCCGTCAAAAATCAAGGGCAGAAAAATCACCGCAAAGGCGATCAGAACAGCCGCGCCGACCAGACGCCGGCGATAGCGGCTGTCCTGAAATTCGTCGGATGACTCGTGTGCAACCATTACCCCAATATCTCCAGGACCGGCGCCAAAGTATAAAAAGAACCAAAAACCAACACCGGCTGTGCCGCATCACCGGCTGCCAGCGCTTTTTCCAGGGCATCGGAAGCTGATGAGCTCAGTTCCACGCCGGCACCGGTCAGGCCGCCCAGATGACCGGCCAGCGCCCCGGCCGCCATGGCTCTGGGCATCGGCGGCTCGAACACCACCCAATGACCGATCAGCGACAGCAAGGGCTCGACCACGCCGTCGATATCCTTATCCTGCATCACGCCGAAAACCGCCGTCAGGCCGCTCAGCCCCTGCGCACTGAGATAACCGGCAATCTGCTTGGCCGCAGCCGGATTGTGCGCCACGTCGAGCAACAGCGTGCGTCCGCGCCAATTCAGCCGCTGCAACCGGCCGGGCAAAACCGCTCCGGCAATGCCCTCGCCCAGCGCCTCGAAACTGACCGGCAGCGTCTCCTGCAAACGCGCCACGACCGCCACGGCTACCGCGGCATTGTCGTATTGCCAGCGTCCGGCAAGACCCGGCGCCGGCAAACCGGAATAACGCAGCTGTGAGCCGATATAGGTCCAGCGCTCACCGTCCTCATCCTGCCAGCGGAAATCCTTATCGAGCACGAACAATTGCGCGCCGATGGCGCGGGCGGACTGCTCCAGCGACAAAGGCGGATTGCGCTCGCCGCTGATCAGCGGCCGGCCGGAACGGGCAATAGCCACTTTTTCAGGGGCGATTTCTTCGCGGGTCCGACCGAGCCAGGACGCATGGTCGATACTGATGCTGGTGACCACCGCCACATCCGCATCCCAGATATTGACCGCATCGAGCCGCCCGCCGAGACCGACCTCAAGGATTATCACATCCACATCCGCTTCCTGAAACAGGCGCATGGCCGCCAGCGTGGCGTATTCGAAATAGGTCAGCGAAATATCGCCGCGATGCGCTTCGATGTGTTCCAGTGCGGCGACAATCTGCGCGTCGGAGGCGGGCTCGCCGTCGATCTGCATGCGCTCGTTAAAGCGCAGCAGATGCGGTGAAGTATAGGTGCCGGTGGAGTAACCTGCGGCACGGTAGACCGAGGTCAGAAAGCTGCAGACCGAGCCTTTGCCGTTGGTTCCGGCAACCGTAATCAAGGGACGGCCGGGCTGATCCAGACCGGCCCTGGCAGCCACCTCGCCGACCCGTTTCAGGCCGAGTTCAATCTCTTCCGGATGAAGCGACTCCATCCGCTGCAGCCAATCGGCGAGCGCTGCGTCTTTACCGGTCGTGGTCACGGAGGCTTAGTCCTGCACCTTCGGGTCCGGCGCCGCCGGCGGCGGAGTCTCCCCGTCAGCAACTGTGCCCTGCTCCGCGGTCGGTGCTTCCGGCGCGGCAAGCGGCTCGGCCGCTACACTGCCCGCTTCCGGCGGCACTTCGGCCGGCGCTGCGCTCTCTTCGGGCGCTTGCTCCGGCGCCTGCCCGTCCGCTTCGCCGGCCGGTGCTGCCGGGCCACCGCCGTGTTTCTCGCTGGCACCGACGACCGGTTCGAGATACATGAGCTTCTGCACCAGGGAGGAAATCGTCGCGCGCATATCATGGCGTGTGACGATCATGTCGATGGCGCCTTTTTCGAGCAGAAACTCGGCACGCTGAAAGCCCTCGGGCAGTTTTTCGCGCACGGTCTGTTCAATGACCCGCGGACCGGCAAAGCCGATCAGCGCTTTGGGCTCGGCGATAATCACATCCCCGAGCATGGCAAAGCTGGCCGAAACACCGCCCATGGTCGGGTCGGTCAGCACCGAGATATAAGGCAGACGCTGACGTGCCATGCGCGCCAGCAGCGAGCTGGTTTTGCTCATTTGGAACAGCGACAGAATGCCTTCCTGCATACGCGCCCCGCCACTGGCGGAGAAACACACCAAAGGCAGGGAGTTGGCAATCGCGTACTCGGCCGCGCGGCAGAATTTCTCGCCCACCACCGAGCCCATGGAGCCGCCCATAAATTTAAATTCGAAGGCCACCGCCACCATACGCACGCCCATCACCGAACCGGTCATGGCCAGCAGCGCTTCTTTCTCGCCGGAGGCCTTGACCGCCTGGGTGACGCGGTCACGGTAGCGTTTGGAATCCTTGAACTTAAGCGGATCGACCGGCTCGAGATTCGCTTCGATTTCCTGCTGATCGTCCTCGTCAAAAAACGAAGTCAGACGCGAGCGCGCGTTAATGCGCATATGCTCACCGCAATTGGGGCAGACCGACAGGTTGCGTTCGACCTCTGCGCGGTAAAGTACACTCGAGCACGAATCGCACTTTACCCAGACGCCTTCGGGCACATTGCCTTTCGAAACGCCTGTCGTACGGATGCGCGAGGGCATCAACTTTTCCAACCAACTCATTTGTTATCCAACCTGTATTCTGCTGAGCGCGTCAAGGCGCCCGGTTAAGCCTGATCGATAGCCTGTCGCAAGGAGCCGACGAACGCGGGTACTTCCTCGAGCAGACGCGCCCGGTCAGTGCCGCAGGCGGCGATACGTTTCACAATGGCACTGCCGACCACCACGGCATCGGCAAGCGTCGCCACACTGGCGGCCGAGGCCGGATCGGAAATACCGAAGCCCACGCCGACAGGCAAGTCCGTGAGCGTTTTGATATGACCGACACGCTCGGCAACGTCGCCGGTATCCAGCTGACTGGAACCGGTCACGCCCTTGAGCGAAACGTAGTAAATAAAGCCGCGGCCGTATTGCGTGACCGCTTCGATGCGGTGATCCGGGGTCGTCGGCGAAAGCAGGAAAATAGGGTCAATCGCGTGCTTTTCAAATGACGCACTGAGATCGACGGATTCTTCCGGCGGCATATCCACGGTAATGACGCCATCGACGCCGGCGGCCTGCGCCTGGCGGGCGAAATCTTCGTGTCCGGTAATCTCAATCGGATTGGCATAACCCATCAGGATCAGCGGCGTGTCCTGATCGGTCTCACGGAATTTTGCGGCCAGTTCAAAAATCTGCGGCAGCCGCACACCGGCGGCCAGCACCCGTTCCGAGGCGGCCTGGATTACCGGCCCGTCGGCCATCGGATCGGAGAACGGCATGCCCAGTTCGAGCATATCGGCGCCGGCTTCGACCAGCGCATGCATCAGCGCCAGGCTCAGCTCCATATCCGGATCACAGCCCATCAGATAGGGCACCAGCACCGTGCGCTTCGCGGCGGCGGCTTTTGTGAAACAAGCGGCTATACGACTCACAGCGTAATCCCCTCAAGTTTGGCAACCGTATTGATGTCCTTGTCCCCGCGCCCGGAGAGATTGACCACGATGACCTTATCCGGACTCATGGTCGGCGCCAGCTTGATCGCCTGCGCCAGTGCGTGCGACGACTCCAGCGCCGGGATAATGCCTTCCGTGCGGGTCAGCATATGAAACGCTTCCATCGCTTCTTTGTCGTTGATGGCGACGTAGTTGACCCTGCCTATATCTTTGAGATAGGCGTGCTCGGGGCCGACGCCGGGGTAATCAAGCCCCGCCGACACCGAATGGGTTTCGATAATCTGGCCGTATTCATCAGACATCAGATAGGTTTTGTTGCCGTGCAGGATGCCCGGCTTACCGGCACACAGGGGCGCGGCATGCCGGCCGGTTTCCAGCCCGTCACCGCCGGCTTCCACGCCGTAGATCTCAACATTGTCGTAGTCGAGATACGGATGAAACAAACCGATCGCATTGGAGCCGCCGCCAACGCAGGCAATCAGCGCATCCGGCTGGCGACCGAACAGATCTTCGGACTGCACAATGGTTTCGCGGCCGATCACGCATTGAAAGTCGCGCACCATTTTCGGATAAGGATGCGGTCCGGCGACCGTGCCGATAATGTAGAACGTGTCGTCGATATTGGTGACCCAGTCACGGATCGCCTCGTTGAGCGCGTCTTTAAGAGTCCGTGAACCGGATTCGACCGCGCGCACTTCCGCGCCCAGCAGTTTCATACGGAACACATTCGGCGCCTGACGCTGCACGTCCTCGGCCCCCATATACACCACACAGGGCAAACCGAAACGCGCGGCCACTGTCGCCGAGGCCACGCCGTGTTGTCCGGCACCGGTTTCGGCAATCAGCCGGGTCTTGCCCAGACGCCGCGCCAGCAGAGCCTGACCGACTGTGTTGTTGATCTTGTGGGCACCGGTGTGATTGAGGTCTTCACGCTTGAGATAGATCTGCGCACCGCCGAGCTCCTGGCTCCAGCGCCGCGCGTGGTAGAGCGGACTCGGACGTCCGACGAAGTGCTTCAGTTCCCACTCCAGTTCGGCGATAAACTCCGGATCCTGACGGTATTTCTCGTAGGCCTCTTCGAGCTCAAGCACCGAATCCATCAGCGTTTCAGCGAAGTACATTCCCCCGTAAGGGCCAAAATGACCGGACTTGTCCGGCAAGTCCTGCTCAGAATACTTCACGACTGGCACCTCGTGTGTTTTCGACAAATTTTTTCATTAGCCCGTGATCCTTGACGCCACGGGCAGACTCGACACCGCTGCTGACATCGACCGCGTATAACGGCAATGCGCGCACGGCAGCGGCGACATTATCCGGCGTCAGGCCACCGGCCAGAATCAGCGGACGTTCGATCCCCTGCGGCACCCGCGACCAGTCAAAGACGTCTCCGGTACCGCCCTCCTGCCCGTGCGCATTGGCATCGAGCAGGACCGCGCTGGCGCGCCGGTGGGCGTTAATCTGACTCAGCTGCGGCGCGTCGCCGCCCATACCGAAGGCTTTCAGATAGGGGCGTGCGAACTGCTCACAATAGGCGACGCTTTCATCGCCGTGGAACTGCGGGATCAGCTGCGGGTAAAGCGCGAGTATATCCGCTACCTTGCCGGCCTGCGCGTTGTGAAACAAGGCCACCACGCTGACAAAACCACCGAGCGCCGCGAGAATCTCGCCGGCCTGCTCCACGGACACATTGCGCGGGCTTTTTTCGTGAAAAACCAGACCGATGGCATCCACACCAAGCGACTCCGCAAAACACGCGTCCTCCGGGGTACTGATGCCGCAAATCTTGATTCGGGGGGCTGTCACACGCGCTCCGCAGGCCTAAGGGATAAACCGGCAAAGATAACAGAAATCACGCGGTGTTTGGGCCTAAAACGTGGTCACAGCCTGACTGAAATCGGGAATCCCGAAACGTTCCGGATACCAGGCGCCGAGAAAGTACAAGCCGTCGGGCACGGCGGTCACGCCGCCGGCGGTACGGTCGCGCAGCTGCAGCAACTCGCCGATCCAGGAAACCGGCGCCTCACCCTTGCCGACGCGGATCAGGCTGCCGACGATAATCCGCACCATATTGTGCAGAAAGGCGTTGGCCGCGATATCGACATAGACATAGTCACCTTCACGCGAGACGCGGATGGCGAAAATCTCGCGCACCGCGTGCCTGGCCTGACAACCGGCGGCACGGAAGGAGGTGAAATCAAACTCACCGACCAGGGCCTGTGCGGCGGCGTGCATGGCTTCGTGATCAAGGCGCGGATAGACCCAGCCGACCTGCCCGCGCGCCAGCCCGGGACGGGCTACACGGTTGAGGATGACATAGCGGTAACGCCGTCCGCAGGCGCTGTAGCGGGCATGAAAGTCATCGGCCACCCGCTGCCCCCAATGGATCGCCACCCGCCCCTGCATATTGGCGTTAGCCCCCATCAGCCAGGCCCGGTCCGGCCGTTCGGCGCTGCAGTCAAAGTGCACGACCTGAGCGCGTGCATGGACGCCCGCATCGGTACGTCCGGAACAGACCACCTGCACCGGCTCATCGGCCACAATACTCAGGGCCCGCTCGACCACTTCCTGCACCGACACGCAGTGCTTCTGAAACTGCCAACCACAGAACGCGGCGCCGTCGTACTCGACCGCCAGTGCGTAACGCATCTGCCACCTACTACCCGGAATGAAATCAGGCGCGGATAATAGCAAACCACCCGCCCGAACGCAGAAAAGGGCGCATAAGCGCCCTTTTCCATCAGCAAAGCAAGCCGCCGGCTCAGCTGATTTTCTTCATCAGCTCCTGCGCCATGGACTTCTGCTCTTCGTTGCCTGATTTGATGATCTCAGACAGCGCACTGCTGGCAGACTCGTTATCACCCATGTCGATATAGGCTTTGGCCAGGTCCAGGATGGTTTCCATCTCGTTGGTTGAACCGAACGCAGAGGAATCATCACTGGCGGTCAGATCGGCATTAGCCGTCAGGTCCGGAATTTCCAGCTCCTGAGTCTGATCGAAGGCTGTATCCAGCGTCTCGGTATGGTCGAACAGACTATCGACACTCTCGCCCTGATCGTCGTCCAGTGACAACTGATCCAGATCCAGGGTCAGCTCTTCGGAGGTACCGGCCAGTTCCAGATCATCATCGGCGGCGCCGTTGCCGGCATCCAGCGAGGACAGATCCAGCACGGATTCGTCAAAATCCAGACCGGCATCGATCGCGTCGCCCGTATCGGCTGCGAGTTCCTGCGCGGCATCGGCCGCACCACCGACAAGGTTCTCACCGATCACGCGGGTGCTGCCTTCACTGCCCTGACCGTCAGCAATCTCGTCAAGCAAGCCGTCAAGACCGCTGTTAGCGCTGTCGGCGATCTGTTCGGGATCACCACTGAGGTTGCCGTACTCACCGTCTTCGGAGAAGCCGGTGGTGGTATCGAAGTCTATACCCTGATCGGCATCGTCTTTGTCTTTCGCACCACCGAGACCGACAGCACCGGCTACAGCGGCGGCCAGACCGGCACCGGCGGCACCGACTGTGGATGCTTTATCCGCAGCCGCATCCTTGAGCGAACCGAAATCCAGACCACTGTCATCGTCAGACGCTGCCGGAGCAGCCGGACTTGCGACCTCCGGAATCTCGTCGCTGACTTCAGCGGCGATTTTGGAGAAGTCACCTGTCGCTTCCAGATCCGCTTCGTCAAAAGAGAAGCCCGGATCAATGCTCTGATCCAGCAGAGACTCTTCTTCCGGCTCACTCAGCGCCGCAGATTCGCCCGGAGGCGCAATGATCTGCGTAGTGTCGCTGGTTTCGTCATAGACTTCGTCGCTTGCCAGCGTGCTGTCCGCTGCCGGCTCTTTATCGAGCATACCGGCCAGCGCACCCAAGCCTGCGGCGCCGGCTGCACCGGCGGCTGCGACCACGCCGGCACTGCTGCCACCGTCGCCTTTGTAGGTGTCGTTATCCGGATTCAGCTCAGCACCCATTTCAGCGATGCGCGCCCAGGCCGGGTTGCTGCTGCCACCGAAGCGGGCATGGAACTGACCGGCCACTTCATCAAAACGCTCCGCGTTCTTCTGACCGTGGTAGGTTTCGAGCAGCTTGACGTAATAGCCTTCGTTTTCCGGGTCGCGATCAACCGCTTTGGTCAGAATATCTTCGGCCTGACCGTGCAGACCGTAAGCGAGATACACGTCGGCTTCAGAGATGGTGTCATCTTTGGCGATTTCATCATCGACCGCATGTTCCAGAAAATCTTCCGAATCAAGCCCGTCGCGGTCAGTGTCGTCCATGATGTCGGCGGTCGCGTCAGCGGCACCGGCGTCAGTGGCATAAACCGTGTCAGCGTCGTCATCTGATGCACCTGCGGCGGCCATGTGTTCATGGTCGTCGTGGACATCATCATAGACGTCATCCTCATACAGATCGTCTTCCGAGGCTTCGAAAACGACCTCGCCATCATCCTCGCGGCGACGACGCAGGAACCACCAACCGGCCAGCAACGCCAGCAGCGCCGCACCCAGACCAGCGATGAGTTTCATCGGGTCTTTCAGCAGTTTTTCGAAGAAGCCCGGCTCAGGCTGATCGGCAATCGGCTGCACTTGCGTGACCGGCGGCTCAATCGTTTCGACCGTTGTGCCGGCTTCGGTGTCGGCTTCGGCTTCGGCTTCAATGTCAGTTTCCGGATCGACCAGCGGCATTTCGCCGCCCTGCTCGGCAAGCTGGCTCTGCAGTTGCGCCAACTCGTTTTCACGCAGCTCGATCAGGCGCTCCATCTGCTCGTTGGTCTGAGTCAGATCTTCAGCCTGTGCCAGCAACTCTTCTTTCTGCAGGCGCTCGGCCGCAAGCTCTTCCTGAGCCAGCGCGATATCGGTGGAAACCCGTGCAACGACCGCATTATCAGACGCATCTGCGCTGTCCTGATTCATGCTTGCATCGGTTTCGGTGGAATCGGGCTCGGCGACGATATTGAGTTCACCGCCTGTGCTCTGTCCGGCTGTTGTCTCAGCAGTGCTTGTATCAGCAGCGGTGTCACGTTCGCTTTGCGTCTCTTCCACGCCGCTTTCAGCCGGAGTGCTGCCGGCACTTGTCGCGCTCGTATCGGCGGTTTCAGCCGCCGGCACGGTGGTGGCCGCGGAACCGGCAAAGGTATTGCGGTACTGCTGCCAGAGACGGTTCTGTTCAGTCATTTCGGCAACCGCTTCACCGCGGCTGACGGCACGGATCTCAGCGTCTGCCGGCATACGCAGAATCGCGCCGGCCTTCAGGCGGTTGGCGTTGTTGTCAACGAAGGCGTTCTGGTTGGCACGCAGCAGCGCGATCATCATCTGCTGTACAGAGACGTCGGACGGACGGTTGGCCGTGGCGATATCCCACAGCGTGTCGTTGCGCTGTACGGTGTAATCGTTGCCGGCTGAGCTGTAGGAGGAGGACACCACCTCACCGGGCTCGTTGCCGACTTCGACGTTGTCGCCGACCATCAATACTTCCGGCGCGCCGTCACTGTCATAACGGGTGGCGGTGCTGTAATCGCTTGCGCTGTCGCTGTAGCGCTCTTCCACGACAGTGGTGGACACAGGGCTTTCGCCCTCAAGCGGGTAAGTTTCTGCCAGCGGGATATCCGTCGAGGTGGTGCGCACACCATCGAGCAGAAAGACCTCTTCACTGCCGGTCGCGACCGTGTCAGCGGTAATCGTCGGCACGTCATCTTCGATTTCGATCGACTCGATAACGACTTCTTCGCCGGCGTCGAAGTCGGCAATGTCATTGACGACGTATTCGTCAGTCACATCGACGTATTCGTCGTCTGCCACATCGACGATTTCGTCTTCGATCACCACGTCGATTTCAGGCAGCGGTTCACCGGCCCGTTCGATTGCCACCGGCACGGCGAGATCCTGTTCGGCAACCGTCTGCGCGAGCGCTTCCGGCGCCTGTGCGTTAACACCGGAAGAGACCGCGTCCTGATTCATGAAAACCGGCGGATCCAGCAGAATGGTGTATTCGCGGATCATGCGTCCCTTCTGCCAGTCAACCTCGAGGAGGAAATTCAGAAATGGCTCGACCACAGGACTGCTGCTGCCGATTTTGATATATGGCGTACCGTCGCTTTTCTTGTCGACAGTAAAGCGCAGATCACTCAGCGCCTGCGCCCGTTCAATACCCGCCCGCTCAAAAGCCTCCCGCGAAGCCAGCTGGACAAGAAGCCCATCGAGTTCGCCCGGGCCGACCGAGTTCAGAAGAATTTCGGCATCCAGAGGCTGGTTGAGCGCCGAGTGCATCTCGATCTCACCCAGTCCCAACGCCTTCGCACCCGTGCTGGCCAGGGCCAGACTCACCGCTACAGCAGTCGCTAATTTTCGCACAGTCCTAAATCTCGCTACGCTTGAATACAAGAAAGTTCCATGGCTTTCAGCGACTGATCCGGCCGCAGCAAACCATGGAACTACAGGTTGTTCGTCGAACAACTTTAAAGAAATGTTTTAACTATAGGTTAAATATAATCTTTTATCAAAACTTCAGCTATCTGCACACTATTGAGTGCAGCGCCCTTGCGGACGTTATCCGACACCACCCACAGGTCCAGCCCGCGTTCGTGGGAAATATCGCTGCGGATCCGCCCGACATAAACCGGATCCTGCCCGGCCGATTCGGTCACCGCGGTCGGGTAGCCACCGTCGTTGCGGTCATCCATCACCACCACACCATCGGCTTTTTCCAGCAGCTCGCGTGCCGCTTCAGCCGTGATCGGATCGCGTGTTTCGATATGCACCGCTTCGGAGTGACCGAAGAACACCGGCACCCGCACACAGGTCGGATTCACGCGGATACTGTCATCACCGAAGATCTTTTTGGTCTCCCAGACCATTTTCATCTCTTCTTTTGTGTAGCCGTTGTCCTGGAAAACATCAATGTGCGGCAAGGCATTAAATGCAATCTGTTTCGGATAGACCGCCGCTTCGGCGTCACGTCCGTTCAGCAAACTGGCGGTCTGGCCGGCCAGTTCTTCGATCGCTTCCTTACCGGTACCTGAGACGGCCTGGTAGGTGCAAACGTTAATCCGCTCCAGCCCGACCGCATCGCGGATGGGTTTAAGCGCCACCAGCATTTGAATGGTTGAGCAGTTCGGGTTGGCAATAATGCCGCGGGTTTTATAGTCGGCAATCGCCTGCGGATTCACTTCCGGCACCACCAGCGGGATATCGTCGTCGTAACGGAACTGCGAGGTATTGTCGATCACCACACAGCCGGCCGCCGCCGCTTTCGGGGCGTAAATTTCGGAAATCGAACCGCCGGCAGAGAACAAGCCGATCTGCACTTTGCTGAAATCGAAGGTGTCGAGGTTTTCCACCGTCAGCTGTTTGCTGCCGAACGGCACCTTTTTACCGGCCGAGCGTTCACTGGCCAGTGCATATACATTACCGACCGGAAACTTCCGCTCCGCGAGGATGGATAACATGGTCTCGCCGACAGCACCGGTGGCACCAACGACAGCAACATCATAAGTCTTGCTCATTTCTACTACCTGCAGTTTTACAGTGAGGCCAACGCCGCAACGACGGCATCACCCATGGTTTCGGTGCTGACGGCATCGCCGTCGGCGGCAATATCAGCGGTACGCAGTCCGCTGGCCAGAGTCTGCTTAACTGCCGCTTCGACCTTGTCCGCGGCCGCGTTTTCGCCCAGCGAGTAACGCAGCATCATCGCCACCGACAGAATCGTCGCCAGCGGATTGGCAATGCCTTTGCCGGCGATATCCGGTGCTGAACCGTGAATCGGCTCATACATGCCCTGCCCGTCCGCGTTCAGCGACGCCGACGGCAACATGCCGATCGAACCGGTCAGCATGGCCGCCGTATCAGACAGGATGTCACCGAACATATTGGTGGTGGCAACCACGTCAAACTGTTTCGGTGCGCGGACCAACTGCATGGACGCGTTGTCCACATACAGGTGAGACAGCTCAACTTCCGGGTACTCGGTGGCAACCGATTCGAAGATTTCACGCCAGAGTTCGGACACTTCCAGCACATTGGCTTTATCTACCGAGCAAAGACGCTTGTTGCGCTGCATGGCCGTACGGAAGGCGCTGTGAGCAATGCGTTTGATTTCCGACTCGCGGTATTCGAGGGTGTTAAATCCGCGGCGTTCGCCGTTTTCCAGTGTCTCAATGCCGCGCGGCTGGCCGAAGTAGATCCCGCCGGTCAGCTCACGCACGATCATGATATCCAGACCGGCCACAAGCTCAGGCTTGAGCGACGATGCGTCAGCCAGTTCTTCAAACAGAATCGCCGGGCGCAGATTGGAGAACAAATCCATAGATGAGCGCAGACGCAGCAGGCCCCGCTCGGGACGCTGTTCACGCGGCAGCTTGTCGTACTGCGGGCCACCGACGGCGCCGCAGAGTACGGCCGCACTCTGCTGACACAGTGCCAGCGACTCGGCCGGCAGCGGATCACCGGCGGCATCCACGCCCGCGCCGCCGAACGGCGCTTCCTGCCAGCTCAGATCAAGCCCGTGCTGATCGCGCAGACAGGTCAGGACCTTAACGGCCTCACGGATAATTTCAGGACCGATCCCGTCACCGGGCAAAATGGCAATTTTATGGGTCATAGTTCGCTATCTAAGTCAGGGCTTCAGCCGCGCAAAGCCGGAAATTTAAGCGGCTAATAGTATCGCAGTCGGCGGCGTTTATGCGATAGCACATCGTAAAAAGTCGTGCCGGGCATGCGCGCACGGCCCCGCGCAGAATCCACGGGACCCGCCACATCGCAGATCAGGCGCCGCCGAACAGCCAGGGCGCTTCCTGTCGGCGCCGGGCCTCGTAGTTTTCGATTTCGGCGCGGTGCTGCAAGGTCAGTTCGATATCGTCCAGACCGTTAAGCAGACAGTGCTTGCGGAACGGATCTATGTCGAAGTGGTAAGCCTCGCCATCGGGCGTGCTGACCGTCTGCGCTGCCAGATCAATGGTCAGGCTGTAGCCTTCGTTGGCAAAACAGGCTTTGAACAGCGCATCCACTTCCTCTTCTTTCAGAGCAATAGGCAAAAAGCCGTTCTTGAAGGAATTGTTGTAGAAAATATCGGCAAAAGCCGGCGCGATCACAGCGCGGAAGCCGTAATCGGTCAAGGCCCAGACGGCATGTTCACGGGATGAACCGCAGCCGAAGTTTTCCCGCGCCAACAGGATTGTCGCGCCTGCATAGCGCGGCTGGTTCAGGACAAAATCCGGGTTAATGCGGCGCTGGCTGTTGTCTGCGTCCGGCGCGCCCGGATCCAGATAACGCCAGTCGTCAAACAGGTTCGGACCAAAGCCCGCGCGCTTAATCGACTTCAGATATTGTTTCGGGATAATCGCATCCGTATCCACATTCGGCCGGTCCATCGGCGCGACCAGACCGGTTTCTACTTCAAATTTCTGCATGGGTTACTCCTCACACGCCGCGCTGCCCGCGCGACGCGGTGATCGGGTTCAAAGGGGATGTTCGACAGGCCGCCGGCCTCAGAACGCCCTCGCATCGACAAAGTGGCCGGCAATCGCCGCCGCTGCAGCCATCGCCGGGCTGACCAGATGGGTGCGTCCGCCCTGGCCCTGACGGCCTTCGAAGTTGCGATTGGAGGTGGACGCGCAACGCTCACCCGGCTCAAGCCGGTCGGCGTTCATGGCCAGACACATCGAACAACCCGGCTCACGCCACTCAAAACCGGCATCGGTGAAGATCTTGTCCAGGCCTTCCTTTTCGGCCTGTTGTTTGACCAGACCCGAACCCGGTACAACCATCGCGACACTGACGGAATCGGCTTTGCGACGACCTTTGATCACCGCCGCCGCTGAGCGCAGATCTTCGATGCGCGAGTTAGTGCAGGAGCCGATAAAGACCTTGTCGATCGCGATATCCGTGATCGGCATGCCCGCACTGATGCCCATATAGGCAAGCGCTTTTTCCATGCCTGAGGCTTTGACGCTATCGGACTCGGCCGCCGGGTCCGGCACCACCGCATCGACCGGAACCACCATTTCCGGCGACGTACCCCAGGTCACCTGCGGTTTGATTGTGGCCGCATCGATCACGATCTCTTTATCGAAGACCGCATCCTCATCGGAATGCAGATCCTGCCATGAGGCCACAGCCGCTTCCCATTGCGCCGCCGTGGGACCGTAGGGACGGTTTTTCACATAGTCGATCGTGGTCTGATCCACCGCCACCATACCGGCACGGGCACCGGCTTCTATGGCCATATTGCAGACTGTCATACGCCCTTCCATGGACAGGTCGGCAATCGCTTCACCGGCAAACTCGATGGTGTAGCCGGTACCGCCGGCGGTGCCGAGCTCGCCGATAATCGCCAGCACGATGTCCTTGCCTTCAACGCCGGGGCCGACATGGCCTTTGACGGTGACACGCATGTTTTTGGACTTCTTCTGCACCAGACATTGCGTGGCCATCACGTGCTCGACCTCGGAGGTCCCTATACCGAAGGCCAGCGCACCGAAGGCGCCGTGAGTTGCGGTGTGAGAGTCACCGCAAACGACGGTCATACCGGGCAAGGTCGCGCCCTGCTCCGGCCCGATCACGTGGACGATGCCCTGGCGCAGGTCATTCATACGGAATTCGGTGATGCCGAATGCCGTGCAGTTGGCATCCAGCGTGTCGACCTGGGTGCGCGAGACCGGATCGGCGATTCCGGACGCCCGGTCAGTGGTGGGCACATTGTGGTCGGCCACCCCGAGGATACTGCCCACCCGCCACGGCTGACGCCCGGCCAGACGCAGTCCTTCGAAGGCCTGCGGCGACGTTACCTCGTGGATCAGATGTCGATCGATATACAGCAGCGCGGTGCCGTCTTCTTCACTACGAACGACATGCGCATCCCAGACTTTGTCATAAAGCGTTTTTCCAGCCACGGCTCACCTCTGATTGGCTTTTTCGGTTATTGCTTGCGGATTTTATCGGCGCAATTAAAATAACTCAAATTCATTCTATTCATAGAATCCATAACCAACTGGAATGATCCGGTGGAACTGAATAATCTTCGCGCCTTTCTGGCCGTGGCGGAAAGCCGCTCTTTTTCCGCTGCCGCCGAACAGCTGCACCTGACCCAGCCGGCGGTCAGCAAGCGCATCGCGGCGCTGGAAGACAGTCTGGCCAGCGCCCTGTTCGACCGGGTCGGGCGTAAAACCCTGCTTACCGAGGCGGGCCGCGCCCTGCTGCCGGTGGCGCGCAATGTGATCGGCGAACTGAACCGTGTGCAGGACAGTATCGCGCGCCTCGGCACGGATATCGGCGGGCGTCTGAGTATCGCTACCAGCCACCATATCGGCCTGCACCGCCTGCCGCCGGTGTTGCGCGAATTCACCCGCCGCTATCCGGAGGTGGAGCTGGATCTGCACTTTATGGATTCGGAAGATGCGCTGGCGGCCGTGGACAACAGCGCAGTGGAGCTGGCGGTGGTGACGCTGCCGCAGGCCAGCCTGCCGTCACTGAACATCGAGCCACTCTGGCATGACGAGCTGGTTCTGGTCACAGATCCGGAGCATCCGCTGCAACGCCTGGACAAGCCCTGCCCGGATGATCTGGCCCGCTGGCCGGCCATCGTGCCCTCGCGGGAGACCGTCACACGGCAGATTCTCGATCAGGCATTGTTACCGTTCGGGGTAAGGCTGAAGGTGGCGATGGAAACAAACTACATTGAGACCATCAAGATGCTGGTCTCGGTCGGGCTGGGCTGGGGTAGCCTGCCGGTGATTATGCTCGACGACAGCGTACGGCGCCTGGCGATGCCGGAGCTGACGCCGACCCGTGAACTCGGTGTCGCACACCACAAACGCCGTCGTGCCAGCGCCGCCGGCGAGGCTTTCCGCGACATCCTCTATCAGCACCGCCAGCGCCGCTGAAATCAGTCCACCTCAGGCCGGTGAGCGGGCCGGATAACGGCGCCGCACTTCTTCATAGGTCCGGCGGATCATCAAGGCATCGTGACTGGCCCGGTGGCGCTTGCCGGCCGTCATTTCGTCCATCTCGCGCTTGACCCCGTCCCAATGCAATACCTGCTCCTCGGTCAGCAGCAGTTCTATCTGGCTGATGGAAAAGCGCATCGCAATGCGCGCCTCGGCAAATAGCTTCTCCAGCCAGGGCTTGTCCACCACCCAGGCGTCGGAGTAGATCGTGCGTCCGCGCAGCAGTGCGTTCAGCTCGCTGGCCACTGCAATCACCGATCGCCCCGTATTGACCAGCCTCTCACGGGTGATACCGTGTATGCGCTCGGCATTACAGTCCCAATGCAGCCAACGGTCGGCGGGCTTGATCAGCGAGCAATAGCGCTCACCATCGTGCAGCGCCAACCCCACTTCAATGGGGTAGCTCTCGAAGCCGAAACCGGAGGCCTCAACATCGACAATAAACGGATGTGGCGGTTTAGCCATACTTGGCACAATTCCCTGAGTCAGATGCCGACACAATAAATGTTCACGGGCAATAGAAGGCTACTGTTTAAAATAGCGCACAAAAAACAGATTCCTATAACAAGTTTTACGCGTGGGGGAAAATCACATGGCGACACTGGAGGAGTATCTCGCACTTGCGCGCGATGGTGCCACCCTTGAAATAGAAAATGACTGGACACAGGGACGCACGACCTTCGGCGGATTGTCCGCCGCGCTGGCACTGGCAGCCATCGGCGCCGAAGCCGGTGCCATGCCCCTGCGCAGTGTCTCGGTGAACTTCTGCCCGGCCGCCCCTGTCAGCCCCGTGTGCGGCTGCTGCGCGCCGGCAAATCGGTGGCACACTATCAGGGCGAACTGCAGCAGGACGGCGTTTGCTGCACGCTGGTCACCGCCTGTTACGGCGCTGCACGCGACTCCGCCATACGGGTCAGCGCGGAGCAACACAAGCCGGGCCCGCTCGCCGAGGGCACGACGCTGCCCTATACCAAAGGCGTCACCCCGGCATTTCTGCAGCACATTGATCTGCGCTACCGCAATGGCCTGCCCTACAGCGGCACGCAGGGCCGCGTGGTGAACGGCTGGATGCGCTTCAAACACGGCGATTTCGCCATAACACCGATTCACCTGCTGGCCCTGACCGACGTCTGGCCGCCGGCGATTCTGCAATATCTGACACGCCCGGTACCGGCCGCCACCGTGACCTGGCAGCTTGATTTTATCAACAGCACCGGAGCGCTGCGCCGCCAGGACTGGCTGCACTATGAGGCCGTGATCCGCGAAGCGCATGGCGGTTACGGCCACACCGAAGCGCAGGTCTGCAGCGAAGACGGCACCGTTCTGGCCCTCAGCCGGCAGCTGGTAAGCGTGTTTGACAAACCCCGCTGACACAAACGCATAGGCACGCGCCGCGACTGCATATCCCGGCCGCACACAGGCCTGATAAGCTCGCGGCCAAACTATCAGGAGGGACAAACCATGCCATCCACGCTGACCGAAGTTCAGTCACCCAAAGCGGACAAATACATGAACTCGCTGTGCAAACACTTTGCACGCAAGGTCAAAGTCGAACGCGATGCGCATCACTCCAATGCAACCGTGCACTTTCCCATGGGCTGTTGCCATATCCGCCTGAGCGAGACACAGCTGCAGTTCGAATGTGTCGCCGATTCCGAAGGGCAACTGAACGTTGTCCGCGAGATCGTTGATCTGCATATCATCAAGCTGGGTGATTTCCGCGGCCTCTCACTGCACTGGACAGCCCCGGCTGACGAGCCCGCCCCGGGAAGCTGAGATCAGGCCGGCGTCCTCCCCCCCGGGGCATGCGCGCGTTCCCAAAACAGGCATAAGGGATTATGATAATGATTCGCATTAGATAGAAATCCGACGAGAAAGCCCAGCCCATGCCTCAGCAGCAATCACGCTTATCAACCGCGGCCGGCCCCGGCGGCTCACGCAGAGCACCGGACATGCAGCTCAACGGCGACTGGCACTTCATCAAACTGGCACCGGGTCTGGACATACACGGCGGTGTGTCGGTGGAAACCCGGGACGACCGCTTTGTGGTGGAGTTGCCGCCCGGCATCAGTCTGACGCTGCTTTTCGAAGGCAGTCTGGACTTTGCCATCGGCGGTCAATTCTGTGAGTTGCGGGCCTGCGAGGATGCCGTGCAGTGCTGTGGGTTCTTTCTCAACAGCCCGGACGTCCTGACGCGCCAGCTGCACCGCAACCGCCGGATCAGCAAGCTGACGCTGTTCATCACATCGGACTGGCTCGCCCAACACTGCCCGCAGCTGTTGGGCGAACTGCAGTCGGACAGCGCCCGGCACGGTGCCCTGCGCCAGTTCAGGCTGGAGAATATCGACCGCCGCGAGCTGCTATCCTGGCTGTCAGAAGCGCCCGCCTGTGCCGCTCAGGCCCTGCGCCGCGAAGCCCGCGTGCTGGAACTGATCGCAACCCTGAGTGACGCCTACAGTCAGGCCGCACAAGCGCGATCCGGGGAGGCGAACATGGTGACACGGCAGGTACAGATCCCCGCCCCGGTGCTGCGCTGCAAGGAAGCCATCGACAATTGTCCGCCAGGCGAAATCCTCACCCTGAGCAGCCTTGCCGGAAAACTCTATACCAGCGCCAGCACACTGCAACGGCACTTCAAAAATGCCTACGGCGTGACCGTGATGGAATACGTGCGGCACAAGCGTATGGCCGATGCCGGTCTGGCGATTGCCCGGGGCGGCCTGCCGCTTGACCATGTTGCCGAGCGGGCCGGCTACCGCCATACGGAGAATTTCATTACCGCCTTCCGCCGGCACTACGGCAGCACGCCCGCCCAGTTCCGCCGTCAGCACCAACGCCGCGTGGCCGGCGCCGCCGGGCTTCAGTAGCGTTTCGGCACATACAGCTCAGGCGGCAATACGGCCCGTTCGTAGTCGGGATTAAACACCCGGTCCGGCAGGCTGATCGACTCACGCGCGACCTCCTCGTAGGGGATCTGATCCAGCAGGTGATGAATACAGTTCAGGCGTGCGCGTTTTTTGTCCGTACCTTCGACGATATACCAGGGCGCTTCGGGGATATTGGTGCGGGCAAACGTCTCTTCCTTGGCCAGGGTATAGTCTTCCCAGCGCACCCGTGACTCCAGATCCATGGGACTGAGCTTCCATTGCTTGAGCGGATCGTGAATCCGCATCAGAAACCGCAGCTGCTGCTCCTCATCGGTGATCGAGAACCAGTACTTGATCAGGCGCACGCCCGAACGCACCAACATGCGTTCAAATTCCGGCACATCCTGAAAGAACTGCTCGACCTGGTCCTCACTGGCAAAGCCCATCACGCGCTCAACCCCGGACCGGTTATACCAGGAGCGGTCGAACAGAACGATCTCACCGCCGGCCGGCAGGTGCGGCACATAGCGCTGAAAATACCACTGCGACTGCTCGCGCTGACTGGGTTTACTCAGTGCCACCACGCGACAGACACGCGGATTGAGGCGTTGGGTAATGCGCTTGATCGCCCCGCCCTTACCGGCCGAATCACGCCCCTCAAAAATCACCACAATCTTCTCGCCGGTCTCAACCACCCAATCCTGCAGCTTGATCAACTCGGCCTGCAGATTCAGCAAGGCGCGAAAATAGGCCATCCGGTCCATGGATTCCGGATGACGGCGCTTGTAAATCCGGCGCAATTCCAGTGACAGGTCGGACTCACTCAACTCCAGCTCGTAATCCTCGTCAAAGGAATCCTCCAGCTCCGCCCGCAGCCAATCCATACCCTCAAATCTGTCGTCACTCATTACCCGTACTCCGCCATTAATCCAACGCCGCAAACACTGCATCTGCGCCCTGACCGCTCACTCTGCCACACTCAGATGACAGCCATGTCACAAGCGGACCTGTCCTACACGGGTTTGCGACACGCCCTACAGGCAGTGCGGCTGCGCGCCGGTAGGCTCAGTCACATTCACGAGGAATGCTGCCATGAGAAAATCACTGCTGCCGCTGATGGCACTGGTCTTTTCCGTCACCCTGTGTCTGGCGGCCTACAGCGGCGCCGGCACAACACAGCCCAAAGCGCGACCCGCTGCCAACGGACCGTCCGGTCTGGCGGAAAAAAGCGAAGCCTTTATCGACGACGCGATCCTTGCCGCGCGCGTCAAAACACGGCTTATCAATCAGGCCGGCCTGGCCGCCTTCGACATTGATGTGCACGCCGAACAAGGCGCGATCCGCCTGCAGGGCGAAGTCGCTGACGTTACAGCCAAAGCGCTGGCCGGGCGCCTCGCACGCCACACCGACGGCGTACGCAGCGTGGACAATGCCCTGAGTCCGGTGACCGGCGCCAAGCGTTCACCCTGATGCAAGCCTGTCCCGCACACGCTATCCGCTCAGCGGAACAAGGTCTCCACGCCCATGGCGCTTTTGCGGGCAAACTTGGGCACGACCCGCGGCGAGGCACGGCTGATCAGGCGGAACAGGTAGGACAACAAATGAATGGTAAAAATCTGATCGATCAGCCGGTAGCCGCGCCGACGCCGTAACAACAAGGCCAGACTCCAGCGCAAGAAACGCCCGCGCAAACGGAACGGCGTAAAATCCAGGCGCACCGCATAACGCGGCCTGAGGGTTTTGGGATAGGTTTTCTTATACTGCTTCTTAGCCTTCCTGAGCCGTTCGCGGATCGACTCGTCATAGGGCTGGTAAAAATAACTGCGCGCCAGGGCCAGAATGGCAAAGGTATGGCGCATAAAAACCACATCCGCGACCGGCAGATCAAGCCTCTCGGCCAGCACTTCCATGCGGCGGATTTTCTCCAATGCCGCGCTCGCCGCACTAAGCTCCGCCTCGGGCTCGCTGGTGTAGTAACGCAAGAGTTTTTTCAGGGAATGATTAACGAAAATCGTGTTCCAGTAGACACCGATCAAGGGTGGCACCCGCACCCGCCGGAAGAACAGCTTCTGTTCGGCAAACTCCTTGTGATAATACAACTCGCAAACGACTTCTTCTGACAGCCGTAAAAACTCAAGCATGGCACTGGCGGGACGCTCTTCGGCGACACGGCAAACCGCTTCCTCCAATGACAAGCCATCGCGGAACAAGGCCAGCGTCACAGCCGTATTGATCTCCGTCCAAAGCGAGCCCTGGCCGATAAACGCCAGTCGCCGGAACGGCACCCAGCCACCGGTCTGACACCATATACACATCCCGACCATACCCGGCGCACCGGCCAGCTCTCTGGCGATATGCTCGTGTTCCAGACCGATAAATGCCGGAAACTCGCCGCAGCCTTCGTATTCGCGTTTGCTCTGCAGCTCGACAATCTTTTGCACCGGCGTGCGGAAGAAGTTTTTATTCACCGGCAAATAACGGAAAAAATCCGATTCGCCATGCTTCATCGAGAGAATAAAGGCCTCGCTGTCGATGCCTTCAAGCGCACTGGCCAGCGTATCGCGATGCCAGATCAAATCACCGACACTGTGCGCGCCCACCGTCCAGGTACGCAATATCAGCGTGCGTCCGCGGCTTTCAAACAAGGGCAGCATATCGTGGATAAAGCGATTCAGCATGGCCGGCGTTTTGATGTAGAGCTGACTGCGGAACAGCCCTTTTACATCAAGCCCGTCACTCTCACCGACACGGAAGATAATCCCCGCCAATTGCGGATACTGATCCAGACAGCGGGCCACCAGATCCTGCAAAAATGCGTTAATCCTGCGCTTGTCATTGCCGAGCCGCTTTTGCAGCCCCGGCGTCGACGAATACACGTCCATGGTCAGATAGATCTGCAGACCATGGTCGGCCAGCAAGTCGAAAATACGCCGGAACTCGGCGCTGTAAACGGCAATCTGTTCGCGCACCGGCGCTTCATAGAATGGATGATCGGTCAGGTGCACCACATCATCGAGGGTCACCGCATTCACGCCAAGCGCTTTGACCCGCCCGGCAAACACATCCAGATCCTCACGGATCTGCGCAAACTGTGTGTCACGCGCCGGCCCCGCCGTGGGCAGATGCGTGAAAGGAATCTTCGACCAGTTAATTTTTTTTCGTTCATAGCCGCGAAAAAACGGCCCGATGGCGTCAATCAGAAAAAGCTTCAAAGCGAACCCGCTGCCTTGCTTGCCAAACGGCCTAGTCTGGCACGCGATTATGTCCGGCTTGTGAAGCAGCGCTTCGCGCTATGTCAGCCGCGCTCTGTTACGCTGAAGACCGGTTTGGTTTATTCAGGTACGACCATGAGTGAAGCCTGCGGCGGCGATAGGCTTGCGACAATTCTGGCCGGGCCGGTGTTACGCCGGGTGACGGCAAACGAGGTGGTGATCTGGCTGGCCTGCTCCCGGCCGGGGCGCTGCACGGCCAAACTGCAGCAAGACGGCCGCTCGCTGCCGGTCAGCGTGCACTGCGAACAGCTCAGCGCCTCACCACACTTGCATTTTCAGCTACTGCGTCTGTGCAGCGCCCGGGCCTTACCGGAAGCGGTACTGATCGAATACGATATTGCGCTGGACGGGCAATGGCTGCTGGGCGCGGATACGGCGCTGCACTACCCCGGCCGGCGTCTGCCTGGCTTTGTCTTTCAGCCGCATCTGCGGCGCCTGCTGCACGGCTCCTGCCGCAAGCCGCATCTGATGCGCCGCGACGCCGCACACGGGGACGACCACGGCGACGGGCTGGCCCGGGCCGACGCCTTGCTGGCCGGCAACAGCGACGTAAGCCAGCGCCCCTCCCTGCTGCTGATGAGCGGCGACCAGATCTATGCCGATGATGTGGCCGGCCCGATGCTGGTTGCGATACATCAACTGATCGGCCGCCTTGAGCTGAGCCGCGAATCCCTGCCCGGCACGGACCTGAGCGACAGCAGCACACTGCACGACAGCGCCCCGCACTACTATGACCGCGATAATATCCTGCCGCGCAGCGAGCTGGCCGGACGGCTGCGCGCACAATTCTTCGGCGGCACGCGCAAACCGGTATTCACCTCCGCCAATGCGCGCAACCATCTGATGTCGCTGGCCGAAATGACCGCAATGTACTTGCTGGTGTGGTCGCCCAATGGCTGGCAGGGGCTGGATCTGACGGCACCGGCGGGTCTGACGGCCGCACAGCGCAAGCGCTACGCCCGCGAGCTGCAATCGATTACGCAGTTCCGCGCCGGCACAGGCGCCGCCCGACGCGTCATGGCGCATCTGCCGGTGGCGATGATCTTCGACGATCACGATGTCAGCGACGACTGGAATCTCAGTGCCGCCTGGGAAAAAGCCGCCTACGACCACCCACTCTCACGGCGCGTGATCGGCAACGCACTGATCGCTTATCTGCTGTTTCAGGGCTGGGGGAATGCACCGGAGAAATTCCCCGCAGCACTGCTACAACGCATCGCCACCGTGCTGCACACGCCGGCCAGCGACGCTCACGCGGCACTGATCGACGAGCTGCTGGCCTTTGATCAATGGCATTTTCAGTGGCCCACCTCGCCACCGCTGATTGTGCTCGATACCCGCACCCACCGCTGGCGCGTGCCGGACAAACCCAAGCGCCCGTCCGGCTTGCTCGACCGCGCCGCACTGCGCGAGCTGCAGGAAAGCCTGAGCGGCCATCAGGCGGTGGTGATGGTCTCGGCGGCACCGGTTTTCGGCGTCAAGCTGATCGAAGCCATTCAGCGTCTGTTTTCCCGTGCCGGCAAGGCCCTGTTGGTGGATGCGGAAAACTGGATGGCACACCGGGACACGGCACGGCATCTTTTAGCCCTGTTCCGGCACCGGCAAACACCGCAGAATTTCGTGATTCTGTCCGGCGATGTGCACTATAGCTTTGTCTACGAAGTCCGCCTGCGCGGCCGTCACAGCAGCCCGGCAATCTGGCAGATCACCAGCAGCGGACTGCGTAATCAATTCCCGGGCGGACTGCTGGATGTACTGGACCGGCTGAACCGCTGGCTGTTTGCCCCCTGGTCGCCGCTGAACAGACTGACCAAGCGCCGTGATATGCGCATTTCGCCGCGTCGCCATTCGGCCGCCTCACGTGGCGAACGCCTGCTGAATGCAGCCGGCATCGGCCTGGTTGAACTGGATGAAAACGGTGCGCCGCTGCGCGTCGTGCAGCTTTGCGCTGACCGGGAGGATGTCAGCTTCGATGTCAGCGCGCCGGCGAAACGCCCTTGAGATGCCGGTCCAGCAGAACAAAGATGCTGTCAAAGGCGGCCGCACAACGGGCCATCAGCAGGCTGTGGGCTTCCCAGCACAAGACCTCTCTTATTGCGTTCAGCAACTCCTCACGCACCACCGGACGCAGCAACGGTGAGATCTGCGCGCAACCGTAGCCCAGTGCCACCTCACGGTTATGCCGGCCGATCCGGCTGTCCCCGTCGGGGATTTGCTCCAGCACCGCCGACAGCACATGCGGAAAGGCCCCGCGATGCCAGTACTGTTCGAGTTGCGGCTCACGCAGCCAGAGCCGGTCAAGAAAGCGCTGATGGATCATCTCAGCCTCTTCCAGGATAAACGCGTGCAAGTCCGCCACCGCCACCGGTCGTGCCACACCGTGATACAAATCCTTGTTCATAACATCAAGTCGTCCGTTCTGTTTAGTGACGGCGCGTACCTTTAAGCTGCGCAGTAACACCAGACAACAGGTCTAACAGATCGACACAGCGGGGATTGTCAACTTTCGTATCGCAGACTGCCGGAAAAGCCGCTTTGGCATCGGCCAAAACGCAAAAACCCGGCGATTGCCGGGCTTGCGGGAGGTCCTGTTCAGTCGGCTGAGCCATCGCCGGGCGAGGCCGGCACACGCGGTGTCGGTGGCGTCACATCGGCGTTCTGAGCCCGGTGGCGCAGGGCATGATCGAGTAAGGTGAGCGCCAGCATGGCCTCGGCAATCGGTGTCGCGCGGATGCCGACACAGGGGTCGTGACGACCGGTGGTGATAACTTCGCAAGGTGAGCCGTCGACGTTAATACTGCGCCCCGGCAGACGCAGACTGGAGGTCGGTTTCAGTGCGATGGAAGCGACGATTTGCTGCCCCGAGGAGATCCCGCCGAGGACACCGCCGGCATGGTTTGAGAGAAAACCGTCCGGGGTAATTTCGTCGCGGTGCTCTGTGCCTTTTTGCGCCACGCTGGCAAATCCGGCGCCGATTTCCACGCCTTTGACGGCGTTGATACTCATCAGCGCATGGGCGATATCGGCATCGAGACGGTCAAAAACCGGCTCGCCCCAGCCCGGCGGCACATTGTCTGCCACCACAGTGACCTTGGCGCCGACCGAATTACCCTCTTTGTGCAGCGCCTGCATATACGCTTCCAGCGCCGGCACCTGAGCGGGATTGGGCCAGAAGAACGGATTCTGCCCGACCTGCTCCCAGTCGAATTCACCCGGCTCCAGGCTGATCGGTCCGAGTTGCGAAAGATAGCCGCGGATCTGCACCGAAAACATCTCCCGCAGACATTTGCGCGCGATCGCGCCGGCCGCCACCCGCATCGCCGTCTCGCGCGCCGAAGAGCGGCCGCCGCCGCGGTAATCACGGAAACCGTATTTCTGGTTGTAGGTGTAGTCGGCGTGGGCCGGACGGTATTGGGATTTGATCTTGTCGTAATCGCGCGAGCGCTGATCGGTGTTTTCAATCAGCAAGCCGATCGGTGTGCCGGTGGTTTTGCCTTCAAACACACCGGACAGGATGCGTACCTGATCGGGCTCACGGCGCTGTGTTGTGTAGCGCGAGGTGCCGGGTTTGCGGCGGTCCAGATCGCCCTGCAGATCCGCTTCGCTCAAAGCCAGACCCGGCGGGCAGCCGTCCACAATACAACCGAGCGCAAGTCCGTGGCTCTCACCGAAGGTGGTTACAGTAAATAGTTTTCCGAAAGTATTACCGGACATGGAATACGCCTCTTGGCAAAACCGGCACAACAGCCGGGGAAATCCGAACGGGCCTGGACCTGAGCGGTGCCCGGCCCGACAGCACACGCCGGCGTGCAGCCGGCGTGACAGACGCAGCGGACAAGCGGGCCCGCTGCGCCGCTGTCAAAAGCAGTGTTACGGCAAATCGTCGAGCTCTTCGCCCTCTTTCTCGACCGGCATCAGATCCTGACGCGTAACACCCAGCATCAGTGCTGCCGCACTGGCCACAAAGATGGACGAATAGGTGCCCACGCCGATGCCGATAATCAGCGCCAGCGAGAAGCTGCGGATGATTTCACCACCGAGGAAAAACAGCGCGAACAACACCAGCAAGGTGGTGAATGAGGTGATCAGCGTGCGCGAGAAGGTCTCGTTGATGGAGATATTCATCATATCGATCTCCGGGACTTTGCGCAGTTTGCGGAAGTTCTCACGGATCCGGTCAAACACCACGATGGTGTCGTTCAGCGAGTAACCGATAACCGCCAGAATCGCCGCCAGCACGCTCAGATCAAACTCAGCCTGGATCAGCGCGAACACCCCGAGCGTGATGATCACGTCGTGGGTCAGCGCCAGCACCGAACCGAGGGCGAACTTTTTCTCAAAGCGCAGCCAGATGTACACCACGATACACAGCAGCGCCACCAGCACCGAGAGACCGCCCTGCTCGCGCAACTCCTCACCGACCTGCGGACCGACAAACTCGACGCGGCGCATTTCGATACTGTTGTCATCGGCCGCGCCGAGGGCTTCGAGCACCTGCTCGCTGAGCGCGGCGGTATTCAGCCCATCGCGCGGCGCCAGGCGGATCAGTACATCCCGCGAGGTGCCGAAGTGTTGAACAACCGCGTCATCGAACGAGGCCGCAGCCAGCGATTCGCGCACCGGATCGAGCGACTGCGCCTCGGGATAGCCGACTTCGATCACGTAACCGCCGGTAAAGTCCACACCGAAATTCAGGCCGCGTACGGCCAGCAGCACAATCGACAGTACAACCAGCACCACCGATAAGACGATGGCCGGTTTTCGAAAACCCATGACATCGACACGGGCTACAGGCGTTTTTGTTTGTGTCATGTCTGTTCCTCAGATCGGCAGCTTCTGCAGACGCTTGCCGCCGTAAAAATAATTAACCAGCGCACGGGTTCCCATGATCGCCGTGAACATGGAACTCAGGATGCCGATCGACAGCGTCACCGCAAACCCTTTGATCGGGCCTGTGCCCATACCGAACAGAATCACCGCCGCGATCAGCGTGGTGATGTTGGCATCGGCGATGGTCGCCGCGGCTTTGTCGTAACCGGCGTGGATACTCGACTGAATCGACGCACCGCTGCGCAGCTCTTCGCGGATGCGCTCGAAGATCAGCACATTGGCGTCGACTGCCATCCCGACGGTCAGCACCATCCCGGCTATACCCGGCAGGGTCAGTGTTGCCTGCAAGCTGGACAGGACCGCCACGATCAGAATGAGGTTAAAAATCAGCGCAGCGTCGGCAATCAGCCCGAAACGCTTGTAACGCACCACCATAAAGATCAGCACCAGCACCAAACCTATGGCCACGGAGTTAAAGCCTTTGGAGATATTGTCTGCCCCGAGGCTCGGGCCGATGGTGCGTTCTTCGACGATCTCGACCGGCGCTTTCAGCGCACCGGCACGCAATAACAGCGAGAGATTATTGGCTTCGGTGATATCCAGACCGGTGGTCTGGAAACGGTGACTGAGCACATCGCGGATGGTGGCGACGTTGATCACTTCCTCGGTGCGGATACGCTCCTTGATCACCTCGCCGTTGACTTCGCGGTTCTCGATGCGGTTTTCGATAAAGACCACCGCCATCAGATTGCCGACATTTTCGCTGGTGACATCCTGCATGCGCTTGGCGCCCTGCCCGTCAAGATTGACGAACACAGCCGGCGAACCCGATTGCGAATCTATACCCGAAGACGCGTCCTTGATCTGATCACCGGTCACGATAACCTGACGCTGCAGGAGAATCGGGCTGCCGTCATCACGCTGATGATAGAGGCGCGCCGACGGCGGAATACGGCCGGTTTCTTCGGCCGCATACCAGTCGCTGGCCGTGCCGTAAGTCAGACGGTATTCCAGGGTTGCCGTGGCACCAAGGATTTCCTTGGCACGGCTGGTGTCCTGTACGCCCGGCAGCTGCACCACAATCCGCTCGGCACCCTGCTGCTGAATCACCGGCTCGGCCACGCCGAGTTCGTTCACCCGGTTGCGCAGCGTGATGATGTTCTGTTGCAGCGCGGCTTTTTTCTCATCGAGGATGGCCTGTTCGGTCATCTGCCCGTCAACGAAAAAGTAACCGCCCTCTTCACCCGTGTCGTAAGCCAGATCCTGATACGCCGCACGCAACACGCCCAGCGCCTTATCGCGGGTTTGCGCATCGCTGAAACGGGCTTTTAAGACGCCGTCTTTGAGTTGCACGCCCTGATAGCGCAGACCTTCGTCACGCAACGTGCTGCGCCAGTCCGGCTGATAGCGTTCCATGGTCTGGGCAATGGCGGTTTGCATGTCCACTTCCATCAGGAAGTGCACACCGCCGCGCAGATCAAGGCCCAGATACATCGGCTGGGCAATCGCGCGTAACCAATGCGGGGTCGCCGGGACCAGGTTCAGCGCCAGCGTGTAACGGTCGCTGAAGGCCTTGTCGAGCGCGTCCTGAGCGGCCAGCTGATCTTCGGTATCAGCGAAGCGGACGATCAGGTTATTGCCATCGACGTAGCTGTCGAAATCGCCGATACCGGCCGCTTGCAGCGTGCTTGCCACGTCATCGGCCAGGCTGGCTTCGAGTACGCCGGAGCGCGCGGCAAGCTGAACAGCCGGGTCATCGCCGTAGACATTCGGTAAGGCGTAGACAATGGCTACCAGCGCGACGAAGCCGAGCAGAAGGTATTTCCAAAGCGGGTATTTGTTCATGAGGTGATGCAATTCCCGGTGCAGTCGGAAGCCGCAGGCCGTTCGCCAACGGCGGTTCGGGGGTAAAACCGGTTAGTCCGGATTCGACAACGGCGCGCAGACCTGTCGTCTGCACGCCGGCGAACTAACCGCAGGATTTATGCCGCGGAAGCGGATCAGTTACCTTTGAGCGTACCTTTCGGCAGCAGTGCGGCAACAGCTTGTTGCTGAACCTGAACTTCCACGCCATCGGCGATTTTCAGGGTCACGAAGCCTTTGTCTGTGTCGACGTTGGTGACAGTGCCGGCCAGACCGCCGTTGTTAATCACTTCGTCGCCTTTCTTCAGCGCTTCGACCATGGCTTTGTGTTCTTTCACACGCTTTTGCTGCGGACGAATAAACAGAAAGTAGAAAATCGCCAGCAGGATAATCGGGAACAAAAAACCTGTGATCGGGCTGCCGGCCGGCCCACCGGCCGCTTGTGCGTGAGCGCTGGAAATCAGGAAATCCATGAATTGTGATCCTCAGTTACGGAAATGTTTAAAATTTAAGCCCGCTATTATGGCACAGACCGGAAAATCGCGGGACGCCTTCTCGTTTTGCAATCTCAAGTGCCTCTGGCCCGCTCTTCGTAGAAGGTCCGGGCAAAGGCGTCGAAGCTGTCGTTCTCAATCGCCTTACGGATACCGCGCATCAGATCCTGGTAGTAATAAAGGTTATGGATCGTATTCAGGCGTGCGCCGAGTATCTCGCCGCAACGTGACAGATGATGCAAATAGGCCCGCGAGTAATGCTGACAGGTATAACAGCCACAAGTTTCATCCACCGGGCCGGTATCGGTCTTAAAGCGCGCGTTGCGCAGACGCACATCACCGAAGCGGGTAAACAGATGATCGTTGCGCGCATTGCGGGTCGGCATGACGCAGTCGAACATATCAATACCGCGACGCACGGCCTCGACGATATCCTCGGGCTTGCCCACCCCCATCAGATAGCGCGGCGCATCCTGCGGCAGCAAAGGCGTGGTGACCTCGAGAATTTCTTCGCGCTCGGCTTTTTCCTCGCCCACGGCCAGACCGCCGACCGCGTAACCATGGAACCCGATCCCGCGCAGCGCCTCCACCGAGGCCCGACGCAAATCCGGATACATCCCGCCCTGCACAATGCCAAACAGCGCATTGGGATTCTGCAGTTCGTTAAAGGCGTCCATACTGCGCTGCGCCCAGCGCATGGACAGCTCCATGGATTCACGGGCCTGCTCAAACGTGGCCGGATGCGGGGTGCATTCATCGAATGACATGACGATATCCGATCCCAGATCACGCTGCACCTGCATGGAAATCTCGGGGCTGAGATAGACCTCCGAGCCATCCACCGGCGAGCGGAACTTCACGCCGTTCTCGTCAAGCTTGCGCATTTTCGCCAGCGAAAACACCTGAAAGCCGCCGGAGTCGGTGAGGATCGGTTTCTGCCACTGCATAAAGTCGTGCAGATCGCCGTGCTGACGGATGATCTCCGTGCCCGGGCGCAGCATCAGATGGAAAGTATTGCCGAGGATGATCTGCGCGCCGATCGATTCGAGCTCCTCCGGCGTCATCGCTTTTACGGTGCCGTAGGTGCCGACTGGCATAAACACCGGCGTTTCCACGGTGCCGCGGGCGAAAGTCAGGCGGCCGCGACGCGCGACGCCACTGCGACCAAGCAATTCAAATTTCATGGGATATCCAGGTGGAACGGTCCGGCAATACAAACATCGCATCACCGTAACTGAAAAAGCGGTACGACGCCTCAACCGCCTCATTATAGGCTTTCAGCGTCATGGCATGACCGGCAAACGCACACACCAGCATCAGCAAGGTGGACTGCGGCAGGTGGAAATTCGTCACCATCGCATCGACCACGCGGAACGGGCTGCCGGGCCGCAAAAACAAACGGCTTTCGCCGGCAAACGCTTGCAGCGTGCCCGACTGCGCGGCGGTTTCGAGACTGCGCACCACGGTCGTACCGACGGCGATCACCCGTCCGCCGCGGGCGCGGGTGGCTTCGATTTTCGCGACCGTGTCGGCCGGCACCTGCAGATACTCGCTGTGCATTTCATGCTCATCGAGGTTTTCCGTACGCACCGGCTGGAAGGTGCCCGAGCCCACATGCAATGTCACAAAGCTGTGCTCAATTCCGCGCCGCGCCAGCTCAGCGAAGAATTCATCAGTAAAATGCAGGCCTGCGGTCGGGGCGGCAACCGCTCCGGCGTGCCGCGCAAAAACGGTCTGATAACGCTGCGGGTCCTCAGCCTCCTCGGCCCGGCGGATATACGGCGGCAAGGGCATATGGCCGTATTCAACCAGCGCATCGGCAACATTGGCGACCTCAAAACGGAGGATAAAAAACTCCCCGTCGCGGCCCAGCACTTCGGCATCAAGCGCCTCTTCCAGACGCAGGCGTACACCGGCGCCCGGCGACTTGCTGGCACGCAGTTTGGCCAGCACGGTCTGCGCATCGAGAATCCGCTCCAGCATGACCTCGACCTTGCCGCCGCTTTCCTTACGACCGAACAGACGCGCCGGAATCACCCGCGTGTCATTAAAGACCAGCAGATCATCGTCGTTGAGCAAATCAGGCAGATTGGAAAAGTGCAGATGATCGACCCGTCCGGCAGCGCCGTTGAGCACCATCAGGCGACTGTCACCGCGCTTGGCCGGCGGATATTGGGCGATCAGCGACTCGGGCAGATCATAGGTAAAATCGGATAAACGCATGGCGCGCGATAGTAGCAGGATGTGGCGCCGCTTGGCGATAGGCGCGGGTACAGCCGGGCTGCCGGACCTATGCCG
>JAUOPI010000019.1 GCA_030546905.1 Granulosicoccaceae sp. 1_MG-2023 | reverse complement strand
GGATTGACATCCGCCGGCGTTTCGCGCCTCGCACCGAGTCGTCGCGCTTAGCGGCTCATCTGTGCGTAGTTGGTATTGATCCAGTCCTGATAGCTGCCATCCATCACGGCACGCCACCAGTCTTCGTTATCCAGATACCAGTCAAGCGTCTTGCGGATACCTTCTTCGAAGGTCACCTTCGGCTTATAGCCCAGTTCGTCACGGATATAGGTCGTGTCGATGGCATAGCGGAAATCGTGACCCGGGCGGTCAGTAACAAACGAGATCAGCGAATCATTGGCTTCACCGCGACTGGCCGGGCAATCCGGGAAACGCGTTTTCAGTGATTCGTCAGTGGCGAACTTCTCTTCGACCAGGCGGCAGATCAGACGCACGATGTCGATATTCTTCCACTCGTTCACGCCGCCGATATTGTAGGTCTCGCCCAGTTTGCCTTTCTTGAGCACCAGATCGATGCCGTAGGCATGGTCTTCCACATACAGCCAATCACGCACATTGCTGCCGTCACCGTAAACCGGCAGGGTTTTACCGTGCAGGATATTCAGCGTCACCAAGGGGATCAGCTTCTCGGGGAAGTGATACGGGCCGTAGTTATTCGAGCAGTTGCTGGTCGTGACATTCAGACCGTAGGTGTGGTGGTAAGCGCGCACCAGAAAATCCGACGCCGCTTTACTGGCCGAGTAAGGCGAGTTCGGCGCATAGGCGGTTTTCTCGGTAAACGCAGGCTCTTCGGGCGTCAGCTCACCGAACACCTCATCCGTGGACACATGGTGAAAGCGATGGTTTTGCGGATTCAAACCTTCGGTCATCCACACCTGACGGGCCGCTTTCAGCAGGCTGTGCGTGCCCATGATATTGGTTTCGAGAAACGCATCAGGGCCGGCAATGGAACGGTCCACATGACTCTCGGCGGCAAAATGCACCAGCGTGTCGACGTTTTCCGTGCGCAGCAGGCTTTCCACCAGTTTGGTGTCACCGATATCGCCGTGCACAAACCGGAAATTGCTCTTGTCGTTAACCGGCGCGAGATTCTGAATATTGCCGGCATAGGTGAGCGCATCCAATACGATAACGCGATCGGCGGGGTATTCGTTCATCCAGTAGTGAACGAAATTCGCTCCGATAAAGCCCGCGCCACCCGTGACCAGTAAACATGCCATGGTTTATAACTCCTGCATCATTTTGCGAAGGGACTCGCGCCAGTGGTCGGAAGTCAGACCCAAGGCATCCCAGGTTTTCGATTTGTCCAACACACTGTACGCCGGTCTGCGCGCCGGTGTCGGGTACTCTTCGGTACGCAAGGGGCGTATCCGTGTTTGTTTGTTGATTTTGCCGCCGGCCCGGCCTTCCTCATATATTGCCTGAGCAAAGTCGTACCAGCTGATCAATCCGGCATCAGTCCAGTGATGGACACCGCTGAGCTGTTTTTCGGCGGCCAGCCAGACAGCACCGGCCAGACCACGCGCCCAGGTCGGTGTACCGGCCTGGTCAGCAATCACGCCCAGCTCATCGCGCTCGTTCATCAGGCGCAGCATGGTTTTGACAAAGTTATTGCCGAAACTGCTGTAAACCCAACTGGTACGCAGAATCAGGCCCGATTCGCCGAGGATCTCCTGCACCTGCTGCTCACCGGCCAGCTTGCTTTCACCGTAGACACCGAGCGGCTTTGTCGGGGCATCGGTCGTATAGGGGCTGGAGCTGCTGCCATCGAACACAAAGTCCGTCGAGACGTGAACCAGCCTTGCATTGTTATCACGGGCCGCGCGGGCCAGATTCGCCACACCATCACAGTTAACAGCAAATGCCGCTTCACGTTCGGATTCGGCTTTATCCACCGCGGTATAAGCCGACGCATTGATAATCACGTCCGGCCGATGTGCGGCGACCGCCGCGGCAACCGCATCGGCATCCGTCACATCCATCTCTTCGCGCGTCAAAAACACGGCATCCGCGCCGGCCGGCACAGTACGCGCCAACTCCCAGCGAAGCTGTCCGGTCTTACCACCGCTGATCAGGGCTTTCATGCGAAGGTCACCGCTTCAGCCAGAGGCTTGCCCACCTGATCTTTAGCCGACAGCGAAGGCGCTACACCCTCGATCAGCGGCCACTCGATATTCAGTTCCGGATCGTTCCAGAGCAGACTGTGTTCGGCATGCGGCGCGTAGTAATCCGTGCACTTGTACTGAAAGTCCGCACTTTTGCTCATCACGTAAAAACCGTGCGCGAAACCGGGCGGAACCCAGAACTGGCGTTTATTCTCGCCGGACAGCACAACACCCACCCATTGCCCGAAGTACGGCGATGAGCGGCGCAGATCGACGGCCACATCAAACACCTCGCCGTGGGTCACCCGGACCAGTTTGCCCTGCGTTTGTTCAGTCTGATAATGCAAGCCGCGTAAAACGCCCTGCGAGGAGCGGCTATGATTGTCCTGTACGAAAACCAGATCCAGCCCGGCATCCTTAAACGCCTGCTCATTCCAGCTTTCCATAAAGAAACCACGCTCGTCACCAAACACTTTCGGCTCGATAATTTTGACGTCGGGAATCGACGTGGAGATGACATCCATAAAAGTAAGACCTGTTTCTGACGCTGCAGTGAATAATGAAGGCAATGTTGCACATACCGTTCCAAGCTGCAGCGCTTGCAACGATGTGGCTCAGGTCCGGAAAAACACTTCGGCGAGCCGGTCAAAACCGCCCGGCCAGAGGCCGCCGGCCCGCTCAGAGCCACGGCGTAAAACAGCTGACCACAGCCCAATCAGTCATTCGGTTTAATAACACAAAGCAAGTCCGGTACCTGCTGCCCGGCGGGCCGGTTACTTCGGCAATCTCAGGATATAGTCGCGCATACCTGCATCCTTTTGTCATTACGACCTTATAAGCCTGCCGTCCGCCCCTGAAGCACAAAAAAAGCCGGTACAAAGACCGGCTCTTTTTGCAGCACTGACAACAGCAATCAACTCTTAACGAGTTTGCTCCGGTAAGCCTTCACTTTCTTGCTCAGCTCAGCGTCTTCAGCGAGTTTTTCACGGAAATAGCGCTGATTGCGGCTCATGGTCGTGAGGTCACGGTTAAAGCGCTTGGCCAGATCAGTCAAGGTACCGATCTCCAGCTCCACCGCCAGATAGGTAATGATCTGACGAATACGGCTTTCGCGACGCGCACGGCTTTCGTTTTTGAGTTCGGCTTCTTTGATTTTCTCTTCTGCGCAAACCAGCTTGACCAGCTGCGGCAAGGTGGCCGGCTTCGGTGCTTTCTTAACCGGCTTGAGTGCCTTCTTGATAAAGTCCTCATCGCCGAGCAAGCGACCACCTTCGTTACCCTGCATCAGATCCTGGCGGTACTCTTCTTTAAGACCATCTTTAAAGAATGCGGTATAGCGCTTGATCGCCGTTTTGGTGGTTTTGGCCATGCCGCCGAGTACACGTTCGGTTGTCAGCCACGGGGTTTCCTGCTCACCGAGGTAGGCCAGATGACCGGACCATTTAAAGTCGTCGATCTTCTTGGTCGTGCCGGCACGCAGCGGTTCGACGTGAATATAACGGACCAACTCCGCCAGATATTTGTCAGGGTCAATCAGAATCGCTTTGTAACGACCGTGAAAGAGCGGACCGTTGCGATCGTGTGCTTTGTTGAAGTAGCGCGTGTAGCGGAACGACAGGTTCTGCATGATTTTCGAGAGCGGCGCATCGCCGACCTCAATCACAAAATGCGCGCGATCCTTCAACCAGGCGTAGCCGTGAATCTTATGCCCGAACCGCTGACAGCCTTCAGCCACCAAGGCCTCCCACTGTCTGCGGTCCTTGACGCTCTTGAAGATCGGGCCGTCATCAACACCGCGTAATACGACGTGATAAACTGCCCCTTTAAAATGTACTCTCGGTTTTCTGGCCATATGCTTTCAGTCTTCAGTTGATGTTTTCCCGCCTGAAAAAGATCAGGGTTAACGTCGGGGTGAACGCAACTATGCAAAAGCTTTACCGGAATGACCTGTTAGCAGCCTCTCGTCGGCAAATTCACCCACTGTGGCACCATCCGGGATGGCTTCAACACCTGCAGACCGGCTTGCAGTATGAAGCCACGGACCAGGGAGTTGTACTAAGAGAAGAAAGCCCAACCACCAACCCGGCTTCCGGCGCTAAGTGCCTGCGAAATTCTGAAAAAACCCGAATTCGAGCTACGATAAACAAATTTTGTTGAAAAATGCAAGTAAAAACCCCGGTTGGGATTAATACAATGCACAATCAGGCCTCTGCCTCCATTAATACAAGGCAGAGCCTAGTAAAAAAGCACTACTGCAGTTGCATCGCCATACGGCCAATTGTTCAAGCGGACTTTTTCTATGTGGACCGAACGACACTCACAGCTTAAACGGGATAAGAAAAATACCCCGACACCCGACGAAGCCATGTATCAGAGGGACCGGGCCCGTATTATTCACTCAGCCTGGTTTCGCAGCATGCAGTCAAAGACCCAGGTTCTGGGACTTGGCGAAAGTGATTTTTACCGCACGCGGCTGACCCATTCACTGGAAGTGGCACAGATCGGTTCCGGACTGGCCGAACGGCTGCGCGCTGATCACACTATTAATAATGAGCAACGCGAGTGGATACCGTCCTTCAGTCTGATCGAGGCAATCTGTCTGGCGCACGACATCGGACACCCGCCTTTCGGTCACGGCGGGGAAACCGCAACCAACTACGTCATGCGCGAACACGGCGGCTTCGAAGCCAATGGCCAGACACTGCGCATACTGACCCGACTCGGTGAGTACTCGGAGAATGACGGTCTGGATCTCACCCGACGTACCCTGCTCGGTACAATTAAATACCCGGCTTTTCACGACGAACTGTTCAACCCCGACGCCTTACCGGCCACAGCCAGTGACGGTGCAACCAATATCGACCGCTGGATCCCGCCCAAATGTATTTTTCGCGAAGAAGAAGCCGCGCTGGACTGGATACTCGCGCCCTTCAGCGAAGCGGACCGGCGACGCTTCCGTACCTTCACGGCCGTGCCCGGCGCGCATGCCAGAACACAATACAAGGCCTTCGACACCACCATCATGGAGCTGGCTGACGATATTGCCTACGGCGTACATGATATGGAGGACGCGATCGCGGTGAATCTGCTGGACCGCCACCAGTGGTGTGAACAGATCGAAGAACACCTGTCACATTTGCCGCAAAGTCCGCTGATCAGTGAGATGGATTTCTACAAAGCCAAATTGTTCAGCGGCTCCAACAAACAGCGCAAACACGCCATCAGCAAGCTGGTCGGCTATTTCATCAGCAATGTCACCGTGGCAGAAGACAGCGGTTTTGAACATCCGCTTCTGCGCCTGCGCGCAACCATGTCACCTGAGGCGGCTCAATCACTGAGCTTTCTGAAAAAACTGATCTTTGACTTTGTGATTCTGCGTCCCGAACTACAAGCCCTGCAGTTCAAAGGGCAACAAGTCATCATCCGTCTTTTCGGTGCGTTTACCGATAACCCGCACCGCCTGCTGCCGCGTGACGTGCGCAAAGACTGGCTCGAAGCCGGAGAAGATCCGCGCGTGATCTGTGACTATATCGCCGCCATGACCGATGTCTCCGCCGGCCGGCTCTACCACAAGCTTTTCAGTCCCAGCGTGGGCTCGATGTTTGACCGCATGTAACACCACTCCCTGTACCGGATCACCAACAATGCACAACACTGAAATAGACAACGCGGTTAGCTACCTGCAAACCACTCTGGGCAAGGCTTTTGTTCCGGACATCGCCCTGGTGCTGGGATCAGGCCTGGGCGACGTGTGCCGGTATCTGAACGATTGTCAGACCATCGCTTACGAGGACATCCCCGGCTTTCCGCGTTTATCCGTACGCGGCCACGGCGGGCAGCTGATCGCCGGCATGGCCGGGGAGACGCGCGTACTGGTACTGCGTGGTCGCGCACATTGTTATGAATCAGGAAATCCGGCCGCCATGCGCACCGTGTTGCGAACCGTCGCGGGACTCGATTGCCCGCGTGTTCTGCTGACCTGCGCCGCCGGCAGCCTGAACAGCAATACAGGCCCGGGTAGCCTGATGCTGATCCGCGACCATATCAATCTCACCGGCCTGTCGCCCCTGACCGGCGAACAGGGCGATGCGCGCTTTCTCGATCTGTCACAGGCCTACGACCCTGCCCTGCGGGCCTCCCTGGCGCGTCAGGCCGGCAAGCTCGGTCTCAACAATGATGAAGGCGTTTATATGTGGTTCCCCGGGCCGAATTTTGAAACACCGGCGGAGATCCGCGCCGCCGGCCTGCTCGGCGCCGATGCGGTCGGCATGTCCGTGGTACCGGAAACCATTCTTGCCCGGCATGCCGGCATGCAAGTAGCCGCCCTTGCAGTAATCACAAACTACGCCGCCGGCATCGACCAGCAAATGCTTTCACACGAACAAACCATCCGGGCAGCGCGGCAGGCAGAAGAAGGTCTGGCCCTGCTGCTACGCGATTGGCTCAGCGAGTTAAGCCGATGAATGCGTGCCAGCTGGTTGTGTATATTCCCTGCGATCATACCGAGGCCGTCAAACGCGCCCTGTTTGCCGCCGGTGCCGGCGACTACGGCAACTATGACAGCTGCGCCTGGCAGGTCAGCGGCACCGGTCAGTTCCGCCCGCTAGCCGGCGCTGATCCGTTTATCGGCCGGCCCGGAGAGATTGAGAAAGTCGCCGAAGACCGTGTGGAAATGCTCTGTCAGAACGACCGTCTCCCGGCGATTATCGCCGCGCTGCGCGAGGCTCACCCCTACGAGGTGCCGGCTTTTCATATTATCCCCTTACTCGACCCCGATCAGTTCGACGGAGCCTGAAAGCCGATGCGACGCGCCCTGTTTCTGAGTAGTGCACTGCTCCTGCTGAGCTGCCGGCCGGCGTGGGCCGAACTCAAACGCGATATCCTGATCAGCCTTCCCGACAGCGGCGGCCACTACCGCTACCACGAGACCCTGAACGGTGCCGCCGACCCGCTGCTTTATACCCTGCCGGCACAGGTCAGCGTAGACGATGTGCTCTTCTCCGCCGCGCCGCAAAGCCAATGGCAGGACACGGATACGGCACAACCGCGTTTGCGCGGCCAGCACGGCAGTGTGCTCTATTCCGCCGACTGGCAGGATGCGCTGCAAAAACACAAGACCGGATACTACCGGCTGCGTTTCCCGCTCGCCGCACTGGGGACGCAAACCGAACTGCTGACCATCTCCTGGCTTTTGCCCGACGGCATGTCAGCCGAACAGTTCTCGGTCAACAGTGAATATGGCCAGTGGCAGAAAAACGGGGCCAAGTTGCAGTATCAGGGCGAGATCAGCGGCAGGCTTGAGTTTGATATTCTGTTTGGCCCGCATGAGAGTTCTGCGCACGCACAGGCGCTTAGTGCAAGCCTGTCCGGGAAAACGGCGGATATAGCAGAAACAGAGGCAGAAGCAGAAGCCGAAGCAGAAGCCGAAGCAGAAGCCGAAGCCGAAGCCGAAGCCGAAGCCGAAAATACCGACGCCTGCAGCAACGGACAAATCCCCGCCGGGCTGGCGGATTTCTTCTGCGGTGAACTGGCAGAACTGGTGTTGGAAGATATTGAATTCGAACGCAATTCACCGGCCCTGGTCCCGCAGGCCCGGCAAGCGCTGGACCGTGTCGTGCAGGCGCTTGAGGCCTTGCCCGGGCAGCGCGTGGAAATCGCCGCCTACACCGACAGCCGCGGTTCGGCCAAACTGAACCAGCGCCTGTCCGCCAAGCGGGCCGGGGCGGCCAGGTTGTATCTGATCTACCGCGATATCGCTCCGGAGCGGGTCCTGGCCGGCGGCTACGGAGAAATCAATCCGATCGCGGACAACAGCACGCCTGAAGGGCGGCGCAAAAACCGCCGCCTGACGCTGAAGAAACTGACAGAAGAAAACTAAGCGACGGCAGCGGCGGTTTCAGCCGCCGATATAGGACATTTCGATTTTGCTGCGCGGCTGCAGTACCTGCACCTGTGTGCGGGTTTCTGAGTAACGGTCCTGACGCTGCGACCACAGAGCGCGCAGACGCCGCAGCAAGGCCGCATCATCGTCACCGGAACGCAGCGCCTCGCGGATATCCGTACCTTCACTGGCAAACAGACAGGTGTAGAGCTTGCCGACGGCTGACAAACGGATCCGCGAACAGCTCCCGCAGAACGGCTGGGTCACCGAGGAAATCACCCCGATCTCACCTCCTCCGTCCTTGTATTTCCAGCGCTTGGCCACTTCACCCGGGTAATTGGCACCGACCGGCTCCAGCGGCAGCTCGCGGCTGATGGTGTCAACGATCTGCTGCGCGGCGACGACCTGGCCGGACTGCCAACCGTTGGTATTGCCCACATCCATAAACTCGATAAAGCGCAGAATTTTGCCACTGCCGTGGAAATGTCTGGCCATCGGCAGAACGCAGTGATCGTTCAGGCCCTTCTTCACCACCATATTGACCTTTACCGAATCGAAACCGGCGCTGGCCGCATGCTCTATGCCCTGCAATACCTGATCGACCGACACGTTCACATCGCTGATCCGGTGGAAGGTCGCTTCATCGAGCGCATCAAGGGATATATTGACCCGGTTAAGTCCGGCATCGCGCAGTGAGCGGGCCCGCGCTTCGGTCATCAGTGACGCATTGGAAGTAAGGCTGAGGTCGGTAATGCCGTCGATGGCGCGCAGCTTGCGGATCAGGGTTTCCAGCTCGGCCCGGACCAGCGGCTCACCGCCTGTGAGGCGGATCTTGCGCACACCGAGGCCGGCAAACAAACGCGCAACACGCTCGATCTCTTCAAAGTGCAGCAGTTCGTCACGCGGCAGAAAGCGGTGATCACGACCGAATTTTTCCTTCGGCATACAATACACGCAGCGGAAGTTGCAACGGTCGGTCACCGAAATACGCAAATCGTGCAATTGCCTGCCGAGCCGGTCCTGCAGCGCTGTTGAGCTTGTGTTCAGCTTGTATTCTTCCTTACTCATTAAGACAACCCTAACCCTGTGCGGGCCACTCCTCTAGCCACCGCCGCGCTGAAAGCGCAGATCAAAATAGCTCAGAAAGCGGCGCTGTTCCTCCGGCGTGACGCCATCGAAACGAAACGCAATCTCGGTCCGTGGCAAACGGATATTGGCAATACGCCGCTCGCCTTCCGGGCCCAGTTCGATGCGCAGACTGCCCTGACCTATGGCCACCATCACCGTATTGTTATCGGGCTGTGTCCAGCTGTGTTCACCGACCGCCGCCGGCAAATAGCGGAAAAAATCCGCATGCGTCAGCCCCATATCACGGACAAACGCCGTGTCCGCCTGCGCGTCACCTGTCGACTGCGACATCTCAGCCCCCGGCGACGGGCGGCCAGATGGCCACCACGTCGTTTTCTTTAAGGCGTGTTTCCGCGCGGTCGGCGACGCAGAAAAAATGCCCGTTAATGAGCACCAGATGCGCCAGTTCCGGCGGCACCTTATAGGTCTCAATCACCGACTGCAAAGTGGCATCATCGGGCACCTCCACCACCGCCTGGTTGCGCTCGGCACCGGGCGGCAGCAGATCCGTCAGCGTGGCATAGAGTTTCAGCGTAATTTTCATACTTTCGCAGCAACCGCTTGCGCCTGCACCGTGGCCAGATAGGCCTCCATCACCCGTGTCGGGTCATCCATCAGACGTGCTTTCCATTTACCCAGCGGCACAGCCGACTGGATCAGACCACGGATCACGCCCATATGCTGGGTCATGCCCAGACTGCTGGCGCCGACCAGCACGTCACCGTCGAACTGCAACTGGATATAGCGATAGTCTGCCTCATCGAGCAGCTCGCAGGAATCACCGCCGTCAACGCCCATCCACAGGCCGAAGGAGGTGGAGATCAGGCCCAGGGTATCGAGCACGTTCATATTCACGCTGCCACGGTGGGTGACGCTGTTATCGCGCACCATATTGTTGGCGGCAATTTTGGCATGCTCTGCAGCGGTCGGCTGAATTGCCTGCACCGTGTACTCACCGGTCGAAAAGTCCCGACCCTGCGCCACATCCCCGGCGGCATAGATGCAGGGGTCATTGGTCTGCAAATGGTCATTGACCAGTATGCCCTGCTCCGTTTCGATGCCCGTGCCTTCGAGAAAATCGAAGTTGGAACGCACCCCGGCTGCGGAGATCAGCAGATCCGCGTCGAGCTCCTCGCCCTGATCGAGATGCACTTTAAGCGGATGTTTGGCACGCCGCCACCAGCGCGATTTGTTGGCGCGGATCGATTCGATTTTGGTCGACGTATGCACCGTCACACCTTTGCTACGCGCCCAGGCGCTGAGCAGATTCCCCGCGGTCTGGTTCATCATGCGCGGCACCATGCGGTCGCCCATTTCCACCACCGTCAGATCCACCCGCCGCAGAGCCAGCGCCTCAAGCACGATCGAGCCGATAAAGCCCGCGCCCATCAGCACCACCTTGGCGTGTTCACCGGCCAGATCGCGGATCTTGCGCGCGTCCTCCAGTGTCCAGCAGGTCGAGACCTGCGGCAGATCTATACCCGGAATCGGCGGTTGAATCGGATGCGAGCCGGTAGCCAGCAGCAGCTTGTCATAGCTTAACGTCTCGCCGTTGCTCAGCGTGAGGGTTTTCGTGTCGCGCTCAAGCCGGCTCAGCAGCGCCTGCCGGACATTGATATTGAGCTTTTCAAAATGCCCCTCATCCTTACGCAGATAAGTGCCTTCTTCTCCGATATTGCCAATCAGGTGATAAGGGATAGCCATGCGCGAGTAAGGCGGCTCCGGCTCATCCCCGACTATGGTGATATCACTGTGCTTGTCGAGTTTGCGCAAATGTTCGGCAGCCAGAACGCCCGTCGGGCCGGCCCCGATAATCACGTAATGCATGTGTTGCTACTCCGGTAAAGTCAGAAAACGGCGCAGCCGGTCCGGGCTGCGCCGCCCGTTTTACTTGCCGCGCCTTATGCCGGCAGTTTCAGACGCGCCCGCGTCTCGGCAGTGACTTCACCGTTTTCGTTCCAGCCTCGCAGCTGGTAGTACTCCGGCAGCATTTTATCGAGCTCGTTAACCTTACCGGCGGCCGGGCCGACTTTGGCCGCATCCTTCAGCAGACGTTTGGGCAGATTGTCCTGCTCGGCGGTAATACCGGCGCGCATATTGAACTCGCGCTCCATATTCCAGATCCGCTCACCCACTTCGAGCATGCGCTCCGGTGTCCACTCGCCGTCACAGGCCGCCGCTACCTGCGGCGCAATATCATCAAGCGTCCAGGCAAAGGTGGTAAAAATGCACAGGCCGGCCGAGTCAACAGCCGCTGTGGCATCCTGAAACGCCTTCACCAGACCGGCTTTACCGGCCGATTCGAGCGGATCGGTTTTTTCCGGAATCCCGAGAATCTCAGACGAGATGGTATAGCCGCGCAGGTGACAGGCACCGCGGTTGGAAGTGGCGTAGGCCAGGCCGATGCCCTGAATGCCACGCGGGTCATAGGCCGGGAACTCCTGCCCCTTCACCGTCATAGACAACTCAGGACGGCCGTACTTTTCGCACAGTCGCTTGGAGCCCAACCCCAGATCCAGCCCGAAACCTTCACCTTTGGCGGTCACTTCCGCTGCCCAGCACAGCGCTTCGGCGGAACCGAACTTCAGCTCCACACCACCGGTGTGTTCAGTGGTGATCACGCCTTCTTCGAACAACTCCATGGCCGCCGCCACCGTGGAGCCGAAGGAGATCGGGTCCATGCCGTCTTCGTTACAGAGGAAGTTGACGTAGGTCAGCGCATCGATGTCATCCACACCGGTGTCCGGCCCCAGCGCCCAGGCCGCTTCGTACTCCAGACCACCGGAGTTTTTCTGATACTCGGGCTTGTCTTTAACGGAGAAGTGCTGCGGATCAATGGTGGAGATACGTCCGCAGGCGATGGTGCAGGCAAAACAACCGCCGTTGGTGGTGAGATTGGGCTTACCGTCGGTTTTGCGCGGCTCGTGCATGGCTTCGCCGGAGACATTGTGCGCGCCTTCGAACTGGACTTCGCGCATATTGCGCGTCGGCAAGGCCCCCACTTCGTTGATCACGTTCATCAGCACCTGGGTGCCATAGGTGGGCAGGCCCTGGCCGGTAACCGCATTTTCCGCCAGCACCTGTTTGCCGGCCGCTACCGCATTCTGGAAGGCCGCTTCGTCACGTACGCCGGTCACACCTTTGGTGCCACGCACGACCACCGCCTTGAGGTTCTTGGAAGCCATCACGGTGCCGACGCCGCTGCGCCCGGCGGCGCGGTGCAGGTCGTTAATAATGCCCGCATAGAGGCAGCCCTTCTCGGCTGAACGGCCGATCGCCGCGATGCGCAGGTAAGGATCAGCGTGTTTTTTGTGCAGCAGCTCGTCCGCTTCCCAGACCGATTTGCCCCACAGATCGTCAGCCGGCAGCAGCTCGGCTTTGTCGTTATACACCGACAGATACACCGGGGAAGCGGCCTTGCCTTCGAAGATGATCATATCCCAGCCGGCAAACTTCAGCTCTGCGCCGATAAAGCCACCGGAGTTGGAACAGGCCACCGCGCCGGTCAGCGGGCTTTTGGTAATCACCGAATAACGGCCGCCGGTGGAGGCGTTGGTGCCGGTCAGCGGGCCGGTGGCGAAGATCAGCATGTTTTCCGGGCTGAGCGCATCCACTTTGGGATCCATCTCTTCGACCATATAACGGGTCGCCAGTCCGCGCTGACCGAGGTATTCGTTCGCCCATTCCATATTGGTGGGCTCTTCTTTGATCGTGCCATCGGTCAGATTGACACGCAGCAGTTTTTTACTCCAGGACATGTCAGCCTCCTACGCCTGAGCGTTCGCGTTATTGTCGGTTTTTGCTGCCCATGCCCGCATACGGTCGTAGCCGGTCATTTCAGCATCGACATAGGTGATCGCATCGGTCGGACAGGCACTGGCACACTTGGGATCGCCACCGCACAGATCGCATTTGACGACCTTGCCGGTATCGGCGTTGTAGTTAACCGTGCCGAAGGGGCAGGCAATCGTGCAGACTTTGCAGCCCACGCAGATATCTTCATGCACGTCTTTGGAGCCATTGGCCAGATTGAGCTTGATGGCATCCACCGGACAGGCGTGCATACACCAGGCTTCGTCACACTGCGTGCACGTGTAAGGCACAAAACGCCCTTCGTCGTGGAAATTAAAAACCTTGATACGGGACTTGGCCGGATTGAAAACCTTTTCGTTTTCGTAGGAACAGGCAAGTTCACACTGCAGGCAACCGGTGCACTTACCCGGATCGATGTGAAGCGACTTAAGCATGGGGATTCCTCCATTGCAGGATTCGGTCAGCCACATCCGCCTGCCTTGCGGATGTGGCCGTTGCGAGCCGGGAAACGCCGCTGAAAATTCTCTGCTTCCGGTCCGTTCTGACTGTCTTTTTTTCGTTCTGCTGTTTTTATTCCGGATTTGCGTAAATTATGCAAGTCAATGAAAATAAAACATTTAAAAACAGCTATTTACAGTCATTTCCGGATACGGAAAAAGCGTTTCCGTGCTTATCTCTGACACTAGAAAAATCCCCACAGCAACGCAATACAGCTACTGCGAAAATGGCAGACTCCTCCGTCTTAAGTATGAGAAGCGCCGCTGGCCTGAACTGCGGTTTTATCCGCTTTTCAGGCGCTTCAGTGGGCCTCTTCCCAGTTGTCACCGACCCCGGCTTCAACCAGCAAAGGCACCTCCAGCTCAGCCGCCCCACACATAATCGCGGTGATATCGCTGCGGATCTCCTCCAGCACATCTTCACGGACTTCAAAGACCAGCTCATCGTGCACCTGCATGATCATTCTGGCGTCTTTTTCTTTGCCCCTGAGGCGCTCGTCCACCAGCAGCATGGCGCGTTTGATGATATCCGCGGCCGTGCCCTGCATGGGCGCGTTGATCGCCGTACGCTCGGCGTACTGACGGCGCTGCGCGTTGCGCGACTTGATTTCCGGCAGGTACAGGCGCCGGCCGAAGACGGTTTCCACATAGCCGCGCTCGGCCGCCAGCACCCGGGTCTGGTCCATATAGTCACGCACGCCCGGGTAACGGGCAAAGTAGAGGTCAATATAGGATTGCGCTTCGGGGCGCGTGACGCCGAGCTGCTTGGCCAGACCGAAAGCACTCATGCCGTAGATCAGGCCGAAGTTAATCGCCTTGGCAGCACGCCGTTGATCCGCATCCACCGCGTCTGCATCCACACCGAAGACTTCAGCTGCAGTCGCGGCGTGCACATCACGGTCATCACGAAACGCCTGGAGCAGGCCCTCATCGCCGGACAGATGCGCCATTATGCGCAGTTCGATCTGCGAGTAGTCGGCCGCCATAATCCGGTAGCCCTCCGGCGCCACAAAAGCCGAACGGATCTTGCGCCCTTCTTCGGTACGCACCGGAATATTCTGCAGATTCGGGTCACTGGAAGACAAACGCCCGGTCGAGGCCACGGCCTGATGGTAAGAGGTATGCACACGGCCGCTGGCCTTGCAGATCATGCCCGGCAGCTTGTCCGTGTAAGTGGATTTGAGCTTGGCCAGTCCACGGTGTTGCAGTATCAAACGCGGCAGCTCATGCTCAACGGCCAGCTCTTCGAGCACATCTTCAGCGGTGGACGGCTGCCCTTTGGGCGTTTTGCGCACCACCGGGAAGCCTTTTTTGCCGAAGAAAATTTCCTGAATCTGCTTCGGCGAGTTGAGATTGAACTCCTCGCCGGCATCGGCAAACGCGGCCTGCTCCAGCTCCGCCAGCTTGGCGGTAATTTCGCTGCTCTGGGCAAACAGCATATCCGGATCGATCAGCACGCCGGTGCTTTCGATTTTTGACAAGACCGGCACCAAAGGGATCTCAATATCGCGGTAAATCGCCGCAGGCCCGGCGTTTTCCTGCAATTTCGGCCACAGCGTCTGATGCAACTGCAAGGTGATATCAGCGTCTTCGGCGGCATAGTGGCCTGCTTCATCGAGGCCGATCTGATTGAAGGTCAGCTGTTTTTTGCCCTTGCCGGCGATGTCCTCGAAATGCACGGTCTGGCGTTGCAGATACTTGTCGGCCAGGGAATCCATATCGTGGCGCGTCGCGGTCGAATCGAGCACATAAGACTCCAGCATGGTGTCGTGTTCAACGCCGGCCAGAGCAATACCGTGATTTTTCAGCACATTCATATCGTATTTGAGGTGCTGACCGACTTTTTTCAGTTCGGGATTCTCCAGCAGGGGTTTGAGCTTGCCCAGCACCGTCCCGCGCGATAGCTGCGCCGGCGCGCCTTCGTAGTCATGGCCGAAAGGCACATAGGCGGCCTTGCCCGGCTCGACCGCAAATGACACGCCGACCAGTTCGGCTTCCATGTAGTTAAGGCTGGTGGTTTCCGTATCAAAGGCAAACAAATCCGCCTGCGAAAGCTTATCCAGCCAGGCGTCCAACGCCGCCTCCTCCAGCACCAGATCGTAATCCGTCTCCACCGCTTCAGGCTCTGCCGCGTCGGCCCCGGCATCGGCGCCACCCTCATCAGCCGCCTCATCCGACGGCGCTTTCTGCAACTCGGCCAGCCAGGCCTTAAAACCCAAACGGCTGAACAGGGCGGCGAGCTTGTCCACATCCGGCTCGCGGCGCTGCAGCTGATCGTGCTGCAGCGGCAGCTCGCAATCGGTGCGGATGGTGGCCAGCTCATAGGACAGCGGCAGGGTTTCGAGCGCAGCGCGCAGTTTTTCGCCGATCTTGCCTTTGATCGCCTCTGCATTGTCGATCACGCCCTGTAAAGAGCCGTAGGTGTCGAGCCACTTGACCGCGGTCTTCGGGCCACAGCCGGGCACCCCGGGAATATTGTCGGACTTGTCGCCCATCAGAGCCAGATAATCGATGATCTGATCGGGTTTCACACCGAACTTTGCAACCACGCCGTCTTTATCCATGGTTGTATTGTTCATGGTATTGATCAGCGTAATGTGCTCGTCGACCAGCTGCGCCATGTCCTTATCGCCGGTTGAGATAATCACCGGCTTGCCGTCTTTTGCGGCCTGCAATGCCAGCGTGCCGATTACATCATCGGCCTCCACGCCTTCCTGAATAATCATCGGAAAGCCCAGTGCTTCGACCAGCTCGTGCAGGGGCGCGATCTGCACCCGCAGATCGTCCGGCATCGGCGGACGGGTCGCCTTGTAGTCGCTGTAGAGCTCGTTACGGAAGGTTTTGCCTTTGGCATCAAAGACCACCGCCACCTCATCGGCGCCGTAGTCCTTGACCAGACGCTTGAGCATATTGACCACCCCGTAGACCGCGCCGGTGGGCTCGCCGTCGGCGTTGGTCAGCGGCGGTAATGCGTGGAAGGCGCGGAACAGATAGGATGATCCATCGACAAGAATCAGCGGCTTTTTGTCAGACATACGGACGTCGTCTCTCGGGCTGTGCGGAAAAGACGCCCATTGTAACCGAGTCAGGCCGGCTCGGGGCAGCGCGCAAGCTGCGCTATTATTGCCCCACAGCTTCCCTATCAGAGAACCGAATCCATGCTCGACAACGAACACAACCGTCTGCGTTTCGATACCGGCGAAGACGCCGATGCCGCCCTCTCCCGCGAGTCCTGGAAAATCTTCCAGATCATGGCGGAATTTGTCGAAGGCTTTCAGAAGCTGGCTGCCATCAGCCCGTCAGTGAGTATTTTCGGCTCGGCGCGCTTCGCCCACGACAACCCTTATGTGGCACTGGCTGAGACGATTGCGCGCAAGCTCTCCGACAGCGGCTTTGCGGTCGTTTCCGGTGGCGGACCGGGAATTATGGAAGCGGCCAACAAGGGCGCCCATGCCGGTAAAAGCGCCAGTGTCGGGCTGAATATTCAGCTGCCGCGGGAACAAACCGGCAATCCCTATCAGGATATCGCGCTGAATTTCCGTTACTTTTTCGCCCGCAAGGTGATGTTTGTAAAATACGCTTCCGCGTATATCGTCATGCCCGGCGGTTTCGGCACCCTGGATGAGCTGGCCGAGATTGTCACCCTGATTCAGACCCGTAAATCACGCCGCATTCCGGTGATCCTGGTCGGCCGGGAGTTCTGGGAGGGCCTGATCGACTGGTTTCACAAGGCCATGATCAGCCATGGCACCATCAGTCAGGAAGACCTGAGTATTTTTACCATTCTCGATGACCCGGATGAGATCGTCGACGCCATCTTCCGCCACTACGAAGCCGGCGACATGCAGGCCATGATGAGCGGTAAAGACGTCAATATGGATATCTGAGTCAGCCGCCTCAGAAGGATTCCCATTCATCATCTGCCGGCACTTGCGCCGTACGCTGGCCGGCCCCGTGGACGGGGCGCGCGGCAGACAGCGGCGAACGGATCGGCACCACCGTCGCCGCAGCGCCGGCGGCCGGCTCCGGACCGCGCAGGCGGAAGACCCGCACAATATCATCCAATGCCGCCGCCTGCGCGCCGGTTTGCTCGATCGCGGCGTGAATTTCCTGCACCCGGACGGCGTTGTTCTGCGTGATGCGGTCCATACTGCGCACGGCCAGATTAACCTCTTCGATTGCGGTCGTCTGTTCGGCGCTGGCTTTGGCGATACCGTCCATCAGGGCCGAGTTGCTGCGCACCACATCCAGCATACCCGACAGCTTGCCGGCCGCTTCGGTGACACACCGGGCGCCGTCGCTGACCTCGCCGCTGCTGCGCCGGATCAGGTCCTTGACCTTGGTTGAAGCCTCCGCCGCCGACGCGGACAAGCGCCGCACTTCCACCGCCACAACAGCAAATCCCCGCCCCGCCTCACCGACCCGCGCCGCTTCCACACTGGCATTGAGCGCCAGCAAATTGGTCTGAAAGGCAATCTCATCGATCATGCCGATGATATTGGAGATCTGCGCCGAGGACGCGGTAATCCGGGCCATCGCATCGCTGGCTTCGCCCATGGACATGCCGCCGTCTTCTGCGGTCTGACTGACCAGTCGGGTGTTGTCACGGGCATCGGCCGCATGTTGCTCGTTTTCGCGTACGGTACCGGCGAGCTTATCAACCACCGCCGAGGCCTGTTGATTGGTCACGGATTGCTCGGTGGTGCGGTCGTTTAAATCATTGGCGCCGCTGAGTATATCGCCGGTGGCATGTTTCAGATTATTCGACGCCGAGGAAAGCCGCGAGACGATCTGGGTCAGCCTTTCGGCCAGACCGTTGGTATTGGTCTTGAGCTGATCAAAAGCGCCCTGGTAGTCGCCGCTGACGCGCTTGGTCAGGTCCGCCGCGGCCAGCGCCGACAAGACGGTGCCGGTTTCCGCCAGCCCGGTGTCCACGGCGCTGACCAGCGAGTTGATATTCTGCGCCAGCAGATTGAGCTCGCTGTCGGGGAACTCCCGCGTGACACGCCTGGAATAGTCGCCCAGCACAGCCGCACTGATGACCTCGCCAAAGGCCGCCTGCAACTCATCCTGCATGTTTTCACGTTCTTCGCGGATCAGCTTACGGCGGGCAAAATAGCCGGAAAAACAGGCGTAATGGACCGGAAAGTTATCGATCAGGGAATCGCGGAAATCAAACGCCGGGTCGGAGAAAAAAACCAAGGCCGACAGCGTGCGGTTAACCTGCACCCCGAACAACGTGCCCGGCCCGTGACACACAGCCCCGGGCGCCGGCCAGGCACGGCGCTCTGCGGCCACGGTGCTGTCATGGACCAGAATCGCCGTCGGCGCGGGCTTATCCTGAAAATAGGCATGGATATCAGCCGACACGTCTTGCGCGCCGGCCGCATCCGGCATCAGGGTCAGGTGATCACCGACGGAAATATCACAACGAAACGTCACCGCCCCGGATGCCGGGTCCACCGCCGAGACCGCGCGGACAAACATTTCCCCATCGATCTCAAGACCGAAAGCATAGTCGCCCAGCGTCGAAGCAAGCCCCTCAGGGCTTGTATTAAGAGTTTCACAGAGAACATCGATAAACGGCACCACACGGTGTGCCTGCTCATCGAAAACCGTCGTCACTGTGCGCTGTAAGGGGTCGCCGTCGACCACCACAAATGAGGCTCCGCGCCCGGCACGACCGTGGCTGGTAAAAACACCGTAACGCTGTCCGGGGGCGAGCTTGATAAATGCAATAACCGCCTGACCTGCGACCACGTTTTTGCTGTCGAAAAGCGGCATCGCCTGACCCTGCGCGGTGTCACCGGCGGTTCCGCCGAAAAAGATGCAGGGGAAACGTCCGGTCTGATAGACCGCTTCCATCACATAGTTTTCCGATTTGGAGGCACCGTCAAAAAAGGTTAATGCAACCGTGTCTCGCGCGTCGATGCGAAATCCCGGACGTATCGTCTGCAAATCAGCCGCAATGCGGCCGATCCGTTGTGCATGACTCATACGGCTTTTGCCGGCACGGATATCCTGACAATGCAAAGCGACACCGCGTATGTCCACCCCCGCCACCAGCTTTGCCGAGAAGACCTGCAGTACAACACCTTCACCGTCTGCGGCGGCCTGATCGCTGAGCCCGGCCACAGCCACACACGCCAACACAGGGGTCTCACCGGCCAACGCAGCAATGCGCGCGACCGTCGCGGAAAAGTCCATCGCCGGTGAGATAAATGCCAGAGCCAGCGGCGCCTGAATCTCATCAAAACGAAACAACGCCTCAGTCAGGCCCTCAAGCGATGGCACGAATGCCGCCTGACGCACGACTTCCTGCGCCGGCACCGGCGGCATCATGCGCTTTCTGAAAAAATTAAACATAAGGTCCCTGTCCTGATTGCGCGATCCGGTCCACTTGGACGCGGGCTGACAGCCCCTGTGAGAAGGCCGGTTTCGGGAACTAACGGCGCAGGAACGGGAAAGTGAATCTACAAGCGCGTAATGCTGGGTTACATACTTGTAGAATGCAAAAACGCCGCGAAATGACATTCGCGGCGTTGGTTACATCCGGGCTTGTAAAAGCCTCAGAAACTCAGTGAAACATCACGGTGATAGGACTGACAGAGGGCGATTTTACGTGCCATCCGGTCTGACAAGCGCGCTTGCAAACGCAGGCCGATGGAATCACGGATCGCTTCATCATAATCAGTCAGCGCACCTGCCAGCCTGGTCGCAGCAGCCTGACGCCAGCTCACTTCAGCGTCGAACAACTCACGGGCTTGGGCAATGTGTTGCAGCGCTTTCTGCGGATTCTCACGGCCCGGTTTCATGGCTTTGTAGGCCTTGTAAACCTGCGACTTGATGGCGCTGACGCCGGCCAACTCACCGAGCGCATCCGAGCCGGCCTTGAGTGTTGTCTCAGCCTCTTCCACCGGCAGACTGTTGACCGCGCGGACCAGCTCATCAAAACGCGCTTCGAACGCTGCCAGCTCATCAGCGCTGCCGATCAGTTTCAGCACATCAGGCAAAGGCTGATAGGCCCCGTCGACGGTCATGTTGTAGTCGCGAACGGCCTTATCATGCGCCTTGCTCAGTCCTTCCCAGCGGGCGTAGGCAGCCTCCCACTGCGCCGGAAAGGTGTCACCGAGGGCCGCGATCTGCTGCTCTTGCGCGTCAATCTGCGCCTGCAGCTCAGCGACCAGCTGTTGATCGGGTTCATCCTCGCGACGCGCATCAGAAAGCAAATCACGAATTTCACCTATGGCCTCCTTGCGGCGGCTGATGTCTTTCTCAATATCACGCACCTGCGAGTGAATAACCCGGTACTCATCGGCATAGGCATCGAGCGCGGCCTTGGCTTCGCGCACAGCCTGAACTTTGCCGAAGGTCGCCGCGGCCGTATCAAAACCTGCACGCAGGCTGTCCTGATACTGCGCCGGCAATACCGACAGATCCAGCCCGCGGGCCTTGTCGATCGCCGTTGTCAGCGCATTGCGGTTCTCGTCGTAGTACACAAACAACTCGTCACGCATACATTGCTGCAGACGCGGATTGACCGGCGGCGGCGCGTTATCCGAAGTCAGGTAGGTACTGAAGGGCAGGTAATTGACCAGCGGCGGAAAATAGCCGGCGATCCCCAGACCGATCAATTGCAGACCGATAAAAGCCACCGCCCCCTTGTAGATCTGCGTGGTTTTGACCTCGGGCGGTGCCACCCCGCGCAGATAAAACAGCGCAAAGCCGAACGGCGGTGTCAGAAACGAAGTCTGGATATTCAAGCCAACCATGACCCCAAACCAGACCGCTGTGATATTAGCTTCCGGATTGGCGAGCAGTATCGGCGCCACAATCGGCACCACCACCACGGCGATCTCGATAAAGTCGAGGAAAAAGCCCAGCAGGAACATCACCAACATGACGACCAGAAACTGGGTCCAGAAACCGCCCGGCAAACCGGTCAGGTAGTGACGCACCAACTCTTCACCACCGAAGGCACGGAACGCCGAGGTCAGCATGGCCGCGCCCAGCAAAATAATAAAGACCATGGAGGTGGTCTTGGCCGTCTCGATCATGACCTCACGCAGGGTATTGTCGATCTTGTAGCTACGCCACAGGCTCCAGAACACGGCGATCAGCAGTATCACCACGAAAACACCGGCCAGCATCACGGCAACGCGGTCGCTGTCGGTGGCCATGTTTTTGATATTGATCGGATGCAGGCTCAGCACCACCAGAATGCCAAGCACCGAAAATACCGCCAGCGCGGCAGGCACAAAGGTCAAACGGCCACCGTCGTACAGCCGGTATCCGCCCATAATCACCGCGCCGATCGCGCCGATCGCACCGGCCTGATTGACCGTCGCCACGCCGGTCAGAATCGAACCCAGCACAACAAAGATCAGCGCCAGCGGCGGCACCAGCGCCAGTAACACCTGTTTGAAGAAGTGACTGTCGTATTTGCCGTCAAAAGCCACCGGCGGCGCGGTCTGCGGACGGATAATCGCCGAGATCAGGATATACAACATATAGAGCGCGACCAGGATCATGCCCGGAATAAACGCGCCCATAAACATATCCCCCGCACTGGCCGAGACCACATCCAGATGCGAGGGCATGGAAAATTCGCCGGTGGCCGCCTTATAGGCCTGCTTACGCAGCGTGCTGGCCTGATCGGCGGCACTGGAGAGCTGGTCCGCCAGAATAATCAGTACAATCGACGGCGGAATGATCTGCCCCAGCGTGCCCGAGGCGCAGATCACGCCGCTGGCCAGCGACCTGGAGTAGTTGTTGCGCATCATCGCCGGCAGCGAGATCAGCCCCATGGCGATCACCGTGGCGCCGACAATCCCGGTGGTCGCGGCCAGCAAAGCGCCGACAAACACCACCGAAATACCCAAGCCGCCCGGCACAGGTCCGAACAGCTGCGCCATGGCCACCAGCAGATCTTCGGCAATCCGCGAGCGTTGCAACATGATGCCCATAAACACAAACAGCGGAATCGCAATCAGCGTATCGCGTTCGACCACCCAATACAGACTGCGGAAGTTGGTCACGCCCGCATTAAGCCATTCGACCGGCCCGTCCTGAGCAAAATAAGCGCTGACGTCGCCCTCGAACAAAAAGCCGCTGAGCGCGGCCAGACCAATGGTGATAATCGCCGCCCCCGGCAGGGAGAAAGCGACGGGAAAGCCCGAGGTGAGTGCAATCACCATCAGGAGCACAAGGATCAGGAGAAAAACGATTTCCATGACAGATACGGTCCGGTTTTATTCGATGGTGTGAGGCGTCAGCCCGGAGGTCGGCTCAAAGACGTGTTCGTCTTCTTCATAGCCGGCCAGCACAGCAACGCTTTCCAGCAGATAAGCGGCAAACTGCACAATCATCGACACGGCAAAGACCACCAGATAGCCGGCCATCAGATACTTGACGTACATACCGAAACCGCTCTGGGTAATCTCATAGCTGAGCAAAGGACTGTTAAGACTACTACCCCGTCCCCACATTCCCAGCAGGAGAATCGTGAAACAGATCGGCCAGCCCAGAAACACCGAACCGAGTGCGTTAGTCCAGGCTTTTTTACGTCGTCCGAAGTGCGCATAAAGCACATCGACCCGCACATGGGCTTCTTCAACCAGCGCGTAGGAACTGGCAAACAAGAACAAGGCCGCGTACCAGAACCGCACCAGATCCCCCATAAAAGCCTGTTCGTAGGAGAACACAAAGCGCAACAACACGATCTGAAACTCGGCCAGTACGACAAGAGTGGCCAGCCAGATAAAGCTCAGCGAGCGGGTAAAAGCGGCGATCAAAAACGCCAGCGCGACAAGCGGATAATGCAAGTAGATACCACGGAACTGCGGGCGCCCAAGCTGCGTACTCAACTCATCGCCGACAATAGCGCTGAGGAAATTTTCAACCCGCAGGAATGACACGACATAGTCGGCCAGTCCGACCAGCACCACCGCCCAGAACGCAGCCCGTACGATATACGCGGCCAGCCATTGGTATCGCGCCACATCACGCAAAATACCGTCCGCACCGGTGCGGCGCCGCACGTAAAATACAACCCAGACCAACGCCGCGATATACAACAGCAGCTGCGCCAGACCGGCGGCAAGCGCCCCCGCCCCGCTGACCGCATCATCCGGATCAAACGGCAACAAGCCGAGCGACGTGAGCGTATTCAGCGCCCCCGGGGCACCGCCCCAGAAGGTCAGCACATTGTTGATCAGGAACGTTAAAGCGAAGGCAACGACAAACCCGGCCAGCAGGCGATAAGGTGCAACCGACTTGTCCGCCAGCGGAATCTCTGCAGAAGACGGAATATTCATTTTGCGTTAAAACTCATTCCAAAAAGGCAGCGTCAAGGAAGGCCGGTCGCTACCTGTGGAAGAACAGGACGGAATCCCTTGTCCGGATTCCGCCCTTGGGAAGTGACGCGATCAATCGATACCGAGGACGCGGTTACGCTGACGCAGGTATTCAACGTCACCGATGTTCTGCCAGGCACCGTAGGTCTGGCGGGCAACCAGAAAGCTCTCGTGAACACGCTTGGCCAGATCGCTGTGATCCTGCACATCTTCGAAGACTTCGTCGGCCGCTTCACCGAAGCTGTCGTAGACTTCATCGCTGAAGCGACGCAATTTCACGCCCTGTTCGGTGAGCATTTTCTGCAGGAAAGCACCGTTGTTGGCCGTGAACTCGGACATCATCATTTCATTTTCCATGGACGCGGCCGCTTCGATCAGCAGACGGTCAGACTCAGAGAGTCCTTTCCAGAATTTTTCATTGATGCCCAGACTCAGGCAGGCACCCGGTTCATGCATACCCGGGTAGTAGTAGTATTTGGCGGCTTCGTAGAACTTGAGGAAGCTGTCGTTCCACGGGCCGACCCATTCGGTCGCATCGATTGCGCCGGAGATGAGGTTTTCGTAGATCTGCCCGCCCGGCAGTGAGACCGGCGAGGCGCCGAGTTTTGCCATGACATCGCCGCCCAGCCCCGGCATGCGGATCTTCAGCCCCTTGAGGTCATCAGCGGTATTGATCTCTTTGCGGAACCAACCGCCCATCTGCACACCGGTGTTACCGCACATCAGGCCTTTAACACCGAAACCGGAGGACAGCTCATCCCACAGTTGCTGGCCGCCGCCGAAGCGAATCCAGGCGTTGAATTCCAGCGCCGTCAGACCGAAAGGAACCGTGGCGAAATAAGCAAACGCCGGGTGCTTGCCTTTCCAGTAGTACTCCGCGCCGTGGTACATCTGCGCATTACCGGAGGCGACCTCGTCAAAGGAATCGAAGGGTTTGACGCGTTCGCCGCCGGCGAAATATTCGACCTGAATACGTCCGTCGGAGATCGCTTTGACGCGCTCGGCAAAACGTTGCGCACCCGTACCCAGTCCGGGGAAATCGCGCGGCCAGGTCGTAACCATGGCGACTTCGATCCGCTCTTTGGCGATCGCAGGGGCAGACAGGATGGTTCCGGCAGCGGCTACCGTTCCGACACCGGCTGCAGCGCCGGTCTTGAGAAACTTACGACGTGACATAGACTCTTTCCTCACTACATTATTATTGTGTTTTGGTAAACGGCGGTGCAGCAAAACTGCAACACCCGTCCGGGCCGCAAGGTACTGCAAAGCAGCAAAACCATGCACCCGGCAGGTAATTCACCGTGAGTCTGAGCTTATACCATCACAGAAAAGTCAGGTCTATTGCCCTTCAGGGGAGGTGTAACTTGTCGCGCAGCATTTTCTGCTACGCAGCAATAGTGTTATTTAACTAATACAAGCCTGATTTCAGAGCGGGGTGAGTTTGGCGTAAGCGAGCACCAGCCACTTGGCCCCGGCATCTTCAAAATTCACATGCACACGGGCATGACTGCCCTGCCCTTCGCAATCGAGGACAATGCCGTTGCCGAATTTCGGGTGACTGACCGCCTGCCCTATGCGCAGCGCTTCCGCACCGGTCTCATCGATAATTTCGCTCTGACGCAGCGGCTGGTAAACCGCCCGTGTGACCTGCATACGCGGCCGCACTTCTTCGAGCAAATGCGCGGGAATCTCGCTGATAAATTTGGACGGCAGATTGTATTGATCACGCCCGTGCAGGCGACGCTGCTCGGCATGGGTGATATAGAGTTTTTCTTCGGCGCGGGTAATTCCGACATAGCACAGGCGGCGTTCTTCTTCGAGACGGCCCGGCTCCTCAATCGAACGCGGATGCGGAAACAAACCCTGCTCCATACCGGTCAGGAACACCACCGGAAACTCCAGCCCCTTGGCCGCATGCATGGTCATCAGCTGCACGGCCGGACGGCCGCTTTGGGCCTGGGATTCGCCGGCATCCAGCGCCGCATTGGCCAGAAACGACTCCAGCGGACTCATCTCCTCATCGCCTTCGGCGCCGAACTGATGCGCACGCGCCGCGTTAACCAGCTCCTGCAGGTTTTCCACCCGCGACTGGCCTTTCTCGCTACGGTCTTTTTCGTGGTGGGCGATGATGCCGCTGTGTTCGAGCATAAACTCGGTCAGCGCCTGCAGCGACTTCTCCCCGGCATCTTCACGCAACTCTTCGATCAGCTTGTAGAAACCGCCGACCGCATTGGCCGCGCGGCCTTTCAGGGCCCCGGCACTGAGCATCTCACGGCCGGCCACCCACAGCGAAGTACCGGCTTCACGCGCCGCGTCACGGACCTGCGCCAGCGTGCGCTCACCGATACCGCGGGTAGGCAGGTTAATCACACGTTCGTAAGCCACATCGTCGGCGGGATTGCAGATCAGGCGCAGATAGGCCAGCGCGTCTTTGATTTCAGCGCGCTCGAAAAAGCGCAGACCGCCATAGACCCGGTAGTCGATTTCAGCGGCAATCAAAGCCTGCTCCAGCACCCGTGACTGGGCATTGGAGCGGTACAAAATCGCCAGATCGCTGAGCTTATAGCCTTTGTCGATATAGCTGCTGATGGTATCGGTGATATAGCGCGCTTCATCGCCTTCATTAAAGGCCGAATAGAGCGTGATCGGTTCGCCGTCACTGCCGGCAGTCCAGAGGTTCTTGCCGATACGTCCGCCGTTATAATCGATCAGCGCATTGGCCGCGGCGAGGATATTGCCGGTCGAGCGGTAGTTCTGCTCCAGACGGATCAGGCCCGCATCGGGGAAATCGCGGTTGAAATTCAGGATGTTCTCGACCCGCGCACCACGCCAGCCGTAGATCGACTGATCGTCATCACCGACCGCAAACAAAAAGCTGCGCTCACCGGCCAGCAGCCGCAGCCAGGCGTACTGGATGGTGTTGGTGTCCTGGAATTCGTCGACCAGAATATGCCGGAAACGGCGCTGATAGTGATCGCGCAGATCGTCGTTATCGCGCAGCATTTCCAGCGTGCGCAACAGCAATTCCGCAAAATCCACTGCCCCGGCACGCTCACAGGCGGCCTCATAGGCTGTGTAAATACGGATGTACTGCGCCTGCACCGGGTCCTGGCCGTCGTCGATATGCTGCGGGCGGCGGCCCTCGTCCTTATGCCCGTTAATAAACCACATGGCCTGTTTCGGCGGCCACTGCGACTCGTCCAGCTCCAGCCCGCGCACAACCCGCTTGACCACCCGCAGCTGATCATCGGCATCGAGGATCTGAAAGCCCTGCGGCAAACCGGCTTCCTGCCAATGCGCACGCAACAAACGGTTGGCAATCCCATGGAAGGTGCCGACCCACATGGGCCCGGCCGGCACACCGAGCAGCGCCTCCACCCGGGCACGCATCTCGTTGGCTGCCTTGTTGGTAAAGGTCACCGCCAGCAGTGAAAAAGGCGATACCCCTTCGACCCGGTTCAGCCACGCAATCCGGTGCGTGAGCACCCGTGTCTTTCCGCTGCCCGCGCCGGCCTGCACCAGCATATGCATAGGGGCGCAGGAAACCGCTTCGCGCTGTTGTTCATTAAGGGAATCGAGAATATCGGAGACGTCCATAGCCGGCTGCACTGGGAAAAAAGCGAAGACGGATGATAACAGATCGCTCCGGTTCACACCGAGCGCCCCGGCCCCGCAGGACAACAGAGCCGCTGCCGCAGGCCTGTTTTGCCACTGTGCGTATCGCTTTGCCGGCGGATTTCCGTCAGAATATGCCGCGGCGCAGAAACCGCAGGAAATCAACGCAATGCCGCAAGCCCAGCAATGGACCATCGAACGCATCATCGCCGCCAGCCGGCAATGGGTGGACGAAGTCGTCATCAAAGAAAACTTCTGCCCGTTCGCCAAGCGCGAACAGGACCAGGGCCGTATCCGCTATTGTGTTGCCACCGGCAATGGCCTCGAGCAGGCAGTGCAGTTCTTTGCCGATGAGCTGCTGCGGCTGGATGAGGAGGCGCAGATCGAAACCACACTGGCGATTTATCCGACCGGTTTTGAGGACTTCGACGACTACCTCGAACTGCTCGAACTGGCCCAGCAGGTACTCGAATCAATCGGTTACGAAGGGCGCTATCAGATCGCCAGCTTCCATCCGGACTACTGTTTTGAGGGCGCTGAGGAAGACGACGCGGCCAACTACACCAACCGCTCGCCCTTCCCCATGCTGCATCTGTTGCGCGAAGCCGGCCTCAATCAGGCACTGGCCAATTACCCCGATCCGGAATCCATCCCGGCGCGCAACGTCGCACACGCACAGGCGCTGGGCCGTGAAGAGCTGCAAGGACGCATCGATGCCATCCTGCTGCAAAAAGACTAGAGAACGCGTCTCGGCCTTTTTCCGCAGACGCGCCGGCGTAGCGGCCTACCCCACCGCCGCCGACTGCATGAAGGCGTTTTACGAAGCCTGCGCCGAGCGTAATCCGGCCAAACTGCGGCAGGTCTGGCATCCTGACTCGGCGGTCTGCATTGTCGAAGGCACACTGCCGGTCACCGGCCTGAACAGCATTATGGCCACCTGGAGCGCACTGTTCCGCCACAATACAGCGCCTCTGATCCACATCAACACGCTCAATCACAGCATCACCCCGCACTGCGAGATTTTTCTCGTAGAACAACGCACCGGCAAAACCGCCGGCCGCGCCCCGGAGCAGGCCCTGCACTACGCCAACAACGTGTTTCTCAAAACCCGCCAGGGTTGGCGTTTGAGCTGCCACCATGCCTTTGCTCCGGCCGAGCTGAAAGCCCCGCCCACGGCCACACTGCACTGACAGGCTGACCGGCGGGCACGCCTCGGGCATAATCATCACTTCCGCAACACCGCCACAAGCAGGGCAGCCAGCATGAGTGAGTTTCTGACCACCCGCGAAGTCGCACAGCTACTGCGGGTCAAAGAACGCAAAGTCTACGACCTCGCCGCACGAGGCAAGATCCCCTGCTCGCGCGCCACCGGCAAACTGCTGTTCCCGCGCGAAGACATCGAAAACTGGATTATTCAGACCCGTTCCGGCCCGGGCCCGGCGTCCACCGGCAAAACCGCCCGGCCGGCGGTGCTGCTCGGCAGCCATGACCCGCTGCTCGAATGGGCACTGCGTGAGTCCGGCTGCGGTATTGCGACCTTTTTCGACGGCAGTCTGGACGGCATCGACCGCTATCTCAACGGCGAAGGCATTGCCACCGCCATGCACCTGTTTGATGCGCCCGGCAAAAGCTGGAATATCCAGGCCGCCGGCGCCTATCTCGGTGCGCAGAATATCGCCCTGATGGAATGGGCCGGGCGCTCACGCGGACTGATTATCTCCCCGCATTGCGACAAGCCTGTCACCGGTATTGACGATATCCGTGGCCTTAGCGTCGTCAGCCGCCAGCCGGGCGCCGGCTCACAACAACTGCTGAACCACCTGCTCGACGAAGCCGGCATCAGTCGCGAAGACTTCAACAGCTACCCCGCCCAACGCACCGAAACCGACGCCGTCATGCCCTTGCTGCAAGGCAAAGCCGACGTCTGCCTGGGTCTCGCGGCCATCGCCGAACAATACAAGCTTGCCTACGTACCGCTGGTACAGGAGCGTTTCGACATCGCCGTGGACCGCCACTTCTGGTTCGGCCAATCCTGGCAAACACTGCTGACGTTCTGCCGCAGCAACGCATTTCAGGACAAAGCAAAGGAGTTCGGCGGTTACGATGTCAGTCAGTTAGGGAAAATCTGGTTTAACGCCGATTGAAGCAAACCGTCCTGCTCAAGGGCTAAGACCGCAAGCTGGACACACGGGAATACGACAAGGGCGGGACGGGAGTTTGAAGGAGAGTCGGGCGGCCCGGAAACGAGCCGCCCGGATTGCTGCTTATTTGTCGCTTGAGGTCGATACCGGATTGGGTACGAACTCCGGATAGGCGGCCATGCCGCACTCTTCCACATCCATGCCGATCAGCTCTTCTTCTTCGCTGACGCGTACACCGACGACTTTTTTGATAATAAAAAGCACAACAAAAGACGCGATAAACATCCAGGCAAAGGTCGCCACAGTACCGATCAACTGGCCCATAAAGGTCGCATCCGGGTTGCTGAACAGGACCGCGAAAATCCCCCAGATGCCGACTGTGCCATGTACCGAGATGGCGCCGACCGGATCATCGAGTTTGAGCTTGTCCATACCGAGCACCGAAAGCACCACCACGATACCACCGACACCACCGATCAGCGTTGCCAGTCCGGCGGTCGGCATCAGCGGTTCTGCCGTAATCGCCACCAAACCGGCCAGTGCCCCGTTGATGGTCATGGTCAGATCGGTTTTGCCGAACAAAAAGCGGGCAAACAGTGCCGCTACCACCATACCGCCGGCGGCCGCCGCGTTGGTGTTAACGAAAATCCGCGCCACCGCATTGGCTTCTTCGACGTTGGAAATTTTCAGCTCGGAACCGCCGTTAAAGCCGAACCAGCCCATCCACAGAATAAACATGCCGAGAGTTGCCATCGGCAGATTCGCACCGGGGATGGCACGCACTTCGCCATTGGCACCATAACGGCCTTTACGCGGTCCGACCAGAATCACCGCCGCCAGCGCGGCCGAGGCGCCGGCCATATGCACCACGACCGAACCGGCAAAGTCCTGAAAACCCAGCTGATCGAGGAAACCACCGCCCCATTTCCAGTAGCCTTCAACCGGATAGATCACCGCAACCATCACTACGGCAAACATCAGGAACGGCCACAGGCGCATACGCTCGGCCACCGCGCCGGAGACAATCGACATGGTCGCCGCCGCGAACACCGCCTGAAAGATAAAATCCGCCATCGCGGAGTAGTAAGGCGCATCATCGCCGCCGGCATTGACCAGCTCAGCGCTGTTATCCGCCCCCAGCATGAAATCAATGCCGGGAATCACAGCACTGACCGGGTCGGCGGGGTACATGACGTTATAGCCGACCAACAAATAGACGACACAGGCAATCCCGTACAACAGGACGTTCTTGTTAAGGATTTCGACTGTGTTTTTGGACCTGACAAGGCCGGACTCCAGCATGGCAAAGCCTGCTGCCATCCACATCACCAATGCGGTACACATCAGAAAGTAGAAGGTGTCTAGCGCGTAGGATAGTTCTAGCATTACTTACTCCGGTTTAAAGTGCATTGTCGTTAATTTCACCAGTCCGGATACGCCGGGCCTGGAATAATCTGACTACATGAATTTCGCCGTCGTCCTTGTGCCCTTCGGGAAGCGCGGCAGAGAGCGCCTCCAAAGCGCCGGCCAGCTGGATATCAGGCACTGCGATTTCCAGCCGGCGGCGCGTTTCACCTGTTCGCCCCCTGTTTAGCGCAAGCCCGTCACCGCCGGTCTCATCCTGCGTCAGGCAGCACGAAGCCTCATAAACACTGATACCGCCGATACCCGACGCCGTCAGTGCCGCACGCACTTGCCCGAGTGCAGATGAGCGAATGACTGCCTGAATCAATTTCATTGGCTAAAAGAGGCTCTAGGAAAGTTTATTTCCCGTCAGGAATGTAACTTCTGTGCCAACATGAGCAGGTGTTTATTTTTCAGTCAGTTAGGAAATAATCGGAGAAAATCCGGCGTTTTCGCGCAGCCGCGCGCACAGCGCCGGAGCAAGTGACAAGCCCTTCCGCACCGCCATTGTGCAAGCCGGGAACACAGCGACCATCACAGCCAATACGCACAAGCGGCAATAGCGTCGCCGCACCCTTGTGCGGCACAGCCTCTGGCCATTACCCCTCTTTAATTACTCTTAACGGGGAATTATCCCCGCCCGCGCAACATCGTAGTTTTAGCTCCACCCTGCCCTTGTCGCGGCCGCCGGCAAACACGCGGCAAAACCACGATCAACAGGCAGGCCGACGCAGACCTCTTTTACAGGAACACACCATGAGCACGATTAAAAAGCTGCCGATCCGCAGCGTAAGCCCCATCACCGATGACCTGGCAGGCTGGGAAAAACGTGAAGGCGAACCGACCATGTCCACCTGGATTGAGTACACCTCCGCAGACGAGTCCATGATCGCCGGCTGGTGGTCAGCCACGCCGGGTACCTACCACGCCACCTATTCCGGCTGGGAATTTATTCATGTCATTGAGGGTAAGGCGATCATCACACCGGACGGCGGCGAGCCGGTCGAAGTCAATCCCGGTGACGCACTTGTATTGGAAGCGGATTTTTCCGGTACCTGGAAAATCATTGAACCGATCCTGAAGCACTTCACGATCCGCACAAAATAAGCACGCGCACCACCGGCGAATCCGGCCCGTCACGCCGACGGCCGGACGCTGAACAACACAAGCCGGTACACAACAAAAATGACTATGCCTATCTGAGACATTTCAACCCAAAACTGAAGAGGACCAGGCTACGATGTCCCGACACAAGCTCCCTATCGCGTTTTGCACCGCCACACTGATCTCATTCAGCGCCTCAGCCGACACAGCGGAGACCTACGCAAGCAAGCAACTCAAAGAACACGGGCACTTTATCCGCGCGCAGCAACCCTACCAGCAAGCAACGCCCGTCCCGTTTGTCAGCAGTCCTTTTGCACCGTCCGACTCCATGCCGCAGGAATGTCAGAACGACAAAGTCGAGGCCTATATCGCGGCCTGGGAAAGTGGCGAAATCGACTTTCAAAGCATTCAGCCGGACGAAACGATTCCTCCGGACCGGCGTGAATGCCTGACATTCGACGACGCCGGCCAGATCGGCAATGCCGAACAATGCAAGCTTGATAACGCACCGGTGGGTTATTTATGGAAGGAACTCAGTGACTGGCCTGTGACGATCGGCATTACCAACGGAAAACCGTCGGACCACAACCCACACTTCCACGGCCAGCCCGAGTGCTACTATGCCGTGTCGGGACGCGCCCGTACGCTGGCTCAGGGCACGTATCAATGGATGGAAACCGGGCAGTATTTCTACATCCCCGGCAATAGCATCCACAACACGCCGATTGAAGATCCGGCCGGTTTTGGTGTTCTCTATTGGTATCCGAAAAACGGACACTTTGACGGCTTCAAATACTACTGGCGCAACGATATTCAGTATCTGCGCCCTGCAGAAGCTGCCTTTAACGAAGTCGATGAGATGCGCAAAACCTCGCTGGGCCTCGGCCCCTACGGCGAAAATACCGCGTATTTTGAGGAAAAACTCAGCCAATACGAAAAAGCCCGCTCCGAATAAGCCAAGTCTGACCCGCCGGCAAGGCACTAAGATCTCAGGCCTTGCCGGCGGAACGGATCAGAAGTCCCGCCTTCACGCCTTGGGCAAGGAACCGAAATCCAGCGGCAGGTTCAGTCCCTCTTTGACCTCTTCCATCACAATATAGCTTTTGGAGTTCTTGACCCCCGGCAGGGTCAGCAGCATATCGCCAAGCAGAGCGCGGTATTCGGAGATGCCGCTGATGCGGGCTTTGATCAGATAGTCCGAGTCACCGGAAACCAGATGGCATTCCAGAATATACGGCAGCTCTTCGACGGCTTTGCTGAACTTCTGGAACGAATCCGGTGACTGGTAGGACAGGGAGATCTCGACAAACACCAACATGTTGTAGCCCAGCAGCTCCGGATTGAGGCGCGCGTGATAGCCTTCGATATAGCCTTCTTTTTCCAGCCGCCGCACCCTTTCGATGCAGGGCGTGGAGCTCAGGCCGACTTTGTCGGCCAGATCCACGTAGCTGATACGCCCGTCCTGTTGCAGCGTGCGGAGGATACTGACGTCGAGCTTGTCGAGGGTACGTTTCCTGTTATCGGACATAACACGATTTTTCACTGAATAAGGAATAGTTTTTAGGGTTTTAACCTAGGAATTGGCTAAAATCAACGCTTTCTTCTGGAGGTTTCTTAATAGACTGGTGATATCAGATTTTACCGCCATCACTGCTATTGAGAGACTGATTATGAAGGTTCTGGTATTGGGCAGCGGCGTCATCGGGGTAACCACCGCTTGGTATCTGGCCAAAGCGGGCAATGAGGTTACCGTGGTTGACCGCCTGGATACGCCGGCGACAGAGACCAGCTATGCCAACGCTGGCATGTTGTCATTTGATTACTCCACGCCGTGGGGCGCGCCGGGTGTGCCGTTGAAAGCCATCAAATGGATGATGCAGGACATTTCACCGCTCTATTTCAACGTCCGCGAGTTCGATCTGAGAACCCTGGGCTGGCTGGCCAAAATGCTCGGCCAGTGCACGCACAAAGCATTTGATGTGAACAAGGAACGCATGCTGCGCGTGGCGCGTTACAGCGCCGAGTGTTTCCGCGAGCTCAACGAAGAGCTGACGCTGGACTACGACATGCGCATGAAGGGCACGCTGGAAGTCTTCCGCAGTCAGAAGGAACTCGATGGCGCGGCCGGTGATGTGGCGATACTGAAACGCTGTAACGTGCCGCATGAAATGATCGATGTCGCCGGCTGTATCGCGCGCGAGCCGGCGCTGGCAAACGTAAAGGACAAGATCGCCGGCGGGCTGTATCTGCCGGGCGACGGCACCGGCGATTGCCATAAATTCACCAAAGGGCTGGCTGAGGAGTGCAAGAAGCTGGGCGTGAGGTTTATGATGGAGACGGAAATTCTTTCCATCGACACCGACAAGGGCAAGGTCACCGCAGTGCAAACCAGCGCCGGCGAGTTGAAGGCCGACAAATACGTAGTCGCACTGGGCAGCTATGCGCCTCATCTGCTGGGTAAAATCGGCATCAATGTGCCGGTCTATCCGCTCAAAGGCTATTCCCTGACCATGCCGATCATCGACGAGAGCAAAGCACCGGTCTCAACGGTAATGGACCAGAAATACAAAGTGGCCGTGACCCGTTTTGATGACCGCATCCGGGTCGGCGGTATCGCTGAAGTGGCCAACTTCAACAAAGACCTGAACCCGAAACGCCGCGGCGCGATTGAGTTTACGGTCCGCGATCTGTTCCCCGGCGCGGGCGATGTGGACGGTGCCGAATTCTGGACAGGGCTGCGGCCGATGACCCCGGACAGCGTGCCGGTGCTGGGTCAAACCCGTTACGACAACCTGATCCTCAACAGCGGCCACGGCACGCTGGGCTGGACCATGTCTCTGGGCTCGTCCCGGTTTGTCGCGGACGTGGTCAACGGCAAACAACCGGACATCGATCCGGACGGGCTGTCTGTGGCCCGCTATAGCTGACATCTCAACACTCACGATCAACAAAAAGGTATTTACCATGACTGAAAAAACCATCATTGCAACGGACAAGGCACCGGCGGCGATCGGCACCTACTCACAGGCCGTGAAAGCCGGTGACACCGTCTACATTTCCGGTCAGATTCCGCTCAATCCGCAAACCATGGAAATGGTCACCGAGTCCTTTGAAGCGCAAGCGGTACAGGTTTTCGAAAACCTCAAAGCCGTTGCCGAAGCCGCCGGCGGCTCGCTGGGTGAATTCGTTAAGGTCACGGTCCTGCTGTCCGACCTGAAATACTTCGCTGAACTGAACGAAGTCATGGCCCGCTACTTCTCCGAGCCCTACCCGGCACGCGCCGCATTCGCAGTCAAATCACTGCCGAAAGATGCGGATGTCGAAATCGAAGCCGTTATGGTGCTGTGAGACTGAACCATGGCCAGAGCAGCAACTGTCACCATTGACCTGGATGCCATTGCGCATAACTACCGGGTCGCCAAGTCCCGGGCGCCGCAGCAGAAAGCGCTGGCCGTGATCAAAGCCAACGCCTACGGCCATGGTGCCGTGGCGGTGGCGCACAAGCTCGAAGCGCAGGCCGACGGATTTGCCGTCGCCTGCATCGAGGAAGCAATCGAACTGCGTGAGGCCGGCATCAGCAAACCGATTGTCCTGCTGGAAGGCTTTTTCACTGCCGATGAGCTCGATTACATCTGCCGGCACAATATCTACACCGCAGTACACAACGAATTTCAGCTACAGGCCATCGCTGATGCAAGCCTGGCACAACCGATTAACGTCTGGCTCAAACTCGACACCGGCATGCACCGTCTGGGCTTTGGTCCGGAAGAATACAAACATGCCTACCAGCGTCTGAAAGCCATGGCGAAGGTCAACAGCATTACCCTGCTGAGCCATTTCACCTCCGCCGATGATCCGGACAGCCCGGTCACACAGCAACAGATCGACATTTACAACAGCGTAAACCGCGACTGTCCCTCGCCTATGAGTTTTGCCAACTCAGCCGCGACCATGAGACACAGCGCCGCGCACCACGACTGGCAAAGACCCGGCATCATTCTCTACGGCTCATCCCCGTTCAAGGGCGATAACGATGAGGTTCAGGCGCAGCTGAAACCGGCCATGACCCTGAGCTCGGAAGTGATTGCCATACACGAGCTGCAGGCCGGCGATGCGGTCGGCTACAACGGCACCTGGGTATGCGACAAACCGACCCGTGTCGGCACTGTTGCCATGGGCTATGCCGACGGCTATCCGCGTCAGGCCAAAAACGGCACACCGGTGCTGGTTAACGGCCAGCGCACACGCATTATCGGCCGCGTCTCCATGGATATGCTGACCGTGGATCTGACCGGACTGGACGCGGAGCTGGGCGCCAATGTGGAGTTCTGGGGCGAAAATCTGCTGGCCAATGAAGTGGCTCCCTGGTGCGACACGATTTCCTACACCCTGTTCACCGGCATCAGCCGCCGCGTGCACCGCAAGCTCAAAGGCTGAGCGCAACATCTGACAACATCGGAAAAAGGGCAAGCCGCCGGCCGGCGGTTTGCCTTTTTGCCATTCCGGTCCGCCGCAATCCCCTGACACAAGCGCGCCGGACGCTTACACTCAGGCACTGTGCACGCCGGCACCGGGCTGACGTGCAGCCGGACCTCTCAGGGAGCGCTTATGAAAACCATCGGCCTGCTCGGCGGCATGAGCTGGGAAAGCACCGCCATCTACTACCGCGCCATTAACCGCGGCGTGGCGCAAAGACTCGGCGGCTTGCATTCGGCCAGAATCGCCCTCTACAGCGTCGATTTCGACCCCATCGAACAATGCCAGCACGCCGGCGACTGGCAGGGCACGGCAACGCTGCTTTGCGACGCGGCCAAACGCATCGAGGCCGCCGGCGCGGATTTTCTGCTGATCTGTACCAACACCATGCATAAGATCGCGCCGCAGATCGAAGCGGCCACCGCTCTGCCCCTGCTGCATATCGCCGATGCCACCGCCGACGCCCTGCTCGCCGCCGGCATCAGCAAAGTCGGCCTGCTGGGCACCGCCTTCACCATGGAACAGGCTTTCTACAAAGACCGGCTCAGCCAGCGCTACGGGATTGACGTGCTGATCCCCGGCGAACAGCAACGCCAACAGGTACACGGGATCATCTACCGGGAACTCTGCGCCGGGCTTATCCGGCCCGGGTCAAAAGCGCTCTATCTGAGCGCGATCGATGAGCTGGCCGCGCGCGGCGCCCAGGCGGTGATTCTCGGCTGTACCGAAATCGGCATGCTGGTCACGCAGCAGGACACTGAGGTCAAACTGTTCGACACCACGCTGCTGCACGCGCAGGCGGCGGTCGATTACGCCTGCCAAACAGAGGCTGAATTGACTTAGCTCAGGGCGCCGGCCGGCCGGCGGGGTAACACTGCTTTCATCAGGAAGGCTTAACTTCCTGTCTTCCATCCTCAGATTGACCGGAGACCGACCATGAAAGACTTCCCCGCAAACTATCAGGAGCTCGGCGCAGGTATGGAAGCGCTCGGGCAGGCCATTCCCGCCACCATGCAGGCCTTCGGTGCCCTGCACGCCGCCAGCAGTGAAGCCGGTGCGCTGGACACCAAAACCAAAGAGCTGATCGCGCTCGGCATCGCGATTACCGTGCGCTGTGACGGCTGCATCGCCTTTCATGTGCACGACGCCATGAAGGCCGGAGCCGGCAAGGATGAAATCGCCGAAACCATCAGCGTGGCAGTGATGATGGGCGGCGGCCCGTCAGTGGTCTACGGCAGCCAGGCGCTTGAGGCGGTCAAACAGTTTGAAGCACAGGGCTTGTCATAAGCCTGCCTGCACTGACACGGCAGCCAGGTTTGCCGGGCTGCCGTCTTTCACCACAACATTGCCATTGTTACTGGTGTCATACTTGTCATAAAGCCTTAGCGGGACACCATGGCCACTGAACTCAAACGTTGTCTGCCACTGTCACAGGTCGTGATCTACGGCGTCGGCCTGATCCTCGGCGCCGGCGTCTATGTGCTGATCGGCACGGCGGCCGGACTGGCCGGCAATATGCTCTGGCTGTCATTTCTGCTGGCGGCGTTGGTGGCCGGCTTTACCGCCGCCAGCTACGCGGAACTGTCCTGTCTGTTCCCGCAGGCGGCAGCCGAGTACCTCTACATCCGCACCGCCTTCGGCAGCGATGCGCTGGCCTGGATCGTCGGCGTGGTCGCCATTGTGATCGGCTTCTCCACCGCCAGCGCGGTGGCCACAGGCTTTGCCGATTATGCCGCCTATTTTATCCCGCTGGACCGCACGCTCTGCGCCGCCCTGCTGATCGCGGTAATGAGTCTGGTGAGCTATCTCGGCATCCGCCAATCGGCCGCCCTGAACACCGTCGCCACCGGTATTGAAGTCGGCGGCCTGTTGCTGATTATCGGTGCCGGGGGCTGGGCAATGCTGCGGGGCGGACTGCAGCCGGCCGACCTGAGCGCCCTGCCGCAAGGCAGTGACGGCGCATCGGTGCTACCGGTGATCTCCGCGGCGGCGTTGATTTTCTTCGCCTATATGGGCTTTGAAGATATAGCCAATATCGCCGAAGAAACCCGCGACCCGCAACGCACACTGCCCCGCGCCTTCCTGCTGGCCCTGTTGATCTCGACGGTGATCTATATCCTCGTTGCAATCGTCGCGGTCAGCGTGATTCCGGCCGCGGAGCTGGCCGGAACCGAACAACCACTGGCGGCGGTAATGCTGGTGCTGATCGGCGGTCATACACCGACGCTGATGGCGCTGATCGCCTTGTTTGCCACCGCGAACACGGTCCTGATCACGCTGATTGTCTGTGCCCGGATGATTTACGGCATCGCCCGCAGCAATGCCTTGCCGGCCGTGCTGGCGCGTGTTCACCCGCGCCGCCAAACGCCGGTCGCGGCGATAGTCCTGACCGGGCTGGCTTCGGGCTGCTTTTTGTTACTCGGCGGCATTCACATCCTGGCCTCGGTCTCCGACATCGGGATTTTTATCCTGTTTCTGATGGTCAACCTGAGCAATATCCTGCTGCGCTACAAGCGTCCGCACTGCACCCGCGCCTGGCGTACACCGCTGAACATCGGCCGCTTCCCGCTGTTATCACTGGCCGGCGCGCTCAGCTGTGTCGGCATGTTGTTCAGCATCGATCACCCGGTGCAGATTGCCGGGCACACACTGTCGGGGCTTGCTGTGGGGCTGAGTGTTTTTGCCCTGACCGTGCCCCTGTACCTGATTTTCGGTCGCCGCCGCCCGGCGCCTCAATAAGGCCGCTGCGGTCTTCAACTGACCCCGGCACGGCTGCCTGACGCACAAATGTGGCGCATTGGCGCGCAGGCTTTTAAACTGGCGGGCCATTTTGCCGGTACCTGCCTGATGACGCCCTCATTTGTTCATTTTCTCGATATTTTCGGTGTCGCCGTTTTTGCCATTGCCGGCACCCTGACCGCGATAGAAAAACGCTTCGATCTGTTCGGGGTGATTGTGGTGGCACTGATCACCGCCCTGGGCGGCGGTACCCTGCGTGATGTAACGCTGGACGCGCATCCGGTGATCTGGATCGCCGACACCGGCTATCTCAGCACCGGCATTCTTGCCGCAGTGGCCACCTTTGTCGTGGTGCGCTTTGTGAAGGTGCCGCTGCGAGCCATTGAAATCTGCGATGCGGTGGGGCTGGCCTTTTTTGTCATCGCCGGAATACAAAAAGCCACCAACCTCGGCCACCAACCGGAGATTGCCCTGCTGATGGGCCTGATGACCGGCGTTGCCGGCGGCATACTGCGCGACGTGCTGTGCAATGAGGTGCCGCTGATTTTCCATCGCGAGATCTACGCCACCGCAGCGCTGTCCGGCGGCTTTTTGTATCTGGCCCTGCTCGAATCAGGCCTGCCGCCCGAAGCGGCCATGGTGCCGGCCATGCTGACGATTATCGTGCTGCGGCTGTGCGCGGTGTTTTTCGGCCTGTCGCTGCCGCAGTTTCTGTTCAGTAAGTCGCGTGACTGAGGCATACTCACATACTTGCTGTACATAATTGAGGTTCCCATGCGGGTATACGGTGATATTGCCTCGGGTAACTGCTACAAAATCAAACTCCTGCTGAGTTTGCTCGGTCAGGATCACGAATGGCAGCACGTGGACATCCTGGCCGGCGAATCCGAAACGCCTGAATTTCTCGCGATGAACCCCAATGGCAAGATCCCCGTCCTGGTGCTTGACGACGGCGAAACGCTCAGCGAGTCCAATGCCATCCTGCATTATCTGGCCGAAGGCACCGAATTTCTGCCCGACGGGCGCCTGCAGCGCGCACGGGTGCTGCAATGGCAGTTCTTTGAGCAATACAGCCACGAGCCCTACATTGCGGTCGCGCGCTTTATTCACAAATATCTCGGTCTGCCGGACGACAAACGCGCCGACTATGAAGCCAGGCAGGCCGGCGGCTACAAGGCGCTGCGGGTGATGGAAAACCAGCTTGAGATCACCCCCTATCTGGCCGGCCGGCACTACACCATCGCCGATATTTCCCTTTACGCCTACACCCATGTGGCCCGGGAAGGCGGCTTCGATCTCACCCCCTTTCCCGCCGTCTGCTCCTGGCTGGGTAAGGTCCGCTCGCATCCGGCCCATGTGACCATGGAACAGTTTCTACCCGCCACCACCCCGGTCTGAGATCGCACGCGCAACGCACCAGACTGGTGCGAATACGATAAAGTACCGCACCTCAATACAGCAAACACCTTGCTTACGATAATGGTTTTTTGTCATTTCTCATTGATCTTCTGAGAGTTTTTCAGACCGGCAGAGGACTTGCTATATCTGATGAAGCGGCCGGTGCCAGCCACTGGTCCGCGTGCCGCATCCGGCACTTCCCTGCAGTTGTAAAAGGTCATCAGCATGAACTTCACGTTAAAGCAGCTCCGGTACTTCGTACTGGCCGGAGAGCACCGCAGTGTTACGAGAGCAGCTGAGGCCATCTACGTATCCCAACCGTCCATCTCATCGGCAATCCATCATCTGGAAGATGTGATGGGCTTTCAGCTCTTTATCCGCCATCACGCTCAGGGACTCACCCTCACGCCGCAAGGCTGGCAGTTTTTCCACAAAGCCAAGAACCTGCTCAAGGAAGCCGAAGAGCTGGCGCAGTTTGCCAAAGTGCTGAGTTCGGATGTCAGCGGTACGCTGAATCTGGTCGGGTTCCCGACCTTTACCTCGCTGATGATGCCGGGAATCATGAAGTCCTTTGTCGAGCGCTACCCGAAAGTCGATGTGCATTGCGATGAAATGCACCAGCGCGATTTGATACAGGGCTTGCAAAAAAGCGAGTATGAACTGGCTATCACCTACGACATGCAGCTGCCCGACACAATCGAATTTATGCCGCTGATCTCACTGCCGCCTTACGCCGTGGTGAGCCGTAATCACCCGCTGGCAGAGCGCAGCTCTGTTTCTCTGAAAGAGCTGGCCGGGCTGCCGATGGTGATGCTGGACTGGCCCATGAGCCGCGAATATTTTATATCGCTGTTTCTCAACCATGGACTGGAGCCGAACTGCGCTTACAAAGCCCACTCACTGGGAATGGTGCGCGGTATGGTCGGAAATGGTTTCGGGTATTCCCTGTTTAACAGCCCGGCGGTCAGCAATATCGCGCTGGACGGCTCAGAGTTCGTGTCACTGCCGGTCGAAGAAGAATTGCTGCCGCTGGTCATGGGCGTGGCAAAACTGGAACAATCGCGCCTCACCCCGGCCGGTCAGGCTTTTATTGATCTGCTGAAGGACTACACCGCCAAAATGCACGCCGACGAACCCATCGCGAGCACCCGTCTGGCATCCTGAGCCCGGTCACACGCCCCGACAAACAAAAACAGCACCTCCGAAAGAGGTGCTGTTTTGCCATTCCGCCAGCGCATGCCACACCCGCGCCGGGGTGTTATACCGCCGGCACTTACATATCGCCGGGCACACCGTAGCTTTCGGCGTTGGCCGGGTCTTTGGCGCGCGTAACATAGGAATCGAGCTGCGGCTTGTAGTTTTCCCAAATCATGCGCAACTCACTGATCGGCGAAATATGCCAATCCACGCGCAGGTCCACAACCGGCCATTGCGGCGCGGCGTACATCAGCAAGCCCGCCGAATGCACAGGTCCCAGTTCGCCGCCGGCCTCAAGCGCCGCTTCCAGCGCCGTCAGCAAACGCTCAGCCAAAGGGCCGCCGGCAGCAGAGAAGGCCGCGGTCATGGCCTCTGGCACCTGATCGTTCGCCAGCAGATTACCCATCGCAATGCAGTTACTGCCCTGCGCCGTGGCGTAAATGCCCAGCGCTTCTGAACCGCTGAAGGTCGCGCCCCGCCCTTGGGTGTCCAGCACGCCGAGCTGACGCCAACGCACATCGGTGTCGGCCTCACCCAGCGCCTCCAGCACCGGCTCCGGAGCCATGCCCTTATCGAGCAGATCCAGCGCCAAAGGGCCGAGATCCGGGTTTGTAATATTCTGCGTCAACGCAACCCCGGTGCCGCTGCGTGCAAACGCGCAGCGACTGGCAACGCAGATACTCGAGGAGCTGATCACACAACCGAGCATCCCGGTTTCGGGGCAGAATCCTGCCAGTGAAAACGTCATTGCTGTGCCTCCGTTTCCGTTGCATCCGGGATAACCGCGATCACATCAATTTCCATCAACCACTGCGGTTGCGCCAGCCCGGCGACAACCAGGCCGGTGGAGATCGGGAAAACCCCTTTGAGCCACTTACCCACTTCACGGTAGACCGGTTCGCGAAAGCGCGGGTCTGTAATATAGGTCGTGGTTTTCACAATATGTGAAAGATCCGAACCGGCCTCTTCCAGCAGTTGTTTAACGTTTTTCATGGCCTGTTCAGCCTGCGCGGCAGGGTCACCCAGGCCAACCAGATTACCCTCAAAATCAGTTCCGACCTGACCGCGGACATAGACCGTGTTACCGGCTCTGACAGCCTGGCAAAGATCATTGTCCAATGTCTGGTTAGGGTAAGTATCCTTGGTGTTGAACATCCGGATCCGTGTATGAGTAGGCATCGTATCGGTCTCTCTGACTAAATCGTTCTGAAGATAATGGCTTGTATTTCCACGGCAGACGTACGCGGCGCGGCTTACTGCGGTCCCTGATAGGCCATGTATTTGCGCTGCGTGGCGATATGGTCGGCAATATGTTTGGCGTCATGCCAGACACCCCAGATAAAGGTCGAACCGCGTCGCGACAGCCAGGGCAGGCCCAGGAAGTAAATGCCCGGCTCTGCCGATACGCCGCGCTGATGCTTCGGCTTGCCTTGTTCGTCGAAGGCATTGACCTGCAACCAGCTGTGGTCGACGGTAAAACCGGTCGCCCAGACAATCGTTGTTACACCCTCCTCTTTGAGGTTCAGCTCCAGTATCGGATTGCTTATACAGTCAGGGTCCGGCAGGATATTGCGTGCTTCAGGCTCTTCCGGCAGATCCAGTCCGTTGCGTTCGATATAGGCATCGGCTTCGTCCAGCAGGGACAGATAGTTCGCATCACCACGGGCGATGTTCTCCGCCAGATTCGGGGCAAAGCGCACCACACCGTCCTTAAAGCTCTCAGTCAGGCCAACCAGCGTCATGCCCTCATGAGCCAGGGCACGGAAATCCACCGTGTGCCCCCCGCGTGCGCCGCTGACCGCAATCGTGACGTGCTCTGTGCCCGGCTCCATCGCTTCCGCATCCCACTTACACAACACGCCCAGCCACCAGACAAAATCGCGTCCGCGGTAGCTGCGCGGCGGACGGTCGTGGGCGCCGACGGACAGAAACACCTTGCGCCCGGCGCGTTTGAGCTCATCGGCGATCTGCACACCCGAGGACCCTGCACCGACCACCAGCACCGCGCCTTCCGGCAGCTGCTGCGGGTTCTTGTATTGCGATGAGTGAATCTGCGTCAGGCTGTCGTCCTGCGGCGCTATGGGCGGAATCGACGGACGCTGAAAAGGGCCGGTTGCCGCAACCACCCGGTTAGCCTGATAAACACCGTCAGATGTCTCGACGGTAAAACCGGGCCGGTCTGCATTACGCACCACCTTGTAAACCTCAACCCCGGTCCGAACCGGGGCATTGAATTTTTTCGCATAGGCCTCGAAATAATCCGCGATCTGCTCCTTTGCCGGAAAGCCGTCCGGTGCCACATCGCTGAACTCCATCCCCGGAAAACGGTCATGCCAGGCCGGACCGTTCGCCACCAGAGAATCCCAACGCTGGGTGCGCCAGTGTTCAGCAATGCGACTGCGTTCTAAGACAATATGCGGCACATCCAGTTTACTCAGATGCTCACTCATGGCGATGCCCGCCTGACCTGCGCCGACAATAATCGTATCGGTCTGCATTTGTTTGACTGTCATGTTCATATCCTGTTCCGGCGTAGAAACGGTGGTAGAGACGATCCGCGGCAGCGCACTATCGGGCAAAGTGACCGGCAGCTGCCTGCTTGATTGACGGTCAGATTAGGGGAAGGCGTTAAATCGGGAAAATATTATTAAGTGAAGACATGCATCAGAAAAACTAAAGCAACAGCAAAAAAGCAGTATGCCGCCCTATAACGATACAGAAAAACGCTATCGCACGGCGCCGCCAGCCGATCTGCCCGATCGACAAGGCTGTACACGCCGGATGTTAAGGGCCACGCGCTTTGTAAATAAAAGCTTACGCCAGTTAAAAGCCTGCATCGGCTTTTCCTATGCAAGAGCTACGAAATATATAATTGCTGCATCGCCAAACCCTCTGCCATAGTTTCTCGCACTTGCAAACGCCGGTTAAACGCGTGTTCTTAGCCAGCACCAGCTGGATTTAACCCCTTATCTGAGTGAAAGCAGCTATGACATTTGACTGGAACTATATGTTCAGCCTGTTCAGCAATATGGACTTCTGGGCGGCGAGCTGGACAGTGATCAAACTGAGCGTCCTGACCTGGTGTATCAGCGTGGTATTGGGCTTTCTGTTGGCACTGGCCAAGCAATCGGACAAACCGCTACTCAATGCCCCCGCCCAGCTCTACATCTGGTTCTTCCGCAGTCTGCCCTTGCTGGTCCTTCTCATCTTCGTCTACAACCTGCCACAGATGGCCCCCGCACTTTCACCGATTCTGAGCAATCCTTTTACCGCCGGTCTTATCGGGCTTGTATTGAGTGAAACCGCCTACGTCGCTGAAATACACCGTGGTGGTCTTTTGTCTGTACCGAAGGGGCAATACGAAGCCGCCAGAGCACTGGGTGTGCGCTACAGCGGTATTCAATGGCTGATTATCGTGCCACAGGCTATCAGGGTTGCATTACCAACGCTGACCAATGAGTTCATCACTATCGTCAAGCTCAGTTCACTGGTGTCCGTGATCTCCCTGACCGAAATCCTGATGGTCGGGCAACGGCTTTATTCACAGAATTTCCTGGTGATGGAAACCCTCACAGCGGTGGCGTTTTACTACGTGATCATCGTCACCGTCTTCGACTTTATTCTCAAACGTCTGGAACACTATCTGGACGTCACCAAACGCAAGCAGCAACGCCAGCCGGACGAACAGATGATTGAAGCGGTACGGGCCGCCGACGAGCCCGTCATGCGCACTATGACCGAAAGCAATGGCCCGGCACTGCAGGCCAAACAACTGCACAAGGCCTATAACAACGTGGAAGTACTCGGCGCAGTCGACCTCAGCATCAAGCCCGGCGAAGTGGTATCCGTTATCGGCCCTTCCGGTTCCGGCAAAACCACGCTGATTCGCCTGCTCAATGGTCTGGAACAGATCGATAACGGCGAGATCCGCATCAACGGTCAGCCGTTTATTCAATTACGCAACACCGGCCCCGTCAATCAGCGCTTTATCGAACACCCCGAGCATCGCCTCGATATCGGTATGGTGTTCCAGAGCTTCAACCTCTTCCAGCATCTGACCGTACTGGAAAATCTGCTGCTGGCACCGCGTTACCACCGCCTTGCCAGCCGCGAGGAACTGACACAACGGGCGCAGAAGCTTCTGCTCAAAGTCGGCATGCTCGAACACCTCTGGAAATACCCCCATCAGCTGTCCGGCGGTCAGCAACAGCGCGTTGCCATCGCCCGCGCACTGATGATGCAACCGCAGATCATGCTGTTCGATGAGCCCACCTCAGCGCTGGACCCGGAAAAGGTCAACGAGGTGCTGCAGGTTATCGAAAGCCTCGCAGAAGAAGGCATCACCATGGTGATCGTCACGCACGAAATGAATTTCGCCTTCAAGGTATCCGACAGGATTGTATTTATGGAGAAAGGCCGTGTGGTCTGTGATGACCGCCCGGACGTGCTGCGCAACGGCGGAAACCCGCGTGTGGAAACCTTTCTCCGCGATGTATCGCTGGCGTGAACCACCGGCGACTGAACCGAGGACATATTTCATGATTGAACAATGGCAAATAGATCAATACAACAAGGATGGCTTTCTGGTCGTACAGAATGTATTGAACAGCGACGAGATCGGCGCCCTGCGCAAGGATTTCGACGGCTGGGTTGAAGAGAGCCGCAGTCACAGCCAACCCTGGGGAAAAATTCAGGACGGCCGGCCGCGTTTTGATATCGAAGACGACCACAGCGCGGAACATCCTTCCCTGCGTCGTATCACCTCACCCACGGAGATTTCCGAAGCCTTCCGGCGCACGGCACTGGATTCACGTATGTCGCGGATCGCCGGGCAACTGATCGGCGGCCGGGGTGCCCGTTTCCACCACAGCAAGGTCAACTCCAAGCTGCCGCATACCGCCACGCAGGTCAAATGGCATCAGGATTTTCCGTTTACCCCGCACAGCAACGACGATCTGGTCACCGTGCTGCTGATGATCAGTGACGTCACGCCGGAGAACGGCCCGCTGACAGTGATTCCCGGGTCGCACAAAGGACCGCTGTTCTCACACTGGCAGGACGGCAAGTTTACCGGCACGGTCTCAGATGAGGTGATCCGCGAGTACTGCGGCGCACCTGTGTCCTGCTATGCCCCGGCCGGCTCTGTCTGCTATATGCATACGCGCCTGCTGCACGCCTCTGAGCCGAATAATACAGAGCTGCCCCGAAACCTGTTTATCAATGTCTACGCCGCAGAAGACGCACTGCCCTTCTGCGAAAACCCGCTGCCAAGCGAACATGCCGGAACTCTGGTCTACGGCCAGGCCAGCGGCCTGGTCCGCTCCACCCCGCTGGAACTGAAGCTGCCGGAAAAACCCCGCGGCGCCTCGTTCTTTGTTCAACAAGCCGGCAAAGACAACGCCGCCTGAGCCACGCCTGTCATTAACAGAGGAACAGTAATGAAATTGTTTTCCTACAACGTACGTCCGCTCAGCCGGATCATTCTAGGAACCGCACTTGCGTTTTCAGCCTTTGCTGCGCAGGCTGAATTCAAAGAAGCCGACAAGATTATCGCCGGTTCTGACATGACTTTTTTCCCTTACGAGTACATGGACGGCAACACACCGGCCGGTTTCGATGTGGAGTTCCTGCAAGGTCTGGCCAAGGTGATGGGCCGTGAAGCGGTGATGCTCGACACCCGCTGGGCGAATCTGATTCCCGGCCTGCAGGGTAAGCGCTTCGATATCATCAACTCCTCCATGTACATCACCGCCGAAAGGGTCAAGGTGATCGACATGATTCCCTATCTTAAAAGCGGGGAGTCGATTCTGGTGCGCAAAGGCAGCGACTACCAACCGGAAGTGCCGGAAGCGTTCTGCGGCCACACCATCGGCTCCATGGCCGGCACCTCATGGCTGGAGAAGCTCGAGAATCTGTCGGAGAACTACTGCGTAAAAGAAGGGCTGGAGCCGATTTCCTTCCGCACCTTCCCGACTGATCCGGAAACCACCCAGGCATTGCTGTCAGGCGCTGTGGAAGCGCAGATCACCGACCATGCTGTTGCCACAGGCGTGCTTAAAAAGCTCGGCAACCGGGTCATGGTGTCTTCAAAAACACTGTTGTATCCGGTGCTCAACGGCTTTGGCGTGAATAAAGGCAACAGCGCCGTCAAAGAGGCTCTGATCGAGGGTATAGAAAACTTCCGTAAGACCAGTGAATACGCTGAGCTGATGGAAAAATACAACTTCCGCGCACCGACGCCGGAAGACATCGAAAACATGATGCCCTGAGACAGAGCCGGCTTGCGGGCAGACCAGGTCTGCCCGCCGGTCCCGGCACCACCGAGGTAAGTTATGACGCTATCGCCCGAAGAACAGATCCACATTGATCCGGCTGCCACTTTCCGCACGATTGCCGGGCCGGACACTCACAAAGCGGCTGCCAGTCATTCCGGTTAACCGCAAACGACAACGCCGTCTGAACCGTTTCTGCATCAACCTGAGGAAGATCCATGACACTGCTATCCCGTTCCACCCGCCCGTTCAAGCGCTGCCTTCTTGGTGCCACTATTGCGCTTTCATCCCTGTCAGCAAACGCCGGATTCCTGGAATCCGACAAACTTATTGCCTCTGCCGATTTGACATTCTATCCCTACGAATACATGGATAACGGCGAACAGGCCGGTTTCGATGTGGAGTTTTTACACGGGCTGTCAAAAGTCATGGGCCGTGAAGGCGTCATGATCGACACCCGCTTCCCGAACCTGATTCCGGGTCTTCGCGGCAAACGTTTCGATATCCTGCTCTCGTCCATGTACATCACCGAAGAGCGCATGAAAGTCATCGATATGATCCCTTACCTGAAAAGCGGTGAATCAATCATGATCCGCTCAGACAGCAGCTACCGGCCTGAAGAGCCCAAAAGTTTCTGCGGCCACACCATTGGTGCGGTAGCCGCTACCGCAGGCTTGCAAAACGTCGAGAAATTATCAGAAGAGTACTGCCTTGGAAACGGTCTTGAACCGATTACCTTCCGCACCTTCCCGACGGACCCTGAAGCAACACAAGCACTCCTGAGCGGCGCCGTCGAAGCGCAGATCACCAACAATGCCGTGGCAATCGGCGTGGTGGAAAAACTCGGCGCCGACCGCGTCATGATCTCATCCTCAGAGCTGCTGTTTCCGGTGCTCAATGGTATTGGCGTCTTGAAAGACAATACCGAGGTAAAAGAAGCGCTGATCGAGGGCATAGCAAAATTCCGCCAAACCGCCGAATACGCTGAGCTGATGGAAAAATATCAGTTTGTCGCACCGACGCCGGAAGAGATTGAAGACATGATGCCCTGATCGTCAACCGCCGCGCGGGTAGCGAGTCCTGCTACCCGCTATCAGGACTATTCCCGAGGTATATTATGAGTTTATCGACAGAAGAACAGATCCGCATTGATCTGGCCGCAACCTTCCGCATTATTGCCGACCTGGGCATGCACGAAGCGGTTGCCAACCATTTCAGCGCAGCCGTCTCCGAAGACGGCAAACAGTTTTTGCTCAACCCCAAGTGGGTGCATTTTTCGCGTATCCGCGCCAGCGATCTGCTGTTGCTTAACGCCGATGACCCTTCGGCCGGGGAACGCGATGACGTGGACGCCACCGCCTGGTGTATTCATGGCCAGGTACACCAAAGTGTGCCGGACGCCCGCGTCGTGCTGCACCTTCACCCCGTCCACGCCACGGCGGTCAGCACCTTGCAAACCCCGCATATCCCGGCAATCGACCAGAACACGGCCCGCTATCACAACCGTGTCGCCGTGGACACCCTGTACGGCGGCATGGCCAACACAACAGAAGAAGGCGCGCGGCTGGCTGCCCTGCTCGGCGACAAACGCCGCTTGTTGATGGGCAATCACGGCGTTATGGTCACCGCCCCGACCGTCGGCGAGGCCTTCGACGATATCTGGACACTGGAATGGGCTTGTAAAATTCTGGTGACAGCCTGGTCAACCGGCCAGCCGCTGAAAGTCCTGCCCGACGAAGTGGCGGAAAAAACCGCCCGCGACTGGGAGAAAATCACCGACTTCTCGATTCAGCATTTTGAGGAAATGAAAGCACTGCAGATCCGCAAAGATCCCTCAGTGCTGGATTAACAAACAAGACCGGCGAACCGACAAGGCTTTACGGCCTTGTCTGTTCGCCGGTATGTTTCAGGACCGATCCCTACCCGCCCTGTCTGAAAGGAACACCCATGAACCCGAGCCGGACCCCCGATCTGCTGCGTGAGCTGATTGGCTTTGATACCACCAGCGCCAATTCCAACCTGCAACTGATGGCCTTTGTCAGTGACTATCTGCAGGAACACGGCGTCAAAAGCCAACTGGTGTACAACGAAGAACAAAGCAAAGCGAACCTCTACGCCACCATCGGTCCTGCCGGCAAAGCCGGTGTCATGCTCTCCGGTCACACCGACACGGTGCCCGTCACCGGTCAGACCTGGACCAAACCGCCTTACACCCTGAGCGAAGAAGACGGGCGCTACTACGGACGCGGCACCAGCGATATGAAAGGCTTTATCGCCTCAGTTCTCGCCGCCGTGCCGGCCATGTGCAAACAAGCTCTGCATACCCCGGTGCATCTGGCGTTTTCCTATGACGAGGAAATCGGCTGCCTGGGCGTGCGCCGGCTTATCGACACACTGCGCGAACTGCCGCTCAAGCCGGCGGTCTGCATTATCGGCGAACCGACCAGCATGCAAGTGGTCACCGCCCACAAAGGCAAGCTCGCCGCCCGTGTCACCGTAACCGGCAAAGAGTGCCATTCCGGTATGGCGCCGCTCGGCGTCAACGCCGTGAACTACGCCGCCCGGCTGATTGTCTGGCTGGAAAATCTCGCGCAGAAAAAGCGCAAGCACGGCCCGTTTGAGGACGGCTACGACATCCCCTACAGCACGGTACACACAGGGACAGTTCAGGGCGGCACCGCGCTGAACATCGTGCCAAAACACTGCAGTTTTGTATTCGAAATCCGCAATATTGCCGCCGATGATCCGCACCAGCTGCTGTCAGAATTCCGTGACTACGCCACCTGCCTGCAAGCGGAAATGCGCGCGCACAGCCCGGAATGTGCAATCGATATTGAGATCACCACCGAATACCCCGGTCTGAGCACCGCCGAGGACGAAGCGGCCGTCGCCTTTGTACGCAGCCTCACCGAAGAGACCATTGCAGGCAATATCAACTTCGGCACCGAAGGCGGCCTGTTCAGTCAGGCACTGGGCATTCCCACCGTGGTCTGCGGCCCCGGCAGTATGGACCAGGGACACAAACCGGATGAATTTATCAGCGCGGCGCAGCTCGCACAGTGCGATGCGTTTATGCGGCGTTTGATCCGACGCCTCAGTGAAAAGTGAAGTCCGGCTCTGCGCCGGAGTCAATAGAACACGGTTTGCATGCAGCACTGTCCGGGCAACAGTGCTGTTGTTGTAGTTGGCTAAATCAGCAACCCGTGAGCCGCAATCCGGAACCGATCGTTCTTGCTGCTTTTGGCGCGATGGTACACGACACGCTTCACACGCTGCTCGATATCAGGTCTGGTTTGGTCGCCAAACCAAAAAGCCGCGATTTCGGCAGTCGGAGGTAATTCGCCAGCATCAGGGAACCCAACCTCTCGCGGGTCGTAGATCTCGAGTGAGGAATTAGCAGATCGCAGGAGCGAGATACTCAATTTGATAAATTTTGTGCGCAGCCCGGTACTACCCAAATCTCTGTACATAACAAACCCGCACCGTCCGCCAGCTCTTTTCTCAAACCAGTCTCTGCAACGCTGAAGCTTTTTCGCGCCACCTTTTACTACTACCGGCTCCCGTGGTGGCGGAGCATCATGGTTCAACACAGTCAAATCGCCCTTCCACAACACGGTGTACAGACGCCCGCCCGTTGAGGTGATCTTCTCTGCCCGTACTCCCCCCGGATTATAGATAACTATCTCATAGAGGCTGTTCCAACCCGCCCTGAAAGCACCGTCAGAGTCGGCATTTTTATCAAGATTTTTCAGTATTTGAATGAAGTGACAGTCAGGATGCTTCGTGCCAGTTTGCGAGTACCCATCCCTTGATTCGTAAAAGATATCTCCCTCTTCAAACCGACATTCTGCAAGTGCATCGGCGAACACGTGAGGCACAGCCCAACGAAAGTTGATGAAATAGTCCACTACTTACCGACCATTGTATTGAGTGCGTTCGTCCAATGCCTTTCAGATATTATTTTTATCGGAATTCCCTTCTCCTTGTATTCCACCGCTTTAAGGATCTTCGTGCCGAACTTTTCATGCCTCCAGGAGTCGGTGACATAATCCCCTATTACCAAAAAGTCCACTTTTTTCGTTACAGTGCTCGCACAACGCCCCTGCAGGTCCAGTACGACTTGCTGACACTCACTCCGCTTGCCGTAGGAGAACGTCCCTGTGAAGAGAAAAGTAGCGTCGTTGAAATGGACGGCGGGCGCCGGGTCGTCCAACGGCAACATTGTGGGGCGACTCAACTCACCGAGTTCAGATGGCTCCCCACATAATTTGCGCAGTAACGCGACTAGATTTTCCGACTCACGATTATCTAATTTGCCGTCTTCCAACATTGCGTCGACTTCCGCACGCAGATCGTTAAAAAGCGGGTTATCTACAGCCCCTGTGTTTGCAACCAACCACGTTTGCAGGAATTCTGCCTCGGTTTGATTTACCTTACCATCGGCCAAAACTCCCTGGCACAAGCCAATAAACGTATCGATCTGCTTCTTTATTATTCTTTCCCCATTAAATCTATTTATACGTTCTATCTGGCTCATCCTTTCCCCGCAATGCGTTTAAAATAATGATAACGATACAATATTATCGAAAATCACATCCATAAAAAAGCGCCGGCAGGAATCACTCCCGCCGGCGCTGCAGATTGCGCTTTGAGTCAGACTCAGGGCTTATTTGGCGTTGGGGAAAAACAACTGCTGGCCGTCGAGCTGATATGCGGCGATGGCATTCTGCCCTTCTTCACTGAGGATCCAGTCGATAAAGGTTTGACCGGCTTCGGCATTCACATTGGGGTGTTTTTCCGGATTCACCAACATAATGCCGTACTGGTTAAACAACGCGTCGGAACCTTCAACCAGAATATTGTAATCGCCTTTGTTTTTAAAACTGATCCAGGTTGCGCGGTCGGTCAGTACATAGGCACCCATGCCGACACCGGCATTCAGGGTCGCGCCCATGCCCGAACCGGTCTCCCGGTACCACTTACCGCTGTCGGCGGTCGGGTCGATCGCAGCGGCTTTCCACAAGGCGACTTCTTTTTTGTGGGTCCCGGAATTATCGCCGCGTGAGGCAAACGCGGACTGACTTTCGGCAATTTTCTTCAAGGAAGCGACCGCATCATGACTGCCGGCAACGCCTGCCGGATCATCGGCCGGGCCGACGATAATGAAGTCGTTGTACATCACATCAAAACGTTCAACACCGTAGCCCTCTGCAACGAACTTTTCTTCCGAGGGCTTGGCATGCACAAACAATACATCCCCGTCACCGTTCATGGCATTTTTGATGGCCTGACCGGTGCCGACGGCCACCACATTGACCTGAATACCGGTTTTTTCAGTGAACTGCGGCAGGATGGCGTCATACAGACCGGAATTGGCAGTCGAGGTGGTGGACTGAACAATAATCGACTCATCCGCCGCCACGGCCGCGACAGAAAAACACAGGGCCATACCTGCAATAATGGACTGAACAAACTGACGTTTAATCATGGAACTCCTCCGTTATGGTAGCGGGCTTATTCCCGCTGTTTTTATAAAACCAATCTGCCCGACAGATAATCCTCAATACGCGGATCTGCCGGACGATCAAAAAATGCGTCTGCGCTCTGCTGCGCCAGCACCTCCCCGCGGTGAATAAAAACCACCTCTGTCGCCAATCGCCGTGCCTGACCGGCGTCGTGCGAAACACAAATCAGCTTGATCCCGTCGGCAGCCGCTCCCAGCATTAAGTCTTCCAGCATCGCACTTGCATTAGGGTCAAGGTTGGCCGTTGGTTCATCAAGAAATAACAAGCGTGGTTCAGCAGCGAGCGCCCGCGCAAAAGCCAAGCGCTGTTGCTCTCCGCCGGACAGGGCGCGCGCCGGCTGACGCAGTTTTGCGGCCAGCCCGACCTGTTCGAGCAGTGCCTGACAGCGGCCGGCATCGGCCTTGCCGTGTAACTTCAGGACATAGTTGATATTGGCTTCGACACTGCGCCGCAATAACACCGGGCGCTGAAAGACCATCGCCTGCTCACGGCGCCGGGTTTCCTCGTCGAGGACCCGGCCGGCATAGTGCACCTCACCGGCATCGGCTTTGAGCACACCGTGCAACAGGCGCAGCAAGACGCTTTTGCCGGCACCGTTCGGCCCCATCACCACCGAGATGCCGTGATTTGAGAAGTGCAGATCCAGATCGCGGATTAATGTCTGTCCGCCGGCGCTGAAGCGCAGCCCTCGGGCACTGAGCAAGGGCGCGACCGCAGCGCAGCCGCCGATATCCGCCAGCCGCACAGCCGCTTCAGTCATGCGCCATCCGCTTCGCCGTCAGGCGGGTCGTCATCACCAGCGCATTGACCAGCAGCGCCAGTGACATCAGCACCACACCGAGCGCCAGCGCCAGCGCCAGATCACCTTTGGAGGTCTCCAGCGCAATGGACGTGGTCATCACACGGGTCAGGTGATCGATATTGCCGCCGACAATCATTACCGCCCCGACCTCAGCGACAGCACGGCCGAAACCGGCCAGAGACACAGTCATCAGGCTGTAACGGGCATCAAACAGGAGGGTGAGAATACGCTGGCGCAGGCCCAGTCCCATCGAGCGGAACAACTCGCGGTATTCGCGCTCGTAATCGCTGATGACCTGCGCGGTAAGGGCGGCGATAATCGGTGTGATAAGAATGGTTTGCGCGATAATCATCGCGGCGGGGCTGTAGAGCAGCCGCAGCCAGCCGAGCGGCCCGGCATTGGAGAGCATCAGATAGACCATCAGGCCGACCACCACCGGTGGCAGCCCCATCAGCGCATTGACCAGCAACAGGCAGAACTGGCGTCCGGGAAAGCGCGCCGTGGCCAGCAAGGCACCGAGCGGCAGGCCGATCAGCGCCGACAGCAATACCGCTGTAAGGCTGACCTTGAGCGACAAGAGAATAATCTCAATAAGGTCAGCATCGGCGTTCAGAACCAATTGGAATGCAAGCGTAAAAGCGCTGCCGAAATCCTGCATAGGGTACGCCGCTGTCGTCGATTCCGTAGATTGGGCAAATCTTGCAGGATTTCAACAACGGGCGCAATTGTCCCTAAGGGCTAAACCCGAAGTCGGACACCTCGGGCAAGGCGGGAAGCACAGCCGCGATCAGCAGCTGCGCAGGGCATTCTCCAGCGCGCGGCGCTCCATCTCATAGGACTGACGCAGGTTAGGGTCCATATCACGCTGCATATTGCGGGTGTTTTCTTCCAACTGTGTGCGTAAGGCATCGCATTCGGCCTGATCAAGCCGTGAACGTTCACGGGCTTCGGCCACCGCCATGGAAACCTTTTCCTGAATCGAGATCTGCGGCTCGGCCGGGGCCTGTTGCGGCAGCGCAGCACGCGCCTCGGCCAGACGCCGGCCGCGCAAGGTCGCGTAACGCGCAGCATCACAGCCGCCGTATTGCGAGACAAACTCCACAGGGAAATCGGCACAGGACGGATAGCCGTACTCCAAGGCCTGACAGCGCGAGCCTTCGTGCTCGATACTGTCTTCGGTTTGTTTGAAGTTCTCCGGCCGTTGGTATTCGTAAACCGAACGGATGACTTTCAGCGCCAGCGACGATAGCGCGTCCTCGCCGCCCCAGGGTTCGGCCACTTCCGGCGCGCTTTTTCCCTGCTCTATGCCTATACCCACTTCGGCGACAAAATTCTTCAAAATGCCACACTGCACTTCGCCCCGGCGCTCATTAACCGAAACGCGGAGGATCTTCTCGACCTGCTGATCTGCCTCACAGGCAGACTGCGAGTAGCTGACACGGCCAATCTCATCCAGACACTTGTACACCGCCGAATGGGCAAACAAAGGCGTGCACAGCAGCACCAACGGGATGGCAAAATGCGTGATTAATCGGGACATGGTTCGGATCGCTTAGCTATAGCTAACGAGCTTAGCGGCCGCGACCGGCAAAAATTGACCGCCTCGCCGGCTCAAGCGATCTGCAAACGGCCAGCGGCGCTGATGCGCGCGCGCTGCCCCAGCGCAAAGGCCAGATTGCGTGGTCCGTGACCGGCCGGCAAACCGAACAAAACCGGAAACGGCACCGGACCGAGACAATCGGCAATCACCTGCGCAAGTGGATTGACGCCGTCGCTGCAGCCCTGCATATCCCCGAATACCAGCCCCGCAAGACGGTTGAATTTACCGGCCAGGCGCAGCTGGGTCAGAAGCCGGTCAATCACATAGGGCTTCTCACCCACATCTTCAAGAAACAACACCTTACCGCGAAAATCCGGCTCCAGCGGCGTCCCCAGCAGGTGTGCAATCAGGCTCAGACAACCACCGGTCAGCGGCGCATCCGCCTCGCCGGCGCGGATCACCTCCAGCGGCATATCAATGACAGCGGCCGTGCCGAACACCAGCTGCCGCAACCGTTCGCGGTTCGCTGTGGCATCGGCATCCGCCCCGAGCAACCCCGGCGTCGCCAGATTCGGGCCGTGCACCGGCAACACCGCCGGCAAACGCGCCTCGCAGGCCTGTAACAGGACAGTGATATCGCTGAAGCCGCAGAGCAGCCGCGGTGACGGCACCATACCGCGGCGTATCAGCGGTAGCAGGCGCGGTGCGCCATAGCCGCCGCGGGTGCAGAAAATCCCCCTGATCTGCGGATCCGTCAGCGCTTCGCACAGGGCCGCGCCGCGCGCCTCATCATCACCGGCCAGATACAGATGCCGTGCGCTTGCGCTCAGATCACGGACCTGCAGATCCCAGGACGCCAACAGCGCCGCTGCCTGCGCCGGCAGTTCAGCCTGCGCGCTGCTTTGTGCGCCGGACGGCGCGATCAGGGCAACGGTATCGCCGGGGGAAAGAGCGAACATGGCGGTTCCTCGCGTATCAATCAAAGGCCAAAACTGTCTGCGAGTATAGACGAGGCGCGTCAGCGGCGGACTCAGTCGGCAACCGGCGTCACGCTGACGGCGGTGTCGTGAAAAGCCGCGCCGCCGACCGGGCCCGGCGGCGCATCACTGACCAGCGCATTGATGCCGAACCCGTCCGGATGATCGCTGCAGGACCAGACACTTTCGGCAACGGCAGTACCGGCCGGAACACGCACATCGCTCTCGAGCAGGATACGGATCGCGCCGGTGCGACTGCTGACCCGCACCAGGCTGCCCGGCTGCAAGCCGAACTGCTGCACATCCTGCGGATTCAGGCGCAGGGTCGGCTGTCCGTCTTTGCCCCGCGAACGCGGCATATTGTTAAAGGTGGTGTTGAGAAAACCGTGGCGCGGCGGTGTGATCAGACGCAGCGGATAGCGCTCACTGACAGTGTCGCGCACATCCCAGTGATCGGGCATTGCCGGCATACCCTCGCTGTACGGCCCGAGAGCCGCCCAGTCCGGGCGGAAACGAAAACGCCCGTCGGCAAAACCGAAACCGTCTTCGAGCGGATTTTCCTCCTGCTGCGGATGCTGGTCGATAAAGCGTTTTTCGCACAGGGAAGCGAAATCACCGTAGCCCGAGCGGCTCAGGGTTTCATCGAGCAGGCCGCGGGTCGGCAAGACCAGCGCCGGATGGCTGAAGCCGAGTTTGCCGGCTAAGGCCCTGAGCAGATCGTGATTGCTCAGGCAATCGCCGGGCGGGCTGAGCAGACGGGGCCCCGCTTGCAGAAACGTATGACCGTAACTGGTGTAGATATCGTCGTGCTCGAGAAACATGGTCGCCGGCAGGACAATATCGGCAAACCGGGCAGTATCGGTCAGAAACTGCTCGTGCACGCAAAGAAACAAATCCTCCCGGCGCAGGCCTTTATGGACCTGCTGCTGAGCCGGAATGATGGCGGCCGGATTGCAGTTTTGCACAAGCATGGCCCCGACTGGCGGGCCGCCGGCCAGGGTGTCGGGGTCATTGTTGAGGATCGCGCCGAGCCGGCACATATCCAGTGTCCGCACGGAAGCGTCGCGCAGATCATCACCTTCGATCAGCGAGCGATCCAAATCAAATGCGGCCGAACTGAGCAGCAAAGCGCCGGAGCCGGGCTTGCGCCAGGCGCCGGTCAGTGCCGGCAGACAACTGACCGCATGCACATTGGCGGCACCGTTGCGCTGGCGGCTGAACCCCACACCGAGGCGGATAAACGTCCGCTGCGTGCGGCCGTATTCCAGCGCCACATCGCGGATTTGCTGCGCACTGAGTCCGGTAATTGCCGCGGCTTTTTCCGGGGTGAAATCCTGCAGATGGGCTTCGACGTCGCTGTCAAAGTCAGTCATGGTTTGCAGATAGCCGCGATCGGCCAGACCTTCGGCCAGCAACACATGCATCATCGCGCAGGCCAGCGCCCCGTCACTGCCGGGCTTGAGCGCCAGATGCACATCGGCACGGCGGGTGGTTTCATTCTGGTAGGGATCGATCACGATCAGACGCGCGCCGTGGCGGGCCTTCGCACGGCTGAAATGCGTCATCACATTGATCTGGGTGGAGGCGGCGTTAGTGCCCCAGAGGATCAGCAGTTCAGTCCCGGCGATCTGCCGCGCATCCGTGCCGTTTTGCACACCGACACCGGCGGCCCAGCCGGCACGGGCAATGCTGGTACAGACATTACCCAACTGCCCGCTGTAACCACCGGCATGGCGGAAGGCACTGAGCACACCGCGCTGTAACACGCCCATGGTGCCGGCATAGTGATAGGGCCAGACCGCTTCCCTGCCGGCACTCTGCGCTACGCTGCGCAGGCGTTCGGCCACCTCTTCGATGGCCTCGTTCAAGGGCACGGGCGCAAAACGGCCCTCGCCCTTGGCACCGACCCGGCGCAGCGCGGTGGTCACGCGGCGCGGATCATACAAGCGATCGGCATAACGGCCGACCTTGGCACAGATGGTCCCGGCGGTGTAAGACTGTTCCCTGTCGCCCTGCAGTTTGCCCAGACGGCCCTTGTCATCGAGCGTGACTTTCAGGGCGCAGGCCGACGGACAATCGTGCGGGCAGGTCGAATAGCGGATTGCGTTGCTCATGGTCTCACCTTCTATGCCCGGAACCGCAGGACTCGTGTCTCAGCTTTTGTCGCCCGTGCCGCCCTTGCTTTGTTTCCCTGCACTATCGTCGGACTTACCGGCAGTGAAAACGCTGCCCATCATCCCGGCCATGGCTTTCTGGAAACCGTCCATGGTCGAAGCCGACTGCATCAAAAACGGCCGCATCAGACTCATCGGATCATAGCCCTCGACCCCGGCTTGCATTTTTTCGCGGATATCATCCATTAGCTGGGCCTGGAACTCACTGACATCGGGCCAGCCCATGGACTCACGGAACTCCGCCGGGGTCAGGTCGATTTCGATCGTAATCTTCATACGCGTCTCCTCCTGCTCGCCGGGCAAAGGTGATTTACTGTGCGCCCGGCTTTGTGGCTTCGGTGTTTTCTTCAATACGTTTGAGGAGCACTTCCAGGCGCTGAAAATCATCGCTGTAACGTGTGTCTTCAGCGTACTGAGCGATCTGGTCGTTTAACTCACGGGCGTATTGCCCGATCAGCGGAAACGAACCGGCCAGCGACAGCAGCCAGACCAGCAGGGCCAAAACAGCCGTTGCCCCGATCGCCACCCCCAGCCCGCGGAAGATGCCGACCAGCAGATTACTCCAGATAATCCGCCACGGCGACTGGACATAAGCCATGAAATCATCGAGTCCGCTCGACTTGAAGGCTTTCTCGGCACTACGGCGTTTGACAACCGCCTGCGCTGCAGGCTCCTCAGTTGTATATTGTTGCTTTTCTTCGGACATTCCTGATTACTTCTGGTTCAAGACAGCTGAGTACACCTGTATCGGCGTAAAAATGCAAATCCGGAGAAGGTAAAGGTCGGGTAAAAATCCGCGACTAATCCTGCGTGCGGTGACGGGCCTGACCAAGCAGCAGCGCCAGCCAGGTGCAATAGAAGACGATCAGCGGTTTTTTCTGCAAGGAATCATCGGACAGGCCGGTCACGGCAAAGACCGTCACAATCATCATCACGGACAAAGACAAGGCGCGCAGATCCAGCGCCGGATGCCGGCGGCGCAGCGAGATAACGTAAACCACCGGCGCCAGCATCAGCAGGACAGTGCTCAGCAGCCCCGGCAAACCGCGCGCTGCCCAGGCTTGCAGATACTGATTATGCGGCCCGTTGCGGGTCTGCAGGCGTGGCGCCCAGCCGCCTTCTTCCACATAGCGCGTGGCGGTAACCTGATAACCGCCGGGCCCGACCCCCAGCAAGGGATTCTCGGCAATCATGCGCAAGGCCGCACGCCACATTTCCAGGCGGTTGCCGAGCGAGGTGCCGCGCACCGGATCGTTGGCATTTTCACTGGCCATATAGCCGCTGTACTCGGCCGCGGCCTCGTGCCAGCGCTGGTTGACGAAGGGCAACTGATAAAGCAACACACAGGCCAGCAAGACCGCACCAACGGCTTTGAGCACATGGCGGATACGCAAGCGGTCGTGCCGGCGCGAAACCAGATAGATCACCACCATCGGCGGCAATGCCAGCCAGACACTGCGCGACCCGCTCATCAGCAAGCCGCCCAGCGCACCCAGTATGGCCAGCCGTGCCAGCCAGGCCGCCCCGGGACGCTGTGACCAGAAATCGTGGTAACACAGCAGCAGCATGCCCATGCTCAGCGAAATCATCCCGAAGAAAATCGGATGGGTATTGAGTGAGGCGCGGCCCGGCCAGCCGAAACCACCGACGGTATTGAGATCAATCAGACCGACGATGCCGTAAAAGACCGCACTGACTGCGGCGGAAATCCAGATCACCCGGTCCGGCAGATACACGCTGCGGAAAAACAAATAGGCCAGAATGGCGAACAGAAACTTGCCGTGGCGCCCTTCCACATAAATACCGCCCTTGCCCGGCATCTGGTTGATCCAGTAGCTGAGCAGGCTGACCAGAAAGAACACCGCAAGCAGGGCAAAACCGGTTTTCTCGGCTTCGCTGAAGGGAATGCACAGTCCGTCTTTGGCGATTTTGAGCAGGCCGGCCAGACAGAACCCGTAAAACAGATACAGACTGACACTATCGTCCACTGCCGTCATGCAGGTCAGCAGCGTCAGCGCGATACCCACCGCCCAGGCGATACCGGGCGCAACAGGCTTGAGCGTCGGCGTGGGTGCGTCGTTGAGAAACACGCGCCCGTCCATCCCGCTGCGCGGCTGCGAGAAATCGCTGTGGCGAATACGGTGCACGACGAGGGTGCTGTTTTTTTTCAAGTCGGACGCATCCTGCTCAGGCGTGCGGTCCGGCAACGGGTTCTGGCCCCGTCACCGGACAACACAGGATCAAACGAGGGACAGCCACTCCGGATGCTGGCTGCGTTTGCCCTGTACCTGATCGAAGTACAGAGACTGGAGCTTTTCGGTGATCGGGCCACGGCTGCCCGTGCCGATGGTGCGGTTATCAATCTCGCGGATCGGCGTGATCTCAGCGGCCGTACCACTGAAGAACACCTCGTCGGCAATATAGGTTTCGTCGCGGGTAATGCGGCGTTCGACCACTTTGATGCCGAGTTCTTCGCACAGGGCAAAGACGGTGTTGCGGGTGATGCCGTTCAGTGCCGAGGTCAGATCCGGGGTATGCACTTCATTACCGTGCACGATGAAGATGTTCTCGCCGCTGCCTTCGGCCACATAGCCTTCCACATCCAGCAGCATGGCCTCGTCATAGCCGTCAGTGATCGCTTCCTGCAGAGCCAGCATCGAGTTGATGTAGTGCCCGTTGGCCTTGGCCTTACACATGGAAATATTGACGTGATGGCGGGTATAGGACGAAGTGCGGATGCGAATACCGCGCTCGAGGTTTTCCGCGCCCAGATAGGCGCCCCAGTCCCAGGCGGCGACTATGGTGTGAACCTTGAGATTGTCCGCACGCAGGCCCATGCCCTCGGAGCCGTAGAAACACATGGGACGCAGGTAGGCGGACTTGAGATTGTTCTCACGCACCACCAGTTTCTGCGCTTCATTGAGCTCGTCGAATGTGTAGGGCACATTCATGCGCATGATTTTCGCCGAATTGAGCAGACGTTTGGTATGCGCGTCGAGACGGAAGATCGCCGTGCCTTTCGGCGTCTCGTAAGCGCGGACACCTTCGAATACACCCATGCCGTAATGCAACGTGTGGGTCAGCACATGGGTCGTGGCCTCGCGCCACGGCACCAACTCACCGTCGAACCAGATAACACCATCGCGATCTGCGAAGGACATAACAACCTCCTGACTTGCTTATCAGACGCACGCCCGCTCAGGCGACGCCATCGTTCTCAACCAAATGCGTCCACAGCGCGAGAATATCGTCGCGGCAGCGCTTTATTTCATCTGTCAACGGCACAGGGTGCTTGTTGACGCCCTGCAGCGCCTGCGTGTGCGTATGTCCACGATAGGTGAAATAGACTTCCATGATTCGTGCGGCCTGCTCACCGGTAAGGAAGCCGGCCTCGGCCAATGTGTCGATAATGCGCAGGTTATCGGTCCAGTCCGTCAGGGCGGGATGATCGCAGGCGTGCGCGAGGACGCTATATTGAACCATAAACTCTATGTCAACGATACCGCCCCGGTCCTGTTTCAGGTCGAACTCCCGCTCTGTGCCCTTGCTCAGCTCGCGGCACATGCGCTCACGCATCTCAGTGACTTCGTTACGCAGCTGATCCCGCTCGCGGCAGCGCGAAAGAATGGTGTGGCGGACCCGCCGGAAGCCCTCGCCGAGGGCCTCGCTGCCGACAATCATCCGTGCCCGCACCAGTGACTGATGCTCCCAGGTCCAGGCCTTTTGTTCCTGATAATCGGCAAACGCGGCAAGACTGCTGACCAGCAGTCCGGACTGGCCGTTGGGCCGTAGGCGGGTGTCGACTTCATAGAGCGTACCGGCAGGGGTGGTGATCTGCAGAAAGGAAATCAGCTTCTGCGCCAGACGCGCGAAATAGACACTGTTGTCGAGTGGCTTGGCGCCGTTGCTCTGCTGCTTGCTGCCCTGACTGTCGTGCAGAAACACCACATCCAGATCAGAACCGTAACCGAGCTCATAACCGCCGAGTTTACCGTAACCGATCACCGCAAAACCGGCCTCGCGGGTCTGCCCGTCCAGCTCGTAGCAAGGCACTCCGTGGCGTTCACGCATGGCCTGCTGCACCAGCGCGGTCGCCCCCTGCAGCACCACCTCAGCAATAGCCGTCAGGCAGTTACTGACCTGTTTAAGCGGCAGATAGCCTTCGATATCGGCCACGATCACGCGCATCACATTGGCCTGGCGGAACTGGCGCACGGCATCCATCTGCACGTCCAGTTCTTCTTCCTGAACGCGCGCGATAATGGCCTGCATCTCCGCTTCCAGCGCTGTCTGATCGGGCACCGCGTCGATCAGGCGATGATCGAGCACCTCGTCTATGACCATGGGACTGGCGGTCACAAAGTCCGCCAGCCAGCGACTGGCGCTGAACAGCCTGACCAGCAGCGCCAGCGAAGGCGGATTCTCGATCAGCACCTGCAGATACACGCTGCGTCCGGCAATCCGCCGCAGCAGGCCCAGCAAACGCGCCGCTGTATCGTCGGGATTGACCGTTTCCGACGCCGCCTGCAGGACCGGCGGCACAATCGTGTCGAGGCGCTGGCGGGCGGTATTGGTCAGGCGTGAATAAAAGCCACCCTGACCCAGCTGCTGCAATTGCTCATACACCAGCGCCGGATGGGAAAAACCGGCCTGCTCCAGTTCGCTGACCGCTTCTTCGTCATTAAGATCGCCGCTCCAGATCATGCGGAACAAGGTCGCCCCGGGCAGCTCCTCGCTACTACCGTCGACCTGGAACACCGAATCGAAAACCGCATGGACCCGTTCGCGGTGCCGGTCAATCACCTCAAGAAAGTCCGCATAGCTGTCAAAGCCCATGGTATAGGCCAGCCGCGCCTGCTCTTCGGGCTGAACCGGCAGCACATGGGTTTGCGCGTCCTGCACCATTTGCAGACGGTTCTCGGTAGCCCGTAAGAAGTCGTACGCACTAAGCAGATCGGCAACTTCGTCCGGCGGCAGATAGCCTTTTTCACCCAGCAGTTTCAGCACCGGCACAATCCCGCGCACCTGCAATTCGGTCTCCTTACCGGCGCGCACCAGCTGAAAAGCCTGACCGATAAATTCGATCTCACGGATCCCGCCGGCGCCGAGTTTGACGTTGCCTTCCATACCCTTGCGCTTGACCTGCAGGCTGATCTTGGCTTTCAGCTCACGCAGGGATTCAAAGGCACTGTAGTCGAGGTAGCGGCGGAACACAAAGGGGCGCAGAAAGGAAAACAACTGCTCCACATCAGCCGGCTCACCGCTGACCGCGCGGGCCTTGATCATGGCGTAACGCTCCCACTCGCGGCCCTGAGTCTGGTAATAGGCTTCCATGGCATCAAAACACATGGCCACCGGCCCGCTGTTACCGAAGGGGCGCAGACGCAGATCCACCCGGAACACAAAACCATCGGCGGTCTGATCGTTGAGCAATTTGACAAAGCGCTGCACCACGCGGCGATAGAAATCGGCCGTATCCAGCACCTTGCGTCCGCCGGCGGTCTCGCCGTTTTCCGGAAACGCCAGAATCAGATCGATATCCGAGGAATAATTCAGCTCCAGACCGCCCAGCTTGCCCATCCCCAGCGCCACCAGACGTTGTTCCTCACCGGCGCTGTTGCGCGGCACGCCGAAGCGTTCGGCCAGCTCGCTGTAGCAATGACGCAAGGTGCTGTCGATAAAGGCCTCGGCCAGCTCACTGAGATTGCGCAGGGTTTCGGCCGGCTCGGCCAAGGCATGCAGATCACGCCAGGCGATACGGATCATCTCCTGCTGGCGCAACAGGCGCAGCGCGCTGGTCAGGGCGTTTTCGTCCGCGGCCGCGGCCAGCACCGCCTCGACCTGCACGCGGTAATCGGCCAGCCCGAGCGGTTTGTCCAGCCGGGCCAGCGCCTCGCTGTCGAGCAATAAGCGCGGATAACGCTGGCAGAAACGGGCCGCGAAAACACTGGCGGCAAACAGACCGCGCGCCCGGCTGAGAAACTGCGCATTGTCAGGGATCGCCAGCTGCTGCTTTTGCGCCGCTTCCAGAAAAGCATCCAGGCTTTGCTGTGAAGGCGCTTCAAGACAGGACGGGAGACGGGCGGCAAGACTGACGGGCGGGGTTGTGGCCATCGGCAAACTCCATATAGAGAGAAGGAGAGGAAACTAAACAGTGTCTAGTGTAGCCCGCCACGGACTGAAACGCGGCCCATCGGCCGGGAATTTTGCCGACCCGCCTGCTGCGACCGGCTTGAGCGGCATCAAACACGGCGCAACGCCTGCGTTGTAGAATTTGCGCGACCGGTTCCGGCGCCGCAGCACGCCTGTTGTGCTATTCTCGCCACAATAAAAATTAACTAATGATAATAATTCCTATTATTGTTTACTCATTGATTTTTAATCTTTACACTACGGCGCACTAACCCACTCTACGGAGATGCACGATGATGAAAACCCGCCTTCGCGCCCTCGCTGCCGCACTTACCGTGATGGCCGTTGCCGCGCCGGCATTCGCCGCCGATCAGGTCAATCTGTACTCTGCCCGTAAGGAAAATCTCATCCTGCCGCTGCTCGACAAGTTCAGCGAAGAAACCGGCATTGAAGTGAATATGGTCACCGGCGGCGCCAGCGAGCTGATCGCCCGGATCCGCGCCGAAGGGCGCAACACACCGGCCGATTTGCTGCTGACCACCGACGCCGGACGTTTGCACGTGGCCCAGGAGCTGGGACTGCTGCAGCCGCTGAACAGCGACGTCATCGAAGAAGCCGTGCCTGAGCACGTCCGTGGCCGGGACAATAACTGGATCGGTCTGTCGCAGCGCTCGCGGGTTATCGTCTACAGCAAAGAGCGTGTCGATCCGGCGCAACTGTCGACCTACGAAGATCTGGCCGACCCGAAGTGGAAAGGCAAAATCTGCGTCCGCTCCTCCGACAACATCTATAACCAGTCCCTGCTGGCCTCCATGATTGCCCACGACGGCAGCGAACAAGCCGAAGCCTGGGCCGAAGGCATCGTGGCCAATATGGCCCGCACACCGCAGGGCAATGACCGCGCACAGGTCACCGCGGTCGCCGCCGGTGAATGCGATGTCGCACTGGTCAACAACTACTATGTCGGTGCCATGACGCACTCTTCCAAGGACGACGAGCGCGAAGCCATCACCAAAATCGGTGTCTTCTACCCCAACCAGGACGGCCGCGGCGCACATATGAACGTCAGTGGCATCGGCCTGACCAAATACAGCCGCAACAAAGACAACGCCGTCAAACTGGTTGAGTTCCTGGTCAGCGACGAAGCGCAAACCTGGTACGCCGAAACCAACCACGAATACCCGGTACGCGCCGGCGTGCCTGTCAGCGAGACAGTCGGCGCCTGGGGTTACCCTTTCAAACAGGACGATCTGCCCATGGCTACGCTTGGCGAAAACAATGCCGAGGCGGTAAGAATCTTCGACCGTGCAGGCTGGAAGTAATATCAACAATGATGCAGTGCCCGCTTCGGGCACCGCATCCGCCACCGCTTCTCACCGGCCGGGACGCTCCCGGCCGTCGGTGTTTCTGTACGTCACAATCGTCATCGCGCTGGTGGTCGCCACACCGGTCCTGACCGTCATTTCCTTTCTGTTCACCCCCGCGACCGAAACCTGGGCCCATCTGGCCGACACCGTACTGTGGGATTACATCCGCAATTCGCTGCTGCTGATGCTCGGCGTGGCAGTCGGCGCCGGCACCATGGGCGTGACATCGGCCTGGCTGGTGAGCATGTACGAGTTCCCCGGCCGGCGCCTGTTTACCTGGGCCTTGCTACTGCCGCTGGCGGTCCCCGCCTATATCATCGCCTACACCTACACCGGCATGCTGGAGACCGGCGGGCCGGTGCAAACCCTGCTGCGCGAACTGACCGGCCTGAGCTACGGCGAATACTGGTTCCCCGAGATTCGCTCGCTGGGCGGCGCGATCTGCATGTTCTCGCTGGTGCTCTACCCTTACGTTTACCTGCTGGCCCGTTCGGCATTTATCGATCAGTCAGTCTGCGCACTGGAAGCCTCCCGCACGCTCGGCTGCGGCCCCTGGCGCAGCTTTTTTCAGGTCGCTCTGCCGCTGGCCCGCCCCGCCATTGTGGCCGGTCTGTCTCTGGCGCTGATGGAAACCCTGGCCGATTACGGCACGGTGCATTTTTTCGGTGTGGCGACCTTTACCACCGGCATTTTCCGCACCTGGTTCGGCCTGTTTGACGAAACCGCCGCCGGGCAGCTTTCGGTCTTGCTGCTGAGTTTTGTTTTCGTCCTGATTCTGCTGGAACGCTGGTCACGCCGGCGCGCCCGCTTCCACCATGCCACCAACCGTTATCAGGCGCTGCCGAGTATCAAACTGCCGCGCCACCGCGCCCTGATCTGTACCCTCGCCTGCCTGATTCCGCTGCTGGCCGGTTTTGTCCTGCCGTTTCTGCAACTGTCGGTCTGGGCATGGGCAACCTGGGAAGAGATGGTCGATGCGCGTTTTGTGGCGCTGGTGCGCAACAGCTTTTCGCTGGCCGGCAGCGCCGCCCTTATCACCCTGATCCCGGGCCTGCTGCTCGCTTACGGTAACCGCGTCAACCCCGGCCGCTGGCAAGTGCTTCTGACGCGCCTGTCGTCCATGGGTTATGCCATCCCCGGCACCGTCATCGCCATCGGCGTGCTGATCCCTTTCGGTAAGCTCGACAACACCATCGACAGCTGGCTGCGCGATCACTTTGACTACAGCTCGGGACTGATTTTCTCGGGTACGCTGTTTATTCTGCTGTTTGCCTATGTGGTGCGTTTTCTGTCGGTCTCGCTGCAGACCGTGGAAAGCGGGCTCGGCCATATCCGCCCGTCCATGGACGATGCCGCCCGCTCCATGGGACTTAGCCAGATCCAAACGCTCTACCGCATTCATCTGCCGATCATGAAAGGCAGTCTGCTCACGGCGCTGGTGATTGTCTTTGTCGATGCGCTCAAAGAGCTGCCGGCAACACTGGTGTTGCGACCGTTTAACTTTAATACACTGGCGGTACGCGCTTATGAACTGGCCTCGGACGAACGTCTGGCCGATGCCTCAACCGCGGCGATCGCCATTGTGCTGACCGGCCTGATTCCGGTCATACTCCTTAGCCGTACTATCAACCAATCCCGTGCAGGTTATGACAAACACGCTCAGCCTTGATCACGTTGCGGTCAGCATCGACCGCACCGCTATTATCGACGACGTTTCGCTGGAGATCAGCGAGGGACAGATTTGCTGTTTGCTGGGCCCGTCCGGCTGCGGAAAGACAACCCTGTTACGCACCATTGCCGGTTTTCAGCAACCCAGCGCCGGCGAGGTGAGAATGGACGGCAGGATCATGGCCACGGCCTCGACCATGGTGCCGCCGGAAAAACGCCAGATCGGCATGGTGTTTCAGGATCTGGCCCTGTTTCCACATCTGAGCGTGGCCGAGAATATCGCCTTCGGTATGCGCAAATTCAGCAAAAAGCAGATCCGTGAACGCACCAAAGAGCTGCTGCAACTGGTCGAGCTGGAACACCTGATCGATGCCTATCCGCATCAGCTCTCCGGCGGACAACAACAGCGTATCGCGCTGATCCGCGCCATGGCACCGCGCCCGCGGCTGTTACTGCTGGACGAGCCTTTCAGCAGTCAGGACACCGAGCGTCGTGTACAGCTGGCCCACGAGGTGCGCAATATCCTGCGCCGCGATGGCACCACCGCAATTCTGGTTACCCACGATCAGAAAGAGGCTTTTGCGATTGCCGATATGATCGGCGTGGTCGAAGGCGGCCGCCTGCACCAGTGGGACACCGCCTACAACCTCTACCACGATCCGGCCGACCGCTTTGTCGCGCACTTTATCGGCGAAGGCGTGTTTATCTGCGGCAGCGTGCTGAACGAAACCACTCTGCAAACCGATCTCGGGGAAATTTCCGGCGAATTCCCGCCGTACAAGCCCGGCACGCCCATTGACCTGCTGGTGCGCCCGGATGACATTATCCACGACGACCACAGCGACTATTCCGGCGAACTGGTGGAGAAAGATTTCCGCGGCGCCGACCATCTGTATAAGGTCCGCATGCCGGGCAACACCAATGTCCTGTGTCTGGCCCCCAGCCACCACAATCACCATATCGGCGAACGCATCGGCATCCGCATCGAGCCGGATCATCTGGTCGTCTACCCGCGCGAGGACGCCCTGACCTCCCTGCCCGGCAACGACGGCTAAGACGGCCGCCGGGCCTGTAAAACAAGCCCGGCACCCGCCCCTGCGCGCAGAACAGGCTACTGGATCAGCACATAGCTTGCAGAACGCCCGCGCTGCACCGACAAGAGCACGGCATCCTTGTCCTGCCTCAGGGCGTTTTCCATTTCCGCCAGGGTACCGGTGGACTGCCGGTTAACCGACAGAATGATATCGCCTTCACGCAGGCCGTAAGCGGCCAGCTTGCTGTTGCGCCTGACATCGGCCACCTCGATATAGGGCCGCCCCATCGGCGTTTGCGCATTGGCAAACACCCCGCCTTCGAGCAAGGGATGCAGGCTGCGCCCTCTGCGCCGGTCCTGATTGGCGGCCACTGTGGCCTTGAAACGGTGGCTTTTACCGGCGCGGATAATCTCCATCTCGACTTCTTCGCCGACCAGCATCAGCCCCATGATATTGCGGATACTCTCGGCATTGCGCACACGCCGTCCGCCGACCGAAACCAGTACATCGCCGCGTTTCAGACCGGCCTTATGGGCCGGCGAATCCGGCGTCACATCAATTATCACCACCCCGTGCTGCTTTTCATCCAGCCCGAAGGCGTCGGCCAGTTCCGGACTCAGATCCTGACCGTTGATGCCGAGCCGGCCGCGGCGCACCTCACCATAGCGGATCAGGTGATCCTTGATCCGCTGGACCATCTCCGCCGGGATCGCAAAACCGATTCCCACATTACCGCCGGAAGGGCCGACGATGGCCGTATTGATGCCCACCAGACGGCCCTCCAGATCCACCAGCGCGCCGCCGGAATTGCCCGGATTAATCGACGCATCGGTCTGGATAAAATCCTCATAGTCCTCAATCCCGAGACCGCTGCGACCCAGCGCACTGACAATTCCGGAGGTCACCGTCTGCCCCAGACCGAAGGGATTGCCGATGGCGACCACGAAATCACCGACCCGTAATGCGTCCGAGTCCCCCCAGGGCACCGCACTGAGCTTGTCGGCCTTAACCCGTATCAGGGCGACATCCGCCTGCGGATCACGGCCGATCAGGCTGGCCGGCAGCTCGCGTCCGTCACGCAAGGTGACCAGAATTTCATCGGCCGATTCGATCACGTGGTTGTTGGTGATGATATAACCGAGACGTGCATCCACGATCACACCCGAGCCGAGACTCTGGGTCACCTCTTCGCGTGGTTGCTCGGGCACATCGAAAAAACGCCGGAAAAAAGGATCATCAAGCAAGGGATTACGCGCCACCCTGCGGCGGCTCTTGGTCGAGATATTCACCACGCCCGGCGCGGTTTTCTCCAACATCGGCGCCAGGGACGGCAAGGCCTGCCCCTGTACCGCCACCGGCAGCGCCGCCTGAACCGGCACGACGGCAGCCAGTGCACCACACAGGACCAGAGTTTTGATCAGTTTCACCGGAGGGTCTCCCGTTGCTATCAGACCCCTTGCTACTTAGATCCGCCGCCGCCCATTTTCAAGCCTGTCGGTCGTGTCACGCAGGATAGATTGCGCGCAATTTGATTTTGCGCAATGCTGTTCCCATGATGAATCAAACCACCAATGCTGACGATGCACTGCTGACGCTGGATAACCAGCTCTGCTTTGCGCTTTATTCCACCTCACACGCCATGACCCGGGTTTACCGCCCGCTGCTGGCGCCGCTCGGGCTCACCTACCCGCAATACATGGTGATGCTGGTGCTCTGGGAGCAGGATGCCCAGCCGCTCAGCGAAATCGGCCACAAGCTGTATCTCGACAGCGGCACTCTTACACCGCTGCTCAAGCGGCTGGAAAAAAGCAAACTGGTCGTGCGCGAACGCGACCGGACGGACGAGCGGCGGGTGCTGATCCGCCTCACCGACAGCGGCCGGCAACTGCGCGAACACGCCAGAACCGTCCCCCGGCAACTACTCGCCGGCATCGACTGCCCGCTGCAACAGCGCCAGTCCCTGCTGGCCCAGATCAGCGAACTACGCGATCAACTGCACGCCACGCTGGGCGCACATCAGCGCAACAATAATCATTGAGGTAAGTCATGAGCACCAAACCGGACAAGGTCGTTTACACGGCAAAAACCCATACCACCGGCGGCCGTGAAGGTCAGTCACGCTCGGATGACGGCAAGCTCGAAGTCAAACTGACGCCGCCGAAAGCCATGGGTGGCAGCGGCAATGCCACCAACCCGGAACAACTATTCGCCGCAGGCTATTCGGCCTGTTTTATGGGGGCGATGAAACATGTCGCGTCCCTGAAGAAGATCACCGTACCGGCAGACGCGGCCATCGACGCCGAGGTCGATATCGGTCCGATCCCGCAGGGCTTCGGCATTGCTGTGAGAATGCAGATTTCCCTGCCCGGGCTGGACAAAAACACCGCCGAAGAACTGATCCGGGCAGCGCACGAGGTTTGCCCCTACTCCAACGCCACCCGCGGCAATATCGACGTGGCGCTGACCCTGGTCTGAGACGGCCGACACAGCGCAGCCGGTGCGGGTCTCCGCTCCGGCAGCCCGCGATTGATACAAGCCCGCCCGGTCTCACAGCCGGGCACAGCGACCCTGCCAATAAAGCATTAATGCCAATAGCTGATAGCGCCTGTCCCTTGCGCCGCTACACTCCGGTTTAAACGCACAACGCGAGGGAGCGCCGCACATGCCGACGCCATCCGATGCAAGCCATCCTGCGCTGATGTTGGAGCACGCCAAAACACGACATCGGCGCGGCCGGCGCGCAGAAGCGGCAGTCATCTACCGTAAAATTCTGGCGCAAGACCCGCACAACGCCGAGGCGCTGCGCCTGCTGGGCGTGCTTGCCATGGAAGAAAACAAGCCGTCTGAGGCCGCCGCGCTGCTCCGTCTGGCGCGCGGCCTTGCGCCCCATGACCCGGCCGTGCACAACAACCTCGGCAGCCTTGCCCAACAAGCCCGACACCCCGAAGAAGCCGAAGCCCACTTCCGTTACGCCCTGCAATTACAGGCCGATTTTGTTCCGGCGCTGTGCAATCTCGGCAATCTCATGCAACAAACCGCGCGTCCTCAGGACGCCCTGCCGCTCTACGAACAGGCTCTGGCACGCGAAGCGGACAACCCGGTGTTGTGGAATAATCTGGGCAATCTGCATTCACGTCAGGGCCGCCCCGACCAGGCACTCGGGCTGTTTAACCGCGCCCTCGAACTGGACCCCGACTACGCCGAAGCGCACAGCAACCGCGGGCTGTGTTTTCATGCGCTGGGCGACTATGACAAAGCCCTGCAGGCGACGCTGCGTGCGCTGGAGCTGCGTCCCGGCCATGCCGGCACACTGAACAACTGCGGCAATGCTCTGCTGAAACTGCACCGCAGCGGCGACGCGCTGGTGATGTTCCGCGCGGCCATGCGCGCCGACCCGGCACTTGCCGAAGCCTGCAACGGCGCGGGTCTGGCTTACCGCAACGAAGGCAAACCGGGCAAAGCCATAACCCAGTTCCGCCGCGCCCTGAGCCTGAACCCACGCTATGCGGTGGCCTGGAACAATCTCGGTCTGGCCAGTGCCGACGCCGGTCTGGCCTGTGAGGCGCTGAACGCCTTCCGCAAGGCGCTGGCGATTGATCCGGGCTATGCAAGCTGCCACAGCAATCTGCTGTTCTGCATGAACTATCAGGATGACATAGACCCGCGCGCCCTGGCCGACGCCCATGAACGCTGGGCCATCATGCATCAGTACTATCCGGGCGAAGAAACCGCACAGGCAGCGCGCCGGGCCACGGCCGGGCCGATCCGCGCCGGCTTTGTCTCGGCCGACCTGTGCCGCCATCCGGTCGCCTATTTTCTGCTGCCGGTATTGCGCGAGCTGGGCCGGCACGGCTTTGTCCGTTATGTCTACTCCGGCACCCCGGCCAAAGACGATATGACCGCCACCCTGCACGACCAGAGCGATTACTGGCGCGAAACCGGCGGGCTTGATGACAGGTCGCTGCAGCAACAGATCCGCGCCGACGGCATTGATCTGCTGTTTGATCTGTCCGGCCATACCAGTGGCAACCGGCTGCGCTGTTTCTCACTGCGTGCCGCACCACTGCAGCTGAGCTGGCTCGGCTATCCGCACACCACCGGGCTGGAAAACATGGATTACATCATCAGCGATGCGATTTCACTGCCGCCCTATCTGCACTGGCAATTCAGCGAGCAGATCCTGCATCTGCCGTCGGTGCGCTGTTGTTATGAAGCGCCGCCCTATGCGCCGCCGGTCGCGCCCCTGCCCTGTTCGGATAACAAGCCTGTCACCTTCGGCAGCTTCAACAATCCGGTCAAACTCAGTCAGCGCGCACTACAACTGTGGGCAGGCATTCTGCACCGCACGCCCGGCTCACGGCTTGTATTGAGTTGGAAAACCCTGGATGACCCGACAGTTGTACAAGGACTGCAGCAGCGCTTCTGCGAGTTAGGCATCGAGCCGCAGCGGCTGACGCTGCTGGGCGGGAAACGCGCCCACGCACAGGTTCTGGCCGATTACGCACAAGTGGATATAGCGCTCGACTGCTGGCCTTTCTCCGGCGGCATCACCAGCTGTGAGGCCCTGTGGATGGGCGTGCCGGTGGTAACACTGGCGGGCAAATTACCGGCCTCACGACAGACCGCCGGCTTTCTGGCCGCGCTGTTTCTCGATGAGCTGATTTGCTTTACCCCGGAGGATTTCGTCAATTGCGCGGCCGGCCTGGCAGAAAACCGCGAAAAACTGCAGGCCCTGCGACAAAGCCTGCGCCCGCGTATGCAGGCCTCGCCGCTGACTCAGGCGGGCCCTTTCGGAGAAGAACTGGCCACGCTGCTGAAAAAACTGCATGCCAAACACAGCCGGCAACAGGCCGGCATGGCGCATTTGACCGCGCTCTAGGCGGCCTGCTCAGTGCGCTTCGCGGCGGAAGACCAACATATGATTGTTATGCGGCAAAGCGATGGATTCCTGATGGGCCAGGCCGTTGGCCTGCGCAAAGGCACAAATCTCCTCAAAATCACGGATACCGCTGCGCGGATCGCGTTCACGCAGAAAGCGGTCAAAGCGGGCATTGCTCTGTGCAAAAGGCTGATCGGCAAAACGGAACGGGCCGTAGACTAGAAAATGGCCGCCTTCGTTCAACACCTCCGCCAGCCGGCAAAACAACATCCGCACATGGTCTTTGGACATAATATGCAGTGTATTGGAGGTATAGATCAGCGACTGCGGTGCGAATGGCCAGTGCGGCTGCGCCACATCAAGCGCCTGTGCCGGCGGCAGGTTATCCAGCCCCGCAGCGTCGATCCAGGCTTGTATACCGGGCAGGTTCTCCGGTAAATCCGTGGCCTGCCAGCGCACCTGCGGGTACTGCCCGGCAAAGTAGACAATCTGCTGGCCGGTACCCGAGCCCAGCTCCAGCACCTCATCGACACCGGGCAAAAAACGCGCGATCAGGGGCAGGACAACAGTTTTATTCTCTTCGGCGGCATCAGCATAGGGTTTCATCACGTCTCCTGAACGAAAAAAGGCGGGCCTGAGCAGGCC